>JAVVQG010000001.1:0-274191 GCA_036655355.1 Bacteroidales bacterium
TAGAGCACTGGTCTCCAAAACCAGGTGTCGGGAGTTCGAGCCTCTCCTTCCGTGCCATTTAATCCCTCCTTTTTTACCACCATAGGTATACTATTCCAAATTTATTTTCATTTTCTTAAAACCATCTGTCGTTTTAATTGTTGTACACAATAGATTCTTATTATTTACAATCTAAAAACTACATTTATGGAGAAGAAAATGCCTGAAATGAACAAAAAGTATCATTTTCGTTTTGATGGTGTTCAATATGATATTAAATATTTTGATGATGGCACGATGGAATCTATTTGTACGGCCGCAGATCTAGACCATCACCCTTCACGTATTAATCAACCTAAGATCTTTAAGATTAACAGATTTGAGATAGCTCCCAATATATGGTGCATCTATTGGTCGACTCCAAAAGTCAGCATGATCTATATTGAAGATTGGGATAAGATGATTGTCAACAGTATATTAACAATGCCGGACATGAAACAGGTAAGAGAAGCCGGTATCATCACTATACTCGAATAAAAAAAGACACCTATTCTAAGTAAGCCTCAGAACGATAGAAAGAAGATTGACTAGAGTTCGTTTGAAGAAGGCTCTTACACAACATATTAAAAGAAAGCGGATCTGAATGAATCAGATCCGCTTTCTTTTAATATATACTCTTCAGAGAAATCAGTCCATTTGTTCAGGCATTTTTCCACCGTCGGCTTTTTTCTCTGCTGCAAATTTGGCTTTCAATCGATTCCATTTGCTCTTCTGAAGTACATTTTCTTCGATATTCTGCATCAATTCATAGAAGTTTGGTACAAACAAAGTACCAAAAATACCGTTGATCGCCATACCAAATACAACTGCGACCCCTAAAGAGATACGACTTTCTGCTCCAGCTCCCGAAGCGAACATCAATGGCATCACTCCAAAAACAAAAGCCAAAGAAGTCATTAGGATCGGACGTAAACGAACGTTACCTCCATCCAAAGAAGCTTGTCGCACCGGTACACCCATCATTCGATTCTGTCTTGCAAAAGCTACAATCAGAATCGAGTTCTTAGCAGACAAAGCGATCAACAAAATCAGTCCGATCTGCGTATAAACACTCACCGGTAATCCCCATGCCAAACATCCCAATACAATTCCCAGCACGGCAAATGGAACACTTAGGATTACAGCAATAGGACTGGTCCACGATTCATACTGAGCCGCCAATACAAGGAAAACCACTAGGAAGGCTAAAAGGAAAATCATCCCCATAGAACTACCGGACTGCATCTCTTGATAAGCTGTCCCGGTCCATTGATATCCATAATTCGTGCCAAGTTGCTTGTTTATCAAAGACTCCATCTGCTTCATCGCTGTCCCAGAGCTCGCATCAGAGGCCACATTGATGTTAACCTGCGCTGAGGAGTATAGGTTATAACGTGAGATCGATGACGGAGCAGTCTGATAATCAAAACTTACGAAAGATGATAACGGAACCATTTCTCCCTTATTATTTTCAATACTAAGCTTCAAAATATCTTCAACCGTAGCTCTCGAAGAACTTTCTCCTCCCAATGTAACTTGATATACGCGTCCAAAATCAACATAATCGTTCACATAAGCCGTGCCGAGATAATAAGCCATCGTTGAAGCGACCTGCTGATAGGTAAGTCCCATCATACGGATCTTATCACGATCAATATTAACCAGATACTGAGGCACGTCCGGATTGTAGAATGAATTAAGACTAGCTACGGCAGGTTCTTCCTTAGCTGTATTGAGCAACGTAAGATAAGCTTCGTAAAGCGCCTGTGTACCCAGGTTATTTCGGTCCTGAAGTTCCAGTGTCAGACCGCCCACACTACCCAATCCCGGAATAGAAGGGGGACTCATGGCATACACAGTCGCTTCAGGTACTCCCATATACGCCTCCTCATTTATCTTTTGAACGAGGGCCATGGCCGAAGAACCTTTTCCTTTTCGTTCGGACCAATTTTTCAGAATCACCCAAATGGTACCGGAGTTACTTCCTCCTCCTCCCATCATACTAAATCCAGCAATCGTATTATACATTTCAACCTCCGGCATCGTCTTGATCATCTTGTTACTGATGTCAAGCAAAACCTCCTGCGTACGCTCCAAAGAGGCAGCATTAGGAAGCTGTACCATCACCATAAAATAACCCTGATCCTCTGTAGGAAGGAAAGTAGTTGGCAATTTCGTGTATTTCCACAAAGCAAGCCCAGCAGCCACTACGAATATTCCCATTGCAATATAAACGTGAGACAAGAGATAAGTCATGGCCTTATCATAGACTACACGCACCTTTTCATAACCGGTATTAAACCATCTGAAAAGGAAAAACTTGCTAGGCGGTTCCACTTTTAGGAATAGCGCACATAACGCCGGTGTAAGCGTAAGCGAAACAAATCCCGAAATAATTGTGGAAGCGGCAATGGTAAGTGCAAATTGTTTAATCAATTCACCGGTAATGCCCGGAATAAATGAAGTAGGCACAAATACTGCTAACATACAGAGGTCTATAGCGATGATTGGCCCCACCAACTCGGTAATCGCCTCCTCTACAGCCAATTTTACATCTTTCTTCTCCTCTTCCATGATGCGCACCGCATTCTCCACAACAACGATGGCATCGTCCACCACAATAGCGATGGAAAGAATCAGACCGAAAAGAGTCAGCAGATTTATCGAAAAGCCCAATATCGCCATGATAGCAAAAGTGGCGATCAAAGAAACCGGAATAGTAATTGCCGGAATCAACACTGCACGCCAGTTTTGCAGGAAGAACATAATCACGATCATCACGATAAGCAACGTTTCAAAAAACGTACGGATTACCTCTTTGATGGAATCGGTAATAAAATCGGTGGTATTCAGATTCACCAGATAACTTACGCCTTCCGGAAAATAGACAGACAAATCCTCCATCTTACTCAATACCCCTTTCGCCACATCCAAAGCGTTGGCGCCCGGCAACTGATTAACAGCGATAAAGGCGGTTTGCTCACCCATATAAGTAGCGATCATGTTGTAATTGATACTACCTAGTTCAACTCGAGCGACATCCTTTAGTCGAAGATACTCACCGGTCTGCGTAGATGTAACGATAATATTCTTGAATTGCTCTACATCAGTCAACTGTCCTTTTGTGACCAACGTATATTCAAACATTACGTCGTTATCATTAGGCGGATTACCCACTGAACCGGCCGTAGAGCTCATGTTCTGATTCGCTATTGCCGTGTAGATATCTGAGGCGGAGACTTTTCGGATACGCAGAATCTCTGGATCCATCCAAATGCGGATGCTATAATTTCCGGCTCCCATCACTTGTACCTGACCTACCCCACTCACACGTGCGAGTTCATTGACGACATTTAGGCTGGCATAATTACTGAGATAAAGATTGTCATACATGGAATCTTTCGCTGTCATACCAAAGAACACCAACATATTTGATGATGATTTCTTCACAGTAACCCCCTGTTTGATAACGGAAGCGGGCAAAGTATTCAACACGGTATTCAATTTGTTCTGAACAAAGATAGCTGCCATGTCGATATCTGTTCCGACATCAAAGGTAATGGTCAGCGAATAAGATCCCTGACTCGAGGAGGAGCTCATATAAAGCATCCCCTCCACACCGTTTATTGCTTCCTCAATAGGCGCACCGATGGTAGTAGCTACCAGATTCGGGTCAGCGCCCGGATAGGTAGCCGAAACGATCACCGTAGGAGGCGTGATATCGGGATATTGCGCTATTGGCAAGGAACGCAACGAGAAGATCCCGGCCAAAACCGCCAAAAGTGAAAGGACGGTTGAAAAAATCGGCCTTTCTATAAAGAATCTTGTAAATGAAGAGTTTTTCACGTTCGTATGCTTTAGTTTATTTTCCTACAGCCTCTTTTACGGCTGTTCCTTTTAAAATCGGCTTAACGGGCATTCCCGGACGAACTTTCAACAACGCCTGTGTCACATAGCGATCATTCGGTTTCAATCCCGATAAAACCAGACGTAGGGTATCATTCACCAACTGCCCCACTTCTAATTTGCGGTATTCTACTTTTGAAGAGTCATTCACTACATATACGTATCTGCCCAACTGATCCGTACCGATAGAAGCGTCTTGAATCAGGATGGCATCTTTTTTCTCCCGATAAGGTAAGACTACCTTCACATAAAGCCCATCACGCAAAAGACCGTCCGAATTATCAATTATACCCCGCAAATTCATCGTACCTGTAGAAACATCCACATTCGGAGCTAAATAATCAAGCTTTGCTTTGTATGAAGGCAGATTGGCCTGTGCATTCGGCATGACGGTAAGATCTGACAATTTGCCCATCTCCTCCGGATCATCACGTTTCACAGCCATATTCAAGTATTGATTGTCGGCTACACTGAAGTTTACGTACAATTTATCATCTTGATATATTGTAGCGAGTGTAGGGGAAGACGATCCACTAAGAAAATTTCCGACATCGAATTGATTCTTAGTCACGCGGCCCGTAAATGGTGCGGTGACGTAACAATAACCCAAATTGGTCTTGGCCGTTTCAAGTTGCGCTTCAGAGTTTTTGAGTGAGGCTATGGCCTGATCATAATTCGCCTTGGTTTGTATGACCTGAATCTCAGATACTGCATTCGCCAAAGCGGCTTGTTTTGTACGTTCATAAGTGGCCTTCGCGTAGTCGAGTGTTGCTTTAGCCTGTGCCACAGAAGCCTCGGCTTCATGCAGGTTGTCTTGATACTGTGTCGGTTCTATGACGAACAACGTTTGCCCTTTATTCACCCGTTGCCCCACTTGATACTGTATCTGCTGCAGATACCCGGATACTCTGGCTACCAGGTTCACCGTATTGAATGCCTGTAAATAGCCCGGATATGTTTCTGTCAGCATTATATCTCTTACCTCGGGAGTTGACACTTCTATCGGAGGCACCATCCCGGCCGTCTCTTTCTTTGACGTTTTCTTACATCCCGTTAACAACACTCCCCATAGAACTAGAAGAAGGGGCATGTATCGTCCATAATTCGTTCTCTTCATAATTATATTTTTTATGTATTTATTCAACTGCCATATCCCATCCGCCTCCCAATGCCTGATAAAGACGAACAAGATTTAATAGAGTGTTACCCTGAGAATTAACTAAAGAAGTTTGATAGGACAGAAGAGATTGCTGAGAATTTACCACGTTAATAAATGCTGCCAATCCCATCTTATAGAGTTCTACGGAGAGTTCGAGCGAATTCTTTGCTTCTTGAACTGCCGTCGTAAGTTCAACGGTTTCTTTTACAGAAAATTTATAGGAGATAATTGCGTTGTCAACCTCCTGCAAAGCGGTCAATACGGTTAGGTTGTAATTATTTACACTGCTTTCAAGAGCAGCCTTTGCCGAAGAAACAGCCATGGCCCGTTGCCCACCATTAAAAATAGTCCATTTCATTACAGGTGCGATTTGCCATACCATGGATGGTTTTTTAAACAATTGATCCATATCGTGTGAAGCAACACCGATCTCTCCGGTGAGGAAGAAGCTCGGAAACCAATCAGCACGCGCGGCACCCACCAAAGCTGCCTGCGAACTAACCTGATATTCTGCGGCTCGTACATCCGGTCTTTGACGCAATAACTGAGCCGGAACGCTTACCGGAACCAATCGATCGGGATTAGGCAATAATGGAGACTGTTTGAGCATCTCTGTTATTTCGGAAGGAAGTACGCCCAACAAAAGGGCGATGGAATTGATATACGTCCCCTCAGCCGTTTCATATTTGGCGATCGCTGCACGCGTATTGTAATAGGTAGCCTTCGCTTGCGTTACATCGAGTTTAGAGGAAAGGCCAGCATCATAACGCGCTTCGGTAATTCGGAGTATCTCTTTTTGGGAAGCAATATTTGAACTCGTTACTTCCAACAACTTCTGGGTAGTACGCAAGTTGATGTATGCCGACCCCAAAGATGCTGCAACAGACACCATGGTTCCGTTATAATCGGCTTTGGAAGCACGATAAAGATCTTTTTGGGAGCGAGCTTTCTGCCAAATAGAACCAAAAAGGTCGATCTCCCAGTTCATACTTACGGCTCCGCTGAAATAAGAGGCATAAGGATTTGTCGCCATGGTCATGGAAGACATATTCTCACTACTCCGACTTCGTTCCCACCCTGCCGAGAGAGCAAAAGATGGAAGTAGTCCCCCATAAGCGCTCATCATAGCAGCTTTGGCCTGACGAATACGGTTACTAGCGATCAAGAGGTCATAGTTGTTTTTCATGGCCACATTAATCAATGAATCCAACAGCGGATCATTAAAGGAATTCCACCATTGTTCTTCTATAGGCAGCTTCTGTTGAATAAAGCTATCTGCAGGATACGATTCAGGAAGCGGAGTCTTTAACCACTTTGATTCTGTCTGTCCGTTTGCGGCCGTCAAACAGAAAATCAGAAAGAAAGTAGAACTTAAAGCCCTTCGCAGAATCTCTTTAAATGTTAAGATTGTCATAGGTTCTAGAATGAAGAATAAAACATTTCAACTCTTTGAATCCTAACATTTGATTGGGAACTTTAGTTTAAAAAATCCAATAAAAAACTCCCCGTTAAAAAGGAATGCCTTTTAACGGGGAGTCAGAATTTATGACCGAAAGTATTAATCTTTGATATCAAAATATACCTCTTCGTCCGGAGAAGCTAAGAGCTTTTCTTTACAAGCGACAGGGTCAAGATGAAAATGTTGGAAAATAAAATCAATGTATTTCATCAACTGCGCCTGATCGGGAGCTTCAATTGTAAGATTATCATGGGTGTAGATACTCACTCCATTCTTAAGCTGAATATCGAAATCAAATATGCTCAGATTTCCATTTTCATAAGAGGGTTGTACGATATCTTCCAATGAATCATAATCATTCATATCACTTACCAGAAAATAGTTCTCAGAAGAAGCATCCAATACATACATCTCTTCGATATCATCCAGTTTTACATATTTAAGTACGATCGGTAACACCTGGTTGACAGAGAAGTCCACTGCATTCTCATCGCTGATGTAGATTGCTGATAATTTGGTTTGTTCCATAGTCGGAGTTTTTTTGTTTTTACAAAGATAGAACAAAAGGTGTTTCGATATGTTTTTGCGTCCTCTATTTGTTGTTTTATTTCAACGGTTCTTCTTTTTCATCAGCCAGATGAAGAAGAAAGGAAAGAATAGGAAGAAAAACAATCCTCCCACCTCAAAGATAATGTAAGTCAGTTTACTTTCAACCGGCATGGAGGCTGGCGGAAAGACACTGATCACCATGCAGATCAACATCGATAAGATTCCCATACCGCTCAAAAACCAGATTCCGACGGTTCCACCCGGTACGCGGTAGGCTCGTTTGGTATGTGGATGGGTATAACGTAAACGTATTGCGGATGCAAACATCAATATATACGTAATGGAATAGATCAATACCGTAAGCACCAACACCATGAAGAATCCGGCATTGATCGTAGGGACCAACATATATACCAACGTAACAGAAGAGAGTATAACAGCCTGTAGAATCATAAAGACAACGGGCATCCCCTGCTTGCTCGTCTTATGAAAAAAAGCCGGCATATTGCCATCTTCCGCAACCGCCAACATTGATTTTGAAGGACCTACCAACCAGGTTGAAAGTTGACCGAACGCTCCGAATCCAATCATAAAAGCTACAATTGGCGACAACCACGTTAAGTTGAATTGCGAGAAGAAGATATGGAAAGTCTGCATAATACCCGAGGCCAATCCGATTTGTTCTCGAGGCACCACCATCTGAATCGAAATAGCTCCGATAACATTGAGAACCAGAAGAAGTAATGTAGCTACAATCATCGCTTTTGGAAAATTCTTCTGGACATCCTTTGTTTGAGGAGCATGTACTGCAACAGCTTCGGATCCGACGTAAAGCAGAATGATCCCTGTAAAAAACACAAGGTTGTTCATTTGGCTAAAATCCGGAATTACATTTTCCCATGTAAACGGCGGAAGGTCCACAGGGTGTCCCCCAAATATCCAGATCGCGCCGAAAACGATGATTAAAACAAAAGGAATAGCCACTCCGATCACATAGCCCAGAGTAGAGATGAGTGTACTCGCTTTAAGTCCCTTAAGATTGTATAACGTCAATGACCAAATGCTGACAAGGCTTACGCCCATAATGAAATATTTATTCGATGCCAGCTCCGGATCGAATACATAGGCCATCATAGCCGCGATGAAAGATGCAACCATCACCATGCCCACGCACATCTGACACCAAAACATCCATGCACCCACAAATGCCCAGTTTTTACCAAATGCCAGTTTTATCCAAGAATAAGTTCCGCCCTTACTTGAAAATCCGGTTGCAAGTTCAGCTGAAATCAGCGCGACGGGCAACTGAAAGATAATGGCAGCCAACACCATATAGAATATTTGGGGCCAACCCGTTTCGGCAAGCATCGGAAGGTTTCGAATACTCATCACAAAAGCCAACGTTACGGCAATCAGTTTAAAAAGTCCCAGTTTGTGATTCTGCTCACTTTTTGCTGGTGCGGATTTATCCATCTTGGAAAACATATTTATAATTGATTAATAAAAGGAAAAACAGATACGCAAAAATAGAGGGAGGGAACGATTGAACAAGCTGTCATTCGTATAATTTGTGTTAGTTTTACATATATGCAAAAATAAAATAACCTGTCCGTATCATACGAACAGGTTATATATGTATTCGGTTCTTTCTTACGGAAGAAAAAAATCGTCTATCTCTTAGAATTTAAGAAATGCGGGGTTTACGCGCACCGCCATCACATACCTGCGGGCGTAGTAAGGATCGGATACTTTGTTCACTCTCACCCCCCCGCTGATAGCAGAATGAATGAATTTAATCGTTCCTTTTTCATCGGTATCGGTTACGATACCCACATGTCCGATCGTTTTACTTGAAGCGTTACTGCCTTTAAAGAAAACAAGATCTCCTTTCTGTACATCTTCTCTACGTTCGATTTTACGTCCGTTACTTGTCTGTGATCGGCTGCTTTCGTTCAGTTTCACACCATAACGTGAAAAAATGTAAGAAGTGAAACCGGAACAGTCAAATCCGCGCGGATTTTTTCCTCCGCGGCGATAAGGAGTGCCGATAAAGGTATTTGCGCTGGAAATCAGGTTGTCGATAAAATTGTTGTAGTGGTCATTGATTTTATTCTCAAGCTCTATGCTTTCCGCTAAAGAAGGAAAGGTCATTAACTGAAGATTCTCCTTCATTGAGTTTTCCATGCGTTCCAATATCGTGAACGTATCAGTGGTTACTTCTTTAATAGAAGATCCTTTGGAAGTTTGTGCGGCAAGCGCAAGCGGGAAAAGAGAGAAAACGAGGAGTAGTTTTTTAATCGTCTTGTTCATCACAAATTCAAATTATTTTGCTACTTAATTATTAGGAAAAAGGGCTGAACAAAGCCCTTCTGCCATTATTTGTAATCCGAAGATATAAACTTATCTTCAGAATGAGAGTTAAAGGAATTGATTTTTAGAAATATTTAAAGCTTTTGGGAAGAATATTTTGTTGTAGGTTGTTATATCTTTAGAAATAACGTTATCTCTTTATTACTAAATCAATTACATAAACAATATATGGAAATTATCTTTATACTCCTATTGATTCTTCTCAACGGATTTCTCTCAATGGCCGAGATAGCGCTTGTTTCCGCACGAAAATCAAAGCTCGAAATGGATGCTAGAAAAGGGAATAAAGGGGCTTCAGAAGCGCTGAAATTATCAGATAACATGGATAATTTCCTCTCTACGATCCAAATCGGAATTACTTTGGTCGGAATTCTTACCGGGGTATTCTCCGGACAACAGCTTTCCCCCTATCTGAGCAATTGGCTGGAAGGGATGGGGCTACTCCCCTCTTTTGCCTTTAAAATCTCTCAGACCACCATCGTGATTATTGTAACGTATCTTAGCTTGGTAATCGGAGAATTGGTTCCAAAACGTCTCGGACTGAATAATGCCGAAGGAATTTCCTCTGCTGTAGCCCGTCCGATGCGCTTCTTATCACTTGTGTCAACACCTTTTGTATGGTTATTATCAAAAAGTTCCAATTTCATCATTTCAATGCTCGGAATGGAGGATGATGGAAAGAGTTCAATAACAGAGGAGGAGATCAAAGCAATCGTAAGAGAAGGTACTGAGACCGGAGAGGTACAGGAGGTGGAAGAAGATATTGTGGGACGCGTTTTTAATCTCGGCGACCGGAACGTCGGTTCCATCATGACGCACCGAAAAGATTTGGTTTGGCTGGATATCACCGAATCAAACAGTCGCGTAAAAGAGAAGGTAATGGAGAATCTGTTTAATGTCTATCCTGTTGTTAACGGAGATCTGGATCACCTCATCGGCGTGATTTATCTCAAGGATCTTTTCGGACAACTTGACGATAGCGATTTTAAATTAAAAGAGAACCTGAGACCCATTCAATATTTCCCTGAGAAACTGAGCGTTTACAATGCCTTGGAACAATTAAAGCGCGAACACGTGAAATACGGTATCGTTACAGATGAATTCGGAGCAATCCGAGGAATCGTCACAATGAAAGATATTGTGAAAGCGCTGATCGGCTCTGTTCGGGAAATCGATGAGGAACCGGAAATCGTGGAACGCGCCGACGGTTCTTTATTGGTGGAGGGTCAGTGTTCTTTTTACGATTTTCTGAATTACATCGAACATGAAGAGTTATACGAAACCTACCCTTTCAATACGATCAGTGGACTAATACTAAAAGAACTCGAGCGAATTCCGAAAACGGGTGATCTCGTTCCATGGGAGGATTATACATTTGAGATCGTCGATATAGACGGGGTACGTATCGACAAAGTACTGGTAACAAAAAACGCGGCAAAGAGAGGTTAATCCCCTTCATTTGCCACGTTTGATGTATCGTTATTTTCTTTCTTTGATGAGTCCGCTTCTATAAGCGACTAATAATTTTTGCAAATCATTGATTTGGTGAGCCAATTCTGCTCCGCGGTCAGTATCACGTACACGCATGCGCTGTGCTTTAAATTCAAGAATCTGCATGGTTGAGATAATATCGTGACCTTCAAGAATTGCATTCTCTGCTGATTCGAAGGGCTGATGCTGTACCAGCAACAAACCGTGAGAATTGTAAATCAACGTATAGCCGGCAATTCCTGTTTCGCTCTGATAAGCTTTTGAAAATCCGCCATCAATCACCAATAACTTTCCTCCTGCTCGAACCGGTGTTTCCCCTTTTGTGGTTTTTACCGGTATATGTCCGTTAATGATACGCGAATTAGATGGATTCAATCCGAATTCAGTGAGAATCGTATCACAAACGCTTTCTTCATTGATCAGACGATAATATTCCCCCTTTTTCTCCTTGTGGGCCTCTTTATTGGCAATAAAATAGCGTTCAAAAGTCGCCATTTTACTCTTATTGAATAAAGGTGAATCCGGACCACACCACAAATACCACACATATTCGAGGGCATATTGCTGCATATCGGAATGGGTATCATCAAAATAAGCCGTACGTACCATCGAATCGAGAACGTCTAGTAACTCTTTCCCTTTATACTCCTTTCCTCGGATGCTGACGCTTTTAAAACTTCCATCGGCATTCATCGGCAATGAAGCGTGATAAAGCAGGTTGCTGTTGCGTGTCAGATAAAGGCTTCCCTTAGAAAACAAGCAACGGATGTGTTTTTCGAGCTTCTCGCTATTTTTGAAAGAGTGTCTTAACTTCTCCACAAGATCCTGTTCTTCTGCAGTGAGCGCATTCGGATTTTTGGGATCTATTGTTGGCAGATTCGTATCGGACAACGGATATTCCACTCCGTCAACCCAAACAGTACCTTTTTCAAAATCAATCTTCTCGAGCAGGTTACGACTATCCATTCCGAAATCAGGACGCTTCGCGATAATCTGACCTTCCAATTTAAATTGGATGATCGAGATCGCCTTATGCATTTGGGCCATCATCCGGAGTGTCTTATCTTTATAATAATCGCTATCGTTCAGTTTTGACTTGAAATTCTTGCATGAATCGTCCCCATAGGTTTCCATCGCAAAGGTAGCGAGCGGAAGCAAGTTGATTCCGTATCCCTCCTCCAGAGTTTCCAGGTTTGCGTAGCGCAGACAAACTCGAACCACATTGGCGATACTTGCATCATTTCCGGCTGCTGCACCCATCCAAAGAATGTCATGATTCCCCCATTGAATATCAAAATCATGATAGGTACACAACGTATCCATAATGATATGTGCTCCGGGACCACGGTCGTAGATGTCACCCACAATATGCAACGTATCAATGGTAAGTCGCTGAATCACATTACAGATCGCAATAATGAATTCATCCGCACGATGAATCTGAATGATGCTGCTGATAATACTATTGAAATAGTCGTGTTTATCAGGCTCTTGTTGCGATTCATGTAACAACTCTTCAATAATATATGCAAAATCAGGCGGAAGAGATTTACGAACCTTCGATCTGGAATATTTGGAAGAGACCATTCGGGCAACTTCAATAATATGATGAAGGGTGATTCGATACCAGTCTTCAATATCTTTCTCCGTCTTCTTTATCAGTTCTAGCTTCTCCTCGGGATAATAAATCAATGTGCATAAAGCCGTTTTATCTGCCTCACGAAGAGAGTTTCCAAAAATATCTTCCACTTTACGACGCACTACGCCCGAAGCATTTTTCAAAACATGTTGGAATGCTTCATATTCACCGTGCAGGTCTGTCAGAAAGTGTTCGGTACCTTTCGGAAGGCTTAATATCGCTTCAAGATTGATAATTTCCGTACACGCGTCAGATATCGTGGGAAAATTATTCGAAAGCAGGCGCAAATAGCGTAAATCCTTACTTACTTCTTCAAGAGAATTTTTAGTGTTTTCACTCATAAACTCATATTTTTTGCAAAGTTATCGTTTTAGGTCAATTGGACGAAAGTTTGGCTGTAGCGAATTCAGGACTTTCCCCAATTTTAACAGTACCAACCTAATTCACTTTTACTTCTGAATAAACGCATTTTTTTACAAAAAAAGCCACTAAAAGACTATTATCCAAATCAATGGAACTATAAAAAGAGTTCTTTCATCAAAAAGTCAATGTTTTAATAACAATCGAACTCCTCTTTGAATCCTTATTTTAAAGCAATTTTTAATCCTAATTATTTAAAACACGTCTTAAATCTAACCAATTCGGTGATTATCAAATCGAATATTCGTTTCCTATTTTATTAATTAATAAGATTTTGAAAAAAATATTGTAAGAAATGTGTTTTTTGGCATAAAAACAAGTGATTCCTACGTTTTGCTTTTCTATCTTTGCAACCCGAATTTAATTCTTTAATCATAAAATGCTCATGGACCTATTCCAAAATTCCTATTTTTCACTATTCGTGATCGTGGCACTGGGCTACATGCTCGGTTCAATCAAAATCAAAGGTGTTTCACTTGACGTTTCAGCCGTAATTTTCATCGCATTGCTTTTCGGACACTTCGGGGTTCTGATTCCTGCTGACATCCAGAATTTCGGAATGATCTTATTCATCTTCACTATTGGTATTCAGGCCGGTCCGGGCTTTCTTGATTCTTTTAAAAGTAAAGGGCGGGATCTCGCCATACTGACTGTGATTCTGATTTCATGTGCAGGATTGGTTAGCTTCCTTTGCAGTTGGTTGTTCGACATCGACGCAGCAACTGTTACTGGCCTTTTGGCAGGTGCGCTGACGAGTACACCTGGTTTGGCAGCCGCAATTGAATCTACCGGATCTTCTCTTTCATCAATCGGTTATGGTATCGCCTATCCATTTGGAGTAATCGGAGTTATCCTTTTTGTAAAATTGCTTCCGAAAATCATGAGAACCGATTTACCTAAACTTGAAAAGAAAATCGAAAGTGAGCAAGTGGATCAATATCCGGCTCTCTCTACTCGAGTTTTCCAAGTTGAGAATATCGGTGTAATCAATAAAACCATCGGCGAATTGAAACTTCGTTCTATGACCGGAGCTACGATTTCGCGTATTATGCATAGCGACGAAGCTCACTTGCCGCGTCCGAACACCAAACTTCAGAAAGGCGATATGATCAAGGCCGTTGGAACCGTTGATTCATTAGACCGTATGGGAATGTTGGTTGGACCGTCTGTTGACACAGACCTTCCGTTGAAAGAGGGCTTTGAAATCGAACAAGTACTCCTAACAAACACAAAACTTGTAAACGAAACACTCGGATCCCTTAATTTGTTTGCGAACTATAGTGCAACAGCGACCCGCGTAAGACGTGCAGGGATTGAGATCGCTCCTTCTGCCGATCTAAAACTTAAATTCGGTGACAAGATCATGATTGCAGCTCCGAAAGAGGAGATGAAACAGATTGCACGAATCTTCGGAAACGATGACAAAGCAGTGTCCGCAACAAACTTTTTCCCAATCGCTGCCGGGATTGTCTTGGGTGTGCTTTTCGGAAAAATCAACATCGCTCTCGGAAATGGCTTGTCTTTCTCTCCGGGTCTGACAGGTGGTGTGTTACTTGTGGCTATCATTTTGAGCGGAATCGGTAAAACGGGACCGATCATGTGGACCATGTCGGGAAGTTCGAATACATTGCTTCGCCAACTAGGTCTGATTATGTTCCTTGCTGGTGTTGGTACTTCAGCCGGACAACATATCGTAGCTACTTTCCAGCAACATGGTATCACTCTTTTTGCTGTTGGAGCCGCAATTACAATGATCCCGATGATCATTGCAACATTGATCGCTCATTTCGTATTTAAAATGAACATCCTTTACCTGTTAGGTGCACTTACCGGCGGGATGACTTCTACACCGGGACTTGCTGCGTGCGACTCAATGACCAAAACCAATCTACCGACCGTAGCTTATGCTACCGTTTATCCGATTGCTTTGGTGATGTTGATCGTAGTGATTCAGATTTTGGCACTTATCTAAGACCGTTGACAAAAACTCTTTCTCTGTTCTATATTTTAAAATGGCTTGCTTCTTCCACGGAGTAAGCCATTTTTTATTTCAATCAGATAGTTTCTTATTTCCTTCAACCTTTTTGAGTTTCGGATTGTTCTTAATCAAAGAACCTTAAAAAAATGACGTTATGAAACTGGAAGTATCAGAAGAGAAAACAAAACAGATGGTGGATCGCTACAACAATGATCCCGATAAAGGAACCCTTAGCAGAAAGGAGTATGCTCAGAAACTGGCTAAAGACGATCCGAATTTTGTACCGTGGCTGTTCGATTTTGAACAGAATGAACTTCGTTCAGACCTTTCTACAGGTATGAGCCGAACAGTGAATACGGCATTGGATAACTGGATCGATATTTATCATAATTACTAAATCAGGTCA
Source organism: Bacteroidales bacterium (assembly GCA_036655355.1). Lineage (GTDB taxonomy): Bacteria > Bacteroidota > Bacteroidia > Bacteroidales > JAUNSR01 > JAUNSR01. Next base: position 15,396 of record JAVVQG010000001.1, read on the forward strand.
GTATGTATGTGGTTGATTGGGTTGTAGGAGTACTGATGAAATATCCTGAAGCGGCTGTATTCCTTTCTGTTGGAGTAGGATTCATCGTGGGAAGGATAAAAATTGGCTTCTTCTCTTTGGGTACAGTAGCAAGTGCCCTTTTGGTAGGACTTTTAGTGGGACAGCTGGGAATGGCCGTGCCGGGTCCGATGCGTTCGGCATTTTTCCTATTATTCCTGTTCACGACAGGATATGCGGTAGGCCCACAGTTTTTTCAATCCGTCGCGAAAAACGGTGTCAAACAGGTATTATTTGCTCTATGCATCTGTTTCGCCTGTTTCATTTCCGTTTTTGTAATCGCAAAGATTGCCGGATATAATGTGGGACAGGCCGGAGGTTTGTTTGCTGGTACACAGACAATATCCGGGGCTTTAGGAATCGTACCCGAAACAATTGCCTCTAATCCGGATTATACCAAAGAGCAAAAAGACATGCTGATTGGATTCGTCCCCGTAACTTATTCCATCACTTATATATTCGGAGCGGCTGGATCCGCATTCATATTAAGTATCATCGGGCCATGGTTACTTGGGGGTATGAAAAAAGTGAAGCAGGAGATCCATGAAATGGAAAAGGAGATGGGAGATCAACATGTTACAGACAACTCCCCCGCTATTTTCAATGCATTGCGTCCGGTAACATTCCGAGCATATCATGTATCAAACACTTGGTTTACGGAAGATGGTAAAAAGGTTTCTGATCTTGAACGAAAACTGATCAATCAGGAAGAGCGTTTGTTCGTAGCTCGTATCCGGCATAACAACGTAATCTCTTATGTTACACCCGATACATTAATCTATCCCGAAGATGATATCGTATTAAGCGGACGACGCGAATATGCGATGGATGCATCTGCTAATGTTGGAGCTGAAATTGCAGATTACGATCTACTGAATTTCCCTGCCGAAACGCTTCCTATCATGATCACGAAAAAAACATTGGCAGGCAAAACGATCCTTCAGCTACTTTTAATGGATTATATGTACGGTGTAAGCATTAAACGGCTTACTCGCGCTGGCACAAACATAAAAGTGCGACCGGGAACAGAACTGATGGCAGGCGATATGATCCAAATCGCAGGGATTCCTTCCGACGTGGAGCGTGCGGCGAAACAGATCGGATACATCGACAGACCTTCTACCATCACCGATATCGTGTTCTTATGCCTAGGCATCGTTGCCGGTGTTTATTTAGGGTCTTTCATGATTAAAACGGGAAAGATACCTATTAGTCTCGGAAGTAGTGGTGGCGTATTGCTTGCAGGCTTATTGCTCGGATGGCTTCGTTCCAAAAGACCAACATTCGGTAAAATTCCGGATGCATCGGTCTGGCTGATGAGAACCTTGGGACTAAGCATGTATGTTGCGATTATCGGTATTGCGGCCGCGCCGAGTTTCGGAAGCAGTTTGCGCGAGATCGGATGGCAAATCTTGATTTACGGTGCCATTGCTACAACAGTTCCGTTGATAACAGGTATTTTCCTTGGCAAATACGTTTTCAAGTTCAAATCGCCTATTACACTGGGTTGTATCGCCGGAGCTAGAACAAGTACTCCATCCCTAGGAGCTATTACAGACCAGTTGAATAGCGACCTTCCTACCATTGGTTACTCGTTGACTTATGCGGTAGGTGTGGTTGTTAACTTAATCGCTGCGTTGTTAATCGTCTTGCTCATGCTATAACTAATACCTAACTTTACGCTCAAATAAAAACTGAGCGTAAAGTTGGATAATAAAATAATCGATACGGATAATGAAGAGTTTCGTGTTTTGGATAACCTCATCCGAAACACGAATCAATCCGTTTTCCTCACCGGCAAAGCCGGTACCGGAAAGTCTACATTCCTGAAGCATATCTGTGCCCACACCAAAAAAAAGTTTGTAGTCCTCGCTCCTACCGGTATCGCCGCGATCAATGCCGAAGGTTGCACCATACACTCTTTCTTTAAAATGCCTTTTCGTCCTATTTTACCGGATGACCCGGATCTAAGCACATTGAACGGCAGGATTTATGATTTCTTCAAATACAAAAAAGAACACCGCGTCTTACTGGAAAAACTCGAATTGATCATTATCGACGAAATCTCGATGGTTCGAGCCGATATGATTGATTTTATGGACCGTGTACTTCGTGTCTATTCGGGAAACCTGCGACTTCCATTCGGAGGAAAACAACTTCTTTTTGTCGGTGATGTATTCCAACTTGAACCGGTAGTGCCCAAAGATTCACGGGATATATTGAACCGCTTCTACCCTAACCCTTTCTTTTTTAGCGCTAAAGTATTCAGGGAGATCAATTTGGTTTCCATTGAATTAAAAAAGGTATACAGACAAACTGATTCTGCCTTTATCTCTGTTTTAGACAAGATTCGTGAAAATGCAGCCGGAGCATCCGAACTAGCTATCCTCAACCAACGTTTTAACACACTGGAACCTACGGTAAATGAATTTTCAGTCACACTGGCAACACGTCGCGATTCGGTAGATTTTATCAATACACGAAAGTTAGCGGAGATTGAAGAGGAAGAGTATCGTTTTAATGGAATAATTAGCGGTGATTTCCCTGAAAGTTCACTCCCCACACAAAAAGAACTGATTTTAAAAAGAAAAGCACAGATTATCTTTATAAAAAACGATTTTCAAAAACGATGGGTGAACGGAACCATCGGACAGGTATTGGATATCACGGAAAGTCGCATTCTGATTGAACTTGAAAATGGCAATCAGGTAACCGTAGAGCCGGATGTATGGCGTAACATCCGCTACTCTTTCAATGAAAAAGAGAACAAAGTGGAAGAAACCGAACTCGGTAGTTTTACTCAATACCCGATTAGATTGGCATGGGCCATAACAGTACATAAAAGTCAAGGGCTTACTTTTTCAAATGTAATAATTGATTTGGGAGGCGGCGCATTTGCAGGTGGCCAAACCTACGTGGCTCTGTCTCGTTGCACATCGCTCGAAGGAATTTCCTTAAAACAGAAGATCAATCGTTCAGATATCTTCATCAGCCCAGACATAGTAGCTTTCAGTAAACATTTCAATGATCGCAAATTAATTGATAAAGCGATTAAAGAAGCAAACGCAATTCAATATTATAAAGATACGCTACGGGATTTCGATAAAGGGAACTTTGATGGCGCGGTAGATAATTTCTTTTTGGCGATACATGCAAAATATGAAATCGAAAAACCAGAAGCAAAGCGACTGATTCGGCGCAAATTAAACAGAATAAACATTCTTGAAGCAAAAAATAAAGCTTTACAGCAGAAGATGAGTGAACAAAACCTGCGTTTACGTGAATTTGCCGAGGAATATTATCTACTGGGAAACGAGTGCATTTTGAAAGCGAGAGATTCGAATGCTGCTATCCGAAATTTTGACAAAGCAATATCGCTCTATCCCGGTTTCACAGATGCCTGGGTACGCAAGGGCATTACACTACTTGATATCGGAGAATTACAAGAGGCCGCCCACTGTCTGAATAAAGCCGCAGAAATGAGTCCGAATCATTTCAAAGCGATCTATAACCGCGGGAAATTAAGAGTACTTGTTGACGATCTTGATGGAGCGCTCACCGATTTTACAAAAGCGGTATCGTTGAAACCACTCAATCCTACGGTTCACTCCCGACTCGCTGATTTACATCTCAAATGCGGGCATATCGAGTTAGCCGAAAGACATCGGAATATTGCGGAACAGATTAGAAATAAGAAATCAAGGGATTAAATTGAATTGGGCGATTATGAATAGGACTCGAACTCCTAGTATTCAGTATCGCTTTCTCGGCAACCCACTTCATGATATAAAAAAAGAAGCAACACTGCATATAAGTCTGAGACTTATAAACAGTGTTGCTTCTTTTTTATACAATAAGAATCCCTAATGGAGTATCGAATGGTATCTTTTACGATCAATCATTCATTGAAAGAAGGAATTCCTGATTATTGCGCGTATTCTCCATACGTTTACGGATGAAATCCATCGCTTCATTCGAATTCATATCTGAAAGATAACGACGCAGAATCCACATGCGATTAAGGGTATCTTTATCAAGCAACAAATCATCACGACGCGTGCTTGAAGCAAGGATATCAACAGCCGGGAAGATACGTTTGTTAGCCAGTTTACGATCAAGCTGAAGTTCCATGTTTCCGGTACCTTTAAACTCTTCAAAGATAACTTCATCCATTTTGGAGCCGGTTTCAATAAGAGCTGTAGCGATAATCGTCAAGCTTCCCCCATTTTCAATATTACGTGCAGCACCGAAGAAACGCTTCGGTTTCTGAAGAGCATTTGCATCTACACCACCCGAGAGTACTTTACCCGATGCCGGAGAAACCGTATTGAAAGCTCTCGCCAAACGAGTAATCGAGTCAAGCAGGATAACCACATCATGACCGCATTCGGTTAAACGTTTCGCTTTTTCAAGTACCATATCAGCTACCTTCACATGACGTTCTGCCGGTTCATCAAATGTTGAAGAAATAACCTCGGCATTTACACTGCGGGCCATATCCGTCACCTCTTCGGGACGCTCATCAATCAATAGGATGATCATGTATACCTCGGGATGATTTGCTGAAATTGCATTTGCAATATCCTTAAGCAGTACCGTTTTTCCGGTTTTCGGAGGAGCCACGATCAATGCACGCTGTCCTTTACCGATTGGAGAGAACATATCGACAACACGTGCCGAAATGGTATCTCCGTATCCTTTGGTAAGATTAAATTTCTCATTCGGGAAAAGCGGAGTCAAATGTTCAAAAGGAACACGGTCTCGCACATATTCGGGTGTACGTCCATTGATTTTCTCAACTTTTACAAGTGGAAAATAGCGTTCACCCTCTTTTGGAGGACGAATTGGACCCTCTACCACATCGCCTGTCTTCAACCCAAACAATTTAATTTGAGAGAGCGATACATAGATATCATCAGGTGAAGTGAAATAATTATAATCGGGAGAACGAAGAAAACCATATCCGTCGCTCAATATTTCCAGAACCCCAGTTCCATGAAGAATACCCTCAAAGTCAAAAGGTTTTTCGCGCACCGGAGCTTCTTGTTGACGAGACGTAGGAGTTGTTTCACGTACTACAGCCTCTCTTCCTTCCTGTGGTTCACGTGTCGCAAACGATTCACGAGCGTTGGACTTCGGATCGCGTGCAGGTTGCTGTTCACGAACGGTTTGTCCTTCACGTGAAGGTTGCTGACGACGAGGACTCTGAATCACTTTACCTTTTACAGGGAAGAATGATTGAAAAGCTTGTTTATTCTGTGCTAGAATAGTTTCATCAACCAAAGGTTCTACAGCATCACCTTTCTCTTCGACAGGAGTCTCAGTTGGTTCAATCGGTTTGGTTTGTTCCTTCAAAGGATTTCTAAATGCACCGCGAGGACGAGAATTTTGAGTATTTTCTACATTTTCCTCAACAATTGCCACTGTTGTTTCGGCATTCTCTTTAGGCAACACATCCTCTACGGTTTCTACCGGAACGGCCTTTGCTGCATTTTCAGCATGAGGGGTACGGCTTCGACCCGCTCCTTTTGCCTGTGTCTGTGCTGGAGCCGGAGTCTTTTTAGGTTCAGCAGAAACAATTGATTCGGAAGACTGATCACTCATTTGCTCTTTTACTTCAGGCTTTTTAGCCGGAGGAGTTTTTGTAGTTTCCGTTGGTGCTGAAGGTTTCTTCTTATTTTCGGATACTTTCTTTTGATTCGGCTGTTTTGCTTTTGCTACTGAAGAAGTATCGGCATTAGACTCAGATTTCTTATTGTCTGATTTCGGTGCTTTAGCCTCTTTCTTAGGCGCATTTTCCTTACGTTTACGAGGATCTTTCTTTTCAGCCTTTTCTTTATCCGATGCTATTTTCTTGCCTGCCAGATCAATGGCCTGCTGGTCAAGAATCCGATAAACCAAATCTTCTTTTTTAAGAGAATCTATCTTCTTGATACCCATCTCTTTTGCGATTTGTTTCAGATCCGACAATAGCTTGTCGTTTAATTCTAATATATTATACATTGATTTTGGAAATGTAATTTGATTCTGATGTCTTTCAATACAATTGCCGTAAACTGGAAGGAATACAAGGAAGGCCTCTTGATGAACGGCAACAATAAATAAAGTGTTTGGAATTTTCTAATGAGAGTAATAACATGAAATCTCTCGTGGAGTAATCTTATGAGTACAAAAATACTATTTTTTTCATAAATCAGAATATTTAGTCAAAAAAAATAACCCGTAAAGCTCCTCTCCAGCGAAAAAATCAGGTTGTTTCCATCATAGTAACCATGAGAACGCGCTTTGTTTTGGAGGTCACTCGGTAACGGTTGTCACTTCGTTCACCAACAAGCCAGACGATATCGTCACCACTCAACAAAAGCCATGCTTTTTCTTTCTCCACTACAGAGTATTTATGATCAGAGAAATAATCACTTAATTTCTTATACCCGCGCATTCCGAAAGGCACGAACTTATCTCCTTGTTTCCAATGACGCAACTCCAATGGCCAGTTAATCAAATCGGCATCAAAACAAGCCGATTCCTTTGTTCTGGGTATAATAAAGCCCGGAAAGTAATCCATCACTTCGAATTGCATCTCCATCGGAACAGAGATTGAAGTCTCCTCTTTCGAAATAAAATACCGAAAATCCGTATCTCGAGTTTCTCTTTTACTGATAATCAGCACGTCGCGATCTTTCACAATCCGATACGAGCCGGAAAAGAATTGCTTTCCGGATAACCCATCGAGTGAACTCTCTATATCATCTATCATTGCAGACGGTACGTCGTATTCTTTGAGAATCTCGAAAAGTAGCGCTTTCGGAACCGGTTGTTTCTGAAGTTCGGGAATGGAGATAATCACCTCATCCCCCCGTACAGTCACCACTTTCATCTCCCCTTTCTTTATCGAATCTTCATAAATAACCTCTACCTGCTGAAGGTTTCCGATTGTTCGCATGATTGATTCAGACGCAGCAGGATTCATGCTTTTCAATAAAGGAATCAACTGAAGCCTTATTTTATTCCGTTGGTAGATATCTTCCTTATTACTGCTGTCTGTAATATAATCGATGTGTTTTTTCTGAAGATATTCCTCTATCTCATCACGGTTCACAATCAGAAAAGGGCGTACCACGTTACCGTGTACCGCATTAATCCCCGTTAAACCAGCAATGCCAGTTCCACGCAACAAGTTGAGGAAAAAGGTTTCAATGGAATCATCGCGATGATGGGCTACAGCGATGGCTTGTGCTTGCGTTTGCTGAAGAATCTCCTCAAACCATTCGTAACGAAGTTCGCGGCATGCCATTTCTATCGATATCCCCCGACGAGAAGCATACAGCTTCGTATCGAAAGAAGTTTCATAAAAAGGAATACCGTAATTGTGGGCCTGCATCCTTGCAAACTCATGATCGCGAACCGATTCGTCACCTCTTAATTGGAAGTTACAATGCGCTGCAATGCAATTATACCCTAATGTCAATAAACAATCCAACAATGCCGTTGAGTCCGCACCACCACTGAGACCCACCAAAACGGGGACCTCTTTTTCGAGCATTTCATTCGCCTGGATAAAAGACTCCACTTTTGTCAACAGCAGTCGTTCCGAATCCATAATATTCAATATGATTTTAAATAATAAAAAGAAACTAATCAAGAGAGACGAGAAAAAAGAAAGAAGTTATCTATTAGATAGATCGAGGACAAGATGGTGGTAAAACACCTTCCTCACCGGATTTTATATTATAACAAAATAAGATGTATGAAGTTTCAGGAAACTAAAAATATAAAGCTTTTCAACGGAATGATATCTTCTTAATACACCCCAAAAGTAAAAATTCCGATATAAAAAACGTGCTTCCCAATAGAGATTTATTAAATTTGCACCACTAATTTGAAAAAGCATCCGGAAATGATCAATAAAATTAAATTGCTTTCAGCAGAAATTGATGGTTTGACAGCCTCTACAGCTGAAGAAATTGAAGCCTTACGTATAAAATACCTAAGTAAAAAGGGTGAAATCTCTCAATTGATGGCAGATTTCCGCAACGTAGCACCTGAAGATAAAAAAGCTGTCGGACAACTCTTGAATGAGTTGAAAGAGAAAGCTCAGAATAAAATCAACGAACTCAAGGAACAGACTTCACAGCAGGATAACGTTGCGGAAGGCATTGACTTGACCCGTACGGCCTATCCTATTTCAGCCGGCTCCCGCCATCCGCTTTCTGTAGTACGCAACGAAATTGCAGAAATTTTCGGTCGATTGGGATTCTCTATCGCTGAAGGACCGGAGATTGAAGATGACTGGCATGTTTTCGGCGCTTTAAACTTTGCTGAAGACCATCCCGCACGCGACATGCAGGATACATTCTTCATCCAGAGCAATCCGGATGTTCTGCTTCGAACACACACTTCATCGGTTCAGACACGCGTAATGGAAAATACGCAGCCTCCTATCCGCATTATCTGCCCGGGACGCGTTTACCGTAATGAAGCGATCTCTTATCGCGCTCACTGTTTCTTCCATCAGGTAGAGGCTCTTTATATTGACAAAAACGTATCTTTCGCGGATTTGAAACAGGCCCTTTTGTTCTTTGCGAAAGAGATGTTCGGCGCCAACACGAAAATCCGTCTTCGCCCATCCTATTTCCCATTCACAGAACCCTCTGCAGAGATGGATATCTCTTGTAACATTTGTGGCGGCGAAGGTTGCCCGTTCTGTAAACACACCGGTTGGGTGGAAATCCTTGGTTGCGGAATGGTAGACCCGAATGTGCTTGAAGCTTGTGGAATTGACAGCAAAGAGTACAGTGGTTTTGCCCTTGGTATGGGTGTAGAGCGTATCACAAACTTGAAATACAGAGTTAAAGACCTTCGAATGTTTTCAGAGAATGACAAACGATTCCTTGAACAGTTTGAATCAGCCCATTAATTCTTCCATAAAGAAAATAAGATCAAAGGCAGCCGGACTTTCCGGCTGCCTTTTTTATATCCCACAAATAGTTAACACTCCGGTTATGGGTTTAAAAATCGCATAATCTGATTATCTTTACACCGTTATTAATTAGACAAACATGCAGAATAGTTTTAATAAGTATTTGGAGCAGTCAATTCAAAAGCATTGGGAGATGCCCGCTTTGACTGACTTCAAAGGAGCTACTCATCTTTATAAGGATGTAGCCCGCAAAATTGAGAAAATTCATATCATGTTCGAAGCCGCAGGCATCGAAAAAGGTGATAAAATCGCTCTTTGTGGCAGAAACAGTGCCAATTGGGCTATCTCATTCTTTGCTATAGTTTCTTATGGTGCAGTAGCCGTACCTATCCTACATGACTTCAAACCGGATAACGTACATCACATTGTAAATCATTCGGAAGCGAAACTACTCTTTGCGGGAGATAATGTATGGGAGAATCTCAACGAATCATCCATGCCGAACATTATCGCCTCTATCAACCTGACCGATTTCGAATTATTTCTTTCCCGCTCAGAAAGCATCAGCGATGCGCGCCTTCGCTTGAACGAACTCTTCGGAAAAAAATATCCGAACCGTTTCACTCCGGCCGATGTAGATTATTATGAAGACACCCCTGAAGAATTGATGTTGATCAATTACACTTCCGGCTCTACCGGATTTTCAAAAGGCGTGATGCTTCCTTATCGCAGCATCGAATCGAATATTCGTTTCTGTTTGGAACACCTGGAGTTCCTTAAATCAGGTGACAAGCTGATCTCGATGCTTCCGATGGCTCATATGTACGGCTTGGCAGTTGAGGTGATTCATCCGATCTGCAAGGGTTGTCACGTTCATTTCTTGACGCGCACCCCTTCTCCGAAGATCATTATGGATGCTTTTGCAGAGGTGAAACCGAAGCTAATCGTAGCCGTTCCGCTGATTATTGAGAAAATTATTAAGACCCGCGTCTTCCCGATGTTGGAGAAACCCCTTGTCAAACTGATGCTTCGTGTTCCTTTCGTAGATCAGCAACTATTAGGGAAAGTAAAAGCAAAATTGTTCGAAACCTTCGGAGGAAACCTTCAGGAAATGATCATCGGAGGTGCTGCAATGAACAAAGAAGTGGAGCACTTCCTGCGCAGAATCGAATTCCCGTATACCGTAGGCTACGGCATGACGGAATGTGGCCCGCTTATCTCATACGCACCGTGGAATGAAACAAAACCCACCTCTTGCGGTAAAATCGTAGAACGCATGCAGGTTCGTGTAAATTCGGCCGACCCGGAAAACATCGTTGGCGAGATTCATGTAAAAGGAGACAACGTTATGTTGGGCTACTACAAAAACGAGGAAGCAACCCAAGCTGTTCTGAATGAAGAGGGCTGGATGAATACCGGCGACATGGGTATCGTAGATGAAGATGGTTACATCTTCTTGCGCGGACGAAGCAAAAACATGATTTTAGGACCTTCAGGACAGAACATCTATCCTGAGGAGATCGAAGATCAGCTAAACAACATGCCATTCGTAAGCGAATCTATCGTGATCGAACAAGAAGGCAAATTGGTTGCCTTGATCTACCCTGATTTCGACAATGCTGAAAAGGAAGGCATTACACGTGATCGTATCGCTGAAAAAATGGAAGAGAACAGACAACATCTGAATCCTTCTTTGCCGGCATACAGTCAGATTTCTAAAGTGAAAATTTATTTCGAGGAGTTTGAGAAGACGCCTAAGCGTAGCATCAAACGCTACTTATATCAATAAACCTATAACTAAACGCAGCAATAATGGCAAAATCATCCGCACAAAAGGTGAAGGAAATATTCTTGAGAAAACTTCTGGTAAAAATCAAAGGAATGGAGCTGGTAATAGCGCCCGAACTTTATGTGGAGCTGCTCCTGGATGACATTATCTTATTGGCAGAAAACCAAGGAAATCTTAAAACAGCGATCGATGTGCGTGTCTCGCAGGGCAAACCCCGAAACATCATGGAGATTACGCTAAAAGAGGTAACCGATGATTTTGGCATCGAGGTGAAAGCTTACATGCATTACCTGTCATTACTGGAAGATAAAAAACTCTTGAAAAGAGATATTGAGGCGATAATGATGAAACTTGTGAACGATGAACCCGCTCATTTGCGTGCTCGTATTCATGAAATTCTTCGGGAACACCTCTCTCAGCTGATCTCCGAAGCGCAGGCTCGTCAGATTGGATACAAAAAAGAGGACTTGCTTTTCTTACTGGCCTATCAGATTGAAAATCTTGCTAAATATAACTCTTTTGAAGATTGTGCCCGTGTTGAGTTAGAAGGTGCGGATTATACGGAAGAGCAATTCCAACAGGTATTGGATCTCACAATTCGCAAATACACCAATTTTGCGCCCTCCGTTACAAGAGAGGTTAATGCTTATAAATTAGCATTAGAAATGCAGAATCAAGATATGGAAATCAGCAAAATCCTTGAAAATGTAAAGGAAGCTCTTCTATAATATTTGCTTTTGATAAAATAAAAACCCGCTTAAATAAAGAAAATCCTTTATTTAAGCGGGTTTTATTCTTTAAGCACCAACAATAGGAAGCATTCCGATACGATCACACCGAAATCCTTTTCTAATCCTAGATATTCCAAAAAGCAAGGCGGTGCTTCGGGCGCGTCATTGACGTGATTCTTAGAAAATAATGAATCACAATACAGATAGACACCTTCAGAAACGAAAAAAGCCCCTATAAAGGAGCTTTTAAAGTGATCAGGATGAGATTCGAACTCATGACCCACAGCTTAGAAGGCTGTTGCTCTATCCAGCTGAGCTACCCGACCATCCTATTGTATCCGAGGTTTCTCCCTCATCAACAATACAAAGATAGGGCTTAGTTTTCACATACGCAAAAGTCAAAATACAAGAAACCCACATTAACTGCGAATCCATCCATCTAATGCAAATAGTTCACATTCATAATCAAACAGTTCAGCACGCAGAAACCCTAAAATATAAAAAATATTAATTCAAATTTCAATCCATTTTAAAGATTTACCCCTATTTAAAAACAGTTTTATTTATTTAATTTTTACTACTATATCTATCTTCTATTCTTTATATTTGTTCTCGGAATTAGAGCTGTCATTCAGACACTAGCTTATTTAAATACATGCAATAACACATTTAGAAAGGTCACTTACTACCCTTTATAAATTAAATATCAACACATTAAACCCTATCACTGAGACTAAAAACTGAATAGTTTAATCAAAATATTGTCATGATTCAAAAAGTATTGAAAAGAGACGGAAGAACTGTCGATTTTAATTTCTCCAAAATTGAAGAAGCTATCCGTAAAGCTATGTTTCAGACTGAACATGGTATAGACGCCGTATTAGCGGCAAGGGTTGCTGAGAATGTAACAAAAACCGGTACGGAATTAATGAGTGTCGAAGCAATCCAGGATGCGGTAGAAATGGAACTGATGAAAAGCAAGCGCAAAGAGGTTGCAAAAGTATACATCTCATACCGAAACGCCCGAAGCGTAGCACGCAGGGCAAAGACACGCGATATCTTCCTAGAAATCATCGAGGCGAAATCGAGCGATGTAACTCGGGAAAATGCAAATATGAATGCCGATACACCTGCAGGAATGATGATGAAGTTCTCCAGTGAAACGACAAAGCCTTTCGTTGACGACTATCTGCTTTCGGAAGATGTAAAAATGGCTATAAAGAAAGGATACCTACACATCCACGACAAAGATTACTACCCCACCAAGAGTCTTACGTGCGTTCAACACCCACTCGATCTGATCTTAAAGAGAGGGTTCATGGCAGGTCATGCAGAATCACGTCCCGCCAAACGAATCGAAACGGCCAGTATACAGGGATGCATCTCGCTCGAAACCGCTCAAAACGAAATGCACGGAGGCCAAGCCATTCCGGCAATCGACTTTTATTTTGCCCCCTTTGTCAGAAGCACCTTTATTGAAGAGGTAAAGGTATTGGAGCAACTGACTGGGAAGAATTACGAACACCTCTACGAAAGGAAACTCAACGATTTCATCCACAAGCAATTGGATAACCTCTGCGAAGAGGAACGGATACTTCAACACGCTGTGAACCGCACCGTTAGTCGCGTTCATCAATCGATGGAAGCATTCATCCATAACATGAACACGATTCATTCGCGAGGCGGAAATCAAGTGGTGTTCAGTTCCGTCAACTATGGAACGGATACATCGGCCGAAGGAAGATGCATCATCCGCGAGATGCTCAGAAGCACTTATGAGGGTGTTGGAAACAGCGCGACGGCTATTTTTCCCATCCAAATCTGGAAGAAAAAAAGAGGGGTAAACTACCTGCCAGAAGATCCGAATTACGACCTATATCAATTGGCGGCAAAAGTTTCGGCCCGAAGGTTTTTCCCAAATTTCCTGAATCTGGATGCCACCTTCAATCAGCATGAAAAATGGGCGTCCGAAGATCCGGAGCGCTATAAATATGAAGTAGCTACGATGGGCTGTCGCACACGCGTATTTGAGAACCGTTTCGGAGAAAAAAGCTCGATCGGACGCGGTAACATCTCTTTCTCAACAATTAACATCGTGGGGTTGGCTTTGGAATCGATGAGCGAACCCTCTACCGAAAAGAAAATCGAAGTATTCTTCTTGCGCTTGAATGAACTGCTTGATCTGACGGCGAAACAGTTACACGAGCGTTTCGAGTTCCAGAAGAGCGCCTTGGCGAAGCAGTTCCCGCTCCTGATGAGTTGCTTGTGGACAGGTGCTTCGGCATTGAACCCTGACGATAAGATTGAATCAGTTATAAACCAGGGAACATTGGGAATCGGGTTCATCGGACTGGCAGAGTGCCTTGTCGCATTAACAGGCAAACATCACGGCGAATCAAAGGAATCGCAAGAACTTGGGTTGCGTATCATAGGACATATGAAAGCAAAATCTGAAGAATTCAGTGAACGTTACCAACACAACTACAGCATTCTTGGAACCCCCGCAGAAGGTTTATCAGGAAGATTCACAAAGATGGACCGCAAACGTTTCGGTATCATCCCAGGGATAACAGACCGTGATTATTATACGAATTCGAACCACATTCCGGTTTATTATCCATGCAGCATCGTTCACAAAGCACGCACCGAAGCTCCTTATCATGATCTGACCAGAGGCGGCCATATCTTCTATGTTGAAATAGACGGCGATGCTACCCACAATCCCGAAGCAATCTACAGCGTGGTTGACTTAATGGATAAACTGAACATCGGATACGGCTCCGTGAATCACAACAGGAACCGCTGCCTCGATTGCGGCCATGAAGACGCTACGGAAAATTTGGATCGTTGTCCGGCCTGCGGGAGTATTGCCATTGACCGGTTACAGCGTATCACGGGCTATTTGGTGGGAACGACCGAAAGATGGAACCGAGCCAAACTGGCTGAGTTGAAAGATCGAGTACATCATGACCACTAGGATCTCACTCTTAAAGATCATAGAAGATACGACCGTAGATGGACCCGGCTTCCGAACCGCAATATACGGGGCCGGATGTTCACACCATTGCAAAGGGTGTCACAACCCGCTCTCCTGGGTGCTTGATCACGGCAAATCCTTTCTGATCGATGATGTATTGCATCAAATTCTTTCTTCTCCGATGAATGTTACTTTCAGCGGAGGAGATCCTCTTTTCCAAGTTGAGGCATTTACCGTGTTAGCCCGCTTAATCAAACAACACAGCCGTAAAAACATCTGGTGCTACACCGGTTATCTCTTCGAGGAGATTTTAAAATCAGAAAGATTGCAGCAAATCCTTCCTTATATCGATGTTTTGGTTGACGGACCGTATCTGGAGGAAAAACGCCATCCGGATCTTATTTTCAGAGGAAGCTCAAACCAGAGACTCATTGATGTACAGGTTTCTGTACGTCAAAATGAGATTATTTTATATGAATACAACCCTTTTCCTCATTTTTAGAAGTCTCCAATAATAAACATTGATTAATATTAATAAAGGTATTCTAACCCACCAAACCCCCTGTCCATACCGGTCAGGGGGTTTTTATTAACACTTATAGTTCAACCTTTAGCTATTTCTACTGTTATAAGTGCAGGTAATCAATAAACCTACAAAACCATATAAAAATAGATATTATGGAAGATCGTAACTTAAGAAAAGGCGATGCTAAAAGTGAGACTTTCGGCACCAACGCGATGATTAACCCGGCACCAGTAGATAAAATCCCTGATGGTCCTACGCTGCCGGACGTAGCTTACCAAATGGTAAAAGATGAGACTTTTCCACAAACACAACCGAGACTGAATTTGGCGACGTTCGTCACGACATACATGGACGATTATGCAACCAAACTGATGAATGAGGCGATCAGTGTCAATTACATCGATGAAACGGAATATCCGCGAATTGCAGTGATGTCTCAGAAATGTATCAACATTATCGCGAATCTGTGGAATACGCCCGAACAGGCCAAATGGAAAGCCGGGGCATTGGCGATCGGATCATCAGAAGCTTGTATGTTGGGTGGCGTTGCAGCATGGCTAAGATGGCGTGAAAGAAGAATCGCTGCCGGCAAGCCGTATGACAAACCCAACTTTGTTATTTCAACCGGTTATCAGGTGGTTTGGGAAAAATTCGCTCAGTTGTGGCAAATCGAAATGAGACAGGTTCCGCTTACACTAGACAAAACGACACTGGATCCTCAGGAAGCGCTGAAAATGTGCGATGAAAATACCATTTGTATCGTGCCGATTCAAGGCGTTACCTGGACGGGGTTGAACGACGATGTGGAAGCCCTAGACAAAGCACTTGACGAATACAATAAAAAAACAGGATACGAGGTTTGCATCCACATCGATGCAGCTACGGGTGGCTTTATCCTGCCGTTCCTGAATCCTGAAAAGAAATGGGACTTCCGTCTGAAATGGGTATTATCCATCAGTACTTCGGGTCATAAATTCGGATTGGTATATCCCGGTTTGGGATGGGTGGTATGGAAAGACAAGAAATACCTTCCGGGTCAGATGGCTTTCACCGTTAATTACCTCGGTGCCGACATCACTCAGGTCGGAATTAACTTCTCCAGACCAGCAGCTCAGATCTTGGGTCAGTATTATCAGTTTATTCGTTTGGGCTTTCAGGGATACAAAGCGATCCAGCAGAATTCGATGGATATCACCAAATACCTTCACGACGAGATTGCCAAGATGACTCCGTTTGTAAATTACAGTGAAGATATTCCGAATCCTTTGTTCATTTGGTATATGAAACCGGAATACGACAAAACGGCAAAATGGACATTATACGACCTTCAATACAAACTACAGCAAAGCGGATGGATGGTTCCGGCCTATACCCTACCGAACAACCTTGAAAATTATGTGGTAATGCGAATCGTTTGCCGTCAAGGATTTAGTCGCGACATGGCAGACATGCTCCTGAATGACATCCGTAATGCCGTCACTGAATTTGAAAAACTAGAATATCCGACACAATCTAGAATCAGTGTGGACAAAATGGAAAAAATAACCCCGATGTTCAATCATACAGGTTCAAAATAACAAGTCATGATCAGTAAAATATCTGTTGCCCAGATTCAAGATGCCGTACAGGAAGCATATGAACTGTATAAGAATAATACAGATGGTGAGAATGCCCATTATATTCCTTTCCTGGCGAACGTTCCTAAAACGCTCTTCGGTATCTCGGTGTGTCTTCCGAACGGAAAAATAATCCATGTGGGAGATACTTCTTATAAATTTGGAATCGAATCAGTTTCAAAGGTTCCCACGGCCCTTTTGGTTCTAAAACAACACGGTTCAAAAGAGCTGTTAGCCAAAATCGGCGCTGACGCGACCGGTTTGCCATTCGATTCGATCTTTGCGCTTCTACTTGAAAACGACCATCCTGGAACACCACTCGTTAATGCCGGTGCCATCAGTGCCTGCAGCATGGTTGACCCTGCCGGAAAATCGGATGCCAAGTGGAATGCCATCATTGAAAACATCACGGATCTGTGCGGAAGCGCTCCTGAATTGATGGAAGAGCTTTACAAATCCGAATCGGACACGAACTGGAACAACCGCGCCATCTCCTGGTTATTGAAGGTGTATAACCGAATTTACGACGATCCGATGATGTCTTTAGACCTCTACACCCGTCAATGTTCGTTAGGAGTAACAAGTGATCAACTTGCTATCATGGGTGCCACCATTGCCGAAGGAGGTATTAACCCGGTAACCGGGAAACTTGTATTCGACAAAGACCTTGCTCCTAAAATCGTATCGTTGATTGCGGCAGTAGGTTTCTATCAATACACCGGTGATTGGATTTATTCTTCCGGTATCCCTGCAAAAACAGGCGTAGGCGGTGGTATCATGGGTATCATGCCTGGTGTATTCGGAATTTCTGCTTTTGCACCTCCTTTAGACAAAGCCGGAAACTCCGTCAAGGCTCAACTGGCGATCAAGTATATTATGAATAAACTGAATTTGAACATTTTCCATCCGATACGAGCAATCGTTGTGGATTAATTATTATTGGGAATATGGCAAAAACTAATGTAAAACAGGTCGTAAAACTCAGCGCATTCACGGTAGCGATCATGAATGTGACCGCTGTAGTTTCTCTTCGCGGACTTCCGGCTGAAGCGGAATACGGCATGAGTTCGGCTTTCTATTATCTCTTCGCAGCTTTGGTCTTCCTGATTCCAACGGCTTTGGTTGCAGCCGAATTAGCTGCGATGTTCCAGGATAAGGAGGGGGGAGTGTTCCGTTGGGTTGGAGAAGCCTTCGGTAAACGCTTAGGCTTTCTGGCTATCTGGTTACAATGGGTAGAAAGTACGATTTGGTACCCTACCGTATTGACCTTCGGTGCCGTTTCAATCGCCTTTATCGGAATGGATCACACCGCAGACCTCTCACTGGCTTCAAACAAGATGTACACCCTGCTTGTAGTGCTGGGAGTATATTGGCTGGCAACTTTCATCTCTTTGAAGGGACTGGGCTGGGTAGGTAAAATCGCTAAAATCGGAGGTATGGTGGGTACGATTATCCCTGCCGCCCTATTGATCATTCTGGGTATAGTCTATCTTGCAATGGGAGGAACTCCGGAAATGAACCTGAAGGGAGATTTCTTTCCCGATCTGACAAACTTCAACAACTTGGTTCTCGCATCCAGTATCTTCCTATTCTACGCAGGGATGGAAATGGGCGGTATCCATGTGAAAGAGATGGATAACCCTTCTAAAAACTATCCGAAAGCGGTATTTATCGGTTCGGCTATTACGGTTTTGATTTTCGTTCTGGGTACCTATGCATTGGGATTAATTATCCCGGCTAAGGATATCAACCTTACACAAAGCCTTTTAGTTGGATTTGACAACTATTTCAACTTCCTGAAGGCTTCCTGGTTGTCTCCTATCATTGCCGTTGCACTTGCATTCGGTGTGCTGGCAGGAGTATTGACATGGGTAGCGGGACCGTCAAAAGGTATTTTTGCAGTTGGACGTGCCGGCTATCTTCCTCCGTTCTTCCAGAAAACAAATAAGATCGGTGTTCAGAAAAACATTCTTTTCGTACAGGGAGGCGCTGTTACCGCATTGAGTTTACTCTTTGTTGTCATGCCATCCGTACAGAGTTTCTATCAGATCTTATCCCAACTTACCGTACTCTTATACCTCATCATGTATCTGATGATGTTTGCAGCGGTAATCGCTTTGCGCTACTCCATGAAAAAGGCCGACCGACCTTTCCGCATCGGAAGCAAAGGCAACTTCTTAATCTGGATCGTAGGAGGTATAGGTTTCCTTGGATCATTGCTTGCGTTTGTATTGAGTTTCGTACCACCTAGCCAAATTGCTGTAGGAAGCAATGCGGTATGGTTTACCGTGCTGTTCGGAGGATGCTTCATCTTCGTAGTTGCTCCTTTCATTATCTATGCAGCTAAGAAACCAAGCTGGACGAACAAAGACACTCAATTCCAACCTTTCCACTGGGAAGTACAGAAAGAGGCTCAGGAAGCAGCAAAACAAAACGATGCAACTCAGCCTAAAAACTAAATCTAACCGAACTGCTTATAATTAGATCCGTAAGCTGTTTAATACCAAAAGCAGGATGTCTCTGAGACACCCTGCTTTTATTTTATTCTGACGATAGAACTGATAATATTTATTTTCTTCCAAACATATTTATTAAACAAAATAGATTATTGGTTGTTTAATAAATACGAAAGCGCGATTCGGGAACTAACTTATTCAAATCATGGAAGAAACATTAAACATCAAGAATTGGAAGACTAAAAATATTATTATCCGCTGGCTTCACATCCTCACGCTTATTCTTTGTCTATTTCTGATTACCATCATTTCAATAGACATCTTTAAGGACCTGCCGTTACTTACACATGAATTATACATGCACATTCAGTTCTGGATATGTGTTGGTTTTATTACCGCTTTCTTTATCGAATTACTCCTTCGAGAACATAAAGTACATTTTTTCTTTACCCATCTGCTTTTTCTGATTGTTTCAATTCCCTATTTAAGTCTAATTGAATTCACAGGGGTTGAATTCAGTAAAGAAGCGATGTACTTTCTACGATTCATCCCTTTGATTCGAGGAGGGTACGCATTAGCAATCGTTGTGAGTTGGCTCTCCTACAACAAAGCGTCAAGTTTACTCTTCACATACCTTACGATTCTTCTTTCCACCGTTTATTTCTCCTCTTTGATTTTCTTCAATGTAGAGAATCCGATCAATCCGATGGTGATAAACTATTGGGATGCACTTTGGTGGGCTTTTATGGATGTAACAACGGTAGGTTCTAACATTTATGCGGTATCCCGAATCGGTGATATCCTCTCTGTTTTACTTGCTGCAATGGGCATGATGATGTTCCCAATCGGAACGGCCTACATCACGGATCGCATCGCCAAAGAAAATCAGAAGCGTAAATCCATGCATCAGCAACTCTACAGTAAAACGGCAAAAGGCAAAAATAATCCTGCTTCTCCATCTGTCAATGCAACTACAGCAGAAGATGAGAACCAGGAAAAGAATCGCAACTAAAACTTTTATTACTCCGGAAAGACGAAAGCTTTCATGATGTGATAAGATCCTCTCGTTTAATGTTCAGCCAGGAACATAATTCGAGGGGATTTATTTTGACCTGCACGCCACGGACTCCCGCACTAATGAAAATGTAATCGTATTCGGAGCAACTCGAATGCATAAAGGTCGGGAAGTTTTTCTTCATTCCAATCGGAGAACAGCCTCCGCGTATGTATCCGGTTAACGGCAATAATTCTTTCATTTGAATCATCGCGGCACTCTTATTGCCGGAAACTTTGGCAGCTTTCTTCAAATCCACTTCCGAATCGCCCGGAATCACGCACACAAAAATACCGTTCTTATCGCCTCGTAATACCAATGTTTTAAAAACCTGTTTAATATCCTGACCCAATTGATGGGCAACATGAGTGGCAGCCAAATCATTTTCATCCACTTCATAGGAGATCAGTTCATATGGGATTTTCGACTTATCCAATAAGCGAGCTGCATTCGTTTTGGGAATCTTCATCGCAATTTGATTTAATTTTTGTTGCCAAAAATAACAATCTTTCTTGATCCTACCGCAGTTCATGCTCGGTTTAAAAACAAAGAGAATTGCAGATCTTATCGGATTATCACATTCCCCCCTCTTCTTGCTCAAACAATGAGGGATCTACACGAAACAATGTGGATTTATAGAAAAACAGCACGATCAATGCCAAAACCACCATGATAAAACCATTGATGATAAATGGCATATTTATAGGATTACCCGTGAATATCAATTGAAAGAGCGTCATGATGAACGGGCTTACCGTAATTGCAACGTAGTTTCCGCAAAATATAAACGACAGGTATTGCGTTGCCTTATTTTTCTCTGCTGACAGATATGTGGCTTTGTCATAGATGATAGGTTGAATTATTCCGTATCCTGCCCCCACAAGGAAAGCACCTGTTATATAAAGGAATAACGAATGGAAGATACCGAGCATGAACAAGCCTAGTGCTATGCAAAGAACAGCCACTAATATGGTTTTCCCTTTCAAAATATGAATGATGAATGGAAGAAAAAATCCGGGTAATGTGATTGAGAGGAAAAAGAAAGAGTTCACAAGTCCGTTATCCGTACTGGTCAGACTATAATCCTGCATCGCAAATGGCAGGTAATAACTAATGGCTATAACAGCATAGGTTATAATGAAGTAAAGTGCGATAATACCGGCCAGTAATTTATTGGGATTTTTGGGATACAACGGCTGAAATTCAGGTTTACCCGGAACAGTTGCTTTGTTCGGAGCACTCTCTTTTCTCAACGGTTTTGCATTGCTCAGCAGTTTTTCATTACTCAACGGTTTTGCATTGCTCAACGGTTTTGCATTGCTCTCTTTTTCTGCCTCGTTCAAGGTTACTTCTTTTTGCAATCGCTCACCTTCACCGGACTTAGCTATCCCACCCGTTTCAACCTCTTTCAAAGAGGCGTGTTTTTGAATAAAGTGTTCGCCTATGAAGGGGGAAAGTAAAAGCGGAATCACCGGTACGAGGTAGACGATAAAGGGTAAATGCCATCCTTTATTTCCCAACCAACCGACCAGCATGGTTGCAAAAATCAGTGTGAAATTTGCAATTCCCGATTTTATTCCCAGTTGCTTCATCCGATATTTTCCTACAAAATAATCTGCAATAAATCCAGCTGCTAGGGGAATAACCAACCCCGCACCTACTCCCAAGAGACAACTGATCACAATCAGACCGATCATCGAAGTGGCAAAGAAATAAAGCACCGCACTCAGCGTATAAATCGCCAAACCAATTTGAAGAAGTAAAACCTTATTGACGGAAAGCGATAGTTTCCCGGTGACCAAAAGAAAGGGAATAATAAAAAGATTGGGAAGTACCGTAAGCAACTGTATCTCCAAATGAGACGTATGTGGAAAAACCCGGTCCAAATCTCCCAATAGCGGTGAAATAGCTAATCCGGGCAAATTCACGACCAAAGAAATTGTCAGAATTGCGATTAATGAAATGAGAGGAAAAGCCCCCCTCCCCGTTTGAACAGATCTCATTTTATATTTATTTTTATATTGTAAAAAGCGCAACTTTCCTTTTGTGATAACACTTCAACAAAAGAAAGTGTTTAATATTTATGGTTTCATTTAGACTTACCCTATTTTTGTATCCGTTAATATTACCCGTCGTCTTCATGCTCCAGAAAATACAAATACTCATAGATAACAGACTAAGCGCTGCCTCCCCCGCGCTTTTAAAAGAACACGGACTTTCAATCTATTTTGAGGTGAATCAGAAAGGATATCTCTTTGATGCAGGTGCATCAGGTAAATTCGCTAGGAATGCGCTTGAACTAGGTGTCGATTTAAATAACACCGAAATACTTTTCTTGTCGCACGGACATAACGACCATACGGGAGGTTTACGACGCTTTCTTGAACTCAACACAACGGCCTCGGTCGTGGTCTCGAAAGAGGTACCGGAAAGCAAATGCTATACATGCAGAAAAGAGGAAAAGAGAGCGATCGGGGTAGATTGCCGATTATTCCGAAACGAAGATCCCCGCTTTATTTACCTTTCCGAAAGTGTGATGATTACTCCCGAAATCGGAGTAGTCTTTAATAAATATAAAACACATCCCGTACCGCTTTCAAATAATACACTCAGCTATGAAAAAGAGGGAAAAGAACAACCTGATACGTTTAGGCATGAATTGGCGCTCGCATTGAAAACAAATCGCGGTCTGGTCATTCTCTCGGCGTGTTCACATAACGGGGTTCTAAACATCATCGAGTCTTGTTGTGAATTTATGAATACAAAAAAGGTTGATATGTTTGTAGGTGGCACCCATTTGGTGGAAGGCGATTTTGAAACAGAACTACAGGTGCGCGATTTCGCCATTCAATTGGATCGATTGTATCCCGATATGGAATTATTTACCGGACATTGTACTTCAGACGCCGCCTTTAATCAGCTAAGATCAATACTCGGGAAGCGCGCAGTTCAATTTTTCTCCGGTTTTACATTGACATTCTGAATAGTCAAAACGACTTCCATGCCATTATTTATTATGCCATTGAGTGGGATCTCTTAGCAATGAGGAGGTTTCAACTCCAGATAGATGATCCAAAAACGACACAAAATAACCTTTAACAAAAATTTAGTCAACTCAACTCAATCACTCCCTCCTGTCTTCCTTAACTTAATACAAGTCAAAAATATTGATAGTCTTATGTTTATAGATTAGTTACGCACAATGCAATCGAAAGGGACGTAAAAAGGGCTCGGATGCCCTTTAGGGAGGGGTGTTACGCTCTCTTTTTATTCCTTATATTTGATCTTCCGTAACCTTGACTAACTAATTTTTAATTATCACCGATGACTTCATTCTTCAGCAAGCTACTCCCTGTGGAGTCGCTATTCATCATGAGCAGTGATTCAATTACGGCCTATGGCATTCTGATCATTTTGCTTATTTTCTTTGCGTTCTTTTTTAGTCTGACACGACGCATTGGTGCTCTTACCTCTTCAATCCGTAAGATGTGCACCCATTTTTCCGAAAAGGGAATCGCCTCTGATGTCAATCTCGGACAACAATGGAAAGAGTATAAATCCACCTTTACCGAAGCTCTTGGTTCTGTGAAAACAGACGAATACGCATCCGATTATTTCAACCCGAAAAGTCTTCTGTTTGATGGCACGAATATCAGTCTTGTAAGTGCTGGTCCAAATATCCTTACCGGTTTAGGTGTATTGGGAACTTTTACCGGACTAACCATGGGTATCAGTGATTTCGATACGGATACAGCCGATACCATCAAAGCTAGTATCCAGATGCTACTTTCAGGAATGGGTTCTGCATTTGCCACTTCAATCTGGGGGATGCTTCTTTCTCTATTGCTGACTTATGTTGAAAAATCACGTATCAACAAACTATCTCTTTCTGTCCATGCCCTAAACACAATGCTTGACAAACGCTATAAGCTCAGTCGCAGCGAGGAGCGCTTGCTGGCTTTACAGGAGCAACAGGAGATGTTTGCACGTTATTTCAGCTTTGAAGACAGTCATGGTAACCAGTTGACGATGGGACAGCTTCTTTCGGGAATCCATGACGAAACCCGTCAATTAAACGATACACTAGATGATATCCGATCGGGGGAAGCGCAGAAACCAATTCTTGCTGCACTTGAAGAACTTAGAAAAGAGATCGGTCAGGTTGCCAAAGACCTGAATGATCCGGCCACGGAGATGACCCAACGTATCGTTGAAGAGCTTAAAGATGCGTTAGGTGTCATGATGGAAGATTTCCGCCAGACCATGTCAAGTTCTGCCTTGTCAGAATTAGACGAGTTGGCTAAGATTCTGAATGTAGCCGGTAAAAACATGGCTGATCTCCCTTCGAGAATGGAATCGTTATCTGCAAATCTGGACATTACGTTCGGCAACTTGCGAGAATT
This sequence comes from Bacteroidales bacterium, assembly GCA_036655355.1. GTDB lineage: Bacteria > Bacteroidota > Bacteroidia > Bacteroidales > JAUNSR01 > JAUNSR01. The sequence goes on from JAVVQG010000001.1 coordinate 39,925, forward strand.
ACTTTCGGAACTTTCGAATAGCACGTTGGGACAACAGGCTGAGACGGTGAAATCAACAGAGATTCTTCTACGTAACTTCGCCCAATCTATCCAACGCATGGAAGCGGTCAACCGCAAGGTGGAGTTGTCAATCGGTCAGATCGCCAACATCCAAGAGAATGTATCCACCACTTGCAATGCAATGCGCGAATTCAGCACATCCATGCACCGCTCTTCGGATAACTTCCTGATTTCACAAGAAAGTTTTGGCAATATCTGTGAGAACTTCCTAAAAGAAAACTCACGCGTTGTGAGTGAGATAACCTCATTGGTTCACATCACCTCCGAAAATGCACGTGAGAACGAAGAGCGCTTCGAGACGATCCGTACCGGACTTCACGACATCTTCGCTCAAATTGAAGAGGGATTGGTTCAATATCAGGGAACTGTGGGAAGCAGTATCCGTTCCTATCTGAGTGAGTTTACGCAACACCTGACCTCAGCGACCTCTTCGCTGGCTTCCGAATCTTCGAAACAAGCTGATTTGCTTGAAGAACTGAATGAAATGCTTAGTAAAGTGAAACGTTAATTCCTTTCTATGAAAAGAAAACAAGAATTTGAATCCGACGCGAGTGACAGCTCATTCGGACTCTCTATCGGAGACTTAATGGCATCGCTACTTCTCCTTTTCGTTTTATTACTGGCAGCAACACTCTTGAACCTGCAGAATCAATACGACGATCAGCTTGAAGTAGCAGCACAATATACCGAAGTAAAAAGCAAGATCTATGATGAGCTTCACCTTACTTTCAAGGACAGCTTATCATCGTGGCAAGCCGAAATCGACTCAACCGAATTGGTGGTGCGATTTACTGAGCCCGGTATGTTATTTGATAACAACCAAAGTAACCTCAAACCGGAATTTAAAAAGATCCTTGCCGATTTCTTCCCCCGCTACATTAATGTTCTTAATAAATCGGAATTCCGGGATAATATTGAAGAGATCCGTATCGAGGGACATACAGATAGTAATGGAGATTACTTTTACAACATGAAACTATCGCAAGACCGTACCCGAAGTACGCTGGAGTATTCAATGCAACAATTATCGCCCGATATGGAACACAATTGGGTACAGAAAAGAATTACGGCAAACGGACTCTCCTCGAGTAAACCGATCCTATATAAAGACGGAAGTGAAAATAAACAAGCCTCACGACGCGTGGAATTCAGAATCCGAACGAATGCCGAAAGACAAATCGAGCGCATCCTGAAATTCGGCGAATAAAAGAAGACAAGCCATTTAACAGAAGTAACGTAGCATGGATCCTAACAATGAGAAAAAGGATAAAAACCTGAATTTCAAAATTCCCGGTTTCAATTTCAGCTTCAGCGCACTTCAGAATGCCGCATTTGAAGTGATCACGCATGAGATGAAAAGTGAATTGAATCATCGCGTCGAGAAACTATCAGATATTATCGACGAACAGACTGAAAGAGAGATGCAACCGGATCGCAACATCCGAATTGCTTTTCTGAAATTTAAAGCCGGATTTAGAAACGGAAACATAGACGAGGCATTAAGCGACCGAACATTGATGCGCCGACTCTCCTATTGTCCCGCATTCTTCTACGAGGGATATCCGCTTATCATTGAATGTGAAAAAGAGACGGAAGCATTATTGGAGCATCTTGATAAGAATTGGAAAGACTCTTATATCATCGGACTATTCAGTTCCATGATTCAATCTTGGGAATGTGAAAACCGTGAAGCATTTCGCCTGTTACGTCGATTCGTAATCTCCAAAATCAAACAATACAACGGTAACCGGTATAGTATTTTACGCTTGCGTGAGAATCTTCAGTTTTACGACAAAGACAATGGTGCGGAATTGTTGGGAGATGAGCTTTTCAGAAAAGGGATCGGCCCATTCAATGCGCCTGAATTTCTACGACTGCCCCGTCGTTGGCTTGAATATGAATTCTTTTCAAAAACAATATCCGTTTATTTTGACCGAAGTCAAGACGACCGTGACAACCGTTATCGTCAGATTTTCAGAATCCTCGAAATACATCCTTCCAAGGCCACAGCAAAGCGTATTCTGAGTAAGATGATTCTCGATCTGCATGACGATCCGGATCCTTTCCTTCAAGAAGAAGTGAAACGACTGGCCTTCTCACGCATCGGCGACCCCGCATTCGAGGCTTTCTGGATGGCTCCTACCACGTTTTCGGAAGAAGAGATTATTGAAACGGAAGAAGCCAGAAACATACTCAATGGTTGGATCACGTCACAATTCATATCCGTATTTTTCGAAGTGTGTATCAATGACGAGAGACGCAAGGATTTCTGGCTGAATTACAGTGACGACATCACCCATTTCAGGGTAATCGGATCACACGGAATGTATCAGGAACTGCAACGGGAGACCCGCGTCTCACCATTTCTTGAAACGAGATTCCATGTGTTAAGCGGGCGTGGTTCAAAATCGGCTATCATGATGAAGATGAACAAACATACGCTCATCGAATTTTCCGATACTGGATTTGCCTTCTATGCTTATCGACATGACAATCCGCATTGCCCCTCTTTCAACGCCGTTTATACCGGTTTAGAGGAGTTACGTGATTCAACAATGCCGATTATCTCCATTTCGGAGGGTGAACTGATTGATCAGTTTACCGATGAAGGGCGACTGAGACATGCGAATCAATGGGAAAAACCGTTTGAAAAATTCCTGGAGAAACACGTACTGACCAATCACCAGGGTAAAGAGAAAAAGAATTATTGGGAGAAGGAGGCCTAATAGAAAGATTGCAAGATATACTCTTTTTATTTAAATTTACAACAGACATAAAATACAAAACAGAATATGGAAAAAGTTGAAAGCTTTGAATTGGATCATCGTCTGGTAAAAGCACCTTATTTGAGAAAATGTTGTGTGCAATCAGGCGAAAAAGGTGATCAGGTTACCAAGTTTGACGTACGCTTCCTTCAGCCCAACCGGGAAGCTTTCGGAACAGCCGCCATGCACGGATTAGAGCACTTGCTCGCTCATGAACTTCGCGGGGATCTTCCGGGTGTAATAGACCTCTCTCCGATGGGATGCCGTACAGGTTTTTACTTAACATTGTGGGGTGACCGTGAACCTGCGGAAGTAAAAAAAGCGTTGGAGAGCGCCCTAACCAGAATATTGGATGCCACAGAAATCCCTGCCGCAAATGAAATCCAATGTGGTAATTACCGTGACTTATCTCTTTTCGGTGCGAAAGAGTATGCTAAAGATGTATTGAAAACCGGTTTCTCACTTGATATATTCGGAGAACAGTTTATCGATTAAAAGAATCCTACGGAAACAACAAAAGCCCCGCTATCGACTTGGTTGATAGCGGGGCTTTATATTTTTAACGAGACGTTCACGCTGATCGGGCGAACGTTTCATCTATTTGATCATTTTTTATTTACAGGCTCGAATCCGCTAAAGACCATTTCTGCCTTCTTCAAATTCTCTTCATATCCAGGATTTTTGGTTGCTTCGAAAAGCTGTTTCCACAACATTACGGAAGCATTCACATTCTGGTGTGCTGCCGTATAATTTTCTTTCTTGATCTGAACCAAACCTGTTTTATAATGCAAAGTGGCAATGCGCGCCAAAAGACCTTCACTTACCTGCACTCCAATAAAATGCTTGATTTCATCCAAAGCGGTTACGAGAACCTCTTCTGCCTCTCCGAATTTCTCTGTATTATAATAATAATCAACCAATGAAGTCACTGAGTCCATCCAAGCGAAGATCGTGTTTTCAACCGTAGGATTCGCTTTGTATATTTTGGTCATCACTTCGAGTTGAGCAACCAGATTCGGTCTTACTTTATCCAATTCGTTAAACTTCAGATAAAGGCTTGCCATGTTATGATAAGCTGCAGCCAAATCGTTCAACAAACGCATATCCTTGTGTGCCTTGGAGCTTAAACGCTTACGTAATTCAAGAGATTTCTCAAAGTATTCTGCTGATTTTTTAATGTCATTCAAATCGGCATACATCTTACCTATTCGGTCAAAAGTGATTGTTGGAGCGATTTGCATCTCAATACTTTCCGGATGGGATTCAGCCATACGTTCTCCGATAATCAAAGCGTTTTGGTAAGCAGCCAACGCTTCATCTTTCAATTCATTTTCGTGACACAAATCACCAAAATCGTTGTACATCACCATCAAATCACGTTCAAGCAATGTATTATTCTGCTGAGTTGAAATCAGATTCGCCTTTGTGGCAATCGCTTTCTTTAATTCTAATTTGCCACGTGTAAAGTATTTCTTGCCTGCTTCCTTGTCCTGCATTTGTTGGAAAACACGACAGATCGTAACGATCCATGAAGCCAAAAGAAGCTTGTTCGGTGAATTTTCCGGTTCTGCAGCCATTTTCTGGTCTGTAAGATCTAATGCGATGTCGAAACAATGTTCCGCAGCCTTAGTCTGTTTCATATCCAGACAGATCATACCCAAATTGAACAATGCATCGCAATTCTCCCATGAGAATGCATCTGCTGCCGGCTTCAACTCCATCAAACGGTCAACGATTCCGATTGAGCGGTCAAACGCTTCCTTCACTTTATCAAGATTCTGTTTTGCAAGATTTACAGTTGCAACACGCAAACCGGTCAAAGCAATCAAAAGGATGTTGTCAATCGTATTTTCTTCACCCATCACAGCAAGCAGTTTCTGCTCTACAATCGAAATTAGGTTTTCCGCCTGATCAGGTGTTGAGTATTGAACCATTGCCAAGAATACCTCGTTGATAAAGTGACGGTACAATTGGAAACGATTATCGGTTTCCTGATCCAACAAAGCTGCTACCGCATCCACCTGACCTTCTACAAAAGTACTTCCTACAGCTCCTGCAGATGCGTTCAGTGTCTGACCCTGTGCCATTGCGAAAAAATTCGCAGCAGTCTGAGGTTTTGCCGAACGAAGGAGATGGTACATCGTTTCCGTAATTCGAAGCGGTTCCATTTCAGGCTGTCCCATCAAACGGAAAGCGATATCGCTATGGAAACTAATTTGTTCAGATTCCGACAATGAAGCGATAAGAATCTGACGAAGAGGAGCGCTTGGTATTAATAAAACATTTTCAAAAGCCGCAACCAATGGAACTCCGAAACAAACGGCGATTTTTGCAAATGCCGGATTGTTCCAGGTATCTCCTAAAAGGGCAGCTAAATCCTCGATATGTAAACCGCGGCGACTTGTTGCAAGATAATATAATGTTTCTTTGACAAGGTCTTCGCCAAATACGTCGGCAGCCTTATCAATGAGCGTTAATATCGTTTTTGTATTTTCTTCTGTTATCTCCGGTGTTTGAGAAGAAAGGAAGTTTTTCAGAATTTCGATCTCCTCAGGAGTCGTTACGGCTGCAATTGCAGGATTCACTTCTAGTGTTTCAGGTTTATGATTGTTACGATCCATAATAACTAATAGCGTATTAAAAACGTTCCAAAAGGGTTGATTTTGGAACTGGGTTGATTTTGAGAACGCAAAATAGTTATTTTAATTGGAAAATCAACCTCATAAGAATGATCCTAATTTTGGGTTTTGAGCAAACTCCTTAAATAAAGAGGTTTATAATCCACAAAAAAATCACTCCCCCCTCATTTTTAACTATATCGTAATCTATCTGATGTCACATTACCCTTTCGGCAGATTCAGAATAATCCACCCTACCGCGCTCTACGAGACATATCGAAGACCAATCGACAGGCACTCCGAATACCTGCACGCTGATATCGTCTTTTACAACATCCACCCTTGAGGAGCGTCTGAATGCCGCAGGTTCCTCCGATTGCGGAATTTGATATAATGATCCCTTTGATCGAATATAAGTTGGCTTAAGATCATTGCAAGGAGGTTGTTCCGGTCCCAATTCAACATGACACATCATCTCTCCCCCCGTAATCGGGCGATGATGCGTAACCAAAGATTTACGTTTTTCCATAAATAAAAAATCGGCTTTCCTTACTTCAAGCTTAAATACCTTCGCATTTACCAATCTCCCCAAAGAGCTGTCGGTATCGCAAAGCGGAATAAACCAGGAAGAAATTCCCCCGTGCTTCACACCGATTCGCCAAACACCCTGACTATAATTCAAAGAGGCTAATGGTAGTTTTTCACTGCCTCTGTTTATTAAACGAGAAACCTGCAAACGTATGGGAGTCTTTGACTCCTTCGTAATCACCTCGAGCTCATTTCCAATTATCTCCCGCGCACGATCTGTGGGAATCCACCCTTCTAGCTCAAGGGTGATCTCTTCTGTTCCGTGTAACTTCATATGTATATAGTTTTATTTAATTTCACAAAATCCCGTTTCATCAAATACAGGAAACCATTCGATCACTGAATGCATTAATAATCATTGGGAGTTCGATTCGGTAGAAACGGGATAGCATCCCCAATACGTTTTACTGCAGACTGTTTTTACAGTAAACACCTTTTAGAATAATCCTACAATGAGCAACGGTGCTGATTAAAGCAATCTAACACCGCAGTTTTTCGACTAAACAAATTACATAATATTCTTTAAACCAAATATATATAGAAAAAACATCAAAAGCAAAGATTCCAGTCTATTCTCCGCTTGATTCCGTCTGTATATCAGTTAATATGAATTCCGTTCCGTCTAACAGCACTTTTATCTCGCCCGCTTCGTAGTTACTTACCACATCATACACAGGCGAAATAACCACCATACCGGACTTGTTAATAAATCCCCATTTTCCACCTGATATTTCCGATGATGAGTTTTCCCTGTTTACCTTTCCGCCAACGTTAAACGCAGCAAAACCTTCATTAAAAGGACGAACATATTCAAATACGGGTTTAATTATTACATTTCCATGTTCATCTGCAAATCCCATTCGGTTATTCCGGTCTATGATACGAAACAACCCCTCAACCACGTAATCAGGATGATCCTGATTCATATAGATCTTATAAAAACATAAATTATCTACGAATAAGGTGATATCTTCCCGTAAAGAATCTCCGGGACTCGACGTATCTTTCAGCTCTCCGTAACGGGGCATCATGAAGCGAAGTAACGGAACTGCCAGAAAAATAGGAAGCAATAAATTTGACACGATACTTTTCATTTGTATATCGTCTATTTTTAACATTAAGGTCAAATGCGCCATCTATATACCTTCTGCGGGGTATCTCATCCTTAAATGAGCTATGGCGATTTCATTTGTATATCGTCTATTTTTAACATTAAGGTCAAATGCGCCATCTATATACCTTCTGCGGGGTATCTCGACTTTAAATGAGTTATGGCGAACTCTTAAACACTTGAAGATAAAACCCTTTATTCTTTAACGTTTATACGTTTGTTTTTGTTCTACTAAATAGTCACCAATATTGATTTAATTCCATTGGTTATCATCCCCATACATTTCTTAAAAACAACATTTCAATGCCTTTCCTGTCAAAGCATATATTTTAAATCGCTGAACCATTTTAGGAGATGCGTTGTTTTGATTTTGTAATTTAAAATCTACAGCTATGGGAATTAAAAAAGTATGGATCGAACCGGGTTGTATTTCCTGCGGCAATTGTGAATCCGTTTGCCCGGAAGTATTCGAGGTTACAGACGAAAGTCATGTTATACCTGACGCAGACTTGAATCTTTATGAAGAAGGCATTAAGACTGCGGCAGAAGAATGCCCCGTTCAAGTAATCAAATATGAGGAGGATTAATTATAAACTAAAACAGAAGAATCATGCCTATTAAAAAAGTATGGATCGAAGCAGGATGTATCTCCTGCGGAGAATGCGAAGAGATTTGTCCGGAAGTTTTCGTAGTGACCGATGAATGTCACGTAAAAGAGGATGCCGACATCGCAAAATACACCGGCCCGATTGAAGAAGCGGCCGATGCTTGCCCCGTAGAAGTAATCAAGTTTGACAAAGAGTGAAAAACGAAGGTAATTTTCTTTATTTTTTCTAATTCAAAGATTCTGCAGGGGTCGGAATTTCTGCGATTTTCTTTATTGTAGTATCTTTGAGGTATGAATTTTGAAAAACTCAACCTCATTGAGCCTCTTGTTGAGGCATTACATAAAGAAAACATAGTGGTTCCGACTCCTATACAGCAAGCCGCCATTCCGGTTCTGTTAGAGGGGAAAGACATTTTGGCTTTTTCTCAGACAGGAACAGGAAAGACTGCCGCATTTTTATTGCCTATTCTTCAACAATTATCGCTTTCAGACCCTTTACAGGGGATTAAAGCGCTTGTTCTTGCACCTACCCGCGAACTGGCAGCTCAGATCGACAAGAACCTCACATCGTATGGTAACCTGCTAAATATAACCCACTTGACCGTATACGGTGGAATACCTATCGAGGAGCAACTCGAGGTGCTTCAAAATGTTCCCGATATCCTAATTGCTACACCAGGACGCCTACTCGATCTTCTAAACCGTGATGCTCTTACATTAAACCAAATCAGTCATTTCGTATTAGATGAAGCAGATAGAATGCTCGATATGGGATTTCAGGAGGATCTCGATCAACTTCTTACGTTGCTGCCCGAAAGAAGACAATCCATGCTGTTTTCAGCCACATTACCTCCACAGATAAGGTCTCTGGCAGATAAGCTATTGAAAAATCCCGTTGAGATTAAAACAGAAATAAGCTGCCAAGCAAACGAACAAGTAGAACAAAGAGTTTACCACATTGAACGTGCGAATAAATCGCTTTTGATGATTGACCTTTTACGTAAACTGGACGATAAGCCTGCGATTATCTTTACTAAGACCCGAAATTCAGCTGACAAACTTCACCTTGTACTCAAAGAGGCAGGTTTCGATGCGGATCGTATTCACTCGGATCGCTCACAGAAAGCACGTGAAGAGATTCTCACTTCTTTCAGAAACAAAGAATTACAGTTTTTGATTGCAACCGACATTGCAGCCCGTGGTATTGATATCCCTCACCTCGAACATGTTTTCAATTATGAACTTCCGCAATGTGCCGAGAGTTATGTACATCGCATCGGCCGAACCGGAAGAGCGGGGAAAGAGGGATTTGCCATTACATTATGCGAACCTGAGGAACTTGCGATGCTGATCGAAATCCGCAAATTGATCCGTTTTAACATTCCGGTAGTGGAAAATCATACATATGCTACCGTTTCACTGAAAAAAGCAATGATGCTTGCCGAAGATATCCTAAAAGGAAAAGCTGTAGAAAAGAAGAAATATCATGGCAGTAAGGCAAACGGCGATTATTTCCGAAGACAAAAAAGAGAACAACGAAAGCAGAACGGCAACAAGAAACATTAACTTTGCCCACCATGAGAAAACAATTAATACCATACCTGATCTTTGCTATTATCGTGCTTTTCGGTGCGAACCTGGCATGGGGATCGGTATCTATTCCGCTAAAGAGTGTCGTTTCAATCTTGATGGGCGATGCAACAGAAAAGGCGACCTGGAGTTACATCATTCTCGAATCCAGATTGCCGCAGACGGTTACGGCTCTTTTTGCCGGAGCGGCTTTGGCTGTTTCGGGCCTTCTCTTACAATCGGTTTTCAATAATCCGCTGGCAGGCCCATCCATACTAGGAGTTGATTCGGGGGCTAGTCTTGGGGTAGCCATTGTAATGCTACTGTTCGGTGGAACATTGGGAACACTTCAAGGCATAACCGCATTTTCCGGTTACTTGGCAATTGTAATCGCCGCTTTAACGGGAGCATTTGTCATATTGGGAATTATCATTTTCTTCTCCACCATTGTCCGCAGCAACCTAATGCTCCTGATAATCGGGATCATGGTGGGGTATTTCACCTCTGCAATCATCTCCATATTGAATTTCTTCTCTACAGAACAAGGCGTGCATGCTTTTACGTTGTGGGGCATGGGGGACTTCTCATCAGTTTCATTACATCAGTTGCCCTTTTTCTGCACTACGATTTTAATCGGACTTCTCTTGGCCATTTTACTAATAAAACCGTTAAATGCGTTGTTACTGGGCGACCGATACGCCGAAAATCTTGGGGTAAATGTAAAACGAGTGCGCATCCTACTACTGATTGCAACGGGTCTTTTGACCGCTACCACTACCGCATTTTGTGGGCCGATTTCCTTTATCGGATTGGCGGTTCCTCATATTGCCCGATTATTGTTGCGCTCTACCAATCAGAAAGTTCTTTTACCGGCCACCCTGCTTTCTGGTGGAGTCGTCTCTCTGATTTGTAATTTCCTTAGCAACTGGCCCGGATATTCAGGAATCATTCCGCTCAACGCAATCACGCCCATTATCGGAGCTCCCGTAATCATTTACGTGATTGTCAACCAAAAAAGAATTCAATATTTCAATTGATGCCTGATAAACTTATGCAAGAGAATAACAACATCCCTGACCACACCGTTCTTTTGGCACGGGATATCAGTATTGGATACCAAAGAGGAAAAAAGGTAATTAAGGAGGTACACCGGGGACTCTCATTCAATCTCCGAGCCGGGGAACTGACCTGCTTATTGGGTCCAAACGGTGCCGGAAAGTCCACGCTTATCCGATCACTCGGTGCTTCACAAAAACTAATCTGCGGCGAAATACTGTTGAATGGAAAGCCATTGTCAAATTACAAAGAGCGAGAGATTTCACGACACATCGGTTTGGTATTGACTGAAAAGACGGCTGTCGGCGCCTTACGCGTATCCGAATTAGTCGCGCTTGGTCGACATCCACATACCGGATTTTTCGGGAGACTCACTACAACCGACCTTCAGGTGATTGATAAATCGATGGAGGCGACCGGGATCATACATAAAAAAGAGCAGTATGTAGCGGAACTTTCAGATGGAGAACGGCAAAAAGCAATGATAGCCAAGGCCCTCGCCCAGGAGTCTCCGATCATTATTCTGGATGAACCCACCTCTTTTCTGGATATTATCAGTAGAATAGAGATTATGAATCTTCTCCGGAAGTTGGCAAGAAGTCACCAGAAAGCGATTTTACTCTCCACCCATGATTTGGAACAGGCATTGGCATCGGCAGATCGACTTTGGTTGTTGTCAAAAGAAAACGGATTGACCTGTGGCGTTCCCGAAGATATGATTTTCAATAACGCGATGGATAACCTATTTCAACACCAAGAGATATCGTTCGATAAATTAAGCGGCAGTTTTCGTCTGCCTGCGGAATCAGAAATTCCGGTACACGTCGAAGCGACTCAAGAATTACTGTTCTGGACCAAGAACCTTTTAAACAGGTATGGTTTCAGACCGGCGAAATATACGGAAATAAGCACATTTAAGATCAAAGTCCAATCTGCACAAGCGATCAGCGTGCAGATAACCGGCGAAAAAGAAATTCACCTCTCCTCCTTCGCATCAGTAATTCCATTATTGCTAATGCACTACGACTCTTAAACGTGACCAATAAATACAAATCCCCGTGATGCTTCGACCTTTTCGGATCGATGTATCACGGGGATTCAAATTATAATACGTTTCAATATATGATCCGCTTCAATACTTTACCAACCTCTTGGGAGAGCCGTGCCAGCTACACCCCAAACAGAAAACCTCTGTCAGATCGAAGCCGTCCAGACACTCTCCTTCCTTCGCCGTTACTATCGAAAAATCACTAAGGACAAAAACCAGACGCCTCTCACCAGCTTGATTCTTCACATAGAAATTCCCGATCTTACATTGAGGACAAACTAATTTACGTAAAGTCTGCTTCATCGATTATAGAATAAATTCATTAATCACATGCGCAACACCGTCCTCTTCGTTCGAAAGCGTAATGTAGTTGGCGGCCTCCTTCACCTCCGGCTGAGCATTTGCCATGGCAACACCCAATCCGGCGAACTGAATCATCGATAAGTCATTGTACCCGTCTCCGCAGGCAATCATCTCCTCCTTGCACATACCCAGATGATCCAGAAGAATCTGCAGCGAATTCGCTTTGTCAATATTCTGAGGCATCAGTTCCAAAAAGAAAGGTTCAGAACGATAGATATTCATGATTTCACCAAAACGCGCTTTCATCTTCGCTTCCAACGGGATTAGCTTCTCACCATCTCCTACGATCAAGCATTTGGCAACCGGCTGATTCACTACTTCCGTAAAGGATTCGACCTGACGAAGCGGCATCTTATTCAACATCGCTTCATGCTGAACATATTCATTAGCAGTATTCTCGGTTACAATATCTTCTCCGATATAAGAGAGAATATCTACGCCATGAGACTGTGCCATATCATACAATTGAGGAATTGTATCGAGCGACAATTCTTTTTCATGAATCAACCTTTTGGTAGCCCAGTCGATGATATTCCCACCGTTGTAAGATAGAATGTACCCTTCATATTGCGCCAAAGAGATCTCTTCTGCCAACGGTACGATTCCGTAAGTGGGACGACCGGAAGCAAGAACTATTTTGATTCCTTTCTCCTGCGCCTTTCTTAGAGCCTCTTTCGTTGTTTGTGTAATCTCTTTCTTTTTATTGGTAAGGGTTCCATCAAGATCCAAAACCAATAATTTGTATTGTGTTTTATTTGTTTCTGTCATAAATAAAATTTTGAAGTGCAAAGTTACTCAAAACTTCGCATATATGTAAGAAGCGGTTTGAATCTACTTCTTATTGTTTTGAAACTACTTCTTGTTAAGTTGCTGAAGAAATTGATCCCGATAGCTTTTCCCGATTGGTATACGATGCCCTCCTACAATCACTGCGTCTTTCTCAAGCGAAGTAATCTTCGATAGCGAGACCATATAGGATTTATGAATCCGCAGAAACTGATCGGAAGGTAATTGCTGTTCCATAGAAGTAAAACTACTCAACGTCATAACCTTGTGTGTTTCAAGATGAAAACGGAGATAGTCTTTCATCCCTTCAATAAATAAGATATCCTGCAGTGGCAACTTCTCCATCTTATATTCCGCTTTCACTAAGATGTAAGCCTGTTCATTCCGGGATTGCAGCCGTTCTAGCTCAATCTCCCGCAGAACTTTCCGAACGCCCTGCTGAAAACGTTCGAAAGCGTATGGCTTCAACAGGTAATCACTCACTTGATATTCGAACCCTTTCAACGCATATTGCTCATAGGCGGTTGTTATTATGATTTTAGGCCGGTTCACCAATGCCTCCAAAAACTGAAGGCCTGAAAACCGTTCCATCTGGATATCCAGAAATATCAGTCGCTCTCCGGCATCTCCGAGGTAATCAAGAGCGCTTTTACCATCCGAAAACGTAGCTTCAAGCACCAATTCCGGGATACGCTCCACGAAAGCGGCCAATTTCATTCTTGCGAGCGGTTCATCTTCAATGATAATAACCTTTATTTGATTCATAGAAATATTTCAACTTTTGGGAATAAAAAATAGTTCAGTCATTATATCGGGGTATTCCATACCTTGAGATAAACTTGATACCGTTTATCCTTTTTCTCTGTTTTAAGTTCATGGCGACTCGGATAAAGCAACTTCAAACGCTGCCGGATCAAATTGAGTCCCACACCACCCTCCTTATCTTTCGAAAGGTTCTTCGAAGGATCGAATTCATTGATCGTACTCAAAACAAAACCGTTGTGATCGGCTTTGAACTCAATCCGTATCGCACCGTCGGAATGTTTATCCGTAGCATGTTTGAAGGAATTCTCCACAATTGGAATCAGCAACATGGGAGCAATCAGAAGCGATTGATCCGCAATCTCCACTTTAAAATCCACAAGATTCCGATTATCGAAACGCATTTTCTGAAGTTCAATGAATTCTGAGATATAATTCACCTCTTCGCCGACGGACACGAATCTGCGTTCCGCTTTATACGTCATATAACGCATCAGAAAAGAGAGTCGCAAAAGCGCTTCCGACGCTTTATCGGGAGCGATCCAGATCAAAGCATCGATATTATTCAGCGTATTATATAAAAAATGGGGATTCAATTGGGTTTTTAAAAGTGCATTCTCGCTTTGCACCCTGCGCAAATTAACTTCTCGCAATTTCTCTCCCTTTACGATATTTCCCAATGCATAAAGAGTCAGAAAAGCGTCTAAGAGATAAAATGCATAATTCACACCCTTCTCTTCTGCCGTATGCTCGGTTTGATAAGAAAAGATGATTGCTAGAAGCAAACCCGTAGCTACCACCAGAAAACTTCGTCCGAATACCATCAACATCTCCCTGCGGGTATACCGTTTAAGTTCTGATACCTCATCAAAGGATCGCAAGCGAAAGACTTCGGAAATGACCAAAGAAACCATTGCGAACAGAATAACCACCGCTACGGGAGTACCGAGCATGATATAGGAAAGTTCTTTTCCGGAAAGTATGAAAGAAAGGGTTAGATAAAGGGCGACAGAGCCAATGAGAATTATAAAAAAGGAGCGAACAGATGCCGCTATTATTCGGAAGGATTTTTCTTTTTGTATCATATTTCAAGAATCGCATAACTACCGCCAGCCCGGCAGGATGCTGTACGAACTCCTTACTTTTCGGACAGCACCCTAAGTAATTCGGGATTGGTCAGTAACTGAATCTTAAAATTACAATATAAAGGTGATAAAAAAGGCCGATTCTTCCAAAAAGAATCGACCAACGTATATTTTCTATCGACGAACGATAAAACGGCCTAAAAAGAGAACACGAACCTTACAAATAGGAATATACATTCGTTTTATTATAAACCGACCAGAAAGGTTCGGGGTAAAATTCTAATCCTGAACTAAAGAGTAACCTTTCTGGCTAGATTATGGAAGGGTCCTTTAATATAACCTTTCAAGAAATACTCTCGTTTGCTTTATTCGATCTAACTTCAACTTATCATCACTCAGGTTGAATCTAAATACACCTACTTTCTTTTATAAATCAGGTCCTTTACGATTGTATAAACGGTTGCAGATTCGTGTTCATTATCGGAAGGAGAATTAGTGATACCTTTTTCTCGCTTCCTACTAATAAAACAGCCTATAGGTGCATTGGTTCAACGATAAACCCTATAAAAAGAGAATATTAGTGTTTTTTCAGTATTGAGTGATTAATCTTGAAAAGACGTTTATTTTGCAAGTTTCAATTCAGCCAGATAGAGAAAATGTTCATCTTCATACACCTTTTCACAAGAGAAACCATGTTGTGCTGCCAATTCGGCCAATGTATCGAAATCGATGAAAATCCAATCGAAAGGCATTCCTTTGAAATTTTCGAAATCCATTCTGTATTCCATCTCGCCATAATAACCGGAGTTCAAATTGATTAAAGCGGATCCATCCTCTTCCATGAATAAATAGATGATATTCGACGAGTCCATAAGAATGCGACCATCTTCCTGCAGTAAATCTTTCGCCTTTGAGAAGAACTCTGGGAAACGATCGATTCGCTGTACGATTCCCGCTCCGTTCATCATCAGCAATATCGTATCGAACTTCTCTCCGCTCATGGCAAAGAAATCCTGTAAGCGTGCGTCTTTGACACCTCTGGCCTGCATCACCTCTACTGCTCCTTCAGAAATATCGAGCGCGGTTACCTGATGTCCCTGTTCCTGCAACCACAGCACCTGACTTCCCGCACCTGCACCCACATCGAGGACACTTCCTCGTGTGCGTTGCAACGCAAGTTGCTCCGCTTCGGGCATCTCCTCAAAACCACGGAAAAAAGTTGAAATATCCCATTTTTCAACCTCGGCCAAATCACTATAAACCGTGAATTTGGCAGACTTTTTACCATTCCAGTAAGCTAACAGCCCTTTTCCGTAGGCATCTTTATCCTGTATTTTCTTTTTGCTCATCAGATTTTTGTCTTAATTGGCGCAAAAGTACGTGCTATTTCTTACAGATACAAACTTCGATAAGGCAAAGGATGGGATCAGCGAGAACGAAACATCAGGATTCCGGTTTAACAGGAGGTGTAGCAGCCTCCCGATCAACGAAATAGATCAATTTCCCGCTGCGCGGATTTACAAAAGAGGCCGGGTAAGTGGCAGAAACGGGAGTATGATTAAAGAGTTGAGAAAGCACCTCTTGCTTATCGGCACCCGTTACCAATACAAATACGTGACGGGCATTATTAATTACAGGCATTGTGAGTGTCACCCGCTTTTGTCCGGAATCCGGCTTACTCGTAACGCGACACACCGGTTTTTCCGAAGAGAATTCCTCGGTATCGTAACAAACTTTCGTTTCTAGATCACACAGCGCTTCGTTCTGTGAAAAAAGCACCGGGTCGTCCGGAAAGATTGATGCCGTATGACCGTCACTTCCCACCCCCAACAGGATAAGATCGAAAACAGGTAATCCCTCCTCCCACGGCAACAATTTACGTATGATCTCTCCATATCGCAATGCCTCCTCTTGGGGAGATGCTTCGCCATGGATGCGGTGAATGTGTTTCTGCATAAACGGGAGCTTGCTCAGTAAATGGGTCACCGTCATCCGGTAATTGCTCTCGTTATCGCCCGGAGGCACACACCGCTCATCCACCCAAAAGATCTGGACGCGGTGCCAGTCAATCTGATGTTCATATTTATAAACCCAAAGATCGAAAAGACGAGCCGGTGTGTTTCCCCCTGAAACGGCGAGAAACACATCGCGATCGTGAATTTTCTTAAATACCTCTGACATCGCTTCAGTCAAAGCCACATAAGTATCTTTTGGCGTATCGTTTATTATTATTTTCATAATCGGTTTACAAAAGACAATATTTCTCCGCATTCGTCAGGTTCTTACAAGGATTGGTCCATGTACGTCCCTTTGTCATGAGGTTATTCTGTTCCAACGGTCCCCACGTACCTGCAGAATAGCCATAAAGCGGAATAGCCGGATTATTTTCCCATGCTTCCAAAATCGGCTGGATGTATCGCCAAGAAGCTTCTACAGAGTCCGTGCGCGAATAAAGCATCGGATCACCCAACATACAATCGAGCAAAAGGCGTTCGTATGCTTCCGGAAGGGCCACATGAAGAATATCCTCGTATTTAAAATCCATCGTCACTTGCTTCACATCGAACGTGCTACCCGGCAGTTTCAATCCGAATTGGAGTTGAATCCCCTCATCTGGCAAAATGCGTATTATCAACTTATTACAGTAATTGCCTGAACATTGTTTTTCAAACATCTGATAAGGTGTAGCATTGAAATGCACTACGATTTCGGAAACCTTCGTCGGCATGGCTTTTCCGGTTCGGATATAGAAAGGAACGCCGCTCCAGCGCCAATTATCGATAAAGACTTTCAGAGCAACAAATGTTTCCGTGCGTGATTCGGGTGAAACATTGGCTTCCTCACGATAACTTTTTATATGACCTTTGAGTGTATCTCCTTCTGTATATTGTCCCCGAACCACATAGTCCTGAACTTCTGATTCAGGAATCGGCTTGAGTGAACGAAGCACCTTATGTATCTCATCACGAAACATGGTTCCGTTAAACTGGGCGGGTGGCTCCATGGCTGTGACGCCAAGCAACTGCATGAGGTGATTCTGCACCATATCGCGTAATGCACCGGCGGAATCGTAATAACCGGCACGATCGAGCACCCCCATATTTTCAACGGCAGTGATCTCAATGTAATTGATGTAGTTGCGATTCCATAACGGTTCGAAGATACCATTGGCAAAACGGAATACCATAATGTTCTGCACCGTTTCCTTCCCCAGATAATGGTCTATCCGGTAAATTTGCGACTCCTTAAAAATGGAGGTCATCAGTTTGTCAAGTGCCAAAGCCGATTTAAGATCCCGTCCGTATGGTTTCTCCACTATGATGCGACGCCAATACTTACCGTTCCTCTCCTTCTGTAGTCCCTGTTCCGCCAAACACTTCGGAATAACCGAATACATGGCGGGCGGAGTAGCAAGATAGAAAAGATAATTGGGTGGAATCTCCAGTTTCAGAGTTAGTTCATCCAATCTATTGGTAAGCAGGTCGTACGATTTCGCATCCTTCGTATCCATCCTCAAGTAATGAAGATGGGAGAAAAACGCACCGATCATCCCTTTTTCCTGACTATTCGTCAACGTTGCCTCCAGGATGGTCTGCTCCTTATCGCGGAAAGTGTCGTCGGTAAATGATGTACGGGAAACGCCCAGTACAGCGAATTTATCGGGCATCATCCCTCTGCAGAACAATTTAAACAATGCAGGGAGTAATTTACGACTGGTTAAGTCACCCGACGCACCGAAAATAACAAGAATATAGGAATCCGGTTTATTCATTTTTTCTTCTCTCATTTTGACTGCCAGTCTACATGATAGAACTGACCGCGTTCGGCATCCACTCTTTCAAACATATGAGCACCGAAGTAATCACGTTGGGCCTGAATTAGATTGGATGGAAGTGTTTCCGTTGTGATGCTGTAAAAATAGTTCAGAGCCGAACTGTGTGCCGGTAATGAGAGTTCATGTTCTGCCGCCAGCGATACGATCCGTTTCCAAGAAGGCAACGCTTTTTTAAGCGCATCCATAAAGAACAGATCGCCCATAAGGTTCTTCAGATGGGGATTCAGCCGGTATGCTTCCCTGATTTTATCCAGAAATACGGAGCGAATGATGCAGCCTGCGCGCCAGATTGCGGCAATCGTACCGAAATCAAGATCCCAGCGGTAATCTTCGGATGCTTTGCGCATCAGTACGAATCCCTGTGCATAGGAGATCAATTTAGAAGCGTAAAGCGATGCTTCAAGTTCTTCGATGTGAATTTTCGACCCTTTTACGGTGATCGTTTCACGCGGATAGGCATAAGACAGGTCCACACGTTCCTCTTTCTGGAAAGACAAACCGCGCTGGAAAACCGCCTCAGCGATCACCGTTAGCGGAATACCCTCTTGAAGGGCACTCTCCACGCTCCAGCGTCCGGTACCTTTCTGACCGGCCGTATCGAGAATCATATCAACCAGGTATTTACCGTCCAACTCCTTAAAATCAAGGATATCAGCAGTTATCTCTATCAGATAGCTTGACAATTCCTCTTGATTCCATTCCCGAAAGATATGTGCCATTTCTTGATTGGAATACCCAAAGAGGTTTTTAAGCATGTAATACGTTTCAGCAATCAACTGCATATCGCCATATTCGATTCCATTGTGAATCATCTTCACATAATGTCCCGAACCGCCCGGACCGATCCATTCGCAACAAGGAGAGCCGTCCGGAGCTTTCGCAGAGATCTTTTGGAACATTTCTCGCACCAACGGCCACGCTTCGGACATTCCACCCGGCATCATCGCCGGACCCCAAAGTGCCCCTTCGGCGCCTCCTGAAACACCGCATCCAATAAACAAACGTCCTTTATTACTCAAGAACTGACAGCGTCTTTCCGTATCCTTGTAATAGGAGTTTCCGCCGTCGATAATCAAATCGCCGAAATCCATCAATGGATAAAGGGCGTCAATCATTTGATCGACAGGATCACCCGCCTTAATCATTAAAAAAATCTTTCGCGGACGCTCAAGCGATTCCACCAATTGCTGAGGCGTGTAGGCAGCAACGAAATTGCGTCCGTTCCCCTCGTGCTGCATAAACTTTTCGGTTTTTTCGGGAGAGTGGTTATAAACGGTTACCTGATAACCGTTTCTCTCCATATTAAGAGCCAAATTAGCACCCATTACGGCTAATCCGACTAATCCGATATCCGATTTCTTTTCCATATTATTTGAAGCTTCGTTGTTATTTCTTACCCGTTCTGTGAAATACTTCAGTGATTTAGAATCCTTGAAATACCCGTATAGACATCATCAGTTAAAAATATAACAATGTTTAGGTGGATTGGTTTAAAATGGGATGAATTAGACTGCCTCTTTTTCTAGGATATCCTCTTTTTACCGCTTTTACAAGTCTGAACGATCGCATTAAACTTTACTTCTTATGTTTAAATCAAAATACAATACTGCATTATCTCAACGCAATACACTGTATGTCAAATGCATAAAACAAGGATTGATTCGTCACCGCTTTGGTTCGGTCGAAGCAAGGCGGTGCTTCGACCGAACCAAGGCCTTGCTTCGGTCGCGCCACCGCCTTGGCGCAAGCCATAAGGTGTTTCTCCGGAATAAATTACAGGATTCCGATGAGATTCGCTCGGCATCCTTTAACAATGAAGGTGTTTCGGGATTCAAGTCCCATCATTACCAACTCATGTGTGGTAAATAAAAGGGGCTGTCTAAAACGATTTGTTTTAGACAGCCCCTTTATTGAAAACCTACCGCGAAGGTATGTTTTATTCTTATAGATTTCCAGCTTCCGCTTTGCGGATCATCTCCTCATTTGCAGTGATATAGATCTCTACGCGACGGTTCTGAGCACGACCGGCAGCTGTAGCGTTATCCGCAACGGGAGCATCGTAAGCCAATCCCTCTTCGCTGATACGTGACCCTGAAATTGCTTTGGAACGAAGGAAGTTTCCTACGGCCTGAGCACGTGCTTTGGATAACTTTTCATTGATTTCACGTGAACCGGTATTGTCGGTATGTCCCTGGATAGTTAAATCTGTATCCGGAATATCTTTCAGTTTGCTTGCGAATTCAGTCAACGCATTTCTTGAAGCCGTGCTTAAAGTAGAGCTGTTCGTAGGGAAAAGGATTCCACTTTCGAATGTCACTTTTACGGCCTGCAGGTTGTTTGCATCGGTAACCGTTTCTACCTGTGCACCCTGAATCGACTCCAGTTCCTGTTTTTTCTTATCCATTTTTTTACCGATCAATGCGCCGGCACCTGTTCCTACGGCTGCACCGACAGCCGCACCGATAGCAGCACCTTTACCTTTTCCAATCAATGCGCCGATTCCGGCTCCTGCAGCAGCACCTGAACCACCGCCAATAACCATTCCTTTTTCCAGATTACTCATTGTTCCGCATCCTGTCAACAAAAATGACGCACACAAAGCATAAACTACAAAACTTTTCTTTTTCATACCTAATTAATTTTTATTACCCGAATCCCGGAAAACACTTCACTTTTGGAGGTTTTCCGAGTTCACTTTATTAAATCATACAGATGAATTCAATAATAAGGGCACCTTTATTAAAAGCTGTTCTAAATTATTCCTTGAGTCCTATTCTGTTTACTTCCATTTATTGGGAGGTAACTTTAACAGACTCATTTCTGACCCTTCGGAAAGAAATCCAAAGATTAAGTTTTCCAAAGAAATCGCAAATTTTATTCTACAAATTTAGTATAATATTTCATTTGTATATAGTTTATCTTTAACATCAAGGTCAATGCGCCATTAATATACCTTCCATTGGGTAACTCAACTTTAGGGGAGCTATGGCGATTTCATTTGTATATAGTTTATCTTTAACATCAAGGTATAAATGCGCCATTAATATACCTTCCGTTGGGTTACTCAACTTTAGGGGAGCTATGGCGATTTCATTTGTTATCAGCTGCTTCTTCCTTAAAAATCTTCCCCTTTTCCCATCTTCCTCTTTATATGATTTTTGTGTTTATTTTTCACAAATTCATTTGATACCACTACGCTTCACCCTATTTTTGCGACATTGAAAATATTTTTTTCTAAATCATCTCATTATAACCTAAACATTATTCGATGACTGCATTCTTGAGAATTACGAAACGCTGGAAGAAAGCGTTGAAATATTCCCTTTTGACCACTGGTTCAATCATATTGTTACTTTTTTCGGTTATTGCGTTTGTACTGAATTTCATCGTTACTCCTGCAAAATTCACTCCCCTTGTTCTCGGCGAAGCGAGGAAATACCTCAATGCGGAAATTGAATGCGAAAGTATCGATCTCACATTCTTCAGTACCTTCCCCGAATTCGGAGTGCGTCTGAACAAAGGGGCTATCAGTACTCAACAAGACACGCTGCTCTCTTTCGAATCTACATTACTAACTGTCAGACCATTGGCATTCCTGCTGCACAACAACATCCATATCGGCAAGATCTCTTTTGACAATGCTACCATCTACGCCTCTATCAACGAACAGGGTAATGCGAATTGGGACATCGTCAAACCGATCTCTTCCACGGACGATTCGAGTGAGCGTAAAAACGATTCGATCGGAACGGCACCGCTTCCTTCGGTAGAGATTGGCAAAATAGAGATCAACAATGCCAATATCACCTTTGATGACCGTTCAAGTGCGCTGTTCACCGACCTTCGTAACGTGAATTTTTCGCTTAAAGGCTCGCTTTCCGAGAAACGAAGCGAATTGCAACTTCACTTGGATACCCGCAACATCTTGGTGTGGCAAGAAGGAAAACTTCTATTGAATAAAATGGGGTTTATCGCCGATACCCGAATTCTGGCAGATCGCGAGAATCATCACTATACGTTGGATAAAACTGTTTTTGAAATCAACGGCATTAAAATTGGAGCGCAGGGAGACTTCCAAGGTGATACACTTACCAATACCTTAGGGATGAATCTTCATTTCGGACTTCAGGTTCCCTCTCTTGAAACCGTACTTAAACTGATCCCGGCATCCATCGTGAAAGAAGCAACGGATGTAAAGGCAGACGGCAAAGTAACCCTTACCGGATCGCTGAAAGGCAATTATGGTAAAGAGACGATGCCCGTACTCTCGTTTCAGACCGAGATTGAAAATGGCAAATTCCACTATGCGGGAATGCCTTATGGGGTGGATCAACTCGATTTGGATCTGAATGCCAACATCGATCTGATGCAGAAAAATAACTCTCGAATCACATTGAATTCGTTTCATTTCAAAGGTGCATCATCGGAAATCTCTGCGAAGGCCTCTATTGAAAATCCACTCACCGATCCGCGCATCACATCCGACGTAAAAACCAACATAAACTTCACCGAACTCTCGAACACCTTTCCGCTGCAGGAAGGGGTGCTTTTCGGCGGCAATCTTACGGCCGAACTGCATAGCAAAATCCGTATTTCTGATTTGAAAAGAGAGGATTGGGGACGTCTTGACCTGAACGGATATCTTAAAACGGAAGATCTATTTTTGGTTCATCCGGCAGACACTTTCGATTTACGCATAAAACAGGCCGGTTGTACTTTCGGGGCGAATGTAAAGGATGAAACTTCCCTGCAGGGAAGTAACCTTTTGAATGGAATCGTAGGCTTCGACGGTCTTGACCTTCAGCTGAAACAATTGAAGGCACAGATGGGAAAAACGGCATTACACCTGAAAACATCGCCGCTCAAAGATACTACGGCAATCGCAACCATCCAGGGTACACTAGGCTATTCCGAATTGAATATTGAGATGGCGGATACGATTCGTTTTCGTTCAGGGGCGGCAAAAACCACGCTGCGATTGGCTCCTTCAGCAGTCGATCCAAAAACGCCGGTAATCTATTCCGATTTAAAATTCGACTCGCTTTTCGTAACGGCAGGATCGCATACCGCATCCCTTCGTCAAGCCGGATTCGTTCTGGAAAGCATTAAAAACAAGAATCTTGCTAAACATTGGATATCCACCGGCAGCATCGGATTCGCTTCGCTCGAACTGTTCTCGCCGTTGTTTCCGTTACCGATTTCAATGCCCGTTTCAAAAATCACATTGGAGGAAGACCGCTTTGTTCTGAATCGCGCCGCAATTAAGATCGGAGACTCAGACCTGATGCTTTCGGGTAAACTGGAGAACCTAAAAGAAACGTTCTTTCACGCAGGTACCCTAATGGGCAAAATGGAGGTAAACTCCCGGTTCATCGACTGCAACCAGTTGATGGACGCACTTGCGTCACAACCTGCATCCCACGAACAACAAACGGATGATCAACAGGTTAAAACCTCATCCGATTCGGCTTCGGTCTTCATCGTACCCGACAAGATCGATTTTGTATTGTCGACTGACATTAAAAAGGTGAAATTCGGCACGATGGAGATTGAAAACATTTTGGGAGACATGACGATCCGTAACCAAAGTATTGAGTTAGCGGATTTAAAACTCCATACGATGGCTGCCGATATGATCACCACGTTGGTGTATAAAGCGAAAGACAACAAAAGTGCTTATACCGGTTTCGATCTGACGATGAAAGATATCCAAGTGGGTAAACTGGTTGATTTCATCCCGGCCCTTGACACGTTGGTTCCAATGCTTCGCTCTCTCGACGGAATGGTGAATTTCAGAATTGCCGCCGAAACAAAATTAGGAGCAGATCTGATGCCGGTAATTCCTTCGATTCAGGCTGCCGCAAAGGTTCGAGGAGATTCATTGGTCTTGATGGATGGAGAAACATTCTCGGAAATTTCAAAAATGCTCCGCTTTAAGAATAAGAACCGAAACGTGATTGACAGTGTTTCAGTGGATCTTTTAGTTCGCAACGGACAGATCGAGATCTACCCCTTCTTGATTGGAATGGACCGTTATTTGGCCGCTGTCGGTGGTAAACACAACATCGATATGACTTTCGATTACCACATCTCATTGTTGGACTCTCCTATTCCGTTCAAAGTGGGCGTGGATGTAAAGGGGAACATGGATGATTTTAAATTTAAAATCACCAAACCGAAGTTCAAAGATTTACGAAAAAGCGCACGAACAAGTCCCGTAGACAGTACGGGATTGAGCGTGCGCGAAAGAATCCGACGTACACTTCAGGAGAGAGGTACGCCTTAAAAGGATCTTTAGAAACTGAATTTGACCATTGTCTGGATACGGTGGTCAGAGCGGCTTGTTCCGTTCATGATTGTTTTACGACCCATCAGATATTCCAGACCGAGTTGTATGTTTGACGTACAATTCCACATCACATTATTAACCAGATATTGGGCATAGCGATACTGCTCATCCCAAGGGATTGTGCCGTTCGAATAGCGATCGGCATAATTCCTAACCTGGCTATACGCATGATTCGAAAACACATTTTTTGTGAAATTTATTTGGAAACCGGCGAATGCGCCCCACATTTCAACGCTTTTCAATTTGCCCTGTTCCTTTTCATCCGGAACAAGATCTAAATCCAGACCATTCAAATCTTGAATGAAACTTGAGATTCCCTTGCCATATACACCCTGATAATACAAAGAGAGGTATTTACAGGTTTGCAACGTTCCGGTTAACTGAACGCCCCAGCCCACCTTATTGTAATTCTTGTCCTTGATCAAATCCCGATATTGCATATTTCGGAATAAACCTGCCAAACGAACCGTACTATTCCCCTGATCCCATGCATATTGGATGTATGCAGGAATTGCAGGTATGCGTTGATTCACACTTGCCGTATAGGCATTGGTGGTGGAGGCAGTCATCGGCAGTTCCGCACCGATTGCAAAACTCCAGTTATTCCGCGTATAGGTGTAGTTCATCTGTGGATTCGATACGGCCGGCCATGAAGAGGGACCCTCTTGGTCGATGGTATTCGGTCCGGCATTCAGATCTGCAAATAAGGAGAAATCGTATCCGATCTTGAATCCGGCCCATTTCACGTAGGCATATTGTAAATCCAAGTCGTAATTGCCATTTGCGAAACTGAAGTTAATGTACGCCCCAATAGGATATTCTGCGTTCGGCATTCCGACGAAGTTAAAGAACACGTTACTGGTTCCGGCACTCAAATTGAAAAGTCCGCCATTCCCCGGAGCATTATTCATCGGAATCTGGCTGGTTGTGAAATAAATCGGATTGGTAATGGGATTACAGAAATCGAAAGAAGCCGTTCCCTTCACATATCCCCCTATTCCGAGATAAAACTTGCGTTCCTTTCCAATGAGGGCGAAACGGGGAGCGCCTGGTGCAGAAAAGGCCTTGGGTGCATTCTCATTAAATATTTCAATAATCACTGTATCGTCCGGGTTTTCCGGAGATAAAAAAATCATCTCTGCAGGTGAAGTCTTTCCGCTTTTCGCTTTCTTTCTTCCCTGAGCATCCATTTGTGCAGGAATCACAAGAAGTGAAGCGAGCAACAAACTTGTGCCAAAGTACATCTTATTCATACTTTTTAAATTTTGATGTGAAGACCATCCTTTCTGTGTAAGAAACCGGATGGTTTGTATTTTTAATATAGAACAACATCTCTTTTAAATAGTTTGGAGTAAAGGAGCGATAAATATTAAAATAGGTTACAGTCAAAATAAAAATATTTCCACTGCATTAATTTTCAGCTATTTCCAAAACAATAAGATGAATTATCTGTATAAATAAAATAAGTAATCTTTTAAGAACCGGAGCGCTATGACCAAAGAGGAGAAGAATCCGCAACAGAAAAAACAATTGGTAATTCTAGGTGCCGGTTTTGCCGGACTGAAACTCGCCAAACTCATGAAAAATACTTCGTATGAGGTAACGATAATCGACAAACACAACTATCATGAGTTTGCACCTCTTTTCTATCAGATCG
Organism: Bacteroidales bacterium; assembly: GCA_036655355.1. GTDB lineage: Bacteria > Bacteroidota > Bacteroidia > Bacteroidales > JAUNSR01 > JAUNSR01. Next base: position 66,184 of record JAVVQG010000001.1, read on the forward strand.
CTTCATGCGGTCTGGAACCGGGAGCGATCTGCTTTCCGCTTCGTAAGGAGTTCTGGAAAGCCGATAACATTCATTATCGGTATGGCGATGTGCTTTCTATCGATCCGGATTTTCATAAGATCGTAACAGATACAGAAGAGATTTTCTACGATGAGTTGGTGATTGCCACAGGTGTGACCACCAAGTTTTTCGGCATGCAACAAGTGAAGGACTTCAGTTTTACATTAAAAACTACCTCTGAGGGATTGCTGTTGCGTAATCAGATTCTTCTTTGTTTGGAAAAGGCGGGAGAGTGCAATGACTTGAACTCCCGTAAGAAGATGCTTACGTTTGTGGTAAGTGGTGCGGGACCGGCTGGTGTGGAGGTGAGCGGTGCACTGGGCGAATTGAAAAAATATGTGATCCCTAGGGAATATCCGGAAATCAACCCCGATGAAGTGCGAATCTTGTTGATTGAAGCAACAGATAAAGTGCTGCGTACCATGAGCGATACGGCCAGTCGCAAATCAGCGAAGTTTCTGCAGGAACTTGAAGTTGAGCTGATGTTGAATACAGGTATTTCTGATTATGACGGCAATGTGGTAACCACTACGAAGGGAGATCAGATCTTGACCGATACCTTAATCTGGACCGCAGGTGTGGAAGGATTCCAATTCCCGGGATTAAGAAGCGACGTGTATGGTCCTTCGAACCGTTTAAAAGTGAATGAATACAATCAGTTAATTGACCATCCGCATATCTACGCAATAGGCGATTGCTGCATCATGCTTACGGCCGAAACCCCATACGGACATCCGCAGGTTGCACAGGTAGCGATTCAACAGGCGACCAATTTGGCGAAAAACCTAAAGGAAAAGAGTTTAACTCACGCTTTCAGTTATTATGATAAGGGTAGCATGGCAACCATAGGTCGAAACCGTGCCGTTGTGGATTTAAAAATACACAAGTTTGCGGGAAGATTCGCATGGTGGATGTGGTTGTTGGTACACCTGTTGACTTTGGTAGGAATACGTAATAAAATCGTTACTTTTATCAATTGGGTTGTGAATTATTTCACTTACAACTCGTCGCTTCGTCTTTTGATCAAACCAACATTGAGAGGAAAGCGTCCAAGTCCTTACTGTGCTCCTTGCGAGGGTAACAAGGAGTCACCAAATGATTCAATGTAAGTGACTCCACGCCAATGAAAAGATCGGAAAGATCGGTTATTTGAATTTATTTGCGACGGCAATTGAAGCATACCGCCCTTTTGTAAGGAGTAGCAATCCCAGAAAAGTGATGGCTCCATTGATAATCAACAGTTCGTAACCGATCTGATAACCGTTAAACCAACGGGCTGAATTCACACTGAGAATATAGCACAGAACCGGTGATAGAACCGCTACAACGGGTACGAACCGGTCGCGGATTCGGAAACTTGTAAACAGGCCAAACACGTACATTCCCAATAACGGGCCGTACGTGTAACTTGCAAGAATGTACACCGCGTCGATCACACTGGTATTATTCAGCAACTTGAAGCAATAGATCAAAACGGCCATGATTATCGTATTACCCACGTGCACGAAACTTCTTGTACGCATCAATCGGCGTCCCTCCTCTCGTTTATTCGCTCCTAAAATGTCGATCGTAAAAGAGGTTGTCAGCGCAGTCAGTGCGGATCCCGCACTGGAAAAAGCGGCAGCGATCAGCCCCATCACAAAAAGTATCCCTACAATCTGAGGCAGATACCCGCGTGTAGCCAATAAGGCAAAAACCTCATCGGATCGCTCCGGCAGAAGGATCGCCTGCGCATCGGCAAAGATATAGAGAATAACTCCCAGTGCTAGAAATAGCAGATTCACTGGCAAAAACATCACCCCGTATGAAAGTACGTTTTTCTGTGCATCACGGATATTCTTGCAACTCAAGTTCTTCTGCATCATGTCTTGATCAAGTCCCGTCATGGCAATTGTTGTAAACATTCCGGCCAAGAATTGTTTCCAAAAATAACGTTTGTCGTTACTGTCATCAAAAAACCACACCTTTGAATTTTCACTTTGGACGACGGTCTCGAACAATCCTCCAAAATCGAGATTCAACTGACGGCAGACAAAAAAGATGCACAAAACCACAGCTAAAAGTAGCGATAAGGTTTGTATAAGATCGGTCCAAACGAGCGTTTTAACTCCTCCCCTAAATGTGTAGAGCCAAACTACGATCATCGTAAGGATAATATTGGTTGCAAAACTTATGCCCATTTGGTCAAAAAGTACGATCTGTAAAACCAAAGCAGTCAGATACATTCTGACTCCGGCACCAAGCATCTTGGAAATCAAAAAGAATACAGAACCGGTGCGGTAAGAACTCATACCGAACCGTTTTTCGAGATAACCGTAAATCGAAAGCAAATTGAGCCGGTAATAGAGCGGTAAGAGTAAAAATGCAATCACAAAATATCCCGCCACAAATCCCAATACCATTTGCAGGTAAGAGAATTGTGTTGTAGCCACCCAACCCGGAACCGAAATAAAAGTCACCCCAGAGATCGAGGTACCGATCATCGCTATCGCAACTACATACCAGGGAGATTTACGATCACCTACGAAGAAAGCATTATTGTCGGACTTCCGACCCGTAAAATAAGAGACGGTGAATAACATCAGAAAGTATAATCCGATGATTATTAGAATTAAGGCGTAAGACATAATGAGAAGATTTAATTTTGTCGAAAATTAGCATTTTCTTTCCGAGAAGGATGTTCGTTAATAAATTTTAAGTGTTATATTTTTTAATTCAAACTAATTCTTTTGTTCTGACGCATGATAAAGCACAAGTCCTTCGAGGGGAGTACGTTCAATTTTCTCAATCCACAAACCGTATTCCGCGGCTACTCTTTCGAGAATTTCTTGATAAAAGAAAGCAACGGAACCTGTAAAATTAACCGGAAGTTCGTCAGAGAAATCATATTGAAGCACATTGCGTTCAAAAAAATCTACAAATGCATCATGAACGATATCATAACATTCCGGCTCATCGATATGCTGGCCCAGAAAAGTGGAGAGAGACGCTAGATAACGGTTCGGGAATGGCAAACGGTAAACATGATCCAGAATCTCTCCAGGAGTGGTTTTGAAATGGGAAAGAAATTTATCTTTGAGTTCATCCGGCAATTGATTTTTGAGACAGTCTGCCACCAACCTTTTTCCGAGAGCCGCACCACTTCCTTCATCGCCTAGGATAAATCCCAAAGGAGAGATGTGAGAAACGATCTCCTCTCCGTCATAATAACAGGAATTCGAACCGGTGCCAAGGATGCATGCAACGCCGGGAGACCTTCCCAATAAACCGCGACAAGCAGCCAGTAGGTCGCTATTCACTTCACACTGTGCGTTTTGAAAAAAATGAAGCAGCGCGTTCTCAATCGCACGATTCTTTTCAGGAAAAGCGCATCCGGCACCGTAAAAGAAAATACGTTCGGGCGCAACCCCTTCTATCTGAGGTGTGAGTTCTTTTTCAATCACATCGGATATCTCTTCTTCCGACTGATAGAAAGGATTTAATCCCGAAGTATGCAGCTTCTTTACCATCTTTCCGTCCCGGACTACGCACCAATCGGTTTTCGTAGAACCGCTATCTGCAATTAGAATCATATGCATTCGTTTTTGAGGGTTTCTAATCGGTAGCTTCTCCTTACCAACCCTTTTCGGTGGCTACCGGAAAGGATGTGATAAAATGTCTTCTATAAATTTACATTATATCTAAACCATTCAAAAGAGTATTTTACTCTTTTTTTCATTCTTGAGCGGATTATCCTATCTTTGTTTTCCTAAAAATAGAAACAAACGAAAGAATCAAACATCACATTGTAATGAAGAGACTTAAAACCATTTGCCTCTCGATGCTGCTGGCCGGCGCCTTTAACAGTAATGCCCAGGAAGCTCCGAAAAGGGAATTTCGCGGTGCATGGTTACAGACTGTCTATCAGGGACAGTATGCTTCCATGAATAAGGCGGAACTTCAGAATTACCTGACAGCTCTTTTAGACCAGCTACGGCAAACGGGTATAAATGCCATTATTTTTCAAGTTCGTCCTGCTGCGGACGCATTCTACCCTTCTAAATTAGAGCCGTGGAGTCGTTTCCTTACAGGCCGTCAGGGTAAAGCTCCGCTTCCGGCCTGGGATCCGATGGCTTTTCTGATTGAAGAGTGTCATAAACGCAACATGGAGTTTCATGCATGGCTTAACCCTTATCGTGTGACAACTTCTAAAAACGAAACACTTACTTTTAATCATATTTACAATCGTAATCCCGGATGGTTTGTAGAATACGGCGATAAGATCTATTTTGATCCGGGCTTGCCTCAATCTCGCAAATTCATCCGCGAGGTTGTAAAGGATATCGTGACACGCTATGATGTGGATGCAATTCATATGGATGATTATTTCTATCCGTATCCGATCAGCGGCGTTGAATTTCCCGATCAGGATACCTTCGAGCAATACAGAAAGAAGATGGGATTCGCGGCGAATCAACGCAACGACTGGCGGCGTCAAAACGTGAATATTCTCATTAAGGGATTGAATGAAGATATTAAAGGAATTAAACCGTGGGTACGCTTCGGTATTAGTCCCTTCGGCATCTACCGGAATCAGAGCAGCGATCCGAACGGCAGCAAAACCAGAGGGTTGCAGAACTATGATGATCTGTACGCAGACGTACTGCGCTGGACCGAAGAGGGATGGGTGGATTACATGCTGCCTCAGTTGTATTGGGAGATCGGACATAAAGCTGCCGATTACACAACCCTCATCAAATGGTGGAATCAACATGCAAACGATCGCCACATGTACATCGGTCAAAGTATCGAGCGATCATTGGATGATAAGTTGAACCTAACCTCCTCCGATTCGCACTTTGCAGAGAAGATGAAATTATCGCGGACCCTTTCCTCTATTGATGGAAACTGCTTTTGGTACGGATATCAGATTGCAAACAACGAACATAAGATAGCATCGGCACTGAAAAAGAAATACCATGTAAATCCGGCCCTTATCCCGGCTTACTCCCACCTTGACCAGGATGCACCGAAAAAGGTGAAAGGAGTAAAAGCGAAATGGACCCAGAATGGCTATGAACTGAGTTGGAAACGTCGCGATACCAAAGATGAAATGCAAAAACAGGTTTATTATTGCATTTATCGTTTCGAAGAGGACGAAAAGATCGATCTGGAGAAAAGCAGCAATCTGGTGGCTACTACCCGGGAAACGAACTACCTGCTTCCTTATGATGACGGCCGCACTAAATACAAGTATGTTGTGACTTCTGTAGACCGTATGCATAACGAATCAAAGAAAAGTCGCTCTAAAAGCGTCAAGCTTTAACCAAATATAATACCATGAAAAAGATTGCCTGCATTTTTACTTTAGCTGTATCGGTGTTGGAATTATCGGCACAGACACACCCTCGGATGACCGCTTTCGTGAAAGGATGGGGTAACGAGACAATCGTGATCCGATCTTACGATTACAAAGCTTCTTACACGGAACATGAGCGCGTAAAAGCGGAAAACGGTAAAGTAACGCTAGATATTCCACATCAGTTGACGTCGGTAACGATGTGGGCGGAGCGAGACGAGATTCCGATGCCGGATTCTTTAAAACAGGCGTGGGGAGTGGGGACTACGCAGGCCTACAGTATTCAAGCCATATTGATGCCTGACTCCGCATTGTCTATTTCGGGAGAAATTACACCGAGGGGATTGGTGTATCATGCTTCGGGCTCTGATTTTTCAACGAAGTTCGCTGAGATTGAAAATCGCTGTTTGCCACATCGGATACAATTGGATTCGTTAAATGCGTTGATCGGATTTGTCCAGGGTAAACGGTTTATAGAATTAGCGGATTTGTGCCGCAAGCAAATAAGCCTGATGACAGAGATCAAAAAAGAGTATGTAGTGAATCATTCTGAAGATCTACTCTCCTCATTCCTTTTGCCGGATCTGAACGGAAAAGATTTCGTGGAGTTACTCCCCTCTATTCCGGAACCTATGCGACAAGGAATTTTTAAATCCCAAATCGATAAAATGGAAAATTACTGGATCCAATTCCAGAAACAGCGAATGGGAAAGACTTCAGATTTGGTAGGGAAAACAGCACCAGACTTTGAACTGAACGCACTGGAAGGGGCTACCAAGAAACTAGCCGATTTCCGGGGAAAATGGGTGATTCTCGACTTTTGGGCTCTCTGGTGTGGTCCATGTATTCAGGGGTTTGAGGCAATGAAAGTGTACTATGGTGAAAATCGCGATCGCCTAGAAATAGTAGGTGTAGCTTGTAACGCCGATCAGAATGAATTGAAGAAAATGGTGGAGAAGAAAGAACTCCCCTGGGTACAACTGATGTGCAACTCCGAAAAGGAGAAGGAAACAATGAGCGATTATAAAATCGTATCGTTCCCTTCTAAAATTTTAATTGATCCCCATGGTAAGGTAGTCTTAACTTATATCGGAGAAAATGAAGAATTTTACAAGCAAGTAACCCAACTGATAACAGATTAATTTATATAGGAAGAGCCCGGCAATATTCCGGGCTCTTCCTATATATAAATATATATAAATAAAACTACTTCTTCAATAGCTTAATTCCGATCAGGCTAATTCACTCAATTCAAGCCAACGCATGGTTTTCTCATCGATCAGATCAATCAATTCGCTTACGCGGTTGGATTTTGCTATCAGTTCATCAGTTGAAAGCAACCCGCTACTCATCTCACCCTCAAGCAGGTTTTTCTCCTCCTCGAGTTGCGGAATCAACGTTTCCAACTCCTCAAATTCACGTTTCTCTTTAAATGACAGTTTTCGTTTCTGTTCATTCACCGCTTTCGGTGCGGGAGCGGAAGTGGTATTTTTAGATGCGTCCTTCTTCGCTTTTTCTGTTGCTTCTGCCTTTTCCTTCGCTTCGGTGATCTCTTTCCATTCGCGGTAATCGGTATAATTACCCGGAAAATCTTTCAACTGTGCATTGCCACGGAAAACCATCAAGTGATCCACTACCTTATCCATGAAGTAACGGTCATGCGATACGACGATCACACACCCTTTAAAGCTACGAAGATACTCCTCCAATACGTTCAGCGTCATGATATCCAAGTCGTTGGTAGGCTCATCGAGTACTAAAAAGTTGGGGTTACTCATTAGAACGGTACATAGATAGAGTCGACGTTTCTCTCCACCGCTCAACTTATAAACGTAATTATGCTGTGTTTCGGGTGCGAAAAGGAAATGTTGAAGGAACTGTGAAGCACTCAGTTTGTTGCCATCGCCCAACGAGATTTCTTCTGCGATGTCACGCACAACATCAATCACCTTCATATTCTCATCAAACTTAAGTCCGTCTTGGCTATAATAACCGAAACGAACCGTCTCACCCACATCGATTTTTCCGGCATCGGGAGACACCTGTCCCATCAATATCTTGATGAATGTGGATTTCCCTGTTCCGTTATTTCCAACGATTCCCATCTTCTCATAACGGGAAAAGACATAGTTGAAATCTTCCAATATCTTCAAATCGCCGAAACTTTTATAAACGTGTTCGGCTTCGAAGATTTTAGAACCGATGTAAGAAGCTTTTACATTCAGTTGCACGTTTCCCGTTTCACGGTCGCGTTTCGCCTTCTCCTCCAAATCATAAAATGCATCTACGCGGTATTTGGCTTTTGTTCCGCGCGCCTGCGGTTGCCGACGCATCCACTCCAATTCTGTTTTAAGAAGATTATTAGCGCGTTCAATCTCCGTATTCATCGAATCTACACGTTCCTGTCTCTTCTCTAAGTAATAACTGTAATTGCCTTTATACGTGAACAACTGTTTTCGGTCTATCTCAATGATCTCATTGCAGACACGGTCTAGAAAGTAACGGTCGTGTGTAACCATCAGCAGCGCCACGCGCGAACGGCTCAAATACCCTTCAAGCCACTCGGTCATTTCCAAATCGAGGTGGTTGGTAGGTTCATCGAGTATCAACAATTCCGGTTCAGAAATCAGCACGTTGGCCAAAGCAACACGCTTGCGCTGACCTCCGGAAAGCTCTTCCACTTTCTGATCAAAATTTGTGATCTTGAGTTGCGAAAGAATCTGTTTGATACGTTGTTCATAATCCCAAGCTTTGTAAAGATCCATTTTATGAAGCAGATCTTCGAGCGCTTTGGTATCGTTATGTGCGAGAGCCTCTTCATACGCAGCAATGGTTTTCACCACATCGCTGTCTGTATTGAAACATGCTTGAAGCACCGTCAGTCCCTCCTGAAGGTAAGGATCCTGATCGAGGTATCCTACCCGAAGATCGCGTCGGAATACCACATTGCCGGCGTCATATCCTTCGCGACCGGCGATAATATTTAGTAACGTTGTTTTACCGCTTCCGTTTTTTGCGATCAACCCGATACGCTCCCCTTCGCAAATGCCGAAGGTAAGATCTTGAAAAAGAACGAGGTCGCCGAATGATTTCGTTAGTCGGTCAACTTGTAAGAAACTGGCCATAGTATAAGATGTATTTGAATGCGCAAGTTACGTATAATCTTTGTTTAGCGCAATGTTACGTCGGTTTTAGGAAATTTTCTGAGTACTCCGAAATAGAACCAGATGGCCAATACGGCACCTTTCAGACAACTGGAAATGGTAATAGACCACCAGATGCCGGAAAGTTCGAGAGCGGTGCTCATCAAAAGCAATGCCATCGGGATACGCATCAAATTGAAAACAATACCGGTGAAAGCCGGAATCTGGGTTTTACCCACACCGTTGAACCCTCCCGTTGTTACAAGTTCGGTAACCATCAATAATTGAGAATACCCCATGATTCGCAAATAACGGGCTCCTTCGGCCAAGGCATCAGGTTCCTTGATAAAGATTCCGAAGATAAGTTCCGGAAAGGCAACAAAGCACACCCCTGCCAAAAGACCGATCGCACCGGCTATTACCAGTGTAATCTGATATGCCTTACGGATTCGTGCAAACGCTTTGGCTCCGTAATTCTGCCCCACAAAAGAGCTTAACGCCGTAGAAAAGCCACTGGCCGTCATCCACGAGATGGCCTCGATTTGTGCACCGAGACTTTGTGCAGCGACTCCGATATGCCCGAAACGGGACGCAAAAGAGGCCAAAGTCATTCCAATCATTGAAAAAAGTGCGCTCTGAAAAGAGACCGGCAGTCCCAGTCTGAAAATACGACGAAGGTATTCCTTACGCATTCGGGTAAACAACTTCAGCTTTCCAATCGGAGATCGGAATGTGTAAAGGCGCGAAACGAAGAGTCCGAAGACAAAGAGCTGCGCCCACATCGTAGCCAGCGCCGCACCGTGGGTGCCCATCGCCGGAATCGGACCATACCCGAAAATCAACAACGGATCGAGTACGATATTCAGAACCAGACCCATTCCGATAAAGCGAAAAGGCGTCTTGGAATTACCCGCACCATAATATACCGAAGCATAGGTGTTGTTGTTGAACGTAGCCATCATTCCGGGTACAACCCAACGCAGGTAATCCACTCCAAGGTCGGCAATATCCGGTTCGAGATGAAAAATACTCATCAGTTGGGGTGCGAAGATCAACACGAAAATTCCGAAAAGGATCCCCATCACCGTTGAAAGCGTCACGGCATGATCGGCATACCTGCGTGCCATCTCTTTATCGCCCGAACCCAATGACTGAGAAACCGTAATTTCCGCTCCCACCTTCGGCGTGTAGGATAAAGCATTATTCATCCATGTGAAAAAAAATGCAGCTCCGACAGCTGCCACCGGTCCCGAACCCAATCGTCCGAGCCAAATCATATCGGTCATACTGAATGCCATCTGCACAAAGGAGGCTCCGATCAGAGGAGCCGCCAACGTACCGATAACACGGGGAATACTCCCCGTTGTCAAATCTTTTATTTTATCCATTTAATCAATTAAATCAAGAGAAGAGAAGTAGTAAGAAGATCTTGCATCTCCGAAGAGGCCATAAATTTCTGAAAAGAAACATCAAGCAGTGGAGTTATCTTCTCGGCAAACTCCGCGAGCGTTTCTCTTTTAGGCGATTCAGGGGTAGCGTTCCGTAACATTTCATACACTAGATTACCTATTTCTTCGCGGAAAGTGACTTCCACTTCTTCGGTACGGTTGTGAATGATGATGCGTGTGTGACGTTGGGTTTTCCCTTTCTTATGCCGTTCGATGAGCGAGGACTCCGGATCGCCTCCGATCCAGAGAAGTTGCTTTTTAAGCAGGTTCTCAAACAATTCCTCTTTTTCTATCGCCCGTCGGATACGAACCGGCGAAACGGTAGTGGGAACCACTCGGAAGCCGAACCAATCGCGCAATGGAAAATCAAAACCGATGCCATGCATAAAATTGAAAAGCGATTTGCGCAGTCCCTCACCGTAAAGCTCATGATCAGCTCCTTCCGGGTCCTCAAAAAGACGGTCATTATCAGCAAAACCGGCAAAGCACGACTCCCCCTGCACTGCTTTATAGGCTTTAGGATCCAATCCGAGTGGCGAGTGAGCCGTCATCGCCAAACGATGCCAGAACCCCGACTGAACGACTCCCGCTTCAAACAACTGTCTCACCACTTCGAGGGCATCAATGGTTTCCTGTTCGGTTTGTGTTGGAAAACCATACATCAGATAGGCATGTACCATTATACCGGATTCCGTAAAATTCGAGGCAACCTTAGCGACCTGTTCCACCGTAACGCCTTTGTTAATTAGTTTCAGCAAACGGTCTGAAGCCACTTCGAGTCCCCCCGAAACAGCGATACAGCCCGAAGCTTTTAATAATCGGCATAAATCAGAAGTATAGCTTTTCTCAAAACGCACATTGGTCCACCATGTCACCTTCAACCCACGACGGAGAATCTCCAGGGCCACTTCACGCATCAATACCGGAGGAGCAGCCTCATCCACGAAATGGAATCCGGTTTCGCCCGTTTGGCGAATCAACTCTTCCATACGATCAACCGTAATTTTTGCGGAAGCAGGTTCATAGCGACGAATATAATCGAGAGAACCGTCGCAAAATGCGCATTTCCCCCAATAACAACCATGTGCGAACGTAAGTTTGTTCCAACGGCCGTCACTCCATAATTTATGCATCGGGTTGGCCACTTCAATCACCGAGAGGTATTTATTCAACGGTAGTCCGGAGTAGTCGGGCGTACCGGTTTCACCAAACGGGATATCTCGTGCCGTTGGATCATTCAGATATACAACCTTATTCTCTTCTCGCAAAAATGTGCGCATCAATTTCTCTTTAGGCAACTCCCCGTTGAGATAACCAATCAATCGTTTCAACGGAGCCTCTCCGTCGTCAAGCAAAATGAAATCGGTAAAATCAAAAACGCGCGGATCGCTCAGAGATCGCAACTCGGTATTTGGGAATCCGCCTCCCATCTCCACTCTGATCTGGGGATGATTGCGTTTGATCCATTGTCCACAACGAAATGCACTGTATAGATTTCCGGGAAAAGGGATCGTCAAAAGCACCATCGTAGGTTTGGTTTGACGGATCTGCTCCTCCAAAAGTTCGATAAGAATCTTATCTATATAGGTATACGGTTGTGCCAATGACTCATTCAACTCATCAAACGAACCGGCATATCTACCGAGTCGTTCCGCATAGCGGGAGAATCCGAAATTAGAATCTGCCACTTCGATGATGTAATCGCAAAGATCTTCGAGGTAAAGGGTACATAAATGTCGGGCTTTGTCACGAAATCCCATCGCGCCAAAGGCCCATTCGAGATCGGTCTCCTGATCGAAATGTGCGGCACGGGGCAGAAATTCCTCTTCGGCAATGATCTGAGCCAGCGTTTGACGTTCTCCTTGGAGGAAAGCCACCACGGAATCGATGGTTTGGATGTACTCTCTGCGAAGGGAATAAATGCGATGCGAGTTGGACGATAATTTTTTGGAATGTGGAAGTTGGAATAATGATTCGAGTCCCTTTCTTGAAAACAACCGAAGAATCACCTCCAGACTTAGATCAGCCTGAACGGCCTCTACATCGATCGTATTCAAGTACCCCTTCAGATAAGCAGTAGCCGGATAAGGCGTATTCAATTGCGTAAAAGGGGGAGAAATGAGAAGTATTTTTTGCTTCATTCTTTTTTCGTGGTTTAACCGTGCACCATCACGGTGCGTTTGCGGTTTGCAAAGTTACGCGAATTTCCGCTATTGTGCAAAGCGTGACGTAACGGGATGGTTTAACAATCTTTTCCGTAACTAAAATAATCAAAACCGTAAAAGGAGTGTTATAAAGCTATAGCATGAAGAACTTCATGAATTTAAATCATTATTATATGGAAACGATACGTACATTTTTTGGTAAAAGTAATTATTGGTGGGCAGTCTTGGCCCTTGGTGTTTTAGTAGCGATCCTGGGCTTCTGGATGTTGTTTCAGCCCTTGGAGGGATATGAGTTGATTGCACGCATGTTTGGTTGGGCGCTTCTGATCACGGGTGTGGTTGAAGTGGTGGTATCCATGTCTCTCGAGAAGAAGCTTCAAGGTTGGGGTTGGTGGCTTGCCGGTGGAATCATTGACATCTTCATCGGTATCATTTTGATTGCCAACATCACGTTGGCCTACCAGGTCATTCCCTATTTCTTTGCTTTTATCTTCCTGTTCAAAGGGATACAAAACATTATCGCCTCTTTCGTGATCATGCAGGGAAACCGAATCTGGTGGCTTTACTTGTTAAACGGGGTCTTGATGGTGATTCTTTCATGGATGTTTTTCACCTCTGCAGACAACCCTTCCTTCATCGTTGATTTTCTAGTTGCCCTTGTTTTCATTTATTGGGGAAGTATGATGGCTGTATTCTCCTTTGATCTGAAACCGATTAAGAGTAAAAACGACTAAAAACAAAATAACGTGACTGAGAAAGTATCGCAAGGAGGTAAATGGAGTGGAGTTTTGTTTATTGCACTCTTCTCTTTAGCCGCATTTTATGTAGCTGACCTTCGGATTGTAAAAGCGCTGGCAATCAGCCCGCTGATCGTGGGGATCGTACTTGGAATGGTTTATGCGAACAGTCTGCGTGTTCATTTGCCCGGAGCGTGGGTACCGGGAATTAATTTTTGTACAAAAACGCTACTGCGTTGGGGTATCATCCTGTATGGATTCAGATTAACATTTAGCGAGGTTTTGGCCGTAGGCTTTTCAGGATTGGTCGTAGATATCATCATTATCGTGGTGACACTGCTTTTGGGGGTATACGTGGGTCGTTTGCTTAAAATGGACAAGGATCTTGCGTTACTCACCTCGATGGGTAGTGCGATTTGCGGAGCTGCTGCCGTATTGGGTACGGAGCCTGTTCTGAAGAATCCCTCCTACAAATCGGCGATAGCGGTAGCTACCGTGGTAATTTTCGGTACAATAGCGATGTTTATTTATCCTGTTTTCTATCGGCTGGGCGTATATGCTCTGACGCCACAGGAAATGGGAATCTATGCGGGGGCTACGCTTCACGAGGTAGCACATGCGGTGGGAGCGGGAAATTCGATGGGTCCCGATGTGGCGAATACCGCCGTTATTGTCAAGATGCTTCGTGTAATCCTGCTCGCACCGGTGCTGTTGTTAATGGCGGTTATCATCCCGAAGGTCAGAATCAAGCCGGAAGATAGAAATAAGAAATCCACGGAAAAAGAAAAAACAAAAATCTCCATTCCATGGTTCGCGTTCGGATTTCTTGTCGTTATCGGAATCAACTCTCTCGATGTATTAAAAAATTGGGAGGTTGAGGCGTTGACAAATATCGACACGTTCTTTCTAACAATGGCGATGACCGCGCTGGGGGTTGAAACCAGCTTCGACAAATTCAAGAAGGCAGGTCCGAAACCGTTCATTCTTGCACTTGTACTGTTTGTTTGGTTAATGGGAGGCGGCTATCTTCTTTCAAAGTACTTGCCTCCGATGTTTGGTTAAAATTTACTTTCTTTTCTCATCAATAAAACGCTGCAGATGTTTTCTGTGGCGTTTTTCATCATTCACCACGTCCTTCATCAAGGGTACCGACGCTGCCATCGGAGCATACGCCTCTGCAGTTTTCATCTCAGTCATCACCATCATTTTCATGGTGTAGCGAATTCCCAAAACCTTTGTCATCAAACGAAACATGAAACGGGGTTTGTCTTTGCGTTGCAACGTCTCTCCGGTATATTTACGAAGAATTCCGGCATGACGCCCCTCCTCTGTAGCCATTTTCTGAAAAACAGCTTTCATCTCCTCGTCTTTGGCTACCGCAGCAAGATATTTATAAATCACTACAGTTTCCAATTCACTTTGTTGAGCTTTCAAAAGCTCTTTCTTTACATCCTCTCTCATCAAAATATGTGTTTTCTTTTAGCGTTGGCGAAAATAATCACAAAAACAGAAATATTATCTATGTTTTAAATAAAGAAAACTTTCTTTATTGAATTGAAAAAATTTATCTTTGCTCGCGAACCTATTTTAACAAGTGGGTTTTATTAACGTATAAAAAACTAAACTTACCTTATTATTTACCTAAATAATTAATTGTATCATGAATCTATCGCACATTGAACATCTTGGCATCGCTGTCAAGAGCTTGGATGAAGCCATTCCTTATTATGAAAAAGTGTTAGGCCTGAAATGTTATGCTATTGAAGAGGTTCCTTCTCAAAAAGTAAAAACCGCATTCTTCAAAATAGGACAAACAAAACTTGAGTTACTGGAAGCGACCAGTGAGGACTCTCCTATCGCGAAATTCATCGAGAAAAAAGGAGAAGGTGTACATCACGTGGCTTTTGCAACGAACGATCTTCCAGCTGCCTTGGCAAAAGCTGAAGAAAGCGGCGTGCAACTAATTGACAAAACTCCGCGCGGAGGTGCCGAAGGATTGGAAATCGCATTTTTACACCCTAAATCAACAAGAGGCGTATTGACTGAACTTTGTTTCGACCCGAACAAATAATACGTCCTTTACTTCTTAACAATTTATTAAAATCTAAAAAACACACATCATGAGTAACCAGCTTGACAAAGTCAAAGAACTGATTGCACTTCGTGAACAGGCACGTCTTGGAGGTGGTGAACGTCGTATCGAATCCCAGCACAAGAAAGGTAAATATACAGCCCGCGAACGCATCGCTATGCTTCTGGATGAAGGAAGCTTTGAGGAAATTGACATGTTCGTTCGTCACAGAAGTACGAACTTCGGAATCGATAAAGAGAGTTATCTGGGAGACGGAATCGTAACGGGATCCGGAACGATCGAAGGTCGCCTCGTTTATGTATATGCACAGGATTTCACCGTTTTCGGGGGGTCATTATCTGAAATGCTTGCCGCTAAGATCTGTAAGATCATGGACCAGGCAATGAAGATGGGTGCGCCGGTAATCGGAATCAATGATTCGGGAGGTGCCCGTATTCAGGAAGGCGTGAACGCCTTAGCGGGTTATGCGGAAATCTTCCAACGCAACATTCTGGCGTCCGGCGTAGTGCCCCAGATCTCTGGTATCTTCGGCCCTTGTGCCGGTGGTTCTGTTTACTCTCCTGCCTTGACCGACTTCAACATCATGACCAAAGGAACTTCTTACATGTTCCTTACTGGACCGAAAGTTGTAAAAACGGTTACCGGCGAAGACGTTACACAAGAGCAATTGGGGGGCGCAAGTGTGCACGCTTCTAAATCAGGAGTTGCCCATTTCGCAGTAGATACTGAAGAGGAAGGTTTAAATCTGATCCGCCGACTGATCAGTTTCATGCCTCAGAATAATATGGAAGAACCGCCTCAGGTAAACTGTGATGATCCGATTGACCGTCTTGAAGATGGTTTGAATGAGATCATTCCGGATTCTCCGAATAAATCATACGACATGTACGAAGTGATCGGAGCAATCGTTGATAACGGCGAATTCTTGGAGGTTCATCGCGATTATGCTCAGAATATCATCGTTGGCTTCGCTCGTTTCAACGGCACTTCTGTAGGTATTGTTGCGAATCAGCCTAAAGTGATGGCCGGTTGTCTTGACAGCAATGCATCACGCAAAGCGGCTCGTTTCGTTCGTTTCTGTGATGCTTTCAACATTCCTTTGGTTACGTTGGTAGACGTACCCGGATTCCTACCCGGAACCGGCCAGGAGTATAACGGTGTGATTCTTCACGGAGCAAAACTGCTTTACGCTTTCGGTGAAGCAACGGTTCCTAAAGTGACCGTTACACTTCGCAAATCGTATGGGGGCGCCTATTGCGTGATGAGCTCTAAACACCTTCGCGGTGATGTGAATTATGCATGGCCTACAGCGGAAATCGCGGTAATGGGACCATCCGGTGCCGTGGAAATCATCTTTGCCAAAGAGGTTGGTGCAGCGGAAGATCCGAAAGCAGCAGCGGCACAGAAAGAGGAAGAATACCGTCAGGCATTTGCAAATCCGTACAATGCAGCTCGCTATGGCTACATCGATGATGTGATCGAACCAAGAAACACACGTTTCCGCATTATCCGCGCATTGCAACAGTTACAGACAAAGAAACTGACGAATCCGGCTAAAAAACACGATAATTTACCTTTGTAATACCTGAAGATCATGCTTAAACGTAAAATAGGATTCATGCTCCTTTTCGCGTGTCTGTTGATCCCGGGGCTCAAAGCTCAGCGTGCGACCGACTTGGTCATCAATGAAGTGTTGTCTAATAATCAGACTAGCTTTATTGACGGACATGGCGAACGCAGCGCCTGGATCGAGATTTATAACAAATCTGCAGGTACCGTGAATATAGCAGGTTGTTATCTGACCAATGATCAGAACAACCTTACTCTTTATCCAATCCGAAAGGGCGATAACAGAACCGTAATCGCTCCTCATCAGCGCATTATCGTTTATTGTAATTCAAAAACACATCACAGTGTTTTCCATACGAACTTCTCTCTCAATCCAACGGCAAGTAACTACATTGCTTTGGTGAGTGCCAATGGCAAGGACATCATCGATGCGGTGACTGTTCCGGCATTGGAAGCTGATCAAAGTTGGGGTTCTCCGCTCGATGGACAGAAAGCCGAACGTAGGGTATTGGGAAGTCCTACTCCGGATGCCTCGAACTATGTGGATATGGGAAGTACCAATGTGGAGAAATTCAAACTGAACGACCCGTTTGGTATTGGTATGGCACTTACCGCTATGATGGTGGTCTTCTGTGCTTTATTATGTTTATTTATCAGTTTCAAAATCATCGGCCGTATCGCACTGATGCTTACCAAAGGGAGAGCACGCAGAGCAGCCGGACTTCCGAAAGGAGCTAAAGTGGAAGAACATGAAGTATCGGGCGAAGTGTATGCAGCCATCGCTATGGCATTGCAGCAACTTGAAGAAGATGCTCATGATTATGAAGACACTGTTTTAACGCTTTCTAAAGTTGAAAAACGTTACTCTCCATGGTCTTCGAAACTTTATGGTTTGAGAGAAACACCAAGACGCAAATTCTAATACTAATAAACATTACAAATGAGATCGCCAGAGCACTCTTAATGATAAGGGAGCGGATAAAATTGATTCGACGGCGCATTTGAGCTTAGTGTTAAATAATAGATAATAAACAAATGAAAGATTATAAATTCACCATAAACGGTAATATCTACAAGGTTACTATTGACAGTATCGATGAAAATATCGCTAACGTAGAAGTTAACGGTACCCCATACAAAGTAGAGATGGATCGTCCTTCAAAAAAACAGATCCGTCCATTGACTCAACCACAGAAAGCGCCTGTTACATCAACCGGCGATCCGGTTGTGAGTCGTCCTGCTTCTTCGGGACAGCCCGGAGCGGTACGTTCGCCACTTCCTGGTATCATTCTTTCCGTAGAGGTTAAGGTGGGAGATAATGTGAAAAGAGGTCAGAAAATCGCGATTCTTGAAGCAATGAAAATGGAAAACAACATTCTTGCGGATAGAGACGGCGTAGTTTCTGAAATAAAAGTAAATAAAGGGGACAATGTACTGGAAGGTGCTGATCTCGTAATTATCGGATAATATGGGAGATAGCTTTTTATCATTCCTGGGCGGGAACATCATGGAGTTCCTGTCTTATACAGGATTCGCCAATGTGACCGGGGGAAACTTGGTCATGATTCTGTTCGGCTTTGTCTTCATGTATCTGGCCGTAGCCAAGGAGTTTGAGCCGATGCTGCTGATTCCGATCGGTTTTGGTATTCTGATCGGTAATATTCCTTTTAAAGATGCCGGACTCGAAGTGGGCGTTTATGAAGAGGGATCTGTTTTGAATATCCTCTACCAAGGGGTGGCAAAAGGGTGGTATCCACCTTTGATCTTCCTGGGTATCGGGGCGATGACGGACTTTACCTCATTGATTGCAAATCCAAAACTGATGTTGGTAGGAGCTTCGGCTCAGTTTGGAATTTTCGGCGCTTATGCCATTGCACTTGCTTTGGGATTTGAACCGGACCAAGCGGCTTCCATCGGTATCATCGGAGGAGCGGACGGTCCGACTGCGATTTTCCTTTCTTCTAAATTAGCGCCGAACCTAATGGGTGCGATCGCCATTTCGGCATACTCCTACATGGCTCTCGTTCCGGTATTACAGCCACCGGTTATGCGCTTGTTGACTACGCACAAGGAACGTGTCATCAAAATGAAGGCACCTCGCGCCGTATCACAAACAGAAAAGATCATCTTCCCTATCGTGGGTATGTTGCTTACCTGTTTTGTGGTTCCGACGGGTCTTCCTTTGCTTGGTATGCTTTTCCTTGGGAATCTATTGAAAGAGTCGGGTGTGACGCGTCGTTTGGCCGATACAGCCAAAGGACCGCTAATCGATACCATCACCATTCTTTTGGGCACGATGGTGGGAGCCTCTACTCAGGCGACACACTTCTTGACAACAGACTCGATCCTGATCTTTGCAATCGGCGCTTTATCGTTCATCATTGCAACTGCATCCGGAGTAATGTTTGTAAAAATCTTCAATCTCTTCCTCAAAGAAGGAAACAAGATCAATCCGCTTATCGGAAATGCGGGAGTATCCGCAGTACCTCACTCAGCACGTATTTCGCAGAAACTCGGATTGGAATATGATCCGTCGAACTATTTGCTAATGCATGCGATGGGACCGAATGTGGCCGGAGTAATCGGATCTGCCGTAGCGGCGGGTGTACTACTCGGATTCCTTATCTGATGATTCATTCTTAATGAACAAATTCATATCTAAAAGCAGGCCGTTTAAACGACGGACCTGCTTTTTTTGTTGTATTTTTAGAACGTATTAATCGTTTCCTTCTTACTGTTTGGGAATACATCCCTTACCTATTCATCCAATTATCGACAACTTTATCTACAACTTTATCTACAACTTTATCTACAACTTTATCGACAATGAAAAGCTTAAAAAACATGCTCTACCCCCTTTCCATCTCTCTGGCAATGAGCGCTTGTGTGACAAAAGAGAAACCTCAACAGGATTCGGAGTCGAAACAGAATCTTTATCTGCTCGTAGGAACCTATAATTCCTTATCTAAAAGTGACACGGGGATCTACGTATATCGGTTCGACACCCTCGATGCTTCCTCTAAGTTAAGGAGTGCAGTGACAGGGGTTGAAGACCCCTCTTATCTCGCCGTTGCCCCTAATGAAAAGAATGTTTATGCCGTAAGCGAAGGAGCAGGAGATAATGCCCGGGTGAACGCCTTTTCGTTCGATAAAAAAGAGGGTACGCTCACTTTTCTAAATAGTGAACCTGCTGCTGGCGACCATCCCTGTTTTATCACTGTAGATCCCGCAGGCCGAATGGTGGTATTGGCAAACTACACAGGAGGCAATGTCACCGTATTCGGAGTTGGCAAAGAGGGACGACTTTCCCCTTTGGTACAAAACTTCATTTTTTCAGGCAGTGGTCCCGACTCTTTACGACAGGAGAAATCTCATCTGCACAGCACCCGGTTCACGCCAGACGGCCGCTTCATGTTCGCAACAGATTTAGGAAGCGATAAGGTTTACAAATTCGCTGTTTCGCCAGAAGACTCTGTGCTCCTTGCTCCGGGAGATCCATCGTATTTTGCGATGCAACCCGGTAACGGACCACGTCACATGGATTGGCATCCCAATCAGAAATTCTACTATGTACTTAATGAGTTGTCCGGTACAATCGACGTATTTGATTACCTCGACGGAAATATTGTACACAAACAGAGCATAGAGGCTGATTCTTTGCACGTAAAAGCAAGCGCAGATCTGCACATCTCCCCGGACGGCAATTATTTATATGCTACCAATCGCAAAGAGGGAGATGGAATCGCCATTTTCAAAATCAATCCTGAGGGATTGCTGACCCGTGTCGGATACACTAAAACAGGTCGTCATCCCCGTAACTTCATCCTTACTCCGGATGGTAAATTCCTGTTGCTAGCCAGTCGCGATGACAATCGGATCGAAATCTATAAGGTTAACGCTCAAAACGGACAGCTTACCGATACCGGGAAACGGATTAATGTTGGAGCTCCGGTGTGTTTACAATTTATTTCGCAATCTTTTTAAATAAATTAGAACAGAATCAAAAGTCGTTTAAAACAAAACAGCTCCTTTAACTGTTTTTAGGTATATAAATAGTTTCATATGGATCCGATATATACCCAAACGGCTTTTGATATCAGCAAAGTCATCACCCGCAATTACAGTACCTCGTTCTATTCAGCGGTAAATCTGCTGGACAAATCGATACGCGAAGACATTTGCGGAATCTATGGATTTGTACGCTTAGCAGATGAAATCGTTGATACGTTCTCCGCATATGATCAGAAAGCGCTCTTCAACCGGTTTGAAAGCGATTATGCTGCCTGCAGACTGAGCGGATTTAGTCTCAATCCGGTTCTATACGCTTTTCAGTGTGTGGTCAGCAAGTACAAGATCCCGGAAGAGATGGTTGAAAGTTTCTTAAGAAGCATGCGGGCTGATCTGACAAAGAAAGTTTATCATTCCCACGAAGAGGCTCAGGAATATATTTATGGCTCGGCGGAAGCGGTGGGGCTCATGTGTCTGAAAGTCTTTGTAAAAGGTGACGAAGCTGAATTTAATCGGTTGAGTCCAATGGCTCGGAAATTGGGATCGGCCTTCCAGAAGGTAAATTTCCTCCGGGACATGCGGCAGGATATGGAGGTGCTTGACAGGTGTTATTTTCCGGGAGTCAATCGCCAGAATTTCAATGAATTTGAAAAACAGAAGATAATCCGTGAGATTGAAACAGAATTTGCGGAGGCTCTCGACGGTATCAAACAACTACCCTCTACTGCACGACTAGGCGTATATACGGCCTTTGTCTATTACTCCAAACTACTCGAAAAAATTAAGAAAACACCCGCCCCCAAACTCATCTCTCGCAGAATCCGTCTCTCAGACTCTGCCAAAATGATGCTCATGATGCGTACCTTTGTCATCAATAAAGTGGGATTAATGTAATTTCCCTACAGATGAGACTCCCGATTAAAGGTATGTTGTTACGCATCAGAACTTGATATTAGAAATAGTTTATATATACAAATAAGATATGACTAAACAAAACTATGTCGTACTGGTAGATCCGTCCGACAAAGAGATCGGCATAATGGAAAAGAATCAAGCTCACCTCGAAGGTGTGCTCCATCGTGCCGTTTCCGTATTTATCTTCAACTCAAAAGGAGAATGGCTTCTTCAGCGAAGGGCTTCCCATAAATATCATTCTGCCGGAGAGTGGTCAAACACCTCCTGCACACATCCGTTCCGTGGTGAAACCTATCATGAAGCTGCCCAAAGAAGGGTATTCGAGGAGATGGGAATCAAACCTCAGATTCAACAGAAGTTCCAGTTCATCTATAAGGCGGAACTTTGTAATGAAATGACCGAACATGAGTTGGACACTGTTTTTATCGGATTCAGCGATGAAGAACCGGTTATCAATGAATCAGAAGTTTGTGATTACAGGTACATGACAACATCTGATTTATTGAAAGAGGTGGAGCATTTTCCTGAACGCTACACTCCTTGGTTTAAGAAACTCTTCCCTCGCATTAAAGATTTGATCGAGAAGGAAAAGAAAGAGCACATCGAAGATGTGAAACAATCGTAATCATGAAAATTATCCGATTCGGCATTTCGTTTCTGCTTCTTTTCATTTCATTACACGTTTTCGCCTGGTTCCCAAACACAGATCCGACTCGCCACAACCTTCGGAATGAGGAGATTTATAACGCGTTTCTGAGAGATGACAAAGGGGTTTGGAAAGATGAAATCATGCGGTTGTCCTCACAAAAAGGGAGTGAATGCGGCGAGATCCGCCAACTGATGAATCTCTATTACGGTTACATCGGATGGTGCATCCGAGACGGGAATAAGAACGAAGGGATCATTGCGCTTGAAAAAATGAAAGATCTTCAGGAGAGAGACGGAAGTAGGTGCTTGGCTGAAAACGAAGCGAAACTCTATTACGCCGCCCGTCTTGCCTTTTCCATCTTATTGGGCAAGGAAAAAGGGATGATTGCGGGCCCTCGATGTATGCGTTTGGTTAAAGAGGTGAGAGAAAAAGAGCCTGATAATTATTTCGCTTTTATCCTGCAAGGCAATATCCATCTGAATATGCCGGGAATTTTCGGCGGATCGAAAAAAAAGGCGATTGAGAATTTCCGCAAAGCCGAAGCACTGATGGTTAAACAACACCGCCTACTGAAGGACTGGGAATACATCCACCTGCTTTGCGTAACGGGACTTACTTATCAAATTCTGGGCAACGAAAAAGCAGCGAAGGAATATGGGAATCGCATCCTAAAAGAGGCGCCCGGAATGATTTGGGCCCAAGAAACATTTGGATCATCTAATTGACCTTATTATGAACGCGAAAAAACAAGTTTGGATTGTCGGGAGTGGTCTGGCTGCTTTAGCTACTGCCTTAAGATTGGCGAAAAGAGGGTATCAAGTAGATATTCTGGAAAAAAACACGACTCCGGGGGGACGACTGAATCAAATTAAAAAGAATGGCTTTACGTTTGATACCGGTCCCAGTTTTTTCAGCATGTCTTATGAATTCAAGGAGTTCGCAAATGATTGCGGTATCGAACTACCTTTCCGCTTTCATCCGGTAGACCCACTCTATACGGTTCATTTCGAAGACAATGATCAACCATTCGAATTGCATCGTAATCTTGCAAAGTTAGCTAGTCAGTTCCAAAAATACGAACCGGATTTTGACCAAAAGATGAGCCGTTATCTCCGTGATACCGGCAGCTTGTTCCACGACACAATGGATATCGTGGTTCGTCAGAATTTCGATTCACTACCCGATTATATTGAAAAGCTATCGCATGTAGATAAAAAACACCTTCCCACTCTGATCGCAAACTTCCAACATGTTGTATCGCGTTATTTCAAATCGGAAGAAGCGAGACAGATACTCTCATTGGTAGCCTATTTTCTTGGTAATCCGCCAAATCAAACCAACGGTGTCTATTCACTGTTATCCTATACTGAATTTATGCATGACGGATATCACTATGTAGAGGGTGGAATGTATGAAATCGTAAAAGGTTTGGTAAGAGAGTTAGAGAAAGCTGGTGTGAATATACATTACAACCACCAGGTTACAGACGTAGTAAAGAATGGCAATAAGATCACGGCTGTAGTGGATCAAAATGGGAACCATTTTGAAGGTGATATCTTTGTCGTTAACTCGGATTCCGCTCTTTTCAGAGGGGAAGTATTGAAACGAAAAGAGTTCTCTTCCAAAAAATTAGCACGCAAGGAGTGGTCCATGGGAATGTTTACCATGTACGTGGGACTGAATTGTAAGATCGACAACATCGGATTACACAGCTATTACATTGGAAAAGATCCGAAAAAGAATAAGATGGACCGGTTTGACCATCCTGTTATTCCGGAACACCCTTATTATTATGTGAATGCGGCCTCGCGTTTTAACCCACAAAGCGCACCCGAAGGTTGCGAAGCCCTTATGTTCGTTGTACCCGTTCCAAATCTCTTACACAAGAAGGAATGGAACGATAAAGAGGCGATAGCAGACCATCTGTTGGAAGATTTCTCGAAACGGTTGGGTGTGGAAATCATGCCTCATGTTACTACGCGAATCATTTACTCACCGGAAAATTGGAGGGATAATTTCAATCTCTATATGGGCGCGGCTCTCGGATTAAGTCATACGATGAAACAAACTGGCGCCTTGCGACCAGCGAACAAGGATGAAATGTTCATCAACCTTTTCTACACAGGTTCCTCTACTGTTCCGGGGATAGGCTTACCGATGACGATCATCAGTTCACGGCTCACTACCGAACGAATCATAGGCGAACCCATTACACCGGTTTATCGATAACCTCTACCCTTTCCTAACCCAAGGATCAAAACAAGATACCCCGCATGAAATGAATTTACGGAAAAGATCATTTCTTGCGGGGTATTTTTATATAGAAAAGCGTGAGACGGAATTTCTCGTATTGCTACTTCATCAACTCCGGAGCTCAGATATTTCCTTTATTTCTCCAACGAATGAAGCAACAATATTTCTTCTTTCCAGATCGTTTCATCCGGAGTCTCCAGTATGATTGGCATGTTATCGAAACGTTCATCATTCATAAAACGAATGAAGAAGTCCATTCCCAATACCCCTTTCCCAATTGAATCATGACGGTCAACTTTTGAACCGCACCCTTTCTTTGAATCATTCAGGTGAATACCTTTCAAATAGTTGAAACCGACAATCTGATCAAAATCTTCAAATGTCTTATTGTATCCCTCCTCTGTCACAAGATCGTAGCCGGCAGCAAGCGTATGACAGGTATCAAGACATACTCCAACGCGACTCTTATCATCGATGCGGTCGATGATATATGCCAAATGTTCAAACTTATAACCCACATTAGAGCCTTGGCCGGCAGTATTCTCAATCACAGCCACGACGCCGGTGGTTTTTTCAAGCGCCTCATTGATCGATTCGGCAATGATGTTCAAACACTCCTCTTCCGAGATCTCCTTCAAGTGTGAACCGGGATGAAAATTTAAGTATTTCAATCCAAGCTGCTCGCATCGCTGCATTTCATCCAGAAAAGCTGCTCGCGATTTTTGTAATCCCTCCTCTTTCGGACTTCCCAGATTGATTAGATAACTGTCGTGAGGAAGGATATAATCAGCACTAAGTCCGAATTTATCCAACTGCGCCTTAAATTCCGAAATATTCTTTTTCGTCAGAGGTTTACCCTCCCATCTCTTTTGGTTCTTAGTAAAAAGAGCAAATGCTTTCGCTCCGATTTCAAAAGCTACTTCAGGAGTATTTTCCACTCCTCCCTGAGCACTTACGTGAGCCCCGATATATTTCATCTGATTCTGTTTTAAATTTTTTATTTTCAAAAAGCTGAAAGGACCTCTTTTGACATTTTCCGCCTTAATTCATAAAAGCCAATTTGATCGTTTCATAAAGTCAAAGATACAAAGATTCCGGTTAAATGAGTTCATCGTTATTCTTTGATCCGACGAATTCGACCAAATAGAGAAACTTCTTCCGTATATTTGTATGATTCCGAGGAGGAATTACATTGAATTTTTTAACACTTAGAATCGCATGGATATTTTTGTTTTTATAGTTGCCTTGATTTGTGGAATTCTGGGGATGTTAGGAACTTTCCTTCCTGTAGTACCGGGACCACCCCTTTCTTACGCAGGGATACTACTTATTTATTGGAGAGGACTTGATAATTACTCCCACACGTTTCTTTGGGTATTCGGGCTCCTCACCCTTTTGGTTTCAATACTCGATTACTTTGCTCCCGTTTGGCTGACCAACCGATTTGGAGGGTCGAAATATGCTACCAACGGCTCTTTGATCGGAATGGTGGCGGGTATCTTTTTCTTTCCCCCCTTCGGAATGATCTTTGGTCCGTTCATAGGTGCATTCATCGGAGAATTGATGGCAAATAAAAATACCGTAAAAGCATTCAAAATAGCAACTGTTTCTTTTGGCGCATTCTTATTAAGTACGGGACTAAAATTAATCCTTTCAGGCATCATGCTCTTCTACATCATTGCATCAATCTTTTAAAAATAGAAATATATTTTCGTTATTGACACATTTTAAATGAGATCGCTCTATTTCACATAAATTTCTTAACCACAATACAATTACAGTGTAATTAGCTGACTATACATCCTATTTTTCTCTTCAATACTTATTTTTTGTAACATAACTTTAATACGCATTTCTATACAAAAGGGGTATTATTGCTTAATTTCGCGGCACATTTTAATTATGGGAGCAATACAGAATGTTAATTTTAACATTAATAATATTGACTTCGCATTAGCTTATAGAAGAGAATTCATCATAATTATTGTATAATCAAATAAGAACCCCTAATGAAAAAAGGAGCATTTCTTGTGTCCTCAATGCTTGTAGCCTCTACAGCAGTGAGCTTTGCGCAAGTACAAGGAACCGTGGTTGACAAAACAACCAAGGAACCATTGATTGGAGTAACCGTTTATCACGACAAAACACAAGTTGGTACGATTACTGATTTCGATGGAAAATTTGAGTTGAAGGTTCCTGCCGGAAAACAACAGATCAAGGTTTCGTATGTTGGGTATACCCCAATGACAGTAGATGTTAAAAGTGGAGATCGAGTAAACGTTGAAATGTCTGCCGACGTGGTTGCTCTTAAAGACGTTACAATTACATCATCGGTTGCGGTTGCACGTAAAACTCCGGTAGCTGTAAGTACACTTGAACCAATCGTTTTGGAAGAAAAATTAGGAACTCAGGAATTCCCTGAAATTCTAAAAGCGACTCCGGGCGTTTACGCTACTAAAGATGGTGGTGGTTACGGTGACTCACGTATCGTATTGCGTGGATTCGGATCAGCAAACATTGCAGTGATGGTGAACGGCGTACCTATGAATGATATGGAATGGGGTGGCGTTTACTGGTCTAACTGGACAGGTTTGTCTGATGTTACACGCAGCATGCAGGTTCAACGCGGATTGGGTGCTTCTAAAATCGCAAGTCCATCTGTAGGGGGATCTATCAATATCATTACGAATTCTACGGATGCTAAAAAAGGCGGTTCTGTTTCTTATGGAATCGGAAACGACGGATATAATAAAACAACATTCAGCCTCTCTTCAGGTATGAATGAAAAAGGCTGGGCTTTCTCTGCTTTAGGCGCTAAAACATGGGGAGACGGTTATATTCAGGGAACTAGCTTTAGTTCTTATGCTTGGTTCGTAAACATCTCAAAACGAATCGGCGACAACCACTCTTTATCACTTACCGGTACAGGTTCTCCTCAGGGCCACAACAAACGTTACGACAAGCTGACCATCGCTGAATGGGAAAAACAGGAATCTGTCGGAACAGGTGCAGGTACACGTTATAACGCTACTTATGGATTCGATGCCAATGGAAAAGAACGCGTAGGTACCAACTACAACTACTACCACAAACCACAGATCTCGTTGAACCACATCTGGGATATCAACGATAAATCCAACCTTTCTTCAACTCTTTACGTTTCAATCGGCGACGGTTACGGATATCGCGGAGTAGGTAGCAACTACTCAAGCCTTTACGGTGCCACAAACGGTATTCCGAACACAACTTACCGCAAAAACGACGGCACATTCGATTACGCTGCATTGATGCAGGCAAATGCGGATGCTGCTAACGGAAGTGGAGCTGCTATCGCGAAAAACGTGAACAAACACACTTGGTTCGGTGGTCTTTCTACTTACAATTACCAAATCAACGAGTCGTTGAACCTTCAGGGAGGTATTGACCTTCGTTATTATCAGGGACTTCACTACGCTGAAATCACTGATTTGATGGGTGGAGATTTCGTTATCGATACAAGCCGCAAGGACGTTATTTACAAAAAAGACGACGTTGCATGGCAGAATGAACGCCTTTACATCGGCGATATCGCTTACCGCGATTACACAAGTTATGTAGGTCAGTATGGCATATTCGGTCAGGCTGAATACTCTTACCAAAAACTTTCTGCTTTCGTATCGGGTAATGCAAATGTGAATACTTACCAGCGTTTGGACCGTTTCTATTACGATAATGAGAAATCAGACGTTCAGACAAAAATCGGATATGGTGTAAAAGGTGGAGCTAACTACAACTTCAATAAAAACCACAATGTATTCGGAAACGTAGGATTCTTCTCGCGTGCTCCATTCTTGTCGTACGGTGTATTCCTTAACTCAACAACAAGTAATACGATCAACCCGAACTCTACGAACGAGAAAGTATTCTCATTTGAATTGGGTTACGGTTTCACTTCAAGAACATTCGTTGCGAATGTAAACCTTTACAGAACATCTTGGTTGGATAAATCTCTTACCAAATCGGTATCAGATGCTCGTGAAAGTGCTTATGTAAACCTAACCGGTGTTGACGCTCTTCATCAGGGTGCTGAACTTGAGTTCACTTACAAACCAACCAAAGCATTGCATATCAACGGTATGTTCTCTTATGGAGACTGGAATTGGAAGAGCAACTCTACCGGATACTGGTACAACCAGAACGGTCAGGCAATCGACAAAAACAAAAACGTAGTTGAAGCCGGCTCTCCTGAACACGCTTCTATTACGATGAACATGGATGGTGTGAAAGTAGGTAACTCTGCTCAGACAACAGCTGCCTTGGGTATTTCATACGAAGTATTGAAAGGACTTCGTCTTGGTGCAGACGCGAACTACTTCGGTCGTAACTACGCTGATTATGACATCACAAGCGCATCTACGTTCCAAACCGGAGTTTACAACATTGCTCAACCTTGGGAAATTCCAAGTGCTTACACGGTTGATGCACGCCTTAGCTACCGTTTCAAAATCGGTACGTTTGACGCTACATGGGTTGCAAACTGCAACAACATCCTAAATGCCAAATACATCACCGATGCGAAAGATAACGGTGCGAGAACAGGCGGTCACGGATGGGAAGATGCAACGGTATTCTATGGTTTCGGTCGCACATGGTCTACTAGCCTGAAAGTAAAATTCTAATCAAACAGGTTGTAAAAACAGATTATACACAATGGAATCGTCATTGATCACCTTTAGTTGAGATACTCAACTAAAGGTATCTGGATGGCGCATTTGACCTTGTTGTTAAAAATAGATTATATACAAATGAAAAGAAATAATTATATCAATCTTTTATTTGCAGGTGCCCTTGCTTTCGGTTCTTGTAATGTTGAACCGGATTTTGACGGTTTAGAGGATATGACGAAACCAACGAACGTTAAAAAATACGAAGAGGTTTATCAGGGAAAAGTTTTCAACGCAGAGAATCCGGCACAAGCTACCATCCCTGCATGGTTGAATTCAAAATATTACACTTGCGATAAAGGTTCTACTGCAATCGTTTCTTACCTATTTGAAACTTCAGGCGTAGCAGCGAGCTATGTAGAGGACTTTGAAGGCAATTACGTTTCAAACGAACCGGCACAGATTCCTGGTTGGTTGAACTGGCAGACAGCTGGTGATGCAACTTCACTTTGGAAAAACGCCACTTACAACAGCAATACTTACGTTCAATACAATCCGGGCAAATCACCTGTTGAAGCAACACTTTGGATGATCTCCCCTAAGTTGGCGGTTGAGAAAGGCGATTCACTAACTTTTGATCTGACTGTAGGTTATTGGAATCAGGACTGTTTGGATATCTTGGTTTCTACTACATTCCAAGGTAACTCAGGAAGTATTACGAACAAATACACAAAATGGATCAGCCTAACAGAGCAGTTCAATATTCCTCAAGAGCCATCAAACGGTTATGGAGTAATGGGAAATGCAGGTAGTGTTTCACTGGATGAGTTTGCCGGTCAAGAATTGTATGTTGCTTTCAGATATACAGATGCTGAAGGAAACTCCAAAACAGTTATCCAGATTGACAACGTTGGAATCAAAAAAGGAATCAAAAAACAGACTGAAGAATCCGACGAATATATTTTCAACGGAACAGAATGGGTATTTGAACGCACTATTCCAAAGGCTGCTTTGAAAGAAGATTTCGAAAGAAAAGTAACCGATAAAGAAAATACAATGCTTCCGGGATGGATCAATGCAGCTCTTGAAGGAGATAAAAAATGGATTGATAAATCGTATGGTGGCAATGTTTATACAGAATGTAGCGCATACAAGATTGAAGGTTTGGTTGATGCTTGGTTGATTACACCACAGCTTGAAATCAAAGAAGGCTATGTAATGAAATTCGATATGACTTCAGGTCACTGGACACATGAAGCATTGTCTGTACTTGTTTCTTCTGATTTCTCTGGCAAAGAGGAAGATGTAGCGAACGCGAAATGGGAAGACATTACAGAACAGGCTGAATATCCTAAAGTTGAAGGGGCTTATGGAAAACCAACTGAAGTGGGACCATTCGATTTCTCTAAATATGCAGGTAAAAAAATCTACGTTGCTTTCCGTTACAAAGGAAATGCCGCTGCGAACGAAACTTCGACAGTGCAGCTAGACAATGTATATGTAGGTCAATAATCTACTGTCAATAGATATTTATCGGATATGCGATAAATTACAAGAAATGCTTTAATAAGGTCTTAAAACTTTATTAAAGCATTTTCTTTACGCTAAAAAAGAGGCTGTCTGAATACAAATTGTTTTTAGGCAGCCTATTTTTGTTTCCTGAGTTTGCTCCCGAGTCGGTTTCTCTTGTGGAGAGGCAATTCTTAAGGAGTTGTAATCGGAAGAATAGTGTGAGCGATACTTCCCGAATTAGAATTGAAAGGAGCAATTCATTCCAAGAAGCATTTCATGCGCCTCTTCAGAGCTCTGAATGACGCGCTTCAGTGCTTTGAAGAGCCCGCTTCAGTACTTTGAAGAGCGTGCTTCAGTGCTTTGAAGAGCCTTCTTCAGTACTCTGAAGAGCGTGCTTCAGTACTCTGAAGAGCCTTCTTCAGTGCTCTGAAGAGGGTGCTTCAGTGCTCTGAAGAAGCAATTATGCAGGATCCTTTTGGGAAAAACAAAGGAATATTTTTGGGAAAACAGAGGAATGATTCGAAAAAAACAGAGAAACGTTACTGAAAAATAAACGGGGACCCTTCGGAAGGCTTTCGGAAATAACGCAAAAGAGGCTGCCCTTATTCATTCGCATGAATTCGGAGAGCCTCTTTTACGTTGTATTTCATTGTAGTCAAATCAACTTGAGTGAGCCAACAACCAAGCATCAGAGAGTATCGGATTATCTTCCCGAAATGTCTCTAGATAACGATTTGCATCTTTCTTATCAAGAAATGAGTTGATATATAATCGATATTTATCCCCCTTCTTAATCACATCAATACCGGGATATCCCTTTTTGGCAAGTACCTTTATGCGGCTATCTGCTTGCTGTTTGGTTGGAAAACTACCAACGATGATATAATATCTCTTTGGGGGAACACTTCTTTTTATTTCGGGAGTTTCTACAGCTTCCGGTTCTTTCACCTCCATTTGTGAAGCAACTTCCACAATTTCTTTCTCCGTATTTATTTCTTCGATGATTTCATCCGCTTCAATTGGCTCTTCGGAAATGAATTCATCCGAAATAACATCTTCATTCGAAGATAAAATCGCATTCGGAGTAATTGCTCTCGTTATGAGATCAGAAGAAATGAGCGATGCATAATTATCCGGGATGCTACTGTCTTCAAGTGGCTGAGCAACCATCAACATTCCGATCACTATTGCTGCGATTGATCCCACACGTCTGAGCACTCGCAAATTAAGCGGAACCATGATGACGTCTGGGTTCTCTTCGCTGCGATCATGAACGAATTCAACCAATTCCTCTTTCGGAGCAGCGATCAATGGGAAGAGTTGCAACTCCTCAAAACCGAAAAGATCGAGGTCAAAAGCACTTTTCAAAGCCGGAGTAAACTGAATAGCGGAATCTTCATCCATCTGGAAAGAACCGACAGATCCCAATTCGATTATTTCGCCCTGTACCAATAATGCTTTTAGCTCCTTCACCTCCGATTCGATCAGAATCATCGCTTCATTAAAAGAGATCTTTTTCGTTCTCATGTATGAATTAGCCAGTAACCCGTCATTGTGATTTAAGCTAGGATTAAATCCGGCTACTTTATAAGGAGCGCAAAGCTGATGATTTTTAGAAAATTCAGCCTCCTTGTGGCGAAGCACAATGCCGCCAAAATCGGGAATGACTACACAATCATGTACAGTCAACAGGTATTCAATATGGAGTGTCAGAGTATTCATTGACACAAATATAAATATTTATATAAATATATTAAGTTGAAGAATCTAAAAAAACATTCCCCTTACTTACATTTCTTAATCAAATCCGCCAAAAACGGCTCATTAAATCCTTTTTCTTTTGCAAGAGTAAAATCCTTAAGAGCAGCAGGTTTATCATATTGGGCCAAACGGATGCGTCCTCTTACCACATACGCAAGGGGATCTTTGGAATCTAGACTGATACTCTGGTTGATATCTGAAATCGCTTTAGAGTATTTTCCATCCAAATAATACACCTCAGCCCTTTTTAAAAACAACGAAGCCTGTTTTTCATTCGATTTCAAAACCTGGCTATACATCTCTGCAGCCATCACATAATCACCCGAGGCTTTTAATAAGGTAGCAATTCCCAAACGGCCTTTCGAACTGGTCGGGTTCGATTTAATGATGCGTTCAAAATCAGCCTTGGCGGCAATTGTATCACCGGTTTGATAACGAATCAGCCCCCTACGGTAGAGCGCATCCTCGTTATCCTGTTCCACGTAGAGGATCGTGGTATAATCCTCAACGGCTTTCTCCCAGTTTTCAAGTTGTGAATAAAGAGCCGCACGATTATTCAGAAGAGTCAGCGATTTAGGAGCGAGCATTAAGGCTGACGAATAAGAGATCAAAGCATCCTCATTTTTCCCGAGTCTGCGTTGAAGCGTACCCAGGTTGGATAATAGTAATGCGTTGCGGGGATTTGCCGGTTCTGTGCGAAGTGCTGACTTCAGACATTCTTCTGCCTGTTCTAAATTGTCTGCTTCTAAATGACCAAAAGAGCGATCCACCCATTCATCGTATGTTTGAGCTTGAAGGGTAATACCCACGAATAGAAAAGAAAGAAACAGGAGGATCTTATTCATATCAATTTACAGATTAATGTTCAAAATTCAAAAAGGGGAATTTAAGGCTTCAACCGATTCTATTCGGATTCGGCATCTTATCATCCACTTAACGAGCAAAAGTAATGGTAAAGAGAGGTTTTACTAAATTTGAAGGATATAAATATACTTAAATTGATACTGTTTGATATAAGAGGAGAAGAAAGAATAAAAAATGTATTAATTTTGCCGCTCGATTAAAGTGCGAGGTATTTCTTTTAAAGGATGAACCTCATTCCTATTCAATTTATAAAATCAACAAATATGCCCTTTTCTCAATTAATCAATGCTGCACCGGCAGACAGTGCTACGGTTGCGGACAAAGCTGTATCAGCAACCGATAAGATTGAAAAACTCACCCAGATGTCGGGAAGCGAAATTTTGTCTTTTGTCATTGAACAAACTGTTCATTTCGGAATGAAAGTTATTTTAGCCATCGCACTTTTTGTTTTTGGTCGTTGGTTGATCAAGCGCATTGAGTACATCATGATCAAAGTGATGGAGAAGAGAAATGTAGATCTTTCTCTGCGAACATTCCTTGAAAGCTTAGTGAAGATCACCTTAATGATCACTTTGCTAATCATCATCATCGGCGTCTTAGGTATTAATACAAGCTCATTCGTGGCCTTATTCGCTTCGGCGGGGGTTGCAGTCGGTATGGCTTTGAGCGGAACACTTCAAAACTTCGCAGGAGGAGTGATGATTCTTTTTTTCAAACCTTATAAGGTGGGCGATTTCATTGAAGCACAAGGTCAAGTTGGTACCGTTAAGCAGATCCAGATTATCAACACCGTTTTGAATACTGTAGATAACAAGGTGATCATCATCCCGAACGGGGGACTTTCAACCGGTATCATCAACAACTATTCAAAAGAAGGTATTCGTCGCGTCGACTGGCAATTCGGTATCGCATATGGCGACGATTACGATCAGGCAAAAGCTACCATCCTTCGTTTGATCCGTGAAGACGATCGTATCTTCAAAACACCGGAGCCGTTTGTGGCATTGAGCAGTTTAGGAGACAGTTCTGTGAACATCGTGGTACGTGTATGGGCTAACCTAGGTGATTATTGGGATATCTACTTTCAGATGAATGAGAAAGTATACAAAGAATTCCCTAAAAACGGTCTCAACATTCCTTTCCCTCAGATGGATATCCACCTGCATCAGGAACAAAAAAATTAATTCCATATGTTACTTACCCCCGGCGAAATATTTCACCGGGGGTTTCTTTTTCTTTTCCTATTCTCTTCATACGCAACGAAGCGTAACGAAATCCAATTATTTAATTTTTGCAAATATGTGTTTTAAGATAAAAAAGTTAGTTTGATTTATTATCTTTACCGTATTAGAAAAAAGAAAAACAAAAAATAATGACAAGCGAATGGAACTATCACACCTTAACACCTGAAGAGAACGAAATCAAAGAATACCTCGCAAAAGAGTTGGCTATTAGTCCCTCTATCAGCAATTTGTTAGTACAAAGAGGAATCACGACTGTAACGCGTGCGAAGAAATATTTCCGTCCGCAACTTTCCGATTTGTATGATCCGTTCTTGATGAAAGACATGGACAAAGCAGTAGAGCGTCTGAACCTGGCTATGGGCCGAAAGGAAAAGATTCTAATCTATGGTGATTACGATGTGGACGGCACTACAGCCGTATCTCTGGTTTATAAATATCTGCGGACAATATATACCTCTCTTGATTATTATATTCCCGACCGGTACGATGAAGGTTACGGAATCTCCAAAAAGGGGATTGATTATGCCCGCGAAACAGGCGTGTCACTCGTAATCGCACTGGACTGCGGAATCAAAGCAATCGAGAAAGTAGCCTATGCCAACAGTCTCGGAATTGATTTCATCATTTGTGATCACCACATGCCGGACGATGAGCTTCCGGATGCAGTAGCTGTTCTTGATCCCAAAAGAAGAGATGCCAGTTACCCCTACCCTCACCTTTCAGGATGTGGCGTGGGATTCAAGTTCATGCAAGGTTTTGCCATGAACAACGGATTAGACATACAAAACAGCCTCTTCTCATTGCTTGACCTGGTGGCGGTAAGTATCGCATCGGATATCGTCCCCATCACGGATGAAAACAGAATACTTGCCTATCATGGATTAAAGCAACTCAATACAAATCCAAGCTTGGGTTTACAGGGGATTATTGATCTTTGTGGACTACGCGACAAAGAGATTACAATCTCGGATATCGTTTTCAAAATCGGACCACGCATCAACGCTTCGGGCCGAATGATGTGCGGAAAAGAAGCGGTGGATCTGCTTACAGCCCGCGACTGGCAGACAGCGAAGGCAAAAAGTGAGGATATAAACAAGTACAATGAGAATCGCAAAGAGCTGGATAAAAAAATCACCGAAGAGGCGAATGCTATCATTGAGAATCTGGACGATTTCAGTAACCGGAAATCGATAGTGATATACAATGCAGAATGGCACAAAGGGGTGATCGGAATCGTAGCTTCCCGTCTGACGGAACTCTATTATCGTCCGGCCGTAGTGCTGACCCTCTCAAACGGCCTTGCAACCGGATCAGCCCGGTCAGTACAGGGATTCGATGTCTACAAAGCCATTGAATCATGCCGTGACATCATCGAAAACTTCGGAGGTCATACGTTTGCGGCGGGACTTTCCTTGAAAGTGGAGAACATCCCGGCATTCATGGAGCGTTTTGAGAAATTCGTCCAGGACAATATTCTCCCGATACAAACTATTCCTCAAAACGAGATTGACGCCGTTATAGACTTCAAAGATATCACTCCGAAGTTCTTCCGGGTACTCAAACAACTCAATCCTTTTGGACCGGGTAACCCAAAACCGATCTTCTCAACCCGCAGGGTATACGATTACGGTACAAGCCGCCTGGTAGGAAGGGATCAGGAGCATATCAAGCTTGAATTGGTTGACAGTAATTCGGAAAATATTATGAACGGTATCGCCTTCGGAATGTATGAGCATAACGATTTCATTAAGGGGTTTAATCCTTTTGACATCTGTTACACCATTGAAGAGAACAACTACAACGGAAATACATCTATACAACTATTGATCAAAGACATAAAACCTTCCGAAGAATCAGTCGAGTGAATAAAAACAAATCGGGGTTCCACCAATTAGTTATAAGAGTTGAAGATTAATAAAAATATTACAGCACGAGTCTCCCCGACCCGTGCTGTTTTTTTGAACTTATTTCTACCTTTGCATCCAAAGAGTTGGTTGTGGAAGAAATACATCATATTTTAAAAAAATATTGGGGATATGACCAGTTCCGTCCCCTGCAGGAAGAGATCATCAAATCGGTCTTAGACGGAAAAGATACGTTGGGCCTTATGCCTACCGGCGGAGGCAAATCGCTTACTTTTCAAGTTCCGGCGATGCGTCTGGAAGGCGTATGTATTGTGGTGACTCCGTTAATTGCACTGATGAAGGATCAAAAAGACAACCTTCGCAACAAAGGCATTAAGGCGACGGCCGTATATTCGGGCATGAGTCGCGACGAAATCATCGTAGCCCTTGAAAATTGCATCTTCGGAGATTATAAATTTCTGTATGTCTCTCCGGAACGATTGGACACCGAATTATTCCTGGCCAAGTTGAGTGCGATGAAAGTAAGCATGCTCGTTGTAGATGAATCGCATTGTATCTCGCAATGGGGATATGACTTCCGTCCGGCATATTTAAAAATCGCAGAACTTCGTGAGAAGTTACCCGGAATTCCCGTTTTAGCACTTACCGCCACCGCCACTCCCGAAGTGGTGAAAGATATCCAACAAAGACTTCATTTCAAAGAGGAAAATGTTTTTCGTAAAAGCTTCGAACGATCCAACCTCTCTTACGTAGTTCGACGTTCCGAGAACAAAATGGAAGACATGGTACGAATTCTGAATAAAGTTCCCGGCACCGCAATCATCTATGTCAGAAGCAGAAAACGAACAAAAGAGATTTCGGATATATTGGTTTCAAATGGTATCGCTTCGGATTATTATCATGCAGGACTTTCGCACGATGCAAAAGAGAAGAAACAGGAAGCGTGGAAAAAAGGAGAATGCAGAGTGATTGTTTCTACAAATGCTTTCGGGATGGGTATTGACAAAGCGGATGTACGCCTGGTGATTCATACGGACCTCCCTAATTCACCTGAAGAGTATTTCCAAGAAGCGGGACGTGCCGGTCGCGATGAACAGAAAGCGTATGCCGTGGCGCTTTATTCAAACTCCGATCAAGCCAAACTTCGTAAAAGGATCGCCGATTGTTTTCCGGAACGTGAGTTTATTATCCGTGTTTACAACTCGCTGGGTAATTTCTTCCAGATAGCCGTAGGTGCTGCTTTCGAGGCGGTATTTGATTTCGATTTGGGCAAGTTCTGCTCTGCCTATAAATATCCCATGATCCAAGCCCATCATGCCTTGAAAATTCTGCAGCAAGCCGGATATATCGAATACGATGAAGATGCGGATTCGCTTTCACGGATACTGTTTACGGTAAAACGCGATGAACTGTATCGCTTGAAAGAGTTCGATTCCAAGACGAATTTACTGATTAATACGATTCTACGCTCCTATACCGGGCTGTTTGCCGATTATGTCTTTATCCGAGAGGAGTTGTTAATGAGCCGAACCGGTCTTTCCAGACAAGATGTCTATGAGAAGATGATGATGCTGAGCCGTTTGCATATCATTCATTATATACCCGCAAAAAAGTGTCCCATAATAGTGTTTACGCGCTCCCGAGTGGATCCCGATTATGTAAGCATCCCTAAAATCGTCTACGAAGAGCGCAGGGATCGTTACGTAAAACGGATAGAAAGCATGATTGAGTATGCAACAAGTGAGGATCATTGCCGAAGCCGTATTCTTTTGAATTATTTCGGTGAGAAATCTTATCACGATTGCGGAACATGCGATGTCTGCTTGAAGAAAAAGGGAGGAAAACTCACTTCCGAGCTTTTCAATCGGATTGAGCAAGAGATTCGTGAACTGCTAAAGGAAACCCCCTTGACACAGGAAGAGATCATCGACCGACTGGAATATAACGAAAAGCATGTGATTGACACCATCCGGTTCTTGATGGATGAAAGTTTTATATTAATTACAGAGAATAAATTCAGGTTGAATCAAAAATCAACAAATTAGGGGCTTTGGAGAAAGAAACTCCAGATCGATCAAATTCTTAAGCCCGAAAATTTAATTTAAGGTGTTATGATTAAAGGTATTTTTCTGATTCTGTTATTCCTTTTCCTTGGCGAAGGATGTAGCTACCTCATTAATGGATTGGTTCCGGGTAGCGTATTGGGTATGATTTTGCTTTTTCTTTCATTATTCAGCGGCATCGTTAAGGCTGACGATGTACGAAGCGTGTCCCGTTTTTTAACCGGAAACATGGCTTTATTCTTTGTTCCCGCTTCCATCGGGGTGATAGCCTCCTGGCCATTACTCTCTAAGAACTGGATTGCACTGACCGTTATTTCCATTGTAACGACCATTGTTGTGATCGTTACGGTTGCATTAATCCAAGAAAAAGCAGAAAACAGAAAAGCGAACAAAAAGATTCCGGAATAAGTTGTGTGAATCGTGTTACTGTTTCTGTCGTAATAGGATCGTTCTGATTTATGCGGATATCCTTATGTTTTGAATTCCAATGACGCATTTAACTTTGATGTTAAAAATAGACCATATAAAATGAAGGAAATTATTTTTGAGAGTACCCCTTTCATGCTTACGCTCGTTTTGGGAAGCTATCTTGCCGGAACATTCATCTATCGAAAAAGCAAACTCACCTTACTTCACCCAGTAATTGTCAGCATGATTATCATCATCTCTTTTCTGCTTACTTTTGATATCCCTTATGAATCGTTTGCCAAAGGAAGTGAGATCATCAATTTCATGTTGGGCCCTACGGTTGTGGCGTTGGGTTTGGTATTGTATGATCAGATCGCTTATATAAAAAGAAACGTGGTTTCTATGCTTACCGCTATCGCTGTAGGGAGTGTAATCGGGGTGGTCAGTGTGATTCTAATCGGAAAGATTATGAATATCGATCCTTCAATCATTTATTCACTTGAACCAAAATCAGTTACGACACCCATCGCAATCAGCCTATCGGCGACGAATGGGGGTAATCCCTCTTTGACTGCCGTTACGGTTGTAATCTGCGGAATTATCGGCGCGATGGTGGGCCCTCCTATCCTCTCCTTCTTAGGAATTAAAAGCAAAGTGGCACAAGGTTTATCATTAGGAGCAGCAGCTCACGGACTTGGCACGGCAAGAGCTATGGAGATGGGAGCCATTGAAGGTGCAATCAGTGGTTTATCAATCGGATTAATGGGAGTTATGACCTCTATTGCCATTCCGTTAGTTCACACCATATTTAAATAGGATTGGATGTATAACCGGAATTAACTTATTCGGCTACGCATTCCTAGAAAATCTTACAGGAATCCTATACTTTCTTCAAGTATCCAATAAAAAAGAGGAGATTGTCTCATTCATATGAATTTTAGACAACCTCCTCTTTTTTTCATTGTGCATAAAGCACAAATTAATTCTCAATATCGAATGACCAACTTATCAATTCTGGTTAACACCTGTAGCAACCATTTCGATACGGTTACCAGAAGAAAGAAGTGTTGACGCAAATTTCTGGATTGACTCCGGAGTGATCGTATTCAATACTTCCATATAACCTGTAGTGGTATCTTTACCGAAACGTTCTTTTGTTCCGATCTGATCCATCCAGTAGTTATTCTCCATGACATCTTCCTGGTATTTTTTAGCCATGTATTCTTTTACTTTCTTGAAGTGCTCCTCGCGAGGACCTTCCTGAGCTACTTTGTTCAACTCATCAAATGCACGTTTTGCCAAACGGTCTTTTTTGTCTTCGCCGGTATCAAATGCATAAAGGAAGCGGTATTGGTTCATCGGAATCAAATCAATCATACCACCTGTACCAACTCCATAAGTTCCCCCCTCTTCCTCACGGATGGTTTCTGTATAAACCATGTCCATGATTTGTTTCAACATCGTCATCTTCATGTTGTTTTCAAGGTTGAAATCGCAAGTTCCCGAAATTACATTATACACCGTTACCTTAGGCGTTTCCATCGGCAAAGAGAAATATTTATTCAGTTCACCTTTCTGGATACGAGGTTCTACTTCTTTGTAAGATTCTTTTTTCCCTTTTGCAGGTAGTGATGCAATATACTGCTCAACCATTGGTTTTAGCTGAGACGGATCCACATTACCTACGAAGATGAAAGTAAAATCGCCTGCATTTGCAAAACGCTCTTTATAAATCTGAGCGATACGGTTGTAATCCACTTTTGGAAGGTCATCAGAATGAAGACGAACCTTAGCCGGATTGTTATTATAAAGAACAGAAGTCAAAGAGTCGCTAATAGCCACACTCGGATTTTTCTCCAGATTGCTCAACGTGTTGAGTGTTCTATTATACCATGCCTGATAAGCATCCTGATCCTGACGCGGAGCTGTAAAATAAAGGTAAGTTAGCTGCAACATCGTTTCAAGATCCTTCGGCGCACAGTTTCCATTCATCCCTTCGCTGATTCGTCCGATAAACGGACTTACGTCTGCACGTTTACCCGCCAAAACCTTGCTCAAATCAGTTTTGCTGAAAGAACCGACACCTCCAAGGGTAATGACATCTCCCAACACTTTGTTATTAATCACGTCTGATTCAGGCAACAACGAGATACCACCGTTGCTCTGAGCAGTCATAATGATCTGATCTTTCTTGAAATCCGTTTGTTTGTAAATTACTTTAGCACCGTTTGATAACGTCCACACGGTTGTTCCAAAGTCGCCTTTACCCTCTTTCTTCACTTTTCCCGGTTTAGGCAACTGAGCAAGAAGCGGTTCGTTCGATGTTTTATCTTCATAAGCAGCTACAGGAGCTGAATTTGCAGCATTAAACACAGCCAGCAACTCTTCTTGTGATGGATACTTCACACCCTCTTTTTCAACACCCATCATCATGATAGCGATGTTGTTCGGCGTAATATATTGTTTCATCAACATATTGACCTGTTCAAGTGGAAGATTCGGAGCAAGCTGATTGAAAATCATGTATTCCGTTTCAATACCGGGAGCCGGAACGGCATCTGTGAAATGCTTCAGGTATTCCTGAACATATGCAGAGTTTTTAACTTTGTCACGTTCATTGTAAGCATTTTCCATCTGGCTCTGCATTTCTGCTTTCGCTCTTTCATATTCAGACGGTGTAAATCCGTATTCTTTGGCACTGTTTACAACCGATACCATTGTCTGAAGACCTTTTTCCCACTCTCCTTCTTTGAAAGCCATCCCCAGATTAAATGCATCTTTTGTTTTAGACAAGAAATATTCACCATAATAGCCATATGCACCAAGGAATGGAGCATCAGCTTTCTGAGTGATCTCTTCAAATCGATTATTAAGCATGATGGCAATCATATTGTTGATGGTTGACATCACCAAACCAACCTGCGAATTCTTAATCTCATCCGGAAGTGGATCATGTTTAAACATAACACTCAAAGAGTTGCGTGTCGCTTCTTTATCAGATGCGATGGCTACCAACGGTTCCTGATTATCCTCGATCTTGAAATAAACACGTTCAGCCGCATCAACCGGAGCGGGAATATCCTGCCACATCTCTTTGATGCGTTTTTCGATCATATCTACATCAACATCACCAACTACGATGACAGCCTGAAGATCCGGACGATACCATTTGTGATAATAAGCACGTAGGGTCTCATATGGGAAATTATCAACCACTTCCATCGTTCCGATCGGCAAACGGTTCGCATAACGGCTGTTTGGATACAATGCCGGTAAAATTGTTTTCTCATACATACGAAGATATGGATTCGAACTTGTTCGCCATTCTTCGTGAATCACACCGCGTTCATTGTCTATTTCAGCATCCTCTAATGAGATAAAGCCAGACCAGTCATGCAATACAAGAAGGCACGAATCCACCAAACCCGGATTAACGGTTGGTACTGCAGAGAGGTTATATACCGTTTCATCAATAGAAGTATAGGCATTGATGTTGGTTCCGAACTTCACTCCGTTTTTCTCAAGATAGTTCAGAATGCCTTTGCCTGGGAAATTCTTTGTGCCGTTAAACGCCATATGTTCCAAAAAGTGAGCCAATCCACGTTGATCATCCTCTTCCAGAACAGACCCTACACGCTGAGCAATGTAGAACTCCGCACGATCTTTAGGAAGTTCGTTGTGACGGATATAATAAGTCAATCCGTTTTCCAGCTTGCCATAACGCACGTTAGGGTCAAGAGGCATTTGAGGCACCTGCTGCATTTGTTGTGCCATTACTCCAAGGGGAGCAAAACCAAACAACAGAAGCACGGCCGTTTTCAGTGTTCTCTTCTTCATAAATTACCTAATTATGATTTAATTTATTTTAGCAAAGGCAAATATAAATAATAATATGATATTAAAACGTTTTCAATTTCGGATTTTATTGTTTTTCGATAAATAATTATCTCATTTAGATAAAAGAAAACCGGCTGCAACTTCGCGAAAAAGTGCAGCCGGTTTAATCGTATATAAGGATAAGTTAGGATCAGATAATATCAAGCGCTTTAAAGCAGCTTCCGATTTTATCCAATGCAAAATCCACCTGTTCTTTGGTATGAGTAGCCATAAGAGAGAAACGGATCAGTGTACTGTCCGGAGCAACCGCCGGAGAAACCACAGGATTTACAAAAACACCCTCGTCCAATAACATCTTGGTAACCATGAATGTTTTTTCGTTATTACGGACATACAAAGGGATGATCGGGGTAGAAGTATGACCGATCTCACAACCCAATGCACGGAAACCATCCAACGCATAGTTGGTGATATCCCATAGATGCTGCTGACGTTCCGGTTCGCTCAACATGATATCCAATGCCGCACTTGCCGCTCCGATTG
Source organism: Bacteroidales bacterium (assembly GCA_036655355.1). GTDB lineage: Bacteria > Bacteroidota > Bacteroidia > Bacteroidales > JAUNSR01 > JAUNSR01. The sequence continues at coordinate 109,301 of JAVVQG010000001.1, forward strand.
CAGCCGGAGTAGCTGATGCCGAGAAAATATAAGAGCGAGAATTATGACGAAGGTAGTTAGCCGTTACCGAATCTGTTGCGATAAAGCCACCCAATGAGGCAAACGATTTAGAGAATGTACCCATGATCAGGTCAACATCTTTTGTCACACCGTAATGGTTACAAACTCCGCGACCATGATCTCCGATCACACCGAAACCGTGAGCTTCATCAACCATCAGATTCGCATTGTATTTCTTAGCCAACTCAACGATCTGATCCAAATGAGCGACGTCGCCTTCCATGCTGAAGATACCGTCTACAACGATAAGTTTGACTTTATCCGGATTACATCCTTTTAGGACTTTCTCCAAAGAAGCCATGTCATTGTGCTTGAATTTCAATGAGTTAGAAAAAGACAAACGACGACCTTCAATAATTGAAGCATGATCTAATTCATCCCAAATAATATAGTCTTCACGACCTGTAAGGCACGATACAACACCTAGATTAACCTGAAAACCTGTTGAATAGATAATCGCTTCCTCTTTTCCTACAAATTTAGCCAGCTTTTGTTCCAGATCCACATGGATATCCAATGTGCCGTTTAAGAAACGTGATCCTGCACAACCTGTACCGTATTTACGAGTCGCTTCAATAGCAGCTTCTTTTACTTTCGGATGGTTCGTAAGTCCCAAATAAGAGTTTGATCCGAACATCAAAACCTTCTTTCCATCAATATAAACTTCCGTATCCTGATCACTTTCAATCTTACGGAAATAGGGATATACCCCTGCAGCTTTGGCCTTCTGAGGCGCATCGTATTTCGCCAACTTTGCCTGAAGTAATTTCATCTGAGTATTATTAATTTTGACGTTTGATGCAATCGACCTTTACTTTCTTTATAAAGCAGGCGATTTCATTATCATAACATATGGTAGCTTTGCGTAAGCATCGCTTTTTATTCGTTAAGAAGTTGCAAACATAACTATTTTTATTTTTTTATGGATAAATTGTACCATGTTTTTATTATTTGATCGGATTTGATTCTTTCCTCTCATTTTCCATCCTTATCAAATGATAGAAAGAAAGATATTTCAACCAATCCTCTCTTCTCTTTTTTTACCGAAAATAATCCTTACTTTTGCACGATTTTAATACAGAAAGCGAATGAATACCGGAAAGAAAAAAATATTAGCGATAGTTAATCCTATTTCAGGGATTCGTCCAAAAGATAACATACCAAACCTTATCCACGAAAATATTGATCCGAATCGGTTTGAGATTATCGTGAAATTTACCGAATACGCCGGACATGCCACCTTATTAGCGAAAGAAGCGGTTGAAAAGCAAACCGATTATGTTTTGGCTATAGGCGGAGACGGAACCATAAATGAAACGGCAAAAGCGCTGATTCATACCGATACTGCATTGGGTATCATACCGTTGGGATCAGGAAACGGCTTGGCTCGTCACCTTCAGATCCCGTTGGATACAGCAAAAGCGTTACGCATTATCAATGAAGAAAATGTAATCAGTATTGATTATTGCAAAGCAAACGGTCACATCTTTTTCTGCACAGCAGGAATCGGATTCGATGCATGGATCAGTCAGAAATTTGCGGAAGATAAACACCGCGGGGGACTTACCTACATTAAGAATGTACTCGGCGAATACCTCAAATACCAACCCCATTCTTATGAACTAATCGCGGATGAGCAGCCGATTCAGGAAAAAGCCTTTCTTATCGCTTGTGCAAATGCTTCGCAATACGGTAACAACGCCTATATTGCGCCCGGGGCAAATATGCAGGACGGTTTAATGGACATAACGATCCTCAAGCCTTTTAACCACTTGGAAGCGCCTCAACTGGCAGTTCAGCTTTTTACCAAAACATTAGCCCGAAACAGTAAAATACAGACACTCAAAGGGAAACATGTGAAAATAATCCTTGAATCTGAAGAGATCATGCATGTTGACGGTGAGCCGATAATGATGGATAAAGAGATTGACGTAATGACAATTCCCATGGGATTGAAGATTCTCACTCCCGCTCAGCCTTCTCATTCAATCATGGAACCTATCCAACATGTAATTGAAGAGATTCATTACAATATCATGTATGATATAAAGGATGTTCTGAAAAAGAAAGATTCTATTCTAAAAAAACAACTTTAAAAAACAGGCCGAAGCGAGTTGTCATGACTCCTTCGGCCTATGTTTTTTTAAGAAGGCAGGAATGTTCAAGAGCGTAATCGTTCTCCGCTATTCACCCCATAGACCAGTGAACTCGATGCCGGAATCGGGTAGTCTGGAATTCTCATCGATTACTTCTCCTCTTTTTTCTGCCTAAAGTGATTATCGATATGTTCTTTCACCTTCACCTCATCTAAATCCTTAAAGAATTCCGGATGCTTCTCTAACTCCTCGCGCAATGATTTTGCAATCGCCTCATGTACCTCAAGCTCTTCTGGATTAATCTCCTCTTCGCCTTGCGGATAATAGTTCGTTTTAGAATAATCCTGATATTCTTTAATTAACCGGAGCACCTGTTCCTTCGTCATACCTTCTTCAAATTTAAATATCGAAACTTATTAGTATAACACAAATTTGGCAAGAGGGTTCAATTGAAACACATCTCTTCCATCACAACTCCGCTTTCTTGTTGAGATTCGGGGTGATTGAAATATTTCAAAAATGTATCCATATCCTTATCTCCACGTCCAGAAAGCGTCAAGACAACCACATCGTCCGGTTTGAAATTCATCTTATCCAAAGCAGCCAAAGCGTGTGAAGATTCCAATGCAGGAATAATCCCTTCTGTTTTTGTCAGTTGGAAAGCTGCATCTAACGCTTCACGGTCTGTAATGGCAAAGACATCACTTCGTCCACTCGTTGCCAAAAGGGCATGAAGGGGACCTACGCCCGGATAATCCAAACCTGCCGAGATCGAATAAGGCTCCATTACCTCTCCTTGTTCATCTTGAATAACCAGTGTTTTAAATCCATGAATGATACCTACTTTACCGATTTTCATCGTTGCAGCCGTTTCGCCCGTTTCAATTCCAAGCCCTGCCGCCTCCGCTGAAACCAGACGGGTACGCGTTTCATTTAAATAATGGTAGAATGTGCCGCTAGCATTACTTCCGCCACCTACGCAAGCAATCAGATAATCGGGGTAATCCCGTCCCTCTTTCTCCAGCAATTGTTTTTTAATCTCTTGGCTGATTACAGATTGAAGTCTCGCAACCATATCGGGATAAGGGTGTGGTCCTACAGTAGATCCTATGATGTAGAAAGTATCCTGAGGATGATCACACCAGTCTTGAATGGCCTCGGTTACAGCATCCTTAAGCGTCTGGTTTCCTGATGTAACCGGAACAACCTGCGCTCCGAGCATTCTCATTTTCTCTACATTGGGCCGCTGACGGGCTACATCGACCGCACCCATGTAAACCACACATTCCATCCCCATTAGCGCACAAACGGTAGCTGTTGCCACCCCGTGTTGACCCGCTCCTGTTTCTGCAATGATGCGGTGTTTTCCCATTCGTTTTGCCAATAAGATCTGTCCGATCGTATTGTTAATCTTATGAGCACCGGTATGATTGAGATCCTCTCGCTTCAGATAAATCTTCGCCTGATACTTTTCCGATAAACGCTTCGCTAAATACAAAGGTGAAGGACGTCCTACATAATCCCGAAGCAAAGCCTGATACTCTTCCTGAAATGAATCTGAATGAATCATATCCAGATACGCCGAACGTAGTTCGTCAATATTCTTTTTTAGAACATCGGGAATGAATGCCCCACCGAACTCGCCATAATAACCATTGTTGTCTACTGAAAATTTCATATCTGTTAATTTTAAAGTTTAGCAAAAAAAAAGAAGGGCTGTCGTGAGTACGACAGCCCTTCTTCGTTGAATATATTTTACTTTGGTAAATACACGACGGCTCCACTCACGACTTAAAAAGTTGCAAGCTCCACCACCAAAATTTATTTACCATTGAATTATTCATATTCTCTTATTTAAAGATCACGAGGGTTACCCCTCATTATCATATTTCTTTATTTTGGAACAAATGTATGGAAAATTTTATTTTAAAAGCAAATCCGGGCATCTTTTTTTTATTATTTTTTTCCCTGAGTAAAATATCGCAGTTTGTAATTATCTGAAATAGTGTTTTTTCTTAAACACTTACTTCCCTATTTCTGTTTAAATAGAAAGTCAGAATAATTAATAAATGAAGGTTATGGCTACATTTCAGGAAATTCATTTTGGAGAAAGTGTCCCAAAAGAACAGCCGATTTCAATCGATGCGAAAGGGAGTCAGTGTCCCGGTCCGATAATGTCTTTGAAAGAGGGATTTAAAAATGCTTCCATCGGACAAAAGGTGATCATTGAAGTAACGGATCCCGGATTTAAGACCGATGCTACCGCATGGGCTGCAGTTACCGGTAATAAATTAATATCCATGACCGATCATGACGGTGTGATAACGGCTGAATTTGAAAAGAGTACGGAGTTGGGAGCGGCAACGGTACCTCCAAAAGAGGATAGCGTTACATTGATTATCTTTAACGAAGAGATGGATAAAGGGTTGGCTGCTTTTAATATTGCGCTTGGGGCATTGGCCATGGGAATGAAAGTACAGGTATTTTTTACTTTTTGGGGATTAAGTCTTCTTAGAAAGAAGCCGGATCACAAGATTCATAAAAGCGTAATGGAAAAAATGGTGGGCGAGATTCTTCCTTCAAGCGATCAGGAACTTCCTCTTTCACATAAAAATATGTTCGGTTTCGGAGCGAAACTAATGAGTAGGGTAATGAAAAAAGAGAATGTTTCCTCCCTCGATTTCATGATTCACTTAAGTAAATATGATGGAGTAACATTCATTGCTTGTCAAATGTCGATGGAAATGATGGGCATAAAGAAAGAGGAACTTATCGACGGCGTAGAGGTAGGAGGAGTAGCTACCATGATTGAATATGCACGTAAATCAAACCTGAATTATTTTATCTGAGTTTACATTTGTTAATGGAAAAAACACCAGAATATGATACCTTCGGGGTAATTTTAAAAACAGGTTACTCTATGAAAAAAATTTATTTAATTATGATCTCCATACTCAGCTCTATATTGGGTTTCTCAGCTTGCAACAGCAAGCATATACTTCCTCCGCTTGAGTTTCAAAAAGCGCTAGAACAAGATTTCGTTCAACTCGTCGATGTTCGTACGCCCGAAGAATTTCAGGATGGTCACATTGCAAATGCAAGGCTTATGAATTTCAAAGACACCGCCTCTTTTTTGACAGGTCAAGCAACCCTAGATAAATCGAAACCGGTTTATATCTATTGCCGATCGGGAGCTAGAAGTCAGGCCGCTACCGCTCTCCTTACGAAAGCGGGATTCAAGGTTCTTGATCTTGAAGGAGGAATATTGAATTGGAAGAAAAACAACCTGCCGATTGAAACAGGTCCTCCCATCAGTTCAATTCCAAATTCATACGAATGTTACCTGCCGGATAAAGAGAAGCCTTTGCTCAAGTCATCTTTGATCCTTAAGGCTGATTATAAAATGGAAAATAAGATTTGGAACTTCGAAAGTCGATTATGGGAAAAGAAAGATTTGAAAGGCTCTTGGTCATACGGTGGAAATAACACCATTCTTTTGAATTACACCGGCGAAGATCCTTATTTGAACCCTATAGCACAAATAGACTTCTCCTCTATGACAATCACTATTGATTCGCCGAACGGCAAATTGGTTTATAAAGCAGTTCATTAGAAACGGAGATAAAAAAGCCGAGGTAAAAAACGGATATAAAAAAGCGGACATCCTTTTTTAAGAATGTCCGCTTTTTTATATCTGATTGTACTTATTTGATTTCTACACTCGAAAAAGAGATGCGTCCCCGAATGACAAGACAATACGCTGTATCAGGATACATACCGGCTAGATGGCGTTTATCATCGAAACTAGCCAGACTCTGATTTAACTCGGTCTGAACATACCATTGCGCAGGAACCAATATCTCGACAGACCCGAAAGCACAATCCACGTCAATATAGGTACGTTCCGCTTCCAAACGGGTGTTACGTAGATCAAGTACCGTAGAACCGAAGTTGTTTTTAATTCTTGCTCCATGAAAAACAGGATCCATAACCACCTGTTCTATCGAACCGAAAATGTTGGTTGTTTCAACAAAACCTTTATCCGAACGTTTGGAGTGTTTATGCGATTCATCGATACCCAAATATTCCTCGGGAGTTTCTACTCCAGCCGTAATCTCCTGTTTACGAGGCCTAAGAAGCATCCCGATACCGATCAATACCAGAATAACCGGCCAATATTGACGAACCGTAATGCCGGAAAGGCCCATCAGATCTGTCAGGAAGAAAAAAGCGCCGATAGAGATGAATACAAAGGCGGCAACATAACTGCGTTTGAACAACAACAATACGCCGACAGCCATTAAGAGCACCTGCCATGAAAAAAAGATTCTGAATATCTCGAGATCGAAGAATCCCAAATTACGTCCTAATAAAAGGGCACCTCCCAAAATAAAGAAAAAAGCGATAAGGAACGAGTTGTTTCTCTCACTCTTAGGTACATTCCCTTTCTGTTCTTGATTCATATTATTTCTATTTAATTAATTCAGAAAAGCTGTAATTCACGTAATAATACAAATTTAATTTTTTCTATTGAAAAGACCTCCTCTTTTTGAATTTGTTTATTTTCTTAAAAAATAGTGTATTCGCACCGCAACACGAGAGCACAAAATAACAAATATCCCACAAGGGAACGCTATGTGTCGGAATGTTCGCAATGAATCACAACGCCTTTTTCCACAAAAACCGGATAAGATTCAAGACGAATCCGATTCAAATACAATGAAAATACCCAAGCTGTCAATAAAGCACCGGTTCCGAGAAGGAACAACACGACGGGGAGTCCGAGCCATTTTTCAATAGCTCCAAAAAACAGAGCTCCCAAGGGAGGTACGCCTGCAAAAGCCATCGTCAGATAACCCATTACACGGCCTCGCATCCGTTCGTCCGAAAGGGTCTGTAAAAGCGTGTTTATGGATGCCACCGATATGATTGTACAAAAACCGATGGGAATACACAGCAATGCTGCCACCCACCAGATATGCACGAAGGAGATGAAACACAGCGAAGTCCCTAATACAATAGCAGCATACAAAATGGCTGAACCCAATCCGATAACAGTCTTTCTAGATGCAAGATAAGCGGATGCACTAAAGGCTCCTACCCCTATGCAAGACAAAAGAACTCCTAGCATCTCACTGTCTCCTTTCAACATCAGATTTACAAATGCAGGCACAAATGTATTAAACGGGACACCAAAAAAGCTGATCGTTGCCATCATCACAACCAAAGCACGTATTGGAAAATGATCTTTCACATAATGAAAGCCTTCTGTAAGATCGCTCCATACATTGACTGAATTACCAACCCGATTTGTGTTTTTTAGTTTCATCATCAATAAGGCAAGAATAACTCCGATATAACTCAAACCGTTAAAGAGAAAACAATATCCCTCTCCCACCCAGCCGATGAGAATTCCACCTATTGCCGGACCAATCAACCGACACCCGTTAATGGCTGAGGAGTTCAGGGCGATCGCATTCGTCAAACTCTCACGTGGCACCAAACTCGTATAGAAAGCCTGCCGCGTAGGCATGTCTAATGCATTTATCAGACCGATGAAAAGACTCAGCACTAGAATATGCCATACCTCGATGGTGTTTGTGAGTACCAATACCGCCATAAGAAGAGCCTGTAACATCGAGAGTGTCTGAGTGAAAATCAACAATTTGTGTCTGTTAAAGCGGTCGATAAAAACACTCACGACGGGAGTTGCAAAGAGCATCGGGATTTGCTCCATAAAGGTAACAGTCGCCAAAATAAGCACCGATCCAGTCAATTTATACGCCAACCACCCCATGGCAATTTGTTGCATCCAGGTCCCGATCACGGAGATACATTGTCCAATGAAATAAAGCCTGAAATTACGGAACCGCAACGAAGCTAACATATATTTAAGACTACCTGCACCCTTTGCAATGAGATGAGGAGTACGGGGTCTCCCTTTAAACAGCGTATCGGAAAGTTTCATAGGCTTGTTAAAAAATTCATGTAAAAGTATACAAATCCGCGTAAATCACTCTTCTTACGGTTTATATTTCGGTTTACTCAATCGATTGAGAAAATATTTCATTCGTATTACAAAACGGAACTCCTGTGAATCACCGCAAATCACATATATTTGAGAGGTCGGAAGTGACGACACTTCTGAATTGCCATTTTAAAATAACCCGATACGAATAAAATCGCCTCATTTCCCTTTGTTAGATCACCCAATTAGAGGGCTATCGAGAAGGATTTGAGTTGGGTATTAAAAATCGATTATATACAAATGAAGATAAATATGTTTAAAGTCTCTGTTCCTTTATCTCTTCTCCTTATTTCATGCAGTTCGGCACCCGAAAAGCAACACCCGTCTCCATTAAATACGGATCATATCGCAATTGAGGTTCAAGCTGATGAGAATCGTGAATATTCCTATACCGATAAGAAAGCCGGATATTATTACGGGAAGACACACGAAAATAATTTTGGAGAGTGGTTCGCAGGATGGAACATCGCTAAGAAACGTATTTTTTCTGATTATAACCTCTATGTGGATAATCAGTTTCTGGATAGAAAAGACACCAAAGTAACCGTTTATCCTGAAAAAATCGTCCGTGAATTTAAGAATGCGACTGAAACTTTCCGAATGCTCGACAATCAGGAGCTCCTTTATATCGATATCGACCAAATCAAGGGTGATTCTATCGGAATCCGTCTTCAATCCACTCTTCTTGAGAATGCCAATGTAAAAGGGAATGTTCTCTCTTTTTCACACAAAGAGATTCCGGGTCAAGTAATCTATGTTTCACCTTATAAAAATACAGGCATCACCTATTCGAATGATATTTTGAAGAGTGCGGCTACTGGAGAAGGGTTTTTAATTACCATCGGTACGCCGGAGAAAGCGGCTCGCCTGATCTCGGATTTTCGACGAGATGGTGCTACGTGGATATCAAACCGTCAGCAACGGATGAATGACCTTATTACGGTTTCAAATCCAACCAGAAGCAATTCAGACTCATTGGACAAAGCTTTGGCATGGCTTCTTCTCACAACCGATGAACTCGTAACCGAACAACAAGGAAAAGGAATCTATGCCGGATTACCTTGGTTTAATGAATATTGGGGACGCGATATGTTTATCTCCATGCCGGGCGCTACGTTGGTGAGTGGACAGTTTGATGTGACAAAAGAGATTTTGAGGGATTTCTCGCGTTTTCAGGACACGGTTGCCAATTCACCCACCAAAGGACGCATCCCGAATCGCGCCAATCTTGAAGGGATTCTTTACAACACTACAGACGGTACGCCTCGTTTTGTAATGCAAATTCTTGATTATGTGAAATATTCAGGAGATACCTCGTTCATCCGGGAGATTTATCCTGCCGTAGTTTTAAGCATCGATGCAGCTTTAGAATCGCATACCGATGAAAAAGGTTATCTTTTGCATGCCGATGCTGATACTTGGATGGATGTAAAAAGAGAGGGTATTCCAGGATCTCCGCGCGGAAATCGCGCCAATGATATTCAGGCACTATGGGAACAACAACTCCGTGCCGGTGTCTATTTTGCAGAAGTAATGAAAGACCGTGAACATGCACAGAGGTGGGAAGAGGTGGCAACGCGACTGAAAAGAAACTTCGAGAAAGACTTTACTACGGCCAACCCTGCTTTTATTGCGGATCACTTGAATGCCGACGGTTCACAAGACCACCAATTCCGCCCGAATCAGCTTTACACCTATGAGTTGATCAACAACAATGCGTTAAAGATGGAAATTACCAAAAAAGCGTGGGAAGAACTTGTTTACCCATGGGGTGTAAGTTCTTTAAGTCAGTCTGACGAAGATTTTCATCCGTTACATGAGAATTGGCATTATTACCACAAAGATGATGCATACCACAATGGTACCGTTTGGTTGTGGAATAACGGGCATGCCATGCAACGCATGATAGAGTTCAATCAACAGGAAATTGCTTGGAACTTATTCAAGAACATGAACCGCCAGGCATTAGTGGAAGGCGCCGTAGGATCTTTGTCAGAAAACGCCGACGCACACCTTCGTGAAGGTGCAAAATGGGCTAAACGCTCGGGCACATTCCTTCAAGCCTGGAGCAATGCGGAACAGTTACGCATATGGTATCAGTATTTTCTGGGAGTTCGTCCGGATCTGATTAAAAATGAAATTGTTCTGGAACCGAAGTTACCATTGGAAATCACTTCTCTGAATTGGAAAGAAAAAATCGGAAGAGGTGAGATAGAAGGAACTTTCGAACGTACTGAAAAGAAAACTGTTTATACGTACCTACTTAGAGGAGTTAATGCATCGCTTGACCTGAAGTTCGCCCTTTATCCATCTACGAAAGTTGAAATGAAAGAAGGAAACCTTTTAACCGTTGAAGTTTCTTCAGATAAGCTGAACATGAAAGTAACAGATCCTAAAGGAAAGATCTTGTTAAATGAACAAGTCGCAGTTTCAGAAGCGTTGGTGAAAGAGATGAATAAACAGAACGCGTTCTTTAAAGACACAAAATTCTGTACTCCGGTTTCTTTAAAGAATTTGAAAGCAACTCGTGTATATCACGAGAATGCTTTAACCTATTGATATTAAATATGCTTATGGAAAGGTGCGATTTATAACTAGCACAGGAAGAGAAACACTAAATGACATCGCCATCTGTAAACCTTACTTAAAGGTATGCAGATGGCGAATTTTATTTTGTATCAATTGGAGTCTCTTCCTAAAATATCCAGTAATTCATCTTCTTCGATAACAATCAACGGGGCACCGTTTTGTATCATCTCCTCTATCCGACGCATTTTACACGGACCGGCATCCATTCCTTTCACTACGATCTGTAATTTAGAGGATATGCTTGATTTCATTATCGCACCGTGACGCATCAATATATTCCTGATATCGTCACGACTGAATGAACCGAACACCCCGGTGACCAACGTGGCCTTATTTTGAAAGAAATCGACTTGCTTAATTGAAAAATTTTCAACGACTTCCTCATTACTACCCTTCTTACCTCCTTTCGGCACCTTTATCGCTGTGAGATCAGGAACGCGTCCCCCTGCCAACTGAAGAAAGATTCGGGCACACATCTCAGCATCTGCCAATGCATTGTGATGCGATTCGATGGCAACGCCAAATGCTTGACATGCCTCGACCAATGACAAATCGGTCATCCGATAAGTACAAAATGCACCTTGAAGCTGGAGATCCTCATAAACACCATAATATTCGCATGTTTGAGTGAGCACACTCATATCGAAAACCGCATTATGACAGACCAGGGGATAGTTGTTAATCCATAAGCTGATTTCCGGCCATAACTTATCGAAAGTAGGAGCGGAAAGTGTATCTTGCTCAGAAATGCCATGAACGGTTTTATTCATCCGGGCGTATTCATTTCCAGGAGGTTGAATCATTAAACAAACCCGCTCTTCAATCACACCCTCTTTGACTAAAACCATACCTAATTGACAAGCACTGTTCCTGTCCGGAGTAGCGGTTTCAAAATCGAGGGCGATAAATGAAGTTGGATAATTCATAATAGATGAAGAATTAATTAGGGTAAAGGTGTTGGCTTACGATTTTCCTGGATCAAATGGCGAATAGCAATAAGAGGATGTGAAAATATCATACGTGGACCTGCGTATCTCATTACTTCGCGAATCCGTTTACGCATCTCGGGCTTGTAACAATGTATCTCGCACGTTTTGCAACTACTCTTTCGGTCTCCGAAAGGACAACGATCAAGGCGATCCAACGCATATTCAAGTAATTCCTCACATCCGGGACAGTCACAACCTTTCTGATGTTGAGATTTACAATAAATATCCATCATAATCTCGATGGTCTTCTTCTCGCGTTTAATGACATTATTCCTCATTTGTTTATTATTATATAAATTCCATCAGCACGATGTTCTTTATTTTTTCTACATAGTTACATTTTGCCACAAATATAAAATGAATCGTACGTTAAACAAACCAATTTATGAAATGTTTATGATTAAAAGAAACGGAGGCTATTTATGATACAATTTCAAGCTTATAATGTTAATTTAAACATTAATGGATCGACAGAAAGGATGATTATTCAACGAACGTTCAATGATCTTCCCGAAGGTGATCTTCTGATTAAAGTTCATTATTCATCCCTTAATTACAAAGATGCTCTTTCTGCATCAGGTAATCAAGGAATCACTTCAAAATATCCGCATGTACCCGGGATCGATGCGGCTGGTACAATTATAGAAAGTAATTCTGCTGATTTTAAACCAGGCGATTCGGTTATTGTTACCGGTTATGATCTTGGAATGAATACCGACGGTGGGTTTCAGCAATACATCCGGGTTCCTGCCACCTGGGCTGTTCCCCTCCCTCCCGGTCTTACCCTCTTTGAGGCAATGTGCTACGGTACGGCAGGTCTGACCGCAGCTCAATCCGTTTGGAAGCTAAGCTCGGTGATAGCTCCGGATGCCGGAGCGGTGATTGTCAGCGGTGCTTCGGGAGGTGTCGGTTCATTTTCGGTAGCCATACTTTCAAAATTAGGTTATGAGGTAATTGCAACATCGGGAAAAAAAGAAGCAGCCGATTTTCTCAAGAGATTAGGAGCAGCCCAAATTGAAGAAAGAAGTAAATGGGAATCCCTACTACTCAACCTCTTTTAAAAAGTGTCCTTGCAGGAGTTATCGATACTGTGGGAGGAACACAGTTGATTAATATGATCAAATCTATTAAAACTCACGGTGCAGTAACAGTCTGTGGTATGGTCGCCTCTTCTGATCTACACGTTTCTCTATTCCCTTTCATTTTGAGAGGCATTACAATGTTCGGAATTTCTTCTCAAAACCTTCGTGCACAAGAACGAATAACACTTTGGAATTTGATCGCAAATCAATATTCGGTACCGGAATTATCTCAAATGGTCACAGTGATTAAATTGAATCAACTCGAAGAGTATATAGAGAAGATTTTACAGGGAGGGATAAAAGGAAGAATCGTTATTGATTTATGGTGATCGACTTTACTGTTAAAGATGTATTGGAATAAGAATTGAATATAAGTGGAAACGCAAGAATTGTTCTTATATTTGGCTCAACTAAAGATGACACTGATAAAGACGATGAAGACAAAATATTCACCAGAACAAGAACAATTGGCTCGGTTCGCCAAAGCCATGGGACACCCGGCACGTATAGCTATCCTCAATTTCTTATCCGAACAGGAGAATTGTTACTTTGGAGATATTCATGACGAACTACCGATTGCAAAAGCTACCGTTTCTCAACATCTGAAGGAGTTGAAAAATGCGGGTCTTATACAAGGGGAAATTGAAACACCGAAAGTAAAATATTGTATTGACAGAGCAAATTGGCAAATTGCCCGTTCGCTGTTCAATGATTGTTTTAACAGTATTAAAGAGAAGAAAGGTTGTTGTTAAGCCCCGATTGAAAGCGTTCCTTCAGAAAGATCGCCCTCTACTTGCAATAGAACGCCTTCATTATTTGAAGTGGATGCAATATAGCTGTAACAGTTTCTTATCTCTTTAATTTCCGGATAATCAAAAAAGGCTGCCTCACCAACAGGTGAAGCAGCCTTTACTTATTTTATCAAGAAATAATTATTTCTTCTTTACATTCATCACTTTAGAAATCGGACCTTTTTCAGTCAACACTTTAACTACATAATGACCTTGCGACAGCGTGTTCAAATTTAATTTCACCTCATTGGCATCTTTCACTTCTTCATGATATACCTGACGCCCGGCTGTATCAAAGATAGAAACATTACTAAAAGTAGAAGTTTCCGTTGCTATCGTCGTGGTTTCTTTTACCGGATTCGGATACACGCTCAATCTGTCATACTTAATTGTTGTGATCGGAATTTTGTTCACGTTTGTCGGAGCCAATACTCGCGTATTACATCTGCTGGCCGGAATCTCCTCCATTATGCCGTCCGCTGTTTCATATTTAAGGAAAAATTCATATAACCCAACCGGTAACCCCATCTCGTCATTCAATAAAATTTCTTCTGAGAATGTTTCCTGATTAGCCAATGCAATCTCTTCTTGATACAACAGATACTCATTATCCTCACCGACCGGTTTGGCAAAAAGTGCGATTTGTCCAGTATAGTCCTCTCCCAAATTTGTCAAAGAGAACTCAAATAGATCCTCTTCACTGGCATACTCCCAAGACGCGGGTACCTCAATACGAAAAGAATTGTCGCTAGCCTGAAGATTCGGAATCAACAAGATAGTAGAAACTAACAGAGATAATAGTTTTTTCATGACTTAATTATTTAATTAATAAACAGATATCGGCAGCGCTGCTTAATCTTAATACCAAGATAGCAATATTTAACATACAATCAAAAAATTTCAATTAATATATTGATAATCATCACTAATCACTTCCAGAATACCTTTATTCTTTCTTGTGATGCAAAGGAAGATCTACGATAAACCGGGCACCGTCATCATAAGAGGGATCCACGAAAATGCGTCCATGCATTCCGGTTACGATACTCAAACAAATGTAAAGACCTAATCCTACACCTTGCTTGAAATCATCTAATTTTACAAAACGACCAAAAATCTCCTCTCTCTTTTCTGCAGGAATTCCTATTCCGGTATCTGTAACCATAAACCGTACCCTATTAGGCTCATCTTTCAGATAGGTCAGGTTAATTTCCCCCTCTGTAGTGAATTTTGAAGCATTTGTAAGCAAATTGGTCAACACCTGATGTAAACGGTGCGGATCGGTACTGATTTTTAAAGGATACTGATGGGGGGTAAAAGTAAGTTTAACCGGCTCCTTCACTTTATTCATCACACTCGCAATCGCACTTTGACAACACTCCTCCACGTCACAGAGTTTCATATCGAATGAGGTGTGTTTGTTTGTTTCAATCATCGATATATTAAGCATATCATCCACCAATTTCAGCAAAAGCGAAGAGTTTTCTTCAATAATTTTCGTAAACTCAGCCCGCTCCTCCGGCATTTCTGCAAGCAAAGATGAAAATCCGACAATGGCATTCAATGGTGTACGAATCTCATGACTCATATTCTGAATAAATACAGTCTTCAGGTGATTGGATTCCTCTGCCTTCTCTTTGGCAATCTTCAACTCCTGTTCCGACTTGGCCAATATATTCTTCACAATAGCCGTTCGTATGAGAATCACGGCTAAAAAAATTAGAATGATCACCGCAAATATGAACGATAGAATAAAAATTCTCAGACGCAATTCGTTTTTCTTTGCCTCAAGGTCCTTTGTGGCCAACTCCAATTTATTCACTTCCAATCTTGAACGGAGGTCATTCAACTGGGATGTTAGCTCAAAATCATGAACCGAATCTTTCAAATGGATCAGGTCGCGATAAGTGGATATGGAGTTTTTAAACTGCCCCATATCGTAAAGTATATCAGCTTTCTTTTGTAAGATTTCGGTTCTGTTCTCATCGACCAACAATTGGTCGATCAATGCCAACGCTTTATTATAATCTTTGGAGATATATTGATAATACGAAATGGTATTCAGATCAAAATAATATTTCACATATACATCCTCAATGTCTGTATACGCACAAGAGGCGAGATAATGCTCTTTCGCTTTCTCGTAATCCTTTCTTTGGATAAATAAATCTGTCAGATAACACTCTCCAAGCCAACGACAACGTTCAACAGGAATCGTTCCTTGGTTTTTATATTTATTCTGAGCATAATTCTCATTCATTCGAAGATAATCTTCAATATAGCCTTCCACCTCATTCACTTTCCCCTGACTAAGCATGATATCTATAATATAACTCAGAAACTGCATCTCATGGGAAGGCTTCTCTCCTGCTTCACGAATTAAGTTAAGCCCTTCGTTAAAGGCTATTAAAGCTTGTCCCGGACGTGAAGTTTGACGATACATCATCCCCATCGCTTCGTAAGAGGAGATCATCCCGGAAGGATGATTCAATTCTTTTCCCAAACGGAACAATTCGGTAGCTTTCTCCGTTGCATTTTCATACTCATCAAAAAAGAGATCCCGAAAACACATCAGACTAAGAATATCGATCAACTCATTATGAGCGTCGGCCTGGCGGGATGCATTCAGACCCAAATCACCCCAATACTGAACACTATCGGGAAGCCAACGATTGTAACTATTTCGGGTAAGAGAGCGATAGATGGCACTTTGGTCTTTCAGATCATTATTTTTAATGGAGATTTCGAGGGCCTTAAGGAGAAAAGGCACCTCTTCCGCACTATTCGTATAGACATATGAAGAATCGAGAAATGCACTTATCTGGGACCTGTTCGACTTTGGAAAAGCCGAAAATGAGATCGAGAATAGCAGGATAAATATTGAGATGTATCGCATCGTGTGAAAGAATAGACTATATTTATGCAAATATAATTTTATTTTCACAGAACGCATATTAACAATCAAAATAGTATTTAAATTAAATTCAATTTATTGATAGATTATATTTTAGATATTTGATATACATATTATAAAAATACAAAACTATGAATATTGTAATACTTGACGGTTACGGTCTAAATCCGGGAGATTTATCGTGGGAAGGAATCGAATCTTTGGGACAGGTAACTTTATACGATCGCACCTCTTCGAAAGATACGGTTAACAGATCCCGCAACGCAGAAGCCTTACTGACCAATAAAACCGTAATTACGCGGGAAATGATGGAACAATTACCGAACTTAAGATATATCGGCGTGTTGGCAACCGGATACAACGTGATTGATATCGAAGCAGCTAAAGAGAAGGGAATCATTGTTACTAATATTCCTGCATACAGCACAAATTCTGTTGCCCAAATGGTATTTGCACATCTTTTGAACATCACCAATCAAGTGGGACTGCATGCGCAGGAAGTCACAAAAGGACGATGGAGCGCGAATAAAGATTTTACCTTTTGGGATACACCTCAAATTGAACTAGCCGGCAAGACTATCGGTTTAATCGGATTGGGTCATACGGGGATGGCAACGGCAAAATTGGCACTTGCCTTTGGAATGAAAGTCATCGCCCTCACCTCTAAAGACAGTAGCATGTTGCCCGAAGGAATTGTACCCGTAAGCAAGGAGAAATTGTTTTCAACAAGCGATGTTGTATCCCTACATTGTCCCCTAACATCGGATACAACCGAAATAATCAATGCCGACACGCTTGCATTGATGAAACCTTCCGCCATTGTGATCAATACCGGACGAGGTGGTTTGGTAAACGAAACGGATCTATCAAACGCACTAAATAACAATCAATTATACGCAGCCGGAATTGACGTATTATCCACTGAACCACCAGCTACGGATAATCCGCTTCTTACGGCAAAACATTGCTACATCACCCCTCATATCGCATGGGCAACCTTGGAGGCTCGCGCCCGATTGATGGATATCGCAACAGACAACCTACACTCCTTTCAACAAGGAAGAATCAAAAATAACGTTGCCGTGTAATATGTTTTAAAATATTTTTCCTTTCCTTTGCGGCGAATTTAAGGGGTGCCACAGTCCGTTCGAATTGTGCGCTGAGATTAAACCCATTGAACCTGCACGGGTAATGCCGCGAAGGGAAAGAAAGATCTTTTCACAGAATCTCTTTGGTGTATCACATTCTCATTCCCCCTATTTCATTTTGTATTATCTAAATTAGACGCAACTGAAACTCAACGACATACAGAGGGAATTCCCTATTTCTGTCGCTTGTATTCTTTTGCAAAACAAACGATTACATTTAAATAAAATCGCCATAGCTCCCCCTAAAGCTGAAATACTCAACAAAAGGTAAGTTGATGGTGCATTTGACTTTAATGTTAAAAAGTAATTACTTACAAATGAAAAGGGTATTTATTTCTTCCTTGGCATTCGTGCCTTACCTTTCTGCAAATGCAGACTCTCTTCAGACCGATTCTCTTCGAAACTTCGAACTTGATGAGGTAGTCGTAAAAGCCACTAAAGCCGTAAAAGGGACTCCCATGGCTTTTTCGGATGTATCAAAAGAGACACTTTCCAAAAACAATTATGGGCAGGACATCCCCCATCTTATTTCACTTACACCCTCTGTCATCGTTACCTCGGATGCCGGTACAGGCATCGGTTATACAGGATTCAGAGTAAGGGGTACCGACTCCAACCGAATCAATGTAACCGTTAACGGTGTGCCCGTAAATGATTCAGAATCGCATACCGTGTTCTGGGTGAATATGCCCGATTTTGCCTCATCCGTAGAAAACGTACAAATCCAACGGGGTGCAGGGACTTCCACCAACGGAGCATCCGCTTTCGGAGCCAGTATTGCCATGCAGACCCAAAAACCAATCATGAACCCATATGCAGAGTACCAGACAGCTGCAGGTTCGTTCGGAACGTTCAAAAATACGGTAAAGGGGGGAACAGGATTGATCAAAGATCATTTCGTATTCGATGCCCGCTATTCAAAAATAACGAGTGACGGATTCATTGACCGTGCAAAATCGGATCTATCCTCATATTACGGCTCTGCAGCCTATTATGCGGGAGCTACCATGATCAAATATCAGCTCTTCGGAAGTGCGGAGGTAACCAATCAGGCTTGGAACGGTGTACCTTCGGAGCTATTGGCACAAGGCAACCGCACCTACAATTCATGTGGCGAATACACAGAAGACGGCGTAACGAAGTATTACGATCAGACCGATAATTATTGGCAGAATCACCACCACCTTACGTTTGCCCGAATGATAAACCAGAATTGGGACATGAATCTGACGATTCACTACACCAACGGAAAAGGATATTATGAGGATTATAAAGCAAATGCCAAACTCAAAGATTACGATCTCCTTCCTTTTATGAACGGAAACGGCGAAACGGTATCTAAATCTGACTTGGTGCGACGCAAATGGCTTAAAAACGATTTCTATGGTGGTATCTACAACGCCTCATACACTACCGAGCGTCTAAGCATGAACCTCGGTGCTGCTTTCAGCAATTATATCGGCGACCATTTCGGAAGAGTTATCTGGGTGAAGAATTACAACGACCTCCATTCAGGACATGAATATTATAGAAGCGATGCACGAAAATTGGATTACAATGTATTTGCCAAAGCAAGTTATCGCCTGACAAATTCACTCAGCGGTTTTGCGGATCTGCAATACAGGGGTATCAATTATAAAACAGACGGAACCACCGATAAGGCAGGTGAGATCTATGTAGATAAACAGTTCAATTTCTTTAATCCGAAAGTGGGATTGAATTTCTCATCAGGAGCAAATACGGCCTTTGCGTCTTTCTCTATCGCTAACCGCGAGCCAAACCGCGACAACTTCACGGAGGCAGGCATCAACGAACGGCCTACTCATGAAACGCTTTATGATTATGAAGCGGGGTACGCGTTTAACGGAGGAAACTGGAACATCGGTGCAAACCTCTACTTCATGGATTACAACAACCAATTGATCTTAACCGGAAAGTTGTCTGAGATCGGCGAAGCGCTTACTTCCAATATCAAAGACTCTTATCGCACGGGAATCGAACTGATGGGGGGTGTTCAGATCTTATCGTGGTTAAATTGGAACGGAAACATCGCATTGAGTTCGAATAAGATCAGAAACTTTGTTGAATATGTTGACACGTGGTCTGAAACACCGCTTGAGGTACATCATGGCAAAACGGATATAGCTTTTTCTCCGAACATTGTGGCCAATAGCATCTTCGGTTTTAATTACAAAGGTTTTGACGCTGCATTTAACTCTGTTTATGTAGGAAGACAATACCTCGACAATACCGCTTCGAAAGACCGCTCGATCGATCCTTACTTTGTGAGCAACCTACAGATCGGTTACACGTTTAAACCCCGTTTTGTACGTGAAATTGCATTGGGATTCCGTATCAACAACATCTTCAACGAAGCCTATGAAACCAACGGATGGGTTTACACCGCTGTACCGGAAGATTCGGATTACACCCTAAACAACCGATACAAAGAGGATGGTTATTTCACCCAGGCAGGAACCAACCTGATGGGCTCTCTGACTGTCAAATTCTAAATCCATACACCTCCCGGTTATCACCTGCTCCTTAAACTCGATTGAGGCGTGTGAGAACCGGGAGGTTTTTTGTAAATTCGCACCATGTATCAATTTTCAGAACTATTTTGGAGCTGTCTTGAATATTTCGGGGTAGCCACAGGCTTTCTATATTTAATCCTTGAGATGAAACAAAAACCCGCCATGTGGCTAATCGGTGGCATTTCATCTTTACTTTATGTCTTCATTTTCGGATTCTCCAGAATCTACGCAGATATGGGATTCAATATCTACAATGTCATCATATCCGCCTATGGTTTTATCCAATGGCGAAAAAGCATCGGTTCACCGAACGGGGAGCACGTTAAAGATCACCAAATCGAATATACCCGGCTTAACCTGCAACAGTTCCTGCAAATCATCAGTGTAACGGTTCTCATTTACGGTATTATCTTCATTTTTCTTAAGACGTGTACCGATTCTCCGATTCCGCAAGGTGATGCTTTTACCACAACAGTCAGCATTGTTGCTACGTGGATGTTAGCCAGACGGATCATCGAACACTGGATCTTCTGGGTGGTGGTGAACATCGTATCCGTATATCTCTATTATTTACGTGATCTTTATCCCACTATGGTTTTATATACATTCTATGCATTCGCAGCCGTAACCGGATATTATATTTGGAAAAAGAAAGGAGTATGCTATGTTAGTAAAAGAATTTGATTGCGTGATATTGGCAAACGGAGAATTTCCTCAATCAGACATCACTCGCTCCTACCTGCAGCAGGCACCCTACCTGATTGCTTGTGACGGCGCAGTGAATAAGCTATTGGATTGCAACTTGAAACCCGATGCGATCGTAGGAGATCTCGATAGCATCTCACAGGAGCGATTGGATCTTTTCGCCGACATCATCCATCACAATCCCGATCAGGAGACGAACGACCTCACGAAATCAGCTCTATTCGCCCGGAAAGCGGGTTTCACGAAGATCTTGATTCTCGGTGCAACCGGATTACGTGAGGATCATACATTGGCTAACATCTCACTTCTGACGCTTTACAAGGGGATGTTTGAAAATGTTTACCTGGTTTCTGATTACGGAACATTTATTCCGATAACAAAAACCACCACGATTGCCACTTATCCGGGACAACAGGTGTCTATCTTCGCATTGTTTCCTTACGGCACGATTACTTCCGAAGGCTTGAGGTATCCTGTCGCCGAACGCCAACTTCCGCTTTGGTGGGAAGGTACGCTGAATGAGGCATTAGGCGATTCATTCACGTTACAGTTGAGCGGTGAAGGGAATGTATTGGTTTATTTAAGACATTAACCGAATCACACAGGGGTGTGTGAATGGCCGGAAGAGAATAAGCGTTGAGTTCCGGAACAGAATCTTCCCAAGAGACTCAAATTGGAAAACGGAATGCTTTCAGTTCTTTTTCAAGCCGGCGATGCACCCCTCCGCAATATTGATTCAACAACGCATGAAACCGCTCTCCATGGTTCATTTCCGTCAGATGAGTCAACTCATGAAGGATAACATAATCGATCAAATGCAACGGTAACATCATCAAACGATATGAAAGAGCGATGTTTCGTAACGTATCGCACTTCCCCAATCGGTTCTTTCCGTATGATACCGTGCAACTCCGAAAACTCAATCCGAGTTTTCTGGCAAGTTCCGCCGTCCGCTCCGGCAAATAATGCGCTCCCTCGTAACGAAGCACTTTGACAATATTCTTCTCAATGAACTGCTGTACCTCTTGACGGCTGTAATCCGTAGCGGGAGGTGCTACTACCTCCAATACACCTTTCGAATAACGCGCTTCAAACATATTTCCGAAAGCACTTTCCTGAATCGACACCCGGAAGAGACTCATTTCCAACAGCGTCCCTTTCTGCAACCTCACACGTTCACTGACACGTTTTCGCAAACGAGGCAATAAATGGCGTTGCTGCTCGAATGCAGCGGTCACCTGTTTCATGGAAACATGAGGGGGACAAGTGATCTGTATTCCCTCTGTCGTTGCTCGAAATATAAAGCGACGGGCCGTTTTATGGGGTTTGATCGAGATGATACCCAATTCCGGATCATGAAAATTCTTTAGCATATGTGATGTATATAAAAGGCGAACTGAAATCAATCCAGTCCGCCCATTTAGTATTGTTATGCCTGTACGATCATCTTTCCGGTATTCTTACCGTCGAACAGGTCTATGAATGTTTGCGGTAATTTATCAAAACCGATAACAACCGTTTCTTTTCCTTTTAATAACCCCTCGCGATACCATTTGATCAATTGCATTTGCCCTTCATGGAAAGAATCCACATAGTCACTCACGATGAAACCCTTCATCAATGCACTATTAATCAAAAGTGGTACTTGCGGATAAGGCCCCACTGCTTTGGACGTTTCGTTATACAATGCGATCTGACCGCAAATAATGATTCGGGCGCCGTGATTGATTTGTTTCAAGATGCGATCAGAGAGCTCTCCTCCCACATTATCGAAATAAATATCCACACCCAACGGAGCGGCTTTGTGCAGATCTTTCTCCAACTTATCCAAATCATGATAATCCAAAGCGGCATCAAAGCCAAGATCCTCTTTCAAATAGGTAAGTTTCGATTTATGACCTGCCACACCGATGACATTACAACCCATGATCTTTGCGATCTGTCCCACGGCTATTCCAACGGCTCCGGCAGCGCCGGAAATCACTACGGTTTCTGCCGGCTTCGGTTTCCCGATGCGGGTCAGTCCGAAGTAAGCGGTTAAACCGGTAAGACCTAAGAGACCGAGGTAATAGCTGGGAGGAGCAAGCTGTACATCGATCTTCTGTACCTCGTTGGCCCACACAGCCTGTACCGTTTGCCATTTGAGCATCATCCCAAGAACATAATCTCCCGGATGGATCCCTTCGGCACGACTCTCCAGCACCTTGGCTAC
This sequence comes from Bacteroidales bacterium, assembly GCA_036655355.1. Classification (GTDB taxonomy): domain Bacteria; phylum Bacteroidota; class Bacteroidia; order Bacteroidales; family JAUNSR01; genus JAUNSR01. The sequence continues at coordinate 132,449 of JAVVQG010000001.1, forward strand.
GACACCTCCCGCAAGGGGTTGACCCACTTCGAAGGGAGGGATATAGGACTTCTGATCACTCATTCGTCCGCGCATGTAAGGATCTACCGAATAAAATTTACCTTCAAGTAAGAGTTGCCCCTCTTCCAGAGGCAAATCAGCCACTTCCACTTCTTCAAAATCAGCCAAAACAGGTTTTCCGACAGGACGGGATTTCAATATAAATGCTTTGCTCATAATCGTTAGAATTATAGTTTCTTTCTAACGATTAAAACACTTGGCATCCGAAGTTGGTTCAGTCTTCCACTACTTCTCCGAAAAGTTCAAACGTTTCCGCATCCACAATGTGGACCTGGTAGAAGCTGCCGATCTGGAGTTCTTTCTCTTTTCGGATCAGAACTTCCGGATCCACCTCTGGGGAATCAAACTCGGTTCGTCCCACATAATAATCACCCTCTTCCTTATCGATGATCACTTTAAGGGTCTGTCCCACTTTAGAAGCGTTCGACTCCGCAGCAACGCGCTCTTGAATACGCATGATTGCATCCAGTCGATCTTGCTTCACATCCTCATCGATATCATCGGCATACGCTTTGGCAGCATAAGTCCCCTCCTCTTCCGAGTAAGTGAAAGCACCCATACGGTCAAACTTCGCTTCCTTCACGAACTGCATCAGCTCCTCGAAATCCGCTTCGGTCTCACCCGGATGGCCCACCAAAAGTGTGGTACGGATATGAATACCCGGCACTTCCTCACGCATTCTTCTCAACAATTCGATGGTTTGCTCTTTAGACACGTTTCTGCGCATCTTCGTAAGCATATTATCTGAGATATGCTGCAATGCGATATCCATGTATTTACATACATTATCGCGTTCACGCATCACTTTCAACACATCATAAGGAAATTTTGACGGGTATGCATAATGCAGACGAATCCACTCTACACCCGGAATATCGGAGATCCGCTCGATCAGTTCAGCCAATTTAAGCTCTTTGTAGATATCCAAACCATAGTAAGAGAGGTCCTGTGCGATGATCTGAAACTCTTTCACCCCCTCGCTTACAAGGATACGGATCTCATCCTCGATCTCCTCGATCGGACGCGATTGATATCGTCCCGTAATGATTGGAATCGCACAATACGAACACGCACGGTTACAACCTTCTGCAATCTTCACATACGCATAATGTTTCGGAGTTGTCAATACACGTTCCAACTGCAAGTCTGAACGATACGCCTTACCCAGATCCTCAATCACCTGTTTCCAGTTAAACTTACCATAGAACTTATCCACTTCAGGAAGCTCTCCTTCCAGATCAGCCATATATCGTTCGGAAAGACAACCCATCACAATAATTTTATTGATCTTCTTCTCTTTCTTTGCTTCGCACAACTCCAAAATCATGTTGATCGATTCCTCTTTGGCATCCCCGATGAATCCGCAGGTATTTACCACTACGATTTCACCTTCAACCTGATCGGGATCATGTTTAGCCGAATATCCGTTTGCTGTCAACTGACGCATTAACTGCTCTGAATCAACCAGGTTCTTCGAGCAACCCAGTGTAATAATATCTATTTGGTTCTTAATCATACTTATTGGTTCTTAAAGAAAAAAAGAACGCCGGGCATTCTTTTTTCGGCTGCAAAAATAACCGAAAGAGAAGAATGCCCGGCGTAATATTCATTAAATCTGACTAATTTATAGTCAAAAGAATTATTTACCGAATAATGAGTCTACAAACTCACGGTTACGGAAAACCTGAAGGTCTTCCATACCCTCACCCAGACCGATATATTTCACCGGTGTTTTGAACTGATCAGAGATACCGATCACCACACCGCCTTTTGCCGTACCATCCAGTTTTGTAATCGCCAGCGCATTTACCTCTGTCGCCGCCGTAAATTGTTTGGCCTGTTCAAAGGCATTCTGTCCGGTTGAACCGTCCAATACCAATAGAATTTCATGAGGTGCGTCAGGAATAACCTTATTCATCACCTTTTTGATCTTCGAAAGTTCGTTCATCAGGTTCACCTTGTTGTGCAAACGACCTGCGGTATCGATAATCACCACATCGGCATTATTGGCTACGGCGGAACTCACCGTATCAAAAGCCACCGAAGCCGGATCCGATCCCATCTTCTGGCGGATCACCGGTACATCCACTCGCTCACCCCAGATCACCAACTGTTCGATAGCCGCGGCACGGAACGTATCGGCAGCACCCAATACCACTTTATTGCCCGCTTTCTTAAATTGATGAGCCAATTTACCGATCGTCGTAGTCTTCCCTACTCCGTTGACACCCACTACCATAATCACATATGGTTTTTTCCCTTGCGGCACGATAAAATCCTCTACGTCGTCACTGTTGTGCTCCGCTAATAATCCGGCGATCTCTTCGCGCAGAATATTCTGAAGTTCATCCGTACCGACATATTTATCTTTAGCAACACGCTTTTCAATTCGTTCGATGATGCGCAATGTTGTTTCCACGCCCACATCGGATGTGATCAACACCTCTTCGAGTTCATCCAGAACATCATCATCAACTTTTGATTTACCGGCAACCGCACGGGCTATTTTTGAGAATACGCTTTCTTTGGTCTTAGACAATCCCTTGTCTAAGGTTTCTTTTTTTTCTTTTGTAAAAAAACTAAATAGTCCCATGTTTAATTGTTTTCGTTGACCGAGTATAAAAAATCAACTCTTCTGAAGATTAGACCACAAAATTAAACATAATCCGTCAAAAAAAAAACTTCCCCGCTGTAATAGCGAGGAAGCTTTTATTATTTTGAGTAGGATTACCTACCGGATTATTTCGCCAAGAATGCAGCTACTTTATCGTTAGGAACCATTTCTTCCTGGAACGTATAAGCACCTGTTTTTGGAGACTTAACCATTTTGATCACTTTTGTAAAGGTTCTACCTTCACCTTTCTGCAGAGACGCGACTGTTTTCTTTGCCATGGTTCAAGCTTATTTAATTTCTTTGTGTACTGTTACTTTCTTCATGATCGGGTTGTATTTTTTCAACTCCAATCTTTCAGTTGTATTTTTTCTGTTTTTTGTAGTGATGTAACGAGATGTACCCGCCAAACCGCTGTTTTTGTGCTCAGTGCACTCAAGAATTACTTGAATTCTGTTACCTTTAGCTTTCTTTGCCATTTTTAATTTTCTCCCTTTAATTAATTAAGCGTTCAAAAAGCCAGCAGCAGCAGCATCTTTCAATGCAGCGTCTAAGCCTTTCTTGTTAATTGTACGTAGACCCGCAGCTGATACCTTTAAGCTGATCCATACGCCCTGTTCAGGCCAGTAGAATTTTTTCTCAAATAGGTTGATTTCGAATCTTCTCTTTGTTCTTCTTTTAGAGTGAGACACGTTGTTACCAACCATTGCCTTTTTTCCTGTAATTTGACAAATCTTCGACATTGCTATCTAATTTTAGTTTTTTGACTGCTTTCACAAACAGTGCGCAAAATAAGCGATTTTTTCGATACCAGCCAAATTTCCTGAATATATTTATAGGTATATTCTGAATTATTTTATCTATACAGCTGATAATGAAGCGTATTTAATTTATATTTTCATCCACCAACAACTCTAAAAGGAGTAATAGGGCAGCATTCGAAGCCCGTGTAATATTATAGGATCTTGATTTACCAAATGTAAAGAGGCGTGAAACGACCTCATCTTTGTACTTGGCGGCAATCCATACCGTACCAACCGGTTTTTCGACAGATCCTCCATCGGGACCCGCCACACCGGACGTAGCCACCGCACAATCGGCTTTACATACACGCGCCGCCCCTGCGGCCATTTGCCTCACCACCGTTTCACTGACTGCCCCGGAGCGCTCGATATCGACCCTATCAACACCCAACACCTCGTTTTTCACCTCATTCGCATAAGATACCACACCACCTTTGAAGTAGGCGGAACTTCCGGGGATAGCGGTAATCATGGCTGCAATCGCACCTCCCGTACAACTCTCTGCCGTGGCCAGGGTTACCCCCTTTTGCAAAAGGAGCTTTCCGATAATCTCAGGCAACGGAAGGTCTTCATCCGAGAAAAGATCCTTACCGAGTCGCGCATGCATTTGGGCTACCAACACCTGCATCTGATGCTCCAACTTGCCCTTGTCGCTGTTACGTCCCGTCAAACGAAGACGTAAAACACCGGGTTGCGGAAGGTACGCCAGTTTAAATTCAGCCGGCAGATCAGCCTCATAACCGGAGAGGTATTCCGCTAGTGCCGACTCGGAGTAATTCTTCACCATAAAGGTGTGATGAAGAACCGCAGAGCCGTCATGAAAGCGCTCTTCAAGCTTCGGTAACACCCCGTTACTCATCAGCCACTTCATCTCAGCCGGGACGCCTGCCATAGACACCAATACTTTCCCGTTCCTCTCAAACCAAGTACAAGGTGCGGTACCCACCTTATTCATAATCACCTCGCAGTTATCGGGCACCCATGCCTGCGACTCCGTGAGCGCATTCAACCGCAATGAACGCTGAGCAAAAATTCCTTTCACATTTTCCAGTATCGCAGGATCAAAGATCAGCGTGCCGCCAAAATATTCACACAGCACGTTTTTCGTCACATCGTCTTTGGTCGGGCCGGTTCCACCCGTCACCAAAACAACGTCCGCACGCCCCAACGCATCATCAAAGGCCTGGATAATCTCTTCGCGGGTGTCTCCGATCGTAGTTATACGTATCACTTCCCACCCCAATTTATTTATTTCCGTTGCCATCCAGGCGGAATTCGTATCCACAATCTGTCCGATCAGGATCTCATCTCCTATTGTTATGATCTCAATTTTCATGATTCTAATTTTTAGCAGAGTTACGTTGATAAGCCTGCAAACGTTTTACACGTTGCAAAAGTGTCGGATGAGAATAATATACGAATACATATACCGGTGAAGGTGTCAGATTACTCAACGCTTTCACCGAAATCTTTCGCAGGGCCGAAATCAGCGACTCGGCCATTCCGAAGGAAGCGGCATAACGGTCAGCTTGGAATTCATTGTGTCGCGATAACACATTCATAAGAATACCCGTAACCAACTCGATGGGGGAATACAGAAGTGTAAAAGCAATCAGTCCGAGTTCAAACGTAGGAAACTTCCCCCCCATGGCATGTGCCAACACCTCGTTATCCACCAAGAGCGAAAACACATACAATAGAATAAATGAATTTAACAGTGAAATTCCCAAGCCAAGGAACGTATGCCGGTATTTATAGTGACCGATCTCATGCGCCAACACCGCCACAATCTCCTCGATGGTAAGTTCTTTTATGAGGGTATCATACAAAACCACTCGTTTTCGCTTACCCAATCCCGAAAAATAGGCATTCGCCTTTGAAGAGCGTTTCGATCCGTCCATTACATAGATGTTCGAGATCTCAAAATCCGCCTTTGAGGCAAATTCTTTGATCGCACGTTGCAGCGGCCCGGGTTCCAACAACGTCTGCTTATTAAATATCGGCACGATCCATTCTGAATAGAACATGGTCAGAAACACAACGATCGCACAAATGATCACCCAAGAGTACAGCCAGAACATTTCACTCCAGCGTTGGTAAAGAATGTATACGGTAGCCAGAAGCGCTCCCCCTAACAAACTGGCGATAAGCCAGCTTTTGAATTTATCTTCAAAGAAAAGGCGACGCGTCATCCGGTTGAAACCAAACCGCTCCTCAATCACAAACGTGTCGTAATAAGAGAACGGCAGCGTCAATACATCATTCCCGATATACAAAACGGCAAAAAAGAAAAGGGCGGCCAACACCGGACTCGGAGTCACCGTATAAGCGAATCCATCCAGTATGCCAAACCCTCCTGTAAACAACATCGCCATCATCAGGGCGTACTCGAAGGTACGCACTACTGATGAAAAACGATTATTCTCCTTAAAATATTGCTGCTGCCGAGCATACTCGTTCCCGTCGTAGATCCCGTCCAATTGAGGAGGAAGCTGCGGTTTCGCCGCTCTCCGGTTCAACCATCCGAGAATGGCGCCAAAGAGATAATCCGTAGTAACGAAAGCGATAATCAGAAAGAACAAGTAGTTTAACATGGCGCTTATAGCTCTACTCGGGCGAATGGTGTGGCATCTTGCGCACAGAACTCACCATCGAGGTATTTATAATATCCGGTAATTGCCACCATCGCGGCATTATCCGTTGTAAATGCGAATTTCGGAACGTGGATTTTCCATCCGTAACGTTTTGAATGATCTTCAAACGCTGCACGAATCGCGGAATTTGCAGACACACCTCCGGCCACTGCAACTTCATTGATGCCGGTATCTTTCATTGCCTTACGCAATTTATCCATCAGAATCTCCACAATCGTGGTCTGAAGGGAAGCGCAAAGGTCATTCTTATTCTCTTCGATAAAATCCGGATTTTCCTTGAGATTATCACGTAACATATATAGGAATGATGTTTTCAGTCCGCTGAAGCTGTAATCGTACCCGGCAATGTGCGGTTTATTGAATTTAAAACGTTTCGGATCGCCCTCTTTTGCCAAACGGTCAACAATCGGTCCGCCCGGATAACCCAAACCCATCACTTTGGCGCATTTATCAAAAGCTTCACCTGCCGCATCGTCGATTGTCTGCCCGATCACCTCCATCTCTTTGTAAGAGTTGACACGAATGATCTGCGAGTTTCCACCCGACACCAACAGACACAAGAATGGAAATTTCGGCTGATCGTCATCGGTATCCGACTCCTTGATAAAATGAGCCAACACGTGGGCCTGCAAATGGTTTACATCTACCATCGGTATCTGAAGAGCCGATGAAAGCCCTTTGGCGAAAGAAGTCCCCACCAACAAAGACCCCATCAGTCCAGGTCCGCGGGTAAAGGCAACCGCACTCAACTCCTCTTTTGTTACACCGGCTCTTTTCAATGCTTCCGACACAACAGGTACAATATTCTGTTGGTGACAACGAGAAGCCAATTCAGGTACCACCCCTCCGTAAGATTCATGCACCGCCTGGCTGGCAATTACGTTTGAAAGCATCACACCGTCTGCGATAACAGAGGCCGAAGTATCGTCACAAGAGGATTCTATCCCCAATATGATTGTTTTTTTCATCAAAATATAATCTTTAATATTTTTAATCAGAACCGGCCGGATAAATTAAATTGCTCATTATTTACGGTAAGAAAATAAATCATCCTCTCTTTAATCTATTTTTACACTAGTTCCGCCTACAAATTTAGGCATTTCTTTAGGAGAATACAATAATTTGTTTCAATACAAAATATCAAAGGGAAATCTTGCAGATGCGCCGATTAAATATTTTATTTTTGTATCAATTAATCACTATGCAGACTATTACCAAATATATTAAACGAATTCTGATCGGCACCGTACTCGGAGTCTTTTTCCTCTACAGCGCGCTTTATGTTCTGCTCAGTTTTCCTTACATCCAGAATCAGGCCAGAGAGATCGCCATCCGCGAACTGACCGCTTTAACCGGAACGCCGCTTTCCATCGCCTCCATACAACTCCGCCCCTTTAACAACGTATCGTTACAGGGCGTTTTCATCCCCGATTTAAATCAAGACACCTTATTATACGCCAACAAACTTTCCGCCGGATTTGAATTGCTGCCTTTATTCCGCAAAGAATTGAAGTTCACCACGATTCAGCTAATCGGATTTGACATCAACATCACCCGTGAGGATAAAGAGAGTGCTCCGAACTTCAAGTTTTTCATCGACGCCTTTGCATCGAAAGATACGCTGAAGCAAAAAACACCGTTTTCTTTACAGCTCGGAACCGTGATGTTGCGACGCGGAAACATCTCCTATGATGTTTTCTCGGCACCTCGCAATCCGGAGAAGTTTGATGCCAACCACATCCGGGTAAAAGACCTGCTTGCAAACATCTCTTTACGTACCTATTCGCAGGATTCAGTCAACCTTTATCTGAAACGACTCAGTTTCGAGGAACAGGCCGGACTGAAAGTCAACAAACTCACCCTACATCTGGCCGCTAATAAAAAAGCCGGTCTTGTACATGACTTATCCCTTACACTGCCTCAATCTAGGATTGCGGTGGATACATTGTCTGTTAATTACGCCAATGTAACGAGAAAAGAGGAGTTCGCCGATAGCGCCGACTTTCAATTACTTATGAAAAATTCCGAAGTTTCGCTTCGTGACATCCACTCTTTCGCGCCGGTTCTACAACATTTCAAATCGAAGGTAAACCTGAGAATGAAAGCTCACGGAACCATCAACAACCTGCAGGTACCGAACATCAGCGTAAGTTATGGAGATGATCTCGGATTAGAGGCAAACGCTTCATTGCTGGGTATTACAACGCCGAAAGAGGCTTATCTGTTCGGACAGGTGGCTCGTTTGAACATCACACCGGAAGGAATCTCTGGAATAGCCAACAATTTCTCGTCCGATAAAAAAGACCTCCCCGGCATCTTGAATCGCCTGGGCGAAATACACTTTAACGGTGACATCTCGGGATTCTTCTCCAACTTGGTTGCCTACGGGAAAATCCATACGCGGTTAGGGGTTCTGAATGCCGACATGCTGTTGGGAAATGATCTGACGAACAAACTCCTCACCTACAAAGGATCCATCAAAACATCCAATTTCAAAATAAATGAATTACTTCCCGGTAGCAATCCCCTTGGAAAGATCTCGTTTGCATTGAATGTGGACGGTCGTCAACAAAAAGGATTCAAAACCAGGGGAACTGTCAAGGGAAAAATCACATCGTTCGATTTCAAAGGATACCGATACGACGATCTCTCGCTGGACGGCTCCTATTTGGGAAAAAGTTTCGATGGAAGTGCTTTTCTAAATGACGAGAACGGGAAAATGAAAATCAACGGGAAGATCAACATCTCTCCGGAGGGTTCAACATTCAATTTCCTGGCAAAGGGAGAAGAATTGCATTTAGACAGATTAAACCTCTTGCCTAAATACAAAGGATCAAGCTTATCGTTTACATTGAAAGCGAATTTCGAGGGTAACAGGTTTGATAATGCAAATGGTGAAATTCGGGTGGATTCGCTCTCGTTTGAAAACAAAGAACAGACGTTTCTTCTCGACAGTTTGTGTCTTACAGCCGACAACCGGAGCGTCCCACAAGCCATTTATATCCATTCGGACTTGATTTCGGGACAATTGACCGGCTCCTATTCATTTGCAACCCTCATCCGAGAGTGGCGTACAACGGCAGGAAACGTACTTCCGGTACTGACCCCGAAGAAAGGCAATAAAAGCGTGAGTAGAAACGGTGGCAATAGAACCGGAATCAACAATTTCGATTTTGCACTGCAACTGGCGGACACAAAAATATTGAGTGAAGTACTGGAACTTCCCGTTACCTTAAACCGTCCAGCGGTGATCGGCGGAAGCTACAATACCTTCACAGACAACTTCCACCTAAACGGAGAGATCCCGTCCGTATCAATCGGCAAAATGGAATTGCTCGACGGTTCCTTATCGGCATCCATCCCGCAAGACAGGATATTGTTGAGATACAGCACGCATAAACTAACGAAAAACAAAGAGCCGTTATTCCTGAGTTTAAACACCGAAGCCCATCAGGGCGTGATTACCACCCGCTTTGACTGGAGTAATATCGCACAAACCACTTACAGCGGAAATTTCTCTTTTAAAACCAAGTTCACAGAAAGAAAAGGGAAATATCCTCTTTTAACGGAGATAAATGTGTTACCCTCTTCTCTGATCTTTAACGACTCGATCTGGGATGTAAACCCTTCATCGGCCGCAATCGACTCGGGAAGAATAAAGATTAATGATTTCAAGATTTCACATCAGAAACAATTACTTCGTCTGAACGGTGTATTGTCTAAATTACCGTCCGATTCGCTCCACCTCAATTTGCGGGATATGAATCTGGATTATATTTTCCAAACACTGAACATCAATTATGTGCAGTTCGGCGGACAAGGGACAGGCGATTTTCTTCTTACGCACAAAGAGAAGAATCCGGTTGTAAAAACAGAGAATTTCCATGTAAAGGATTTCTCTTACAACGATGCGCATCTGGGCGATATAGCGTTGTATAGCGACTGGGACAATCTCAACAAGGGAATCTACCTCAAAGGCATCATTACCCAACCAGATGCCGCCCCCTCCATAGCGGAAGGAAGCATTTTTATCGGAAATGACTCCCTTTGGCTGAATTTTGATGCAAACAAACTGAATGTCGATTTCGTACACGTGTGGACCGACAACATCATTCAGAACTTCGGGGGAAGAGCTAGCGGAAACCTCACGTTATTCGGTAAATTCAAAACACTGAGTATCGTTGGCGATGCCTATGCGGATAACGCCCATTTTGACGTCGGCTACCTGAACACCACCTATTACGTTTCCGATTCGGTGAAATTCCGCGAAGATGGGATTTTCTTTAATCAGGTTTCTCTCTTTGATAAATTCGGCAACAAAGCAGCTGTCAACGGAAGAGTGAATTACCATTATTTTAAAGATATCAAATACGACATCTCCATGCTTATTCCGGAGAATCAATCCTTTCAGGTATTAAACCTGACCGAGAAATTGAGTCCCGTTTACTGGGGTGCGATTTACGCTTCGGGATCGGCGCGGATCTATGGAGATGTAAAAAAAACGTGGATTGACGTTTCAGCCCGAACCAAACCAAATTCCAAGTTCTATTTCTCTTTGAACGACAACATGACGGCCGGTGATTACAAATTCATCACCTTCAGAGACACCCGAAAAGAGGCAGAGGCGAAACAGAAAGAGAAAGCAAATGCATCACTCAAATCCGAGGAGGTTCCCACAATCGAATCGCCGCACGATCTGAATCTGAACTTACAGGTAGATGCCACGCCGGACGGAACGATAAACTTAATCATGGACCCCGCATCGGGCGATATTATAAAAGGTACCGGATCGGGAAACATCCGCTTGGAATACAATAAAACAACCGATTTCCGCCTGTTCGGAAGTTATGTCATCGATAAGGGTAGTTACTACTTCAACCTACAGGATGTGATAACACGAGACTTCACCATCAATCAGGGAAGTACGGTGACATTCCGGGGAGAGCCTCTGAATGCCGAGTTAGACATCCAGGCTTACTATCAGGTAACGGCAAATCTGGCCGATTTGGATGAATCATTTGCCGATTCGCGCGAATTGAGTCGCACGAACGTTCCCGTCCAATGCGTATTGAACATCGACGGTGATTTACGCCGACCGGATCTGAGCTTCGACATCAACCTACCTACCGTGAGCCAGGATATCGACCGCCAGGTGAAGAGCATCATCAGTACCGACGATATGATGAACCGCCAGATTCTTTATCTGATGATTCTGAATAAATTCTATACGCCGGATTACGTCAATACGGGAGAGCAGAAACGATACAACGAACTTGCTTCGGTAGCGTCCTCTACCCTCTCTTCCCAATTGAACAACCTTTTGGGACAGCTTAGCGACAACTGGAACATCGGTACGAATATCCGTAGTGATAAAGGGGATTTCTCGGATGTAGAGGTAGAACTTGCGCTCTCTTCCCAGCTCCTAAACAACCGTCTTCTCTTAAACGGAAACTTCGGTTATCGCGACAACCCGAACGCCAACAACTCCTTCATCGGAGATTTCGACCTCGAATACCTGCTTAACAAGGCTGGGTCATTACGATTAAAGGCATACAACCATTACAATGACCGAAACTACTCTGTAAAATCGGCACTCACCACCCAAGGAGTGGGTATCATTGTAAAGAAAGATTTCGATAATTTCCCGGAACTCTATATGATTTTCCGACGAAACAAAATGGCCCCCGTACCCAAAAAGTAGAAAAACAGCAAAGGCTGTGTCAATTGCGATTGACACAGCCTTTGTTTTTTTATTAAAATAGAAATTACGCCTTTTTCTTCATAAAATCTTTCCATGCCGCATATTCTTCATATGTAGCCGCTGCTTCCAGTCCGATCAGAGCACTCTCCATAATATTCCGGAAGCCGTAATTCTCCTGCAACTCTTTCGCCAGCATAACTGACAGATCAGGGGCAAACCCCATTGCAAAAGTGGTTCTTTCGGAATTCAGTTCATCCGAAGCCAAAGTCAGCAGCGTCAGGTTACGTGACGGTTTAGCGTTCATCCAAACGCAGAATTCCTGAATCACCCGAATATACGCTTCGGGCTCACCCTCTTGCGGTTCCACAGAGGATTCCGAGATATCAAGCGCCTCAAATTTCAGATCATATTTATTTTTCTCTCTCCATTTAAGGAAACCGTCAAAATCGGGTTCTACCCCAACCTGACCAAGAGCCTCAAGTAACACCTGTCTTAGAAGAGGAATTTGAATCATCTTCTTCACCAACATACCGGAGAGATCCTCATCATAACCTTCGATGTAGGTTTTAATCTCCACGCTTTTCTCTGACACGGTCGATTTATGATCATCATCCGAAGGATTTTCTGCCATAGCCATTAAAATCACACATGCATCTTCCGGAGCATTCTCTTCGAGCCAACTGATTGTTTCATCTATTTTTGCCAGCTGTTTATTCATAACAATAAATTTTAATGTTTGCTGAACGAACTTCATATTCCACGTATCGACACTCCGATACGCGTTTTTTGAATTTCCAAAATTTCATTTTATCCTGAGCCTAAGATAAACATAATAATTAGATATTAACAATCCGGAAAGCAAAAAGGCTGATCTCATACAATAAGATCAGCCCTTTCTGCTAAAACATCCACCTGCTATTTCTTCTCCACCTTGTTTGGTTCAGCCACCATCTCTACGGTAGTGTCTGTCACTGCAACCTGAACTGAATCCGGAGCAACTGAGTCAACTTCAACTGTACCGTAATCCATTACAATCGTATCAGGAGCAGCCATTGCTGCTGAGTCTGCGGCTGTTTTGTCTGCATCAGCCTTTTTACCACCACAAGCCGCAAGAAGAAGCCCTACGGCAAATGTTCCGAACAATAATACTTTTTTCATTTTCCCTTTTTATTACTATTAAACAATTCACTCCCCATTATAATACAACACATAAAAGAAATAAATTATATTCCCTTTTTACTTTAATATAACAATTGGGGAAGAAAAATGTTTTAGTATCAGTATAAAAAATGAAAGACTCTCAATTGAGTATTTTATTACTTAACTGAGAGTCTTCTATATTTTAAAAAGAAAGCCGCACCGATGGACGTGATGAAACTCCTGTAAACAGGATTTGAGGGCCCTTCGCCTTTGTAATCCACTGCGCACAATGCATCTCTCTTTCGAGAGTGTGGCCCGCCATCAGCGAAGAAAGCATATCTCGGTAAAGATACTTTTAATTGATGAGTTTCCCGATCAACACGATGCGGCTCTTTACCTTTGGCCTTTCCTTTGATACAAATGTAACGAAATAATCTAATCCGCTACAAGCTTTATGCGTTAAAAAAAACAGAAAAATTCCATTCTTAAGTATTAAAAAAAGGGCCTCTGATTACGTCAAAGAGCGATTTCAGGCATAAGAAAAGGTCGATCAGAACCTTACGATTCCAATCGACCTTTATATTTTATCCAAAAACTGCAATTATGCGTTTTTAGCTTTTTCTACGATAGCTGCAAAAGCTTCCGGGTGGTTAACAGCAAGGTCAGCAAGAACCTTACGGTTGATTTCGATACCAGCTTTGTGAAGAGCACCCATCAATTTAGAGTAAGACATACCCTGAAGACGAGCAGCTGCATTGATACGCTGGATCCACAATGCGCGGAAGTTACGTTTTTTAGCTTTACGGTCGCGGAACGCATAAGTCAAACCTTTTTCCCATGTGTTCTTAGCTACAGTCCAAACGTTTTTACGAGCTCCGAAATATCCTCTTGTCAGTTTAAGGATCTTTTTGCGTCTGTTACGTGACGCTACGTGGTTTACCGATCTTGGCATAATTCTAAAATAATTGTGAATGATAGCGTCTATCCTCTTGGGAAGAACTTAAGCTTGCATTCGGTTGATAAAATAAACGTGCTTTAAAACTTCTGATTAATTTCTTTAGACAGAAATTATTTCATGCAAAGAAGGAACTTAACGTTGTTTACGTCTGGTTTCGCAACCAATGTAAAGTGACCTAGACGACGTTTCTGTTTGTTTGTTTTCTTAGTCAAGATGTGACGTTTGAAAGCATGTTTTCTTTTGATCTTTCCTGATCCGGTAAGAACGAATCTTTTTTTAGCACCGGAATTAGTTTTCATTTTAGGCATCGTGAAATATTTAAATGAATTTATATTAAGTAGAAAATAGGGAGCGTTGTTGCCAACGCTCTCAATTTCTGCTATTTCTTATTTACCTTCCACCTTCTTTTTAGGAGCCAACATGATAATCATGCGTTTTCCTTCAAGCTGCGGAAGCTGTTCAACCTTACAAAGGTCTTCCAAATCATTTGCAAAACGAAGCAATAACACTTCCCCCTGCTCTTTGAACAGGATTGAACGCCCTTTGAAGAATACATAAGCTTTCACTTTGCAACCTTCTTCAAGGAAGCTCTTTGCGTGCTTCAATTTGAATGCATAATCGTGATCATCTGTCTGAGGTCCGAAACGAATCTCTTTCAATACCACTTTAGATGCCTTCGCTTTGATTTCCTTCTGTTTCTTTTTCTGTTGGTAAAGGAACTTCTGATAATCTGTAATTCTACAAACTGGTGGCACCGCTGTTGGAGAAATCTCTACCAGGTCTAGCCCTTTTTCTTCAGCGATTTTCATTGCCGCTCTATAAGACATAACGCCTGCTTCGACGTCCTCCCCTACCAAACGAACTTCATCAACGCCTCTGATTTTTTCGTTAATCCTGTGTTGAGCTTTATCTTCTCTTCTTTGTGGTCCTCTTCCTCTTGGACCACCACCCATCGGTTTTTTTTCCATTTAAATTACTGAATTGTTTACCATTTGTTCTACCTCTTGAACCAAATCTGCGGCAAAAGTAGTGATTTTTTTGACACCTAGGTCACCTTCGCCCTGTTTTCTTACAGAAACTTCACGGTTTTCCTGCTCTTTTTCACCTACGATAAGCAAATAAGGGATTCTTTTCAATTCGTTATCACGAATCTTACGTCCGATTTTCTCATTACGGTCATCAACGATCGCGCGGATATCATTTGCGGCAAGTTCTGCTGCAACTTCACGTGCATAATCATTAAAACGCTCTGAAATCGGAAGAACCACTACCTGATCCGGTGTCAGCCACAATGGGAATTTCCCGCCTGTATGCTCGATAAGCACGGCTACGAAACGTTCCATTGAACCGAAAGGAGCACGGTGAATCATGATCGGACGGTGTTTCTGGTTGTCAGAACCTGTATATTCAAGTTCAAAACGCTCCGGCAAGTTATAATCCACCTGGATTGTACCCAACTGCCAGCGACGGCCGATCGCATCCTTCACCATAAAGTCAAGTTTTGGACCGTAGAATGCCGCCTCACCATACTCTACCTTCGCGTTCAGACCTTTTTCCTGGCAAGCTTCCACGATAGCCGCTTCCGCTTTTTCCCAGTTTTCGTCAGAACCGATGTATTTCTCTGTGTTATTCGGATCGCGCAAAGAGATCTGAGCTTCGAAATTATCAAATTTCAACGCTTTGAAAATAATTGAAATGATATCCATTACTTTCAAGAACTCATCTTTCAACTGATCCGGACGCACGAACAAGTGCGCATCATCTTGTGTAAAGCTACGTACACGAGTCAAACCGTGAAGTTCGCCCGACTGCTCGTAACGATATACCGTACCGAATTCCGCAAAACGAAGCGGAAGGTCTTTATATGAACGCGGGAACGCCTTGTAAATCTCACAGTGGTGAGGGCAGTTCATCGGTTTCAACAGATACTCCTCTCCCTCTTCCGGTGTGCGGATTGGCTGGAACGAGTCTTTTCCGTATTTTGCATAGTGGCCGGAAGTAACATACAACTGTTTGTTTCCGATATGCGGCGTGATTACTTGCTGGTAGTCATAACGCTTCTGGATTTTACGCAAGAACTGTTCCAAACGGTCGCGCAATGCAGCCCCGCGAGGCAACCACAATGGCAATCCCTGACCTACAGTCTGTGAGAACATAAACAACTCCAGTTCACGACCCAGTTTACGATGGTCGCGTTTCTTTGCCTCTTCCAAAAGTGCCAGATGCTCATCCAACTCTTTTTTCTTAGGGAAAGTGATACCGTAGATACGTGTCAACTGTTTACGTTTCTCGTCTCCGCGCCAGTAAGCACCTGCTACAGAAAGCAACTTGATCGCTTTGATCGGAGCTGTACTCGGAATGTGTGGCCCGCGACAAAGGTCCGTGAATGAACCCAGTGTATATGTCGTGATCGTTCCGTCTTGAAGTTCGGAAATTAGTTCGCATTTATATGTTTCGCCTCTGTCGCCAAACATTTTCAATGCATCCTCTTTGGTGATGTCCTGGCGAACCAGTTCCGCTTTGCGCGCAGCCAATTCCGCCATTTTTTTCTCAATGGCAGGAAGATCAGATTCTTTAATCACTGCCGTGCCCGGATCCACATCGTAGTAGAAACCGTTCTCAATAGCAGGACCGATACCGAACTGAATACCCGGATACATCTCTTGCAAAGCCTCAGCCAAAAGGTGAGCGGATGAATGCCAGAAAGCGTGTTTGCCCTCTGTATCACTCCATTTGAATAACTTAATAGATGCGTCTTCATTAATTGGGCGTGTTGCATCCCATTCTGCATCATTTACACTTGCAGCAAGAATATCCTGTGCAAGACGAGAGCTGATGCTCTCTGCGATCTGCAAAGGAGTAATCCCCTTTGCATACTCTCTGACTGACCCGTCAGGAAAGGTAATTTTAATCATAAATAAACGTTTGAATTACAACTTTCAAAGCAATTTGCAAATATCTGATTATTGAGTTGTTACAAATAACACGATTATTTCAGTGATGCATTTGCGACACATCCATGTTTTTGCTACTTCTCA
Organism: Bacteroidales bacterium; assembly: GCA_036655355.1. GTDB lineage: Bacteria > Bacteroidota > Bacteroidia > Bacteroidales > JAUNSR01 > JAUNSR01. The sequence continues at coordinate 149,414 of JAVVQG010000001.1, forward strand.
ACAACCTTGATTTACTATACAAATGTATCATTATTTTTATTAGAAAAAAAGAAAGCGACCAGATTCACATCGATAACCAATAACCTTTACTTCATATTTAAAACAAGACTCTTTCTCAAAGCATAAAAAAAACAACAGTTGGATAATTTTAAAAAAACAAGACATAAATCAAAACAAATACGATACAGAAAGGTTAGATATTTAGAAGAACTTGTATTTATAAACAAAAACATTATTCACAATTAATATATTTATATGAAGATATTCAAACTGTACTTTCTGACTCTTTTAATATCGTTGAATTATGCAACATACGGTCAGAAGAGCGCCAATCAAAAAGAACTGATTGACCCAATGGTAAACACATTCAGCAAACCGCACGACGAAAATGCTGGAAAATTATATGAGCAAATCACACTACCTAATGGCAAACAGAAAGTAACCATTGATAATTTTGTTCGCGCAGAAACTGATAATTATTTCAAAATCAGAACAAATGACGGATGCTTTGGTAAATTATGTCATAATAGCGGTCCTGCAGATGTGAATCATCAGTCCATTATTCGCACAAACAGAGACACAAGGTATTCTTATGGAATTTTTGACCTAAACTCCCCATTGACAATCACACTGCCTGACACCAAAGGGCGCTTTCAATCGATGATGGTAATCAATGAAGATTCTTACATTCGTGTATTTTACGAACCCGGTTCTTATACATTTACAAAAGAGAATACGGGCACTCGTTATATCCACATTACCGTTAGAACTTTGGTTGACCCCAATAGTACAGAAGACAATCAAGTCGTCTCGGCAATACAGGATTCTATTCTTATTCAACAAACTCATGCAGGCAAATTAGAAATCCCGGATTGGGATGAGGAAAGTCTGAACAAAACACGGAATTTATTATTGGCCCTAGCCAAAGATTTACCCAATAGCAAAGGCGCTTTTGGTACAGAATGGGAAGTAACCCAGGTACGCCAACTTTTAGGTACAGCGGGAGGGTATGGTGGAAATCCGGAAAAAGACGCTATTTACCTCAATTTCAACCCACCCAAGGATGATGGGATAACAGCATATACCTTAACATTAAAAGACGTCCCAGTAGATGCATTTTGGTCAGTATCCTTATACAATGAAAAAGGTTATTATGAGGTTAATGAATACAATAGTTATAATTTCAATTCTATTACATCCAAGAAAAACACGGATGGTAGTACAACCATACATTTTGGCGGTGACCCAAATCAACCAAATTTTTTATACATCATGAAAGGTTGGAACTATATGATTCGGTTGTACCGACCCCGCAAGGAAATTTTAGACGGAACTTGGAAATGCCCAGAACTGGTAGAAGTCAAGAAGCCCGAGAGATAATATTTTAGACAAACACAAATCAGTAAGATTTAAAAAATTATGCGAAAAATCAATCTTATTTTATGCATGCTCAGTTTACTGGGACTCATAAGTTGTCAGCAAAAAGCAAAAAAAGAAGCTGCGGCCGATACTATTTATGTAAATGGCGACATAATTACAATGGAGGGTGATAGCGCCAAATATGTAGAAGCGGTGGGAATAAAGGAGGGTAAGATCATATTTGTAGGTTCGGAGGCAGACACTGATAAATTTAAAGGAGACAGCACAAAGATAATTGACCTACAAGGAAAAACGTTGCTCCCTGCATTTTTAGACGGACATGGGCATTTTTACAATGTCGGGTTCGCTTCGGCCTGCGCCAATTTACTACCCCCGCCCGATGGACCAGGCAAGGATTACGCCGCTATTGTCGATGAATTAAACCGATATAAAGAGACCGAAGACGGAAAATTAATGATCGAGAAATTTGGATGGATCATCGGGAATGGATACGATGATTCTCAATTGAGTGAAAAAGATCATCCCAAAGCGACTGATTTAGATAAAGTAAGCACCGATATCCCGGTCATGATCGTTCATCAGTCTGGCCATTTGGCTGCAATTAATACAAAAGCCATGAACTTGCTTGGTTACACCAGAAATACAAAAGACCCTCAAGGGGGAACCTTACGACGAAATGCCGCTGGCGAGCCGAATGGCGTACTTGAAGAGAATGCCGCATTTGCTGTATTATTTCAGGTTCTAGCAAAATCAGATGCTGAGATGGCCGATAAATTCATAGAGAAGGGACAAGAGGAGTATGCAAAAAAAGGGTATTTAACTGCACAAGACGGTCGAACGACCGTAGAACAGATGGCTGCATTAAAATCAGCTGCCGACAGAGGTGTATTTTACCTTGATGTTGTGTCGTATCCCGATATGACACTAGGCACTGAATGCATGAATGACAGCTATTATAGCCCTCAACACAATTATAAAAACAGGTATCGAATCGGCGGCGTAAAACTCACGTTGGATGGATCACCACAGGGAAAAACCGCTTGGTTAACCCAATGCTATCATGTAAATCCTGCAGGACAAACCGGTTGTTACACAGGCTATCCGGTAATGGATGATGACAAAGCTGATGAGTATGTTGAATTGGCATTTAAAAATAAATGGCAGATTCTTTGTCATAGCAATGGCGATGCCGCCATTGATCAATATTTAAAGGCAGTTGAAAATGCCGAGAAGAAATATGATTATGACGATCACCGCACAGTTATCATACACGCACAGACCTTACGTAAAGATCAAATCCCTACTTTGGCTAAATTAAAAGTACTGCCATCTCTTTTTCCGATGCACACCTATTATTGGGGAGATTGGCACATTAAATCGGTTTTAGGGGAACCTAGAGCAGATTATATTTCACCTTGCCGAGATGTAATTGATGCCGGATTGACTATTACTTCACACCATGATGCTCCTGTAACATTCCCTAATTCAATGCGGGTTTTGGATGCAACCGTCAACAGGGTTACCAGAAGTGGAAAAATTCTTGGAGCCGAGCAACGGATCACACCGTATGAAGGACTTAAAACATTAACCGATTGGGCGGCATTCCAGTATTTTGAAGAAAAGTCAAAGGGAACCCTCACGGTGGGCAAACTGGGGGATTTGGTTATTCTAGACAAAAATCCACTAAAGATCAACCCCATGGAAATTCACAACATTCAAGTTTTAGAATCAATTAAAGAGGGCGAAACAGTTTACAAAGCAAAACAATGACGAGTTAGAATAGGTGACTTTTTGGAATAGGTGACTTTTCAATCGAAAAAAGTTACCTATTCCAATCTCTCAAAGAATAAAAAGGCACTATATCTCAATATCTTTCATTGGGTTACGCCCAATTGCCCCAAATGAGTTTATTTCGCAAAAACATTTTATTGATAAAAATTTTACATATATTTGCATATGTGAACAAACTGAGGTAAAACCACCGACCGATAGTTCGATTCACAAATTGCGCGCATCAAACAGAACGAATCATCACACCACTTCCACGAAAGAGTTATGCAAAATAGCGTATGCTTATAAAACGGAGAAGATTCACAAAAAGAATAGTTAAATTAATTGCTTAGATTAACAACTAGAATAGTTAATTACAGAGACCAGTTTCATCATGCGCATCCTTTTATAAATAGCATCGTTAATACATCGCCTCGCTAGAGGAGAAGCACCCTATCCACCCGTGGTGCAACCGAACTACATTTCGAGACGCCCGAAAACCCCAACTTGCTCCTATAAATTGGTATTTTCATCCTATAAAAAGATGTTTTGATCCTATAAAAAGATGTTTTGATCCTACAAAAAGATGTTGAATCCCCGGTGATACGAAGTTTTGACGGCGGTGAAACGAGCCTTCATCCGCCGTGAAACGAGCCTTCGTCCGCCGGGAAACGAGAGTTCATCCGCCGTGAAACGATTATTTGCTCGGCATCAGGACCTCTTTTTAGTGCTTTTGGAAGGGATTTAAGCGTATTTAGGAGACAGAAAGGGGGTATTTCGAAGCAAAATGAAGGTATTTCGAAGAAAAACGAGTGATTTTTCGAGAAAAAAACTGCACTATTTCAGTAAAACAGAAGAACTGGAGTAATAAAATTAAGGTTTGTTTTCTAAAAAAAAATAAAGACATTTAAGTATTGTGCTTCCGGAGAACGGAGGAATTTAAATATTGTGATTCCGGAGCACGAAGGAATTTCGCAAAAGCTAGCATTCAAATGAGGTTCTCAGAATTATATTTTTACTTTAAATTAATAAAATCATTCCATTAATTTGGATTTATCAATACTTATAAACTATATTTGCCGTATCAGATGACGGGGCATTAGCTCATCTGGCTAGAGCGCGACACTGGCAGTGTCGAGGTGAGCGGTTCGAGTCCGCTATGCTCCACTAACCAATGACCTGGTTAATATTACGCTAAAGACCTACTTTATACCCAATTGCAGAAAGAGCGGAATCTTTCTACAGTTGGGTATTTTGTTGTAAGGATCAAATCGTTTCGTCCCAAATGGATTCATACGTATACGGTCCCCCTTCTAAAATAGCAAAACTACCTTTCACGGTACGTTCCCCTTGATTCAACGCCATTATACGTTGCATTTCGACATCCCCCAAGGTGAGATCCAAAGCCCCGAAATTCTCAAGTATCCGCTGTTTTTTTATGGATTTGGGAATCGCCACAATGCCCCTCTGGATTCCCCAAGCAATAAGCACCTGAGCGGGAGTGGCCTTGTGTGCATTTGCAATCTCCGCAATCACGGCATCCTCCAACTCACCGGCCGGGGCGCCGGGTTTACGTTCACCTCCAAGAGGAGCGTATGCCGTAACCAAAATATCATGAGCCTTTGCCAATTCAACCATCACCTCCTGATTAAAATAAGGATGGATCTCGATCTGATTCATTTCGGGCTTCACTTTTGCGCACTTCATCAAACTACGCAATTTAGCCACGCTGAAATTAGACACGCCGATGTGTTTCGCCAATCCCTTCTCCTTCATCGCCTCCATGGCCTGCCAGGTAGTTTCAATGGGAAGCTCATTTAACGGAACGAGATCGTCCGCCGTTTTCGGCAACTGCACATACGGCTTAAAAACCATGGGCCAATGGATCAAATAAAGATCCAGGTAATCCAACTGAAGCTCTTCGAGCGTTTTACGCAGGGCTGCTTCCACATTCGCCGGATCATGGGCATTATTCCACAACTTCGAGGTAATAAAAAGATCCTCACGTTTCACCACACCCTCCTTAAACAATTGTTGCAGCGCCTCTCCCACTTCATGTTCATTGCCATAAATAGCGGCACAATCGAGGTGTCTGTAGCCAGCACGCACCGCATCGATAACGGCATTTTTCACCTCTTCCGGTTTTGCAAGGAAAGTTCCGAGACCCAATACAGGGATCGTATCGCCATTTCTAAATTTTAATGTTTTCATAGGAATATAAATTAGATGTCTTCGAAACCCAAACAGCTTCTTATACGAATATCGCAATAATTAAGGAGGAATAAAAGAAAAGTAACGAATCAATTCACCCCCACATTTGGTATCTTTAGCTGATTTTTCATCCGATATAACAACACTTTCTACAATGATACGCACAATGATACGCAAATACATACCGGAAGATGCCACGGCGGTAATCGATCTTTGGCTGAAAGCTTCGGCCATCTCCCACTCCTTTATCGAATACGATTATTGGCTCAAAAATGCAGATGCCATGAAATCGGTTTATCTCCCGATGGCCAACACATCGGTATATGTTACAGAGCAGGGGGAGATCGCCGGATTTATCGCTTTGGTGGGTAATTTAGTAGCTGCCCTGTTCGTTTCGCCGACACATCAGAACTGCGGAATAGGGAGCGTTCTACTCAGGGAGGCCAAAGAGCGCTTCACCTCGTTAGAACTGTATGTGTATGCCCTGAACGGCCCTGCGATTCGCTTTTATACGCGAAATGGCTTTGAGAGAAGAGGCAGCCACACCGACCCCAATACGGGTGAACTTCAATATCGGATGGAATTCCATGCAGGATAATGAATCCGTGTAGCGCATCGGTGATCAGACAATCCATTGGCTTATTTGTGGGATTCGAGGAGGAGCGTTTTTTCGGTTAAACCTTTTCATTACTTATAGCGTTATACAGAGAAATAACTAACTCCTTTTGTATATATGGACGCTCTTAAATTTGTAAAAGCTTGTCAGGAACAAAATCCGATCGATCTCTACGATGTAGCGCTGGGCGTATTCACGAACGATCTACCTGACGAATTATTTGATAATTATGACGTAATGATGACCATTGAGTTACTTACCGAAACACTTTATGAGGAAAAGGAGTTCGAAAAAGTAGAACAATTGGTTCAGGTACTGCGCTGTAATCAACCTGAACTCTATCAGGAAGGAGCTTTCACGCTACTCCCAAACCTGATTTGTTATTCTCTTTTCAAAGGAGATACCGAGCGGGTTGAATTTTATATGATGGAACTCAGCATTGCGCCCGAAGAAGACATCCTGCTCTTCGCTCACTTGCTGGATGTGATCGACGCATACGGATACACCGAATTGATGAATAAGATCGTTACGCACGTTTTGAATTCAGACCATCATTTGGATGAAGAAGATGTAGAGGTGTTGGAATCTTACCTGATGTCTGTAGATGCGAATACGGAAGACAGACAATTGATCGCGATTCGCCGCGGATTTTTGGATCGTGCCCCCGTTTGGCATATTCCGGAAATTACAGCCGAAAACATCATCGATGCAATGATCGAGTACTTCGACCACAATTTCAAGGAAAACCTCCAAGAGAAACTTTTACTCGAAGAGGTAAGTTTCAGAAACTACATTGCGGGAATGATCGACTCCGAATACCTGGATACCTATGAATATGCGGCCACTGTTTTATGGGGTAGCGTATACCTGATGGACCAGCTGGGAGCAAACGGTGTTTTGACGGCTGAGGAAACAGCATACAACCTCGAGATCATCCGCAAAGTGAAAGCATTTCTAATGGTAAATATCCCGTGGGACGGTTATTGGAAATTGAAGTTCCTTTACACATGGGATCGTCCTTACAGCATTGAGGCATCGGAATTCGAAGCTGAAAAACAGTTGGTGGAACACAACCTGCAGGTGAAACCGAATCAGATTGTAAATGAATCCATCCTGGATATTTTCGGCAAATACGCCAAAAACATCTCCTATTCCAAATACCTGGAAGATGAACAGGCGGCATTTGAAAAGATGATCAGCGAAGAAAATAAAGAGGAGTTTGGGGTGGATAAGAAAACAGATAGCATGTTTCCGTATTTTAATTATCTTAGCGGTGAATTCGACAGTGAATTCAAGCCAAAACCTAGCGGCAAGCACACCTGATAAATCAGATGCTTCCCGGAGGAGTGCCTCAAAGATTGATTAAATCAAAATACAAATGCAAACAGCTTTTCTTTTTCTTGCTACCGGCTTCGAAGAAACCGAAGCAATCACTCCGATAGATGTGTTACGTCGTGCCGGAATAGAACTCAAAACCATCTCCGTTTCAAATGAAAAGAACGTCACGGGTGCCCACGGCATTACGGTTGTGGCGGATCAACTTCTTTCTGAAACCGATTTTACGAACGCTACGATGTTGATTCTACCCGGAGGAATGCCCGGAACCACAAATCTAAAGGAGTGCGTAGGATTGGCTAAACTCCTCAAGGAACAAAATGCCAAAGGGGGATATATCGCCGCGATCTGTGCCGCACCATTGGTGTTAGGTGGATTGGGATTATTACATAACAAAAAGGCGACTTGTTATCCGGGATTTGAAAAAGAGCTGATCGGTGCACACGTATCCGCCGACGCGGTGGTGAAAGACGGCAACATCGTCACGAGTAAAGGGCCGGGAACTGCATTGGAATTTGCGCTTTCATTGGCCGCACTACTCACTACGGAAGAGAAAGCTGCTCAGATTGCCTCAGCAATGATTGCTTAAAAAATACTCCCTGTTTTTCAAAAGAAAGAGATCCGAAAGTCATAATGATTTACGGATCTCTTTTTTATATCAAATTAATTTAATGTGATGAAATCGTATGATTAGCTCCGTTCACTCCCGCGCTTAATGGAGTGATCGCCTCAATTCCGACTCACTCTACGAGCTTCGTCTATCGCAATTTTCCATGTACCGTCTTTTTGCTTTCTCACCACCTGATTCGAATCAAACGGAATAATAACTTCTTTCCCATCGGGATCACGCCCTTCAAAAATTCCGATGATGCGAACAGATGCAACCGTATCTTCCAGGTTACGGATCACGTTCACCTTCTCTAATTTCATTGTCGCATTTCTGGCCGTAAGCCACATATATTCTTTTTGGAACGTTTTCTCCTCACGGGTCAATGGATTACCCGAAACTAACGAATACCAGATTGCACCCGATTCATAGAGGTCTAAAATCAGATCTACATCGCCTTTTCTCATCGCTTCACAAAGAATGTAATTACATTCTTCCGGATTGTAAGCCTGCCGTGTCATTGTTTGATTTGCCATAGGGTTTTCTGTTGATTTAAGACTTTAAACTGCCTTTATTTGAATTAATTTCTACACCAAAGTAACAATTTCAAACTATCTAAAGTTCTGATTATTGCAGTTTTATTCATTATCATTTTCTACAACACCTTACTCGAATAAAAATCGAAACAAATATCAATACATTCGAAAAAAAAGATTATCATTAGCGAATTTTTAACCCTAAAATTGCGTAAAAATAGCCTTCGAAAGACTATGTGCTTACGATTTGAAACCAAAACAAAAAGCCCTCTGACGATCTAATAGTCGTCAGAGGGCTTTTCTTACAATCTGTAATATTTATACAGTTATGCCATTCAGAAAGATGCTTAAGCCATTACTTCGGCAGGTTCCATTTCAGGAGCGTATAGCGCCTCTTTCGGAAGAAATTTATTCAACATCATATAACCGGCTGTTCCCGCACAAAGAGAACCGACCAAGATACCCAGTTTAGCCTGGTTCAAAAGAGCCATCCCTTCTGCACCGGCTCCGGCATACGAAAGGGTAGCGATAAACATGGATACGGTGAATCCGATCCCTCCTAACATGGCTACTCCGGCAAACATTTTCCAGTCCGCACCTGCAGGCATATCAACCACTTTCAATTTAATGGCAACCCATGAGAAAAGATAAATACCTATCATTTTTCCAAAGAACAGCCCTGTAAATACAGACAGTCCCACTCCTTTGAAAAGATCCATGAAGCTCATTCCTTCAAAATTAATCCCTGCATTGGCAAAGGCAAACAAAGGGATAATATACATACTGATTAATGGAGCCAACGTATCCTCTAAATCCTGAAGCGGACTGATCACGTGGTCTGAAGCCGATTCCACACTTTTCAGCAAAGCGATCTGTTCGTTTGTCAGAATGTGAATCTCACCCAAATGCTCGGGAGTCTTCGGAAACTTACTGATATTCTCACGAATCCGTTCAATATAACGGCGGGATGTGGTGGCTGGTCTGGCCGGTACGCAAAATGCGACCACAACACCGGCAATCGTTGCGTGGATTCCCGAATTCAAGAACAAATACCAAATGAAGATACCGATCGAACAGTAGAAAATCTTGGTTCGCACGCCATAATATGCGCCTGCACCCAAAACCATCACCAAAAATGCCGCATACAACAAATAGGTAATATCCAAGTGACCGCTATAGAACATCGCAATTACGATAATCCCACCAAGGTCATCCGCCACTGCCAATGCCGCAAGGAAAATCTTTAGTCCGAGTGGGACACGCTTTCCGAGCATTGAAAGCACTCCAAGAGAGAATGCGATATCTGTTGCCATCGGAATCGCGCTACCTCTTACGCCAAGTCCTTCATTCGTAAAAAGAAAGAAAATCAACACGGGAATAATCATCCCTCCGATCGCTCCGATAATTGGCAGAAGGGCCTTTTTCATGGAAGAAAGCTCTCCGACAAGGATTTCTCGTTTAATCTCCAAACCAACGGAAAAGAAGAAGATAGCCATCAGAAAGTCGTTAATCACATCCATCAGTGTCATCGCGTGACCGTTATGACCGAAAAGATTGAAATCACCTATCTGAAGATGTACTTCTTTATTCCATAATCCAAAATAATCCTCACTTAAAGGGGAATTTGCACAAACAAGTGCAAGCATTGTGACGAAAATCAGTATAAAGCTTGAATTCACGTAATTACGTAACATGCTTTTAAAACTGTACAACAAGTCGCTCATTTTAAAATAATATAAAAATGTGTGTAAATAATATTCTCACAACGACTTAGGTAGGCAAAATGATGTCTCGGAAGTCGCAAATTAAAAATCAGGGATTTAATTTACGGGGAGTGCACGAACTCCTCTTTTAATCTCTTAATATCCTTAAATACAGCAGTAGGTTAAATGTGCCTATTGGTCAAGTGCTCACGCAGGGGACAATAGTGCTGCTGAAAATCGAGTGGCAAATTTGCAAAAAAAAAGGGAAAAGCAATAACTTTTCCCTCTATTTTTTTAATTATGCATTAAAACAGCTTAATAAATCTTTCGCTCAGATTCATTTTCGGAGCGGAATTCGAATCATCAATCAAGTTTCAATACGGCAAGGAATGCCTTCTGAGGCACCTCTACCGAACCGATCTGCTTCATACGTTTCTTACCTTTCTTCTGTTTCTCCAACAATTTACGTTTACGGCTGATGTCACCACCATAACATTTCGCGGTCACATCCTTACGAACGGCCTTGATGGTTTCACGTGCGATAATTTTCGCACCTATGGCAGCTTGAATCGCCACATCGAATTGCTGACGCGGAATCAGGTCTTTCAGCTTCTCACACATACGGCGGCCAAGCGTTACCGCATTGTCCACGTGCGTAAGGGTTGAAAGTGCATCCACAGGTTCGCCGTTCAAAAGGATATCGAGTTTAATCAATTTAGACGGACGATAGTCATGGATATAATAGTCAAAAGAAGCGTATCCTTTTGAGATGCTTTTCAGTTTGTCATAGAAGTCGATCACGATCTCACCCAGCGGAATGTCATAGAAGATCTCCACACGGTCTCCTGAAATATACTCCTGCTTAATCAATTCACCACGTTTACCCAGACACAAAGACATGATTGGTCCGATGTAGTTGGTTGTTGTGATCACCGAAGCGCGGATATAAGGCTCTTCGATCTTCTCAATCAGGGTTGGCTCAGGTAATCCCGAAGGGTTGTGCACCTCGGTCATCTCACCTTGTTTATTATATACGCGATACGATACGTTGGGAACGGTAGTGATTACGTCCATATCGAACTCACGATCCAGACGTTCCTGAATAATCTCCATGTGGAGCAATCCTAGGAAACCGCAACGGAAACCGAAGCCCAGCGCCAAGGAAGATTCCGGCTGGAAAGTAAGTGAGGCGTCATTCAGCTGCAATTTCTCAAGAGAAGCACGCAGGTTCTCGAAATCTTCACTTTCAATCGGGTAGATTCCGGCAAATACCATCGGTTTTACCTCTTCAAATCCGTCGATTCCTTTTTCGCAAGGACGAGCCTGATGCGTGATGGTATCGCCCACTTTCACCTCTTTCGAAGTTTTGATACCGGAAATGATATATCCTACATCTCCCGTACGAAGCTCTTTACGCGGATCCATATCCAATTTCAGGATACCGATCTCATCCGCTTCATACTCTTTACCCGTAGCTACGAATTTCACTTTGTCGCCTGAGCGCAAAACCCCGTTCGTAATTTTGAAGTAAGCGATGATACCACGGTATGAATTGAAGACCGAGTCAAAGATCAATGCTTGCAACGGTGCTTCCGGATCTCCTTTGGGAGCGGGAACACGTTCAATAATCGCTTTTAGGATCTCTTCAACCCCCAAGCCGGTTTTACCGCTGGCACGAATAATCTCCTCGCGGTCACAGCCCAACAGCTCGATGATCTGATCCTCAACCTCTTCAGGCATCGCACTGTCGAGGTCGCATTTATTTACAATCGGAATAATCTCAAGATTATGGTCAACCGCCATATAAAGGTTCGAGATGGTCTGAGCTTGAATTCCCTGAGTACCGTCTACGATCAGAAGGGCGCCTTCACAAGCGGCAATCGATCTGGAAACCTCATACGAGAAATCCACGTGTCCCGGAGTGTCAATTAGATTCAGGATGTATTTCTCGCCGTTATAGACGTATTCCATCTGAATGGCATGACTCTTAATGGTAATACCACGCTCACGCTCCAAATCCATATTATCAAGCACTTGAGCCTGCATCTCTCGGCCCGCTACCGTATTGGTAAACTCCAAAAGACGGTCAGCCAGCGTACTCTTCCCATGGTCGATGTGTGCAATGATGCAAAAGTTGCGAATATTCTTCATTCTTAATATCTAATTCTGTTTTTCTATCAGCCGCAAATATAATAAAAAAGCGGCATTTTAGGGGGATAAGGCGCTGTATTGTCATATATTTGTAATACGCGTTTCATATTTCCGAAACAATATAATCTTTATTTTGCTCTCGGAAACAGTAATTAAGCATTGCTACTAATTATTTCCCCCGAAACCTGGCATTCAGGCTCAGGCGGGATATTCCCAAATAAAAAAATTGAAACCATTCGTTATGAATAAAGATTACCGAATTCTGGTCGTGGACGACGAAGAAGACTTATGTGAGATTTTGAAATTCAATCTTGAACTTGAAGGATATAAGGTAGATACTGCTTACTCCGCCGAAGAGGCGCTTCAACTTGATCTGACCCGCTATGATTTATTGATGCTCGACGTGATGATGGGCGAAATCTCTGGATTCCGAATGGCTCAGATTGTGAGACAGGAAGCTAAATACGCGAAGATTCCGATTGTATTCCTTACGGCAAAAGACACGGAGAACGACATGCTTCAGGGATTCAATTTGGGAGCTGACGATTACATTTCGAAACCCTACTCGCTACGTGAGGTGATGGCTCGTGTGAAAGCGCTTCTCAGAAGAACATCCACTCCCAAAGTGGAGAACCCGGACTTGATCGGATACCAGTCGTTGACAATGGATACGAAAAAGAAAAAAGCAATGATAGACAATGAAGAATTGCAGCTCACGAAAAAAGAATTCGAGATTCTGAAACTTCTTCTTAGCCATCAGGGACAGGTATTCTCACGCGAAGAGATATTGTCACGAATCTGGACAGATGAGGTTTACGTCTTAGACCGCACAATCGATGTAAACATCACACGACTTCGCAAAAAACTCGGCGATTATGGTAAGAATATCATTACTCGCCTTGGATATGGTTATGTATTCGAAACGAATTAATATTAATGAGACAATTTTTCCGCAAACCCCGAATCGCTTTTCATAAGAGTCTGTTCTTCTTCGGAACGGGTATTTTCATGTTATTTATCATTTCGGCTTTTCTCTATCAGTACAACAGAGAGAAAAGCTTCCGTGAACAACTTCTTAATGACGTTCTTCAGAGTTACAACTACACTTTGTTGCAAAACATTGAAAATGACTCGACTGCGCTAACGCACCTAAATAAATTGATCTCATCGGTCAGTGATAAGGATATCCGCGTTACCGTGATGGACATAGCGGGAAACGTGATTTCCGACAACAAACATTCAGGGGAGGAAAAATTGAACAACCACCTGGACCGTCCCGAGGTGAAGGGGGCCCTCAAAAAAGGGGAAAGTTATGCCCTTCGCAATTCAGACACCATGGATGAACCGTTTTTTTATGCGGCGAAAATGTCTGATCATTACATCATCCGAAGTGCATTGCCTTTTAATGTTTCTACGAAAAGCTACCTTTCGGTAGAGAAAAGAGTTATCGTTTTCTTCGTAGTCATGGGACTGTGTACGCTTGCCATGATGCTGTTTTTCAGTTTCCGACTGGGAAACGCCATCTCTTCGTTGCGCGAATTTTCCTATAAAGCGGAATCGGACGAATTGACGGACCTGAATTTCAACCTACCGAACAACGATCTCGGAGATATTACGGAGCACATCATCCGACTCTATACGAAACTCAGTCAGGCTAAAAAAGAGTTATCGCTCGAGAAAGAGAAACTCAGCAAACACCTGCAGATTTCAAAAGAGGGACTTGCCGTATTTTCAGCAGAGAAACAGGCGATTTTTACCAATACCTTGTTCATTCAGTATATCAATGTGATTTCAGACAAGGAGCTTTCATCACCCGAAGGGGTTTTTGAAATCAGCGAACTCAGCCGGATCAAGTATTTTCTAAACCTGCATACACAACAGACAAACACTTCCAACAAAGCGGAATACTTGAGTGAAAATATGCTGGTAAATAAAAACGGAAAGACATTCCACGTTGAATGCATCATCTTCCAAGACGGCACATTCGAGATTTCCATCACGAACATCACCCAGCAGGAGGAGGAAACCCGATTGAAAAGACAGCTGACCCAAAACGTGGCGCATGAATTGAAAACACCGGTGAGCAGCATAAAAGGATTCTTGGAAACGATTATCGATAATCCGAACATTGATCCCCAGACACAACGCCAGTTCATAGAACGAAGCTATACGCAGGCGAATCGATTGACCGGATTGCTGAAAGACATCTCTATTCTAAATCGCATCGACGAAGCACACGGACAGTTTGAAAAGGAAACGATAGATCTGGGCGCCTTGGTAAATGAACTGCTGATGGATTCCGCCACGCTTCTCGAGGAGAAGAGAATGCATGCAACTGTAAGTATTCCGGAACATACGGTAATTGAAGGAAATGCCTTATTGGCTTATTCGATTTTCCGAAACCTGCTTGACAATTCGATTAATTATGCGGGCGAAGGAAAAAATATTTCCATCCGTTGTTACCGTCAAGACATTGATTCGGTGTATTTCAGTTTCAGTGATAACGGTTGCGGAGTTGAAGAGATTCACCTCAACCGATTGTTTGAACGATTTTACCGCGTAGACAAAGGTCGCTCCCGCAAACTTGGCGGTACGGGCCTTGGACTGGCCATTGTAAAAAATGCCGTCCATTTCCACAAGGGAGAAATATCGGCAAAGATCCGACCGGAAGGGGGATTGGAATTCCTTTTCTCTCTGAAAAAATCAAACAACAAATAAAAAGAGACAAGGCTGCTTTCCTTTACCGGATTAGCAGCCTTTCTTTTTTCACTTCTCTCCCATCATTCAATTAATTTTGTACTTTTATGGGATAAAAACCGAACAATGTCACTATTCCCTGAAAATATACTTTCTATACGTAAGCTGGTGGTTCCGCTCCTCTTTTGTTCTTTCATGACGGGATGCAAAGAACAGGCACCGGCACTTCCCGAGGTGCACCAGAAAACGACACCATTCATTCCCCTTAACGAAAGAGTCACCAATGCGGATTCAGAGCTTCCCGAATTCAAAAAGCTGGATGAACAGATCGAGCGATTCATGAAACAGTGGGAGTTATCCGGAGCATCCGTCGCGATCATGCGAAACGACAGCCTTTTGTTTTGTAAAGGGTACGGCTATGCCGATAAGGAAAAAGAGGAAAAAACAGAGGTCAAACACCTGTTCAGGGTTGCTTCCGTATCGAAACTCATTACTGCCGTAGCCGTAATGAAGCTTTGCGAAGAGGGCAAACTAAACCTCTCCGACCGCATATTTGGGGAAGAGGGGATCATGTGTGATTCCACCTACCTTAATTTCCGCGATTCGAAGTTGAAACAAATCACCGTAGAACATCTCCTTCGCCATCAGGGCGGATTCTCGAGAAGACAGGGAGACCCTTTATTCGAACCCGTACTGGTTTCTTCAAGAATCGGCAAGAGCACGCCTTTCCGAACCGATGACCTGGTGGATTTTGTGTTGCAGGGGCGTTTGGGATTCTATCCAGGTTCGTATGCCTCCTATTCTAATCTGGGTTATGCGCTACTGGAAAAGGTGATTGAAAAAGTCGCAGGAAGAAGTTACGAGAATTATGTTCGGGAGCATGTGCTTCGGGTAGCGGGGTGTGAAAACATGTACATCGGTAACAGCCACAGCCAGGAAGCATTGCGAAACGAAGTGCACTATTATGAACCGCCGGATGCCGAACTCGTTCCGGATCAAAGTAATCCCGATCGGTTGGTACGTAAATCGGATGGAGGAAATGACATTCGCCTACTGGGAGCCGCCGGTGGCTGGATCGCTTCCCCAATCGAACTTGCCCGTTTCGTAGCGAGCATAAACGGGAATCCGAATGGCAAACAGGTGATCTCACCCCGTTCCGTACGACTAATGACAGATGAGAATAAAAACGGCTTTCCGCTTGGTTGGATGGGCACGAACTCGAAAGGGGAATGGAAACGTACCGGTACCTTAGCCGGAACCAGCGCCATGATCCGTTATAAGAAAGAGGGGTTCACCTATATTTTTGTAACCAATACCAGTACATGGCGCGGAGCCAATTTCACCCATGACATAAATGTGATGATGAATCGGGCGATCTCCAAAGTAAAAGAGTGGCCGGCACGTGATTTATTTGAAAAATAAGAAAGCAGCCTCTTTATACGTTATTCGAAATAAACGTATAAAGAGGCTGCTTTTATATCGCCAAGAGGTGCGTTGACCCAATCCTGATGCCATGGGGTCGGTTGGACGCCAAGAGGTGCGTTGAGCCAATCGCGACTCCTTTCGGAACCGTGTCGGATTATTATCGGGCAAGTTCCTCTTTCAAAAATTTCGTGGTATGTGTATCGTATTTGGCACACACTTCCTCCGGAGTTCCGGCTGCCAGCAAAACGCCACCGCCTTGTCCGCCTTCAGGGCCCATGTCGATAATATGATCGGCGCATTTGATAACATCGAGGTTGTGCTCAATGACGAGCACCGTATTCCCTTTTGCGACCAAACGGTTCAAGACGCCCAACAACACCCGGATATCCTCGAAATGAAGACCGGTAGTTGGCTCGTCAAGAATATACATGGTTTTACCGGTATCCTTTTTCGCCAGTTCGGTAGCGAGTTTTACACGCTGACTTTCACCTCCCGACAGCGTCGTTGAAGGCTGACCTAATTTTATATAACCCAACCCCACATCTTGAAGCACCTTTATTTTATTTAAAATCTGCGGCACGCTTTCAAAGAACTCCACAGCCTGATTGATGGTCATATCCAACACATCGGCAATTGATTTCCCTTTAAATCTCACTTCTAACGTTTCCCGGTTGTACCGTTTGCCGTGACAATCTTCGCAAGGCACCAAGACATCGGGTAAGAAATTCATCTCTATGGTTTTATATCCGTTTCCGCCACAGGTTTCACATCGTCCACCCGACACATTGAAAGAGAAGCGGCCCGGTTTATACCCGCGGATTTTCGCTTCAGGCAGATTCACAAACAGGTTTCGGATGTCGGAGAAAACGCCTGTATAGGTAGCCGGATTTGAACGAGGTGTACGGCCCAGTGGCGATTGATCCACATTAACCACCTTATCGATGTGCTCCAGTCCCTCTACAGATTCAAACTCCAACGGATCCTGCAGTGAACGATAGAATTTCTGACTCAAAATCGGCTGTAAAGTTCCGTTTATCAAACTCGATTTACCAGAACCGGAAACTCCCGTCACACAAATAAACTGTCCCAACGGAAAATGAGCGGTTACATTTTTCAGATTATGGCCTTTCGCTCCACGAATTGTGATTGCATTGCCGTTTCCGGGACGTCGCTCAGCGGGAACTTCTATTTTCATCGCGCCATTCAGGTAAGCGGCCGTAATGGTATTGCTTTTGAGCATCTCTTCCGGTGTACCGGAGAAAACCACTTCCCCGCCTAATCGACCGGCATACGGACCGATATCCACCACATAATCCGCTTCCACCATCATGTCGCGGTCATGTTCCACTACGACCACGGAATTACCCGTATCACGCAACTGTTTCAATGAATTGATAAGTCGCACGTTATCGCGCTGATGCAGACCGATACTCGGCTCATCCAGAATATACAACACGTTCACCAACTGCGAACCGATTTGCGTAGCCAGTCGAATACGCTGACTCTCACCACCGGAAAGCGTTGCAGAGGCTCTGTTTAAGGAGAGGTAGTCCAACCCCACATCCAGTAAGAATTTCAGACGCGTACGGATCTCCTTCAGAATTTCCGTCGCTATCAGCCGCTGTTTTGGAGACATCTCCTCCTCTATCCCGTGGAGCCACTCGTAAAGTTTGGAAATATCCATGTTGCTGAGTTCGGCAATATTCTTTTTTCCTATTTTGAAATGAAGCGCTTCACGATTCAGACGTTGACCGTGACAAGTGGGACATTGGATGCTTTTCGAAAACTGGCCTGCCCACTTCTGTGCCGTAGCAGAAGCGTCTGTCTGCGCCTGCATCTCGATGTATTTCACCAAACCGTCATAGCTCAGAAACATGCTGGAATTACCCAAAGCGGGATTCTTAACATCCAACCGCTCTTCCGTTCCGTTCATTATTTCATCTATCGCTTCATCGGGCACCTCTTTCAACGGCGTTTTAAGATTAACGCCGTATTTATCGAGAATAGCTTCTATCTGCCAGAAAATCAAAGAATTTTTATATTTCCCGAGGGGTATGATCCCTCCTTGGTAGATTGACTGAGAGGGATCCGGAATCACTTTCTCAAGATCTATCACATTCACTACCCCCAGACCTTTGCAATGATGACAGGCCCCTTGCGGCGAATTGAACGAGAAGTTATGCGGTGCAGGTTCACTGTATGAGATTCCGCTGACCGGGTCCATCAATTGACGCGAATAGTGACGTACATCGCCGGTGTCCGCATCCAAAACCATAATCAGACCGTCGCCCTGTTTCATCGCAAGACGAACACTTTCTTTCAGACGCGATTCATCTTTGGATGTGACAACCATCTTGTCGATCACCAGTTCGACACTGTGGTTTTTATAGCGATCCAACCTCATTCCGTAAAGAATTTCACGCATTTCGCCGTCCACTCGTACGTTTAAGTACCCTTTTTTGCGCAATTGTTCGAAAAGATCTTTATAATGACCTTTTCTGTTTCGCACCAATGGAGCTAAGATGTAGGTTCTTTTCCCTTCATAGCGGTCAAGGATCAGTTTCAGAATCTGTTCTTCTGTGAATTTGACCATCTTCTCGCCCGAGATATAAGAGTAGGCTTCTCCCGCACGGGCAAACAGCAAACGCAAGAAGTCATACACCTCGGTAGTCGTTCCCACCGTAGAGCGCGGATTTTTATTGGTCGTTTTCTGTTCGATCGAGATAACGGGACTCAGTCCGGTAATCTTATCCACGTCCGGACGTTCCATGTTACCAAGGAAGTTGCGTGCATAAGAAGAAAACGTTTCAATATAGCGTCTTTGTCCCTCGGCAAATATCGTATCGAAAGCAAGAGAGGATTTACCACTGCCGCTCAGACCGGTAATGATCGTAAAACTATTGCGGGGAATATCTACATCGATATTCTTCAGATTATGTACCCGCGCCCCCATGACGCGAATCATATCATTTTTATTCATCATATTTTCTTCCATCACTCTACCACCCAATTTTTACGATAAGCCACCGTTTTCTCTTTCCCATAATACAGGTCTTCTTTTACCGGAATACGAATCGTGTACTCCTTACCTGTTTTATTCGGAAGCGAGCGATTGCGCAACCAGGGATTAAACTCTTTCAATTGAGCATAGGTAATCCCCTGACTGATAGCAAATGCCGCCAAGTCATCGATAGGCTCTTTAACTTTAACGTCTGTCGTTCTAATTGGTTTGTATAACTGGTTACTTTTAAGCACGAATCCATATTTATATGGATTTTTCATGATTTCTTTCAAAGCCATCATCCGGAAAGGATAACGATTGGTCTCCTCATTCAACCAAAGATCAAAAACATCTTCAGACTGCTGTTTGGAAAGTTCCGTGGAGATTCTGCCCTGTCCCGCATTATAGGATGCGGCAACAGCCATCCAACTTCCATATTTTTGGTATGCTCTCTTCAGAAATTTTGAAGCGGCGATGGTAGATTTCTCAATGTCATAACGTTCATCTACATACGCATTGATCTCCAACCCGAGCTCCTTTCCGGTAGTTTCCATGATCTGCCACAAACCGGCAGCTTTGACCGGAGAGAGGGCACGCGTATTAAGCGTACTTTCGATCGCGCAGAGGTAAATAAAATCTTCGGGTATGTTCTGTTGTTTTAGGATCGGTTCGATGATGGGAAACAACCGGTTGGCTCTTTTAAGGATCAACGTAGTTGCGTTATGGGTATAACTGAAGCTTGTCAATTCTCGATCAAACCGTTCATACATATCGTAACGCGAGAGATCGATTTTCTCTCCTGCAATTTCCGTTGTTAGGGCAAACTCGGGAATCGTGGTTAAGGTTGCTACAAGAGGTTTCTCATCCGCCGCTTTTCTGGAGCTTTGAGCTCCCATAAACACGACTGCGCCTGCACACAATAAAATCGCTGACACTCCCAGGAATGCAGAATTTAATTTATTCATCTGTATATAACTATTATTTTATAACTCACTATTTACTGAACGTTGCGTGTTCTCAAAACATTGATATCACCTTTGCGGTTCAGTTTTTCGCCCCCAACGCCTTCTGCCTTTATCACGTAATAGTAAGCGCCCGTAGGAACCAATTTTCCGTGATAGGTACCGTCCCATCCTTCGGCAGGATCCGTCCAATGAAAAAGCTGGTTTCCCCATCGGTTAAAGATCCATCCCTCAAACTTCAAGATCGAGCGATAGGCCACCTTAAACAAACGGTTATCGCCGGATTCGGAATCGGGTGTAAAAACATTCGGAACCTGAAGCGCTGATTCCGACACATGCACGGTGAAGGTTTCCACAACTTGTTCACAGCTATTCTGGGCATTACTGATCACATAACGCACATAAGAATCACCCCCGTTTTCAAAGGTATATTCAAGTACCGGATCAGTATAGGTGGCATCAATTTCGGAAAACTCGGGATTACGCGATAGTTCCCAGGCCTGATAGGTGGCTACAGGCGTATTGGCATAACCTGTAAAACGAATCTCCACCGGAGCTGAACCACCGAGTACATCAGACTCTTTATCGATTTCGTTGCCCGCTTCACGGAAGATCTGTTCTGCGGCAGCCATTCCCCTTACGGCGGAAGATTCAAATTCGGAACTTTGCACACTTTCCGAGCTTCCCCAGAAACGAAGGAATTGATCTCCGGACAGGAGGAACCGGGTATTGCAAAGCGGTGCGGTCACCGTAATTTCACGGCTTCCCTTCACCTGATCCTCAACATCCTCATTCTCGAAATCCTTTTTTTCTTCATTCCATTTCAGCGTTTGGTAAGAGAGGGAAAAAGCGCGTTCAATTTTCTCGATTCCTCCATTTATCGTAAAGAAAGAGAGGTCGGGCGCGGATCTGTCAAATATCAGTCTGACTCTTTCACAGTCGCTCACTTCGCCATCTACAGCGAGTCCCTTCATTTCCAAAGGATGTTGGGCATAGTCAAGAATCCAAATGAAATCAGAACTACGTCCTCCCTGTTCAATAAAATAGCCGTAACCCGGCTGCGGATTATTTATCACAAATGTATTTCCTGTCTGCGTAGTCGGTATCACCTCTGATTCGGCAGCTCTGTTTGCATAACGGCGACACACCAGAGACGTTTCGTTGGACGCTGTAAAAGAGAGTGAAAACTCCGCCGATCCGTAAAGCAGGTAAACAGTTTCCAGTCCACTCGAAAGTGAGGGCTGATAAACATATGGAAGATGTGACCCGCCGTTTACATGCCATTGTGAGAAAGTCGAGATACAGAAAAAGAGAAGAAGGATTGCACTTGAGAGGATTCTTTTCATTTGTATTTCATCTATTTTTTAACGTCAAGGTCAAATGGCCATTTATTTGCCCTCCGTCTAGTTACTTACGATAGCGAGAAGAGTTAAAAGATCCGTACGGGATCACGCTCACTAGTTGGGGGATGTTTGTTTGAAACTTAAACAATTAAACCCAAAGATAAAGCATTTGCGGCAATTTCAGAAGTTCCCTCCCCCACTTCTTCTTAATTTTATTTATCTTTGTCAATAGAAAAGTATGTTAGAAGTTGCCTTGCGTGCATCCTGATGCATGCGTTTCTTAAGTTACATCTTAATAAAATCTTTCGGGATTATTAAATATCATTTCAAATGCGGAAATTCAGAAAAAATTTATTGGCGACTCTTTTGGGGTTATGTATCACTGCAATCTCGCTTGGGCAAACCGGCAATTATGAAACCACAACCGTGGACGGAAAGGAATTTTACATCTATACCGTAAGTCATGCCGAGGGTTTTTACGCTCTGACGAGACAGTTCAATGTATCTCAGAACGAAATCGAACTGTATAATCCGGAAACAAAAGCGGGACTGAAAAAAGGGCAACGGATTTTGATCCCCGTAAAAACGACCGCTGCGCCAAAGAAGAATGAAGAAGCTAATTTTTTCGTTCACACGGTTCAGCCGGGCGAAACCCTCAGTGCATTAGCCCGCACCTATAATGTAAGCGTGTCGGACATCGCGGCGATCAACCCCGGAATGGATAAAAACCTGGTTATCGGTCATGCTGTTCGTATTCCGCAGGCAGCTACGATCTACAGAAGCACAGACCACGATTACATCTTTCACACGATTGAACCGAAAGAGACTCTATTTTCTGTTTCGAGACATTACGGCGTAAAGATGCAGGATATCATGAATGAAAATCCGGGACTGAATGAAAACACTTTTGCTATTGGCAAAGTAATCCGAATCAAGGCTGATCAGCAGGCCGAACTTGCTTCGGAGGCGGTAAGCGCCACTCCCGTATCCACTTATAAAGTAAAGAAGAAAGAAACCTTATACAGCATCAGCCGAAAATTTGACGTAACCCTAACCGAATTACTCGAATTAAACCCGGGTATTTCGAGAGTGAAAGCGGGTGATCTAATCAACATACCTGGACAAGACTCTAACAATCAGGAGTTCCTTGAGAACAACTCCGAAACGATCCAGCAGATGCAGGATATTCTGAAAGAATCTACAGAAATCAAAAAGTCGGATCGCATCAGCGTAGTCCTTCTGTTGCCGTTCCAGCTCTACTACAACACGGTAAACAGTTCGCTTCGCAACCGATACATTGAATTTTACGAAGGATTCCTGATGGCCGTAGACAGCTTAAAAAGCCAAGGTGCTTCGTTTGACATCTATGTATTCGACACCGATTCGAAGCAAATGGCTGACATCCTTGCCAAACCGGAAGTAAAAAACGCGAGTCTGATCATCGGACCGGCTGACAATACCAAAATCAGCGAAGTGGTGAAATTTGCCGAAGCGAATGACATCAACGTAGTGAATCCGTTTACATTTGACTCGGATGCGGCGGAGACGAGTCCGCACCTTTTCCAGCTGAATACACCGAACTCTTACCTGTATGCGGAGTCCTCTATGGAATTCGCCAATATTTTCAAAGACAATACGATTGTATTCCTGAAAGAAACGGGAAGCGAAGATGACAAAAAAGACTTCATTGATTACTTGAGACGTGAACTAGAAAGACGCCAGATCGCCTATGTGGATTATGAATTTACCGGCACCGAAGAGCTGACGGAGATGGACTCCATCCTCAACTTGAACGGTCCTGTGGTATTTGTTCCGCTTTCGGCTAAGAAGAATATGCTGGGGATGATTCTCCCAACTTTATCCGTCATGAAGAAGAATACTCCGAATATCCAGATCTCATTGTTCGGATATCCGGAATGGCAAACCTACACAAAGGAGTACATGGATTATTTCTATGAACTGAACACCTATATCTACACAAGAATATACGTGAATCCTTTCTCGAAAGAATCAAAAGAATTCTTGCACCAATTCAAATACTGGTACAACAAAGAACTACTTCCGGTTTACCCGAAATATGGCATCCTTGGTTTCGACACGGGCATGTTCTTCCTTACTGCCGTAGAGAAATATGGTAAGAATTTCGATAGCCACATCGATATGATTCCGGCTGAAAGTATCCAGACCGCTATGTGCTTCAGACGAATCAACAATTGGAGCGGATTCATCAACCGATGCATCTACTTCGTAAACTTCCGTCCGGACAATACAATTCAAAAAATTGAAGTAAAATAAATAATCTGAAGAAGATGAGTCAAATGACGCTACAAAAGATTTTTCTCACACTATGCATCAGTTGCACGCCGTTTCTGGGATTCGCTCAGAAACCATATCCTAAAGAGCACTCTTTCGGGATTACGGGAGGTGTCAATTTAAGCCGGATGTCTTTCACCCCTACCGTTCTTCAGGATTACAAGATGGGTCAAACCATGGGTATAACCTGGCGTTATGTAGAGGAAAAATATTTTGGCATTCAGGCAGAACTGCTTTATACGTCTAAAGGCTGGAAAGAGCGCTTTGATGACAATCCCGCTCTTTATTATGAACGCACATTGAACTACATTGAATTACCGGTACTGAGCCATATCTTTTTCGGAAATCACAGAATAAAGGGGTTTGTGAATTTGGGACCAAAATTCGGATATTACCTGAGCGACTCTCAGAAAAGCAATATCCCAAAAGGAAGTGACGAAGATATTCCAGCGCACAATCTAGCCGTTTCAAGCAAAGTTGACTACGGTATTACCGGAGGAGCCGGTATGGAACTGCGGTTTGGCAAGCACAGCTTTCTTGTGGAGGGACGCTATTACTTCGGACTGGGAGACATCTTCCCGAACAAAAAGAAAGATGATTACGATGCTTCCGCAAATCAAACCATCTCCGTAGCAGCAACCTATTTATTTCATCTCACGAAAAAACGATAAAAAGAGAGGCCGTCTAATTCATTTCGAATCTGACGGCCTCTCTTTTATCTTATTGAAAAAGTTTCCTAAAACGGAATTTATCAACGGTTCTATTAACGGATTCTGTTGCTGTTCAAAGAACGGATCAACATCTCATCCTGTCCGATTTTACGAATGGCAATAATATTCAAGAGAATCGCCACTACGGGGATAATCAGCGCTACGGGTTTATAGCTCACCTCTGCTTGGATTTCACGTGCAATCGTGGAACACTCATAGAAATAAAGTACAAAGAAAAGCACATCCAAAATAGAGCTAAAAATAGTCATCCGAATCTGAAGCATTCTCTTTTTATACATAAAGATTGTCACGAACGGCACCAACACCATCACGATCAGCAAAATAAACAGTGGCCAAACGACCATCAGCGCTTCTTTACCAGGAAGGGTATCTACCATAGAATCAGCCATCAGAAGGAAAGTTGATTCCGCATTGGTAAATGCAGCCAAAGGCATAAAAATCAACAATGAAATTAGAATCACAACGCCTATCAAAAGCAGTGTCTGAATTCTTTGAATCATATCATCAGTATTAAAAGTTAAAACATCGTCAAATTTAGAGAAAATATTTGATTTGCCTAATAAAAAAAGCTGCTTCCGATCCATCTGATCCGAAAGCAGCTTTTTTAAATAATTCCTTGAGGGGAAGATTACATTTTATCTTTCTCTTTAGAAGGGTTCTTCCAGTAAACTTTTCCTTCTTTGTACTCCTGAGCGGCGATCAACGTCGGTTTCGGAAGTTTTTCGTAATAACGAGAAATCTCGATTTGTTCTCTGTTCTCGAATACTTCTTCAAGATTATCGTTGTAAGAAGCGAATTCCTGAAGTTTCTTTTCAAGATCCTGTTTCATTTCAACGGCAATCTGATTAGCTCTTTTCCCGATCACACGAACAGTTTCATAAACATTTCCTGAATCTGCCGACAACGCGATCATATCGCGAGTTACGGTATTGGTAGGAGCATTGGTTTTTTTGTAATCCATATCCTTCTTTATCTGATTAATCATTTATTTTCTTTGAAGCCGATTCGAAAATCTTTTTCGCATCTTTAGCATATTTCCCGTCCGGGAATTCATTGATAAAGCTGTAATACTCATCAATCACGTCGCGATAACGCTCCTCTTTTTTCTCGTCCACACTGTGTTGAGCTTCTTCATATCTTGATTTCAAGACAATCATAAACAACTCCTCCTTGAACTTGGTGTAAGGATAGTCACGAATGGCATTTGTTGCCGTAATCACGGCCGACTCATAGTTATTTGCACGGTAAGTACCCAAGTCATAATACAACTTTGCATTCATCAGCTCTTTCTCGGTCAACTTATCCTGCAGCTCAAAAATCATGCGCTGTACATCCGCCACTTTCTCGCTTTTCGGATAATATTCCAAAAACAGCTGAAATTCATTAATGGCTTTGTAAGTTCCGCTCTGATCCAAACGAGGATCCGGTGAATCCAGATAATAGCCCAATCCTGCGTAATAACGCGCAAGCTCAGTATATTCCCCTTTTGGATAATTCGTATAATATGTAGTGAAATATTGTCCTGCTGTTACATAATCTTTTGCTCCAAAATAACTTTGGGCAAGAAGATAAAGGGCTTCTTCAGCTCTTTCAGTTCCTTTATAAATAGGTACCAAATCTTCTAACAACGTGTAAGCCTTTGTGTATTTCTTATTTTCAAAACTCTTCTTAGCATAATCGTATTTCAGCTCGTAATCAGAGCTTTTCAACACCTTATTATACTCTCCGCAAGAAGCGAATGTCAACGCGATAGTTAGAAAAAGTAAGATTTTCTTCATCATGTATATATTTGTAATGCGCAAATGTAGTTGTTCCGTTTTAAATAATAAAACGAATCAAAGAAAATTAACAGAGTTATGTTTAAATCTGGTATCCCGATTGAAACACTTTCTTTCTTAAAATGTTCATTGACTGAACGGATTTTTCATTCCTGAAAAACAATTCAAAAGAATCACTTTTCCTTTTATAACTCGCCGGGTGAGTCCCGGCCCCCTACAGCCACGCAAATGGTTTTCATTCTTATTAAATATGTATTATTTTTCTACAAAATTCACTTTAGGCAAGCTTTTCCACAAAGAAAAGAAAATTATATCATTTTGCAATTTACCACACAAAATTAATCACGAGTTAAACTAAAACGGTCGCCGGATGTATAATTATCAACAGAAGTTTCATTTTCTTCTCTATCATATTGAAGTAGATAGAGAGAAAATAGAAGTAAATAGATTTCGAATCCGTTATCTTTATCTGTTTTTTCCTAACTTTGTAACTCATTAAAACGATTTGATATATGGAAAAGAGATTATACAAGTCTAAAGACAAAAAGATCGCCGGCGTTTGTGGTGGTATCGCAGATTATTTAGGGGTAGACCCTACGGTAATTCGTGTAGCTTTTGCTCTATTAGTGATCTTTACCGGCTTTGTGCCGGGAATTATCGCTTACGTACTAATGGCTATCATCATTCCTGATCAAAATTAAACGATGGACTTAAAAATCATTTCGCCTTATAAACCTACAGGGGATCAACCTGAGGCTATCAAACAACTTGCGCAAGGTGTTAACGAAGGGATTCCTTATCAGACCCTGCTGGGAGTAACCGGCTCGGGGAAAACCTTTACGATGGCCAATGTTATCGAACGAACCCAAAAGCCGACTCTGATTTTAAGTCATAACAAAACCCTTGCCGCCCAGCTGTACGGCGAATTCAAGAATTTCTTTCCGGACAACGCCGTTGAATATTTCGTATCTTATTACGATTATTACCAACCGGAAGCATACATCCCTTCGACAGACACCTACATCGAAAAAGATCTTGCAATCAATGACGAGATAGAGAAATTGCGATTATCTACTACGGCATCGCTGCTTTCGGGTCGAAGAGACGTGGTGGTGGTGTCTTCTGTGTCGTGCCTCTACGGGATTGGAAACCCGGAGGATTTCCACAGCAATATGATCCATGTGAAAGTGGGTGAGAATTTTACACGCAACGTATTCTTGCGCCGACTGGTTGAAAGCCAGTATTCCCGAAACGAGGTGCAGTTCGCACGTGGAAATTTTCGTGTAAAAGGCGATTCGGTTGATATCTTTCTAGCTTATATCGACCTCATCGTTCGTGTTGTGTTCTGGGGTGATGAGATTGAATCGATCGAGACAGTGGACCCTGTTACTGGACATACCATCGCCCAGTTTGAGGATTACAACATCGCTCCGGCAAATATATTTGTAACAACGAAAGCCCGTATTGACCGAGCAATCGGAGAGATTGAACTAGACCTGGGTAGACAGGTGGAGTTCTTTAAATCCATCGGCAAAGAACTCGAGGCAAAACGCCTATATGAACGTGTCACCTACGACATTGAGATGATTCGTGAGACCGGCCACTGCTCCGGTATCGAAAACTATTCCCGCTATTTTGACGGACGCCCTCCCGGCTCTCGTCCGTTCTGCCTTTTAGATTACTTCCCGGATGACTTTTTAGTCATTATTGACGAAAGTCACGTTACGATTCCTCAGATACGTGCGATGTACGGAGGGGATTTTTCCCGTAAAACAAATCTTGTAGAATACGGCTTCAGACTTCCTGCTGCCATCGATAACCGTCCCCTAAAATTCGAAGAGTTTGAAACTTTAGCCAGTCAGGCCATTTTTGTAAGTGCCACACCGGCCGATTATGAATTGGAGAAATCAGAAGGGGTGATTGCCGAACAGGTTATCAGACCGACGGGACTACTTGATCCGGTCATCGAAGTTCGTCCGAGTCTGAATCAAATCGACGACCTTCTGGAGGAGATCCGACTGCGTGTAGAACGGGACGAACGTGTTTTGGTTACAACGCTGACGAAACGAATGGCTGAGGAATTAGATGTTTACCTACAACGGCTTGATATCCGATCCACTTATATCCACTCCGACGTTGAAACACTCGAAAGGATCCGTATCATGGAAGACCTGCGAAATGGACTATATGATGTATTGATCGGAGTAAACCTGCTGCGTGAGGGTCTTGACCTTCCGGAAGTGTCCCTGGTGGCAATTTTGGATGCGGATAAAGAGGGATTCCTGCGTTCTCATCGCTCCCTGACACAAACCGCGGGGCGTGCGGCGCGAAATCTGAACGGCTATGTGATCATGTATGCCGATAAAATCACAGACAGCATGAGAAAAACGATTGATGAAACAAATCGTCGTCGTGAAAAACAGATGAAATACAATGAAGATCACGGCATCACGCCTCAAGCCATCGTAAAAGCACGAAAAGCGATTTTGGGTGAAGAGATTGCCGCTATCGTCGAACCGAATGCCTACGTAGAGGGCATGGCTCCTGCATTGGTGGCCGATCCGGTAGAAAAATACATGAGTGTCGGACAGATTGAGAAAGAGATTGAAAACGTTCGAAAACAAATGATGAAAGCCGCTAAAAACCTAGAGTTCATTGAAGCAGCTCAACTCAGAGACGAAATTATCCGTTTGGAAAACTTATTGGCCTCAAAACAGGCATAACCATCACAGAAGAGAAATAGATACGATTATAGGACGTTCCTGTTATTTGGGGAACGCCTGACCACAAACCTTTATAAATATATTCAGATGAAATCCGACATTGAAATTGCAAGAGAGTGTAGCCTGGAAAAGATCAAAAAAGTTGCTACTGACATCGGCATTCCTCGCGACGAGGTGTTGAACTATGGTAAGTACATTGCGAAGATTCCGGTTGACCTGATTGATGAGTCAAAAGCAAAACAGAACAACCTGATTCTTGTCACCGCTATTACTCCTACAAGAGCCGGAATTGGAAAAACTACAGTAAGTATCGGTCTTGCACTGGGACTTAATAAGATTGGTAAAAAAGCGATTGTTGCTCTTCGCGAGCCATCACTCGGGCCATGTTTCGGTATGAAGGGCGGTGCTGCCGGAGGCGGTTACGCACAGGTACTCCCGATGGAAAACATCAACCTGCACTTCACAGGCGATTTCCATGCGATCACTTCGGCTCACAATATGATTACCGCATTGTTGGATAATTATATCTTCCAGAACAGAAGTACAAAACCGGGACTGAAAGAGATCCTGTGGAAACGCGTACTCGATGTGAATGATCGTGGACTGAGAAACATCGTAACCGGACTCGGCAGCAGTGCAAACGGGATTCCGGGACAAACGGGATTCGACATCACTCCGGCTTCTGAAATCATGGCAATCCTTTGTCTTGCAACGGATTTGGATGATCTTCGCCGCCGTGTTGAAAATATCCTGCTCGGATATAACTATGACGGAACTCCTTTCACTGTGAAAGACCTTGGTATCGCAGGTGCGATCACCGTATTATTGAAAGACGCCATCAATCCGAATATCGTACAGACAACAGAAAATACAGCTGCGTTCGTTCACGGAGGACCTTTTGCCAATATCGCTCATGGATGTAACTCCATCATCGCTACGAAAATGGCAATGTCATTCGGTGAATACACCATTACAGAAGCTGGATTCGGTGCTGACCTGGGTGCAGAGAAATTCTTCAACATCAAATGCCGCAAAGCGGGTATCTCCCCTAAACTAACGATCATCGTAGCTACTGCTCAAGGACTGAAAATGCACGGAGGCGTGGCAATCGATAAGATCAAAGAGCCGGATATGGCTGGGTTGATCAAGGGATTCGACAACCTTGACAAGCACATCGAAAACATGCGTTCTTTCGGACAGACCGTAATGGTTGCTTTCAACAGATATGCATTTGACACCAACGAGGAAGTGGAAGCTATCGCTGCTCATTGTGAAAAAATGGGTGTTAAATTTGTTGTGAACAACGCATTCCTTGAAGGAGGCGAAGGTGCTGTCAACTTGGCGAACGCCGTTGTGGAAAGCATAGAAAACAATCCGTCGGAAGAGTTGAAATTCACTTATAAAGATGAAGATTCAATTAAAACGAAAATCGAAAAAGTAGCTTACGACATTTACGGAGCCGCTTCGGTAACATTTAGTGAGAAAGCGAATAAGATGATCAAACATGTGGAAGAGTTGGGTATCGGACATTTCCCCGTATGTATCGCAAAAACACAGTTCTCGTTCTCTGCCGATCCGAAAGCTTATGGCGTAGCGAAAGGATTTGATTTTAAAATCAATGATATCGTCATCAACAAAGGTGCTGAATTCATCGTTGCCATTGCCGGTGAAATCATGCGTATGCCGGGACTACCGAAAGTTCCTCAGGCAAACTTCATCGATATCGTAGATGGTAACATCGAAGGTTTAAGTTAATCTGAACATACATTTTAAAGAGGGGATTTCTTCGGGAATCCCCTTTTTTTATTTGCGAAATATTCATTGACCTTTATTATAATTTCAAATGTGAACCATCTTGCACACATAAGGTTATACCTTAAAATAATGATGAACCACATCATCTGAACCATATAATCTTATAATTTGTGTGATGAAAAGTTTACAAATGAATGCATATGGACGTACCGAAACGCTCTCTTTTTCGGAGATTCCGGTGCCTGTACTTTCACCCGGCGACATTTTAGTGAAAGTGGCTGCAGTCGGAATAAATCCCTTCGATATAAAATTATTGACTGGAGAATTCAGAAATGAAATACCACAGCAGTTGCCGGTAACGATCGGGAGTGACTTTGCCGGCGAAGTGATGGAAACCGGAAGCCAGGTCACTCATTTCCAAAAAGGGATGAAAGTGTACGGAAGCGGCATTTCAATAGCCGGTGGATCTGGAGCATTGGCGGAATTCCTTCGTGTAAAGGGTGGTAAAATTTCAGTGATGCCCGACAACACCTCTTACATTGAGGCGGCTGCTTTCGTCACGCCCGGATGTACAGCACAGCAAGCCGTATCGTGGAATTTGAATGTTAAACCGGGACAAAAGATTCTTATTATCGGAGGAGCCGGAGCTGTTGGAAGCCTTGCCACCCAAATGTGTTTAAATATCGGTGCGCATGTCGCCGTAACGGTCGGAAACGAGGACATTCCCTACATGAAGGAACTCGGGGTGGATCTGATCATTAATTATCACCTGCAACCTTTTGAGAATCTGATCCACGATTATGACGGCGTACTCGATACACAGGGCGGAGAAACACTCCTTAAATGTTTTGGAGTTTTGAAGCCGGGAGGTACGTTGGTTTCTTTGGTAAGCAAGCCTAGTGAAGAATTATGCAGAGAATACGGTGTAAAAGGGGTCTATCAAATGACTGAAATCAATACCCGGTCACTGAATACACTTAATTTTTTGATTGAAGAGAAAATACTGAAACCACACCATATCGTTGAAGTACCTTTTAATGAAGCGATAGCGGCTATCGACCACAAATTGAAAGGAAATTTCCCGGGTAAAGTGGTGATAACAATGAATTAAATAGAAGAAGGAGGATATTCACCTTTTGGAATATCCTCCTTCTTCTATCATTTATAATATCAACTAACATTTGGTCTGAATTTCGGTATCGTTCGCTACAACGACAACAGGGGTGTCTGATCCTGAATAATATGGGTAATCTCCTCACCCACCATTTCAAGCTGGACGTTCATTTTCTCAAGCGTTTCAGTCACACCATACTCTTCGGCACATACGATACATGCTTTAACTTTTACTCCCTGCTCGATCAGTTTTTGCACTTTCAAGCGAACCGTTTCATCATCTGCAGCTATCTGGACGGATGGCCCCCAAATAATTAAATCAATGGCTTTCCACATTCCTTTTTCCAACGCGCCTTCAGCATAGCGTAAAACAACTTTCAACGCTACATCTTTTTCACCACTGGTCCATAGTATCGTTAGCTTTTCGTTTTCCATAATAATTTTCTTGAAAAATGGTTTTAGTTATTTTTTCATCCCCGATAAACAGGATTTGTCGTCAGAATCCCTGTTTTATCTACATTTTTAAAACAACTAAATCGTTTAAAAGTTCGGACAAATACTGAAATATGTGAATTTGCCTAATTTTAAGAACCCTTTATCGTAAATTTGCCATCAAATCAAAGATAAACGTATAAATGAAAAATAACACACCTACCCCATCCGTTCGACTGCAAGACTGGCTTCCAACCACAAAGAAAGAGATGGAAATCCGTGGGTGGGATTACCTGGATGTCATTATATTCTCAGGAGATGCATATGTGGATCATCCCTCTTTCGGTGCAGCCGTAATTGGACGTGTACTCGAAGCAGAAGGACTACGGGTAGCGATCGTACCACAGCCGAACTGGCGGGATGACCTACGTGATTTTAAGAAACTTGGAACACCTCGTCTCTTTTTCGGGGTTTCAGCCGGAGCGATGGACTCAATGGTAAACCATTATACGGCTAACAAACGTCTGCGCTCTGACGACGCATACACACCTGACGGAAAATCAGGGATGAGACCGGATCTTCCGACGGTAGTTTACTCCGCTATTCTTCGCGAATTATTTCCCGATACACCCATCGTTGTTGGTGGCATCGAAGCCTCTCTTCGCCGTTTGGGATATTATGATTATTGGGAGGATAAATTACGCCCCGGTATTCTTGCCGAAAGCAAAGCCGACATGCTGATATATGGAATGGGCGAAAAGCCGCTTCGCGAATTGGTCCGTCGCCTCCGTGCGGGAGAACCTTTCAGCGATATCAAAGACCTGAAACAGACAGTTGTACGCATGCCTTTGGAAAGTATTCCGCAGGAGAAAGAAACCAAAGAGGATATCGTACTCTTCTCGTTTGAAGAGTGTAAAAAAGAGAAGATCAAACATGCACAGAACTTCCGCCACATCGAGGAGGAATCGAACAAATACAGTGCTGCGCGATTGTGGCAAAAGACCGGAGAGATCGCCGTGTTGGTGAATCCACCCTTTCCTCCTATGTCGGAGGAGGAGATAGACGCCTCTTTCGATCTGCCGTATACACGTCGTCCACATCCCAAATACAAAGAGAAACGCATTCCGGCTTACGAAATGATTAAATTCTCTGTGAATATGCATCGTGGTTGCTTCGGAGGATGCGCTTTCTGTACGATCTCTGCACATCAGGGTAAATTTATCGCCTCACGCTCTAAAGCATCGATCCTGAAAGAAGTAAAAGAGCTTACCAAGTTACCTGATTTCAAAGGATATCTGAGTGACTTGGGTGGTCCCTCAGCGAATATGTATAAGATGAAAGGAGTGAATGAGGATATCTGTAAAAAATGCAAGAAGCCCTCTTGTCTCCACCCTGTCGTTTGTCCGAACCTGAATACAGACCACTCGGCATTGTTAGAGGTTTATCATGCGGTGGATGCAATCCCTGCGATAAAAAAATCATTCATCGGAAGTGGTGTCAGATATGATTTGCTGATGCATCGGAGCAAGAATGAGAAAGTGAACAAAGTGAATCTTCAATATACGGAAGAGTTGATCGAGAAACATGTATCGGGAAGATTGAAAGTGGCTCCGGAACACACTTCGGACAAAACGCTTTCCATCATGCGAAAACCCTCTTTCAAACAATTTATTGAATTCAAACGTATTTTTGACCGTGTAAACCGGGAGCAGGGAATGAAACAACAGATCATTCCATATTTCATTTCAAGTCATCCGGGAAGTACTCAGGAAGATATGGCGGAACTGGCTGCAGAAACCAAACGCCTCGACTTCAAACTCGAACAGGTTCAAGACTTTACACCCACACCAATGACTGTAGCAACGGAGATCTATTACACAGGTTACCATCCGTATACACTCGAAAAGACGTATACCGCCCATTCGAAAGAGGAGAAACTGCAACAGAGACAATTCTTCTTTTGGTATCAGCCGGATATGCGTCGTTCGATTCAGAATGCACTGAATAAAATGAATCGTCCCGATCTGCTAAAAAAACTATACAGCGATAATTCCTCTTTCAAACCGGGAAAGACGGAGAGCTCACGTATCGAAGAGCGCAGAAAAGGAGCCTCTCCTTCAAAAAGACGACGTTAAGAATCCTGAGGAGAAATCCTCTATTCTTTTAAGGCTCGCGGAATTCAGTACTGCGGGTTAGGATGCGAAAGGATATTCTTGAAATGGAATTCTTGAAAAAGTGAACCCCGAAAGTTGTAATTCAACTTTCGGGGTTCACTTTTTTCGTACAATGATTTCCGCTCACATCATTTAAACAGAATACCGTTTAATAACAACAAGAAATATTTAGTATAAAAGTTCATCGGCTCTATCCATCACTTGCAGAATATAAATTCACCTCAAGTTTCGCTTATTTCATAGGAACTTCAATTAAAAGAACCGTACTATTCTTTTCTGCCGTAAAATCAATTGTATCTACATCGGAAAGTCCCAGGCCATCGCGCGCATGCAATTCAAAATCAGCCACCTTAACTTCACCCCCCAACACAAAGACATAAACACCGGCATCTTTGCGATGCAATTTATAAACCGTACTTACGCCGTGATGCAACTCTCCGATCGAGAACCACGCATCCTGCCGGATAGATCCGGGAGCGTCACCGTCCGGTGAAATAATCAGACTAAACTGATTCTGTTTTAAAAAAGGAAGGTAATCAAACACCTTATATTTCGGAGGGGTATTCAATACATTCGGAATCACCCAAATCTGAAGGAACTTTAACGGCTCATGCAAACTATCGTCATTGTATTCGCTATGAAGCAACCCTGTTCCGGTGCTCATCACTTGAATCTGTCCCCACCGGATCATGTCTTGATGACCTTCCGAATCTCTATGATGCAGTGACCCTTTTAAAGGAATTGAAATCACTTCCATATTCTTATGCGGATGCATATCGAATCCTTTTCCGGGAGCTACCGTATCATCATTCAATACACGTAACGCACCGAATCCCATTCGATTCGGATTATGATAATCGGCAAAGCTAAATGAGAAATAACTCTCTAGCCATCCATGCTGCGCATGTCCCCGATCCTCGGCTCGTTCTAAAATCGCTCTCATAAAATTTGAATAAAAAAGAACATACTAAGAATAGAACAAACTCCCGCTTATGGTGTTCGTGGCAAAAATGGTTAAACAAGGATATTTAGTGAGTGGATTGATTTTTTGTTAAAATCTGCTTGAGAAAAGAGAATCCGCACTTTTAACCTTTTATTTACATCCGGCGCATCGCTGAACCAACCCCTACGCGGTTTGTTTTAATTAAACGGGATGTATTAATCCCATTATTTTGTATAACCTCCCTAAATTAAATAACATGTTAGTTTGGAAAGATATTCTGAATTTCGCAAAAAACGGAAACCCCGCTCCTCCACGCATTGTAGAACGCACCAATGAGGAATGGAAGAAAATACTTACACCCGAACAGTACCGGATTACACGAGAGCATGGTACCGAAAGAGCGGGAACGGATCTCTCGTGCACAAAATTCGAACCGGCAATCTATGCATGCGTCTGTTGCGATAACTTATTGTTCGATGCCCGTCAAAAATTTAATTCCGGCACAGGGTGGCCTAGTTTTTCTCAACCTATCCTTGATAATGCGATCAGTTATTTCTTAGACGATTCCTTTGGAATGGAGCGCGTAGAAACCTGTTGCAATGTTTGTGGCGCACACTTGGGGCATGTTTTTCCGGATGGACCTGAACCGTCCGGATTAAGATATTGCATGAACTCCGTAGCATTGAAAAAAGAGAAAAGTTCAGAGGGTGTGATCGAAACGGCAGTTTTCGGAGGAGGATGTTTTTGGTGTACCGAAGCTATTTTCAAAGGATTGAACGGAGTCATTAAAGTTGAAC
This sequence comes from Bacteroidales bacterium, assembly GCA_036655355.1. Classification (GTDB taxonomy): domain Bacteria; phylum Bacteroidota; class Bacteroidia; order Bacteroidales; family JAUNSR01; genus JAUNSR01. The sequence continues at coordinate 185,910 of JAVVQG010000001.1, forward strand.
CGGGTTATGCAGGAGGATTTTTGCAGAATCCAACGTATCAGGAAGTTTGCCACGAAATAACAGGTCATGCCGAAGTAATCCAAGTCACTTACGAACCTCAACTCATTGACTACAAGAGCCTCATCCGCATCCACATGGCAACGCACGACCCTACGACCCTTAACCGCCAGGGGAACGACAAAGGTTCGCAGTATCGTTCTATCATCTTTTATAAGAACGAGAAACAGAAAGCGGAAGCATTAGAGGAGATTAATCACATTGCCGGCATCTATGATGATCCGATTGTGACCGAACTGCAACCGCTTGAAATGTTCTATCCTGCCGAAGCGTATCACAAAGATTATTTTGCGAAACATCCAAAGGAGCCGTATTGTCAATTTGTAATCGAACCCAAAGTAAATAAATACAGGAAAGAGTTGAAAGAGCTGCAGAAAAAGCAATAAATTGGAGTTTTGTAGCGAAAATTTGTAATTTTGAAGAAGAAATTACAAATTATCATTTATGAAATCTATCGAAACCCTAATGATGGCTGCAACTTTGACGTTAGCCGGCTGTAGCTCCGGCACGACACTACCGGAGGAGAAAAAGGATATCATCGGTAAAAGCGACATTAAGATCGAGAACGGTCTGATGACTGCCGAGGTATTACAAAGCTTCGGACGCGTAGGTGGCGTTGCCGTTTCACCCGACCAACAGAAAATCCTGTATGGTGTTACCTATGTTAGCGTACCCCAGAATAAAAGCAATCGCGAATTGTTCGTAATGAATGTCGACGGATCAGATAACAAGATGATCACATCGACTGAAAAAAGTGAAAGCAACGCTGTATGGATCGACGGGGGCAAAAGAATTGCCTTCTTGACTGCAGAGAGCGGAACTCCACAGATGTGGGTAATGAATGCGGACGGATCGGATCGGAAACAGGTTTCAAATTATGAAGGAGGTATCGGAGGATTCGTGCTTTCTCCCAATGAGAAACGCGTCATCTTCTTCGCAGATATTAAAAACGGCCAACAGGTAAAAGACCTATGGCCCGATTTGGACAAAGCGACAGGTGCGATTTATGACGATGTGATGTATAAACACTGGGATGAATGGGTTAAAACCGTGCCGCATCCTTACGTGGCTGATTTCACAGGAAATGGTTGGGAGAATATCACCGACATCATGCCGGGGGAACCGTTTGAATGTCCGATGAAACCTTTCGGTGGAACAGAAAGCTTCGCGTGGACACCAGACAGCAAGAAATTGGTATATGTTTGCCGTAAGAAAACCGGACTGGCTTACTCGGTTTCGACCAATTCTGATCTCTACCTTTATGATATCGAAAGCAAAAGCACTCAAAACCTGACACAGGGAATGATGGGCTACGACACGAATCCTGTCTTCTCTCCGGACGGTTCAAAACTCGCGTGGACAAGTATGGAGCGTGACGGATATGAAGCGGATAAAAACCGTCTATTCGTAATGGACATGAATTCAGGTGAGAAGAGCTATCTAACGGAAGCTTATGATAACAATGTAGAGTCTTTCATCTGGGCACCGGATAATACATCCATCTACTTCTTATCTGTAAACCAGGCTACGGAACAGATTTTCAATATCAAACTCGCTGACAAAAACGTACAGCAACTCACCGAAGGCGATTATGATTATGCGTCGCTGGCACTTGCCGGAGATCAAATCATCGCGCTTCGCCATTCGATGTCTGCTCCGGACGATGTCTATGCCGTTTCTCTACAAAACAAGGAGGTCAAACAGCTGACTACGGAAAACAAACACATTCTGGATCAACTACATTTGGGTAAAGTTGAGAAACGATGGATCAAAACTACAGACGGCAAAGAGATGCTTACCTGGGTGATGTTACCATCTGATTTCGACCCGAATAAAAAATATCCAGCACTCTTGTTTTGCCAGGGGGGACCACAGAGTCCGGTCAGCCAATTCTGGTCTTATCGCTGGAATGTACAGATGATGGCAGCAAACGGCTATGTAGTTGTATTGCCGAATAGAAGAGGATTGCCAGGATTCGGACAGGAGTGGAACGAGCAGATCAGCGGTGATTATGGCGGCCAGAACATGAAGGATTACATGAGTGCCATCAATACGGTGAAGAAAGATTCCTATGTTGATGAAAACAGACTGGGTGCCGTAGGTGCTAGTTATGGCGGTTTCTCTGTTTACTGGTTAGCGGGTAACCACAACAAAACATTCAAAACATTTATAGCCCACGCCGGTATCTTCAACCTGGAAGCTCAATACTTGGAAACAGAGGAGTTGTGGTTTGCTAATTTCGATATGGGTGGACCGTATTGGGATAAAAACAATAAAACGGCACAAAACACCTATGCGAACTCTCCACATCGCTTCGTAGAACGTTGGGACACACCGATTCTTGTGACGCACGGGGAATTGGATTTCCGTATTCTGGCTTCTCAGGGTATGATGGCATTCAACGCAGCGGTAATAAAAGGAATCCCAGCCGAAATGTTGGTATTTCCCGATGAAAACCACTGGATACTACAGCCTCAGAACGGCGTTCTTTGGCAACGAGTATTCTTCCGTTGGTTAGACCGTTGGTTAAAAGAGCCGGCTGCTCCGGTTCAACCTTAAACTTGAGGTTATTGCAAAATTGAAAAAGGTCCTGCCTGAATCGCTTCCCTAAAAGGAAGGTTCAGACAGGGCCTTTTTTTGGTATCATGCATGTAGGCTTCGGAGATTGATCATCCTTAGAATGGGTAACCGATGGCGATATGATATCCCAACCCGCTCCAGAATTTTGGTATGTTATAATAACCGCTCTTCGTTGTTTGATAAGGAGCATGGATCGGAACGCCGACATCGAATCTCAATACCAGATAGGTGATGTCGAAACGTAACCCCACTCCCGTTCCGAGAGCTATCTCTTTTCCAAACGTATCCAACCGAAACTCACCTCCGGGTCTTGCACTCTCCTTCTTCAGAATCCATACATTACCCGCATCCAGGAACGTAGCTCCGTACAGATTGCCAATGATCGGGAAACGATACTCGATATTGGCTTCGAGTTTCAGGTTACCTGTCTGATCAAGGTAAGAATAGAGAGCATTCGCGGCAGGATGGTAACTGCCGGGACCGATCGTACGTACTGCGAAAGCGCGGATACTATTCGCTCCCCCGATAAAGAACTGCTCGCTATAAGGAGCTTCCTGCGAATTGAGATACGGTTTTAAAATTCCACCCATCAATCGCATCGCCAACATCGATTTCTCCCCTAATTTGTAATAATAACGCACCTCACTGGTCACTTTTAGAAATTGGGAGAATTTCCGACCGAAGATTGTTTTATCATTTCCCTGCTTATTACCCAATAGATCCATCGCTCCGTAAAGAATATTACCCGCTTGAGTAATAGACCCTTGATACCATAGATGGTTTCTTTTTGTAAGAATAGCTCCATCGTCATACGTATAAGTGTATTTCATGGAAGGAATGAACTGATTCTCAAAACTCTGTTTCAGCGCTTGGTTTTGATCCATCACGGTATCAAAAGCAGCTGTCGTATGCATCAGGTAGCTGTAAGTAAGACTGAATGGCGTAACTGAATGGGTCCGGGTTTCAGAGGACTGGAAATCATATTGCCCCGATCCTCCGATGGTCAACAATTTAAAAAAACCGGCACGATTAAGCAAATTCGCATTCAGTTTCAAAGAAGTCGTAGCGGGATATTTCCAATCACGATGCATAAATCCGGGAGCAATTAGTCGCGGAATGGTCAATGTTGAGGTTGCACCGAATTCATAGGAATTGATCAGTTTCGAACCGCCCGAATTCTGAGCACCTTGTCCCGTCATCCACTCATACGAACCCGTTAATTCAGCATTCAGCACCTCACCACCTTTAAAAAGATTACGGCGAGTTACACCAAAGACAATCCCGGGACCGGTTTGTTTATTCGACTTAGTGGTAACATTGAGTTCCAATTCCCCATCTAAAGGGAGGTCATATGTAGCATCGACAATCATATGCAGACTATCAACGGTGTGTGTGGTATCCTGCGGTGTAAATCTGATCTCCACAAATTTAAACGTATTCAGTCGGTTCAGATTCCGCTGCGTCGCTTCTTGAGCGCTCTGTGAGAAGAGGTCTCCCTCATGAAGTCTCAGGTTACGGTAAAGCACGGGGGGACGACTTTGCAGGTTCTTTCTGTAAAAGATACCCATTCGTTTATACTCGATCGTATCCGTCGGCGGTCGTCCATAACTATTATTCAAGGTGTAATCGATCTTTCCGATACGCCAGGGTTTCAACAGCAACGATGGTAAATCAGTCTTGGGTTGGATACGCAACGCAATTTTATGAGGTTGTTGCGTACTGTCGGCAAGATAACTGATAAAGTCCGGGCGAAAATAATAATACCCTCTATCGCGTAAGAAATCAGAGATACGCGTACGCTCATCCTCCAAAAGATTCACATTAAAAGGCTGTCCCGGTTTCAACACCGTTTCAGCAGCTATCTTCTGTATTAAACTATCTGAAGGCGTATTCGTTTTGACATACTCAATCGATGAATAGGTATAGGGTGTGGGGAAGTTCACAAAATACGAGATCTTAGCCATACGGGGATTCTTCTTATTCGGAATCACCTCATAAGTTACCTTTCCATCAAAATAACCGTTATCATCCATAAGGGTTTCGGCAACTTTGCAACGAACAGAAGGCTCAACTTTTGAAATCAATACCGGATCAGAAGCCAATTTATCGAATATCCATTTTTTGAGTCCTTTCTTCTTGTCCGTTTTGAATGCATTGTAGATCCACAAACCGAAGGGGAAAGGGATACGTATTTTAGAACTACCCAACAACGCATTATTGGGAGCGACCTCTAACGCAGACAATACTTGTGATTCGGCCTGAGGTTGTATTTTCTCACCTTCGGGTGAAGTAATTTTCAACTCTTTGATTCCGGTATACAACACCTCCCCTTCGGGAAGATTCTTTGTTGTAGAACATCCCCACAGCAACAATAGGGCGCATAAAAACCCGGTCGATTTATTTAGTTTCTGTCTTAGCATCCTGATTTTCTTTTGAATTCTTTTGATTTCCCTGTTTTTCCGGATCCGCATTAATCGCTTGTTGTCTCTTCTTTTCATTAAAGATAAAGAGTTGTTTCAGCTTTCTGATTTTCCGTCGAAGCACGATACCCACTCCGGTTTCTACAATTTCGCCCTCCAAGACACTTTCATATCCGGTATGATGGAATAATTTTAAGTATCGCGTACCTGTTTGATCAAGCGTATATTCAAGCGTAATATCATCAATAAATGATTGCGCACGATCCGTAGCCGATTCCTGTCCGGAAGAAACCTTTCCTCCAAACACAATACGGAAGCGGTCATTAAAGAATTTCTTCGAGAAACGGAACGAATAATCGGTACGTTTCGAACTTTGATTATCCGTGCCATATTCGTCGTACGTATCAATCCCGATGCTTAGGTCCACCCCTTTAAGGGCACTGCCTGCAAACTGATTGATCTCCTTTTGAATAAACGCATTGAGTGCATTATTCGTATTCGCTTTCGAAGTTGTGCCCGGTCCCGTGTACATCTGGGTAATAATCAGATTCATAGCCTGTTTGGAGCGTTCTTCGGCTGTCATTTGCGCCAACTGATTCTGAATGGTTATATCTTCCGGCGCCTCCACTGTAAACGATACGTCCAGATTTTCCAATCGGTTCTTAATAATCACCATCGGTTCGAATATAACTACGCGCGATCCTTTCCCCTCTTCCGTAACCGTAGAGCGAATCCGCTCGTAAGCTTTGATATTGATATAAGGGTTCATGAGTTGTCCACTCCATTCAACATAACTGCCGTCCATGATATCAAAGGTTTTGGCAACCGGTAGGACGGGCAGGTTGTATCGAACAAATCCACCCGACAAAGTATATCTTCCGCTTAAATCGGTTGCACCCATCGGTGACAACCGGAAAGCCAGGTCGCCTCCTCCACGCAATTCCACATGATCATCGCCATTTGCAGACAAATCGATTGCGACTTGTACACTCGGAGCGATATTCACTGTCACCAACATGTCAATACCTGAAAGTGTAACTTTCTTCGGTGGTATTTTCAGATTCGAATCTATCGTATCGGTAAACGATGTAAATGTAACGAGATTATTCACGCGATTTTGAGCGGATACCGGGGCATCGAGCATCACGTACGTAACGTTCGTACCTGATAATAAATTGAGACTTCCTCGAACTTTAAGAAAGTTAACAGGTCCGGTTACCGTTGTATTAATATTCATAATCGCACGACCGAAAACCATTTGATTTCGTTCTTTACGTACATTCAACAACTCCACATTCTGTCCGCTGATGCGTAAGTCCGCCATCATGCGGTTCAAATCAGAGAAATTAAAGGTACCGTTCACCTGAATCGGGTTGTTGTTATAAGCGGTGATCCTATAATCGTTAAAATGAAGTACATTATTTTCGATAACCAACCGCTTCTCATCAAATTTATAGTCAGCATTTGCATAGGTAATGTTAACACGCGCCGTATCCATGTCAATGAACCCGTTTATGATCGGCTTCTCTACGGAGCCGGATGCGGTAATTTCGCCCGAGGCAGTTCCGTAAAGCGAAGCCATCGCCTCGGGAATAAACGGATTTATCAGGTTCAACGGGAATCCATTCATATTCAATGATGCTGTCAACGGTACGGAATCGTTTGGCAGCGACACCATCTTAGCCTGTATCACTTCGCGCTTATCCAATAAGACCGAAGCATCCCCGCGCTGTCCTCTTCCCTCTCCGGTTTGATAATCCAGTTTAAGCGCCAGATCGCCCAAACGTTGCTTGTTAAAATAAAGTTCATCCAGCGTTGCGGAACCAATCGCGTCCAGTCCTTGAGGACGCAAATCCACCCGCGTATCGATATTGAAGATACCCGAGAATGGTGGAAGAGCCGGTAATGCGGTGGAAATCTGACCTAAATCGAAGTTCGTCAGTTTAACATTCAGCTCATCGCTCTCCCGAATGGTATCACCGGGCACAGATACGATACTCAGTTGCATCTTTTTCTCACCCTGCAGAATAAAGTCGGCCTTGATACGCTTTTCATGCGTATAGGTTATAAAGTTATTTTCGTTGATCGTCCACGTCTTGTATAACAAAACGGGGTTATAGGGATTAAAACGCAAGGTAATATCCTCTTTTGAGAGTGTCAGGGTTGCTCCCAAATCAAAACTTGTCTTGTTGCGTCCGTCTATCAGCAACACATTCAAGTCAAGCCCATCATTTCTTATCTCACCGTTTGCTCTTGCAGAGAAAGCTTTATTCAGGTTTTTATTCTCACTGTCGGCAGACAACTGATATTCGAACAAATCGTCATGTTGCTTCAGATTGACGGCAAGCTGGTTTATCAATAAGGTGTCTCTTCGCAAATCGTTCACCATCCCGTTCATCCGAATACCCTGAGGCGTTTCATTAGAGAGTTGCAAGTCGAATGATTTAAACGGAAGATTCATCGTATTTTTCATCCATCCGTAAAAAACGTTCTGTGTTCCCGCCGTAATTTGCATAAACATCTGCGGTAACAACTTCTGAAGCGTCTCCACGTTCAACATCCGCTCATTCATCTGCTTCGTAAGTTGGGCGGAAAAATCCTCCATTTTTCGGGTAAGCGAATCCAACCCGGCAGCTGCATCAAAAGAGAGAATCATATCGCCATTTCGCGCAAGAAGTCTGGCTGAATCGGCATTCACATCCACCGTCATTTGAAGATCGCCCAGACGATTCTTAATGCCGTTGTCCGTTATCTGAATCTGAGCCAAATTTGCATCAAGCTTGTATATATCTTTCAGATTACTACTTGCCTCAGCTCCGATTTTCATGGCAATCGCGATATCGGAATTCAGGATATTCAACCGATAAAGGTCGACATTTTTAATTTCCGACTCCAATTTAGCGGATACCAACTTCGGTGAAAGCACACCTGCCATGTTTAGATTCATCAACAAAATTGAATCAGCACCGTTTAAAGCGATCTCATAATTCGTATCTTTCAGTTTTGCATCGAGTGAAAGTGTGCGGATCGTATACTTTAATATATCAAACCGCTGCACACCGGCTTTAACCTCTGAATATGTAGATGGAGCCATCGGATCGAATCCCGCTCCTTTTGCCGCAACCTCCATCGTGAGCACCCCCATTCCGGAAGTTGGAAGAAAACGCTCCAAATGAACTGAATCAGTGGACAATGACAGATCATATTTATCTCCCACCGGATGGTATTTCCCACTGGCATGAAGACGAGAAGCTCTTTCTTTCATTTCGATATTCCCTTCATACAAACCCTTCTCGGCTTTTAGAGAACCTTCCAACAAAATATCGGAAGGAATGGCGATCTGTTGCTGCAATTTTTCAGGCAACATGTAGGGAATAAATGAGAGGTCAGCAAAATCACCGTTAAAACGGATATCGGCCTGGGTTGCTTCTACATTATCCAACTGTTTAATGAATCCCTTCGAAGTAAACAACAGCGATTTCGGAAGATCGATATGCAGATTTCGAAGTTCAAGGTACTTCATATCTCCTTCCAAATCAAGATTCACATTCAGATCACTTTGCGGAAGGTGATCAACCAGCTCGGGGGCATAGGTTGCGGTAAGATAAATTACATCTCGATGTCCCAGCAATCCCGACAACATCCCTTTTATATCCCCTTTTCTAGGAACCTTGAATATCGACTGGTCCCAGAATGCATTTCCTGAAATATTAGAATATGGAGTAACAATTTCAAGATCTGAAACCCGCATCATCACAGAATCCATCTCATAAGATGCTTTAAGGGAGGAGAGTTCAAAGCCTGAGCGGTCCTTCATCGTCCCGTCCTTGATATTTGCTTTTACACGCATACCCCGATTAAAAATGGAATCGGCATTCAATCGAATGTCGGTGATATTCATATGCATGGGATCAAAACCGGATGCTGGCGCCAGAGAATCCAGATCCATCCGGTAAGAGGATTCTGTAATAAGAAGTTCCTGGACCTGATAGGTATTATCTGAAAGAGAGAGATCACCTTCTCGTAAAACACCATTTCCCACAAAACAGCTTAAATCGAGGGCACTCGTAGTATCACGCAATGCATATCCGGAATTACGTATTTGCATTCCTCCGATCTTAAACGACCAATCGAGCGGGGCATTCTCTTTCTTTACCGTATCGGGAGCACTTGCAAATAGCTCCATCTTCACATCTGTATCCGATAAACTCAATTGTGCCACAGCTCCTTGATGCGTTCCAAGATCCACACGGATGCCACTGATATCAAAATCACCGACACGCCCTTTCAATGAAAGAGATTCCACAATAGAAGATAGATCCATTCTGGCATTACGCAATAACACCTGATCTACCACCACCTCTTTATGGAAAAGAGGCATCAGCGAAACTCCGGTTTCAAACGTGGATAAATAGAGAATCGTATCCCCATGAACTGTCTGCACGTCTACTCCCGCTATCTCAACATCCAATGGGAACTTCAACCTCACTTTTTCTACAGATACTTTCCATCCTGTTTTCTCAGAAAGAAGTGCTACGGCTTTATCTCTGGCAAAATCCTGTATGAAAGGAATATACAGCATCCCGACTGCGATAATTACGATTGCAATCAGGATGATGAGAAAACGTATAACGTATTTAAAAATTGATTTCATTTGCATATAATCTATTTTTTAACATCAAGGTCAAATGCGCCATCTATATACCTTCTGTGGGGTAGCTCAATATTAAGTGAGTGATGGCGATTTCATAAAATAATAGTTCGTACTACTCCTATTTATAAAAACAAATATTTCATTATTTAGTTATTCTTAAAATCAATACTTCTGTAAAAAATTTAATAAGCCATTATACCCCAACAAATTACAACGGAAATAAATACAAATTACTTTTAAAAAACAGTTGATTTCGAACCTCTTGTCCCCTCTTGGTGTTAACAAGGAAGAAAGTTCAGAGAATCACTCAGAAAAAAGAACACTTAAAGATTAAATGGTTTTTAACCATTATAAATAGAAGCACGCAAAGTTAACATTTTCGCAATCCGCTTTTAATGTTTCGGGACAGGAATTACAAACAGAAAAAATACTGTGAGAGTATTCACTTTTTTCAGAAACAAAAACCGATTACGAGTTGTTATACATACATCAAATAAACCTATGATTATGGACCTTTATTTCCGACTCAGAAACTTTATTACAAATTGGGACATCAATGTTGATGAGATCTCGGATTTGTTAAAAACACTGCGTAAGGAGAGTATCATGACTCTTTGGAACATGCAGAAAAAATTAAATGGTCGCTATGAACTGTACTTCGGATTTGATGGTCCTTTCGTGATTCAATCCGAAGAAGAGAGAGAAGCCCTTATCAAAAAGATCGATGAGGATTATATCCATCCTAAAAATGAAGAGAAATGATTGAGCGTCTCCCGTACAAAAGGTAAAGGGATTGTATCCGAAAGCTTGCAATCCCTTTTTAACGTAAAACTTATTCTTAATACATATGCTAACGTATCATTCTGATTTAAAAACAAATACTTTTTACATTATAAAAAGCTGTTGTGAGTTGATCGTCCCCAAGCATGAGTTCGATCCCGCTCGTATTTTTCTTTCTTATCCTATCGATATAGACTATTCGGTGAAGGAAAGAGGTGGAGGAAAAACATTCCGCGTACTGATTGATGTAAAAATCAATTTCCCTGATAAATTCCCCGGTTATTCCATAATGGTAGAGGCAATGGGTGATTATTCGATTGAATCAGATAAACCATTGAATAAAGTGGATAAAGAACATCTTATGAATTATACTGCCGTAGAAAGAAGCATTGAATATATTCGGGGATATGTTGCAAATATCACATCTCAATACCCTTTGGGAAAATACATCTTCCAAGGAATCAATATGGAGATGCTTTATCAGTCAAAACTGGAACAACTTAAAAAAATAAAAACATCAGATAGTAAACTAAAAAAGGCCCACGACTAAACGACAAAAGGAAATTTCGTAAAAGCCATCCGGTTTACTGCTGTTTGATACGAAAACCGGCTCTTCAGTTACACAATTCTGAAGAGCCGGTTTGCTTTTTTATATTTTTACGTTTCTGAGTCGTCTGCTTTCTATCGCTAAAAAACAAAATTCAGTCCTTCTATTTTGCTCTAATTTCGCTCTCAACCCCTAAATACGCGCTTTTTACTCCCTGTCTCTTCAATTTTACCCTTATCATATATCAGAGGAACTTATTTTATTTCTAAATTTGCAACTTAAGATTGTCGGCTAGACCTTCTCTTATTTGAATTTAAGTTAAAGAGCTATTATAAGCAAAATTTAAGATATGACAACGATCGAAGTGAACGAAGAAGCAGAAAAAAGAAGTCTGAACTTTATCGAACAGGCCATCGAAAACGACCTGAAAGAGGGCAAGAATGAAGGACGTGTTCATACGCGTTTCCCTCCTGAACCCAACGGATACTTACACATCGGCCACGCAAAAGCGATTTGCATGGACTTCGGTGTAGCCCAAAAATATAATGGCAAATGTAATCTTCGCTTCGACGATACAAATCCTGTAAAAGAAGACACAGAATATGTAGACGCCATTATGGAAGATATCCATTGGCTTGGTTTTGATTGGGAAGACCGTTTGTTCTATGCCTCTGATTATTTTCAGCAGTTATGGGATTTCGCAGAAGTGATGATTCTGAAAGGTCATGCTTATGTAGATGAACAGTCTGCTGAGGAAATCGCTAAACAGAAAGGTACTCCTACACAGCCCGGAACTGAGAGTCCGTTCCGTAACCGTCCGGTAGAGGAAAGCCTTGGGCTGTTCCGCCGCATGAATACAGGCGAATTTGAAGAAGGCTCAATGGTACTTCGCGCCAAAATAGACATGGCTTCTTCAAATATGCATTTCCGTGATCCGATTATGTATCGTATCATCAAACACCCGCACCATCGTACAGGCAATACATGGAATGCATATCCGATGTATGATTATGCCCACGGACAGAGTGACTTCTTTGAAGGGATCACCCACTCGATCTGTACATTGGAATTTGAAGTCCACCGCCCTTTATACGACTGGTTCGCAACCGAACTGGCAAACTACAAAGGAACAGAATACAAGCCACGTCAGATGGAATTCAACCGTCTGAACATGACTTACACGATGATGAGTAAGAGAAAACTCCTTCAGCTTGTACAGGAAGGATTGGTTCGCGGATGGGATGACCCGCGTATGCCTACGATCTGCGGTCTTCGCCGTCGCGGTTATACTCCGGATTCAATCAAAAACTTCATTAACCGCATCGGATATACCAAATACGACGGTATGATCGATGTTTCGCTTCTTGAACACAGCATCCGCGAGGATCTAAATAAAAATGCGACTCGTATATCTGCCGTAATCGATCCGGTTAAGGTGGTTATCACAAACTATCCGGAAGGGACTGTTGAGATGATGCCAATCGAAAACAATCCGGAAAAACCGGAGGAGGGAACACACGAGATTCCTTTCTCAAGAGAGATTTATATCGAACGTGAAGATTTCATGGAAAATGCTTCTAAGAAATTCTTCCGTATGACGATTGACAAAGAAGTTCGTCTGAAAGGCGCTTATATTGTTAAGTGTACAGGAATCAAAAAGAACGATGACGGTGAAATTGAAGAGATCTATTGCGAATATGATCCAGAATCAAAAACCGGTATGCCGGGAAGCAGCCGCAAGGTAAAAGGAACGCTTCACTGGGTATCCGTACAGCACAGCGAACCGGCGGAAGTTCGTCTTTACAACCGTCTTTTCACGGTAGAGGATCCTTCTTCAGAAACAGATACAGACTTCAGAACATTGCTTAATCCGGAATCTGAAGTGATCATTAAAGAAGCCCGCATAGAACCGTATGTGAAAGAGATTGCTAAAGTGGGAGATAAATTCCAGTTCCAACGCATCGGATACTTCTGTGTAGACAAAGATTCTACTGAGAATACCCTTGTATTCAACCGCACAGTTTCTCTGAAAGATTCAAAGAATTAATTTCAATAAATCCGTTAAGACACCACAGGGCCTCCTCCCATCCGGGAAGAAGGCCTTTTGGTGTCTTATGATATCTAACGATAGCTTTATGACAGAAAAAGAAGAGTTCGATAAATCAGACTTGATAAAAAAATATGAAGAGATGGTTGGCCAGGAGAAGAGTTATTACTTCGACGCCGATCAAATCGAAGCTGTCGCAGGTTGGTACGAATTGAAAGAGGATTTCAACGAAGCTTTAAACGCTGTAAAATACGGACTTACACTTCACCCCTCTAGTGAAACTCTTTTGCTTTACAAGGCAAAATATTTACTTTTCCTGGATTATACAGAAGAGGCGAAAAAGATCATGGACCACCTGCCTTTGGAAAATGAAGAAGCCGAGCTGGTGCGTATCGAACTCTCATTTGCCGAAAATAACTCCGAGAAAGCATTTAGCCTTATTCAAAAGAAGCTTGAATCGGACGAGATGACATGGGAATTCTGCATGGATGTGATCAGCATTTTGTGGGGATACGGAACTTTCACTGAAATCATTGATTTCGTTCTCGCTTCATTAAAGAAACTTCCGGACAACCAGGAGCTTCTAAATGAATTAGGAATGTTATATCAAGACAATCTGATGATTGACGAAGCAATCGATGTATTCAACAGAATTTTGGATAAAGATCCTTTCCACGAAAATTCATGGGAGTCGCTAGCCAAAGCATATGTTATAAAGAGAGAATTCGAAAAAGCGATTGAAGCATGTGACTTTGCATTGGCCATCAATGAAAAGAATGCGGATGTACTTTTATTAAGAGGTTTCTGTCAATATGATGCAGATGACGCCCAGGGTGCACTGGCTACATTTACTCAATATTATGACCTTACCAACGATAAGTTAAGAGGTTTGGAACTAATGGCGGAATGCCACTCCAAATTGGGGAATATGAAGCAGAGTTTCGACCTCCTCAACCAATCGCTCGAAATCGATTCGAGTAACTCATATACCTATTATCTGATCGCATTGAATTATCTTGACATGGGCAACACCCCAATGGCAAGAGAATACGTTAACAAAGCCCTCGCGCTGAATGATGGCGATTCACAATATCATTTGCTATTGTGTGACCTTTATATGTGTGAAGAGAATTGGGAAAAAGGACTCGATGCTGCGAAAAAATTATATGAATTAGACCCGCTAAGTCCCAACATCCTCCCCAAATTAGGAGAACTTTATACCAAACTGGAAGATTACGCTTCCGCGGTTCATTATTACGAATTAGCGTTAAAAGAAGATCCGGATAATCTTGGAGTTAAATTTAGTCTTGTAGCTTCTTATCATCTGAACGAAGAGAATGAAAAGGCTGCTCAGCTGACCGATGATCTTTTCAGAACGGCGAATACCGACAAGGAGAGTGAAAACAGCAACATTTCAAGAGATGTTTTACAGCGTTTCCACAATTTAATGACAGAGATCACACTCTCTTTAGTTGATCCCGAAAAATTCAACAAAAAATCGGCTGAGGAACCGGGGCAGGATTAAGACAAAATCTCTATTCATCCAACCTTGGTGTCAAAAACATAGAAGAAAAACAATATGAAAAGAACATTCAAAGATTATGCACTTCTCACATTAAAAGGAATCGGAATGGGTGCAGCCGATGTAGTGCCCGGGGTTTCGGGAGGAACAATCGCATTTATCGTAGGGATTTACGAAGAGCTGATCAATTCGATCAAAAGCATCAATATGAATTCGCTTCGATTACTATTCACATTTAAGCTGTCTCAATTCTGGAAAGCCGTGAATGGCAATTTTTTACTTGCTGTAGTTTCAGGAATATTAATAAGCATCTTCTCCTTAGCCAAACTGATCACCTATCTTTTAGAATTCCACCCCATCCTGGTTTGGTCTTTCTTCTTTGGATTAGTTTTGGCATCCACCTGGTCCGTAAGTAAGAAAATCAAAAAATTCAGCATATCGCGTTGGGCCCTATTCGCATTCGGTACTGCGATCGCCTATGTGATAACAGTAGCATCCCCCGCTCAGACACCGGACGCACTTTGGTTTATCTTTCTATGCGGAGCCATTGCCATCTGCGCGATGATTCTGCCGGGAATCTCAGGTAGTTTTATTTTGGTACTGTTGGGCAAATACTTCTTCATTATGGAAGCGGTAAAAAGCTTCAATATCCCAATCATGGCCGTCTTCGCAATTGGAGCAGCAATCGGCATCATCTCATTTTCAAATGTGCTATCATGGTTATTAAAAAACTACCACGACATCACAATCGCCACACTGGCAGGGTTTATGCTGGGTTCATTGAATAAAGTTTGGCCATGGAAACAAACGTTGGAAACATTCGTTGATAGACATGGAATAGAAAAACCACTTATCCAGCAGAATATTCTTCCGAACGAACAAGTTTGGCAAGCGGCTCTTCTTGCTCTCTTTGGATTTATCTTGGTAATCGGACTAGAGAAGATTTCCGACAACCAAAGCAAACAGATCAAAAAGGCTTAAACGATACGGAATAGGAAACGTGAGGTGCACCCAAAAAGTTGGACACTTCATCATTAATTTATACATGCATGAGCTCGGTATTGAACCGGGCTCATGTTGTTTAGATTCAGTTTTTCATTGGATATAACTTTTTTATGGATCAAGTAAAAAATAAAACTAATGATCTATGCAGAAACATTCCGTAACAATACTAAATAACTTTGATCGCAGAACTACAAATGTTTCAGCGGAGAGTTTTTCATCTTCCACAGGTGAGCTAAAGAAACGAGGTATTCTAAGCTTAATACGCTAAGGATACCTCGTTTTTATTATCTATTAAACCCTTTTTCAATTCTGATCGGAAATAAAGGAAACGCCACCGCCTTGGTTCGCCCGAAGCAAGGCGGTGGTTCAGTCGAAGCAAGGCCGTGCTTCGACTGAACCATAGCGATGGTTTTTTCAATAAACAGGAAAAGGATTTGATTTTAATGCTTCCTCTCCCATTTATACAGTAAGTCCCGTAGTCAGAGGAGCAACGGATATTTTGCTTGAGCCCTTTTTATTTCTAATTCAAACTCATTTGGAGTAAATAAAAAAGAGCTGCCTAAAACATTTTGATTTTAGACAGCCTCTTCGCTTATTTTCATTCACTGACGATTGTAACCATCAATGTATCTTTCTTAATCTTCTCTCCTTCCGCTACACCGATCAGCTTTACGGTTCCTTTGAAAGGGGCCAGAATACGATTCTGCATTTTCATCGCTTCATGAATCAGAAGAAGTTCTCCCTTTTCAACAAGATCACCCTCTTTTACGGCTATACGAATGATCGTTCCGGGAAGATTGGATTTTACTTCGCCCGGTATCGGATTTTCCCAAACCTTGCGATTTTTGAATTTCTTCGTTAACGTCGTGTTATAATAACGAGACAAGATAACGAATGGTACGATTTCTTGATTTTGTTTTTCCATGACATGAGCTTTGGGGGTTAGAACGGAGGCAAACCGTGTTTTTTAGCCGGTCTCATCTCCTCTTTGTTTTTAGATAAAGCAAGTGCATGCAAAACATAAGAACGTGTCTTAGCAGGATCGATCACCGTATCAATAAATCCTTTTGCAGCAGCCACATAAGGATTTGCAAATTTCTCGATATACTCTTGAACTTTCTCCTCACGCGTAGCTGCAGGATCTGCAGATTCCTTGATCTCTTTCGCGAAAATGATATTTGCAGCTCCTTCCGGTCCCATTACGGCAATCTCGGCTGAAGGCCATGCAAATACAAAATCAGCACCCAAGTGACGCGAATTCATCGCAATATAACCACCACCATACGCTTTACGTAGAATCACAGTAATTTTCGGAACGGTTGCTTCAGAATAAGCATAAAGCATTTTTGCTCCGTGGCGGATGACACCTGCATGTTCTTGATCAACTCCCGGCAAATAACCTGGCATATCCTCAAGCGTTACAATCGGAATATTGAATGAATCACAATAACGGATGAAACGAGCTGCCTTACAAGCTGAATCGATATCCAATACACCTGCAAGTACCATGGGCTGATTGGCAACGAATCCAACCGTTTCGCCACCCATGCGCCCGAACCCGATCACGATATTCGCCGCCCACATCTCTTGAACTTCAAAGAAATCTGAATTATCGGCGATTGAACGGATCACTTCTCTCACATCATAAGGCTGATGCGGATTAGAAGGAATAATCGATGCGATAGGGGTTTCCACTGTAGGTTCGACTGATTCAATCTCGTCTGCTCGACCCGAATTGTTAGCCGGAATCAATGAAATTAACTTCTTGATCTGCTGAAAACACTCAAGTTCGCTATCCGCAAAGAAATGTGCATTTCCAGTAATCTCTGCCTGAACTCTGGCTCCTCCAAGGTCTTCCTGAGAAATCTCTTCCCCAAGAACCGTTTTGATCACATTCGGACCGGTAATGAACATTTTCGAAATCTGATCAACAACAAATACGAAATCGGTCAAAGCCGGTGAATAAACAGCTCCTCCGGCACACGGCCCAAGAATTACGGAGATCTGAGGAATCACACCCGATGAGATTGTATTGCGATAGAAGATTTCGCCATAACCGGCTAAAGCTCCAACACCTTCCTGAATACGCGCACCACCCGAATCATTGATTCCGATAATCGGCATTTTCATTTTCAGGGCATGATCCATAATCTTCGTGATCTTACGTGCATGCGCTAAACCCAAAGAACCACCAGCAACGGTAAAATCCTGAGCATAAATACATACAGGCTGACCGCCGATCGAACCGGTTCCGGTAATTACACCGTCACCCGGCAAACTTTTCTTTTCCATCCCGAAATCATGACTGTCGTGCTGTACGAAAAGATCATATTCATGGAAAGAATTCTCATCAAGCAAAGCCATGATTCGATTACGTGCCGTCAACTTTCCTGAGGCTTCCTGTTTTGAGATTGCAGCATCACCTCCACCTTTCTGAAGGAGCGCAATCTTCTCATTCAGATCTAGGATCTTATTTGAAATAGAGCTCATAATGTGCGTTTTATTAGTATAGCCCGCATATGCGGAATGATTAAGATTAACTTTAATGTGATTATTTTGAATTCATCTTTGTACGGTAGCTGCAACGAACTTTCCCTTTCAGAATGTTATTCAACTTCGCTTTAATCAATTGTTTGCGAATGGGCGAGATATGGTCGATGAATAATTTTCCGTCCAAATGATCGTATTCATGCTGCACGATACGCGCTGTGAATCCCACAAGTGTTTCTTCCTGCGGCTCAAGTTTTTCGTTCAGATATTTTACGGTAATGGTGGTTGGGCGACTTACTCCTTCGTGGATTCCCGGGAGACTTAGACACCCCTCTTCGAATGTAACTTTGTCTTCACCGAAAGCTACAATCTCAGCATTAATCATCGTTCTTTTAAATCCCTTGCATTCAGGGAAATCTTCATGCATGACATCTCCATCGATCACCAAAAGGCGAATCGGAAGTCCGATTTGTGGAGCAGCCAACCCTACTCCTTCTGATTTGTACATCGTTTCGTACATATCAGCGATCAGTTTCTCTAATTCAGGATAAGTTGCATCAATATTTTCGGCTACTTTACGTAAAACCGGTTGTCCGTATAAATAAACAGGTAAATTCATAACTTAAATTTTAAATTTTGGCTCTCCATAAAACTCTGTAAGATGATCGTGGCACTTATTTCATCCACTAGTTCTTTGTTCTGACGATCTTTTTTCTTCACACCGCCGTCACGCATTGTTTGATGTGCCAATACCGAAGTAAAACGCTCATCAACCATCTCTACAGGAATATCCGGAAAGGTTTTCTTTAGATTTTTTACAAAAGGTTCGATATAACGCCAACTGTCAGACAACTCATTATTAAGTTGTTTTGGCAAACCCACGATAATACGTTCTACCGGTTCTTTTGAGGTATAATCTTTCAGAAAATCAATTAATTTAGCAGACGGCACCGTAGTCAGTCCGTTTGCAATGATCTTCAAAGGGTCTGTAACGGCAATCCCTGTCCGTTTTCGACCATAATCTATGGATAAAATTCTTCCCATGCCGCGCAAAGATAATGCAAACCAAGAGCAGAATAAAACGAACTTGTTTATTTTTTTAAGCCCTTCGGGCGATTCACTCCGGTTTTGAGCCAAAGATAATACAATCGTCCTGAATCGCAAACCTCTCGCAAATAAGTGAGTGAAGCGCTGTTAACAACTGCTGTGACACGGTTTGAAAAGGAACATTCACTCAAGCTATTTCAAAAAAAAAATTTCGGATTAATTAAAATCCGAAATCTTGCACTTTGTTATTATCTGATTGATTCTCCTCGGGAGAGGCTGCACGGCTTTGCAATTCGAGTCCCTCTACATAAATTGCTTGATATGGACGGATGGGACAGATGAATTCACACCCTCCGCATCCGATACACAAACGCTGGTCTAGAGTTGGTATCGTCAAGCCGTTTTCATACGGCACCATCTTCACCGCCTGTGTGGGACAATGTTCGGCACACGCCCCACAATCATTTTTCTTGGTTGGAACGATACACAAATCCAACCTCAATTGGGCTACTCCGATTCGAATCAACCGCTTCTCCTTGATGTCTGCTTTTTGCAATGCTCCTGTAGGACAAACATCCGAGCAAATCGTACAGTTATAATTACAATATCCTTTCTTATAGGAAACCGTTGGCTCGAGTATTCCGCTCACACCATAATGCGTGGTAGCGGGTGTCAATATATGGTTTGGACACTTGGTAATGCAAAGATGACATGCCGTACATTTTCGATTAAACGAGAGACGATCATTCGCCCCGGGTGGCATAATCGCTTTCCGGCTCGCAGCTTTATCTGCTTCGATTTTAGCAGGAGTAACTCTACCCATTCCGGATGCCACAGCCGATCCCAAAAGGGCACTTGTCACGGTAAGGGCTTCCCTGCGCGAACGACTGAAGTAGGCCGGTTTGGGAAGCTTATCGGAAGAGGGTGCTACATATTTATAACCGACCCCACCTTTCTTGCACACTCTCAGGCAATTGAAACAACTCACACACCTGGATACATCAACCGTTTTATTCTCCGTATCAATACATCCTCCCTTGCAGTAACTTTCGCACAACCCACAACTCGTGCATGTTATCTGGTTGATCCGAATCCGAAACAAAGAAACTTTCGACAACATCCCCAGAAATGTCCCTACCGGACAGACCACATTGCAATACATTCGTCCATGTCGCCAAGTGAAAAGAAATAATACGATAAGAATCACCAGAACAGCCGCTAAACTTACGTACGACAAGGCGGCTATTTCCTGCCTATAAACAGGAACCGAATACAACTTAAGCGATGAAAAAACAGTTGCCGCAAGGTTATTTATTGCGATGACTCCCGGTCGGATCAGGTTGGTAATGATCCTACCAAAATTACTATACGGGTCCAACCACAACAAGACGGCCGAACTTCCCGTAACAAATGATATAAAAGTCAAAAGAAGCACACCGTAACGAATCCACCCGTAGCTTTTCTGATACGCATACTTATGCTTTTTCCCTTTCTGAAATCGTGCTGTAAAACGAATCATCACATCCTGTAATATTCCGAGTGGACATATGGCGGAGCAGAAAAACCGGCCGGCGAAAAGACTCAGCAGAATCAAAACCGTCAGCAATGGAGTCACCATCAACAGAGCGGGAACCCATTGAATCCGTGTCAAGAATTTAAAGGATTCGGGCAGTAACCCTGTAAAATCAATAAAATAAAGGGTAATGGCCACAAGCACGAAGCATGCAACTGTTACCCTGATTATTTTTAATTTGTGCATAATGCATTGTATTTACATCTTTACTCGTTTGATATTGAGTTTGTCCAGGTTCATCGTGCCCACCTTTTGTTTCTGTGCCATTGCCAAATATTGCACATCCGCAAGGTTCATTTCCTGAACCTGACTAAAGAATTTAATAGCCGCTGTATCAACCGCCACCATATCGGGCGATATAAAAAGAGCTTTTGTCAATGCCACGTCTGCTAGAGATTTTCCTTGAGGACCGTTTGTCTTCATTATACGATAGGCATCCACGATATTCAGTGCGGGTTTTTTGGGGTAAGTAGCAATATCTGCAATACACTGATGCAGGTTATTCTGGTGGAAAAAGCGCCGATCCCATACGATACCCATTAGGTTTTTCATTGACACGGTCATCTTCGGACCGCCATGATTCTTTAGAACAGGCATATTGAACCAGACATCACAATCTAGAATCGCCTTATGTATCTTCGTCTTTTTGAGAGAGACAGCATTCGGGAGTTCAACCTCCACATACATCGTTTCATCATTTCCGGGAAGAATGCGTCCACCGGCTTCTTTTACGGATTTCTCAATTCCACTATTGCGATAGGATGATTGCCAATTATCACAGGTATGATCGAAGACCAACACCTCTTTGGCACCGGCTGACAAACACAACTTCACCATTGCACCAACCAATTCCGGGTTCGTATTGGCGGCTAATTCGGGGGCCTTGTCCCAACCGATGTTGGGCTTCAAAACCACCGTTTGTCCCTTTTTGACATAATTGGCTATGCCCCCCATTTCCGTCATCGCTTTTTTCAACATCTCCTCGGGAGAACCACCCATAAAAGCAACTAAATCGGGATCGGTCGCCCCTCCCAACTTAGCCGTGATATTTGTTATCGCATTCAATCCAACTGCGGGAAAAAGTGTTACCGCTCCCATCAGACCGATATTCCGAATAAAATCCCTGCGCTTCATATGCTTTTGATTTATTATCAAATATATTAAATTTTGATAAAACAAACAACCCCATCGCCTTGAAAACGATGGGGTTGCACATGTTAAACTATTTCGGAGAAGCGGTTACTTCTTAAACATTCTATCCATTTGACGTTTATCTTCCCGCTCTTTTATGGATTGACGCTTGTCATACGTCTTCTTTCCTTTGGCCAAAGCGATGTTCAGTTTTGCGTGTCCCTTGGCATCGATAAACAGACGCGAAGGAATAATCGCCAATCCCGATTCTTTAATCAATCGCTCTAACTTTTGAAGTTCCTTCTTCTGAAGCAACAATTTTCGATCACGGCGAGCGGCATGATTGTTATAGGTTCCGTAGAAATATTCAGCCACATACATATTCTTAACCCACAACTCTCCGTTCGCAAAAAAGCAATAGGAGTCAACCAAACTTGCTTTACCAAGACGAATCGATTTAATTTCGGTACCCGTAAGCACAAGACCCGCTTTGTAGGTGTCCAGAATTTCATAATCGAAAGTCGCTCGCTTATTGCGAATATTTATATCAGGTAGTTTCATTCTAAAATAATTAAAAAACAAATAATAAGGATCCTCCCTCCGATCCTTTCAAAGAGGAACTCCTCCTAATAAACACTAGAGGATGATCATTGTTTAAGAAGCTGTTTGAGTTTACATCTTTATTTAAAGAGAAGAATTAGCAATCTATTGATAAGATAATATATAACATATGTAAACGCAATGAGCTTTTAAAGTTTGAATAAGCCGGGCATCATAAAACGCATCAGCTTTTCAATCACTAACGGAGAGAAATAAAGTACCCCCGTGGCTGTAATCATAAATTTATATCGTTCTTTCTCTTCGATCTTCAAAAATTTCTCGCACCCGATCCAAATGATATAAATCACATAAAGAAGAAAGAAGCGCAAAAAGAAGAGATCGTAAAATATCGCTTGTATGATTGAAATAACATAACTGAAGCTTGACACATACGCCACGAAACGCTGGATTTGCGGCAGATTATCTTCACGGTTAAAAAACTTCTTAGAAATCTCATTTAATAAGAAAGACGCTAAAAAGAATCCGGCAAATAAGGATACGAAAGTAACAGAGGCCGTTTTAAGCGCATACTCTATTTCAAAACCTTTTTTAAACAAAAGCCCGATAAACGTAGCCAATGCTACCAAACCCAAGAGTGGATAAAGAAATTTCGAAAGAAATTCTTCACTCTTACCATTTTCGTCATTGGCCAGTTTCTTCCAAGCAGGCTCCGGAGATATACCTAAGGATAAAACAGTTTCTAATATATTTTTATACATCGTAGGATTTCTATTTTTCACAAAAATAGTAATTAAGTCGGAAAATTAGACATCTCTTCCCCGATGAATCGTGCGATTTAAAAAGTAGGGGATCATTTTAGACAAAAAAAGCCGGCACCCACTCCCATTGCCTCAAACACAAAATGGGAATCGATGCCGGCTGAAATATTTCAGGCGATTAATTAATCAAGAGATGGTCTTGTAAAAGGCATGATATAAGTTGAATCCACCAAGCGATAATTCGCTGCGGAAGGATACATTTTAGATGAGAATGTGATCGCTACATGACATTTATCCGCAATTCTTCCAAGGTTATACGACTTAATCGTATTCACAAGAAGTGTTGATGACGTAACATCAGCATTATTCGTTGCTTTGAACGTATAGAAAACCGTATCGTTTCTTGTAACATCGTGAACCAAATTAAAATCATAACCGGTTTTTTCGTTTCTATAATAGGCAACACCGAGATTCAAGTAATCGTTATGAAGCGTGGCAGGCGTTATCCCCAAGAGGGTAATTGTCTCCAACTTATCATTTTTGAGACGATCTGTCTGTTCTGAACGTTGAACGGGAGTCTCATTATCTAATTTCGCAAAATACACATCGCTCATTTTGACCGGATTCTTTTCTGTCCCCAATGTCCCTTCCGCTTGATTATCGCGGTCGATGGTAAACGTCTGAAGATACAATCTATCACCCGGCATTAAAGCATCCTTTGAACCATTCACTTCGGGTGAATAGTAATAAACTTTCTGGGCACCATCTAAAAAATACAACGTATTTCCTGAATTATAAGACACTACAGTGGCAAATCCGTAACCTGTTTCGTAATTTCCCGGAGAATCGAAACAGCTTGTAAGAGCAAAAAGCGACACAAGAAGCGTAAGGATAGGTCTAAAAATCTTGTTTTTCATAATGATTTGAATAATTAATAAGAAGTGATATTTATTTGTTAATTAAAAACTTGTTCGTAACCCGAATTGAAGTTCGGGATTGAATTGATGATCGCTCCAGCGGCTCCGCACTTTGCTTTCAGTGAAGAAGCAGGATATCCCGGGTTCAGCATACAATTCAAGCCGGCGAATAATCTCTACTCCCACTCCGATCTTCCCGCGCAAAGACCATACCGGATCTTTATCACGGAAATGCTCCGTCACTTCCGCTCCCTTGGTAATCGATTTCTGATTGGCCGAAAGATTGAAATCCACGCGTCCTCCGGCACCGGCATACAATCGGAGTCGTTTCCAACTGATGAATTCATATAAGATATTCACCGGAACTCCCAAATAATGCAATTCCTGTTCACCTTCATTACCCGGATAGCTCTCCTTTGTAAATACCGAAGAAAGATAAGAGTAAGTTAATCCCGATTCAATCGAAAGCTTCTCGTTCAGTCCGTAAGAGACGGAAACCCCGGTTGTAAGCGTAACCTTGTGATTGAATTTCAAGTCACGGTTATAGGCTTCCGATCGCAAGGAAAGAGCAGGAAACGGATATGCCAACAAGATCGCTTCATGGTAAGGACGACTTCCTCCCGAAACGGCACCATTCTTAGAAGTTGAGAAATTTGAAGCGACCAAACCTATTGCGAAACGTTTCTTCTCGTTTCTTCTCGGAAGAACAAAAGGTTCGGCAGCCCGTTCACCATCTTCAATAAATTGACGAAGATTATGCTTCGTAATCTCTTCCGGATCTTCACCAATGGAATGATCTTCAACAGTTGGTGTAGAATCTTCCTCTTCCACCTTTCCCTCCGATGGCTCACCTGAAGGTATAAACGAGTCTACTGTTGGATACTCCTCGGTTACAGTGGAAACCGGAGTGTTCGATTTACCCGCTGCGATGCCTTCGACAACGCCATTATTCGTAGCTAAATGCAATGCGGTGTGCGCATCCGAAACAAAACCTTGATCGGATTGCTCCTCACCATCTCCGACTCGAAGTTCATTATCAAAGTCCTCCGGAGTCACAGATTGTACGGCAAGCGATGTCTGATCGAATATTTCATTATTTGTGATCAGAATTGCCGGGATTGCCAATAAAGCAGCTAAAGAGGCGGCGATTGCTCCATATCGCTTATAAAATGGTCGGATAGGTGCTTCCGGATAGAGTTTCTTTGAAAGCTCCTCCCATTGCGGAATTGTCTCATCAGACGCATACCGATTTAACTTCTGCCGGATTATTTCTTCAAAATTATCTCTTTCCATATTACACTACACTCTTTGCATAACTACAACTATCCATCTCCACTAACCGTTTCTGTAAAAACCGTTTTGCACGCGTATATTGTGAACGCGAGGTACTTTCGGTTATTTCCAGCATATCGGCGATCTCCTTGTGTGAATATCCCTCAATTGCATATAAATTAAACACCGCTCTAAAACCCTGCGGCAGTTCTTTGATAATTGCCATCAGTTCATTGGCCGAAATCTCATCTAACACGGACGGCATCTCAGAAGGCACCATTTCCGTAGCACTTAGGTCGATTGCCTCTCGTAACATATCGTGCTTACGCAAATACTCCAAAGAGGTATTGACCATGATACGCCGGATCCACCCTTCCAGAGAACCTGAAAAGTTAAATGTATCCAGGGAAACGAACACTTTAATAAATCCTTCCTGCAATAGATCGCGAGCCGTTTCAAGATCCTCCGAATAACGCAGACATACCGTCAGCATCTTTCTTGCATACAATTCATAAAGTTCCCGCTGCGCTTCCCGATCTTTCTCCCTGCACTTTTGAATAAGCTGGAATTCCTTCATCGTGCTTTTGCAACAATTGGTTTTATATAACAAAGATGCAGCATATTTAAAATATGCTGCATCCCTTTAGTCTTTTTTATTAATTATTTTGTCAAAACGTTCAATCCAATTTATGGATAACTAGTCCGGATCGCAGTTTGGGTTCAAACCAGGTCGTTTTAGGAGGCATAATGTTCCCCGTATCCGCAATATCCATCAATTGCTTCATCGAAACAGGATAAAGTGCGAGTGCCATTTTCATTTCACCTGAATCCACTCTTCGTTTCAGTTCCTCCAATCCTCTGATTCCACCTACAAAATCAACCCGTTTATCCGTACGCAGCTCTTTTATACCGAGCAAATCACGCAGAATAAGATCGGAAGAGATGGTAACATCCAATACGCCGATCGGATCCGAATCCTTGAACGTACCGGGTTTAGCCGTCAAAGAATACCAATATCCATCTAGATAGAGCGAGAAATTATGCAGATGAGTAGGTTTATACATTTCTGTACCTTTCTCCTCCACA
Organism: Bacteroidales bacterium; assembly: GCA_036655355.1. Lineage (GTDB taxonomy): Bacteria > Bacteroidota > Bacteroidia > Bacteroidales > JAUNSR01 > JAUNSR01. The sequence goes on from JAVVQG010000001.1 coordinate 212,357, forward strand.
ATAAAGTTTTCGCTTAGATTCGTCAAGAATTCACCCGGTGTCATGCCGTTAAGATCTTTCACCAAACGGTTGTAATCCATAATCTTCAATTGCGATTCAGGAAAACAAACAGCCATGAAGTAGTTATACTCCTCATTGCCCGAATGTGTCGGATTATTTTTTGCTTTCTCAGCACCTACCAAAGCGGCAGCTGCCGTGCGATGATGTCCGTCCGCTATATAAAGCGCAGGCATCTGGGCAAAAAGCGATGTGATTCGGCTGATCTGATCCGGGTTATCAATAATCCAAAAATGATGTCCGAATCCTTCAGAAGAAGTGAAATCATAAACAGGTTTTTTACCGGTGACATCTTTTATAATCGCTTCCATTTCGACATTGTCGGGGAAAGCGAAAAAAACAGGTTCGATATTCGCATTATTTGCTCGAACATGCTTCATCCGGTCTTCCTCTTTATCCACACGGGTCAATTCATGTTTTTTGATCGATCCATTGAGATAATCCTCCACTGCCGCCGCCACTACGATTCCATATTGCGTACGGTCTCCCATGGTTTGCGCATAGATGTAATATCGCTCTTTATCATCCTGTTGAAGCCATCCTTTTTCTTGGAACATGCGAAAATTCTCCACTGCCTTATCATAAACAACCGGATCGTGTTCATCGGTACCTTTAGGGAAATCTATTTCCGGTTTAATGATATGATAAAGTGAATGTTCAAGCCCCTCGGCTTCTTGACGCGCTTCTTCGGAAGAAAGCACATCGTAAGGGCGTGAAGATAGAGTCGGTGCTAATTCTGGAGTGGGTCTTACTCCTTTGAATGGTTTTACTTTTGCCATGAGATTTAAGATTTTATGAAAGCGTACTCCACATGGCGAAGATGTGGAGACGCTTATATGGTGTGTATTTCATGTGACAAAAATAGGAGATATGAGAACGCTGTTAATGCGATTTCATATACTTCTTGATTGTTGCATTGATCTGCTTAGCCGTAGTTGGCTTCGTGAGCATATCCGTGCAACCGGCTTCGGCGGACTCTTTCTTCAAGGAGCGAACCGCATACGCCGTTAATACGATGATAGGTACATCTTTTGATATTTTTCGAATCTGTCTAGTAGCTTCCAAGCCATCCATAACAGGCATCTTAATATCCATAAAAATAAAGTCGGGACGCTCCTCCATAAATAATTCAACCGCACGTTGTCCGTTTTCCGCATGAATGACGTTAAACCGATCCTCAAGCATGGTTTTCATCATCATGTAACTATAGATGATATCTTCTGCAACCAAAATTGTCGGAAGATCTTTTTTTATCTCGATGCGTCGTTCTTCAGCCGGTTCCTTTTCAATCACACTTGCCTTTCCGCAAGAATCAATCTTCAAAGGCAACTCAATCACAAAACTAGATCCGGCTCCCGGTTGGGAATTTACCGTAATATCGCCATTCATCTTACGAACCAACGATTTACAAATCGGCAACCCGAGACCTGAGACGTTCGTTTGAGCATCTACACTTTCAAAACGCTTGAATATATCTGCCATTTTATCTTGTGAAATCCCCACTCCGGTATCATTCACAACAAATATCAGTTTATCGCCTTTTATCTCATAACCATAACTGATGTATCCAGCATCGGTATACTTGATAGAATTCGTAAGAAGGTGATCCAGAATCTGCACCAGCTTCTCTTTATCAATGATGATTTTCAGATCGTCATATGAATTCGTGAAGATCAAACGGACAGGACCTTGAATCTTCATTGAATACACTTGCTGAAGTTCAACCATGAACTCCCAAAGATTCACTTTATCCTCTTTAAGCATTTCCGGTTTCTCCCCTTCATCGGCATAACCCATTACGCTTTCCATCAACTCAAGCAATATATCATTGTTACGCTTGATATCCGAAAGGTATTTCAAACGCTCCTCTTTGCTGTCGATATTCACTAATATATCCGAGAAATCAACGATTGCATTCAGTGGCGTGCGAAGCTCCTGAGTCATATTCGCCAGAAAACTGCTCTTCATCTTTTCCGATTGTTCGGCACGTTCCTTCATTGAGATCAATTCAATCTCGTTGTCTTTTCGCGATTGAATATCCAATCCGATCCCTTTCAATCGCGACGGTACCCCGTTGATATCTCTTTCCGTCACTCGACCTCTGAATTCAAACCATTTGTATCCTTCCCCCCTGGAATTGATTCTCAGGTCAATGGCAAAAGTAAGATCAGAAGAAGATGTGGATATTTTATCAAGTTGAATCTTTGAGATATCATCCGGATGAATCTTTTCAAGCATTTTATCAACGGTCATCGTATTCATACGCACCTCTCTTTTTTGTGCTGCCGGCAAAGCAGACAAAGAGATATTGATATTGATAACTCCTTGCGGAACAGCCCAGTCCCAAACATAAGCATGGCTATCATAAAGCGCCAACTCCAACATAGAGTACGCATCCATGATTTCCGTTTTGGTCTGTTCCAACTCTTTCACGGTGGAATTCAATCGGTTATTCAGCTCTTTTAGTTGCGTTTCTCTTCTGGTTAGTTTTTCAATCGACTCTTTTTCTGCCGTAATTTCCCAAATAACCGCTGTCAGCAACTCTTCGTCAGCTCCTTTTTCTCGATCTTTAATCGTGATATAATGGCGCCACCAACGTGTACCACCCTCCACATTTTGACGTATATCAAGCATAAAATGGTCCAGCTCGCCAGCCAACAACTTCGTTTCAAGTTCCTTAGCCATCGCAACATCCTCATCAAAGAAAGTTGCTCCGATGAAATCACGCGACTCATAAAATGACATAGCATCTTTAATCCCGAAGTTTTTAAGAAACTGACTATTGGCAACCCCTATCTCTTGCTGATAGTTCCATTGACAGATTCCGATTTTAGCAGAATCAACCGCATAATTCAAATTCCCAAGAACTCGTTTTATTTCATCTAATTCCGAAAGATCAGATCTCTGTAATATATCCAGCACTTGATTTTCCAGTTCATTTAATCGTCCAATCATATCTCTCCCTTTCTGAACAGTAATATTTTTATGTTTGTTTACAAATATAAATAAACTACCCATCAATACATCCAACAGCCTGTTAATATTTAATATATTTTTACCATTACTAACAAAAGCCGATTTCAACAAGTCAGTCTATTCAAATCCAGCACTATATAGGGCAACAAGAAGCCTCGTCACCAACTATCCGCACCAACAATCTCCACACTACAACACCTTTAGCACTGAATTAATCTCATTAAAATCTCAGTTAAAAACCTTCTCCAAAAGGCAAACCTAGATTATCACACCGTAAAATAGTATTTATTCTGATAAATATAATCAATTGGTCGTAAATAAATTCGATAAAGAACAAAAACAACTCGAACAAACAAAGACCACAAGTTAAACTTTTGCCGTTTACTAGCTGTTTAAATGAAAGAGAATAGAAAAAGTTCAGCGGATGGATAAATTGAAAAAATATGAAGAATAAAATAAGAAGGAGCATCGATCTACTACTCGGGTTTCTCGCAATAACGAGTATTTCATCTTGCTTAAATACTAAAAAAGAGATTACATTCGAACAGCTGAATGACAGCACCACGTTGGTACATATACATAAAGATGCAAAATACCTACTTCTTCCCATTGAAGAGTCTTCATTCGAAAATCAGGTGTCTCTTGCGGGAAACCCAGAAGGCGAGGTTGAGATGGATATCCGATTGGCAAAGGATTCCGTAGATTATTTCGTACCTTTTGCGCTACCTCCCAACAGTAAAGAAATCACGCTGCGCATCAAACGTTCCGAAGAAGAGATGTTGTGGCAGAAACAAGTAACATTATCAGACACCTTCGATACGACGAATAAAGAGAAATTTCGTCCTATTTTCCACCACACCCCACTCTATGGGTGGATGAATGATGCAAACGGACTTATCTATAAAGATGGCGAGTATCATCTATTTTACCAATACAACCCCTATGGATCAATGTGGGGAAATATGCATTGGGGACATTCGGTAAGTCGCGATCTGATCCATTGGCAACAACTCAATCCGGCACTCTCCCGAGATACACTCGGTCATATCTTTTCCGGGAGCACCATCATCGACAAAGAGAATGTAGCTGGTTTTGGCAAAAATGCCATGATTGCATTCTACACCTCACACTCGGAGAAAGATGGGCGTCAGATTCAATCGCAAAGCATCGCATACAGCAACGACAACGGACGAACATTCGTGAAATACAATAAAAATCCGATTCTGACCTCCGAAAGAAAGGACTTTCGCGACCCCAAGGTATTCTGGTATGCCCCTGACAAGAAATGGGTAATGATTGTATCGGCCGATAGCGAGATGCAGTTCTTTCGTTCGGAGAACCTAAAGGATTGGAGTTACATGAGTTCTTTCGGCGAAGGATACGGAGCGTTGCCTAGCCAGTTCGAATGCCCAGACTTGATTGAACTACCCGTAGATGGGAATCCGGATTATAAAAAATGGGGTTTAATAGTGAACATCAATCCGGGCTTTCCGTTTGGAGGAAGTGGAACACAGTATTTTACCGGCGAATTCAATGGAAAAGAGTTCGTTGCAGACACAAAACCAGAGGTGGTTAAATGGCTGGATTGGGGTAAAGACCATTATGCGACCGTCACTTTTGGTAATACAGAAGGTCGTGTCATTGCAGTACCTTGGATGAGCAATTGGCAGTATGCAAACATCGTCCCCACCAAACAATTCAGAAGTGCCAATGCGCTTCCTCGAGAATTATCTCTGTATTCGCAAGGCAACGATTTCTATTTGGCGTCAATTCCCGTGAAAGAAACAGAAGCACTCCGCAAAGAAACAATCTCCAAAGGAAACATGGAGGTGAATAGAACGTATAACATCCAATCACTCCTTGCTCACAATGAAGGTGCTTTTGAGATTGAAATGACAATCATCCCTAAAACAAACGACGAGGTTGGCTTCGAATTATATAACCAGAAAGGGGAGAAATGTATCATCTCTTTGGACCTAAAAGAACAGAAAATTATTGTTGACAGGACCCAAAGCGGAGTTGTCGATTTCGGAAAAATGAGCAAACCTCATCCAATCGAGAATCACGATAGGCGCAAAACCGAATCAATCAATTACATCAATGATTTCGCTTTGGCTACTTGGGCTCCCATTCCGATGGAGAAGAGCTATAGGTTACGTGTGTACGTGGATAAGTCCTCCATCGAGGTATTTCTAAACGATGGAAGAATAGCGATGACCAATTTGATTTTCCCTACCGAAGCATACAACAGTCTCCGTTTCTTTTCAGATAAAGGGAGTGCCGAAGTGCAAAATCTGACACTCTATAGATTGGGACTCTAACACCCTCACCTTCTCGAACCCATCGAAGTAAAGGCATCGAATAGGGAATCAAATCGCATTTCTATCAAAAAAAGAGGCTGTCTATTCATTCGTATGAATTATAGACAGCCTCTACTTTTTATCACTTTCCGGTAAGCTCTAGTTCACTCTAAAACGGTCAATTCCCTTTTTCAGGAAATTCACAGATTGATGAGCCGCAGCAATACCGGCATTCACATTCGCCTCCTTCGTCTGCGCCCCCATCTTTTTAGGGGTAAAGAACACACGTCCGGGACATTTTTCCTCAAACTCAGCTGCTTTTGCAGGCTGAATATCTGAAACATATACAAAATCGGGTCTTTCTTCCATTAAACGCAACAAGCCGGCTTCATCGACCACTTCCTTTCTAGCCGTATTGATAAGGGTTGCGCCTTTAGGCATCAAGGAAAGAAGATCGTAATTGATGGACCCAATGGTTTGTGGAGTAGCCGGAATATGTAATGAAACATATTGGCATTGTTTATAAAGATCCTCTACCGTTTTAACAGGATGTACACCCTCTGTTTGAATCTGATCCGCAGTAAGGAAAGGGTCGTATGCAAAAACTTTCATACCGAACCCTTTGGCAATCCGTGCTACATTTCTGCTTACATTTCCATAAGCGTGCAGCCCCAACGTCTTATCTTTGAGTTCAGTGCCGGATGTACCGTCATAATGATTACGAGCCATCATCACCAACATACCGAATACCAGTTCGGCAACGGCATTGGCATTTTGACCGGGCGTATTCATCACTACGATACCTTTTTCAGATGCGGCCTTCAGATCCACATTGTCATAACCGGCCCCGGCTCTGACAACAATCTGCAACTTCGGCGCAGCTGCCATCACTTCGGCATCGATGATATCACTTCGGATAATGATACCGTCAACATCCTTCACTACATTCAAAAGCTCTTGTTTGCTCTGATATTTTTCCAAAAGGAGCAATTCTATGCCGTTTTCTTCAATTACTTCACGCATTTGTGCGATGGCAACCGATGCAAACGGTTTCTCTGTTGCTATTAAGATTTTCATCTGAATTCTATTTTAATCATTACAGATGGAACCCCGGAATCAATCGCTTGCGAATCAACCCGGCCGTAGGGATTTCATCAACTTATCCTTAGTATAACTTCTCAAAGTCGTGCATTACGTTAACCAATGCCTGCACACTTTCAATTGGCATTGCATTGTAGATCGACGCACGGAAACCACCTACGGAACGGTGACCTTTCATTCCCACCATTCCTCTTGCTTCTGCATATTTCAAGAAATCCTCCTCCAGGTGTTTGTATTCAGGAGCCATCACAAAACAAACGTTCATTCTTGAACGATCTTCTTTTGCTGCTGTTCCTTCAAATAACTTATTGCGATCGATTTCATTATAGAGAAGATCGGCCTTCGCGATATTCATTTTTTCGATCTCTTTCAGACCACCCAACTCTTTGTACCATCTCAAAGTCATCAGACAAGAGTAAATCGGAAGTACAGGTGGCGTATTGAACATCGACTCTTTTTCAATATGCGTCATGTAGTTGAGCATCGTCGGAATCGGACGTTCTACTTTCCCTAATGCATCGCGTTTCACGATGACAATTGTTACCCCGGCAGGTCCGAGATTCTTCTGAGCTCCAGCATAAATCAAAGCGTATTTTGACACATCTACCGGATAAGACATAAAGTCTGAAGACATATCACAAATCAAAGGAATCGGACATTCGGGAGTGCCGATCACTTCCGTACCATAAATGGTGTTGTTCGATGTGTAATGAAAATAGTCACAATCGGAAGGAATTGTGTAACCTTTTGGTATATACGAGAAATTCTTATCCGCAGAAGACCCGACTACCACTGCTTCACCAAAGAATTTAGCCTCTTTAATGGCATTCTTTGCCCAGGTACCGGTTTCTGTAAATGCTGCTTTTTTGTTTAACATATTGTATGGAACCATGCAGAACTGCATGCTTGCACCACCACCCAAGAAAAGCACATCGTATCCTTCCGGAATATTCAATAACTCTTTAATCAAAGCGGTTGCCTCATCAATCACAGCTACAAATTGTTTGCTACGATGAGACACCTCTAAAAGAGACAAGCCCATACCTGAAAAATCCTTTACAGCAGCGGCTGTATTTTCAATGGTGTACGGACTCAATATCGATGGTCCGGCATAAAAATTGTGTTTTTTCATACTCACTAATATTTGTTGTATGTATTAAGATTAAGGGAATAACCACCGGAATTGTCTCGTCCGAATGATTACACCCCTAATTAAATAAAGATATTTTATTTTACAAAAATTTAATACACAATTCTATCATCTTTCTCTCATTAACGCTTATATCGCTCTTTCCAGAGAGAATTCATTTGGTCAAACAGCTTATTTTCAGCCGCATTATTCTGAGGTTTCCAGATAGAAACATTTTTAATCTGTTCGGGAAGAAAATCCTGTTTTACAAAATTGCCCTCATAATTGTGTGCATATTTATAATCTTTCCCATAATCCATCTCCTTCATCAACTTCGTTGGTGCATTTCTCAAATGAAGGGGAACAGGTAAGTTTCCGGTTTGATTGACCAAAGCCAAGGCATCGTTGATTGCCTGATAGGCAGAATTACTTTTGGGGGAAGAGGCCAGATAGATCGTCGTCTCAGCAAGGATAATGCGACTTTCAGGCCAGCCGATCTTCATCACGGCATCAAAATTGGCATTTGCCAGAAGAATTGCATTCGGATTTGCCAATCCCACATCCTCTGCCGCGAAAATCATCAATCTGCGGGCGATAAAAGCGGGATCTTCTCCCCCTGCCACCATTCTGGCCAGGTAATAAATCGCCGCATCGGGATCGCTTCCCCGCATTGATTTGATAAAAGCGGAGATTAAATCGTAATGCATTTCGCCTCCTTTATCGTAAGCCATCGGATTCTCCTGTAACCGTTCCACCACGATGCGGTCTGTGATCACAACCGTATCCGATTCGTCGGCTCCCGCAAGCAGATCTATTATGTTCAACATCTTACGGGCATCGCCCCCGGCAAAACGAATGAGCGCGTCGGTTTCACGCACATCGAAATCCCGGTGTTTCAATTCGGAATCCTGATGAAGAGCCCTATCGAGTAACTCCATCATATCAGGCTCCTCAAGCGGTTTAAGCGTATATACCTGACAACGCGAAAGCAACGGTCGAATCACTTCGAAAGAGGGATTTTCTGTTGTAGCACCGATCAGTGTCACGGTGCCGTTTTCTACTGCCCCCAACAACGAATCCTGTTGCGACTTGCTAAACCGGTGAATCTCATCGATGAACAGAATCGGACTCTTTTGGTCGAACATCCGATTACGCTTGGCACTTTCGATCACTTCGCGCACATCTTTTACGCCGGACTGGATGGCACTAAGTGTATAGAAAGGACGATCGAGTTGATTTGATATAATCTTAGCCAACGTAGTCTTCCCCACTCCGGGAGGTCCCCAAAGTATAAAAGAGGATACATTTCCGGAGTCTATCATTTTTCGAAGTACCGCACCCGCTCCTACAAGATGCTTCTGTCCGATGTATTCGTCAAGATTTTTTGGTCTCAATCGATCTGCTAATGGCTGCGACATACCTGATTTTGCTTTATTACTATATCAACAAAGATAAAATATTCCTGTTAGGTAGAATGTTAAATTTTATTTTGCAATTAAACGTTTTTACTTTCCCTCCGTCTATGTAATTGAAAGCTTTATTAAAACCGACCGGCCATCGGGTCAATTATAAAACTAAACATCTAAAAGTAACAGATTATGAAATTGAAATTAATAGCAGCAGCTTTATGTCTTACCTTCGGAGTAACTCTTTTCGCACAGAATAAAACTCAGAAAGAAAATCCTGCACCCCGTCAATATCCGACAGAACGTATGATCGAGGATCTTAAATTATCAGACAAACAGGTTCAGGAATTAAAACAGCTTCAAGAGCAACGTCGTGTTGAAATGGAGAAAAATCGCCAGACTCTGAAGGATCAAAAAGATGCGAAACGCCTCGAGAATCAAAAAGAACGTGACGAGTTCCAAGGAAAGGTGAAAGCAATCATGACACCTGAGCAATATCAGAAATACCAACAGATGCAACAGAAAAAAGAGAATCGCCCGAACCGCAAAGAGGGAGACCGTCGCAAAGGCGACAACCGTCGTAAAGGTGATGACCGCACTAAAGGTGATTGCAGCGGATCAGCAAAATGTGATTCGAGTTGTGTAAAGAAATAATTACGCTTTAATTTACATGAAGCAAAAGGGGCTGTTTGAAAACAAATTGTTTTTAGACAGCCTCTTTTGATTTCTGTGTCTGCTTCTTCCTATATTTGCTTCTTTTTATGTTTGCTTCAGAACTGGCCCATCTTGAGGAGAAGAAATCGGAAGAATACAGAAATCAATACGAGTAAAATTAAAATTAAAAGGAGTAATTTCTTCCGAGAAGCAGTTCGTTCATCTCTTCAGAGTACTGAAGAAGCTGCTTCAGAGTACTGAAGAAGCCGCTTCAGAGTACTGAAGAAGCTGCTTCAAAGCACTGAAGAGGCTGCTTCAAAGCACTGAAGAGGCTGCTTCAAAGCACTGAAGAGGCTGCTTCAAAGCACTGAAGAAGCTGCTTCAAAGCACTGAAGAGGCTGCTTCAAAGCACTGAAGAAGTAATTATATAGGATCATTTCGCTATAAATAAAGGAGGGTTTCGCTATAAACAAAGGAAGGTTAAGAATTATAAACGGATTAAAAAGAGCTCAAATGCCTTTTATAGCGGAAAAACGGCCACCTATTTCAGGAATATGGATTTTAGACAACCTCTTTTTGTATATTTGTAACATCATAAATCCTCATGCTTATATATTATGGGCTCTATACAATCATTAATCTCCTTACAACCGGTTTTATTCCTTATATTGATTCTGGTTTTCTTAATTCAACTCTCTTACTACCTCTTCTTTTACCGACGTCCGCTTGCTCAAATCAATAAAGAAAAAAAAGGAAAAGTTTCTTTTTCAGACAGCGAACCGGGTATCTCGGTAATCATCTATGCCAACAACGATTCGGAACAACTCAATAAACACTTGGGAGCTTTTCTAGATCAGGATTATCCCAAATTCGAGGTAATTGTTGTAAATGACGGATCAACGGACGAAACGGAAGATGTACTATCAATCTACGAGGGGAAATACGATAACCTTTATCACACCTTCCTTGCGGATGGAGCAAGAAATCTTAGTCGCAGGAAACTTTCGCTTACATTGGGGATTAAAGCTGCAAAATACGACATCGTAGCGCTTTCGAACGCGAACTGTTCACCACAAAGCAACCAATGGCTTCGACTAATCGCCCGCAATTTCACGGAAAAGACAGATATTGTATTGGGTTACACCTCTTTCGAAAAGAGAAAGGGAATCGGCGAACGATTTGTAGCCTTTGATCTTCTACTCCGTTCCATTCGAATTTTCGGTTATACCATCGCTGTTAAACCGTTTATCGGAGAAGGCACAAACCTTGCTTACCGCAAAGTGCGTTTTTTTGAAAAGAAAGGATTCTCAAAATTCATGCACCTTCAAATGGGGGATGACGACCTATTCATCAATCAGATCGCCACAGAAAGCAATACACGAGTAGAACTCTCGGAGGGTGCGTTTATGAATGCATCTTTCGACTCCAACAAAGCCGGTTGGCGACAGTTAAAACGTAATGGTGCATTCACGTCGCAGTTTTACAACTCAGCATCAAAGTTATTTTTCGGCTTTGAAAGTACCACTCGCTACCTCTTTTACATAATTGCAGTATTGATTTTATTAGCAGGAACGTCTAACATTGCCCTGGCAAGTGCCACTGCTGCTCTCGTCGTCATCCGTTGTCTGCTATTGTCTCTCTTCTGGTTCATTACCGGGAAAAAAATGAATACCCGGCGTTTCTTCTTTACCGCACCCATCTTTGACTTATTCACACCGATCAGTAACCTTTTTTTCAAAATAGAGAATTTCTTCAACAAAAAACGGAATTACACCTGGCGCCTGTAACAGGCCGGGCGTAATTCCGTTTTTTTTTATTATTCAAACCGTATCGCTTTCACCGGACTAATACGACTCACTACATACGAGGGTCCTATCAGAATCAGCAGCGATATGAAGACGGTAGCGATATTTAGCAGCAAAACATATAAGAGGTTCAAATCGATCGGCACTGCAGGAATGTAATAGGTTTCAGGATCAAGTTTTATGAAGTGAAACCTACTTTGCAACCAACAAATCGCAATTCCGATTATATTACCCCATATCAAACCTTTTCCAACTAAAAAAAGAGAGATATAAAGAAACACCTTTCGTATGCCAAGGTTCGAATAGCCCAATGCCTTCAGAATCCCAATCATATTGGTTCGTTCAAGGATAATAATAAGCAATCCTGAAATCATGGTAAATGCAGCCACAACAGACATCAGTCCCAGAATAACCCACACATTCATATCAAGCAGATCAAGCCATGAGAAAATTTGCGGATTTAACTCCTTGATGGAGCGAACATAATAATGTCCGCCATAAGGATCAGCCCCACCCAGCAATTTGAAGTACAGATCTTCAGAGATCTCATCCACACGGTCATAATCAGCCACACGTAGCTCCATGCCGCTTACTTGGTCGCTTTTCCAATTACTCAATCGCTGAACATGCCTCATATCGCCCACCAAAAACAACTTATCATATTCAGTGAAATTGGTCTGATAGATGCCTCTGATCCTAAATTTCCTCGCACGGATGTTATCACCGACAAAATAAGTCAGAAAAGAATCCCCCAGGTTAAGGTTCATCTTATCGGCAATATAACGTGAAATGATCACATCATTCGATGTCACGGAATCTGAGAGTGAGAGGGTCTCCCCTTCAAGCATATTTGTTTTGAAGAAATCCCAGTCATATTCCTGCCCGACGCCTTTCAGTACAACTGCCATAAAAGCCGAATCCGTTTTCAGAACGGCCGGTTTCGTAGCGAAACGCTCGATATGCGTAATCCTAGGGTCCTCTTTTATTACATTGAGAACCGAATCAGTTACGGCAATCGGGTTGGTTTCATAGGTTGTATTACTATCGAAATTGGTAATCTGAATGTGAGACCCGAAACCAATCACTTTGGCGCGAACCTCATTTTTAAATCCGATGACGATAGCTACAGAGAGTATCATTACAGCCAAGCCGATGGCAATACCTGCTATCGCTATACGAATTGCAGGGGGCGACACGTTTCGCTTGTCACCGTCTTTACTGAAATGAATGCGTCTTGCAATGAATAATTCAAGGTTCATGATTTTCTTCTTGGGTATGCTTCCAATGCTTTACTTAGAACGACCAGCGCTTTCTGCAGATCTTCTTTATTTAATACGTAGGCAATACGCACTTCATCTTTTCCTAATCCCGGAGTGGTATAGAAACCGGAACCCGGTGCCATCATCACGGTCTGGCCCTCATATTCGAAGTGTTCCAGACACCAGGCGCAAAAGTCCTCAGCATCTTCAACCGGAATACGCGCCATGGTGTAGAAAGCGCCCATCGGAATAGGTGAATAACATCCGGGAATACGATTCAGTCCGTCTACCAGGAATTTACGGCGCTCTACATATTCATTGTAAGTATCCAACATGTATTCGGACGAAGCATCCAAAGAGGCTTCTGCGATCAGCTGCCCGATCAAAGGAGGACTTAGTCGTGCTTGACAGAATTTCATCACACTCTGGCGCACTTCTTTATTCTTCGTCACCAATGAGCCGATACGAATACCACATTCGCTGTAACGTTTTGAAACAGAATCGATCAAAATAACATTCTCTTCAATACCTTCCAGATGGAAAGCAGAGATATAAGGTGCTCCCGTGTAACAGAATTCACGATATACCTCATCCGAGAAAAGGAACAGATTGTATTTCTTAACCAGGTCACGAATCTGATTCATCTCTTTCTGCGTATACAGATAACCGGTCGGATTATTCGGATTACAAATAAGAATACCCTTGGTGCGTTCGGAAATCAATTCTTCGAATTTCTCAACCGAAGGCAAAGCGAATCCCTCTTCAATCGATGACGGAATTGTTTTGATTACGGCTCCCGCAGAAATAGCAAAAGCCATGTAATTGGCATACGCAGGTTCAGGTACGATAATCTCATCACCCGGATCCAAACAGGCCATGAAGGAGAAAAGTACGGCTTCTGAACCACCTGTCGTTACGATAATATCATCAACCGCTACATTAATATTATACGTAGCATAATAATCGACCAATTTGGTACGATAACTTAGAATCCCTTCACTCGGGCTATACTCCAGAATCGTACGGTCAATCTCTTTCAATTTATCAAGTGCAACTTGCGGAGTAGGCAAATCGGGCTGTCCGATATTCAGGTGATAAACCTTTACCCCTCTTGCTTTTGCAGCGTTCGCTAACGGAACTAATTTTCGAATTGGAGAAGCGGGCATCACAATCCCGCGCTCTGATATTTTCGGCATTTTAAACTCTGGCTTTATTTAGTAACGGACAAATTTACACTGTTGAGCCATATATAACAAATAAAAAACCTTTATAATCATTTATCGAAAATGGTTTACAAAATGAACTAAATCGGTTAAAGCCCGAAACACCATCCATTTACAGCATTTAAAATTGAAGTCGATACGATAAATGTGTAGTTTTTTAGAAACAGACTTCCAAGATTATTATATTATTAATAATTTCAAAAAAGGAGAATTTAATATAACCGATTTAAAAAGCCGGGTGTTATTTATTTGTATATACATTTAGGTCAAATACGCCATCTATATACCTTCGGTTGGGCAACTCAACTCTGGGTTAGCTATGGCGATTTCATTTGTATAAATATCCACCCAAAATGTTCTTTATATGAAAACAATCGGATTATTAATTCTATTGATTATGGGTATTTCACCAATCGTGAAAGGGGTACAGGAAACCTTTCCTCTTGAATTTGATGCCAACCGTTACACCATTCAGAGTTTTACCTTCGAGAATAAGGAATATAAGGTGCGCGCTTTTGAGAATATTATATATGTAGCCAATCCTATAGACACGGCTTATCAAAAAATGAATATCTATATCCCGGAAGGTTATTTTCATAACGAATCCATCAATGGCTATTCGATTGAATCTGCCCCCATTTTCTTTCCGAACGGAATAGGAGGATATATGCCGGCTCAGCCCAAAACACTGAATGATGCCGGGAAAAGAGATATATTCGGACAGTTGCCCGGGGGAAATACGCATCGGACTCCACCTCCCCTCGCAGGAAACATGAAAGAGGGATCAGCCATCCATTATGCCCTATCAAAAGGGTACATAGTAGCATCTGCAGGCGCTAGGGGACGCAGCCTGAAGAATGCCGATGGCATATTCACCGGGAAAGCGCCTGCCGGTTTAGTGGATTTGAAAGCCGCAGTATGTTATCTGAGATATAATGACAAAAAAATCCCCGGAAACAAAGAGCGCATTATCTCCAATGGAACCAGTGCGGGAGGTGCAATGTCTCTGCTTTTAGGAGCAACCGGCGATAATCTCGATTATAAACCCTACCTGGAAGAGATCGGTGCAGCGAATGTTCCCGATCACATTTTTGCAGTTTCCGCCTATTGTCCCATCACAGATCTGGATCATGCAGACTGCGCCTATGAGTGGCAATTTAACGGAATCAATACCTATGAAGCACAAATGATGGATATGATTTCAGGAATCACTCCCAACAAAACGACTTCAGATCAACTCTCGGAGAAACAAATAGAAGTATCAAACCAATTAAAGGTTCAATTTCCAATCTACCTCAACAGTCTCAACATAAAGGATGAAAAAGGCAATACCCTTCTGCTCGATGAACAAGGATTTGGAAATTTCAGAGATTATGTGGGATCGTATGTAATACAAGCTGCACAAAAGGCACTAGACGCAGGAAAGGATCTTTCGAATGTCAGTTGGTTGACCATACAAAACGGGAAGGTAACCGGATTAGATTTTGAAGGTTGCATCCGTAATATGAAAAGAATGAAATCGCCTCCGGCTTTTGACACCTTTGATCTAAGCGCCCCAGAGAATCATCTCTTCGGAACGGAAGCGATTAATGCCCAGCATTTCACGGAATATTCCTATAAGAACGATCCTACAAAAGGACCTCTTGCAGCGGAAACAATCATCAAAATGATGAATCCGTTATATTATATTGGTACACCAAATACGAATACCTCGCAATTCTGGCATATCCGTTATGGTACGATAGACAACAATACGAGCTTTGCAATTGAAGTTATTGTTGCTACCTTACTAAAGAATAAAGGATATGAGGTCGATTTTGAACTTGCGTGGAACCGACCTCATATGGGAGATTATGATCTTGGTGAATTATTTGACTGGATGGATAAGGTATGTAAGTAAGGTATGTGGCTGATGCATTCATCGAATGAAATTCGTCCGAATTGTTTCATTGTAAACAGGAAGAGGCACACCTTCTTTGGTAGCTTCTTTCATTTGAAGAAGCCATAAGAAGGTTTTTCCCAGATTTTCCATCACCTGCATTCCCTCTCCATCGCATATGGCTTCTCCGGGGGCGGCTCCGTGTGCCATATTCCAGTAAGTGGAAGTTGGAATGAGCATTTGCGACATTCCAAGATAGAAGTTCAAACCGGAATAGGTTGCGGTAGCTCCTCCGCGACGCAATGCCACTACTCCTGCGCCTACTTTGTTGGTAAACCAGCCACCGTTGGCATATGCAACATAAAAAGCCCGATCCAAAAAACACTTCATTGTTCCGGCAATTCCCGCATAATAAACCGGGGATCCTAACAATATACCGTCTGCATCCTTAAGGATCTGAAGCCATTCATTCACTTCGTCATTATTAATAATGCAGCGTTCATTCTTATTCTCCACACATTTATTACAGGCGATGCATCCGTGAATATTTTTATTACCCACATGGATAAACTCCGTTTCTACGCCACCTTGCCGAAGCACTTTGCAAACCGCTTCCAATGCAATAGAGGTATTTCCTTTTTTTCGTGGACTACCGTTAATCACAACTACTCTCATGGTTCTAAACTTTTTGAAGTTAAAAGAATTATTTTTTTATATTAGAAACAACTTAAACTCTTTATATGTTCTGTTTCTGTTATTTTCCGAATTAAGATGATCTCTTTCGTTTAAAAGGAATAGAAAAGAATTTCAAATATTCATCATTTTGTAACATCAAAAAAAGATGCTGTATAACATTTATGCTTATCTTTGTGGTGTAAATGAGAAAGTCCTAATGGGGGACTGATCAAATACAAGAGCTCGTTGAATTATTGTAAGGTCAGATAAATCTGCTGATGCGATGTGCGTCAGCCCGAAACTTTTAAAAAATTACGATTATGAGTACAGTTAAAGATTTATTATTGAGCGAATTAACTTCAAAAGGTTTTATTTACTATCCTGAATTGAAAAGACTTATGTTGAAAAACGAAATGGGTCAGATTTCAATGGTTACAGTGATTGAAATGAACGATGAAACGAAGTGTAGAGTGTATTTCAGCCAAAACGATGCAAATGCCGATTTGAAAGACTACACCGATGACCGATCTTTCAGCTACGACGCTGAACAAATTCTAAATTATGTTCAAAATGTAGCCGGATCAGCGCATGCAGCGACAAAGTTCGCAGCATAATCCAACAGGTCTTCCGCAAAATAAGCTCCTCCTCGCAGGATTTTATGCGAAAAACCTTTCTCAAGTGAGAAGAACATTATTATATAAACATTCAAAAACCACTATCTGAACCTTGCAACTACTTCACGTGTGATTTATCAATGTACGCCTGCCGGTCTCAAAACGAGAATAGCAGGTTTTTTTTTGCCCTGTACTCTACGAATTCCATTTTTGACCCGATCAACAGAACCTCTAAAATGACACATAAAAAAGAGAGACCTGCTTTTCCGCTCCCGGAAAAAGGTCTCTCTTTTTTACCCTAATCTAAAAAACCACAATAATGCATCTGTAACAAATCCGCATACATCTTGAAAAACTTGATAATTTTAAAACAAATAAAATAATTTTTTGTTCGCATTTTGTTTATTTTTTTTTCATTTAGTATCTCCAAACCGCACAAAATCGGTTATAAATTAACGAATAATCCAATGTTTAAGAGCAGATACAACGCTTTATACGAACACAATTCAGTATATTAAGTGCCATTAAACACACCTTAAATCTTCAATTTTATGTCAAAACGAATAATCGAATGTGTACCGAACTTCAGCGAAGGTACAGACATGTCGGTCATAGAAGCCATTACAGAGGCTATTCTATCTGTAGAAAATATCAAATTGCTCAATGTGGATCCGGGAAAAGCGACAAATCGAACAGTCGTGACCTTTGTCGGCGAACCGGATGCGGTTTGCGAAGCGGCTTTCCGCGGCGTAAAGAAAGCAGCTGAACTCATCGACATGCGAAAACATAAAGGAGCTCATCCTCGGATGGGAGCCACGGATGTTCTTCCTTTAATTCCGGTATCGGGAATCTCATTAGAGGAAACGGCTGTGTTGGCACGCCGTTTAGGCGAACGCATTGGACGAGAGGCCGGGATTCCGGTTTATGCCTATGAAGCAGCAGCATATACACCCGAAAGAAGAAATCTGGCTGTTTGCAGACAGGGAGAATACGAAGGGCTGGAGAAACGTTTTTCCAATCCTGCCACGCAACCTGATTTCGGTCCAAAATCCTATTCCGATTCGGTAGCCCGAACAGGAGCCACCGCCGTGGGTGCACGTGATTTTCTGATTGCGGTGAACTTCAATCTGAATACGACTTCTACCCGACGCGCCAATGCCATCGCTTTCGATGTGCGAGAAAAGGGACGTCCTCAAAGAGAAGGTGGTTCACTTACTGGTAAAATCTTGCGCGATGAAAAGGGCGAACCGCTCATGACTCCGGGAACACTTCCGGGAACAAAAGCCATCGGTTGGTTCATCGATGAGTACGGCATCGCTCAAGTATCCATGAATATCAATGACTTGAGCAAGACTCCGCTGCACATCGCCTTCGATGAAGTATGTCACAAAGCAGCACAAAGAGGAATAAGAGTTACCGGAACTGAAATTGTAGGTGTAGTGCCGAAACGGGTGCTTCTCGATGCAGGCAACTACTTCCTAGAAAAACAGGAACGTTCAAAGGGGATTCCGGAAGAGGAAGTTATTCGAATCGCATCAAAAAGCATGGGGCTTAGCGAGTTGCAACCATTCGACCCGAATGAAAAAGTACTCGAATATCTTATCCGCGATAAAGAACAGCCTAAAAAACTGATCGATCTCTCTTTACGCGCTTTTGCAGAAGAAACATCCAGTGAATCGCCCGCACCGGGGGGAGGTTCTGTATCTGCCTACATGGGAGCCATGGGGGTAGCGCTATGCACAATGGTCGCTAACTTATCCGCTCATAAAAGAGGTTGGGACGAGCGATGGGACTATTTTTCCAACATTGCCGTAAAGGGACAGAAACTCATGCAACAATTACTGGAACTTGTGGATGAAGACACACAGGCATTCAACCGTGTAATGGCTTGTTTCAAGATGCCGAAAACCACAGAGCATGAAAAAGAACTTTACCGCGAAGCCATGGAGAAAGCCAATATCTATGCAGCTCAAGTGCCACTTCATACACTGGAGACCGTAGCTGCAGTAATTCCTCTTTTGAAAGAGATGCTATTAAACGGAAATCCCAATTCAGCTTCGGACGTATTGGTGGGATTCCAAGCTGTAGGCGCAGCTGCTGAAGGGGCTTACCAAAACGTATTGATCAATACCGAATCCATCAAAAACCAAGAAACCGTTCATTCCATTCTACAAAAAGCAAATGAGCTGAGAGAGCGGGTGGAAAAAGCGGTGGCCGAAAGTAAATATAAATAAGAAGGAGACATCTTTATGAACAAGAAACGATTCCGACAGGAAATAGAGGGTGGCATCCCTTCTGATTTACCCAATGAGAAAGCATACGAAACAGCCGTAAACCATGCACCGGTAAGAAAACAAATTCTGAATCAAAACGAGAAGAAATTGGCGGTTAAGAACGCGCTTCGCTATTTCAAACCGGAACTTCATGACCGGTTGGCAGGGGAATTCGCAGAAGAATTGGAGAAATACGGCCGGATCTACATGTACCGCTTCCGTCCGGAGGAGAAGATTTATGCACACCCGATACAGCATTATCCGGCGAAGAGCACCCAAGCCGCCTCCATTATGTTAATGCTTCAGAATAATCTGGATGAGGTGGTGGCCCAGCATCCCCATGAACTGATTACTTACGGAGGCAACGGAGCCGTTTTCCAAAACTGGGCACAATATCGTCTGGCGATGAAATACCTTTCTGAGATGAGCGACAAACAAACATTGGTGCTTTATTCGGGACATCCGATGGGACTTTTCCCCTCTCACCCCGATGCTCCGCGAGTTGTGGTTACGAACGGTATGGTTATACCCAATTATTCATCGAAAGATCATTGGGAAAAATTCAATGCGCTCGGTGTTTCACAATACGGACAGATGACCGCGGGCTCTTTCATGTATATCGGTCCGCAGGGAATCGTGCACGGTACAACGATCACGGTGATGAATGCGCTTCGGAAGAAAAAAGGATTCGACACGGATAAAAGAGCCCTGTTTGTTACTTCGGGATTGGGGGGGATGTCCGGTGCACAACCGAAAGCAGGAAATATATCGGAAGTTATAAGTGTCGTGGCTGAGATAAACCCCAAAGCCATCGCCCGCAGAAAAGAGCAGGGTTGGGTAGATGAAGTACACACCGATCTGGATGAGTTATTAAGCCGGATCAAAACGGCTAGAGAGAAAAAAGAGGTTGTTTCGATGGCTTATCAGGGAAATATCGTAGAACTCTGGGAAAAATTGGCGGAAAACGAAATCGAGGTGGAGATCGGTTCGGATCAAACTTCGTTGCATAATCCTTGGGCAGGGGGATATTACCCGGTGGGACTCTCTTTTGAGGAATCCAACAAGATGATGGCTGAGAATCCCGAAGAGTTCCGTCGCCGCGTGCAGGAGACATTGCGCCGCCATGTGGCTGCGATCAACAAACTGACCGCTAAAGGGATGTATTTCTTCGATTATGGGAATGCTTTTCTGCTGGAAGCTTCCCGGGCAAGTGCAGATATCCTTTTGGAGAATGGTGATTTCAGATATTCTTCTTACGTACAAGACATCATGGGACCGTTGTTTTTCGACTACGGCTTCGGGCCTTTCCGTTGGGTTTGTACCTCATGCGATCCGAAAGATTTGGAAATCACAGACCGCATCGCAACCAGAGTATTGAAAAGAATCCGAAAGAATGCACCCGAAAACATCATGCAACAGTTGGACGACAACATCCGTTGGATTGAAGCGGCAGGTGCCAACGAACTTGTTGTGGGTTCTCAAGCGCGCATTCTTTATGCCGATTCAGAGTCGCGTATCGCCCTTGCCAAAGCCTTTAATGATGCGATAGCCAAAGGGGAGATATCGGCACCGGTAGTGATTGGACGTGATCATCACGATGTATCCGGAACCGATTCACCTTACCGCGAAACTTCGAATATCTATGACGGCTCCTCCTTTACGGCAGACATGGCCGTTCACAATGTAATCGGAGATTCATTCAGAGGGGCAACCTGGGTTTCCATTCACAATGGTGGAGGCGTAGGTTGGGGCGAAGTGGTAAACGGAGGCTTCGGAATGACGCTCGACGGATCAGCTGATTCGGAACGCAGGTTGAAGATGATGCTCCTTTGGGACGTTAACAATGGAATAGCCCGCAGAAGTTGGGCACGTAACGAAGGGGCGATAGACACAATCAAACGTGAGATGGAGCGAAATCCGGACTTGAAAGTTACCCTTCCGAATATTCCGAACGAAGCGCTTATAGATGCGCTCTTTTAAAACCTTAAAATACAAATACCATGGAACATTATATCACAGGCAAAGAACTGACGATTGCCGAAATACACGATATCGTATCAAACCACAAACACCTGCGTCTATCTGAAGAAGCCGTACAAAAAATTCGTCGTTGCCGCGAGTATCTTGATGATAAAATGAAAACACAGACAGAACCGATCTATGGCATCAATACCGGTTTCGGATCGTTGTGCGATATCAAGGTGGGACCCGATGAGCTTTCTCAGCTACAAACCAATCTGATCGTCTCCCATGCCTGTGGCATGGGAGACGAGGTGCCTCAGGAAATCGTCCGACTCATCCTTCTGCTGAAAATCCGGTCTCTCGCGTACGGTTATTCAGGCGTACAACTACTTACGGTGGAACGCCTTATCGACTTTTACAACCACGATATTCTGCCGGTAGTCTATCAACAGGGATCGTTGGGCGCTTCGGGTGACCTTTCTCCGCTTGCTCACCTAAGCCTACCGCTTTTGGGTATCGGAAATGTATATTATAAAGGGAAGATGAAACCGGCCTCCGAAGTATTGGCTAGCTTTGGTTGGCAGCCGATCAAACTGCAATCCAAAGAGGGACTTTCGCTGATCAACGGTACTCAGTTCATGAGTGCCTACGGAGTATGGGCCGTGATCCATGCCCGTAACTTGTTACGCTGGGCCAATACGGCAGGTGCGCTCTCTCTCGATGCCTTTGATGGACGGAAGGAACCTTTCCATCCGGCAATGCACCGTGTACGACCTCACAAAGGACAAATCGAGACCGCAAAACAAATGCTCGAATTGCTGGAGGGCAGTGAACTGATTGACCGGCCAAAAAAACACGTACAAGACCCCTACTCTTTCCGATGTATTCCACAGGTACACGGAGCTGCAGCCATGACAATCGATTTCTGTTCAGATGTACTCACTACCGAAATCAACAGTGTCACAGACAATCCTACGATTATACCCGAAGAGGATCTGATTATTTCTGCCGGAAATTTTCACGGAGAACCACTCGCTATGGCGATGGACTATTTAGCAATCGCAGTTGCCGAATTAGCCTCTATCTCCGGTCAGCGTACCTACCAACTGATCAAAGGCGTACGCGAGTTACCGAAATTCCTTGTGGCGAATCCCGGACTGAATAGCGGATTTATGATTCCGCAATACACCGTAGCTTCCATCATCAGCCAAAACAAGCAACTCTGTTCGCCGGCTTCGGTAGATTCCATCGAATCTTCACAGGGTCAGGAAGATCATGTGAGTATGGGAGCCAACGCAGCTACTAAACTGTATCGAGTGGTTGAGAATTCAGAAAGGGTGATCGGCGTAGAGTTGTTCAATGCGGCACAGGCGCTGGAATTTCGACGTCCGCTTCAAACCTCCCACACGTTAGAGGGAATCGTCACTGAATTTCGTAAGGAGGTTCCTTTCATCGAAAATGATGAGGTGATGTACAATCATATGAACAAGGCGGTTGATTTTATACGACGCACACTAAAACGCTCTTGATATGACACCCAAAACTCAACGCAGTCTGATTATTGGCATCAGAAGGCTGGTAAATGTGGATGACGGATGGAACGAACAAATGTCTCACCTGCCTGTAATCGAAGGAGCGGCACTCCTAATTGAAGCTGGAAAGATCGCCCGTTACGGCAAAGAGGAAACCTTAAAAAAAGAGTTAGCTGCAGAAGGAATCTTACAAAGCATAACGGAAATCATTGACATTGGAGGAGGAGATATTCTCCCCTCCTATTGCGATTCGCACACACACCTTCTTTTTCCCACATCCCGTGAAACGGAACTGTTTGACCGGCTAAGGGGATTGTCTTATGAGGAGATTAGTAAACGAGGGGGTGGAATACTTAATTCGGCTCGGAAAATGGAATCCACCTCAGACGAGGAACTGCTGGAAAATGCCTTGATGCGATTAGATCAGTTGGTTCGGAACGGAACGGGCACCGTGGAGATTAAATCGGGATACGGTCTGACTCCCGTACAAGAGATTCGTATGCTGCGTTTAATCAAAGAATTAAAGAAGCATACGCCTCTCACCATTTGCGCTACATTTTTAGGTGCGCATGCTTTTCCTGAACCTTTCAGGGAGAAGCGCGATGCGTATGTAGAACAAATTATCAGCGAAATGCTTCCTGTCGTAGCAAAAGAAAATCTGGCAGAGTTCGTAGATGTATTTTGTGAAAAGGGATTCTTCAGTGTGGAACAGACAGAACGGATCTTAATGGCATCAAAGAGTTTAGGCCTCATTCCCCGACTTCATGCCAATCAATTCACGCATTCGGGAGCGATCGGTTGTGCCGTTCGCCAGGGCGCCATTACGGTTGATCACCTCGAGGTAATGAATGACGAGGAAATTGAATTACTGAAACATTCGCGAACCATGCCGACTCTGCTTCCGGGATGCGCATTCTTCATGAGTTCTCCCTATCCTCCGGCTAGAAAAATGATCGATGCAGGTTTACAGGTTGTATTAGCTTCCGATTTCAACCCCGGAACCAATCCCTCGGGCGATATGAAATTCATGATCTCCCTTGCTTGTTTGAAAATGGGCATGTGTGTTTCTGAAGCGATTCAAGCTTCTACTCGTAATGGAGCGAAGGCGCTTCTCTTGGGTGACTCCCGCGGAAGTATCGGGATCGGAAAAAGAGCGGATCTACAAATACTTAAACCGCTCCCTTCACTTGAATATATCCCTTATGCCTATACCGAGCCTCTCGTAAAAGGAGTTATATTGGGAGGTAATCTACTGAATATTAACAGCTGAAACACAAAAAAAACAGAGAATCATCAGAACTATTTTTAAATGCTTCTTGTTATTTTATCAGAAGATTAATGACACTTGCAACACATTGGAGGCTTTCCTACTCAAAAAGTCCGTGGTGGAATACACCAACCAATGAGAACATACCTTTTGAGGGTGTTTCTTTAGTGAAGAAACATCGAAAGTCTGTTTTAAAGTACTGGTCGCCATACATCGTATGGTTATTTGATCAAAGGGGTTATAAAACCCAAAGAGCTCTTCTCGTTTCAGAGAAGGGCTCTTGTCGATTTTTATCACATCCGGTTATTGAGGTCAGAGCTCTTCCGCTTTGTAACCAGCCTCATTTACAATCTTCACAACCTTCTCTGCAGGAAGTTCCGTCGTAATGGTCAATACCTTATTCGGGTCCTGAAGATCAAAAGTCCAACTTCCGGATTCAGGATTGTTTTTCAATGCTGCATCGATTTTAGTAGTACAGCCGCCACATTTGGCATTTGTCTTGAATTTGTACGTTTTCATTTGCAATTTGTTCAATTATTTGACATCAAAAGATTTCAGAACACACATTCGTTCATTCCGTCAGATCTTACTCCATTTCAAGCGCAGGCTATTCAACACAACCGACACCGAACTGAAGGCCATGGCAGCACTTGCGATCATGGGATTCAAGAGAGGTCCTCCAAAAAGCCATAACACTCCGGCAGCCAACGGAATACTGATCAAGTTATAAATAGAAGCCCAAAAGAGGTTCTGATAGATTAGTCGTACGGTTTTACCCGAAAGAATAAATGTTTTAGGAAGCAACATCAAGTCGGAAGTCATAAGCGTAACCATAGCAATATCCATTGCGATATCGGTACCTTTTCCCATTGCGATACTGACATTTGCTCGGGCCAGCGCCTGGGAATCGTTGATTCCGTCACCCACCATTGCAACGCGCATCCCCTTATCCTGCAATTCAACAATGTA
Organism: Bacteroidales bacterium; assembly: GCA_036655355.1. Taxonomy (GTDB): domain Bacteria; phylum Bacteroidota; class Bacteroidia; order Bacteroidales; family JAUNSR01; genus JAUNSR01. Next base: position 237,438 of record JAVVQG010000001.1, read on the forward strand.
TTTTTCCTTATCGGAAGGCAACATCTGCGCTTCATAATGTGTGAGTCCCAACTCACGAGCTATCGCTTCGGCCGTCAATTTGGCATCGCCGGTCAACATGTGCACCTCAATTCCCTGCTTTTGTAATTCGCGAATAGCCGCTGCCGAGGTAGATTTGATCGTATCGGCAATGGCAATCATCGCCAAGAGGTGGTTATCACATCCGAAGAACACCACACTCTTTGCTTCCTCTTCCCATTGACGTCTACTGTTTTTCTGTGTCTCGCTTAATTGGATTCCGAAAGATTCAAGATAACCTTTGCTTCCTACCCAATAAACCGCGCCGTCAATGACAGAGCGAACCCCTTTACCGGTTTCACTTTCAAAATCAGGTAACGGAAATGGAGTGATGCCGATAAGCGATTCAGAAATAGCATTCGCCAACGGGTGTTCCGATTTCATTTCCATCGCCAACAGAATACTCCGATTCCGATCCGATTCCGGAGCCGTCCACTCCAGATTCGTCACATTGGGTTTTCCTTCGGTTATCGTGCCGGTCTTATCCAGTACAACGCAATTGATCTTACGCATCTCCTCGAGCGCTACAGCGTCTTTAATCAAAATATGATTTTGTGCACCTTTACCTATTCCAACCATCAAAGCGGTAGGTGTAGCCAAACCCAGCGCACACGGACAAGCGATTACTAATACGGAAACGGCGGAGAGAATAGCGTAGGAAAGATTCGAGGTTCCACCGAAAGCCATCCATACCGCAAACGTAATAACAGCCAGCACAATCACTACGGGCACAAAAATGCCTGCTGCCTTATCCACAATACGTTGCACGGGCGCTTTACTGCCCTGCGCTTCCTGAACCATACGGATAATCTGAGCAAGAACGGTCTCGCCACCCACCTGTGTGGCTTCCATAACAAAGGATCCCTTCTGATTAATCGTTCCGGTGAGTACCTTATCTCCGGCTTTTTTCTCAACCGGTATCGGCTCGCCGGATATCATACTTTCATCCACCGCCGATGTTCCCGACACGACGATACCGTCTACGGGTATTTTCTCTCCGGGTCTGACACTCACTTTATCCCCTTTTTTTAGTAGCGCGATAGGAACATCCTTTTCGCCCTCCTCATCGATTCGTCGAGCCGTTTTAGGTTGCAATCCGATCAGTTTTTTTATCGCAGAAGAGGTACTGCTTTTGGCTCTCTCCTCAAGCAGTTTGCCTAATAACACAAACGCGATAATCACACCTGCAGCTTCATAATATACGTGTGGCTCCAACCCTCTATTCGTCCAGAATTCCGGATAAAGCGTGTTGAACAAGCTGAATAGAAATGCGATCAAGGTACTCAATGCAACCAACGTATCCATATTCGCTTTCCTGTGTTTCAACTGCTTCCATGCATTCACATAAAATGAAGTCCCGAAAAACACAAGAATCGGCACGCACAAAGCCAATTCGATCCATTGTACTCCAGGCAGATGCATCAGAAACATACCGAAGATAACCAGCGGAATGGATAATGCCCATGCTCCTATCGTTTTAATCCGCAACTCCCGGTAATGTTTGTGTTCCGATTGTTCCTGTTTCTCGAGTGCATCTTCATCCTCTATGATCAGATCATACCCGATGGATTGAACCTCGTTCTTCAGCTTTTCAAGAGAAACCTCTTGAGGGTCATAAGTAATATTCAAGGTATTGGAAGCAAAGTTCACATTGGCAGCTTTCACCCCTTTTAGTTTCTGAACGTGCCCCTCCACATTTGTAGCACAAGATGCACAGGTCATCTCAAGCACCGGTATACTCTTTTTCTCAAGCTCTTTCATGTTTCTATATGTTTGCTCTTGTTCTATTTAATATAACTGTTACAACTCTTAATATGTTCGGATACCTATAATTTATAAGATTTGTTTGACATTCTGTTTCACCGGGTTATCTTTGTAATCTATTCATACCGGCTTTTATCAATAAACTTCATCAATCTTATCGTCCTAACTCATCTAAAGTTAAGCCACCCAACTGAAGGTAGATAGATGGCGCATTTGACCTTGATGTTAAAAAATTAGACTATCGCAAATGAAATTAAATTTTCGCAAACCCGTTTATATTGCACTTGGCTGTACCGCCGTTGTTTTAGGAACTATCGGGATTTTTGTTCCCGGATTGCCCACTACCCCTTTTCTGTTATTAGCATCCTGGTGTTTCTATAACAGTTCAAAAAAACTGCACGACCGTCTCAACCGCTCCTTTCTCGGAAAATACCTCCAGCGTTATAATAATAAGAACGGAGTAAGTCTTCGTACAAAACTGGCATCGATGGTAATGATGTGGAGTATGATTTCACTATCTATCTTTGTTTTTTTGGAACACTTCCACACCCGGATAATCGTTTTTGTTGCCGGTCTGATCGGAACATTCTGCGTTTTATTCCTTGTACCGAACCAGAAAAAGGAAATTGAGAGTAAAAAGGTTATAGTTAACAAAGAAGACGAAAAAGAAATTAAGCAGCATGTCGCTGCTCGTTAAACATATTGAAATCGAATTATTTTTTTTGGTATTTATCTTTTGCCGCTTTAGATTTGTCGCATCCGGTTCTAAAGGAATGAAATCGCCACAACCCGTCTAAAGAGATGTTACCTACATAAAGGTATATAGATGGCGCATTCGACCTTGATGTTAAAAAATTAGACTATTGCAAATGAAACAAAAATCCGTATTGATGATTCTTTTCCTTCTTTGTACAACCCTGTTCGCTTCTGCGCAACAGATTGGAAGATGGGAAAAACTTGGACAAAAAGAGGTACAATTCCGTACTGAAAGAGACGCAATCCGCGCCAGCCACAAAGGAACATTTACCAAATTAAAAATTCACGTTAAAGGTGCTCCTGTTGAGTTTCATAAGGTGATCGTGAAGTATGCAAACGGTTCTACTCAAGAACTTAAAATCCGCCAGGTAATTGAAGCGGGAGGAGAAACACGCATTTTGGATCTTCGTGGCAATAAACGAGTTATCCGTGAAGTGGTGTTCTATTACAAAACCGTAAAAACCAAATATGACCGAGACAACCGTAATGACAGACATTACCGTCCCGGGCATAATGGCAACCGCCGTAAGGCTGTGGTTTCCGTTTGGGGAAGACATTAAAAAAACGACACAATATATTGCGGGTTTATCCACTTTGGGTAAGCCCGCTTTTTTATTAATTTTATTCCGTGATGTCCGAGCGCAAAATCATACACATCGATATGGATGCTTTTTATGCTTCCGTAGAACAACGTGACTTCCCACAATACAGGGGAAAGCCCCTTGTTGTGGGTAGTCCCGAACGGAGGGGCGTCGTGGCGGCAGCCAGTTACGAGGCACGCAAATTCGGAATCCGCTCCGCCATGTCATCTTACAAAGCCAAGCAACTTTGTCCCCATGTGATTTTTGCTCCCGGACGTATGGGAGTCTATAAGGCTGTTTCCGCCAAAATTCACGAAATATTCAGTGAATATACCGACCTGATTGAACCGTTGTCTCTCGATGAAGCTTTTTTGGACGTAACGGAAAATAAAAAAAATATTTCCCTCGCTGTGGATGTAGCCCGTGCAATCAAAGTCCGAATCTTTGAACAAACGGGACTCATCGCCTCGGCAGGAGTTTCATATAATAAGTTTCTGGCCAAGATCGCTTCAGACTATCGCAAGCCTGACGGGTTATGCACCATTCATCCGGCAAAAGCTTTAGACTTTATCGCCAAACTTCCGATTGAGTCGTTTTGGGGTGTAGGAAAAGTGACTGCCCGTAAAATGCATGAACTGGGAATTCACACCGGCGCTGAACTCCGCGAGTGTCCCTTGTCATTTCTTACACGCCATTTCGGAAAAGCCGGACTCCTCTATCACAATTTTGCGAACGGAATAGACAATCGCCCCGTAGAACCCGAATGGATACGCAAATCGGTTGGATGCGAGCACACCTACGATACGGATCTCACTACAACCCGCGAAGCGATCGAAGCATTAGATGCGTTGACTCCCCGTCTGATCGAACGAATGAACCGAGCTCAGTTCCGTGGAGGCAAGACCATTACGCTCAAGGTGAAATTCAACGATTTCACCATTAAAAACCGCTCAACGACAACACCGTTCTTTCTGACTACTTTTGAGAACATCTTTCCCCTTGCGGTTAAATTAATGCAAGAATTGGATTGGCAGGAGAAACAAATCCGCTTATTGGGAATATCAATCTCTGTACCCTCGAGAAAGAACGAACCGGAACAACAACTCTTAATTCCTTTTCCCGATTTAGAAGAAGAAGCGTATTAAAAGAGTTATTCATCACCTTGTTGAAAATTTAATTAATTACAGTTTTTCAGTATTGAAAATCATATAGTTGCTAATTGAAAGAATTACACTCCTGTTTGCGACAGCTGAATACCCTTTTTGCTTATTTTTTATAATAGCCAATCCGAAATTTATAATTTAAATATTCTTCAATATCGCTATACATAAAACAACTTATTTTATGCGTCTATTCCCCCTTGTGTGCATATTCATACTGTATTAAAACGAATAATAAGATTAGTTTTGCAAAACGGATAAGGTTGTTGTTCAAAAAAGCATATTTATCTATTTTTCGATTACATATTTCTAACTATCACGCATATTATTTGATTAATTGCTATTATACCCCTTAGCTTATGAAGAAAGTGTTTGCGCTGGCGATGGCGCTCGCATGCGGAACGGCCGCATTTGCAGAAAATCCCTCTGATGAAACGACGAAGGTAAAATCACTGTTTGCCAGATTATTCAATCCGGAGATGGGAAGTGAAAAATTAAAAGTAACCCTTCATACCAAAGGATCTCTGAATAGCAACTTTTCGGATGGTAAAATGGGAGATACGAATTTCAAAATGGAGCAATTTCGTATCGAACTGAGAGGAGATGTGAACGACCGCATCTATTACCGTTACCAACAACGCTTAACCTCTTTCGGCCGTTTTGAGAAAACAGTCGATAACTTGCCTATCACGATTGATTATGCCGGATTGGGATATCGTATCAACCAGAAAGTAAGAGTATTCGGTGGTAAGATGTGTACGGCATACGGTGGTATCGAATTTGACGATAATCCAATCAATGTTTATCAGTACAGTTTGATTCACGAGAATATGACTGCCTTCCTTACCGGTATCGATGTAGCGTATGATGTGAATCCGAACCACGAACTTCGATTCCAGATGCTCGACGGCAGAAACGGAACCATGGAGGATACTTACGGCAAACTACCGGCTTCTATTGAAGCGAGCAAAGCCGATTTCGTTTACACATTCAACTGGAATGGTAAATTCGGTCCCGACAATATGTTCTCTACAAGATGGTCCGCATCGGTATTGAACGAAGCGAAAGATCACAATATGTATTACGGCGTATTGGGAACGGCAATGAATTATCAGAAATTCGGTATGTTTCTGGATCTGATGTATTCTCGCGAAGAACTCGATCGAAAAGGGATCATCTCAAGATTGGTTGCATCTCAAACAGAAGGTTATACACAAACCAATACCGATTACTCAAGCATTATCCTTGGCATGAATTACCGTTTCGCTCCGAAATGGAATTTGGTTGCTAAAGGAATCTGGGATACAGCTTCAAAATACAAAGGCACTGAAATCGTTGAGAAAGGACGATACCTGAACGCATTCGGTTGTACTGCGGGGATCGAGTATTATCCGATCAAAAATGACAACCTTCACCTGAACCTGGTATACACCGGCCGTAAGATGAACTATACAGATCTTGCTAAAAAATACGGTGCGACAGACAGAATGGATAATAAAATAGAACTAAGCGTTATCTACGCGATGCGAATTTTCTAATTCATACAAGATAACATAAAACAATCCGTTTGCCGGGAGAATTAGTTCTTCCCGGTAAACGGATTGTTTATTTTTATCATTAAGGCCAAATGCGCCATCTATATACCTTCTGTTGGGTTTCACAACTTTAGATGGGCTATGGCGATTTCATTTTTATAAAAGTTTCTTACGACGCACTTTCTTCGTAGAAAAAACCACCTCCTCTTTGGGGTATTTGCGCTCCATACCATACGTATTTTCTAATCGCTCCACCATCTCGTCGTACCCGATTTTGAAGATGTCTCCAATATTCTCCAGATCAAAGGTACTGTATTGTTGCGCTTCTTCCACTTCTACAAGAATATCGCACAGCTCCTTATCCTCGAAAGAATTTGCCTTAAACATAAAATGATAGGATCGCTGAGCGATCTGAATCATGTTGTGCTTGTACTCGGGTGACATCAAGGGGCTTACATTTATACCGATCACTTTCTCACACAAAGGCCGAATGGGCGACACCGGGAAATTTCTGAAGATGCCTCCGTCAACATAGTGAACACCGTCAATCTCTACGGGATTGAAAATGACCGGTACGCTACACGAAGCTAACAAACGCGGCCCCAACTCCCCCGAGGAGAAAACCACACTCTTTCCGTGATCCAGATCACTGGCTACTACGTAAAGAGGAATTTTAAGCTCATCAAAAGTTTTGGCATGCAGGTATTTATCCATAAAACTCAGGAAAGGAGTATGATCAAAGAAACCCGCTTTTGGTATCAATATCTTTACAAAATTAGTAAATTCCTTACCTATAAACATTTTACTAATCTCTACCGGTGAATTGCCGGCAGCATACAAAGCACCCACTACAGCTCCCGCACTGGTACCCGCAATCACATCCGGCTCTAATCCGAATTCTTCCATTGCTTTAAGAGCTCCGCAATGAGCAAATCCTTTAGCGCCACCACCACTCAGGGCAAGCCCCAACTTATACTTTTTCTCTAAACTATTATTTTGCATGTAATTATGTAAAAAATTAAGGCGATATATGAACACATTCAAAGATAATATTTTTTATATTTAAGAATATTTAATGCATTCCATTTTTTAATATTCTTCTTTCGCAATTCTTCAAATCAATAAATACCGATAAATTATGAATTCCATGAACAAACCAACCACCGGCGAAGTGCATGACTGGGTGCTCCGGCTGCATGCCCTATGCGAAAAAACGATGACTGCTCAGGAACGCAAAGAACAGAAAAAATATGCAGTCATGGTTCAAAGACCCAATGATAAAGTATTTCTTTCAAAAATGCTGGATGAATCCTCCCAGATTCGAGACAACCGAAAACTAGCACGCCGAATAAAAGTATTGGTTGATCGGTATGGAATTCCCGAGTTCTTCAACAACAGGGATAACCTTTTGTTTAAAATGTATCAAGCCGTGGGATATCATTTTGATTTCATCGCAATTCCGATTATTAAAAAGAGATTGCGCATGGATACCTCAAAAGTAATCATTAATGAGGCTCGACCACGATTAACAAAGCATTTAGCACGACGTTTCAAAGATAAAATCGGTCAAAACGTAAATCTGCTCGGCGAAGTGGTGCTGGGAAATCAGGAAGCCGATCACCGGTATCACCATTATTTGGAGGCACTCGAATCGCCGGATATCAATTACATCTCAGTTAAAATATCGGGAATCTACGCACAAACCCACGCATTGAATTACGAAGAAAGTTTTCCGGAATTGGTTAACCGTCTAAGTACCCTTTACCAAAAAGCGATCGATTGCCCCTATATTGATGAGAACGGAGTAAAAAGGGCGAAGTTCATCAATCTGGACATGGAAGAATACAAAGATACGCGTCTCACCCTCCGAATATTTAAAACGGCTCTCAGCGACCCCAGATTTAAAAATTACGCTGCCGGAATCGTGGTGCAGGCTTATTTACCGGACGCATATGATTTCCAGAGCGAATTGCTGGAATTTGCCAAAGAACGTGTCGCCTTAGGGGGCGCTCCCATTAAAATGAGATTGGTGAAAGGATGCAACCTCGAAATGGAAACCGTCATCTCCTCTTTACGGGGCTGGCCCAATCCGATTTTAAAATCGAAGATAGAAGTAGACGCCAATTACTTACGTATTTTGGAGCGAGGGTTACTCCCCGAAAACGCTCAGTGTCTCCATTTAGGCGTCGCATCGCATAATCTGTTCACAATCGGATACGCATACCTGTATAGTAAGAAAGCAGGCACCTCCCAATACATGACTTTCGAGATGCTCGAAGGAATGGCCAACCAACTCTGGCGAGCACAGAAAGAGTTGGGCAACCATGTGATTCTATACACCCCCGTAGTAAAAAACGAACACTTCCTGAATGCCGTTTCGTATCTCGTACGTCGTTTGGATGAAAACACGGGACCGGAGAACTTCCTCTCCTACTCTTTCAATCTGATGCCGGAAACCGAGACCTGGAATTTTCTGAAGGAGCAGTTTGAAAAAGCGTATGCGATGAAAGACACGTTGCATTGCAAAAAAAGCAGAACGCAAGATCGCAACGAATCATATGAATTCCAGCAACCGAAAGAGGGAGTGGAAACAGTGATGAAAAACGAGCCCGATACAGACTTCGACCTCACCCAAAACCAACGCTGGGCCGAAGGTATCGTTGCACATTGGAAAAAATCCCCAACCGATACACCTGAAATTTTCCCGATACAGATCGGCGATAAAGAAGTGACCGGTACAACTCGGCATAAATATTACGACCGCAGTCAAAATGACGACGTTTTGATTTGCGAGATGACGCAAGCAAATAAATCGCAGGTATTGCACATAATCGATATCGCCGAAAGAGATCCGGCAGGATGGCGTAACACGACCCTTCAGGAACGACACAAACTACTTCACGAAGCTGCAAACCATTTGGCTGCCATGCGTGGCGATCTTATCGGAGCAATGTGTGCCATAACCGGAAAAACAATCACCGAGGGCGACGTAGAAGTCTCCGAAGCGATTGATTATGCACGCTATTACACCATTGCGATGAAACAGTTTGAAAACCTGAAAGAGATCTCGCTCACCCCAAAAGGAACCGTTCTGGTGATTTCTCCGTGGAATTTCCCTTGCGCCATTCCGGTTGGGGGTGTCGCGGCGGCGCTGGCCGGAGGAAATACGGTCATATTAAAACCGGCAACCGTTGCAGCTCCCGTTGCATGGCTGTTTGCTCAAGCCTTCTGGGCGGCCGGTATTCCGCGTGAAGCTTTACAGATTGTGGTCCCCCAACGTGATGCACTGAAGCTACTTATCAGCGCGTCTTCTTTGAAACATATCATTCTGACCGGCGGAACGGATACAGCTAGAGAAATCGCCCGCGAAAACCCGGTGATACCCCTCTCTGCAGAGACGGGAGGAAAGAATGCGATCATTCTCACTGCTGCCGGTGATCGCGATCATGCGATATTGAATATCGTACATTCAGCATTTGGTAATGCGGGACAAAAATGTTCGGCATGCTCATTGCTGCTGGTTGAGCGAAGTGTTTACGAGGATAAAACATTCCAGGAAAAACTAATTGATGCGGCTACCAGTCTCAAAACAGGAAGCGTTTGGGAAATCGGAAATATCGTGGGACCGATGATCACCAATAAAAACGAGAAGTTGCTTCAAGCGATTCGCAAACTAGAACCGGGTGAATCGTGGCTTGTCCCTCCCCGTTTTCTGGATGAGAAGGGATACCTGCTTGCCCCGACCATCAAGTGGGGCGTACGTCCCGGTAATTTCTCCTTCCGTACAGAACTTTTCGGTCCCCTACTGAGTGTTTGTTGTATTGAGAACCTCGAAGAGGGAATCAACCTGGTTAACGAACTTGATTATGGGTTGACTTCCGGACTACAGAGTCTTGATGAAGAAGAACAGCATATCTGGCGGGAAAAATTGGAGGCCGGCAACCTGTACATCAACCGCGGCATTACCGGCGCGATCGTAAACCGACAACCGTTCGGTGGAATGAAACGCTCGGCATTCGGTGCCGGGTTGAAAGCGGGAGGAATTAATTATTGTCTCAACTTTGTCCGGATCAGAGACAAACAGGATTCAACCATGAATTATCAGGATAGCTACCGAAGTGCGTGGGAAGAGGAATTCTCAAAGGGTCGCGATATCAATAAACTCTACGGAGAACAAAATGTGTTCAGATACCTCCCGGTTAAGAATATGGTTTTACGCATTTATCGGGACGACCACCTCGATGATGTGCGACGCATTATTTATGCTGCACGGGTTTGCCGCGTACCCCTTACGATCAGCGTACATCCGGAAGAAAGACGCCTTCCGGAAATATCCAGAATGAGCAATTCGGTGTTGATCGAGACCCGGGAACAATTCAAGAAAACAATGGGTCAATACGAACGGATCAGAGCATGTTCGCCTGATCTGCCACGAGAGATATACGAAAAAGCGGCTAGCCTAGACAAATACATCGCAACCGCACCTCCCGTGAACGAAGGACGCATCGAACTGCTCAATTATCTAAAAGAGCAAAGCATCACGTTCGAATACCACCGATACGGAAGTATCAATGAGATTCCACCGGTCGAATAACCGATTTTATCCCGTGACTGCATAATGTGGGCTCGATTCAACCAACTGTGATGAGAATTTGTTTTAAATTTGTAGCAATTAAAATAAACAGAATATGAGCGCAAATTCAAACGAGAACACGTTGGTTCTGATTGAAACCAATCTGGGTAATATCAAAGTAAGATTATACGATGAAACCCCGCAGCACCGCGATAACTTTATCAAACTGGTGAAAGAGGGATTCTATAATGATACGCTTTTCCATCGCGTAATTAAGGATTTCATGGTTCAGGGTGGTGATCCGGATTCAAAAGGAGCACCTGCCGGAAAATCATTGGGAACAGGCGGTCCGGGTTATACCGTTCCGGCAGAGATCGTTTATCCGAAATACTTCCACAAGCGCGGAGCACTTGCAGCAGCACGTCAGTCAGACGAAGTGAATCCGAACAGAGAATCATCAGGTTCACAATTCTACATCGTTTGGGGACAAACCTACTCGGATGGGAAACTAAATCAGCTGGAGCAACAATTGAACGCAATGAAAGAGCGTTCGATCTTTGACCGTTTGGCGGCAGAGAGAAGAAAACAGATCATGGATCTTCGCCGCTCAAAAAATCAGGAAGGGCTGTATGAACTGCAGGAAGAACTCGTGGCATTGACAAAAGCGGAGATGCAGGAAAGTGGTCCCGTTGTATTGACTCAGGAGCAGCGTGAGGCTTTCAAAACAGTTGGAGGCACTCCGCACCTTGACAACCAATATACCGTTTTTGGGGAAGTGGTAGAGGGTCTGGACATTGTAGAAAAAATCCAGAATACAGCTACTCAGTCAGGAGATCGTCCCAAAGAAGACATCACCATGAAGATGTCTCTGATCACTGAATAATATTTATCTTTAAAAAGCGGGAACCGGGAGTCTACTCTCGTGTTCTCGCTTTTTTCATTAAAAAATCAGATCAATGGATGCGCTATCCGAAAAAATAACTCATGTAATTAAACAACAACGTGAATTCTTCCATTCAGGAGCAACCCTGGAGTATGAATTTAGACACGGTCAGTTGCTGAAGCTGAAACAAGTGATTCAGAAGTATGAGAAACAAATTTGCGAAGCGTTATTCGCCGATTTGAATAAATCCGCCGAAGAGAGCTACATCACTGAAATCAGCATGGTTCTCTCCGAAATTGATTACCTCTCCCGCAACCTAAAACGATTGATGCGTCCCAAGCGTGTCATGACCCCTTTGACTGCCATGCCGGGAACAGGAAAAGTGATCGCCGAACCGTACGGTTGCGTCTTGATCATCGCGCCGTGGAATTATCCCTTTCAGTTGTTGATGAATCCATTGGTGGGTGCGATGGCTGCCGGAAATACCGCTGTTTTAAAACCATCCCCGCAATCGGCTAACACCTCCTCCATCATCAACCGAATTATTAAAGAAGCATTCAGCGAGCGATACATCGCTCTTTTTGAGGGAGACATTGAGGTCAATCAAGATCTTCTGGCCAACCGATTCGACTATATCTTCTTTACGGGAGGTCTCAAGTTCGGATCGTATGTTGCGGAATGCGCTGCCAAATTCCTTACCCCCGTTACCCTTGAACTAGGGGGTAAAAGCCCCTGCATCGTCGCCCCCGAGGCGAATATTGCCTTGGCGGCGAAACGAATCGTTTGGGGAAAAATGCTTAATGCGGGACAAACATGCATCGCTCCGGATTACATTCTGGTACATGAGAGCGTACGGAGCGAGCTGATCAAACAATTGAAAATAAACATCGTGGATCACTTCGGAGCGAATCCGGAAGTAACGCCACATTATCCTCGGATTATCTCACAGAATGCCGTAGAGCGACTTGCAGAACTGATGAAATCATCGGGAACGGTTCTCTTTGGGGGAAATCTGAATAAAGAAAACAGGTATTTCTCTCCCACTATTCTTGCCGACCCCGATCCCCAAAGCCGGGTGATGCAAGAGGAGATATTCGGTCCGATCCTTCCCATCCTCTCTTACAAAACGATTCAGGAAGCAATCTCGATGATTAACTCACGCGAAAAACCGCTGGCTCTCTACTATTTCGGAGGGAAGGAAGAAGCGCGCGAAGTAACCCGTAAAACATCCTCAGGAGGCGTCTGCATCAACGACACCATCCTGCACGTAGGCAACCGAAACCTGCCGTTCGGGGGTGTTGGACAAAGCGGAATGGGACGTTACCACGGCAAACACTCTTTCCTTACATTCAGCAACTTAAAAGGACACCATCGCTCTTTTACCTTTGCCGATTTTAAATTCAGATACGCACCTTATAAACTACCGGAGTTTCTGAAACGATTTCTTTAATTTCCTTATCAACCGAACAAAAATTGCTTTCTGATTGTATATAGTACAGATTTTTAGTTTGAATCTTAATACGTATAAATCATGAGATCTTTAATTGGATACAATGCACCGGAAATTAAAGCTCCGGCTGTCATTAACGGATCTGAAATCGTTGATGATTTCACCCTTGAACAATATCTTGGTAAGAAATATGTAGTATTGTTCTTCTACCCGATGGACTTTACATTTGTTTGTCCCACCGAATTGATCGCTTTTCAGGATAAGATCGAAGAGTTCAAATCCAGAGATACCGCTGTTGTAGGATGTTCTGTGGATTCAAAATTTTCTCACCTGGCTTGGTTACAAACAGACCGTAAAAAAGGAGGTATCAAAGGTGTTACTTACCCTTTGGTTGCCGACTTCGCCAAGACGATTGCAATGAATTACGGCGTATTAGCGGGCGATTATGAATGGAATGATGACGAGGATATGGGATTCAGCGGCGAACCTGTTGCATATCGTGGTCTTTTCCTTATCGATAAAAAGGGTGTGATCAGACACCTGTTGATCAATGACCTCCCTTTAGGTCGCAGTGTGGATGAAGCCATCCGTATGATCGATGCCTTACAACACTTCGAAGAATATGGCGAAGTTTGTCCAGCCAACTGGTCTAAAGGAAAAGAAGCGATGAAAGCAACAAGCGAGGGTGTCTCTGATTATCTGAGCAATCATTGATCCGATAGCTCTAAAGAAACAAAATCGCCCGGAGGTACACTATCGTACATCCGGGCGATTCTCTTTTTAGCCGATCAGATTACACCATATGAAACGAAGGCACCTGTGTCATCCACCAATTATTTGCAAAAGAGTCAGCTGCCGAAGCATAAGGAACCGTATCGTTTACAATGATATGACTCTTGGATAGGTATTCGCTCTTGTTGGAGTGAATATATAACAGGGAACCGTTCTTTATCACATCGATCACTTTCCTTGAGATCTCTCTCGGAAGTGCCGGGCAACCGAGACTTCGCCCTACACTGCCCCTTGCATCTGCAATGGCGGGACTCACATAATTTGAGCCGTGTACGACGATCGCACGTTTTTTGGCATTGTCATTTATGCCTTTCTCCAATCCCTCCAACACAAGTGAATACCCGTTTCTTCCACGATAGGTATTTTCTGTGCGATAGAAACCGGGCGAGCTCATATAAGAGCCGTATTTATTGGAAAAAGCTGTTGCAAAATCCTTACCGCTATTCTTTCCATGTGCCACATATGTTTTGAAAAGTAGTTTTTTGTTCTTCATATCAAGAACATAAAAGCGCTCTTCACCCGATGACTTTGTGAAATCTATTAATGTAAGCACCTCTTTGCGTGAGGGATCAAGCTCGTTATAACCTTCCAGTCCGCGACGAAACAACGTATAATCTACAACGCCCTCAAGATGCATCTCTTCATAAAGGGTTTCGGGATTGAGCGAAGGTTTTTCCACGGGGAAAGATACCGACACGAAAGGATTTGCCTGGATTGAGGAAAAAGAGGCCAGAGCCGCAACAACCATAAAGCTTGCGGTTCGTAAAAGTGATTTTTTCATAAGTAGTGAAACGAGTTCAGGTAAAACAAAAAGCAATTAATTAATAACCAGAACGAGCGTATCGAAAGGATGCGCCCAATCATAAATAAACAACGCATGTGAGGAGGCATTTCTCACACAACGATGCGATCTGGGGGTAGTTCCCAGCGTGGCACTATACTCCACGATATTTTGTGAGGGATAATTCACCGGAACACCATGCAGATAAGCTCCTCCGCAGAATCGCGTTGCCCAGGGAGCAAATCCGGCAATCGTGCTGGTGCCGTCTTTGTAATAATACATCTTCGTTATTTGCTCGAGAACGAGAAATACGCCCACCGGAGTAGACCGCTTGAAAGGGGGATGATCCAACCCACTGGTAATGGGGTTCATACTCCGTACCAACCAAACCGAATCACTTTTTTCCAGAGTCGCGACGTTCTGATTCGTCACATCAACGCAAATCACCTTCGAAAAGCAAACCGGACCAATCGTTTTCAGATATTCCTCATGTACCTTGTAGGTTTTACGGACAGACAAAGGAGTCACCCGCAGATAACCTGCAGCGTCCGGAGCTACGGATCTTGAAGCCGTATCGGGTTCAATTATCACCAATGCGCCGTCTCTACCATAACGTGTTAATGCAACAGAATCAGTATCTTCATACAAAGGAATGGCTTGAACACGCTCTATTCCGAACGTATCGGTCAATACCCCGAAAGCATCTTTCGGCGATCCGGGAAAAACCGGAGCAATTCCATTGGCATTTTTATAATTCTGCAGAACACCGTAAACGATGTAACGCTGACACGCACTATCGAGTGAATCGAGAAAAACATTAATCTTTTCCCATTGAAACCGCCGCTCTCCACTTTTATAGGGATAACTGTCTTTCAGCGTATATTTATCATAAAGAAACGCCTTTTTAATAGTAGCTCCATGCATGGAACCTAATACGGAGAGAAAAAGCAAAAGACAAAGTATTCTTATCTTCATAGCCGGTATCTTATCTCACTTTCACAAATATACCTTATTATAACAACCTGGAAACATGCTATTTACTTTGTTTCAACTATCTTAGCTTATTATAAAACAAATCCGTGCATTTCTTCAGATGCTTAAGTTTTATTATATTTAACCCGAGAGGTGATGAAAATGTTTTCATTCCAAACATATTTTGACCTATGGAAAAACAAACAGCTGAACAATTATTGCATTTTTTGGATGCAAGTCCAAATAATTTCTTTGCCGTACAAACGCTTAAGAACGAACTTCTTGCGAACGGATACACGCAGCTCAATGCCGGTGACGCATGGGAACTGAAACAAGGAGGAAAATATTTCGTCACGAAAAACGATTCCTCTTTATTCGCTTTCGTTCCGGGTACAGAAAAGATTGCGGAAGCAGGCTTTAAACTGATTTGTGCGCATTGTGACTCCCCCTCTTTCCGCATCAAACCCCATCCGGAAATGTTGACCGAAGGGGGTGTGCTGAAATTGAATACCGAAGTTTACGGAGGTCCCATTCTCTATACATGGTTTGACCGTCCGCTTTCCCTGGCCGGTCGCGTTATCCTGAAAAGCGATAATCCGTTGCGTCCTGCTACTCGTTTGGTGAATATCGAACGTCCGATTCTTTTCATTCCGCACCTGGCAATCCACATGAATCGTGCCGTGAACGAAGGGAACCCGTTAAGCAAACAAAAAGACATGCTTCCGGTACTGACGATTGTCCGCGAACAGTTTGAAAAAGAGAATTACCTCCTTAATCTGATCGCTCAAGAGCTTCATGTTGCTCCTGAGGAGGTATTGGATTTCGACCTTACCCTATATGAATTCCAAAAGGGATGCCTTGTTGGCCTGAATGAGGAGTTCATCTCATCCGGAAGATTGGATGATTTGGCGATGGTTCACGCCGGACTGCAGGCGTTGCTAAATACCGATGCGGGAAAACAGACCAAAGTGCTTGCGATTTTCGATAACGAGGAGACCGGAAGCGGTACCAAACAAGGAGCAGCCTCACCCGTTCTACGCAACATCATGGAGCGTATCATCCTTTCGTTGGGAGGAAAAACGGAGGATTTCTACCGTGCGATCGATCATTCATTCATGATCTCAGGCGATATGGCGCATGCGCTTCATCCGAATTACCCGGAAAAACACGACCCGACAAATCACCCTGTCATGGGAGGCGGTCCTGTAATTAAAATACACGCAAACCAGAAATACCTTTCTGATGCCGATTCTACAGCGGTTTTTGAAACCATCTGTAAACTTGCCGGCGTACCGTGTCAGAAATTCGTAAACCATTCAGACATGGTTGGCGGATCCACACTGGGTAATATCCTCACTTCTCAAATGGAAATGAGAGGCGTTGACATCGGTAATCCGATGTGGGCGATGCACTCCGTTCGCGAAACAGCCGGGGTCAAAGATCACAGTTATGTGATTCGCGCATTTACAAAATTCTTCGAATTGTAATCAAATTCATAAATCAGCGGGATAATCGTGCTCGTTTATTCATCACCCGATTATCCCGCCATTTTTAACCCGAACCCTATTGATTTTTATGAGAAACCTATTCTCCCTGGCATGCCTGCTGGGTACTTGTTCGCTGTTCGCAAACGACTCCATCCAGATTCGCGAATCGCAGATTCCTCTTCTTATCGACCGAACAGACAATGTCTTATTCCGCATCCGAGTAGATAATCACTCCAAAGAACTTTCTGAGCTGAATTCCCTTCAGTTGCAGTTTGACAAAAAAGTGAAAATGAAAGACGTTCAAGCCGTGAAACTTTTCTACGCCGGAACAGAAGCGATGTCTAACAATGCGCAACTGCGTTTCTCACCTACCGATTACCTTTCGCGCGATACACCCCGCAATACCAGAATCGCAAACCGCACTTATTCGGTGCTGAAAGACAGCATCGCCAACCCCGGTAAAAAGATCATCCTCGAAGGAAATCAGAAACTCTTTCCCGGTGTCAATTATTTTTGGGTAAGTCTACAGATGAAGCCAAATGCCGAACTTACACAGGTCATCAATTCGGAAGTGACAGGAATCACCATTGACGGGAAAAACAAACCGTTTTTCTATAATCAGAAACAAACAGACCGTCGTTTGGGTGTTGGCGTAAGACATGCAGGGGATGATCAGGCTGCCGCCTTCCGTATTCCGGGATTCGTAACGTCAAACGCCGGAACACTCTTGGGTGTTTACGATGTACGTTACAACAGTAGCGTCGATCTACAGGAACACATCGATATCGGTTTGAGTCGAAGTACGGATAAAGGGCAGACATGGGAACCGATGAGAATCATCATGGATATGGGCGAATACAACGGCCTACCCGAAGCACAAAACGGAGTAGGTGACCCGGGGATCCTGGTGGATGAAAAAACCGGAACCATCTGGGTAATCGCCGCTTGGACACATGGTGAGGGAAATGCACGATCGTGGTGGAATTCCAATCAGGGGATGAGTCCCGAAGAAACAGCGCAACTTTTGTTGGTTCGCAGTGATGACGACGGTAAAACTTGGTCCAAACCGATCAATATCACTTCGCAAGTGAAAGACCCTTCGTGGTATTTTCTATTGCAAGGGCCTGGTCGCGGTATCTCAATGAAAAACGGGAACCTGGTCTTCCCGATCCAATACATCGACTCTACCCGAGTACCGAACGCCGGAATCATGTATAGCGAGGATCATGGCGAAAACTGGAAAATCCATGAGTTGGCACGTACGAATACCACAGAAGCACAGGTAGCCGAAACAGAACCGGGCGTATTGATGCTGAATATGCGCGACAACCGAGGAGGTAGCCGTGCCGTCAGTACAACGACGGATTATGGGAAAACCTGGAGCGAACATCCTTCCTCTCGCAGTGCACTACAAGAGCCCGTATGCATGGCATCTTTGATCCATGTGGACGCAAAGGAGAATGTATTGGGTAAAGACCTGCTGATCTTCTCTAACCCCAACAGCACGAAACATCGAAAAGACATGACCATCAAAATCAGTGAGGATGGCGGACTGACCTGGCCTTACGAACTTCTGATCGACGAAGGTTATAGCTGGGGATATTCTTGTCTTTCGATGGTAGATAAAGAAACGGTGGGCATCTTCTACGAAGGAAGTCCCTCTCACATGACTTATCAATCCGTAAAATTAAAGGATATCGTAAAAAAATAAACTTTTTTCTTCTGACTTAAAGAAAAGCCCTTCCATTTCCAGATACCGCTGTGTTTCCGGAAACAGAAGGGCTTTTTTGTATATTTAACTTTAGTAACACAAATCAAACATCCTTGTATTATTGTGTTCATCCCCCCTTTTCAACCAACCTGTTTCACAATAAATCTCAATTACAACAAGTTAGATTACTTGATTATTTTGGTGTGTAATTAAATAAATATTCTAATATTTGTACATGTTTTATATATCATGTATTAAGTTTAATTAAAATCTACATTGAAAAATGAGAATCAAACAATTTCTTCTTTCGATCCTCTTTCTTGTTTTAGGTGTTTCCTTATCAGCTCAGGTCACCACCTCTAGCTTAAGCGGACGCGTAATAGATGAATTTGACGCACCTCTGCCGGGAGCAACCGTCTTGGCGGTTCATGAACCTTCAGGAACCCGTTACGGCATAGTTACAAATGATCAGGGACGATACACGTTGCAGGGGATGCGTTCGGGAGGTCCATATCGGGTGGAATTTTCTTACCTGGGGTACCAACCGATAATTTATAACAACATTACGCTTCAGTTGGGTGAAACATACCAATTGAACGCAAAGATGAAGGAGTCTTCCGTTGCTTTACAGGAAGCTGTAATCATTTCGCAAAAAGCGCAAGAGAAATCCGGTACGACAACCAATGTTTCCGGACGGCAGATCAACACGCTACCTACCATCACGCGAAGTATCTCAGACTTCACGAAATTGTCGCCTTATGCAGGCTCCGGAAGTAGTTTTGCCGGTCAGGACGGACGTTATAACAACATCACGGTAGACGGGGCGGCGTTTAACAACAGTTTCGGACTAAGCAGCAAGAACCTTCCCGGAGGAGATGCTCAGCCAATCTCACTGGATGCAATCGACGAGATCAGCGTATCGGTTTCACCTTATGACGTAAAAGTTTCAAACTTTACCGGAGGTTCGGTAAATGCCGTTACCAAAAGCGGTACCAATACCTACAAAGGAGCCGTGTACACATTCCTTCGTCCGAAACCATTTACCGGTAACTTCGTCTATGACGATTACGAAGTTCCGAATGCCAACAGCCGCTTTCAGGAAACATACGGGGCAAGCGTAGGCGGACCGATCATTAAAGATAAACTGTTCTTCTTCGCCAATGGGGAGATTGAAAACCAGACCTTACCGGGTATCGCATGGCGTGCTAGTGAAAACGGAGTATCGGACGATGCGAAGTTCATCTCCCGCACGACAATCGCGGATATGGCCACGATGTCTGACTTTTTGAAGAAAACCTACGGATACGATCCGGGGGCGTATGAGAACTTCGGCAATTTCTCAAGTAAGAACTGGAAATTCCTGGCTCGCTTGGATTGGAACATCAACCAAGCGAATAAAGTAACGCTTCGCTTCAATGCGGTAGATTCGCGCAACGACCAACAGGTGAATAGCAACTCCGCTCCCAACCCACGCGGAGCGAACCGTTACAGCATCAACTCCATGGCCTTTGGAAATTCAAACTATAAATTTAAAAATGTAGTTACCTCCATCACCGGAGAGTGGAACAGTGCCATTACGTCTGAACTTTCCAATAAATTATTGACTTCCTATACCCACATCCGCGATACACGCGAATCTTTGGGAAGCGATTTTCCATTTGTGGATATTTACAAAGACGGACAACAATACATGAGTTTCGGTACGGAACTTTTCACACCGCACAACGATGTCATCAACAATACGTTCCAGATTTCAGACAATCTGAACATCGCATTGGAGAACCATTACCTGACTGCAGGGATCTCTTTCGAAAGCATGTACTTTAAAAATTCCTACCTTCGTTACCCGTTGGGTTACTATCGTTACGCTTCGATGGACGACTTCATGAACAATGGCAAACCAACCACGTTCGGTCTGACATACGGATACAACGGTAACGATGCTCCCGGTGCCGAATTGACGTTCGGTATGGGTGGAATCTATATTCAGGATGAATGGAGTATCAATGATAACTTCAAACTGACCGGAGGTCTTCGATTGGATCTACCGATGTACTTCAACGACCTGACACCGAACAAGGCGATCAACGCTCTTGAATTCCAGGGCGGACAACGCATCGACATCTCTAAATGGCCTAAAATGCGGGTTCTTTTCTCTCCTCGCGTAGGATTCAACTGGGATGTGATGGGCGACCGTTCAATCCTACTTACCGGAGGAACAGGGATGTTTACAGGATTACTTCCGTTCGTTTGGTTCACGAACCAACCTACCAACTCGGGGGTATTGCAGAACACGCTCGATCCATTGACTCAGATTCCGGATGACTTCAAGTTTGCTGCCAACTACAAAGATCTGTTTACACAATATCCGAATCTATTCCCTCAGGAACCTGCAGAAAAGGCTCCGGGCGCAATCGCCGTTGTGGATCGCAAATTCAAGATGCCTCAGGTTTGGAGAAGCAGTCTGGGTGCGGAATTCGAACTTCCTTACTCCTTTAAACTGGCATTGGGCGGTATGTACACACGTGATATCTACAACATCGTACAGAAAAATATCAATGAAACGATTGCACCGGATAAATTTGCCGGTCCCGATCAACGCGATTACTGGCCGAAAGGCACAAACCGCGTGAACAGTGGTGTCAGCAGTGCCATGGTCCTTACCAACGGTAACAAAAAAGGATACCAGTACTCGTTGAACACAACCTTGTCAAAACGTTTCGAATACGGCATCAGCGGATCATTCTCCTATACCTATACGGCGGCAAAAGATATGAGTGCCAATCCGGGATCTTCCGCCAGCTCTGCATGGTCGAGCAATGTGGCGGTAAACAGTTTGAACGAACCGGGGTTGAGTTATTCTAATTTCGCAGTTCCTCACCGTCTGATCGGGAACATCACATACGAAGTTG
The DNA here is from genome assembly GCA_036655355.1 of Bacteroidales bacterium. Classification (GTDB taxonomy): domain Bacteria; phylum Bacteroidota; class Bacteroidia; order Bacteroidales; family JAUNSR01; genus JAUNSR01. The sequence continues at coordinate 258,852 of JAVVQG010000001.1, forward strand.
GATGCGATAAATACAACACGACGTTCTCGCTATTCTACCGCGGTTCACAGTCGGGACGCATGTCTTTCACTTATTCGAACGATATGAACGGCGATGGCAACACATCCGACCTTCTTTATGTACCCGGACAGAAAAACGAGATTCAGTTTGCAGACCAGAAAAACAGTGCCGGTAATGTCACTTTCTCAGCGGCAGATCAAGCGGACGCATTCTGGAATTATGTAGAAGGAAACTCTTACTTAAGTGACCGCAAAGGAAAATATGCGCAGCGTTACGGCTACCTGCAGCCTTGGATCCACCAATTCGACCTGAAGATCGCTCACAATTGGTTTGCCACATTTGGTGATCGCAAATACGGAATGCAGATAAGTCTCGATGTAATGAACGTAGGAAATATGCTGAATTCCAAATGGGGTGTCTACAAAAAAATCGGTTTGTCGAACTATGACAACATCCGTTTGCTGAAACTGGCTTCCGTTGATAAAGACAAAACACCTGTATATCAATTGAATTCATCTTCGGCTGAAGCTTTCGCTCAAAATACGGAATGGGTACCAAACGCAACAACTAGCAGTACGTGGGGAATGTTACTCGGCTTACGTTTAACTTTCTAAACACAGTCTGAATCAGAATACACAAAGAGAGAGCCTTCTTAAAAAGAGGGCTCTCTTTTTGTGTATTATTTGTACCTTAAATTTGCTAATCTCGCCGGGAGGCACTATGTTTGCAAAAAGTTTTCCAACGGAAAATTTATTTATCCTTCCAAATGTGTCTTTAACGAATCACCTAAAAAGGTATGAAGAGGGCGCATTTGACCTTAATGTAAAATAATTTAATATTTACAAATGAAAAAAATAGCATTTTTAGCCCTTCTGCTGGGTGTAGGTTTTGCCTCATGCAATGCGAACAACAAAGCAAAAGAGAAAGAAACAACTTCTATCAATAATAAAGTCACCACCATCCACCTCACCAAAGATGAGTTCTTGAAGAAAGTAGTGAACTATGAGAAGAATCCGAACGAGTGGAAATACCTCGGTGACAAACCTGCCATCATTGACTTCTACGCGTCGTGGTGCGGTCCTTGCAAAAAAATCGCTCCGATTCTCGAAGAGCTTGCTAAAGAGTATGCCGGACAGATTTATATCTACAAAATAAATACAGAGAAAGAGCCGGAACTAGCCAAAGCATTCGGTATACAGAGCATTCCTACCCTGATTTTTGCGCCGATGAACGGACAGCCTCAGGTTGCTCAGGGAGCACTTCCGAAAGAGGAGCTGAATAAAGCTATTCAGGAAGTTCTATTGAAAAAATAAGTACGGTAAGAGCTGAATAATCAGACCTACTAATGAAGCACAATAATAAATCCAACCATTCTTCGGGAGTGTTTGTTTTATTATTGTGCTTCTTTTTTTTCCGAAAGTTGAACAATTAAACAGACGCTACACAATGAACACACTGCTTATCCTGATATTCGGATTCATATTCGGCTTACTAATCAGTTATGCCGATCTGAATAAGTTCAATACCATCATGGGGCTCTCCATCCTCAAAAACTTCACCGTTGCCAAAACCATCTTCCTTGTCATCGGTATCGGGGCTCCCCTACTCGCTTTCGAAATGGGCTCGGGTGATGCGTTCTTTCATGTGAAACCCCTGTTTTTGATAGGAACAGCATTAGGTGGAATCATCTTCGGAATCGGAATGTCTATTTTAGGTTATTGCCCCGGAACACTGCCCATTTCAGTTGGACAAGGTTCGGTTGATGCCTTGATAGGAATTTTGGGAGGACTCACCGGGAGTTGGATTTTCACCTTACTTTATCCCGACATCGTAAAACTCAGTGGAGAAGACCTCGGTAGCGGAACACTTTTCACGTGGATGGGTAGTTCCTTCACCACGGTTTATTACCTGGTAGCAATCTTGATAGGGATCCTTTTCATCGTGGGTGCCTTTTACCTCAACATCCTCGACCGGAGACTGAATCATCTGAAGAGTCACCGCTGGGTAGTAACGGGAGTGGGACTAGCGATGTTGAATATTTTTCTGTTTTACAAAGTAGTGATGAATAAACCTTTGGGCGCCTCATCAAGCTACCCCTATGTAGCAGATATCCTTACCGGCACCACCCAAAACGCCTACTTCCCCACTACCGTTTCTTCCGGAAGTTGGCAAGTGAAGTTTTTACTGGGTGCTTTCCTAGCCGGATTGGTATGGGCAATCATGACCCGTACATTCAAAATAACCCTGATGCACGCTCGTTGGTTGGAATTCAAAGGAAATAATCCATTCAAACGCATCGTATGGGCCTTTGTAGGGGGATTTCTTCTCCTTTTCGGAGCAAGAATGGCCGACGGATGCACCAGCGGTCACATCATTTCCGGAGGCATGCAGTTCGCAGCTAGTTCCTATGTGTTCATGGTATTTGTATTCATTGGTTTCCTAACTACGGGATATTTTTTCTACACCACCCGGAAGAAAATCTAAATCCGACCTACTAAACAGCTAAAAACGAACACATAGGGTTATTATATTTAAAAAAAATACGCTTATATTTATACTGCCGTCGGAAGCATCCGAGGGCAGTATTTTTATTTTATCGCCTAACCTTTCGGATCATGAAACACCACTTTACCCATTTCGTAGCGATTCCGGCCTTGCTAGCCTGCTCCCTCTTCTCCCTTTCGGCCCAGGATGCCGATTATTACAAACAAGCCTTTGGCAAACGCGATGCAGAACTGAAAACGACACTGAGCACCATTATTTCCGATGCCGGAATTGTTACATACGATAAGCTTTTCCAGTTATATGAGTCAACGGATGTTCGTCCCGATGGAAAAGTGTGGGATATCTATTCCGACCAAACCGATTTCGTCTTCGGAATAGATAAATGTGGAAACTACCAAAAAGAGGGCGATTGCTATAACCGGGAACATTCCATACCGAAAAGTTGGTTTAACAGCGCCGCACCGATGTATTCAGACGGCTGGCATGTGATACCGACGGATGGTTATGTGAATAATCGTCGCGATAATTATCCCTTCGGAGAAGTCGCAACGCCTACGTACACGTCCCTCAACGGATTCTCCAAACTGGGAAAAGCAGGCAATCCCGGCTATTCGGGCATTGTCTTTGAACCGAATGATGCTTATAAGGGTGACATAGCCCGCATCCTGTTCTACATGGCTACCCGTTATGAAGGGAGCTGTGGCAACTGGTCAGCGGGGATCTTCGCTTCCGAGTATCCCCACCTATCTCCTTGGGTAGTGGAATTGTTGCTGAAATGGCATCGACAGGATCCGGTGAGTACAAAAGAGAGTGACAGAAACAAAGCCATGCATCGTAGCGAACAAGGCAACAGAAATCCCTATATCGATTATCCGGAATTGGCAGAACTGATTTTCGGAAACCGCAAAGGCGAAACTTTCAACCCCACCTCTCCCGATGAGAAGGAGTTTAAAGCATTGCCTGCTTCACAGATCACCCAAAACTCGTTTCAGGCGAATTGGATAAAACATCCCGAAGCCGCCGACTATCTGATCGATGTATATACCAAATCATCGGACAATGGAAACACGCAGAGTTTATCTTTAAAAGGATACCCTCTTCACACCGGCGATACCGATGTTCATACAATCACGAGCCTCGCTCCCGCCTCAACTTATTATTACCGTCTGTCTCCGATAATCAACGGCATGGAGGGTAATCCTTCCGCTGAGATCTCGACAACTACCGCTGGGGACACCTATATACCCAAACAGCAGGAGGATGAAGTGATCAGCTTTCTCTCCGGAAATTCACTTAACCTGCTGAACGTCCCTGCCGGAGCTTCTATCTCTCTTTACAACCTCTCGGGACAATTGGTTCTTCGCGAGAAAGGGATTCAACAGGAAGAGTGTTTCCGAATCGGTGAAAAAGGAATTTATCTGCTTCATATTAATGGGCGAACCGTGAATATTATCCGAAGAATTGTGGTAGAATGATTATATGAGCTATTTTTGAACTCATTTTATCAATCGAACTTCAATATGATCTCTACAATAGGCGCTAAGCTCAAGCAATGCACCCTTCACATCGTAGGCAATAAATTGCGTGAAGAAGGTGTTTCCATCTCCAAATCACTTCAAATAATTGAGAAGGAGCATGAGAATCACCTCCTTCACTATTTTTTTTCCTCTTTCAAATACGATGAACTCTATCAGCTTACGCACGAAAGTGACCTTACCTACAATGAGGTGTTCGGGTATGTTACGGAGATATTCAACAACCCCGAACGCTTGCACGAACAAGCTGCTCGCCTCGCAAAACACCTTTACAACCAGAGTTCACACCCGAAAATCAAAAAAGGGGAATTTTATGTGGCATATTTCAGAAATTGCGTGGTTGACGGCGCTTGTGTGGACGCAGTAGGTCTTTTCAAATCGGAGAACAAAGACACTTTCCTGAAGATCAACCCCTCAGGAGAAACTTTCGAGATCGAATCCCAACAAGGTGTGAATATCAACAAGCTCGATAAAGGCTGCTTGATTTTCAACACACGCAAATTCGAGGGCTATACCGTAGCGATTGTCGACAATATCAATAAAGGGATGGAAGCGAAATATTGGGCGGATGATTTTCTGCATGTAAAATTGCAACAAAACGATTTCAGTCTCACTCAAAACGTTCTTTCATTATTCCAGGACTTTGTGACCCAGCAAATGCCTGCAGAGCAAAATGTATCGAAAGCAGACCAAGCTGCACTCCTAAATAAAGGTATTCGTACCATGAAACGAAATGAGACGATGGAGCTCAATCAGTTCGCCCGTGAGATATTCGGGGATACGGAAATGGCTCAACGATTCGATCAGTTCAAAAAGGAATTTGAAAAGAAACGCGATGTGGAGTTTGAAGACAGCTTCCAGATCTCCGACACGGCGTTAAAGAAAAAGGCGATGGGCACACTGCAAACCATCAAACTGGATAAGAATTTCGACATCCGTATTCACGGAGGGGAACAGTACATCGAACGTGGATACGATGAAGTTCGCGGAATGTATTATTACCGTCTGTTTTTCAAGGAAGAAAAATAAATTTAACTTTGCAACTCACCCGATTTCAGTTCAATGGAAAACGATTCTAACTTCAAACGTCTTCTCCTGCTTTTGTTTCTGGTCTTCTTGTTTTGCTTCGGCTTTTACCTATTACCCGAACAGATACTTGGCCATCGGATTCGTAAAGTCGACCTTTTGTCGGATCTTCGAACCGAACGGGATTTGATACCGGCAGACTCCTCTGTGATGTTTCTGGCGGAGAATGACACTGCCAATACACCTACCTTTCTGCCTTCCGATACACTCGAAACGATAAAAGCGGAATTAGACCTGCGCGATTCGCTGTTCAACCGGTTACTTGCACAGATGGGTAGTGATACCACCGGTTCACGCATTGAGGATTACTCAAAAGGACATGTCGCTCTTCGTCGCTTTTTCACAGCCTTAGACCAACGTGATCAGTTGGGACGTCCTGTTCGGATTGCATTCCTTGGAGACTCCTTTATTGAAGGCGATATCCTCGTGGGCGACCTGCGCGATCAACTGCAAGAACGCTTCGGAGGACGCGGAGTGGGATTCGTTCCCATCTCAAACCTGACATCGGATGAATACCGTCCAACTGTAAAAAACAGTTCCAAAGGGTGGAAAACCGCAACGTTGCTTACCGACCAGAAAGGGAAATACACACTCTCCGGCATGCGCTTTGAAGCCACGGACTCCATTGCTTCATTACATCTCAAGGCCGGAGAATCACACCCGAACCTGCAACCCGTTTCTTCGTTGCGGTTTCTCTATGAAAACAATGAAAACGCCCGACTCTCCATTTCGGCGAATGACAATGAAAATTCATTCCATGCCGTATTGGAACCCGCACATCAACAAATCAGAGAGTTCGTTCAGTACGGCAGTTTTAGTCGAGTCGATCTTCATTTTACTGAAACCAAAGGGCTGCATGCACTGGGTGTGGCGATGGAGGAAGAAAACGGTGTGGTTGTTGACAATTTCGCTTTACGCGGAAATACCGGCATGTTGTTACATCGACTGGATTCCGCTTATTGCCGGGAATTGAACAAAATCCGGAAATACGACCTGATTATACTCCAATACGGACTAAATATCGTCCGCGATACCCTCCTTCAGTACGGTTGGTATTCGCATCGCATGATTAAAAACATCTCCCACCTGCGCAAATGCTTCCCCGAGAGTGACATTCTCTTGTTGGGTGTTTCAGACAGGAGCATTCGCCGAAACGGAACATTCAAAACAATGCCTGCCGTATTGGCTCTCACCATGGCTCAGCGTAATGCGGCCAACAAATCCGGAATCGCATTCTGGAATACCTATACCGCGATGGGAGGAGAAAACAGTATGGTCGGCTATGTCGAAAAGAATTGGGCGGCCAAGGATTACACCCACTTGAGTTTTAAAGGGGGAAAAGAACTGGCCTCGATCCTGCTCCGGGCATTGCTCGAAGAGAAAAAATTATATGAATCCGTTCAACCGCAAATTGAACATTAACCGTTTTCATTCATACGATTCTATGACGAAAAAACATAAATTCTGGTTACTCGGAGCCTTTTTGCTCGGCACCATCCAGTTATCGGCAAAAGAAATGAGACTTCCGTTGGAATTATTCAACATGCTCGATTCGTTGAAAGCCGGAAAAGATACAACCCTCAACATCGTTCATTTGGGCGATTCACATATTCAGGGAGGATTTTTCCCGGGAGAAGTGATGCGACTGCTCCAAGAGGAATTCGGTAATGCGGGACGCGGTTGGGTTGCGCCTTATAAATTGGGGAAAAGTAACCAGCCCTTTGATTACGCTATCACATCCGGCACCAAAGAATGGGTGTTGGGGCGTTGCGTGCAAACTCGTCCGAAGTGTCCACTGGGTCCCGGAGGAATGGGCATACAGACCTCCGCCGAATCCCCCGACTTCCTCGTAAAGGTCTCTACCGAAAAAGATTCGGCATATCTTTTTCGCAAAGCGATCCTCTACCGAAGTGAGAAATCGCTTCCGATGTTGCCGGCTGAGTGTCAGAAAGATTCCGTCATGCTGGCACGTGCTAGAGAAACGGTTGCACCGGATGTGGTAGCCGACACCTTTCGGATCAAAGAGTTGTCCGATCACCTATATCTGAAGAGTGATCCTACGCTTACACCCGTCGTTGCTTCGGGAAGCGATGCGCCTTTTGAGAATCGTTATTACGGTTTCACACTTACGAATGAGAAACCGGGAATTCTTTACCATACCGTTGGTGTGAACGGAGCACGTTTCGTGAATTATTCCAGCGAGGCATATGTGCGTCAATTGGCATTACTGCAGCCCGATTTGCTGATTCTCTCGATGGGAACCAATGAAACGTTTGAAAAACGTTTCCTAACGGAACAATTCAAGACCGAGGTGCAGGGATTCCTCAACCTGGTCAAAACGTACATGCCACATACCGCCATTCTGCTCACCACCCCACCGGAATGTTTCAAATCGGTCCTGATCAAGAAAAAGAAAACGTATGTGCGTAATGTAAGTTCCGAATATGCGGCCAAAGCATTGGTGGATATTGCCCGCAAAGAGGGGATCGCCTGCTATGACCTTTTTACGGAGTCAGGAGGAAAAGGGTCGGGGAAAAGTTGGTTCAATCAGCGACTGATGGCGAAAGACCATGTTCATTTCACCCGCGCCGGTTATGAGAAACAGGGACGAATGTTGTTCGATGCCATCATGAATGCGTACCGGAACCATCACAAAAACAAACCATCAGAACCTGTCGAAGAACCGAATACGAACCTATCAAAAGAATCACATTGAACGATAAACTGCTCCTCGCAGCCGATTTGGATTTTTCAAAAATCGGCGAACTGCTGATGTATCAGCCCAAAGCTCCGATGCTTTTCAGCAGCGGACTATTCTTTTTCCTTTTCTTTGGCTTTGTGGCGATCTATGGATTGTTACGCAAACACACTGCGTTGCGCATCTTCTACGTAACCCTGTTCTCTTTGTATTTTTACTACAAAAGCAGCGGGATCTGGTTCGGACTGTTACTGTTTACGGCAACTTCAGATTTTCTGATTGCGAAGGGAATCGCACGCTCCGAACGCACAGGATTCAGAAGAGGATTGGTCACGTTGAGCCTGCTTATAAACCTGGGGATGCTGATCTATTTCAAGTATTTCAATTTTCTCGCCGAGGGGTTCGTAAAGCTTGGTAGAGAATTGGGGGCATGGTTGGGCAACAGTTCATGGCAGAATACGCCCTATGAACCGGAGGATATCTTTCTTCCGGTAGGAATCTCCTTTTTTACGTTCCAAAGTATCAGCTATGTGATTGACGTATACCGCAAGCGGATCGATCCGCTGAACAAATGGATCGATTATGTCTTCTATGTCTCCTTCTTTCCGCAACTTGTGGCAGGTCCCATCGTACGTGCCCGCGATTTTATTCCTCAGATCAAAAAAGAGGTGTCCGTATCACGCGAGCAAATGGGCGAAGGTATTTTCTTAATTATCTGTGGGTTATTCAAAAAAGCCGTCATCTCGGATTACATCAGTCTCAATTTTGTTGACCGCATCTTTGACGCGCCCACTCTCTATACGGGAGTTGAGAATCTATTAGGGGTATACGGCTATGCACTGCAGATCTATTGTGACTTCTCCGGTTATTCGGATATGGCAATCGGGATTGCGCTCTTGCTGGGATTCCGCTTCAACATTAATTTCGATTCTCCTTATCAATCGGCCTCTATCACTGAATTCTGGCGCAGGTGGCACATTTCACTCTCCTCCTGGCTCAAGGATTACCTTTACATTCCTTTGGGAGGAAGTAAAAAAGGGACCAAGCGCACCTACCTCAACCTCATCATCACGATGTTGCTGGGAGGATTATGGCACGGGGCCTCTCTTCGTTTCATTATCTGGGGTGCCATTCACGGTGTGTCGCTGGCCATCCACAAAGGGATGATCTCTTTATTCGGATTCGTAAAAGCCGAGGGCAACGAGATGAATACCGTTCATCGGTTATTAGGTACCGTAATCACCTTTCATATCGTATGTTTCGGATGGATATTTTTCAGAGCTGAATCTCCGAAAGTTGCAGGAGAGCTATTAGGTCAGATCTTCACCAATTTCCATCCCGAAGTGTTTTTACAGTTCGTGGCGGGGTACAAAGGAGTATTTGCCCTTATGATTATCGGTTACCTGCTCCACTTCATGCCTAAAAGCACAGAGCTTACTTTACAGGGATATGTTACCAGGGCATCCTTGCCGGTGCAGGCGTTGTTTGTGGCGCTCACCATCCTCCTTGTAATACAGATGAGAAGCGCCGACGTACAACCGTTTATCTATTTCCAATTTTAGGAATTCGACTTCATTATCTTCATCAGACGAACGCGATCAATCATAAAACGATTTTCACACGATTCGTACATGCTGTCTATCAGTCGGTCTACACGTTTATTAAACTTGTAGATGTATTCGGCTGCATCGGCAGCATTTTTTACGCTTTCGATATTCAAATCCTCTAATTTACAGCGCTTTGCCAAATAATCAGCGCATCGTTTCGCCTTTTTATATTGCAACTGAACCAGTTGAATCTCCTCATTTAATGCCATTATTCCTATAAATTTATTCCGTAATACACTTGGTTTTCAAAATGAAACACGATAACTCAAAAAGCAAGGGCGTGGCGCGGTCGAAGCACGCCCTTGCTTCGACCGAAGCAAGGCCTTGCTTCGACCGCGCCAAAGAGGTGAAACACCCTATATAATCTTTCTGAAACAGATTTCGTCCGATCAACTCAACGTCGGGTCGGAAGGTAACTGTACATTTACTTTCTCATATTTATAACCCAGACGTTTCAACTCCATTGATACACCCAGTTTAAAGAATACTTTAACCGTAAAGGCATAGATATGAAACGCATCCACACTCTGCGGTTCGATATTTTCACGACGAATCATCGTCAAAGCACTCTGTGCACAAGATCGCATCATATTCTCAATCCCTTTGTATTCCTCAGAATCAAGTTTGAGTCCCAACATCTCCTCTGCAATGTATTCATCCATCTGATCAAAACCGCGTGGAGCAACAAAAGCTTGATAAAAATCGGCCATCTCTTTGTATTTATCCCACTCCTTATCCCATAGAGCTGCCGCCCCCATACCGATGTAACCGGCCCAAGCAATCGCTACGGTTGGATAATCCTTAATCTCGGGCACCGCATTCACCATATATTCCGGAGCCATTTCCTGCCACTTCTCTTCCAACTCCTCCACAATAAGAAGCTGTCCGTCAAGGTAACCCTTTTCCGTACATTGTTTCACCAACAACTCTGTCAGGTTTTCAATATACTTATTAAAATATTCTCTCTTTTCAGTATCCATAATTATAGGATTTAGTGCAATTATAAACTTTAATACAAATATAACCTCTTCCGTCCATATACGTGCCTACAGTAAATTTAAAGTTCCTAATTATAAGGTATGGCGCACAAATTGATTGGTACGAGGTGATAATTTAGTTACTGAAGTAGTCGTTAACACTTCTTTATTATTATTGCACATGGTATTTCCTTATGAAGTGACAAACATTTTTAGATTTGTCGGATGTTTAATAATAAACGATATACAAATGAAGATATTAATAGTTGAAGACGAACCGGCATTACGTGAAATCATCGAGGCGTCTCTTTTAAAAGAACGATATGTTGTGGAAACGGCTGCCACTTTCAACGAAGCAGTTTCTAAAATATCGGGATACGATTATGATTGCATCTTATTAGACATCATGCTGCCGGACGGCAACGGGTTGACGCTTCTGGAAGAGTTGAAGAAGATGAACAAAAGAGAGAATGTGATTATCATCTCAGCGAAGGATTCATTGGAAGACAAACTTGCAGGTCTGGAACTGGGTGCGGATGATTACCTGCCCAAACCGTTTCATGTGGCCGAATTAAGCGCCCGAATCCGAAGCGTCATGCGGCGAAGTCAGCAAAATGGGGCGAACCACATCACATTTGGGAATATCACCCTCACCCCGACTACTTTTCAAGTTTCTGTAGATGGGAAAGAACTACCATTGAGCCGCAAAGAGTTTGATATACTACATTACTTCATCAATCGACCCAATCGAGTGATCGACAAGACGGTTATGGCTGAAACCGTGTGGGGAGACCATGTGGATCAAGTAGATAACTACGATTTCATTTATGCGCAGGTAAAAAATGTGCGTAAGAAACTGAAAGACGCCGGTGCGACACCCGAAATCAAAGCCGTTTACGGCATCGGTTATAAATTTACGATAGAATGATATACAAATGAAACTTATTTCAAGAATAACGCTTCGCATTTCAATCATAGTTACCCTGATTCTCACCCTGTGGGGAGGACTTTTTTATTTTGCCATTACGGACGAAATCAATGATGAAACGGATGATTCCCTCGAAGATTATTCGGAACAGCTGATCCGCAAAAAACTCTCCGGTGAAGATCTTCCAAGCGATAATAACGGCTCAAACAACCAGTTTTTCATCCGCCAGATTTCTCCCGAAGTAGCCCGTTCACTCCCTACGGTGAGTTACGCAGATTCAATGGTGTATATCAAAGAGAAAAAAGAAACGGAACCCGCACGCATCCATTCCTCGGTATTCAAAGATGATGAAGGAGCTTATTATGTACTTGAGGTATTCACACCTACGTTTGAGAAAAGAGACTTGATCCAATCCATTCTTGTTTGGATCATCCTGCTTTACTCCGGATTGGTGATCGCCATAGTGGGGGTTAATATTTGGGTATTCTATGGCAGCATGAAACCTTTTTATCGCCTGCTGAAATGGATGGATAGTTATCAGATCGGGAGCAATCAGGAACTTCCCGATAATCAAACGGACATTACCGAGTTTAAAAAGCTGAATGAAGCAGCGTACAGTTACATGCGAAGAGCTGAACAACTTTTCGAACAACAAAAACAATTCATCGGAAATGCGTCACATGAGATTCAGACCCCGGTGGCGATTTGTCGCAACCGCATCGAAATGTTGATGGAGGATGAAAACCTAACGGAAACACAATACATCGAACTTTCAAAAACCTTGGCGACACTCACTCAGATCAGTCGCCTGAATAAATCGTTGTTATTGCTATCAAAAATTGAAAACGGCCAATACCCGGAAAAGAAAAAAGTGGATTTTGGCGTGATGCTGGAGAAATACGCTGAAGATTATCAAGAGGTGTTCGCCTACAAGAACATTCTGTTTGATTTCAGCTTTCGGGGCAGTTTCAAGCTGAACATGAACGAGGCTCTTGCCGGAATGCTTCTTTCAAACTTGCTCAAAAATGCATACGTGCATAATAAAGAGGGAGGAGAGATCAAAGTGCGGATTACACCCGAACTGTTCAGTATCTCGAATACGGGAGATCCGGAGGCACTCGATCCGGAAAAAATATTCAAACGTTTTTATCAAAGTAAACATAAGAAAGGATCGTCCGGATTGGGACTGGCAATCGTTGAATCGATCTGTCGTTTAGAGAATTTGCAACTCTCCTACTCTTTTGAAAAAGGTCTTCATTGTTTTAAAATCTCAAAATAATTTCTCTTTTCCCGAAACTTTCAGAATGTTTTCAGATTTGGGTAGGAACTTTGCATCGTTGATTCGAAACAAGGATCACAATACAAGAATAAACAACTAAAAAAATAGACTCAGATGAAAAAGTTCCTTTTGATTGTAATCGCCCTTTGCTCATGGCAAATGTTCACTTTCGCTGATAACGACAAACCTGTTCAGTTAAGCCAGATGCCGGAGAAAGCACAAACATTCATCAAATCTCATTTCGATCAGAAAGAGATTTCATTCTCTAAAATGGAAAATGAATGGTTTGAGAAGAACTACACTGTATTTTTCACTAATGGCGAATCGATTGAGTTTGACAAAAACGGTGAATGGATCGAGATTCACAGCAAGGTAAACGGTGTTCAAGCGAGCGTTATTCCCGCGCCAATCCGCAAATACCTTGAAAAGAACTACCCCAATGAAAAAGTGCTGAAAATCGATAGAGATAAAAACAACACGGAGGTTGAATTATCCAATCACATGGATATCAAATTCGACAAAAACTATCAGATTATCGATATTGACAATTAATAATTCAATTAGACATGAAGAAAAACCTATTACTATTGGCATTGGCCGCTTCGGCATTTACAATGCAAAGCTGTGAAAAAGATGATGATGTTACAACTGTTCCTGCAGCCGTAGCTGAGAGTTTCAGTGCAAAATACCCAAAAGCAACAAGAGTAAGCTGGGAGTATGAAGATGGTTATCTAATCGCAGATTTCTACAATGAAAACAACCAGGAAGCAGAAGCTTGGTTCGATCACAAAGGTGTTTGGTACCTGACAGAAACCGATATTTCATTCACATACCTTCCAACCGCAGTAAAAGACGCTTTCGGAGCAAGCAAATATGCTGCCTGGAAAATCGATGACGTAGATATGGTAGAACGTGCTAACCAAGACCTTTTCTATGTAATTGAAGTAGAAAGCGGAAAATTGGAATACGACCTATACTACGATGCAGACGGTACGCTTACAAAAGAGGAAATCGATTCAAATAAAGAACACGAATACCTGCCATAAGTTGCAATTCGCTTAATTTCCAAAAAATGTCCCCAAAATGGCAATCGGCTATTTTGGGGACATCGTTGTTTAGACACTTCGCTTAATGCGCTTTATTCTCCTTCTGAAACAAATCAGAAACTGAATTAGCATGGGCTAATTCATCCTTCATATAGGTTGCTATATGATCATGATGTTTTTTACTATCCTTGATAGCCGGTTTCTTTTTCTTATTACCGGATTCTCTTGTCAGTCTCATAACTCAGCATATTTAGGTTAGAAATTAAGAGTTCTCCTACTATTAAGACAATGTTGCGGTCAAAAAGGTTCAGATAATCTTGCCGGAATTTTGTGTTGATAAGAAGCGTACAAGAAGAAAATGTTTAAGTTTGCAGCGTATTAAAAAAATTAAGACATGATCAGATTAAACGTTTTTATTCAGGTGAGTGATGAAAATCGCAACTCAATGCTTGAACTTGCGAAAGAACTTGTTGCCAAATCATTAGTGGAAAAAGGATGTATTGCGTATGACATATTCGAAAGCGCAACTCGAAAGGATGTTTTCATGATTTGCGAGACATGGGAAAACGAGGAAGTTTTGGATATCCATTCCAATTCAGAGCATTTCCTTACTTTGGTTCCTAAAATTCAGGGATTAGCTTCAATGAAACTTGAGAAGTTCGTTTTCTAAAATCCCAAGAAGAATAAGCTCAAAAAACGGTGATTGCAAACTCCCCCGAACGTAGATTTCACATTCGGGAGGAGTTGACAATCCGTTTTGCCAAATCAGACTCCGAGCATTCGTTCGATATCCTGTTCCAAGTTTTCAGGTGGTGTGATCGGCGCGTAACGTCTTATTTCACTTCCATCTCGAGAGATAAGAAACTTCGTAAAGTTCCATTTAATCGAGGAACCCAAAATACCTCCCGCTTCTTTCTTTAAGTATTTATAAATCGGGGCAGCCCCCTCTCTGTTCACCTCCGTTTTTTGCATCAAGGGAAAAGTCACGCCAAAATTGATTTCGCAAAAGCTGGCGATTTCCTGATCCGTGGCCGGTTCCTGGTGCGCAAACTGATCGCAAGGAAAAGCAATCACCACGAATCCCTGATCTTTGTACTTCTCATACAACGCTTCCAATCCCTTATATTGAGGGGTAAACCCACATTTACTTGCCGTATTCACAATGAGAAGCACTTTTCCTCTAAACTGATCAAAAGAGAAATCTACTCCTTTGTTATTCTTTACCGTGAAGTCATAGATTGTCTGATTCATTTTTAAATCTCCTCCCCTTTTAAATACATTTTGTCCATAAAATTCCTTATTAATTAAAATATCCTGAAACGTCCTCCGTCATGAATCGAATAAAAGGAAGAAAAGGCGGTTAGGAGGAACACTATTAGATTAAAACGGTACGAATCTGGTTCCTGTTCAAACAAGCGAAGTGTTCTTTTGTTAAATAAATAAAGGATGAATTGAAGGAATGAAATGTTTTATATTTTAATCTTATTTTTCAAAAGTTTCTTCTAAGTTTACATTATAAAACGACATACTCAAATGAAATCGCCATAGCTCACCATACGTTGAGATACCTACTCTAAGGTAAATAGATGGCGCATTTGACATTAACGTAAAAATAAACTATATACAAATGAAATCGCCATAGCTCACCATACGTTGAGATACCTACTCTAAGGTAAATA
>JAVVQG010000001.1:274291-345476 GCA_036655355.1 Bacteroidales bacterium
GATGGCGCATTTGACCTTGATGTTAAATAATAGAATATAAAAAAATGAAAGAAATCTTCAACTACGGTCTTTTGGTTTTCACCTCCTTCTTCACTTTGGTAAATCCGATCAGCGCGATGCCTGTTTTTTTAGGATTAACGGCTGGACTTCAAGGGAAAAAGAAAGAAGAGATTGCCCGTCGGGCTGCAATCGCAGCATTTATCATCATCATGGTTTTCGCTTTTTCCGGGCAATTCCTTTTCAAATTCTTCCACATCTCCGTAGATAGTTTCAGGATTGTGGGGGGTGCTATTTTCTTTGTGATGGGTTTCGATATGTTAAATGCGCGACTCTCTCCAATTAAAGGGAAAGAGTCGGAAATCAATGCCGCTGCACGTGATATCGCAATTACGCCTCTCGCGATTCCGATGTTATGCGGACCGGGGTCAATCACCAATGGAATTGTGCTGATGGAAGATGCTGACTCCGTATTGATGAAAGTCACTTTTGTTATTGGATTGGCTCTGATGCTGATACTCACCTACATCATTCTGGTCAGTTCTTCAAAGATTGTAAAATACTTGGGTGAAACAGGTATTAATGTGATGCTCCGATTGATGGGGTTAATCATCATGGTGATCGCTGTAGAATTCTTCTTTGCCGGAATCAGACCGTTCATCGAGAGTTTTTTGACGAAATAATCATTTACGAACAAAGGGTTAGTCGACGTATCCCGCCGGCTAACCCTTTCTTTTTGTACTATCTATTTCACAACAAAAGGCGACGTGACGGGGATAAAGCTAAAGAATAAACCACACTGCAGCGGCATGGCTCACCGTGCCCCCAAGCACGAACAAGTGCCAGATGGCATGATAATACGGCTTTTTGGCATCTCTTGCATAGAAATAAGTACCTGCCGTGTATAAAATCCCTTCGAGCAGGATCAATGCAAGCGCAATTCCGGGCATATTGAGCCATACCGTCTTGGCTATCAACAGTACAGACCATCCCATCATCAGATAAATCCCCAAAGACAAGCGTGGATACTTACCCAGGAAGAACACCTTATATAAGGTTCCTGCTACGACGAGAGTCCAAAGGAATGCAAACATCCCCCATCCCAACTTCCCTCCGATTGCGCACAAAAGAATCGGGGTGTAGGATGCGGCTATCAACACATAGATATTTATGTGATCAACATACCGAAGCACCCGTTTCCCTTTTCCCGGTAATGTCCAGTGATAAATAGTAGAAGCACTGTACATCAGCAATACCGATACTGAAAATACGATTGCAGCAAAGAGCGTTTCCCATTGTGCGGTTACACTTTTGCCAATTAAAATCCAACCTGCTAGCAGTGCCAATGCCACTCCGATAAAGTGGGTCAAGGTATTGGCGATCTCTTCTTTTGTCTGTTTCATCGATTTTGGGTTTGAGTATCAGCCACAAATATATATCTTTTTTGTTGGCTCCCTTCTCTTCTAAGAAATACTCAATTTGTCGGGAAACAGTGTTAATAAATCATTAAATGACAGTTTTTACTTCCATTTCAAAGAAATTTTCATCGATATTTAAAATATCGTTCTATTTTTGCATCCAAGACATAAAAATTAAAAGCGATGAGTAACATCACCCTGCGCCTGAAAGCGCACACCCTTTTTTATTATTGCTATTTTAGATAGGTTTGTATCTTGAGTGTAGATTAAGTTCTTCAAGGATACAAACCCTCAACCGTTTGTATCTATGAAGGCAATACCAAAATATTCCTAAGCCGCATAGATTTGCTCTATGCGGCTTTTTTGTTTTATTAAATGTATATTATTACTATGAATGCAAATTCTTCCCCTAAGAAACAACGGGAAACTTTCTCATCAAAATTCGGATTCATCGCCTCTTGCATAGGGGCTGCGTTAGGTTTAGGTAATATCTGGATGTTCTCTTATCGTTTAGGAGCACACGGAGGTGCGGCTTTTCTGATTCCCTATTTTCTATTCGTTTTCTTATTGGGAACTACGGGTTTGATTACCGAATTTGCTTTCGGAAGAAGTTTCCGCGCGGGATCGCTCACGGGAATCCGCCGCATTTTCAAAGATAGGAACTGGAAAGGCGCAGACATCGTTGGTGCCATTCCGGTAATGGGACTAACCGGTATATTCATATTCTATTCGGTGGTAATCGGATGGATCCTTAAATATTTCGCATTAAGTGTCAGTGGCGAAATCAGCCACATCGATACCGAACAATATTTCGGTGCTTTTGCCGGTAGTAGCGCTTCTGTGCCATGGCTATTTTTAGCTGTATTCCTTACCCTGGCCATTGTATTCTTAGGTGTTTCGAAAGGGATTGAAAAGCTGAATAAAATCATCATGCCTTTATTGCTATTGATCTTTATTCTACTTACCATCAAAACACTCTCTTTACCCGGAGCCATGGACGGTGTAAAATACCTCATCACTCCGCGTTGGGAAGAGTTATTTAAGATAAATACCTGGATCATGGCATTGGGGCAGGCATTCTTCACCGTTTCATTAACAGGTTGTGGAATGGTTGTTTACGGAAGTTATGCAGATGATAATTTCGATTTCGTTTCGGCTTCGTTCAATACGGCATTGTTTGACTCATTGGCTGCAATGATTGCCGCTTTCATGATTATGCCAGCCGTGTTTGCTTTCGGACTCGATCCGGCAGCCGGGCCATCGTTGTTATTCATCACCTTGCCGAAAGTATTCAACGCAATGCCGTACGGTAACGTCATCAGTTCGCTGTTTTTCCTAAGCATCATCTTTGCAGCCATCTCCTCCTCGGTAAACATGCTGGAAGGTCCCGTAGAGAGCATCCTTTCATCCAGTAAAACAGGAAGAAAAAAAGCTTCTGTAATCGTTGCTGTAATCTGTTTCATCCTGGCTGTTCCGTTGGCTCTTGATATGAATCTCTTCGGAAATTTCGCCGACCTGATTACGATTCTGGTTTCGCCGATGGGGGCGATGGTGGTTGCCATTCTGGCTTTCTATTTCTACAAAGGAAACTTTTTGGACGCGATAAATTTGGGACGCGTAAATCCCGTCGGCAACGGATTGATGACTTTCGGACGATTTATTTTCGTTCCGGTTTCCGTTTTGATCATCTTGCTCGGACTATTGTATGGGGGAATCGGGTAAGAAATCTCACCAAATTGATCGGTGCATAAAACAAATTTGTAACTTTGCGCTCCAATTTCGGTGCTATCAATACAAAAAGACAGCCACAGTCCCAAGTTCAGATACACAATGCCACGCATTTGGGCAAAGTTCCGAACTTCGTGTCGCGAGATTAAAATAGGAGTAAACAATATACAAATGAGATCGTCCTAGCTCACCGAAAGTTGAGATACCCAACAGAAGGTATTTAGATGGCGCATTTGACTTTAATATAAAAAATTAATAATATACAAATGAAAATGGAATATTTAGCGGGAGAAGCTGCTCGGTGTTTGAAGTGTAAAAAGCCTAAATGCCAAAGTCACTGTCCAATTAATACGCCAATTCCGGAAGTTATCACCCTGTTTCAAGAGAACAAAATCCATGAAGCCGGAGAGATGTTATTCAAAAACAATCCTTTATCTGCCATTACGGGAATTGTATGTCCTCACGAAGACCAATGCAAAGGGTTCTGTATCAAAGGGATTAAAGGAGAACCTGTCAGTTTCTGCGATATCGAACGTTACGTTGGGGCTCAATACCTGAAAGATTGCGACATCCCGAAAGCGCCGGATAATCATCACAAAATAGCGGTGATCGGTTCTGGTCCGGCGGGTATTACCGCAGCGCTTTTACTTGCGCAAAAAGGATACAGTGTTACAATTTTTGAATCGCGCGATAAAATCGGTGGGGTTCTTACCTATGGAATTCCTGAATTCCGTTTGCCAAGAACACTTGTTCAAGACCTTGAACGCATTTTGCATTACATGGGCATCCGAATTAAACCGAACACATTGGTCGGACCGGTAATCACCATTGATAAATTGCTTTCAGACGGCTATGACGCGGTCTTTATCGGCACAGGTGTGTGGAATCCGAAAACGCTTAATATTCCAGGTGAAACCCTCGGCCATTCGTTCTATGCGATCGACTATCTTAAAAACCCCGGTGTTTACAAATTGGGGAATCGCGTAATCGTTATCGGAGCAGGTAATGTGGCAATGGATGCGGCTCGTTCCGCAAAATATTACGGTGCTGAACATGTACAGATCTGCTATCGTCGCGGATTAGAAGATATGACGGCTACCAAAGCGGAAATTCACGAAACCAAAGAAGACGGTGTGGAATTCACGCTTTACAAGAGTCCGGTAAGAATAACAGACGAAGGTGTCATCTTCGCTTCTACCGAAAAGGTTACGCGCGAAGACGGAAGTACGTCGTTGGTAACGATTCCGGATTCTGAAGAGTTGTACCCTTGTGATAATGTAATCATCGCTGTGAGTCAGACGCCGCAGGCCAACATCGTGTCAAGCAGTCCGGATTTGCAGACGCGTTACGGATTATTGATCACAGATGATTTCGGCCACACCACTAAACGTGGCGTATTTGCATGCGGAGACGTGGTAAGCGGTGCGAAAACCGTTATCGATGCAGTGGTTGCAGCGAAAAAAGTTGCCAACAGCATTGACGAATTTTGTCAGAACCTATAAAAAAAAACGACCGGGATATGTACGTTACATATTTCGGTCGTTCCTTTTTAATTGTTGATCGGATCATCCTGCGCTAAACCCCTCCTCTTCGGGAGTAACCGCTCTAATCACACGACACGGATTTCCGTACGCCACAACCCCCGAAGGGATGGAACGTGTCACCACACTGCCGGTTCCGATCACACTCCCCGCTCCGATTTCAACACCGGGTAAGAGAACTACATTTCCGCCGATCCAAACATTATCTCCCACCGTAATGGCAAGTGCCTGCATCCGGCCTTCATTTCTGGGTTGATACCCCAGCGCATGCTGAATGGTATAGAACGCACAATTCGGACCAATAAAGCAGTTTTTACCGATTCGCACAAAAGCCTCATCTAAAATAACACAGTTGTAATTGATAAAAGAGGAATCGCCGATTTCCACCTGCCCGTAATCGATATGAATCGGTGCATTTACATTCACACACTCCCCCACTTTTGCCCAATACGTTTCCAATAACTTCCGCTGCGACTCACGGTCATCCGGATCCAACGCATTAAACTGACGATTGAACGCTCGTCCGCGCGATATCATCCCAACTAGATCGGGATTGAATCCATCAAATGGGATACCGGCCAACATCTTCTCTTTTTCTGTCATGACGTTTTTTTACAAATGTAAGAATTTAGCGATTAGGTCCGGTTTCACTTACTATTGAGAGGTATGTTATTTTTTAATACATTAAATAAATTATATTTGTATTCTTCATTAACTCTCATCCATTATGAAACATATACTATCCCTCGGCTTTCTTTCGTTTTGTGCGGTTCTCGGAGCACAAACCATCGATTCGAATCAGATCGAACAGTATCGTCAACAATTGAAACAAGACCCCAATGCCATCCTACGTCGGAATGCGTTGGTGGGCGAAACAAAACTACGTGACCGTGCTTTGAATCACGGCATGCAGAATCAGATCGACCATTTCTTCAAGTATAAAGTCAATGTGAACGGCATTACGGATCAGAAAAGTTCAGGACGTTGCTGGATGTTTACCTCGATGAACGTTCTCAGACCGGCTATCATGGAGAAATACAACCTCTCGGCTTTCGATTTCTCACACAATTACCTTTATTTCTGGGATTTGCTCGAAAAGTCGAATCTCTTCCTCGAAAATATCATCCGTACCTCATCTAGCGACATCAACGACCGCGAAGTGGTTCATTATTTCAGCTCTCCTGTTGATGACGGAGGTGTATGGAATCTGTTTTATAATGTAGCCGGGAAATACGGTTTCGTACCCAAAGAGGTGATGCCTGAAACGGCCCATTCGGAGAATACCGGGCAGTTGCGCTCTTTGTTGAACGAACGGTTACGCAAAGGGGGCTATGACCTGCGCGAACAGGCGGCAAAAGGAAAAGATGAGCAAGAACTGCGCAAGCAAAAACAAACTGTATTGGGCGATGTTTATAAATTGCTGACCTCCACCTTAGGGGAACCACCTGTAGAATTCACATGGCGATACAAAGACAAATCCGGAACGATCCATTCGCTCCATACCTCTCCTCAGGAATTCTATAAGGAAAATACACCGGCCAATTATTCGCCGGAAGAGTACATCATGATCATGAACGATCCTACGCGTCCCTATTATCAGGTGTATGACATCGCCAACTACAGAAATACGGTAGAGGGGATGAACTGGCGCTATCTGAATCTGCCCAACGAAGAGATCAAGAAAAGTGCCGTAGCTTCCATAAAGAATAACGAGGCGATGTATGCATCTTGCGACGTAGGCAAACAGTTCAACCGTGAATCCGGAATCCTCGATCCGAAAATGTATGATTATGAATCGCTTTTGGGAATCGATCTGGAGATGGATAAAAAGGCTCGGATTCTGACCAGACAAAGTGGGTCCGCCCATGCGATGTCTATCGTAGCGGTCGATACGGATGAACAGGAGAAACCCTTGAAATGGGAGTTTGAGAACAGTTGGGGAAGCAAAAGCGGGAACAACGGTTATCTCACTTTTACCGATGCTTGGTTTGATGAATATTTATTCCGAATCGTAATCCGCAAAGAATACTTGAGTAAAAAAGCAGTTAAGGCACTCGATAGCAAACCGGTAAGTCTACCGGCATGGGATTATATGTTCTGAAAATACGATCATAATTTAATAGAATGGCTACCCTGACGGCATTTATCAAGAAACGAGATTTGAAAGTTTATTTCTCCAGCATCCTAATAGGGATATTCGTGGGGCTTTTCAGCATTCTTTTCCGATACGTCATTGATCAATTGGGGGCGCTGCGAACCGGATATTTTGAATCTTCGCTCGCTTGGTATCTCAAATTTCCGCTTTATATCGCCTGCATCTATTTCGTTTTGCTCCTCATCAATTACATGATCATCAAATACCCGATTGTGGGAGGGAACGGGGCGGAACAGACACGGGGAATGTTAAACGGACATTTACACAGAAAAGAAGCCCCCAAGCACCTGTTGGAGAAATTCATCGGTTCGGTCTTCTCCCTCGGTTCAGGGATGTCTCTCGGACACGAAGGTCCTTCGATTCAGTTCGGAGGGTATATCGGTATGATTATCTCGCGATTTCTGAAAATAACACCCGGAAGAGAGGAGTATATGCTTTCAGCCGGAGCTTCGGCGGGTGTGGCTGCTGCACTGAATGCTCCATTGGCAGGACCGATCTATATCATCGAATCACTGCAACAGATTAATAACATCCGGATGTCTATCTGCTCGTTGCTTGCAGGATTGGTAGGGGGACTGATCGCTTATGTATTTATGCCGGACAACCCCTATCGGTTTTTTGTGCTCAAAGGACCGGAGTTAAATGAATTTGTGGTTCCTGGAATCCTCATCGTAATGGGCATTTACATGATGATTTTAGGAACGTTGTTCACCAAATTAGTTGAATTCTTCAGAAAACGCTATTTTGCCGGAGTATACAGTGCGCGTATCCAACTCCTGGCACTGACCGTAATGATGGCGCTGATCGGCTACTACATCCCGTTGCTTTTGGGATCGGGACAACCTTTTATGATTGCTCAGGGAGTTTCGGGAACGCTAGAAACGAGTAGAGCTGCATTGATTTTATTGATTAGCTTTCTTTTTACGGCTTTCTCTCAAGGAACTACCTTTCCCGGGGGTGCTTTTCTTCCATTATTAACGGTAGGAGGATTGAGCGGGCGTCTGTTCGGACTCATCCTGCTCTCGCTGAATGTGGTGACGGTTGAACAACTGCCCTATTTTATGTTTCTGGGGATGAGTGCGATGTTCGTTATCGTTATGCGTACGCCACTCACCGGATTCTTGCTAGTGCTTGAGATGACAGGGCACTTTGAGGTTCTCCTCCCCTCTCTGGCCGTAGGGATCGTTGGATATTTTTTAATTTCAACGGTAAAGATGAAATCGCTTCCCGCGAGTCTCTACAATACATTGTTAAAACGGATCGAGTCCACTTCGGTAAAAACGTTGACCATTGCTTTCGAGGCGATGCCGAACTCCTATTTTATAGGAAAAGACGCGGCGGATTTAAACCTTCCTTCAGGAACACGGTTGCTTTATGTAAAACGGGAACACCGGGAAGTAACCCTAATGAACGGCGAAAAGATAGAAGCGGGTGACCAGCTTTATTTCGCTATTCAAAAAGAGGAAGTGGAAAAAGTTTACCTCGCCCTCCTTAGTTTATCTTCCGATCAACTGTGATAAATCAAAAACACCTCATCCTCCAGGGTTCTATCCTGTGGGGTGAGGTGTTTCTTATTTAAATAGAATGCTTTACGCTTTTTTAGAAGAAGTGAATCGCAGTTCGATCACGAATGCCACAATCAGACCGATTCCACCGAACAAAAGGGTCGATGCCCCGTAGAGACCGGAGATTATTGAACCCGGAGTATTGCCTGAAGCATAAACACTGCCGAGATCGTTGGCATAATTCATATAGATAAAAAAAGCTACCAACAGTCCTATTCCCATTCCTGCCAACAAAGACCCAATTTTCAAAGCAGTGAATTTATTGCTACTTTTTTCGAAAATAGGCATGTTACCCGGCACTGTTAACATAGAGGCTAAATCGTATTCCGGGATTCTTTCTGAGAAATGCAACTTCTCAATAAGTAATAACCGTTCTTTCCGGCGTACGAATAATTCAAATAAGCGGTAAATACAAAGAGCTATAATACCCACAATAACAGGTGCAATAATAAAATTCATCATAAGGCAGTCGTTTTTAAAGGTTCAACTTTTAAGTTCTGTCTATTTGACGCATCGGATTCTGATTGGTTACAAATTTTCGAATAAAAAATATTCTATTTTCTTTGTAACCGTTGTATGTTACCTGCGTCTATATAAAAGAATGAAAAACCTGAATGACACATATTATATTAAACGGATTCGTGAAGGAGATACCGATTGCTTCGGCTGTCTTCTGGACCGATACAGCCGTCAGGTATTTGCGCTTATCGTTCGTGTGACCAACAACAAAGAAGAGAGGTTCGAATCCAATGCGCTTGGATTATAACGGCCACTTTTTCGTTGTTGGGATTGGCTTATTACGCGCTAAAATCTATAGATTTCACATTTCAACTGCCCGATTTCTCACTTGAAATACCGGCTTTTTCATTGCACATCCCCCAACCACATATTCCTACAATATTCATTTGCATCGGTTTTTGCGCTCTTCTGCTGTTGGGTTTGGATTATCTGATGCGCAGACTCTATTTCAAGCATAAACGAAATAATTAAACTTCGCGATGTAAAAAGAAGACGCTCGTTTTTCAGCTTGGCCTTTGGATGCTAAATTTGATGAAAATACTATTATCTTAGCACCTTTGAAAAACAAACCCATACCAATACCATCGTCCTTGATGAAACTGAAACATTATGCATTCCTTGGCGCGCTGCTTGGCGCCAATACCACATTGATTGCCCAGATTGAGCTTCCAACCATGGGCTGGAGTTCGTGGAATACTTACAGAATAAACATTAGCGATAAACTCATTATGGAGCAAGCGGATGCGATGAAAGCATCCGGTTTGGGAGATGCGGGGTACCGTTACATCAACATCGACGACGGTTATTTCGGCGGTCGCGATGCAAACGGCAATCTGATTACGCATCCCGTACGCTTTCCGAAAGGATTACAAGAGGTCGTCAACCACATTCACGATCTTGGATTCAAAGCAGGTATCTATTCTGATGCGGGCTGCAATACCTGTGGGCATTTTTGGGATAAAGACACCATTGCACAGGGAGTGGGACTCTATGGACACGATGATCAAGATGCAAACTACTTCTTTAAAGATCTTGGGTTCGATTTTATCAAGATTGATTTCTGCGGAGGAGATGCGAAACAAAATTTCGGCAATTTGGCCCTGGATGAGAAAACCCGCTATACGGAAATTCGTGAAGCAATCAATCGCGTCGGTCGAGAGGATGTTCGCATCAACGTATGTCGTTGGGCTTTCCCGGGAACATGGGTCCAGAGTATCGGCTCTTCCTGGCGAATGTCTCCCGATATCAATCCGAGTTGGGGTAGCGTGAAAAGTATCATCGCCCGGAATCTTTATTTATCGGCCTATGCCACAGAAGGCCATTACAATGATATGGATATGCTTGAAGTGGGTCGCGGAATGGGAGAAACAGTTGATCAGACTCACTTCGGAATGTGGTGTATCATGAGTTCTCCGCTTCTGATCGGATGCGATATGACAACGATTTCAGAACAGACGTTGAACTTGCTTAAGAACAAAGAACTGATTTCTCTGAATCAGGACCCTCTTGGAATTCAAGCCAACGTAGTGGCTAAATCGGGAGAAGTATATCTATTGGCTAAGGATCTTGAAACAATCGGTGGAAAGAAACGCGCCTTTGCGATTTACAATTCAGGCGATAAACCCGCTGTATTTACAGTTGACCTTGCAAATCAGATTAACCTTAGCGGAAAGGTGAAGTTACGCGATGTTGCAAAACAACAGGATGCGGGGATAATTACCGACGGCCGACTAACGGTGGAAGTTCCGGCTCGTGGTTCGGCATTCTATATCGCAGAAGGAAAAAAACGAATCGAACAAAATCGATACGAAGCGGAGGATGCCTGGTTGGAAGGATACAGCGCCATTGATGTGAAGAATGAGGAGACGGTGGCAGACCGTGCTCGCGTAACTACAAACAAAAACTACTCCGGCGAAAAAGCGGTTTCATTTCTGGGAAAACCGGGTAACTGGATGGAATGGCGTCGCATTTATAGTAAAAAGGGGGGCGATTACCTCTTGACACTTCACTATGTGGGGGGAGATGCATCTTCTGCCGATTTGAGCGTAAACGACAAAACGGTTTCACTTAGCAACCTCAAGAAAGGCGAAGAGAATAAATTACAGCAGGTTACGGTTCCGGTAAAACTAAAGAAAGGTTTAAATACGATCCGAATCGGGAATGAAATCGGATTCACACCGGTAATCGACTGCATCGATCTGAAGAAAAAATAATTTTCGTGTCTTTAAACAAGTAAAATGGCCGAAGCGTATGAATGATGCTTCGGCCATTTTTGTTATATCGTGAAAAATAAGAAGGTTATCACTTCGCATTAAAACGCAGGGTAACTCCCCCTTTCACCCAGATTCCGGGTTGTGGAATGTTCCCCAAATCAACATACTTGCGGTTTAAGAGGTTGTTCGCTTCTGCATAAATAGTGTAAAGGGGACGTACCCACTGTATTTTTAGGTCAACAATGCCATAAGATGGATAAGGTACCTCTCCCACCGGTTGCAGTTGTTCATAACGTGTATAACTACCCATTCGCTGTTGCCAACGGTATGCCCAGGTAGCTGATAAATCGCGCCAGATGGTATGCGTGAGTTGGGCGGTAAATTTATGCCGAAGGTACTCTAATGCATAGTTGGATTTATAAACATCGCCTGTTTCTTTTTGCTGATGAATGTAGGCGTAACCCAGATCCAGACGTTTCAGAAACAGCTCCGGCGTGAACAAAGATGAAAAATCGATTACGGCAGACACCTCCACCCCCATATTGTTGAGAGACGTATGGTTGACGGTCTTCCATTTCTCATCCTCCGATGAGGTTTTTATCCAATCGATCATATCGGTTCCACGTTGGTAAAAAACGCTCAGTGAGGTTATAGCAAAATAATTGGTGTAACGGCTTCCGATCTCGAATGCTTCATTCTTTTCAGGTTTCAGATCCGGATTCCCTTCATTGGTAGCACTCTTATAATACAGATCGGTAAAAGTCGGCATCCGCAAAGAGCGATTCCAACTTGCATAAAGTTTCAAATTGTCGGAAATTCTGTAACCGGCATCAATTCCCGGATAGAAGCGCATCCCTTGATTCAATGCGGTATTATAAGCTCCCAACACGCCGACGGAAAGTGTAAAACGATCCAAAAGTAGGTTATGTTCGGCATAAACACTCAAATCGGTGCGTTCATCGCCGTATAAATAATGTCCTGAAGGTCGTGCTCTCTCTTTTCCCAATACACTACTCAAAACCTCTTCGTGACGCACTTCCACTCCGATCGCCGTCTTTCCTGCAACACTGCTGTAAGAGGCATTGAGATTCATCCCCGACACATCGGTACGATGATAGTTCGCTCCGGCATACCAGGACGGGAAATCTGAACGGAACAATTCGAACCGGTCATAGGTGCGATGAGCATACAGTTGAGAGGAGGTTTGAATCACTCCGGGCGTAGCAATGCGGAACGAGCCGAAATAACGACGCACATGTTCGTATTGATTTGCATATTTGGGTGAGTAGAAGGTATTTGCACCAAACCCTTTATCGGAAATGCCGAATTGTAAATCAGCATTCATTTTCCGGCCTTGATAATTTCCTTGGTAAAACCCGCGGCTTCCGGAGAAATCGCTGTTGGAAACAGCACCGTCAGATCTGAAATAAGCGCCGGAGATGTGATTGGTGAAAGCTCCTGTCTGAAGCGATGCGCCGAGTTCTCCCTTAATCAGCCCGTATTGCCCTCCCTGTAAATCCGCTGAGACGGTATTGGCCTGCTCCTTTCGGGTAACAATATTGATGGCTCCGGTAAAAGCGGAAGTTCCAAAGACACGCGCTGCCGGTCCGCTAAGGATCTCGATTCGCTCGATATCGCTCATATTAACCGGAATGTCTGCCGAAAGATGTCCCGTCTGCGGATTATTGACATTCACCCCATTCAACATCAGGGTAATCTGATCGAAAGTACCTCCCCGCAAAGAGATATCGGTTTGAATTCCAAATTCTCCCCGTTGGCGTACGTCTACTCCAGCGACGTACTTTAATAGTTCGTTTATACTCTGTACGGGAGCGGCCGCAATCTCTTTGCGACTTACCACCTGTACGATACGAGGTGTTTGTTGTTGAGTCAGAGGAACGCGTCCCGCAGTCACCTCTATTTCTTCGAGTTCATAAACCGGTTCAGTAAATGCCGTTTGTTGTTGTGCGTGCAACGTCCCTGCCGAGAAGGAGTGCAGAACCACAACCGACAGAGAGGCGATGGTTATCTCTTTCTGAAGACTGCGAAAGATCGCATACGGTTTATTCGAGAAACGACTCCAACGATAATTCGTTACGGATGAATTCATTTATAGTTCGTTCAGTTTTTTAACGCTAAGGTCAAAGGCACCATCTATTTACCTTTTGTTGGTATCTCATCTTATGTTGAGCTACGACGATTTCATTGACCCCTAATTGGGGCAAAAGTAAAAATAGATTTGAAATAGTTACTTCTTTTATAAAGGATAATAAATATATTTGTTTCTTTCAGAACTCAACCTTGAAACACATTGTACAACTCTAACCTTTAACTACCGAACTAAACCATAATAATTTATACAAAGAAAATCGCCATAACTCACCATTAGTTGAAATACCCAACTGAGGGTAATTAGATGGCGCATTTGACCTTAATGTAAAAAATAGATGATACTCAAATAAAATCGAATATGAACCGTATTTTTATTCTCCTTGCACTATTATTTTTGCAGCGTACTACATTTGCACAAAAAACCGAATTCAACTTAAAAAGTTTACCACAACCTTATGCTACGGATTATCCACACTATGAAGAACTCTATCAAAAAGCATGGGAACTGGCATGGAGTCACATAACAGTAAAAGAGGGGATGACACAATCGCCTTTCATTGATGAAGCATTCTGCGATTACAACGATTGGATCTGGGATACACAATTTATGCTTTTGTATTGGCGTTATGCCGCACACCTTGGTGATTGGATCCTGACGAATAATAACTTCTACAAACCCATACACGATGGAGTTTCAAGTTCTGGAGCGATTCATATTCCAGACAATCCCCCCTTGTTTGCTTGGAGCGAATATCTTTACAATAAGATCAGCGGAGATAAGGAACATCTAGAACAACTACTATTCAAGGATCGATATTTGCAAAAACATTATTACTGGTTCGACACGATTCAGCCAAGAAGTGTAATCTGTTCAAGTGCTCCAACTTGCCTTAAGAAAGTTGAGAAGGGATATCTTTGGGAAGGAGGACGAAGCGGAATGGATAATACACCGCGAGGGAGAACTTACGCTCCCGTGAAAGAAGAACGTCCTAACAATCCGAATATGCTTTGGGTAGATGCCATTGCACAACAAGCGCTGTCGGCGGATTGCATTGCTCAACTCTTACAGGAAAGTGGAAAAAAGGAGGAGGCGAAATTTTGGCAGCACAAAAGAGATTCGATTGGGAAACTGATTAATCAATATTATTGGGATGCAGAAGATGGTTTCTATTATGATATCGACAGAAGAGACAACAAATTCTTAAAGGTAGCCACCCCCGCATCTTATTGGGTGATGCTTGCAGGAGTTGCTCCGAAAAAAAACGGAGAACGCATGGCAGAGAAGGCCGAATCAAAAGAGTGGTTCGGTGCAGATGCGCCTTTCACGACTCTGATCGAATCGGATCCTAATTTCGGAACTGACGGAAACTATTGGCGTGGAGCGATGTGGTTGCCAACCTCTTATATGAGTATCAAAGCACTTGAACGATACGGTTATCTTCGGCTTGCACATGAAGCGGCAATCCGTGTAATCGACAGGCAATATCACACTTACAAGGATTATTCGCCTAATACGATTTGGGAGTGTTACAGCCCATCGGAATATAAACCGTCTTATCGTCACGACTACAAAGAATATGTCCGTCCAGATTTCTGCGGATGGTCAGCATTAGGTCCGATTTCACTCTTTATCGAGAATGTCTTGGGATTCTATGATATCGATGCGAATAGTCGTACGATTCGTTGGAATCGGGAACTTCAGAAGCCACACGGGATACGGAATCTCCATTTCGGGGATATCGTAACAGACATCGAATGGGACGGCAAACAGGTAATTTCAAAAACCAATAAACCGTACACGCTGATTATGAATGGTAAAAAAATTAAAATAAAACCCGAATAACAATCAAAATGAATGTAATCTATTTCTCCCCTACCCGCACTTCGGCAAAGATCGCCGAAAGCATTGCCTACGGAATGGGCGCACAAAGTGTGGATGAATTAAATATCCAGGATCTCACTTACCCGGATTCGGCATCGGTTAAAAATTATGCGCGACAAGAGGGTGCTGTCATTATTGCTGCGCCCGTATATGCGGGTCGGATAGCACAAACGGCTGTTGAACGGTTATCCTTGATCAAAGGAGAAGGAAACCCCGCTGTCGTAGTTGCCGTTTACGGAAACCGCGACTATGAAGATGCGTTGGTTGAATTACAGGACCTGGCAGAGTCGTGCGGTTTCCGTACAATCGCAGGAGCGGCTTTTGTAGGGGAGCATTCATACAGCCGTCCCGGAATGCCCACCGCGGGGGGGCGTCCTGACCCTTCGGATCTTGAGATCGCTTTCGGATTCGGAAAAGCCGTAAAGGAAAAACTAGAGCAAGAGAAGAGCGAAACAGAGTTGATTCTTCCCGGCAATCGTCCTTATGTATATAAAGGACCTTTTACCCCCGCTACTCCCATTACTGCGGATGAATTATGTACACAATGCGGAACATGCATCGATTACTGTCCGATGGATGCCATCACGCTTCAAGATGAGATTGTTAGCGATATCGAACTGTGTATAAAATGTTGTGCCTGTGTTAAAATATGCCCCAATGAAGCGCGTATTTTCAACACGCCTTACACGGAACTTCTTCATAAAAACTTCTCACGCAGAAGAGAACCGGAACTCTATCTTTAACGATGTTCTTCTCACGCCAGGCCGGTCAAGATATTTAAGAAAGAAGCAAAAAAACACCCCCGAAGAACCAATCGATTGGAAAGGACTCTTCGGGGGTATTTTTATCTGAGCATCTTAAACTTGCCAGAATTATTTCAAAAGTTCTTTTAGAAGTTCATAAAACTCAGGGGATTCTCCTACAATTATTTTTACGATATTTCCCTGCGGGTCAATTACAACTTTGGTAGGGAAAGCACTTACCGCATATTTATTCTGCACGGTCACATCTTTTCCTGCATACAGGTTGATCCACGGCAGTTCGTATTTACGGATTCCTGCCTCCCAATCTGCTTTCTCATCTCTGCAGTCAATTCCTACAATCTCCAGCTTACCTTTGTATTTCTCATAGGTCTCCTTCATATCCGGAATTCCTCTTAAGCACCAACCGCACCACATGCCCCAGAAATCGAGTACCACATATTTACCCTTCAAAGAAGCGAGTGAAACCATCTCTCCTTTTTCGTTCGGCAATGAAAAATCGGGAGCCGGAGATCCCGGATTGAGCATTTTAATCGCTTCTCGTCGTTCATTCTCATTATTATATCGTTGAAGTGTCTCCTGAATCATTGTTTTAAACGGCCCTTTTTCCAACTCTTTATTCAAAACGTCTTTCGTAGCGTCTACTACATCATATCCTGAGGTTGCAAAGTAGTATGCCGATAATTCCGTATTCGGATGCGCTTTGATATACGCGATGATAAGATTATCTTTCTCTTTATAAACCGCTTCACTGTTTGATCTGAATACTGCCATCAGTGAATCGTTCATTCTACCGCTCTGCACTTCTTTCTGATAATAGGAAGTTAGTTCCTTTTGTTTCTGCTGAAGAGGATCCAATTCGGTAAAAGCATTTTTCTCTTTATAAAACTCAGATCCGGTGACCTGCAGATTCTCTACAGTGCCTGTCACTTTCAGTTTATTACCGGGTAGCAGCACTATACTTTCCTGTGCACCGCTCATTCTTAATGCTTGATTTCCGGTTGGCTTGGCGAAAATAGACACGAATGAAACTGCGGAGTCGGGCAAAGTAATACTGAAAGAACCATTCTTTAAAGGAATCGTATCTAACGTATTCTTAGTAGCACCCATAAAATATTGCGATACAAGAATCGTATCGCTCTCTACTCCTTGAAGCGTTCCTTCAATATTTCCTTGCGGAGACTGACATGAAATAACCGAAAGAAATAAACCTAATGCGCCATAGAAATTTAATTTCATAATTTTAATGTATTAGTAATTGAATTCGGGGAATGTATAAAACAAAAGATCAGAGACTATATTTGACGTTGCATCCGTGAAAGTGCAGCGTTATTTTCGTCAACAAAAGACGTGACTTCTTCATCGTGTTTTTCCTTTTTCCGAAAGGCTGCCGCAATCAGGATAAGAATCGCTCCGTAAATAGCATAAATCAGATTCAGTATAGCCGGGGTATCGGTTTTCCCATAAGAATGGAGACCTGAAAGATAATAGTTTACCCCGAAATAGGTCATCAATACAGAAGCAAAAGCAAGCAAAGTCATCGTGTTAAATGCAAAATCACTTTTCAGTCCGCGTATACGGTGACTATGGGTTACAAAAGCATATACCAACATTGTAACTAAAGCCCACACCTCTTTGGGGTCCCAGCCCCAATAGCGTCCCCACGATTCATTGGCCCAAATTGCTCCCAGAAACGTACCTGCACTAAGCAGACATAATCCGATAATCAGCGACAATTCATTCATCAACCGCAACTCTTTCAGCTTATGACGAAAGCGGTTGCTTCGGGATGAGAGTGATGCACTCATGGAGAAGAGACTCAATAGGAAGCTCATACCGAAAAATCCGTAACTGGCCATGATGACCGCTACATGAAACATCAGCCAAGGCGATTTCAGTACCGGAACCAACGGGGTGATTTCGGGATCCATGAAATTAAAATTACTCACCAACAATATAAATCCGGCTAATAATCCGGCTAAACCAAAAGTCAACGGTGAACGACGCATGAAGAACAATCCTGCAAAAACCGCGCTCCAGCCCACATATACCATCGATTCATATGCATTTGACCAGGGTGCCTGCCCCGAAATATACCAACGCAGAGCGATTCCTGCCGTTTGTGTAATAAACACCAACAATACGGCAAAACAGCTCCCCTTAATCAAAAATGAGAAGATGGAATGGGGTGTCATTAACCCCAAAAGGGAGAATAATAACAGAAAAGTTGAAAAGGCAAGATAGAATATAGCCGAACGTCCAAAGATATTCATCCGGTTATAAAGGAGTTCCGCTTTAATCTTCCCTTCGTCGATTAATCCGGGGGTACTTTTCGCTTTCTGATAAGTTGAAAGCATTCCTACAATCTCATCGGCCTGCTTCCATTCGCCTTGTTGGATTCCACGATCAAGTTCACTCAGATACCATGGAAATATCTTGCTTACAAACATTGAATCTTTCCCGCCGAATGACGAAAGATCCTCGCCTGGAGAGAACCAGCGACCCGTACGTTCCTTTTCCAAAGGAAATAAAGCTAGATAATCCCCTTGTTGAAGAGCATAGACAATATTCAATCGTTCATCGAGTTTAAGCAGATCCTTATCCAGTTTCGACCGTTCTTTATTCGATTTTTTATAAACCTGTTCTACAATTCGCTGTAGTTTATAATCTCCGTTCTGATCAAACAGTGCATAATAAGGAATATGCGTTCCGGATGTTCCGAGCAACTCATGAATCGCTGCATTATCCTGTGCGATGAGAGCGATTTGATTCCAATAATCAGGATAGAGGATCAACCCGAGCATCACCTGCTCTGCACGATAACCTTCAAAACTGTTTTCCCGGTAGATTTTACGAAGCAATTTAGAGGCATAGGTGTTTACGGGTTCTGTTCGTCCGGAATTACATTGTACAATCAATTCTCCAAATTTATCCGCATGTTCCACCGAAGGAATAAATCGATCGATTTCATTTTGTAAATGGGTTTGATCATATCTCTCTTGAGCAGAAAGAAGCGAGCCGGAAAAGAGAGGGGAAAGTCCCCAACACAGCATCACCACCGTTGTTATTTTCTTCAACTCGGCACGAAGGTATCCGAATCTGGATCCCTTCGAAAGCAGAATCCATAAAATACCCGCAAACATGAGAAAATATCCTAGATATGAAACAGCAGCCCCAACGGGATCGTAATTCACAATCAGCACGGTTCCTTGTTCATCGGGGTCATATGAGGATTGGTAAAGCCGGAATCCTTGTTCATGGATTACTTTATTCATCGAGAGTATTTCACGTCGCGATTCCCCTTTCGAAGAGATGAGCAAATCACTTTCATACGAAGAGGGACTTTGGGAACCCGGATAACGATGAATGGCAAAATTATTTAGCTTCACACTGAAAGGCACCTGATGAATTTCATTCCGATTGTCAGACAGGTAAATCATATCGGCATGTTCTCCCTCACGGATATGCATGATACCCTCATAACTCCAACAGTGTGTAATCCAAGCTCCTGCGAGAATGAAGAGAAATGCGACATGAAAAAGCAACATGCCCATTTTGCGTATTCGTATGTATTTTCTTTTTATAAGCACCCCGCATAGATTAACTACCGCTAAAAATAACAGAATGAAAATAAGAGGATTGTTGTAGAAATACTGACGTGCAATTGCTACTCCATATTGATGTTCAACAAAAGTAGCGGCACCATAAAGAAAAGCAAGTAAGAATAAGAGAAGGTTTGTCACATTACCCGAATAGAGTAATGTCTTTAAGAGATGCAGCATAATGTTATCGGTTCATGGTAAAAAACAAACGAAGATAAAATAAATTTACTTCTTTTTAAGATCAGTGGCGCTCTTTATTTGATTATTCATTAAACGTTTATGATACCCATTGGTAATCCCAGACCAACTCCCTTCTTTCCAAAGGGGAGGTACACAATGTGTTTTTTCCCATTCGGATAGTTGATTCATCAATAAGAGTGCCTGCTTGGGTTCTTTTTCAATAATATTTCGTTCTTCATCAATTTGATCAGCGAGGTTATACATTACTGAATCTACCCCCCGGGTGATGATTAATTTATAATCACCGGATCGAATCGCTCTCGAATCGAGCTTTCTCCAAAAAAGACTCTTGTGTGGATTTCCTTTTTCCTCACCAATCAAATAGGGGATCAAAGAGACTCCATCGATGGGCTTATTCAGTTCTTTCTTATTAATATTAACAGCGTCTATAACAGTTGCAAATATGTCTAACGAAGAGGTTAAGCCTTTAAAGGGTTCTTTGCTTTTAAACTTATTTCCCCATGTTATAAAAAAAGGAATCCGATGACCTCCTTCAAATTTATTACCTTTAAATCCTTTCAACGGATAATTAGATGAATTATTTGTTGTTGATCCACCATTATCACTTAAGAAAAATATCAACGTGTTTTCATACTTTCCCGTTCGCTTCAACTCTTTTACCACTTCTCCTACTCCTCGATCCAAAGCGTAGAGCATTGCGGCATAGACCTGACGAGGCGAATCCGAAAACAGCGATAAATCTTTATCTGCAGCCTGATTAGGTGAATGGGGCGCCGTATAAGAAAGATACATCATAAATGGACGATCCCCATCAGACACCACTTGTTTGGCTCGTTCAGACAACTCATCCGTAAAATACCCTTCAAAAGAGAGTGGATGCCCGTTATATTGGTATTGTGAAAGTTTACCATCCGCATCCGAACGAGAGGCATTATAATAATACGACCGTGATCCTCCGATCAAACCATAAAAAGTATCAAATCCCTTCTTGTTGGGATGTTGGAAGGGCAAAGCGCCTAGGTGCCATTTCCCAATACAAGCGGTACGATAATCGTGCCGTTTCAGCAATGCGGGAAGAATCTCTTCATCGATTGGTAAACCGTCTCCTTTAGCTGAGGTATTACATTCGTAACCGAACCGTTGTCCATATCGTCCTGTCATCAACATCGCTCTCGAAGGACTACTCACGGTTGCAGCAACATGAGCATCCGTAAACACTTTCCCGTCTGCAGCCAATTCATCCAAACAGGGCGTTTTAATGTCATCTGAGCCCATAAATCCAAAATCCGCATAACCTGCATCATCTGCCAAAATAATCAAAATATTAGGTGGCTCTTGGTTTGATGATTGTGCATTCATCCCGGTTAAAGGGAGTGAGCAAGTGAATAATATATTCAGTTTTTTCATATTCTCATCAGTTAGCTAGAAGAAAGGACACCATACCTTAAAAAAGATATGGTGTCACTCTTTTGGTTATTACTCTTCAATAATAATACGGAAGCCTACATTGTGAACTTTCTGATAAGGATAATATCCTTTACGAACCACAGCGGAAGCTTCTTTCGGATGATCCTTCCAAGAACCACCGCGAACCACTTTCCGATCTGCCGATCCTTGTTTCTTCTCATTATAAGGATACGGAGCGAAATCAGAACGAGTCCATTCCGCAACATTTCCATGCATATCATACAATCCGAACGGATTGGCCTGATAAGATCCTGGAGTTGCCATAATCATATTTCCATCGTCGATGCTCTCCATTTTCGGATGATAACTATAATATTTGAACCACGGGTTCTTTTCCCCCATCGGCTGCGGATTCACACCCGACACGGCCATCTTGTTCATCTGCTTGTCAGACATGTTTTCGAATTTACTGAAATCAGTATTGATATTGCCATACCAGAAATCCTCATCACTTCCTGCACGACAAGCCCATTCCCATTGAACCTCAGTCGGTAGTGTTATTTTCAGTCCGGTATGTGCACTTGCTTTCTGACAGAAATCCATCGCATCATTCATACTTACACGAATCACAGGTTGTTCCGGTTTATAGGCGATGTAACCTTCGGTCACGTGGTCTTTCCATTGCTGGTCTACAAAACGGCTGTTGTGTTCTGGGAAATAAGCATTAAATTGTTCGTTCGTAATCTCTTTTTCAGACATCCAGAATGATTTTTTCACTTCTGCCTTATGAGCTGGTGCATAATTGCGGTTATCCTGATTTTTACCCATAACGAATTTACCTGCAGGCACCTTCACAAAGGTCAGTTTCTTACCTGGAGCCACTTCGATCTCTTTGCGTTCAGGCTGTTCTTCATTCACCACAAACGGGAAGTTCTTCAGCTTCACTTCTTTGAAACGAGTGGGCGTAAATGACGTTTTTACAGGCTCCGCCTTCGGCTGGCTTTCAAGATGTGCAGCATAGTCTTTCAACTCCTGTTTCCAATCGGCATATACTCCGTTGGCGTATTTCTTGTTCAGATTAATACGACGACTGATCTGGTCTCGATCACAATTATTCAACTCGATCGCTTCAAATGTTCCTTTATCCGGTGCATTAAAGTCAATCCAATTATACAATTTACGCCACTCGGCATCGGTTAACGCCACCCCGTAATGGCCATCTTTCAACATGCGCACCAACGGACTCACCGAAGCATGATATTCGTACGGATAAAGAACCTTCATTCCCGCTTCCGGTCCTTGGCGATGAATATACGGATGAAGATCCAGATAACTCAATCCGAATCCGCGTTCATCTTTTCTTCCCCCGGTATAGTTACGCGATAACTTCGAGCCGTCGTGACAAGAGATACAGTTGCGATCCAGAATCGGTTGGATTTCCAGATCGAAAGTAAAGGAGCGAACACCGCCTTCTGCCGTTTTCAAAGTCTGAGGTCCTTTCTTGGAAGCCATTACTCGTTTTGGCATCGGGATCTGATTCTGATCCTCATGACATCCTACACAAGAAACCGTTTCGCCGGGCTGTCCTGTCAGCCAGCTACGCATCCATTGGATGGCGCGACCTTCAGAATCGAGCGGCTGAAGTGAAATCGGCGTATTCGCCGGGATCTTGAACATCACAGAACCGTCTTCTTCCACCGGAACTGTTCCCAGCAGTCGTTTTATGTCCCATCCGCTCTGGATACCCTGTGCTACGTGATCGGACGCGGTACGCAGATAAGCATATTCGTAAGCGAAAACACGCAACTCTTTCACCGTTCCTCTCGGCACATCCGGCAAACCTTCCCCTTCATAGATATCCTGAATGAAAACGGTAGCTTCTTTCGAATTGGTATTAATCTTTTCAGGAATAACAGGTGGAAGCGGACGTTTAACTGCCGGGATACCATAGATATACCCCTCACCTTCGGACTCTTTAATAAGCGTCAGGTTATCAAACGTATCCACCAGGTAAAGTCCCCAAAGACTATTCGGTGATAATTTGGCCGTAACGATATAATAATCCTTATTCAAGGGCTGCGGTTTAAGGAACTGCGGCCACACACCGTCGACCATTTCGTCTTTTACGATCGGAACGATAGGACGTTTACTGAATGGAAGTTCCTGCAACATACCTTTCTCCTCCTTACGGCTTTTGGCCGGATCAAAAAGAATCAGACGTCCGGAACGCTGCGTTCCGTGGTGTCCGGAAATGATACCGATGAATTGAGTCGGATGATCCGGCAAAGGCTGTACATCATAGATCGATGTAGGGAAAACAGAACCGCTGCCATACAAAGAACGCTGTTCCGTTCCATCCGGATTCATATGCATCACAATACGCGAAAAATAGTGGGTAAGATCGGTATATTCCCAACGCACATACATAATACGTCCGTTATTCATCACCACCGGTCCCCAGTTCGCGTCCTGATCAAACGTCAGACGACGCATCGAATTATCTTTCGGATCTAAAATACAGAAGTTCCCCACCTGATCGCTTCCACTTACGCACGGAACCCCTTGTCCACCCACATTGGATGCCGCGATAATCTTTCCGTTAGGCAAATAAGTAGCGTCAAAATAATCGATATCCTCAGGTGTTCCCTGTGTAATCTGTTTAAAGCCGCTACCGTCTGTATTCACCTCATAAACCTGCCAATGGTGATCACCCTCCTGAGGCATTGAAAATAACAACCTATCAGCGTCCCAATGCAGTTTCAAATCTGGAACAGATGCTGAATTAGTAGGTTTGAAAATCAAACGAGAAGTGATGTCGCCGCGAAGGTTAGAAAGCTCTTCGATTGAAGCATTAAAACCTTGTTGGGATGCCGACGTCTGATTCGACCAGTTATTAGGGGGAGTTCCCAAGGCAGGCGGATTAGAATGGCGTGCATTCAGTCCCATCTGATAACGTCCCACGATCAGTTTATCCATGTCCAGCAAAGGATTATCAAGCAAAATCTCCTTTTTCAGTTTCAATGCCGTAACGGCATTTTCGATTGTCTGCCGATCGTTTCGGTTCAATCCGTCAAAACCGTCGGAAGCTAACTTCTTTAAGCGAGCCAGACGTTCTTCATTTTTATTCTTATCGAATTTTGAATTGCGAGACATATCTTTCATTGCCATCTCAACGGCCGGGATGTTCAGCCATTCAAGTTGCGCCTCAAGTCCCGAGATCGTCATTGCAGCTTCAAATACGCCCAGATACCCTGCTACTTTCTTCTGCATATCCGCTTCCCGATCGATACGGGCAAGTTCGCTGTTCAGAAAATCAGGTTTCTTTACACGCTTAACTGCGTTTGCGGCATGTTTTCTTTCAATTGAAGCATCGCCACTCAACATCATCGCTCTGAAATCATTAAAGGCAAACGATTTGAATTTAAGCAACTCCTCTCCGAATTTTTCATTCAGACGCGTTACCTCGGCATCATCGCTTAACTTCTGAGCGCGAAAAACCACAGATCCTTTTTTAGATGCATCGTCGATACCCACTTCACACTCAAAACGCACATACTTCTTATCTAAAGGAATAACCAACAGTGAATTTCCGTTCGCTGTGATTGTTTCTTTATACAGTTTATCCTTTATCTTAATCTCTTTTATCCACCATTGCGGATGAGAGCCGTAAGCCACCTGACCATAACCTCCGGAAAGGAAACGATCTTTCAGCTCTTTCACGAATGTTACTTTGCCCGAAGCATCGATTAAACGTGCATTCGCCCAGGTTCCGTAATCTTCGTTATTTCCATCCGGAGTGCCGTAAGTCACCAAAACCAGCTTATCCCACCCTTTGACATCCGTTTTTATCTCAAAAGGATCCTGACCGGGCAGCATAACCGGCGACTCTGTTACTTTGCCGCTTTTCTGAAGCGTCTGCAAAAGCTGAACTTTCGTTCCGGCCACCGCTTCTTTCCAGTCATTTGGCAAGGCAGTTTTTTTTGTTGTCTGTTGTGACGTCGCCTCACCTACAGTAAGACCGCACAAAACCGACAATAAAACTATTTTCTTCATTTGTATATAATCTATTTTTTGAATTTCAGATGTTTCCCGTCCTCAACATAAAATCCGGCAGAAACCTTTTGGATATTCTCAAAATCGTCTAATCTCCAGACGATGTTATATTTCTTATCGAATTCAATCAAATGCGGAATCTGTTTCGTTTCACCTTTCTTAAAATGTCCATTCCAGTTACATAACAACAAGTTTCCGTTTTTCAATGGAATCATCTGTGCAACGTAATGCATGATCTCTTTTTCCGAAAATGCCGATTCATCGACTTGACGGATGATCTGACCCGATTTCCGTTCAATCTCAACGAAAAAATGACCATCGCCGCAAGAAGCGATTAGATTTCCGGAAGGCAGTTCCATTACAGAAAAGGGCGATTGGGGAAGCGGATATTCAGCAACCACCACACCGGCAGGGTCAAGTTCGAGAATCAAGCGACGCGATAAGAGCGGAATGATGTAATTGCCATTTTTACTTTTTGCCGCCTGACGCAATTGACCGTGCATGTTCTCACACCCACCGTCGAATTTCACCTTTTTCACTTCTCTTCCGTTCGCGTCCAGTTCAATGAGCAGTGCCGGAGAACCGGATGCAGCCAACAAAAAGCCGCCGTTCGGGAGTTGGGTTACCGAATGCACTTCGCCCTTCTTTTGTAATTTATAATCCCAAACCACTTGCTGATCGGCGTTAATCATCCGCACACCGTCACGATAACTGTAGGCGATTTTACTTCCCGGTACAACAATCACACTATTGCACTCGGTATTGTCATCGAGCTGATGCGTCCATTCCACCTGTTTGCTCTTCTTATCAACGATCGCGATTTTGTTCCATCCCGAACCGGCAACCACAAGTTTCGGAACTTTGGCACAACTGCATAATGCCAGTAAACCGATTGATCCTATTAAAAGTCCTCTTCTCATCATTAAAATAGAGATCACTATTATTTTTTAAGATCATTAAAGAGTTCCATCCCTTGTACCGGAGTCAATCCTTCATGCACCACAGCATGAACTGCCTGTATCATTGCGGTAGGATCTTCGCTCTGGAAAACATTGCGTCCCATATCCACACCGGCAGCCCCATCGTTGATTGCCTGATAACAAAGCTCCAATGCCTCAATTTCCGGAAGTTTCTTTCCTCCGGCGATTACGATCGGCACGGGACAAGCAGCCACCACTTTTTCGAACCCTTCACAATAGTAAGTCTTCACGATATTCGCGCCATTCTCCGCAGCTATACGTGAAGCCAGTCCGAAATAACGTGCATCGCGCGCCATCTCCTTGCCTACCGCCGTCACACCCATCACCGGAATTCCGTAGCGGGTACCCTCATCAACGGCTTTATAGAGATTCGCAATCGTTTTAGCCTCCATCTTACTGTCGCCGATCGCCAACATAATAGCCATTGCGGAAACATTCATACGGATCGCATCTTCTATATCGATCAATACGTTATCATTCAGTTCTGTCAGGATAGAGGTGCCGGCATCAGAGCGGAGACAAATCGGCTTGTTTGCCGTTGCGGGAATAGAGGAGCGCAAGATACCGCGCGCGCACATTAAACAATCCGCATATTCGATCAAGGGAACGATGTTCAAGTCGATTCGCTCTAATCCCGATGTGGGTCCCATGATAAAACCATGGTCAAAAGCCAACATCACGGTTTTCCCCGTTTTACTGTTAAAAATGCGATTCATGCGGTCTTTCATTCCCCAGGGAAGGTTGGATGCGCCTTTAATGTGAAAAGATTGATCAGTTACAGGTGTATCGATAGCAAAACGGCTACCCTCTCTTAAATCATCTAAATCTGCCATGTCTTTTTATACGTATTATATTATTGATTAAATTGCTTTAGAGAATGCTTCAAACATACATGCCCAGGAAGTTGCTCCCGAATCGGCATACCCGATCGAACGTTCGCCGTAGTTGCGGGCACGTCCGAAATTCGCTTTCATCTGCACCGTAGCCAGCGCACCTTTTTTCGCTGCGTCGGCAGCCGCGATGAACAGTTCTTTCACGTCGTCGGAGGTCACCTCCTGCATTGCGGCTACAGCAGGTACCAGCGCATCCATGATGGTCTTATCGCCCGGTTGCGCTTTTGTTTGTTTGCGTACCCCTTCAAGTCCGCCGGCAAACATCGCCTTTACCTGATCCATGTTTAGTTCACTTCCGGTAACATGATCGCTCATTCCTAGCAGAAGACCGCCGATCAATGTGCTCGTTGAGCCGCTGGTCTGCAACATCACATTAAATCCCGCATCGTTCAGCATTTGCTTGTAATCAGCACCCTCATCGAGTTTTTCAACCACCGAAGTCATTGCCTGTACGATAGCCGTTCCATGATCACCGTCGCCGATCACCGCATCCAGCTGTGAAAACTCGTCTTCTCTTTCCTTTACCATGCACAAAGCCATGCGAAGCATCTCTTTGAACTTATCAATAGGGAGTGTATTCATATACTGTTTAAGAAATTGTTGTGATTTTATTTTCCGATATTCACCCAATATGGGGCATTAGACATTTTATTTTTCAGCAATTCGATGTGATCTTCATCCATTTTGGCGATAATCATCTGGAATCCGTGTTGCTCCTGCACCGTCAGCAGCTCGTCGATGCGTCCGAAGACAATTTCCACACCCGCTGTTTCAAGGATCTCGGATGCTTTACGATATACGATGCTCATCTCCATCAAGGTAGTTGCGCCCGTGCCGTTGATGATCAGCAACACCTTATCTCCTTTTTGCAACTGCAGTTTACGCGACAACAACGAAACCATCTTCTCTGCCGTATCGTCAGCCGATACGAGTTGCTGAATGCCACCGCCGCCTTCACCGTGCTGCCCCATGCCGATTTCCATTTCACCTGCCGGAAGATCAGAGATCACAGCTTCATTCTGCGGATGCGTACATCTGCCCATTGCCACACCCAGCGTAGCTACTCCTTTATTATAACGTTCGCCGATTTCGTACAATTCCTCCAGTGATTTCCCGGCATCTGCGGCACCTCCCAGGATTTTATACAACGGAATACATCCGGCAAGTCCCCTGCGATCGTCATCCGAAGCATCCAATCCGGCGCTGATATCGTCGTGCGTCACCAGCATTTTCACTTTGATTCCCACACGCTCTGCCAACTGACAAGCCATGTTGGCGCTCATGAGGTCGCCCGAGTGATTAAGTACCACTAGCAAAATACCGGCTTCTCGTTTAAACATCTGCAAAGCTTGGAACAAACGCTGTGCTCCCGGAGCCGCAAAAATATCGCCCACTACCGAGCAGTCCAGCATCCCGTCGCCCACAAAGCCGCTCAATGCCGGTTCATGGCCCGCGCCGCCTAATGTAACGACAGCTACTTTGTCGTGATCTTTCTCATTTGCACGAACTACGATATTTTCGCCCCCTAGTTTCACCTGCTCTTTATAAGCAGTTACAAAACCGTCTAGAAGCTCTTTTGTAATGGTATCGGTATGATTGATGAATTTTGTTTTCATGGTTGGATTCTATTAAAGGAGACCTTTTACAGCCTCCTGTTTGGGTATTTGATTAAGTTATTTGCACTGATGTGATCACCCTGAGTGGGGTATGTTATTTATCAAATTGCATCAATTCGAGTGGAATTCCCTCCTCTTCGATAAAGGCGATGGTTAGGTTTTCTCCTCCGGGCATCGGTTCTACTAAGATTTTCTTTCCTTTCAGAGCCTCCTCCAAATTGGGTACTTCGTAAGCGATGTGAGGAATCTTCTGAATCTGTTCCGGCATCCATGAACCCTCTTCAAAACGCAAGTATTCAATCTTATTCTCGCTCTGGGTAAAGTCCGTTAACCAAACTTTCAAACCGTCTACATAAAACTCGCCCTCTTGAGGTGTCGTGGTTGGCACTCCAAAATGATTGATTTTTCTCATGATAATTAGATTTTATATATTTAGTGATGCTATCGCCATAGATTATTTCTGAAGGCAATCCACAAAGTTTACTTTCGGGTTCGTGAAACGCAACCCGTTCCCATCGTGGTAAGTACCGTATTCGGTTACAATGGCACCTTTGTCTCCCGCTCTCAAAAAATGCGGCGCTTCCAACTGATTCAATGTAGCGATATCCCCCTCATGCAATTTTGTAAAGTTTGCCACGGTGATGAAACCCTCCTGACTTTTCGGATGAGCCGGTGCTCCCGGGGTAGCTTCTCCGGTTCCAAAATTGTAAACCCAGCCATTTCTGACCTGCCAGCTTTCCATTTTGGCACGAACCTCCGTTGGCAGATGTTTATGCTCCACAATCATCTGATCGGGCAAAAGGTAGATTTCATGACCGAAATAGCCGTCTTCCTGATTGTTGATCCAGAATACACCTGCCATCCCTACATTCTCAAGATCTCCAAGATCGAAATCGGTA
The DNA here is from genome assembly GCA_036655355.1 of Bacteroidales bacterium. Classification (GTDB taxonomy): domain Bacteria; phylum Bacteroidota; class Bacteroidia; order Bacteroidales; family JAUNSR01; genus JAUNSR01. Next base: position 303,834 of record JAVVQG010000001.1, read on the forward strand.
ACGAAAAGATTTTTTTTCAGATAATCCGTATACGGTATACCATAATAATCAAACATATCCAAGTAAGCGGCACGTGCGATTTCCGGCTGTAATTTGCCGTCTTTGTAGAAATCCGCATTCGTGTACTTTTTCTGATATGGAGCCTTATTCGCTACATTACACGCTTTGGCAGCAGTACAACTTTCTGTAGCCTGTTTTTTCTCTGATTCACAACTCGTCAATGTGCTCATTACGATTCCTCCTAAAATAAATAGTGATTTAGTTTTCATTTGTATATTGTTTAATTCTGAACATCAAGGTCAAATGCGTCGTCTATATAAGACACTCGCTACCCCCTCTATCTCCACCAACAGTTCATCCCGGCACACATCCGCGTTGACATACAAAGCGGGGATCTGTTTCCAGTGGTGAGAGACCTCTTTCCGGACATGCTCATAATCTTCCGGATTCTTAACATATACCCTGACACATGCGATACCGGCTTCTTTCTGCAGCTCGATACCCTGCTTTCTATGGTTGTCGTGCGAGATCAGGTAATTGATATTTTCAATGGTTAGGAGGGTTTGTCTCCGGATGTTGGTATTCTCGAGACTCGCCTCTCCGCGAATGGCGGCAGTGCCGGAAATGAAACAGGTATATCCGTCATCGGAACAGATGGTTTTTGCACGCTCGAACTTCGGAGTGCTCCGGTGATTCAGACGCTCGTCTTCTTTTCCGAATAACACCTCCTGCGAGTAGCTGTGCGCCGCAATCTGTAACGGGTTATCGATCGCCTTTACCTCGGCCGAATCGGAAAGAAGCCGCGTAGCGATTAAATCCACAATCACACCCGCACAACTCATCCCGATGCCGGTAGCGGCAGGATATCCTGTCATCTCCCAGTTCGTTTGATCGTAAAACAACGACCGTGAGTCATTGAAAGCCTGATAATTCTGAACTTCACCTTCAAATTCGGTGATTTCGCCGATGTAATTCCACTGTCGGGTGATGTGATTGATTTCAAAACCCTCCTGTTTTAAAACGGCACCGATCTTACGAAATATCTCATCACTCTGATCACGTACGGAAGCGGCAAGCGTACCTCCGCGCACCCCTCCTATCATCACCGTTTTATGCAATTCTGAGCGAAGCACGAGGTACCGTACCCCTTCCCATGTTTTAAATTGCGATTCCAGCGTGCGAAGTGTCTCGTCCATATAATGAACTTCCATGGAAAATTCCGCGGCGCCAAGTACGGGCTGCGCAATGTAACTCACCAAAGGATAGTTCGCTCCGAAATGAACCCGTACGAGTTCGAGGATAACGGTTAATTCCGCTTCATATTTTTCATTCGTCGTCTCTCCGAAAAAAACAAGGCGCAAGATATTTTTCCGCTCTTTGATTTTGCTCAGAAGGGATTTAATCCGATCTGTAATCGTGTCTTCACTTGTAAAATAGTATTCGCAATAATATTCTTTCATCCTGTTCCTGGGCATTATCACAATGAGTTTACATATTCGGTTAATTCATCTAGCTCTTTCTCTGAAATCTTCGAATCGACTCCATGTTTGTGTATTTTGAATACATCCTTCAGCGTAGCTGCTCGTCCGTCGAACAGATAAGGTGCCGTTCGCCAAACCTCTACAAGCGTAGGGGTATCCCACCCTTTTTCAAATTCAACGTCATCGCCGATTCGGTGCATCTGCATGTCGGTATAGTACGGTCCGGAGTGACAACTTGCGCAATTCAGCTTATCAAAGACCTTTCTTCCCTTTTTCGCCTTCTCACTCAGTTCTCCGTTCACGAGCCATGGACTTGGTACGGGACGCAATGCACGCAGGTAGTCATCCACGCAGGTAGCCATATCTTCCGGGCACTCTGCGAACTGAATGTGCGTAAATCCTTTTCGCACCGCTGTTTCCGCTTTGTCACGGATTCCGGAAATCATAGCCGGAGGCGTCACATGTGAATAAAGCATGCTTTTACAGTTCTTTGAATTACCCAATCCGTCATTCAGCAGATCCCAATTCATACCGTCCGTTCGGGCATCGCCAGGATGGCAACCGTTACAGGACTGCCAGTTCTGAAAACAATACGCAGCATCGTTGAAATACTTCTCGCCCTTCATCTCACGCGATTCTTGACGGTTTTCCACGAGTGCAAAACTCGAAAGGGATTTATCTCCAAGGGAGAGCAGGTTCATATCGTCAGAAAAATAGGACGGCACGATGGCGGTATTCTCTTTTATGATGAATTGACGGGGACCATTTCCTTTCAAGGTGATCCGATCCCGCAGACCGTAAAGAAAACGCAGGTCGTAGGCCAACGCCTCTTTCTCTGCATGCGCCTCAAAGCGACGGATGAACTCCGGATAATCCACCAGACTCACCTCATGTGTTCCCGAATGTGTAATCACAACTTTCTCCGGCGTACATGCGATGCCCCAGATTCCCGCGGCTCCTCTTTCAGGCTCATCAAGCAATACCGTACCCTGATGCATCATACGCTCCACATCGATGATACTCATGGCGCTGGTGTTCATCCACCCTTGCTGCAACTGATTCGTCGGCACTTGAAAGCGGCCCAGGTTATGCGTAACGAATACGTACTTTCCATCGGGACTAAGGCAAATCCCCCGAAGCGCATTACTTCCGTTATAAAGTTGTATATCTTTTATCTTTTTGAAACTCTTCAGATCGATTACCGAAACACAAGCCGCTACCGTATCCACATCCGCTCGCTGTGCCGGCAGGAAATTTGTCACAAACAAGTATTTCCCACTTTTATCGATCACAGCCCCCTTGGGCTCGCGCAATACATCAACTTCTCGCGACACCTTCATTCGCTGTAAATCAACCTCCTGCACATTGTTGGAAAATTGATTCAAAACATACAATTTCTGATCCTTCCCGTTGTAAACGGGCGTGTTGGTGCCGCTTTTGGTGGCAATTCGGCTTTTGATATTCCCTTGCTTATCCAATACAAGCAATTCGCCGCTCTTTTCAAAAAGGGTCACATAAATATCCTCCTGACCATACGCTACGCCGGTAGGAACCTGATCGAAGTTCACTTCAAACTGTATCTCTGAGAAATCGGGGGTATAAACGGTCGCTCGCTTCGTAAGCTTCTCCGTAACTACGATATTACCATCGGGCAAAGCGGTGAGATCCGTTATAGAAAGAGGTGTCTCGCTTCTTTTTGCTTTCACGCCGGCCAGGGTACCGGAAGCCAGAGAACAAAAAAACAAGACCCCTATCGTGCGGTAAAAAATAGAGTTTCTCATTTGTATTATAATCTAATTTTTAACATCAAGGTCAGATGCGTCATCCTCATTTCGTCAGGTCGGATATCTCCTCTTCCGCTAAGGGATGGCTTTTATATAAGGTTAATGTTTTTCGTATTTGAAATTACTTTTCATATACGAAAACAAATATATGTATATATCTTTGTAAAATAAATCATCCGAATTATAATTTTAGATATTATTATCATATTTTTATCGGTTGTGTACGTAAACCCAAAGCAGGTATATTCAATAAAAACAAATTATGATGAAAGAAGCGCAAACTGAAGAACTTCAGGAAATAAGTCACGAGGTTGAGAATACCTACAATGTACCGAATCTGGAAAAAGGACTTCTCGTACTGGAATTGCTTTCTGAGTCGGGAAACGGGCTCACCTTACAGGAGGTGCGCAACTCTCTGAAAATCTCCCTGACCACCGCCTACCGTATTTTAAACACGTTGGTGCGCATGGAATACCTCATGTATCAGGAAAGCACAAAAAAATACATACTCTCTAGAAAAATGCTCACAATCGGATTCCGCTCCATCCATGAACACAACGTGATGGACCTGATACTTCCACGCATGAGAGAACTTCGGGATGAGATCAAGGAATCGGTTTTCTTCGGCGTATTAGGACAAGACAGCATTACGGTGCTTGAAAAAAGCGTCGGAACGTATGCGTTCTGCTTTTATCTGAATTCGGGACATAAAGTGGCCTTACACTGTTCTGCTCCCGGAAAGGCGATGCTTGCGGCTTTACCGGCCGACATACGTGATCAGTACCTCTCCAGGATCAAATTTGAGATCCATAACGAAAACACCATTTCCAATCGCGAGCAACTTGAGAAAGAGTTGGAGGTCACATTACAGAGAGGCTATGGATTGGATTTGGAAGAAGAGATGAGCGGAGTGATCTGCATTGGCGCCGCTATTCTTGATTTTGCGGGATTGCCTTGCGGATGTTTGTGGACTTCGGCACCGAAAGACCGCATGAAACAACGCAACATCGAAAAGATCGGGAAGCAATTAGGAAAGATTACCCGTGAAATATCGATGGAGTTGGGATATCAGAAATAGTCGTTCCATTCATTTAGAAACAAAAAAAGGGGATATTTTCGAGAGCGATTGAATTCGCTTCGAAAATATCCCCTTTTTAGGAAATTCTCATCGGAATAAATCAGATTCCGCTGATACGCAATTTATAGCTCAAAGGAAGTTGAGGTACCTGATAGATCGGCATGGTTCCCACATTGTGACCGCAACTTGCGTTGCCCACTCCGCGAACAAACGCATCCAGATGTAGAATTGTTCCCGGACGTTTCTGCATATCCCAGATGTGATCCGCTTTCATCAAATCCTCATCCGTATATGGAAGAGCGGAGAAAGAAACCGTTCCTTCTGTTTCAATGCGCATTCCGCGACCCGATGCATCAGTCAGAATCAATTCGCGCAACCCTTCGCGGTTCCCCATCGTCTGAGGTTTCGCATATTGCTCGATCATCTTATCGATGGTTGTTTCATAACGTCCTACCAAACATCCCGCCTTACGGTCGTTGTAGTTTTCCCAAGGACCGTGTGCATAATAATCCACCTGTTTCAGCGTTGAATCAACCGAGCAAACCAAACCGGCGCGGCGAAGATCGGCCTGCTTAGGCTGGAATTTCACATCCATATCCATCACACCTTGAGGCGTAATCGTATAAACGATGTCGGTCGCACACAACGAACCGTCGCGCGATGTCTTCACAATCACCATGTTGTTCTTTGTCTCCACCACACACGTACCGGTTTCATCCAGGCCATTCGTCACCTTATTGAAACGGTCGTTCTCAATCCAGCGATGGTTATCATACAGGAAGCCGTTTTTATCGGCAAGCACTTCACGTCCTTTCAGCACGAGAGAGGTCATTTGTCCCGTTTTCTTACTGAAAGAAGCGGTGATATGATCGTTGGTCACCGTCACGTTCTCCGTATCATCCGAAACGCGAAGTGACTTTTTCGAGGCTTTCAACGCAGCAAGTTTACCACGTGATGCGAGTTGAAGCTGGTTCTTGGCCATGATGTGTCCCGCCGGAGCCCAACTTTCCGCCTCGTGCAACTGCACAAAGAGATTCACCATCACTTCCTCGCCGTTCTCGATTGATTTCGACAAGTTTATTTTCGGCAGATCCAATACAAGCGTTACCGAATCAGACGGTGCGATCTCCTGCAACGGAAGAATTCTCTCCGCAACAACAGCACCCTCTTTTACTACTTGATAACGTAGATCAAACTTGCTAAGCGGGATGAAATTATAGTGATTGTACAAACGAATCTGTACACTGTTCTTTTTAGGTGTTCGTCCCAAATTCGCGAATTTCACGAACTGGTAAACCGTTTTCACCTCTTTCAGTTTGGCACTCTCCTCGCGGGTAGCGGTCAGAATACCATTCGAGCAGAAGTTCCCCTGATGCGGACCGGGGAAGTCATAACCGGTACGCATACGCCCCTGCCATGTTCCGTTCTTGATTTCACGCGGTTCATAGATCGCCTGATCCACCCAGTCCCAGATCGCCCCTCCGATAATGGTAGAGCTGTTTTCGATATCGTTCCAATATTCCGTCAGGTTTCCGATCGCATTACCCATCGCATGCGCATATTCGCAGATAAACATCGGCTTATCGAACGAATCGGCATATTTGGCCATCCAATCCATACCCGGATACATTTTTGAATACAGGTCGCTGAACCGGTTACCTCCGTACGGCGTGTTGTCACGTGTTCCTTCGTAATGAACCGGACGGTCGTCCAAACGGTGAGCGGCATCATAACAATCGCCCAGGTTGCTACCTCCTCCGGCTTCATTGCCCAGACTCCAGAAAATAACGCTCGGGTGATTACGGTCACGCAACACCATGCGGTCGATACGATCCACAAAAGCCGGGATCCACGATTTCATATCACTGATCGATTGGTTTGCATGGTCTTCCAAATCGGCCTCATCCATACAGTACAATCCGTAGTAATCAAACATCGCATACATCTTCGCTTGGTTCGGATAATGAGAGGTACGGATCGTATTCACATTGTTCTGCTTCATCAAAAGCACATCGCGCAACATCGATTCGTTATTTACGGCACGGCCCAACAACGGATCGGTATCCTGACGGTTCACACCTTTGAAGAACACACGTTTCCCGTTGATATAAACCAGCGAGTTCTCGATCTTGATATCACGGAAGCCATATTTTGTAGCGAAAGCCATCTCCTCCTTATTCCCATCTTTCTGAATCACGCGCACGTTATAGAGATTTGGTGTTTCGGCACTCCAAGGAAGTACTTCCTCAAAGCTGAAGTTCACCTCCGCGTTGGTGATGCTGTCTGTCGGCTGGTAGTTCACCGTCACCGATTTCTGAGCGATTTCATTCCCTTTCGGATCGGCAACCTTTACGAGCAATTCCTTCGTGCCCTTCAGGCGGCGGCGATTGTCTAGCGAGAGTTTCACATTCATATCCGCTTTGCGATAGCCCGAAGCGGCATCCAGATTCGCCGTGATGTAATGGTCGCGAACCGAAACCACGGGCGTATTGTAAAGATATACGTCACGGAAGATACCACTCATACGGAACATATCCTGACACTCCAGGTACGACCCGTCACTCCAGCGGAATACCTGCACGGCCAATGAGTTTTTCCCTTCACGCAGGTAATCCGAAAGGTCGAACTCAGCCACATTATTGGCTCCCTGCGAATACCCCACGTAGTTACCATTCAAATAAACGAACGCCGCACTGTAAATCCCCCCGAAATGGATGAATGTATTTTGTTTTGACCATCCCTGCGGTAGATCGAATTCACGAACATAAGAACCAACCGGGTTGATGCCGTAGTTCGCACCACCGTCATTGAATTTCGGACGCGCCATGATGTATGGCGGTTTATTGGCATGCGGATACTCTACGTTACAATAGATCGGACGATCGTATCCCTGCATTTCCCAGTTTGAAGGCACCGGGATGGTGTCCCATGCAGACACGTCATATCCTGATTTGTAGAAATCAGTAGGACGCTGTGACGGTTCCGACACGAAATGGAAACGCCATGTTCCGTTAAGCGATTGAACGGCTTTGCTTTTGGTATTGACCCACGGAGTACGGTAATACTCCTGATCAGCCAACAATTCTTTTTCAGAATAGTATGGCATATAGGTGGCATGGCCGGCTTCTTTATTCTCTGCGAAGCGTGTCTCATCCTCCCAGTAATTGCGTGGTTGTCCCTCTTTACGCTCCACTTCCATGTATTCGGAAAGCACCGAATGAGCGGCACGGGTAGCCTCTTCATCAAGTTGGATCTGGAACAACGACACGTTACGTTTTTTCAAATCTGTTTTCTGCAGCAACTCCAAATTTCCGTTTTCAGCGCAAACCACGGCAACAGCGGGATTATTGGCCGGAACGAGCATATAACCGTTTGACACCGCTTCCAAGCGCCACAACTGCGATTCGTCTGAACCGTTATTCTCGGTCATGGCCACTTTTCCGTCTGCTGTAGCATGGATTGCTTTATTCTCAAACGGATTGATCAACCGGTAACTACCGGACAACTCGGTAATCACCCATTGCTGACGACGATCTTTCAGGTTCTGAGACTGCAGGAGCACCGCAATGCTTCCTTTTGCATACCCCACCTGTTTGTCAGGAAAATTCAAGGATTTCACTTGATAGATTTTTCCTTTTTCAAAAAGAGCTTTCTTCTGTGAAGAAGTCACGGATGCGGCCTGAGGAATCGGCAAAGCACTTGCATACATCTGCGTCCCCATTCCACAGGAGAGCAGCGTGGCTAAAATCAATTTGCTACTTTTCATTTGTATATTACTTATTATAATTTGAACGACGGAGGTTCGTGATGAATTCCTTTAGCGGAATTGCAAATATACTTGAAAATATGCGAGAAACATATTTTTTGACAAACACGCGTGCGCCGTCATAGCCCCTGAAACAAGAAAAGAGCCTGCAATCCATTGATTACAGACTCCTTCACTTGTATATAGCTTATTCATTTAACGCGAATGTCAAATGCACCATCGATCGATTACAGAGCTGCCTGCGTTTCGCCGGTATACCCTTCATCCAAATCCTCGTATTGCTCCTGCAATTCCAACAATTTCTTTTTCATATGGGCTGCGATTTCCTGAGAAGCCGGATCGTTGTAAAGATTTTTCATCTCCTGCGGATCCTGTGCCATATCATAAAGTTCCCACTCATCGATATCGTTGTAGAAATGGATCAGTTTATAACGATCCGTTCTTACGCCCACCTGTCTTTTCACTGCATGTTCCGAAGGATATTCATAGAAATGATAATATACCGCATCGCGCCAGTCCGCCGGTTTCTCTCCGTTTGTCGATTCAAGCACCGGACGCAAAGACACACCCTGGATATCTTCCGGAATCGGCACACCCGCATAATCAAGGAATGTTGGTGCGAAGTCCACATTCATCGCCAAAGCTGAAGTTTGTGTTCCCGCTTTGATTTTTGCCGGATAGCGAACCAAAAGAGGCGTGCTGTAAGATTCTTCATACATGAATCGCTTGTCGAACCAACCGTGTTCGCCAAGATAGAATCCCTGATCGGAAGTGTAGATAATAATGGTATTATCCAGTTCTCCGGTCTCCTCGAGGTGATCCAACAACCTACCCACGTTTTCATCCATCGCAACAACAGTTGCACAATAGTCGCGCATGTACTGCTGATATTTCCAACGAACAAGCTCTTCATGAGACATCTCGTTATTTTCATACTCTTTGTGACGACCTTCCAATGATTTATTCCAGATTGCCTTCTCCTCTTCGCTCATGCGGTTATAGGCACTCTGATAAGATTTCGCATCCCATTGACGTGCTTTCCAAGGACCTACGTTTTCTTCATTCGCTTTGGCATAGATCAACTGCGGATCATCGGTAGCCAACTGATCGCCGGTTACGAGCTTCAAATCCCAACCTTCACGGAAGTGGCGGTCTAACTCCATTTCCTGTTCGCGGGCAGCTCTGCCTCGTGTTTCATAATCGTCAAACAGGTTTGCCGGTTCCGGGAACACCTTATCGTTGAACATACCCATGTGGCGTGGTGCAGGCAACCAGTTACGGTGCGGTGCCTTGTGGTAATACATCAGGGCGAAAGGTTTTTCTTTATCGGCACGCGAATCGAGCCAGTTGATGGTTTTATCCGTAATCACATCGGTCACATACCCTTCGGACGGTGTTTTCTCACCATCGACGATAAATGTAGAGTTGAAATAATCACCCTGACCGATCAGGATTTCGTAATGGTCGAATCCCTGAGGAAGCGAAGACAAATGCCACTTTCCGATTACGGCTGTTTCATAACCCGCATTCTGCAACAGTTTCGGATAGGTCTGCTGGTCGCCGTTAAATACTTTACCATTGTCGGTAAAACCATTTTTATGACTGAACTTACCGGTAATGATACAGGCACGTGAAGGGCCCGAGATCGAGTTCGCCACATAGCAATTATTGAATAACATCCCCTCTTTCGCCAAGCGGTCAAGGTTCGGGGTATCCACCAGCTTACTGCCATAGCAGCTCATCGCCTGTCTGGTGTGGTCATCAGCCATCATGATGATGATGTTTGGCTTTTTCTCCTCTTTCTTCTCTGTAGCGCACCCCGTCAATGAAGATACTCCGGCGACAGATAAACACAATAGATTGAATTTTCTATTCATCTGAATAATGTAGGTTAAACATGAGAAAACCTTCCGGATTCACCGTCAGAGACGATTTCCCCGGAAGATTCTCTCTTATCATGGATTAATAATAGGTGTTTTATAAAAAATATCTAAAGGATAGTCCTCGAAGGATTTAAAAATATTTTTAATAATGACTCAAAAGTATATAATATAAACCAATATGCCAACTTTGATCCACTCGCTTATTTGATTCGGAATTTCACCCATACGCCTTTGTGATCCGTGGGCCATACTCCCGCCGGAAGCAGAAACGGATCTTTCGATACTTCTGCTACGCGCTGACTGCGCACGATTGAGGAAGCGGGACCATAGACTTTCGCATCAATCGCTTTCATTCCTTTTCCACGGTAATAGATAAAATCGATTCGGTCTCTTTCATCCGCCTTGGGAGCCCAGGTCAGTTTTTTCACTTCCGCCAGTTCATTATCGGAAGGATATGTAAATCCGGGATGCGTCACCGGATTAGGCCAAACCACGCGATAAGCATCTTTGTAACCGGCAGCGCTCAATGCTGTGGAAACAGTCCAGGGAATCACCATGCCGTTGTGATCATAGCGATTCCGCATTTTCTTATTCCAGTCCAAATGAGACGGCTCATTGAAATCACCTCCGATGATCACACAATTACCTTCAGCAAGATCACGCTTCGCCTCGGTTATGAAGGCTAAGATGGCATCATCGCGCAACGAAGCGGTATTTACGTCAAGCACCTCCTTTACCGTCTGCGGTTTGGGAATCTCCTTCCAACTTGAACCGTCGTATCCGCGTACATTGTAGTAGGCGCAATTCAAGTAATCAAGGTGCCCGGTATATACCGAAATTTTTCGTTCATTAACCTGTGCGGTCAGTTTGTAGATACTACCATGATCATCCTTTTCAGGATATACGGTCATTGAGTCGAGTATGGGATAGCGACTCAGCAATCCCGAATCGTAAGAGTAAAAACTATAATATTCCTCCCCTTTGGCACGCAGAGAAGCCACCAAACGCTCATTGAAGCGGGTCTGCTTGTAATTGCGTACTTCACTGAACGTTACGAAATCGGGTTTTAATCGCACAATTTCATCCACGATAGCGTCATATCCGCCGGGAATCGTCGTTCCCTCCTGCCAGATATTCCACTGAAGAACAGTAATTTCAAAAGGTTTATTTGCCAGGATATACGGGAAACAGAGAAAGATAAAAAGCAAAGATGCAAGTGTTTTTTTCATGTATGTATCGATTTAGATTCAGCGGCCTGCAAGTTATTACAAATTATCTGATTTCACAATCGCAACACAGCAGGAGACACTTGTCTGATTCGGGCAGTGATCCAAAGAATGGCGCCAATCATGAGAGCGATTCCGATGAAGGAACCGTAAGGCAACATGGTGATTAGGAACTGCAAGGTGCACAAAACGCCGATAATAAGGATATTGATAAGCCCTTTCACGGTGTATTCTCCTTTTAAACCCTGTGGCGTATAAATGGAGAAAGGAAAAGCGAAGTTCGTATACCTGAAATACACCAAGCCGTAAAACAAAAGAAGTAGCAGACAGAACAACACGGATGGTAAAAACGACACCCCTTTCCAATAAAGAGAGGGTATTGTCAGCACGATGACAAATGGAATGAAATATTTCAAAAAAACCGCCTTAAAGCAACCAAGTAAATATTTACCCGGCGTAATGAGCGGCCGCGAAATGTAGATCTCAGATATGTGCTCCTTGTCTGTAATAGTCAAGGCATCGTAAGCTAAAAGGACTGCCCACCCTGCAAAATAAAGAGGAGCAAGCAAGAAAAACACTCTGATATCCTCACCCTTAGCACCCGGATTATTCCTGAATAATTCATTGTATAACATGAAAACGTCCATCATTACCACGTACAGAAACATCGGTAAAATGGTTTGCTTGAATTTCAGATTCGTCGCCGTAAGTTTCCATGTTAATATAAAGCCTCCTCTTTCCTGTCCCTTACGTGTAAAAAGGCGTGCAAGCACCAACATCACGGCACTATCCTTGCGCAGGATATGCGTTCCGACATGCGTTATTCCGGAGGTTCTTTGCATCAAATCGCCCGAAGTGACGCGCACGTTTAATAACAACAAGACGCCGGTGGCAACCAAACCGGTCAAAATCAGAAAGAGAAGCTGCGAACTGCTTTCAATCATCACCATCGGTATCGCCGAGAACCAAACAGACGGAATAAGCCACAGCCACCACGAAGCACCCTCCGCCAGACTGAAGGACTCAAATACCGTGTCTCGCCCAATAACCTGATAACTCATCATCACGGCAACCATCAGTACGATCTGAATGTATGCGGCAATCTTTTCGAACTTCGCCGGAGCAACCAATCTGATGATCAGCAAATAAAACAGGTTGGCTAAGAACAGCGAAAAGCACCCCAAGAAAAACATGCCGACAAGAAACATCAATGCCGTTCCGATAGTGGACACAACGGCAATCATGATCATCGGCAAAACGCACATACTCAGCACAAGGACGGCGATGTAGCCGATCATCGACGTTAATCGCGATGCCATCAACGTGACACTGCTGACCGGAAATCGTTCGATCAGTTCATTCTCGGTTTTATTAAAATACAAATAGGGGTATTCGGTCATGTAGGTCATGATGGTAAGAATCATGATCAAAGAGGCATAAATCAGAATCGCGACCGAAAGTTGATTGTTAATCAACAAGATCAGGAACATCAAGGGGGTCAGCAAAGAGGAAAAAAGCAGTTGCTTTTTGAACGACTTGCGGCCACCCGATTTGTTATTCTCGGCGATGCGATCTCCTACGGTGATCTTCGTTGACACCAATAAAATTAACTGCTCCATGTTTACACCGAGTGACCGGTAGAGCGGCGTTAGCAACCGGATGATTTTTTCTATGTATTTGTTCATCGTAATTCGTATGAGAGAATAAATATTCGAGGAGGGTTAAAATCACTCGGCAATTGCTGCCGAGACAGGTTCTGCACCTATTTTCTCGTGACGGGTCATTTTGGAGAAAAGTTCTTCCAACGTCTTCACGTCCGCTCCTTTTCTTAACTCCTCGAATGTGCCGTTGGCCACGATGTGTCCCTGATCCAACAAGATGATACGGGTAGCCACCTTCTCCACCACATCCATTAGGTGCGAGCAATAAAAGATGGTCTTCCCCTGCCCTACCAGTTTAACAATCAACTCTTTCATCAAAATCACAGCGTTGGCATCCAAACCGTTGAGCGGCTCATCCATGAATATGATTTCAGGATCATTCAACAATCCCGAAATGATGTGGATCTTTTGTTTCATCCCCTTCGAAAAACTATCCATGGCATGATTCTTAACCCCTTCCATATCAAAAAGCGTAAGGTATTCATTGATCTTTGACTCAGCCACAGCACTTTCAATCTCATATAAAGAAGCGATGAAAGAGAGGTATTCCCACGGAGAAAGCTGCTCATACATCACAGCGGTTTCCGGAATATACCCCACTCGGCGTTTAATTTCCAAGGCATTCCCCTCCAAAGGAATTCCCATGACTGATATCTCTCCGCGATAATCAGGCAAAATCCCACACATAATTTTCACGGTTGTACTTTTCCCGGCTCCATTTCCTCCGAGATAACCGATTACTTCGCCCGGATATACTTCGAAATCGATTCCCTTCAACACTTTTTTCTCCTGATTATTATTCTGAAAACTCTTTGTGAGGGCCTTGACTTTTAATATGGGTTCTCTCATTTGTATATTGTTTATTTTTTAATTTTAAGGACATATTCGTTCTCAACCGAGCCTATTGTCATCGCAGGATTCAAATATACTTATTTTACATTTATAAGTTAATTTTTACACTGAATAATCATCCAATCTGCTACCAAACGCACACGGTAGCAGTTATTTAATAAAATATTTAAATACATTTCGTAACAAATCTCTCTGAAATAGCGTATCTTTAATCCATATAAAAATCGCTCTGCCTGAATAAAAAATGCGGAGACCTTCAATTTAATGACAGCAGGATGGAACTTGATTCTAAAACCAAAGAGAAATTTTTAAGATTCCAAAAGAACGAAATTACCGAATGCAACGTCTACACCCGGTTGGCTTCGGTAGAAAAAGACCCTTCGAACAGAGACTTGCTGAATCAGATTGCTGCCGATGAGGGGCGTCATTACCAAATTTTCAAGAGTCATACCGGAGTAGATGTCGCTCCAGACAACCGACGCATCCGGTTTTACTACCTGCTATCGCGAACTTTCGGTACCACGTTTGCACTAAAATTGATGGAATCGGGCGAAGATCGTGCAAAAAGCAACTACCTTCCCTATCAACACCTTCAGGATATTGAGAAGGTTGCACGCGATGAGGAACAGCATGAGAAAGATTTGATCGGAATGATCAATGAAGAGCGATTGGGTTATATGGGTTCTGTCGTTTTAGGACTGAATGATGCATTGGTGGAATTCACAGGAGCTTTGGCCGGATTTACCCTGGCCCTAAGCGATTCTAAACTGATTGCATTAACCGGAAGCATCACCGGTATAGCTGCGGCGCTCTCGATGGCATCTTCCGAATACCTCTCCACCAAATCGGATCCGTCAAAAGAGAAACATCCCGTTAAAGCCGCTCTCTATACGGGTATCGCTTACCTCATCACCGTTTGTGCACTGGTTGCGCCGTTTATCATTTTTTCAAATGTATTAATCGCCCTGGGTGTGATGTTGGCAATGGCTTTATTGATTATCGCGGTATTCAACTTCTATTATGCCGTTGCACGAGGGGAAAGTTTCAAAAAACGATTCGCCGAAATGAGTATTTTGAGTTTTTCAGTGGCTGCAGTCAGCTTTCTGATTGGTTTTGGATTAAAAAAGATTACCGGATTATAGCACCAAACCTCCATTCTGACCCACCAATATCCCTCCACACTACTGTATAAGGATCGCGGGATCCTGCAAAACAGTAATTTCACGGCCGGGAAACAAGCCTTCGTCACCCGATAAATAAGCTTTCGTCCGCCGGGAAATAAGCCTTCGTCCGCCGGGAAATCCCCGTTTTACCCTATCCCGACAGAATCGGGTCGTATCCCGATCCGTTTTTGAGGTTCAAAAAGAACCAATCGCTGTAGAAAGTGTTTTATTTTAAATAGAACACAAGGTATCCTTGTACTAATTTCGAACCGAAATGCAAATAGGATTATTAATTTGGGCGATCATCCTCTTGATATTATTTGGATCATTTGAAATAATTGGAATCCTTATCATCGCATTGGTAACAATGTTGTTTACACTGGGTTATGAAGAAACAAAAAAGAAATTCCTGGTTACTCTTATAGGTAGTATCGTAATGATATTATATCTACTAATTATAGTTGCAATCGAAAAATAAGAGATTTTCGATTACAACAAAAAAAACGTCCAATATCAAACTATTGGACGTTTTTAAGTTAAAATACGGCTCTTAATCAATCAACTCTTTGATTTTCTCACCCCAAATTTCATAGCCTTTGTCTGAAAGGTGTATGTAATCCGAGCTATAAGTGCCGGGGGTTATCGTTCCCTCAGCATCGGTAAACCAAGAGGTAGGGTTTATATATTCTATTCCCTTAAAATTGTGTTTTGCAAGTATTGAGTGTATCGTATCGCATTTTATGCGAATAGCATTGTTTTTTTCTTTCCCCGAAGGAAGTAAACCCATCAGTATGATTCGTTTATCCGGGAATTGGGTTCGAGCTTCATCGGCTACCGCGATTAAACCGGCTGCAACATCTTCAGGCTTATCGTTTTCAGCAATCAGGTTATTTATTCCGATGGAAATAATCACATTCTCCGGATCACAGGCCGTGTAATTGCCATAACGGAGACGCCACAACAGATTTTGAACGCGATCCCCGGAGATACCCGCACTTTCCCACTGCGCTTCGCCCAATAAGCGATCCATGATCTGTTTTCCGGGTTTATAGGTGACTAAATTCCGTTGACCACCCCAACCCTGCGTAATCGAATTACCTAACAATAAGACTTTCAACTTTCTATCTTTCAATGTCGCAGTGATATCCTCCGCTACGGAATGCCACTCGTGACCCTCTTTCCAACCCGCTCCGGAACGATATTCATTGCCGGGCGACGCTGTCAGACAGAGGTTACGGTGCATTCCCGTAGCTGAAAGGATAAATTGAGAGATTGGTTTAGGGTTGTTTAATGAATGGGGATGATGTCCGATTTCGGGTTTATGGATAACCGTTATCGGTTGATCTAATTCTTTCATTCGAGATTCGAAAACAGACGTATTTTCATCTAAAGGAACGATGTCGTCTTTATCGCCCACCACATGAAGAATGGGGATTTTCCTTTTTGCGATGCGTTTCGCACAATCAATTGGATTCTTATCCCAACTTAGGGCCTCTTGCTCATTTTTAAAACCGTAAGCTTTGAGAAGGTTCTCGGTATCACGGGAGGATCCGGCGGATTTTCCTTTTCCCATCGGCCAGCTTTTAAAATCCATAACCGGAGCATCGGCATAGATACACGCCACTTTCTCAGGATTTTGAGCAGCCCAGTTATACACGATTAGTCCTCCACGACTCATCCCCTCAAGTACGACTTTTTTATGAAAACCGGCCTTTCTCATCTTTTTATAGATGCTATTCCATCTCCCGATCGCTTCTTGCGATCCATACAAGTCAGCTACATCACAATACACCAGATGAAAACCATTTTCTAATAATTCGATATCGGTTTGAGGTTCATGTCCCCAAAAGCGGGCACGGATCAGCCATGGCTTTCCTGCCGCTTCTGATTTAGGTTGGACGATAAAACAAGTAGTTCCTTTATCAATGAATTCATAACCTTGGTATCCGTGAAAATTAAATTCAGACACATTGCTATTTCCAAGTATTGATTTTAGGCTTGTTGATTGTTTGGCGGTTAGGAGCTCCGGGGCGGTTAGGTATTTGAAGATTTTTTCTGCGATAACTCCTGCGCCGATTGAAGAGGGATGCAATTTATCCGGCATAAGATGCTGTTGCCATTGATCTCCATATACGTTGAACAGATTGATTATTTCCAACTCGTTATCGTATGCGATTTTCTCAACCCACGGACGTAGCGTATTGGCAATAAGGAGGGATTTGATTTCAGCCTCATCCGGTAGAAAACAACGAACGGGAGTCAGCAGAATGATGCGTGGATTGGACGACAAAGCTTTGAATTCGGCTATCATTTTCTGATAATCGCCAATGAATTCATCTTTGTATTTCCAGTTTTGTGGTTTGGTATCGTTCGTACCCAGTTTGATTAAAACAACATCCGGCTGAAAGTTGAGAGCTTCTTGCCAGGCCGTTGTCTTTCTATAAGGACGGTCACCGTTTGATAGCAAAGTGCTACCACTTACCCCGAAATTGCGTACTTCATATTTTTCCCCCAAGAAAGCCTGCAATTGAGCGGGATAGCTATTTTTTTGAATATTAGCGATACCGGCTCCATAGGTTATACTGTTTCCGACACAAGCTATGCGTATGGTTTTCTCAGCATACGTATAGCTTGTGACTTGCAGGAGTAAAAGGAATTGGAATAGTAATTTTTTCATTTTTCTTTAAAATAAGATATCTGTGAATGATGCCACAAATATGTTCTATTCTAAAGAAAAACAATTCCGCTATTGTCCTATTTTACTCCGCTATCATCCCAATATCAACTATTTACCGAATTCTGCTTTCTATACTGGGTTGGAGTTACGCCTTTAACCTGTTTAAAAAGCGTACTGAAATATTTCGGGTATTCAAAACCCACCGTTGTAGAAATCTCCGTAATTGTAAGATCTGAGGTTACAAGCATTTCAGCACCCTTTTCAATTCGTAGGCGATTGATATAATCGTTAACGCCCAAATTGGTGAGTGCTTTTAATTTTGCATAAAGAGGAGTTCTGCTGATGTGCATCTGCTCAGTCAGAAATTTGATATCAAGCGTATTCGTTGACATATTGTCAAAAATAAGTTGATTCAGCTTGGACAGAAACTCTTCATCTTTGTTGGTTACCGAAACCGACGTACGGTCTGTCAAACGCACGAATGCATCTCGATATTTTTGTTTTAAAAGCTCGCGATTAGATAACAGCGTATGCATCGTTACTTCCAGAAAATCCAGATCAAACGGTTTAGGTATAAACGCATCCGCCCCTAACCTGAATCCGTTAATATTACTCTGCACGTCTCCCCTTGCCGTAAGTAAAAGTACGGGGATATGCGATGTAACCGGATCGGTCTTTAATCGATGACATAATTCATAGCCGTCCATGGCTGGCATCATGATGTCACTGATTACAATATCCGGCATCTTTTTTCTAATTAATTCTAACGCTTCCGCACCATTCGAAGCGATAGAAACCTCTTTGTAGTTCTTCGACAAAACTTCAAAAAGGAACAAGCGTAAATCTTCATTATCTTCTGCGATCAGAACGGTTCGGTCATTTGTAGAAACCATTGATTCCTCTTTGTACCCTTCTGAAAACAAGTTGTCGGAGGTAAATAAAGCGTATTCTTCCGAGATTCGTTCATCTTTCGGCACATTGATCGCATTCACATCAAGCGTCATGTTGATGATCGCTTTCATCCGATTGGCTGACTTGTGTATGCCGACAAGGTGTTTTTTGAGATATTCCATATCCTCATTCAGAGGCGAATCGCCGTCGAATTTCTCAATCATCCTTTTTAAGGGCGTATAAATTAACGTAAGCGGTGTACGAAGTTCATGACTGACATTAATCAGGAAATTGATTTTCTCTTGATTCGCCATTTGTAAAACTTCATTCATTTCTCGCTTTTGCAATTGCTCTTTTCTTCGCAGTATAAACAGTACAATTGCTATAACAAGCGTAGCGATTAACACGAAAAGCGTTATTTTAGTATGGGTTCGGAGGTACCAAGGGGGTAAAATATGCATCTCGACGATCTTTTCCGGTGAACTCCAATCGCCATTCACGGTAAAGCAAGAAAGATAGATCGTATAATTCCCGGGAGAAAGCATATTCAGCGTCAAGGTAGAATTATAGGACTCGATATCCCTGTTATTTTCGCCGGGCAACATCTCTTTCACAACCGTATAACGATATAACTTCTTCCGAAAAACATCTTTATCAATAGCGGAAACCTTTATTTTCAATACGTTATAGTCCCAAGGCAAAGAGATCGATGCAAAACCGTTCTCTTTATATTCTTTCGAGTTCAAAACCGTAATGCCATCCACCTCGATGTCGTTCAACCTCAGTTCCGTTTCTTTCTCATGCATGGTCTGTATAGACTTATCTATCTGGATCAGTCCCTCTACACCGGCCAGATAGAGAGCGGGCAAATCTTTTGACCAGATATAGGCATCCGTAACTTCATTATGAGAAAACCCGTCCGCCTCTTCCCAAATCTGGAATCTTTCGTTGTGTTTGTTGTAAGAAAAAAGCATATTACGGGCCCCAATCCACAAAATGGAATCAGCAACCGGAACAATTGCAGTAACACGATCGAAAAGATTGGTCGTCAGCTTAGCGTACCTCTTTCGACTCGGATCAAAAAAGCGCAATCCCTGATCTGTTCCGACCCAAAAGAGGCCGTCATTGTCTTTATTCACTGTTTGAATGATCTCGCCATCTTCGATTTTATAAAAGGAGGATATGGTGTTTGTCGCGAAATTTAACCGCATAATCTGTTTTTCGCCCCAAAGGAAGCATCCCTCGCGATCCACATGAATTACCTTCAGGGATAGTAAGGGATCGGTTACGCCCTCTATTTTCAAATAGAGGCGCGCTTTCGTCTGAATATCATAAATGAAAGGGGTATTCGTTATTGCCAGTAGCCGATTTGAACCTAGTTGGTACAGCCGGTTCGGTGTTTCGGAGATGTCAAAAGGTGAGACACTCCCGTTGGTTTTATTGAATTTAAATAACCCTTTCCCATAAAACAGAACCAGCAATTCCCGAGGGGAGTACTCTGCAATGGATATAACCTTCTCATTGTCAGTGGAAGCAAAGTGTTTAAACTTCTTTGTTCGGGGATTAAAACAATTGAGACCGCCCCCCTCGGTCCCGATCCAGATATTCCCTTCCGAACCAAGATAAAGTGAACTTATCGTTTTATTACTTACCCCGTAATTACTCCCAAAAGGCACATTCTTATAGGTTTGGATAGATACTTCCTTAATTTCGAACAATCCGACTTTAATGCTTCCGGCCCAGATATTTCCCTCCACATCTTTATAAAGAGAACCGATGGAGTTGGTCGGGATTGAGTTCTCATCGCCGGATACATGTTGGATATTGGTTATCGAGCGTGGATTTTCGAGATTCAATATACTGACACCTCCACCATCGGTTGCCAACCAAATGTTCCCATCTTTTTCGACCATATCCAAAATGATGTTGTAGGCGAGGTCAGAATTCTCGGAGGTCAAATGATGCTTCTGATCGCCATTCTTGTCAAAAATATAGAGTCCGTCATTAAATACAGACACATACATATTTTTTGCTTCATCCAAGTAAAACGCCAGAATATTTCGGAGCGGTAAGGAGAATGGTAATTTCGAAATTGCACCGGTAGTAGCGTGATAAAGCCTGATCTGCGCATTGGCATATACCAAGATGTAGCTATCCGAATCCCATTTGCTTATGTGAACCACCTTTGAGGAAGCAAGTTCTGAATCGTCAATCGGAAGGTGTTGAAAAGAGGAATCGTTATAGTTGTATCGATATAAAGCATTCGTGCCACCGAATAACACTCCGTCGGGGATCAGAGAAGTAGCATACACTTTGATGTTGTTTCCGGAAACAGGGGAAGTAAAACGATCTGTCGCTTGGTCATATTTAACAAGTCCCCCCATTGTTGAAACCCAGATGGTATTTTGAGCATCCTGTGTGAGAAATAAGATGTAATTTCCGGAGAGCGAAAAAGGATCGTTCGCTTTATGGAAATAGTTTTTCATTTCATACCCGTCATAACGGTTCAAACCAAATCCGGTTCCGATCCACAGCTCTCCGTTCTCCGTTAAAAGCGTAGAGGTGACCGTAGTATGGGATAATTGTTTCTCAACATTAAACTTCCGATAATAATAATCATTACCCGCATAAAGGTGCGGAACCAAACAAGAGGAAACAAACACAAAAAGCATTTTCAATACAAATTGAAAACGTTTAGAGGAGAATTTAGTAAGCATATGCTATGAATTCGACGGTATTAAATTTGTCTGCGAATGTAGCATTTTTAATGATTCTGAAATCGCTCTTAACCCTTAAATCATTTTCAGATCCA
Source organism: Bacteroidales bacterium (assembly GCA_036655355.1). Classification (GTDB taxonomy): domain Bacteria; phylum Bacteroidota; class Bacteroidia; order Bacteroidales; family JAUNSR01; genus JAUNSR01. Next base: position 325,108 of record JAVVQG010000001.1, read on the forward strand.
CCGGATAATGAATTTAATACTCTTTGATAAATTGGAATTTATTTAATCTTACCTATGGTCTCATGAAAAGATGGCACTGCTTTCTTACTATTTCGTTTTCTAAATCAAGTTTTCGTATTTTTTCTTTTAAATCATTGTCAATATAATGTTAGTAACATTATATTTCTTCTCGGTATATTAGGACAACTTCTTATTTGTCGAGTAGGCTATTAACTTATCCTTCCAACTGGAATCATTTACAGAATGAGGGAAAGGGGTGCTTCAGCGTACTTAGGTTAGTATTCCTGCTCTCTCATAAACTCGTCCGCCACATATAAATTGCCATATAGGTATAATCCTGTACCCTTATCATGTAAATCCGCACAGGTTTTACTAGCATAAAATAATTCCAAGGCTCTCTCTGGATCGATATTTAGCCGTTTTGCTAATTCTGCAGAGATCTGTCCGATACGATTACTTATTATCATTTCCTGGATTTCCGGGGATTCGACCGGGTCATTCTGCTGATTCTGTTCCATCATAAATAAGATATTTATCAGTCAACGTTTGGTTTAATAAACAGATCTGGTTATTGGGCCGATGCATGGAAAGACGTTTTAGTGCAATGTCGGCACTCATCAACCCCGACATATATAGATTGATGGTATCAATCACACGATCATTAGCGATGCCACCTTCAATATAATCATAATCAGCTGATGGATTCTGCCCTTTCCGGCTACCAACTATAAACTCAAGCCAATCAGCATCGTATGCATTGAATATTTTACATCTCCCCTCTTTAAATAGGGCTTCTTTCTCAAGGATATAACAGTTGATAACGGGAATTCCCTTTCTTTTTTGTGCGGTAAGGCTTGCCCATTTTATAGCCTGGTCTTTTATGTCTGTAACATAGAAGCCTGGTCCGAAGTCAAGATTGTTGCGACCAAAAGCGCAGATTGGATTTTCTACTGTTTCAGTGGCTCCATGATATACCTTGATTTTCATAGCTTCCCCTCCCAAGTTGTCAGACATTCTATCATGTTGTTTGTGACATTTTCTCGGCTTTCAATATGAAGCATCTCATAATTTGGCCATATATAATTACGAATCATTCCTACATGTTTCATTCGCTCAAATATTTCCTGATAAGGTTTACCCAATGCACGGGCTGTCCCTTCGATGCAAGAAGCGACAAAGGCCAATTTAATTTCTGTTTGAGATAACTCTATCAATTGTTCCATAATATTTGATTATTTAGTAAGCTTTAGGTTGATGATGTAAATGCAAGATGCTTATTGAGTTTGCGATCTCTATTCTTTTAAAATCTCAGATAAAATGGATTGACCCGTTTTAATGAAGACATAGACTAATCCATGCTAAACATTTGATTAATATCCAATTAAAAGGATTTAAACTCAAATATACACAATCATTCCGATATTGTCAACTTTGATATTGACAATATTCTTTCTTCTGGTTTATGCCTGGCATCTAAGAAAAATAAGACACGGCAGCATAAAAATGATCCGATTTATTGCTCTTATAAATGATATGCGTAGTAGTTATGTTGTTATTTTTCAATGTTATTCGAAGTGTGTCTCCTTTAAGATAGCCATCTATATTCTTTTTAACAAGCTCTTGTTCCCTCTTATCTGTCACAGGTGATACCTCTTCAGAAGTAGAAGCGACGGACACCTTGTAGTAATTAGCGTGATTAACAATGGAAAAGGACTCTTTGAATACTTTTGCAAGAGAATCAATCGAAATGTTTTTTTGTAACTATCTCTTTTTTAGCCGAATCACTTTGATGCATAATTTGAGAAATCCCCATCGCTACAAAGCGTTTAATTGCTTTCTATAAATAAGCAGGTTGCTTTCAGAGGTTTCAGCTATTCAATAATTCGAACGAGAAGGGAAGAAAACAGAACCGGATGGGAAGAAAAGAAAACGGGATGCCTAGAAAAAGATGTCGAGACCGCGGTTACACGCTAGTTCAAGCACGGTTACACGAAAGTTTAAGCGGGGTTACACGAAAGTTCAACCGCGGGTTCACACGTTTTTCATCGGAAGAAAGCATCTTTTCTTCCTTTTATATCAGATTTTTATGTTTTCTAAAAATTCAGCGAGTAGTTTATCTATCGAAACTTAAATCTTTTTTACTTTTATTTTATACAATATTGTTAATTTTACAAAAGTAGCTACTTTTAAATCCGACATCAAGTAAAAGTAAAAAAATTCTAACCATGAAGATGAACCGTTCTTTTATAAACCTGATTATTTTATCATTCCTAATACTCATAAGTAGTTGTGCAAAAAACAATCAAAAGTCTCAATCAATCGAGGATGAATCACTCTATACGATAAGTGCAGAAAACAATAGTTCAAAAACTACAAAATACGATAGTTTTATCAATAACCTGAAGTTTCTAAAATTAGAAACAAATACGGATTGTTTGATAGGCGAAGAGATTAAGAATGTGAAAATTGAAAAGGATCGAATCTTCATATTGGATAATAATACGAACTTATTTGTATTTGATTTGAATGGGAATTTCTTACACAAAATAGGAAGAAGAGGAGATGGTCCGGGTGAAGTGCAATCTATCTCTAATTTTTGCCTTAATAAAGAATTGGAAGAGATTATTTTATTCGACATAGCGAAGAATACGCTGTTGCTTTTTGATTATGATGGGAAATTTATCAGAAGTACAAAATTCAATGAACGTCTTGATATAACGAATTTTGAAGTTATCAATAATAAAGAATTGCTTGTTGAGTTCCTAAATACAAAATATAATGATGTTCCGGATTCGAATAGAAGGTATAATTATGGCATTGTCAATATAGAAGATAATTCAATCAAGAGTCGATTCATCCCCTTTCTGGTTAAGCTAAATATGCCAGTTTTAATGAATGGTTTAATGGAAACTTCTGATAAACAAGCACTAATGACGACATTATTTTCAAACACATTGTATAAATATGATCGTAAGAGTGACAAAATGCAGAAGTATCTAGAGATAACTCCGAAGGATGACCTTAAGTTTATATCATCTTCTACTTTTGAGCAAGATCAATCGCAGGATTATTCAGAGGTTATGCAATATATCTATAAGAATAACTATACACATGGGATAAATAAAATACTCCTAACATCGAAGTATATTTTTTTAAACGTCTGGACTGAACAGGGTAAAACGACACACATCGTTTTTGATATGGAAACACATCAAAGTTTTGAATTCAATTTTGACAAGAAATTGATAGCGGAACTTGATGAATACATTTTAAACATTCCACCATTTAAAAACAACAATACAGTAATAAAAGTACTTCAGAGTGAATACCTCATTGCTAATAAAACAAAATATGAACCTATAAAAGGTTTATACGACTCAATCAACGAATTAAATGGAGAAGAAAATCCGATACTTATATTCTATGATTTAAATCATTTATTAGAATCTTCAGAAAGTTAGAGTTAAGGTCTTATTTTCCTTACGATTGTTCCTCTAAGCTGTGGTATCGAATAAGTTCAAAGATAATTTTATGTAGAACAGAAAATTACACTCTAAGATCTGTATCAAAGAACATGACACGACCTTTTGTGTATTATTTGAATTTGAATTTATATTCTGATTTTCCTTTTTGTAATTATATAAACAACAGCAGAAATACCCCCTATGATAGAAAGGAAGCACAACCACGGGATGTTTGTTCCCAACACTTCCCCATCTTTAAAAAAGAAATCCATTAATGCCACGGGGAGTGCCAATAGGGATACTTTCGCAATAAGATAACTGTATTTTACAACCAGGTAAATTTTATATTCGTTCCATTGATCCTCTTTCCCTGCATGTATATATTCCTTTTTCAGTTTGTCATATTTAAAACAAATACGACAACAACTGCCTCCAAGGATCATACTCCATGCAGGTATAAAATATACTAATCCCTCTTCCTTATTTTCCCAAAAATAATTCCCTTTCACTGTAAAGAATAATAAAAACAGGAATATGCCAAAGGTTAAGGCACTTAGAATAAATATATAAAAATATCTCATCGTAGTTCGTTGTTTTATAATTCCATGACTCAATTAATTATGTAAATAAAATGAGTTGTATCTAATTTAAGAAATTATTCGCTATTGGTCAAATAGAACACTTTATACAACAGTTTCAGTTGTATTCTTCCCCATAAATTAGACAGACGTAAATTTAATATAAATGTTTAATTTTGATAGGACGACGAAACAACAAAGAAGAGAAAACATACAGAAAGTGAAATAGTTAAATCTATTTAGAAGTAAGAAAGCGGAGGAACACTTATGAAATTACCTGAGATTATGGGACTTTAAGAGCAATCTGGTATAATTTGACATTGGAATATACCGGAATGAAAGAAAGCCTATTATTCGACTGCAACTTACCGGTTCAATGAATTTTGTAAATGAATAATGTGCGCGAATTATCAGAATCCTTGGTAACGGATTATAATGAAATCAGTATGACATTAAAAATGCAACTTTGGCTGCCTAATTTAATACCGTCTGAAAAAGGGGAAGCGGACAATCCGGAGAATGTGTTAAGCTAAAAAACGTATCTTTGTTTAATGGTACAAGAAAGACCTCATTATGATCACTTTTCAAGTGACACACACTCAAACTCAGCTATGGAAGAAATTTATATACAAGATAAGATATTTGACAGAATCGATAAGTTGGAAAAAGGAGAATATGAGAATTGCACTTTCAATAGTTGTGACTTTTCAGATCATGACTTTTCCGAATATAAATTTATAGATTGCATATTCAAGGGATGTAATTTAAGTTTGGTAAAACTAGATAAAACAGCATTGAGAGGGGTAAAATTTAGCGAATGTAAAATATTGGGCGTTCATTTTGACACTTGCAATCAGTTTGCCCTTTCCTTTTCATTTGACGGATGCGTGCTTAATTATTGTTCGTTTTACAGAACCAAAATCAGAAAGACTGTATTTCGCAATTCTCAATTACAAGAGGTCGATTTTGTAGAAACTGACTTGACATCGACTATATTTGATAAGTGCAATCTGACACAAACAATCTTTGAGAACACAATACTTGAAAAGACAGACTTCCGCACTTCTTGTAATTATTCAATCGACCCAGAGATTAATAAAATAAAGAAAGCGAAATTTTCTATACCGGGTGTTTTGGGCCTTTTAGATAAATACGATATAAGCATACAATAATGAGATCAAGGGGAGAAATAAACCTTTGTAGCTTGGGGTAACATGGATCGTTTTAGGGCATACACGTCGACGTTAGTTCCCTATATACCTCTAATATTTGGACCAATATTTTCGTGGGGAGCAACCATCGATGAAGTCGTTATTGGAATATCGTTGATGATAGGCACATTCAAACGTTAACCTATATGGCTAGTGATATATTGCTACTTATTTTAGAAATTTCAATAATGCTATTCTTAGCGATAAGAACCCTATTTGATTATTGCATATTTGCAGCAACTGCTTGTAGTTTATCATTATATGGTGTAAGGAGAATAGAAATGGGGGTGAAACAAAAAAACTCCCATAACCTTTACGGTTACGGGAGTTTTTATATGATTGAATCTAAAGATTACTTAGAAGCACCTTCGATTTCTACAGCAACTGCTACAGTAGCACCTACCATTGGGTTGTTACCCATTCCTAGGAATCCCATCATTTCTACGTGAGCAGGAACTGATGAAGAACCAGCGAACTGAGCGTCACCGTGCATACGACCCATAGTGTCAGTCATACCGTAAGAAGCAGGACCAGCAGCCATGTTGTCTGGGTGAAGCGTACGACCTGTACCACCACCTGATGCTACAGAGAAGTATCTACGACCATTCTCGATACACTCTTTTTTGTATGTACCAGCTACCGGGTGCTGGAAACGAGTTGGGTTCGTTGAGTTACCTGTGATTGATACGTCAACACCTTCAGCGCGCATGATAGCAACACCTTCGCGAACGTCATCAGCACCGTAACATTTAACTTTCGCACGAAGACCTTCTGAGTAAGATTTCTCACGAACTACGTTCAATGCGCCAGAAGCGTAATCGAACTGAGTCTGTACGTATGTGAAACCGTTGATACGAGAGATGATCATAGCAGCATCCTTACCTAGACCGTTAAGGATTACGCGTAGAGGCTCTTTACGTACTTTGTTTGCCATTTCAGCGATTTTGATCGCACCTTCAGCAGCTGCGAAAGACTCGTGACCTGCCAAGAAAGCGAAACATTTAGTTTCTTCGCGAAGAAGCATCGCAGCTAGGTTACCGTGACCGATACCTACTTTACGATCGTCAGCTACAGAACCTGCGATACAGAAAGCCTGAAGACCTTCACCGATTGCCTCAGCAGCATCAGCAGCGTTTGTGCATCCTTTTTTGATAGCGATAGCAGCACCTACTACATAAGCCCATTTCGCATTTTCGAAACAGATTGGCTGAGTTTCTTCACACGTTTTGTAAGGGTTGATACCTTTAGCGTCGCAGATTGCTTTTGCTTCGTCGATATCTTTGATGCCGTAAGAGTTCAACACTTCGTTGATCTTCGCGATACGGCGATCGTAACTTTCAAATAAAGCCATTGTATTATTTATTTTTTTGTTTCTACGATAGAGATAAATAGCGACCTCAAAGATTATTTCTTTATATTTCTGTTGATCAGAAACATCGCTATGATAAAATTAAAAACGATCATCGCTCCGCCCATACCGCACAATACGGCCTTCATGGGCATCTCCTGATTCCAGAAATACCATGCAAAACCTCCCGATATTACTGCTGTAATGATGATCAGGATACGGAGGACAAGCAAGATGCGTTTTTTATTCATGACGTGGGTTGATATATTTTACAGCGTCGTTGAAACGTCCGTAAGTACCTTTTGCTTTTTCTAGAGCTTCTGCAGCAGAAACACCTTTCGTTACAGATTCCATGAATTTACCAAGGTGGATGAATTCGTATCCGATAACTTCGTCGTCAGCGTCAAGAGCCATACGTGTACAGTATCCTTCAGCCATTTCAAGGTAACGAGTACCTTTAACTTTAGTTCCGTACATTGTACCAACCTGTGAACGAAGACCTTTACCCAAATCCTCAAGACCAGCTCCGATTGGAAGACCACCTTCAGAGAAAGCAGACTGTGTACGTCCGTAAGCGATCTGTAGGAACAATTCGCGCATTGCTGTGTTGATAGCGTCACAAACAAGGTCAGTGTTCAATGCTTCCAAAAGCGTTTTTCCCGGAAGGATTTCAGATGCCATAGCAGCTGAGTGAGTCATACCAGAACAACCGATTGTTTCAACCAAAGCTTCTTCGATGATACCGTCTTTAACGTTCAAAGTAAGCTTACATGCACCCTGCTGTGGAGCACACCAGCCGATACCGTGAGTCAAACCTGAAATGTCTGTGATCTGTTTAGATCTTACCCATTTTCCCTCTTCAGGAATTGGAGCGCATTCGTGGTTCGCGCCTTTTTTTACAACACACATGTGTTCTACTTCGTGTGAATAAATCATAATTCGCTGTTTTGATTATAAGTGATGAAAAATTCTTTGAATTCTTAAATTTTTTACGATGCGCAAAGTTAAAAGATTTATTGAATTGTCCCAAAGAAATTACATTGCGAAAAAATGACGAACCGCTATTCGCCCTATTTAAAACCATCTACAGCTACTCTATTAAGCAATTATAACGTATCGGAGGCGCTCCCGGAGCCAACTTTCCAAGTTTTTAGGAAAAGGCTTATTTGAATTATAAAATAAAATATCCAACTTTGCACTCGCATTAGAATGTAACAATATTAAGAAAATTAAGTATAAATCTAATTGTCTTTAATCAATGAAAAAAAGTGCATTACAGATCGCACGTGCTGCTTATCAACCTAAATTGCCTAAAGCATTAAGAGGTGCAGTTAAAATTTCTGAAGGTGCTGCTACTCAATCTGTAGCGAACCAGTCAGAAATCGCAGAACTATTCCCTAACACTTACGGTTTACCAGCTGTAACTTTCGTAGAAAGCACAGAAGCTTCTAAATCAGGTGTTATCAACGCCGGCGTTATCCTTTCCGGTGGTCAGGCTCCGGGTGGACACAACGTTATTGCCGGTCTATTCGACGGTTTGAAGACAATGAATTCTGAAAACAAACTTTACGGATTCCTTTTGGGTCCCGGTGGTTTGGTTGATCACGAATACATCGAACTTACTGCAGAAATCATCGACGAATACCGTAACACTGGTGGTTTCGACATCATCGGTTCTGGTCGTACGAAATTGGAAACTACTGAGCAGTTCGACAAAGGTCTTGAGATCCTTAAAAAATTGAACATCTCTGCTCTTGTTATCATCGGTGGTGATGACTCTAACACAAATGCATGCGTTTTGGCTGAGTACTACGCTCAGATCGGCGCAGGCGTACAGGTGGTAGGTTGTCCTAAAACAATCGACGGTGACTTGAAAAACGACGAAATCGAAACTTCTTTCGGTTTTGACACAGCTTGTAAAGTTTACTCTGAAGTTATCGGTAACATCGAACGTGACTGTAACTCAGCTAAAAAATACTGGCACTTCATCAAATTGATGGGTCGTTCTGCGTCTCACATCGCTTTGGAATGTGCTTTGCAGACTCAGCCGAACATGTGTATCATCTCTGAAGAGGTTGAAGCTAAAAACATGACTCTTGACGAGGTTGTTAACCAGATCGCTGAAGTTGTGGCTATGCGTGCTGCTAACGGTGACAACTACGGTACCGTATTGATCCCTGAAGGTTTGATCGAATTCATCCCTGCGATGAAAAACCTGATCTCTGAATTGAACGACTTCCTTGCTCACAACGCAGGCGAATTCGCAATGATCAAGAAATCAGCTCAGCGCGAATACATCATCAAACATCTTTCTGAAGCAAACTCAGCTGTTTACGCATCTCTTCCAGAAGGCGTTGCTCGTCAGTTGACTTTGGATCGCGACCCACACGGTAACGTACAGGTGTCTTTGATCGAAACAGAAAAATTGTTGGGTGAAATGGTTGGTCGCCGTCTTGCAGATATGAAAGCAGAAGGTAAATACAACGGTAAATTTGCCGCTCAGTACCACTTCTTCGGATACGAAGGTCGTTGTGCTGCTCCTTCTAACTTCGACGCAGACTATTGCTACTCACTTGGATTCAACGCTGCGATGTTGATCGGTGCAGGCAAAACAGGTTACATGTCTTCTATCAAAAACTTGACTGCTCCTGCAGAACAGTGGATCGCGGGGGGTATTCCTATCACGATGATGATGAACATGGAACGTCGTCACGGCGAAATGAAACCGGTTATCCAGAAAGCGCTTGTTAAACTTGATGGTGCTCCTTTCAAAGCTTTCGCAGCAATGCGCGACGAATGGGCTAAAACTACATCTTACATCTACGCAGGTCCTATCCAATACTTCGGCCCAACTGAAGTTTGTGACCAGCCAACTGTAACATTACAGCTTGAACAGGCGAAATAATTTCACCTGAACGCAATATTTTAAAAGAGGATGCCGTTTTCGGCGTCCTCTTTTTTTATATTTGCGTTTCAATGTTTTTTAACCCTATTTCATCACCTATGCAAAAATTATTTTTAGCTTCGCTGCTTACGCTGGGAGTTGCCTCGATGGATGCGCAACACAACATCTACCCCACTCCCCACCATGTGGCGACTACGGAAAACAAAATCGACATCTCGAAAGGTTTCAAACTGATCGGCGCTGACAAAGCCGACCCGATTGCGGTTGATTTGTTGTCCGGCCTTATCTCCACTACCGGAAAAACGAAACTCTTCATCGGCGAGAAAGGCGATAAGAGTGTATCGAAATTCAAAACCAACCTGCCTGACGTATCAGGCGCTTACTACCTGAAAGTAACGCCAAAAGAAATTGTGGTGATCGGCTCGGACGAACGCGGTACCTATTATGCCGTACGGACGCTGCAACAACTGATCCAGGGCAATTCAATCCCCGAAGTTGAGATCACCGACTATCCGGACATCCGCTTCCGCGGTACGGTAGAAGGTTTCTACGGAACGCCATGGAGCCATCGCGACCGTTTGGCGCAGCTTAAATTCTACGGCGAGAATAAACTGAATACTTATATCTACGGACCGAAAGACGACCCGTATCACAGTGCTCCGAATTGGCGTAAACCTTATCCGGAACAGGAAGCGCGTCAGATTTCCGAACTGGCTCGCGTGGCGAAAGAGAACCACGTGGATTTCGTTTGGGCGATTCACCCGGGAGGCGACATCAAATGGAATGAAGAGGATTATCAGCTGTTGCTTCAGAAATTCAACCTGATGTATGATCTGGGTGTTCGCTCGTTTGCCGTTTTCTTCGACGATATCGCCGGAGAAGGGACAAACCCGAACAAACAGGCCGCTTTGCTGAACCGCTTAAACCAGGAGTTCGTAAAAGTTAAAGAGGGCGTGACTCCCCTGATCATGTGTCCTACGGAATACAACAAATCATGGTCGAACCCATCTCCGCAGGGCTACCTGTCGATTTTGGGACGAGAACTGGACAAATCGGTGGAAATCATGTGGACCGGCGATCACGTGTGCGACGACATCACGCCCGAGACCCTGGCATGGATCAATGAACGCATCCAGCGTCCAACTTACATCTGGTGGAACTTCCCGGTAAGCGACTATGTGCGTCACAGATTGCTTCAGGGTCCAAGCTACGGATTGACAAAAGAGGGCAAAGGCAAGATGAACGGTTTCGTAAGTAACCCGATGGAACACGCCGAAAGTTCGAAAGTCGCACTTTTCGGGGTGGCCGATTACACTTGGAATGTTGCCGAGTACGACCACATGAAAGCGTGGGAAGAGGGCTTGAAACGCGTTATGCCGGAAGCTTCGGCAGATTACCGCACGTTTGCCATCCACTCAGCCGACCTCGAACAGAACGGTCACAACTACCGCCGCGATGAATCGTGGGAAATCGCTCCCGCCGTAGCCGCTTACCTGAACGGCGATCACTCAAAAGGGGACGTGATCTATGCGGAGTTTAAGAAGATGAACGAAGCGCCCGCTCGAATCCTTGCCAGCGGTGCGGATCCTTATCTATTGGAGGAAATGAAACCGTGGCTGACCGAATTCGAGAAACTCGGAAAAAGAGGTATGGACGTCTTTACGCTGATCGAACTTTACAACAAAGGCGATCAGGAGGGCTTCTGGAATGCTTATGCGAACGGCCTGATGAGTCCCGAAGAACGCACGGCTTACAACAAACACAAAAGCGGTACGTTGGTGATGAATCCGTTCATCGAGAAACACCGCTCGCAGATGGAAGCGTCATTCTATGAGATGCTGGCCGGCGAGAAACTTCCGGTGGTGACTCCGATCACAAGTTTCGCGAAAAAAGAAACCCTGCCTGCGATGATGGACAAGGATGATAAAACGTTCTTCTATTCATGGGCGACTCAGAAAGTGGGCTCATGGATCGGTGTGGACTTGGGACGCAACGAAGAAGTGTCGAATATCGAGATCCTACAAGGACGCAAAGAGGGCGACAGAGATATTTTCCAACGTGCGATTTTGGAATACTCTACAGACAATTCAAACTGGACCGCGCTGACAGATACCTTGAAAGATGCTTATCGCATCCAGTATAATCTGAAACCGGTGCAGGCACGCTATGTGCGATTGAGAGCGACCGAAGGGTCGGGTACTCGAAACTGGACTGCCTTCCGCTCTTTCCACGTGAATCCGCAGCAAAGAGAAGCAACGCTTACGACCAATATCCCGCAGCTTGCTTCGTTGGGTGTTGAAACAGAGGGTAACGTGATCCGCATGAAGAAGATCCTTGAGGTGATCGCTATCGAAAAAGGAGGCTACCTGGGTATCGAACTTCCGATGATTACCGATATCAAACGTGTTTCTTTTGAGTTAAGCAACGGAAAACCGGCAGTGGAATACTCTTTGGACGGCGAAAACTGGAAAAGCGGTAAACCGACGAAAGCCCGTTTCGTGCGATTTGCAAATAAATCCGGCAAAGAGATTTCTGCGAACCTGCGTAAGTTCGAAGTGGAAACCATCGCTCAGAATAAAGGCGACCTGATGAATGCCTTCGACCGCGATTTCTATACCGGCTTCGAAGTGGAGAACGGACGTTTCGAACTGAACCGCGTTCCCGCTACGACAGGGGTATCGCTGCTATTTACAAATGGTGCATTCCGTGTTGAAGACCAGAAAGGCAACCTGCTTGCCGAATCTACCAACGGTTTGATCTCATTGCCACTTGATCAGGCAACAGACAAACTGATCATCTCCGGAAACGGAACCCTGAGAGAGATCATCTGGAAAAAATAAATAACCTTACTATTTAAAAGATGGCACGAGTCTGCGGACTCGCGCCATTTTTATTCCTTTAGCCAAACCTTTTATGAAGAAGTCACTTTGCTTATTTTCACTTGCCTTATCCGTTGCTTGTACCGTATCGGATGAGCCTACACAGGATTTTACGGCCTACGTAAATCCATTTATCGGAACCGATTACACCGGCAACACCTATCCGGGAGCTACCGTACCTTTCGGTATGGTGCAGTTGAGTCCGGACAATGGTTTACCGGGATGGGATCGCATCGCCGGATATTACTGGCCGGACAGTACGATTGCCGGATTCAGTCATACACACCTGACGGGAACCGGAGCGGGAGATCTTTACGATATCTCCTTCATGCCCGCCACGCTTCCTTTCTCTGAAGCGGATGCTCCGCTGGGACTCCATTCTAAATTTTCGCACGACCGAGAGAAAGCGGAAGCCGGTTATTACCAGGTTTTCCTTTCCGATTATAATATTAATGTTGAACTGACCGCTACCGAGCGTTGCGGGATTCAGAAATACACCTTCCCGAAAGCTTCAGCCTCTGTTTTCTTGAATCTGTCCAAGGCGATGAACTGGGATTTCACGATGGATTCGCAACTGGAAATCGTCGATTCTGTTACCGTTCGCGGCTACCGAATCTCTGAAGGTTGGGCATCGGATCAACGAATCTATTTCGTTTCTCAGTTCTCCAAACCGTTTGAAAACGCCTACATCGACACCACCGCGATCCATTATCCCGCGGATAAAAGATATACCGGAAAAGGCGTCGTAGCTCGATTCGATTTCAAAACGGAAGCGGGAGATGAAATTCTTGTGCGTACAGCCATTTCGGGCGTTGATCATGCCGGTGCATTAAAAAATCTGCGTGCAGAAGCGACACACTGGGATTTTGACACGTATCGCGCGGAAGCGAAAAAGATGTGGAACAAAGAGTTGTCTAAGATTGAGACTACGTCGAACGATACGGATGCGTTGACCAATTTCTATACCGCTCTGTACCATACCATGACAGCTCCTACCCTGTTTTGCGACGTAGACAACCGCTATTTGGGAGCGGATAAAAAAGTGTACGAAACCAACGGATGGAAGAATTATTCCACTTTTTCTCTTTGGGACACGTACAGAACCGCTCATCCCCTTTATACCTATACACAGCCCGCTCGTGTGAATGACATGATCGAATCGTTCCTGGCGCATTTCCGCCAGCACGGCATGCTTCCGGTGTGGAATTTCTATGCGAATGAAACGGATATGATGATCGGTTACCATTCGGTACCCGTAATCGCGGATGCTTACTTGAAGGGAATCGGCAATTTCGATCCGAAAGAGGCGCTGGAGGCTTGTATCGCAACGGCGAATAACGACGGTTATCGCGCGATCGGCGCTTACAAACAGTTCGGATATGTGCCGTATGACCTCGAAGGGGAGTCTGTCTCTAAAACATTGGAATATGCTTTCGATGATTATTGCATCGCACGCATGGCCGAAAAAATGGGAAAAACGGCTGTTGCCGCTGAATTCGACAAACGTGCGCGATTCTACCGAAATCAGTTTAATCCGGCTACCGGCTTTATGCAGCCGCGTGACAAGAACGGAAACTGGATCGCCGGTTTCGATCCGAAGGCGTATACCGAACACATCACCGAGAGCAACGGATGGCAGTACCTTTGGTCTGTTCAGCAAGATGCACAAGGACTGTGTGAACTGTTGGGAGGGAAAGAGCAGATGGAACAGAAACTGGATCAGATGTTTACCCAACATGCCGGAAGCGATGAAGAATTGCCTATTTTCAGCACCGGAATGATCGGTCAGTATGCGCACGGTAACGAACCGAGTCATCACGTGATTTATTTGTACAACACCGTTGGACAGCCCGCAAAAACCCAACAATACGTATCGAAGGTGATGCGCGACCTGTACTTGAATACGCCGGCGGGATTGTGCGGGAATGAAGATTGCGGACAGATGTCGGCATGGTACGTGTTCAGTGCGATGGGATTCTATCCGGTAAATCCGGCTTCGCTGCAATATGAGATCGGCACTCCCCTTTTCGCCGAACTGAAAATGCATCTGGATAACGGAAAGACTTTTACGGTACTGGCGCCGGCGGTATCGAAAGAGAACATCTATGTGAAAGGGGTTAAGGTGAACGGTAAAAATTACGACAACTCTTACATTACGCACGACCAGATCATGAGTGGTGTGACGATTGAGTTCGAAATGTCGGATATTCCGCAAAAGGCCTGGTACTAATTGAAGTATATTTCATCATTTAAGCGTATTTTTGTAGTACATTCTAATCTTCCACTTATGAAGCTTAACAAGTTAGCATTTATCTCTATCCTCCTCTTTTCTCTCCTGAGCAGCTGTAAGCCGGGGGTGAAAGGGGATGAAACCATCGTATTGATTGAAACGGATTTGGGCGATATCAAAGTAAAACTTTACAATGAAACCCCGAAGCATCGCGATAACTTTATCAAACTGGTGCAGGAGGGATTCTACGACAACCTGCTTTTCCACCGTGTGATCAATGAATTCATGATTCAGGGTGGCGATCCGAAATCAAAAGATGCCGATGCAAATGCAATGTTGGGAGACGGCGACGTGGATTATCAGATTCCCGCGGAATTTCGTTTCCCTCAATACTACCATAAAAAAGGAGCGCTGGCGGCTGCACGCGAGGGTGATCGCGAAAATCCACACCGCCATTCGAGCGGATGCCAGTTCTATATCGTAACGGGAAAAACTTTCTCGGATCGCGATTTGAACGACATCGAAGCCAAACGCGACGAGGATGCGATCCACAAAGTAGTGATGCAGTTGTTTCAGGAGAATGAAAAGAACTTTCTGGAACTGGAAAAATCGGACGATATGATGGCGCTTCAAGTTTACATGGACAGCTTGCGAACCGAAGCCCGGAAGATTTATGAAAAAGGAACCCCGTTCCGCTTTCCGAAAGAGGTGCGGGAAACGTATACGACTATCGGAGGCTCGCCTTGGCTGGACGACGCTTACACCGTTTTCGGTGAGGTGACCGAAGGAATGGACGTAGTGGAGAAGATCCAGCGTGTCCGCACAAATCGCGCAGACCGTCCGAATGAAGATATCAAAATGACAATGAAAATCGTGAAACAATGATCGAAGTAAACAGATATGTGTTGCCCAACGGGCTTACGCTGCTCCATCACAAAGATGACAGCACGCAGATGGTTGCCCTCAACCTGCTTTATAATGTGGGCTCGCGCGACGAGAACCCGGAACAGACCGGATTCGCGCATCTTTTTGAACACCTGATGTTCGGAGGCTCTTTAAACATTCCTGATTTCGATACCCCTTTGCAGGAAGCAGGCGGTGAAAACAATGCGTGGACCAGCGAAGACGTGACGAATTATTACGAGGTGGTGCCTCGCCAAAACGTGGAAACCGCTTTTTGGCTTGAGTCAGACCGCATGCTTAGCCTGAATTTCGATCAGAAAAGTCTCGATGTGCAGAAACAGGTGGTTATCGAGGAGTTTAAAGAGCGTAACCTGAACCAGCCGTATGGAGATATCGCGTTGTTGATCCGTCCGCTTGCATACAAAAAGCATCCGTATCAATGGCCGACCATCGGAAAAGAGGTGAGCCACATCGAAAAGGCCACATTGGCTGACGTGGAGGAGTTCTTTTTCCACCATTACGCGCCCAACAACGCGATTCTGGGGGTAACGGGAAATATCAGCTTCGAGGAGGCGATTGCGCTGACAGAAAAGTGGTTCGGCCCGATACCGCGCCGCGATGTAAAACCGCGCAACCTGCCACAGGAACCGGAACAGACCGAAGCGCGTTTTTTGGAGGTTTACCGCAACGTACCGATGGATGCCATTACGAAGGCTTATCAGATGTGCAGCCGTACCGATAAAGATTATCATGCGTTCGACATTTTGTCGGATATCCTCTCTAACGGTCGCTCGGCACGTCTGCAACAACACCTGGTGATGGAGAAGAAACTCTTCTCGGAGGTGAACTCCTACATCGCGGGCTCTTTGGACGCGGGACTCTTCTATGTAACCGGAAAACCGGCTCCGGGCGTTTCGCTCGAAGAAGCGGATCAGGCGTTACAGGATGAATTACAACTGTTGTCAACCGAACTGGTCAGCGAATATGAATTGAAAAAAGTAGTCAACAAATTCGAGTCGAATGACATCTTCTCGAACATCTACTTCCTGAACAAAGCAACCAATCTTTGTTATTTCGAACTGATTAGCAAGGCGGAGGATATCAACACCGAAGTTGACAAATACCTGGCCCTTACGCCGGAATGGATACGTCGGGTGGCGGCAGAGACTTTCCGTCCCGAAAAATGCTCCACCCTTTACTATCGCGCCGAAAAGAAAGCGGAGCATCAATAATTGTTTTCTCCCTCATTGAGAACATAAAAAATTCCCCGTCGGAAGTTGATCTAAACGAATCAACATCCGGCGGGGAATTCCTTTTTACCCTTCAAACGATTTCCAAAGCGCATCGTTCGGCACAGGTGCCACGATGACCACTTCCTCTTTTGAAACGGGATGTATGAATTGTACGCGGCGTGCATGAAGCGATATGCCTCCGTCGGGATTCGAACGGTCGAATCCGTATTTCAGGTCTCCTTTAATCGGCGCGCCGATTTTAGAAAGCTGACAACGGATCTGATGGTGGCGACCGGTCTTCAGATCCACTTCCAACAAAGAGTAACGTTCCGAACGTGCGAGTTCTTTGTAATGAAGAATCGCTTTTTTCGAGTTCGGCTTCTCCATATCGTATGCATAAGATTTGTTCTGTTTCTCATTACGCACCAAATAATGGGTCAGTTCCGCTTCGGGAGCAATGTTCGACGTCTTAACCAATGCCCAATACGTCTTCTTCACCTCTCCTTTACGAAACATCTCATTCAGACGG
The DNA here is from genome assembly GCA_036655355.1 of Bacteroidales bacterium. Lineage (GTDB taxonomy): Bacteria > Bacteroidota > Bacteroidia > Bacteroidales > JAUNSR01 > JAUNSR01. Next base: position 342,387 of record JAVVQG010000001.1, read on the forward strand.
GTAAGCGCCTTGCTGGTTTTCGCGAACAACACGATGCCCGACGTGGGACGGTCTAAGCGATGCGTCACTCCCACAAACACGTTGCCCGGTTTATCATATTTCTCCTTCAACCATCTTTTCAGCGTTTCCGATAGCGGCTCATCGCCGGTTTTATCGCCCTGCACAATCTCATTACAGGTTTTACTGACTGCGATAATATGGTTGTCTTCGTAAATTACTTCCATTTGAATAGCAAATTAATAATGTTGCAAAGTTAGTAATTACCGCTGAATTTTAAGATTAAAAAAAGCCGTCCTTGCAATGCAAAGACGGCTTTTCGTATCTCGTTGTAAAGAAAATTACATGTTCATACCACCACAACAGTGAAGCACCTGGCCGGTAACGTAAGCAGACATATCCGAAGCAAGGAATGTACATACGTTTGCCACATCTTCAGGAGTACCTCCGCGACGCAAAGGAATCTGCTGAGCCCACTCTTTTTTCACCTCTTCAGACAACTGGTTGGTCATCTCTGTGATGATGAAGCCCGGAGCGACACAGTTGGCACGAACCCCGCGAGAACCAAGTTCTTTCGCTACCGATTTAGCCATACCGATCATACCCGCTTTAGAAGATGAATAGTTCACCTGACCTGCATTTCCTGAAACACCAACAACCGAGCTCATGTTAATGATGCTACCTGTTTTCTGTTTCATCATGATTGGAGTACAAGCGTGGATAAAGTTAAATGCCGATTTAAGGTTCACATTGATAACCATATCGAACTGCTGTTCAGACATACGCATCAATAAACCGTCGCGAGTGATGCCTGCGTTGTTTACAAGGATATCGATGCGACCGAAATCTTCCTGAATCTGTTTTACAACTTCGTGTGTTTCGTCAAAGTTAGCCGCATTTGAAGCGTATCCTTTTGCCTTAACACCTAGTGCTTCGATTTCTGCCAATGTGTTAGCAGCATTCTCATCCATTACCAGGTCGGTAAATGCGATGTTAGCACCTTCAGAAGCGAATTTAAGAGCGATAGCTTTCCCGATACCGCGAGCAGCACCCGTTACGATAGCTACTTTTCCTTCAAGTAATTTCATAAGTATATTCTATTTTATGAATGATGAATTATTATTTTATTGTGATGAGAAACAATTAGAATTTAACAAGGAATCCTCCGCTGGAATATCCCCCGCCAAAAACGCACAATCCCACCAGATCGCCCGGTTTGAATTTCTCATATTGCTGTGCCAAAACCAATCCTGTTGACGCCGAGCCGGTATTTCCGAACTCCGAGATGTTATTCAGGAAGCTTTCTTCCGAACGCTTCATCTGATGCGCTACGTTCGCCACGATGCGTTTGTTCGCCTGGTGACAGATGATGTAGGTAAGATCGTCAAGTGTGAGGTTGTTTTTCGATGTGAGGTGATCTAAAGCCTCCACCATATATTTGCACGCATGCATAAATACATCGCGACCGTCCGGCATGGTGATTCCCTCCTCTTTCGGACGCAGGCAAACCCCTTCGGGACCTTTTCCGATGTGTCCCAGTCCGCGAGTATAAATATCTGTGATCTGAGCGTCGTTTTCAGTTATCTTCTCTTTTGAAATAACGATTGCCACCGCTGCATCGCCCCATAGATGTCCGGCTTTCGGATCGGAAGGGTTACTATAGTAGGTGTTGTGTTCAGAACAAATCAACAAAGCTTTCGTAGCTTTCCCCATTGCAAAGTACCCTTCGATCACTTCCAGCCCATTCACTAAAGAGGAACAAGCTGAAGAGAGGTAAAGCGCTTTTGCATCGGGCATCTGAAATTCTCGCTGAGCCACGTGTGCCAAAGTAGCCACGGTATCCAAAGGTGAATAAGATGCTGAAACAATCAAATCAATATCATGAGCGGGATAAGGCAATTTGGACAATGCATTTTTTACGGCAGCTAGCCCCATCGTATGTGCATTTTCATCCGCACCGGCTTTTGAACGTGTGTGAATTCCTGTTCGTTGTTCAATCCATTCACTTGTCAAGCCATTCAGTTCAAGAAAGTGTTCATTCGGAACTCTTTCTGACGGGACATAATACCCCAAAGCATTAATAAACATAGGTCGAATTTCTTACTTTTTTATTCCGTTAAAAACTAAATCAAGAATATATTCACGAAGCGTAAAACGAGTAATCCCCAATTCAGTGAAAACACCCCGGATATAAGGAACATCTAATCCGCGAAGACAATAATGAAGTGTGAGGGCACTTACCTCCACATTCGCCATTCTGAAGATACCCTCTTTCTCACCTTGTGTCAGAATGGTCTTTAGGATATCGATCTCTTGGGTATCGAACTTCTTGCGCACCTGTTCCACTTTCCATATATCACGGAAGAATTCGGCACGTAATGTTCCGTTACGAAATACGGTTTCCTTTATGGCATCCATACGCTGAAAAATGTAACGAACCAACTTTTCATCGGCCGGAAGATTCATCGGTATTACCGTACGCAATCCCTCCACCAAATGATCCAGCTCTGTTTCCACCACTGCCATATAGATCTCATTCTTATTCTTGAAATAAGTATAGAGTGTTCGTCTTCCTTTCTTCGATGCCTTGGCTATATCATTCATCGTCGTGTTGTCTACACCTTCACGCGCGAATAACTGCCTTGCAACATCAATAAGCATTTCTCTGGTTTTGGACATATCTCGTAAAATATAAGCTTTTGCACAATTTGTCTATGACTGTGCCAAAAATAAGTAATTTCTTAATATGTTCAATCATTCTTTCTAAAAACTATCGTCTCTTGCCGCTATTCAGGCTGATTTTGGGGAAAAATGAACAATATTCGGGAAAGTGCACACCAATAAATACATAAAGTAACACTTATATATTCATTCCATAAAAAAAGCCAATAAAGCACCGTGTTATTTGGAGCGTATTGTAAATTCCGATACATTTGTACTCAGAAATCGCGGAATGGAGCAGTGGTAGCTCGTCGGGCTCATAACCCGAAGGTCGTTGGTTCGAGTCCAGCTTCCGCAACTAAAAAGAGGATATATCGTTTTGAAGTGACCCCAAAAAGTTAGACTGGTTAAACATTATCCAGTTATAGAAAG
>JAVVQG010000002.1:0-48097 GCA_036655355.1 Bacteroidales bacterium
TGGACGCAAATTTAACTATTTTGGAACGATCCCCCAACTTTTACAGGTGAGCCATTAAAACGACACGGGATGGGAATGGTTTAGAAAGGAAGGAATAAAAAAAAAAGCCCTGCCGACATATCGTCAGCAGGGCTTTGAATGGTTTCTGTGATCAGGATGAGATTCGAACTCATGACCCACAGCTTAGAAGGCTGTTGCTCTATCCAGCTGAGCTACCCGACCATCCTTTTGCAATGTATTGGGGGAGCAGTAGATTTCCCCTCAATTGCGATGCAAAGGTAGTGAATATTTTGAGTCCTGCAATAGCTGTGTGAAAAAAATATTTCAAAATGGATACCCCACTGCGAAGTGAAAAGTGTAATTATCCTTATTCCCAGGCTGTTTGATCACCCAAGGTTTTTTACCGATTAAGGCAGGATTATACGCTTTCACACCCATATCCAATCTTAAAATGAAATAATCAAAGTCAAACCGCACACCCATACCGTAAGAAAGAGCTATCTCTTTATAAAAACGATCCAAAGCGAACGCTCCGCCCGGTTGTCCTTCGTAGTTCTGGATGGTCCACACATTTCCGGCGTCGACGAAACCGGCGAGTTCGAGTTTCCAGAACAAACGGGTGCGATATTCGACGCTCGCATCGAAACGAATATCCCCGCATTGATTGAAATAATCGAATTCCGGATTCTCGGAACGATATCGTCCCGGCCCAAGCGTACGTACCGACCAGCCGCGCACACTGTTTGCACCACCCGAATAATATCGTTTCTCAAACGGAAGTACCTTGGAGTTGCCATACGGTACGCCTACCCCACCGGCAATGTGAAAGGCAAGTGAGTTCTTTTCACTCAACACCTTGGTGAAAGCGTAATCCGCATCGAATTTCACATATTGCTCGTAACGCAATCCGAATAGATTATACGCCCCCTCTTTCTTCGGCATGTTAAACATGTTGGAGAAGGAGTAGAGGATATTCCCGGCGAACTCTCCACTCGCGCGAATCGTGTAAATATCGAGGTTACGCACTCCCGGTGTGAGATTCGAACGGTAAAACGTATATACCGTGCGCGTTATCAAGTGATCCTTAAAGCTTGAATAAGTAATGGGGTTCTTATTGATGATACTATCGATAAAAGCTTCCGAGCGATAAGGGAGATACACATAACTGATATCTATCAGATCCAGTGAGTGGCGGTAGCGGTTGCGGTTGGTCTGCCAATTGTACTTCACTCCTCCACCGGCAATCGTGCGTGTATATTCCGGACGATGCTGGTAACTGTAAGAAGCTTTGAATTCGGTTGCTGCTCGAATCCGCTTTTTGAAGTCAGACGCCACAAAAGGAAACATGAACTTCGGAAAAGAGAGTCCCGATTCGATCCCGAACTCTGTAAAATTCTTTTTCACCAGTCCCTCTCCCTCTCCGGTAAGATTTTCATACCCTCCCCGAATCTTGGTCGTAAACGTCTCCGACTCCTTGAATATGTTGCGGTGCTGATAGGTCAAGGAAGCCGCGAAACCGAGATTTCCGGCCGAATTGGTGCCTTCCAGCTCCGTCTGTATGGATTGGTTCTTACCGGGAGTAAGCAGAATGTAGCAATCCAACATCCCCTCACGGGTTTTACTCTGCAAGAAGCGAATATTGACATATTTAAGGATCCGCAATCGTGCGAAAGAGCTATATGTTGCGTCAACCTTACGATCCGTATACAACTCGCCCGGTTTAATCATGCAATTTTCAACCAATATCTCGTTGGTGAGGTACGGTTTCTTTCCCGAAATAATCTCATACCCATTATACAGTACGGTATCACGTTCTGCCGATTCCTGGGCGACGTTCATCGGGTCATAGTCGGTTACGAACAAAACACGATCCACACGATACGTGGAATGGGGTACGATTTTCTCTTGACCGTCCGACAATAAAACACGCTGCGGCAATACATTCAGTTCCAAATCGGTTTTCTTGGAATGGGAGGTTGTATCGGCGGTATAATTGATAAAATCTTTGTTAAATCCCCAATATCCGCGGTTGCGAAATTTCGTAGTGAGCCGCACACGCTCCTTCTCCAGGATATTGCGGTCTAGTAAATCGCCTTTGCGGATTAAAGATGCCGCCGAATCCGCTATGACAAGTTGACGCAACGTATCGTTGGGAATGATGTAAGAGAAATTATGGATGACAAAAGGCTCATTTGTTGTCACAAAATAGGATACGGCTATTTTCTTTCTCTTCTTCTGCACCTTCACCTGCACCTCGGCATCCACATACCCTTTGTTTGAAAGCATCTTCAGAATCTCTCGTTCTGAGCGCTCGGTCAATACCGGATCGTAGATTTCGGGAGGAGTACCGGCACGTTGAAGAAAGCGGTTAAACCACTTACTGGTGTCGGAGCCCGCCAGGTTATACAAATAAAGCGGAAAAGGAATCAATCCGAATGTTTTGTGATTGGGTTCTTGTTTGATATAGGGTTTTATCTCACTTGTCTTTATCGTTTTATTATCGGATTGGACGGAAACTTTCCTTACGAGGTATTCCCCTTCCGGAACATACTTGGTAAGGCTGCAAGCACATAACGTGATTAGGATAAAGGATACGAAAGCAGCGCGCAAAAATCTCATACGTGGAGAAAGGGTTATAAAATGTGATTCGAATTACAAAGATAAGTTTTTCGGGTTTTCTTTGTAGCTTTGCATTTGAATAATTCGGAATCGTATGTTATTATCCAAGAACAAAATAAAATTCATTAAATCACTCGAACTGAAGAAGAACCGCAAAGAAGCGGGACTCTTTGTTGCGGAGGGGAATAAACTCGTGAATGACAACCTGCCTTTCATGAAGTGCGAAACGCTTATCGCCACTCCCGAATGGTATGCTTCCAACCCCGACGCGAAAGCTCCGGAGCGAATTACCGTAACGCGGGAGGAGCTCTCGAAAGTGAGTTTTCTGAAATCGCCGCAAGAGGTGATGGGTGTATTCAGACAACCAGTTTATACGCTTGATCCCAACCAACTTAACGAGCAACTAAGCTTGGTATTAGACACGGTTCAGGATCCCGGCAACCTGGGTACAATCATCCGTTTAGCAGATTGGTTCGGCATTGAACACATCATCTGTTCACCGGAAACGGTAGATTGCTTCAGTCCTAAAACCGTACAGGCCACCATGGGCGCTATCGCCCGCGTGAAGGTTCATTATACACCCCTAATCCCATTTCTCAAGGCAATGGGCGATGTACCGGTATATGGAACATTTCTAGAGGGCAAGAACATCTATTCGGAAGCGCTTTCTCAAACGGGACTGATCGTGATGGGGAACGAAGGGAAAGGAATTAGTCCCGATCTTCGGCCCTACATCTCAAAAGAGTTGCATATTCCAAGTTATCCGTTGGAACGGGAAACATCGGAGTCTTTAAACGTAGCGATCGCCACTTCGATTATCTGTGCCGAATTCCGCAGAAGATCATAAACGAACAACGCCGGCTTCGGATAATCCCGAAGCCGGCGTTGTTCGTTTATTTCAGAAGCTTAGTCCTGGTCTGCGATGTCTCACATCCGGCAAGCAGATCGAAAGGATAATATTGCCACACCGAAATCTTTTCCCCGGGAGTGACCGCGCACGAATTATCACAAGGGGCGCCACAAGGCACCAAGCGCAACATTCCGTCAAAGAAACGGGTGAACGGAGTCTCCCTGTTCAGGGGAATGATCTCCTGCAATACGGAGTGTTCATCCACAAGCACAATCGCACTTTTATATTCCTGATCCCCCACTTTAATAAGATGGGCGGCAAATCCCTCCTTCATGTGAATTTATTGTTTTATTTGTTGTTCCTGAAGCGTATCCGGCTGAAGCATCTCTTTCTTTGCTCCGGCAATTGAATCTGCAACTCCTGCCGCTATCGAATCTCCGCTTACCGCTATTGAATCACCACTTATCGCTGCCGAATCGGCTACGATCTCCGGTATACGGTTTCTTTGACGCAACATCGTGAAATCCTCAATATAAATCGGCATAAGCAACGAGTCCCTCACAGGTATAATCGTAATATTGGCGAAGAGATCGCCCCCACGGGTGTATTTATCCGAACGGAATCCCAGGGTGAGTTCCCCTTCATGCGAAACAAACTGCTCCTCGAGTCGGAGGATCTTCCCTTGTGAACGCAACCCCAGCGTAACCCTTGTCTTCGCTATCGAATCGGCCGGAATATTCACAAAACGCATGCTCCAACCAATCGTATCCTTCTCCTTGAAATTCGAGTCGATACGGATTTCAAAATCGCGACTCGTAGTCAATAACGCAGGGTCTAGAATGAGTTGTTTTGAAAAACGCCAGATATCCACACTGTCGCCGACGGGAGTGAGCAATGATTTCTCATAAGCCAGTAACACCTCCTTGGCTACAAGATTACGCTCCTCCAATTGTTTGATCACGCGCGAATACACCTTCATGTATTGGTCGAGGTGAGCGCCATACCACCCCATCGAACTATCGAATTGAGTCTGCGTGATGTGATGCTTTTCAAGTACCCCTTTCATCACGGCCTGACGGCTTTCCTGTGAGCGGAAATCTTGTCCCCTTTCCTCCATTACTCCTTCGGCCAGATGCACATCCAGCAACACCTCTTCCATCTGTTTCCGGTCAAGAACCCCCTCGGGAGTTCGGTTACAGGAAAGAAGCAAAAAAGAAACGAAGAGAAAGAAAGGATATAATATTCTGTTCATAATCATGCTTTCTTCTGAGATGACGATTCTTTCTGCGCTTTCTTCTTATCGTCGTTATCGAAAAGATTACGGTAAAAGATAAACAATAGCGCCACTCCTACGGTAATAGCTGAATCGGCGATATTAAAGATCGGACGGAAAAACAGAAACTCCTCCCCGCCTACAAACGGCATCCATTCGGGCCAATTGAAACGGAACAACGGGAAATAAAGCATATCTACCACTTTTCCGTAGAAAAACGGCGCATAGCCGCCTCCTTCGGGAAACATAGTAGCAACCTGACCGTAACTGTTGCTAAAGATCCGGCCATAAAAAATCGAATCTATAATATTCCCGGCTGCTCCGGCAATAATCAAAGAGAGACACGCAATGAAGCCGGTAGCGGCTTTCCGCTTAATGCATCTCCACAGATAATAACTGAAACCACCCACCGCAACGATGCGAAAGAGAGTCAGGAAAAGCTTACTTCCTAATTCTATACCATAGGCCATACCGTTATTTTCGGTGAAATAGATAAAGAACCATGGTGTGATTTCGAAACTCTGATGCATGGTCATGTGCGTTTTGATCCAGATCTTTGACGCCTGATCAACCAACAACACCAGAAAAATGATAAGCAGGGCCAACTGCCCTTTGGTTAGTTTCAATTTGCTCATATAGGGTATTAAAAAATAATTCGACACTTTTATAATCGCCGATGTGCAAATTTATAAAAATGTCGAATTAAAACGGTACATCAGGAGTGTTTACTTTCGCTCCTGTTTCTTAGCATCTATACATAAAGTTGCATGCGGAACGGCTTTGAGACGCTCCTTCGGAATTAATTTTCCGGTTTCACGACAAATTCCGTAAGTTTTATTTTCGATGCGCACCAAAGCTGCGCGAAGGTGCTGAATAAATTTCATCTGACGTTGCGCTAATTGACCTGCCTCTTCTTTCGTTAAGGTTGTGGCCCCCTCTTCAAGCACCTTAAAGGTAGGAGCTGTATCCGAAACATCATTCCCGTCTGTATTCATCACCGTTGCCTTAAGCAATTCATAATCCTTGTAAGCTTTATCCAACTTATCAGTGATGATTGATTTGAATTCCTCTAGCTCTGTGTCTGAATAGCGTGTTTTTTCTGTCATCGCCTTTTTGATTTAAATAGTTTAAAAAGAAACAAAAACAAATGTGTTTTGTTCGATTGTCTTCAATAATATAAAATATACTCCGAAATCGAACCAACACCCGAAAGATGTTTGAGCCTACATCGCATCCGTTGTTAATTATTAGATGCAAGATCAAACAGCTTCTTAATTTATCATTAAGTCAGCTTTCCCTTAGCGAGATTAAGCGCGAAATTATAAAATTGTTTGGTGTTTACAAATTTTCACAGAGCAATTAATAAATTAATTTTATTTGGCGCGGTTTTCAAATTCTAAATCGCACGATCCGATCGCGCCCAATTCCTGCACATTTGCGTCATCGTAGGAGAAAACTGCAACCGGATGCCTATAAAAAGGTATCGAAACCGCGGTTACACGCAAGTTTAAGCGAGGTTACACGATAGTTCAAGCGAGGTTACACGAAGGTTCAACCCCGGGTTCACACGTTTTTTATAGGAATAGGATGGCTTTTTATAGGAATGGAACCGATTTTTATAGGGATGGAAACAAAAAAAGAGACTGTCTCATTCATCGAAATGAATTTAAGACAGTCTCCTTATGATTGAGATTTCACCTCACCCCGAAAGGTGGGCAAAAACGAATTATGCTTTAATTACATCGGCAAATAAACTGAAGCCGTCAAACTCCAACTCTACCGCTGATTCTGAAACTTCGCCGAGTTCAACGTTATTGGCAAGAACCTGAGCTGCGATATATTGTTTATACGCTTCGATCGCTTCATCCGTAAGTTCATTACGCGAAACCTTCACATCAATCTTATCCGTGATTTCGAATCCACTTGATTTACGGATATTCTGAATACGGTTTACCATTTCGCGAGCGATTCCCTCTTTACGAAGTTCATCCGTAATGGTAATATCCATCGCAATCGTCAAGCGACCTTCATTGGCAACCAACCATCCCGGAATATCCTCTGAGATGATCTCCACGTCAGAAGTCAACACCTCTGCAGGCGTACCGTTCACATCCAATACATAGCTTCCCGCTTTCTCGAATTTAGCGATCTCTTCTTGCGGAAGTTCAACCAGCAACGCAGCGATCTGCTTCATGATTTTTCCGTAACGAGGTCCGAGTTTTTTGAAATCCGGTTTGATACGTTTCACAAGAATTCCGGCTGCATTGTCCACAAACTTCATCTCTTTCACGTTCACTTCGCTAAGGATCAAACCTTTTACAGCTTCAACATCCTGTTTCTGCTGCTCATCAAGAACCGGAACCATCAATACGCTCAACGGCTGACGAACCTTGATATTCACTTTACGGCGAAGCGCAAGTACCATTGACGTGATATCCTGTGCGATCTGCATTCTGCGTTCCAACGCTTCATCCGTCAGCGCTTCATCCGCAACCGGGAAAAGTGCCAGGTGAACCGATTTCTCCGTACCGCGACCGGTAGCGGCGATCAGGTCTGAATACAGCTGATCCGCAAAGAACGGCGCAATCGGAGCCATCAGTTTCGCTACGGTTTCAAGACAAGTATAAAGTGTCTGATAAGCAGACAATTTATCTTTCGTCATCTCACCGCCCCAGAAACGTTTACGATTCAAACGAACATACCAGTTTGAAAGATTATCATTCACGAAATCAGAAATAGCACGTCCCGCGCGAGTCGGTTCATAGCTATTCAAGTTATCGTCAACCTCTTTCACCAATGTATTCAATACGGAAATAATCCAACGGTCGATTTCGGGACGTTCGTTCACCGGAATCTCAGCTTCACTGAATGTGAATCCGTCAACATTCGCGTAAAGCGCAAAGAACGAATAGGTATTATACAATGTACCGAAGAATTTACGACGAACCTCTTCGATACCTTCTGTATCGAATTTCAGATTATCCCATGGAGATGCATTTGTAATCATATACCAACGCAACGGATCTGAACCGAATTTATCAATTGTCTCAAACGGATCTACGGCATTTCCGAGACGTTTTGACATCTTGTTTCCATTCTTATCCAATACCAGACCATTCGAGATTACCGCTTTATAAGAAACGGAATCGAAGATCATCGTTGCGATCGCATGAAGGGTAAAGAACCATCCGCGGGTCTGGTCAACACCTTCTGCGATAAAATCAGCCGGATACACCTCTTTATTATCAAAGATCTCTTTGTTTTCGAACGGATAATGCAGCTGAGCATAAGGCATCGCGCCGGAGTCAAACCACACGTCGATCAAATCACTTTCGCGTTTCATCGGTTTTCCCGACGGCGAAATCAATGTGATGTCATCAACGAACGGACGGTGCAGGTCAATGCGATCGTAATTTTCCTGAGTCATCACACCCGGCTGGAAAGATGCAAACGGGTTGATTTCCATCAAACCTGCCGCAACAGCTTTCTCAATCTCAGTGTATAGCTCCTCTACAGAACCGATGCAGATCTCTTCCAAACCATCTTCCGTTCTCCAGATCGGAAGCGGTGTACCCCAGTAACGAGAACGCGAAAGGTTCCAGTCCTGCAGGTTTTCCAACCATTTACCAAAACGACCCGACCCGGTTGAAGCCGGTTTCCAGTTGATGGTGTTATTGAGTTCAATCATGCGCTCGCGGCAAGCTGTGGTTTTAATAAACCAGCTGTCAAGCGGATAGTAAAGAACCGGTTTGTCAGTTCTCCAACAATGCGGATAACTGTGTGTATGTTTCTCGATTTTGAAAGCCTGATCTTTCTGTTTCAGCATCACGGCGATATCCACATCAAGTGTAGCATCGTTATCCGTCAATGTATCGTCATACGCATTCTTCACATAACGTCCGGCGAATTCATTATACGCCTCAACATTCATGTTCGCAGCTACGAATTCCGGATCCAAGTCTTCGATGCGATAGAAACGGCCCGACATATCCACCATCGGACGACGGTTTCCGTCTTTATCGATCATCATCAACGGAGCGATTCCTGCTGTTTTGGCAACACGGTCATCATCAGCACCAAAAGTTGGCGCGATGTGTACGATACCGGTACCATCTTCAGTCGTAACGAAATCTCCGGTAATCACCTTGAAGGCGTTCTCACCCGGATTAACCCAAGGAATCAACTGTTCGTATTCCATTCCTGCAAGATCAGAACCTTTGAATTCTTTGATCACTTTGAACGGAATCAGTTTATCGCCCGGATTGTAATCTCCCAAAGCCAGTTCAGCTGCTTTCGCGTTGAACAAGCTCAACAAAAGCGGTTTCGCAACAATAACGGTGATCGGTGCGAAGGTGTACGGATTGAAACTCTGCACGGCACAGTATTCAATATTCGGACCTACGCAAAGAGCCGTATTTGAAGGCAACGTCCACGGTGTAGTGGTCCAAGCCAAGAAATAAGCGTTTCCGTGCTGAGTCAGTTCAGCCGAAGGGTTCTTGATTTTGAACTGAGCGACCATCGTCGTATCCTTCACATCACGGTAACAACCGGGCTGATTCAACTCATGCGTTGAAAGACCCGTTCCGGCTGCCGGAGAATAAGGCTGAATGGTGTATCCTTTGTAAAGGAAATCTTTGTTATACATCTGTTTCAACAACCACCACAACGTTTCGATGTAACGGTTATCGTAAGTGATGTATGGATTTTCAAGGTCCACCCAGTATCCCATCTTGTGAGTAAGATCAGTCCACTCCTTTGTATATTTCATCACGTCTTTACGACAAGCGGCATTGTATTCAGCCACGGTAATTGTTTTACCAATCGCTTCCTTTGTAATACCCAATGCTTTTTCAACACCAAGTTCTACCGGTAGTCCGTGTGTATCCCATCCCGCTTTACGTTTCACGTGGAAACCTTTCATCGTTTTATAACGACAGAAAATATCCTTAATAGAGCGAGCCATCACGTGGTGAATACCCGGCATCCCGTTTGCAGAAGGAGGACCTTCATAAAACACGAACGAAGGGCAACCTTCACGTTCTGTCATACTCTTCTGAAAGACGTCGTTTTCATCCCATTTCTTCAACACCTCTTTATTTACATCTGAAAGGTTGAAGTTGGAGTATTCAGCAAATTTCTTACTCATATCTATGTTTTACAATTAAACTCTTAAAAAATCGCCCGAAGATACGAAATATTTCTGTTTCAAGGAGGGAGGTATGGATGGAAAAGTTCAAAAAGAGAGTTCCTGTTATTGAATAATAAAAAAACAGAACCTTCTTATGAGTCGTGATGGATAAAATGTGAAAACAATTCCATCGAATCAACTCAAAAGAAGGTCTGGATTTTCCTGTTATATTTCAATAATTCCGGTCAATTTATTCATAACCGACGTTGTTTTCTTCTTCTTTGCTTAAACAAATAAGCACCGTAACAAAGAATAACGAACGTAACAAGTAGATACACATCCGAAACGGGGGTCAATCCCGTTCCTTGAGTGGGGTCCTCAATTGCCTCTCCATCAAAATTATTTCCTGAGCGGGTAGTAGGAGCCATTGAAGAACTTTCGTCCATAAAACTGGATTGATCGAAAACAGTTCCGTTGTTCTCACTCCAAATTTCGCTTTGTGCTGGCTCAGCCCATAAAGAAAGAGTTAACGTGCAAAAAATCATCGCAATTACAAACTTTATCTTTTTCATAGTTTGGTCTCTTTTATTATTTAACAATTACTTTACAAGCCTTACTGTTATTGAGTGTTTTTACTTTAGCCGTATACACACCACCCTCTACACCGATTTCCGTTAGATCCTTATCAATCTGATATTTGGAATGAACCAACTGACCGCTCAATGAATAAATCTCTACACTTTCAATCTTATCCCCTACTCCGGCAGAAATCACTATTTTTCCTTTTTCAGGATTGTATATTCTCAGTTGATCGGTCGCAGACTCCTCTACACCGGAAGCAACCGCTTTGAAATCAAGGAAGAATCTACCCAATCCGGAACTGACATCCGGTATGACCACACTATTGTGGGTGGCATCAAGCGGATATTCCTTCTGTTTCAGCGCATCGTAGAAGATAATTTCATTAGAAAATCCCGCTAATCCTTCAAACAAGAAAGTCACCTCTCCCTCTTTCTCTGTATGTATTCCGACCGGTACTCTTCCGGGGTCATTCATCACGTTTTTCAACAGTGCCTTCTCTCCGGCTACCGTATAGACAATTGGTGTGGATGGATAGAATGCATTAAAGATTGATTCGGCATCCTCTTCGCCATCGTAATCATTCGATGCTCTAGCATCTTTAACGATGACTGCCATCGTCTGACTGGTTGCGCGCGACGCATAAATCTGCAATAAATCAGTAGGGACGGCTGAACGCGTCTGAGCCACTTTCAAGCGCGCACCCAGTTGTGGTTTGGTAACCATCATATCGGATGTGAATTTTATATTCAAGCTGGTTTTAGCAGCAACACCGTCATTCAACATCACAAAGAAAGATTGCATCGGAGCGATATAATTCGTACCGTCCGGAACATAACCATTCCCATCGTTAAGATTTACATCATTGATTACAATAATGTTATCTTTCGTTCCATCATAAATCCAATATAAATTCTTTAACTCAGTATTAACTTCCAAAAACTTAACCCAGTCTAAATGCGACATGAACGGATTACCAACCAAGAAAATTCTATTTCCAACAAGAGGACCTGTTTCATCTATTTTATACTCACTGGTCAAGGTGACCTTCATCTCGGTAGGTGAAGTATTATTGGGTGTAAAAGCAAACTTACCTGCACTTCCAAAAGAAGTATCTGAACTTCTTGGGGTTGTAACAGGACTTCCCACCGGATAATTCCCATCAATATTATAATAACGATAACTTTCTTCAATTTTCGGGAATTTAAAAGTCACATCATAAGAACCGTAATTCGGAGTTTCGACTGCTCTGCTCATATCAACGCCAACAGCAAATCCATTTCCAACAAGATGTTTGTGATTTAACGCATTAAACGCTTTCGTCCAATTTCCTTTAGAAGCGATCGCATGCACCACATCACTAACAGAGCCTGCCAATGGAGGCTTATTAACTGTCACTTTATCCCATACACGCTGATAAACGATTGGCTGGGCTCGGTTATTCACCACCGGCACATTACCAAACATTACCCAATCATTTGCATCAGCAGCACTTAGCCATGGGTAAAGGTTATCGTAGTTGGGATTACTCTTCGGTAAGTGCATGTCTCCGGTATAAGTATAACCAAGCGGGGCAGAAACCATATACCAGCGGTTGTCACGCAATGTCATATCCACATAAGCGGTTGTGTAATTTAAATAATTGGTATGCGCCAGTTCGGCTCCCCATTCGTCATTAGCCGCCCCGTCGATAACCTTACCATGTTCAAAATAGATATTCTTACACCAATTCGGACGGAATGGACGCGGGTATTTATCTCTTTTGAGAGGATCCGAAATACTATCTGATGGATAATATTCCCATTCGGTATCAATACTTGAAGTTTTACCCGCCTCTGCAGACATATCGTAGAAAACGACATCTGTATAAGATCCAACTACAGCTTTTTGGATATTGGCATTCAATATTGGATAAGAATTTTTCAACTTAGGCATTTTCACATTTGTCCAATACGCGGGAACAAATCCGTCAATTGCATCGTTAGGGATAGGTTCAGTTACCGCTAACCAGTTATCATCGTTATTCCAGGAAATGCTGTAATTTGGAGTAGTAGGAGTCCCTTCATTTTTAGGATTCCATTCCAAATAATCGGGTACAACTTTAATTCTAAAAACACCCAAAGTCAGATGATTTGAGGGAGTGGAGCTATTATTTTGCTTGATTTGGAAAAGATACTCCCCCCCCTTTCGGAATCGAACAGATGAAATCTCCGAAAAATTAATTTTCAAATCCTTTGAGTTAGAAACATATTTTGCATCTTCAAAGTTGAAAGAACTTGCTTCTATGCTTTTGGGGGAAGCTTCAGATGGAGTCGGGGTAACCGCATTATCTGTGGTATAAACCAATTGAATATATAGTTTTGACAAATCATTTACTGTTGGAGTTACCTGTGTAGGAATCATTTGGGTACGATCCAAAGTCCCGTTGCCCTCAACCACCTCATAAGGATAACGAACTGTTAAGGAGGTGGGGGTTATTTTAAACGTAATGCAATTTTCAGTATTTTCTATGGAAAAACGCGGATTACCCGATGCAGTTACATAAGATACACACCAACTTTCCTTACCTTTCTCATTAGGCTTTATTTCTCCAGTAAGATCCTTCCAATACAACTCAGTATTATTATTTGTATTTCCGTACTCTACTCCAAAACCATTAGCTCCTTGGTAAAATATTATATGCTGTTTACTCAAATCAGTAGGATTAGCTAAGTAAGAACTATTACTCACCAATTTAAAAGCAATATAATTTACATTAGCGATAGTAATAGTACGCGTATCTAATATCCTCCAACGCCTCTGCTCAACACCATAATTTGGATCAGAAAAAGTTGAACGAACTACATCCGAACTTTTATTATCTGATGAATTTATAGCTCCTGAATTTGGATCCGTCATATACCATGTAGTACCACCATCGATATAAGTAATTTCGATGATATTCCCCTCAATTATTACATTAGCTTGTGCTCTTACCTGAAAAACAAGAGCCTGCAAAACAGTGCATAAAAGAGCTATAAAAAGAAGCTTACTCTTAAATAGCTTTTCTTTTATAGAATTCAAGAAGTAAAGATTTTTTTTCATAATTAGTATAGTTATCGGTTATCTATTATTTCTTTCAATAAAACATTCCTTCTTAGAATTAAGTTCTAATAATTTCAGTAAATTTTATACCTCGTTAATAGAATAGCTAAACAATAAATCTTAAAAAGGTCTTATAACGAACAAAGAGGAATATCATTACGACACTCCTCCTTGTTTTTCTATCCGAATAACTATAAATGAATTTCATTCAAATTGTTACCTCAATTGTTTCTCCCTTCTCTTTTTTCTTAAACTATATGCACCGTAACAAGCCGCAATATAGAATAAAATTAGAAAAGTATCATGAATAGGGGTAACCACACCGATTGCATCTCCTCCACCTCCGGGAGCCGCTCTTGTCTGCCCTTTATCGGGCGCTGCGAAGTATTCCGGATTCGTTGAGGAGGATTCACCCCAAATAGGCGAGGTTGAGTTGTCTCCATTCCATACCGCACTTTCTTGAGCCACCAATGTAAAGGTGAACATCAATCCAAGCAATAAGAGGATCATTTTAAAGTTCTTCATAATATATCAATCTTATTTTATTACCACTTTACAAGTCTTACTTACCATCTGATTCTTAACGCGAACCATGTAACTGCCTTTTTGAAGGGCGAAAGTTAATAAATCCGTATCAGAATTCAAGCTCTTTTCCACCAACGCGCCCGATGGTGTAAAGATTTCAACACCGACGATCGGCATTCCGTTAGAAGACACTACCGTCAATACTCCCGGAGCAGAATTATAAGCCTGTATTTCACTCTCTTTCACCTCATCCACATCGGTAGCGGTACGGTTCAAGTTCAGATAATATCGTCCGGCATTCGATCCGTTTACCTGCACCGTTACTTCTGATGAAGTGATCGGAGTGGTTACTTTCGTTTCCGCATCATAAAGAGAAAGCTGATCAAAATTCTCAACACCTGAGAAATTCAACGTAACCGCCTCTTGACTATCGGAATAGATACCCAACGGAATCTTACCTAGCGTGCGACGCGCATCGATCATCAATGCCTGACCATCGGTTATGGTGTAAAGGGTCGGTCGGTCTAAGGAGCGACTGTCCATCAACACCATCATATCCTCAACCGTATCGTATGTATCGGAAGCGTTATCACGCTGCGCAATAAGAATTGAACTACCTGTTCCGTTTCGTTGCGCACGTATCCGCAATTCAGCGCCATCCGGTTCGGAAGCTCGTGTGCGAAGCGGATTATCGGGAGTTCCGGAAGTATAACTATCCAAAACCATCATGGTTTCATCAAATTTAATTTCACTCAAAGTTTGTCCGTTCAACTTGGCTTCCACAAAGAACGACTGCATCGGAGCTAATTTATTAAATGCCAGTCCGGTTGAAGATGTCATTTTACCATTACTATCGATGGAGATCGCTGTCGAGATACCTGATGCTTCAATCCAGAATTTTTGTTGAAGTTTGGCACTATTATCCGAAAGGAATTTCCTTATATCCAAATGACTCATAAACGGATTCCCAAGTAAGAAGATATAGGAGCCGGTAGCCGTTTTGGTGATGTCCACACTACTCAGATTCGTTAGCGGTGTCAATTTGGAGATATCCCCACGGTCACCGGATCGAGTAATCGATTGTGATTTACTCGTTTGCACCCCAAACTCATTGTAATAATAATAAGAAGCATCTGTTTTTGGAAAACGGAAAACTACATCCTTATCATTGTTCTTATCGTTATCTGCCCAGATTGCAAAACCGGAACCCGGTTTGTAATCTTCATTCAGCGCATTGTGAGGCGTAATCCAACTGCTGGAGGTAAATGCAAAAGTCTTATCGTCTCCATACTTAGAAACATTCGTTACGCTATTCTCCCAGGCCTTCTGATATACGGCTGGATGAATACGCGAAGCTGCAGGGTCGATGCCGGAAATATCTTTAAACGGAGCACGTGAATCAACACCTGTTCCTTGAAGGTGGAAGTCGCCGGACACCACTCTAGGGAAAGGAGAGGATAACATATACCAGCGATCCGGAGAGAGCTTCAATTCCACCCATGCTTTGTTGTAATTCAGGTAGTGCTGATTAGCCAATTCTGAAGCAGGCTCAAAATGGATGTAATCCGCAGCATTCGGAATAAAGAAGATATCATATTCTATGTTCGGCGTACGATTTGGTTCTACCAACGTAGACACTACATGACCATTGGTAGAAATACTCCATGCATTCAGACTCGGATAATTCTTTGCTCCTGTTGGCAACGTTGCATTTGACTTCACTACAAATGGAGGGAAACTTGTTACCGGATTACCTTGGGCAGCCATCGGCACAAAGCCTCGGGCATTTCCCGGAAGTTGCACAAAACTGCTAGGAGTTTCACTGGCTGTATCCCAGTCTGTTAATTGCGACGGTCTCCAGTTTTTATCATTATTCCACGTGGTGGACGCATCTCCCGCCTGAGGATCCCAAGTCAGATAAGTCGGTACGATCATAATCGGCAATACGGTGGATGCACCACATTTACCCTCTCCTGTCACCTGAAAGAGTAATTTGTAAATGTGACCGGGCTTAAACCGATTGTTGACTGCGTCCGATAAGGTTAACGTCAACACATTGGAAGCATACGCTACCGAATAGCTTGACGGTGCAGTTGCATCTGTTGATGAGAATAGTTGCACATTGGAAATTGTACCACTGATCGTTTTTACCGGCAAGAGGTATTGGTTATTACCTGATGCATACATTTCAGAGATACGGATACCATGCATGTTACTACTCGGATAATTTACTTCCGAAAATCCGAAAACCAATTTAGGGTTTGAGGTTGAACTTCCGATGAATGTCAATACGACAGGATCGCTACAAATCGTGAGGGATTCCGGTGTTGGATTTTCAGTAGTCGGGATTGTCTTACCGGTGCCCGGTATCGGTGCGATCAACAACTTCTGGGTTACGCCGGTCGGCACGAAATAAGTTAAATTGCCCTTATACAGCACCAAGTTTCCTTCGTTCATGTAACTCGTCAGCAAATTAAGCATCTCTTGTGTAAAGAGAGTGCTAACAGTAGCATCGACAAGTGTCGTTAGAGTTTGATTTGCAGGAACGTCGCGGAAAGCTACGATTGCATTTTTCAACAAAGTTAAATCCCCATCAGAAATAGCACCCGGCATGGTAATCCAATCATACATTGCCGTACCTTCGAATACACCGATCGGTCCATTCAGCTTCGTTCCGATAATCGATGGCTTGAGCTCAAAAGAGGAGGATCCGCACTCACTCTGTTCTTTTCCCGGATCAATATTAACCCCGTCTTTCCCTATTGAAATGGACGGTTCTATTGTGAATTCATAAGAGAATCCACATCTTGCATTATTGAAATCGTATTCACTGGTGGCTAATTCTGCATCGTATATCTGATTCGGTTCAAATAATTCATTTTGAATTACATACAGCACCCATTTTACACTCGGAACCGTTTCTTTCATAAAGAATGTGGTAGGTTTCGAGGTATCAATATTATAATCATTCCATGAATTGTAATATTTAACACCCGCTACGCTGCTCGGATCAGCATACACATCCACAGAGGTTTTACCAACAACTTCTGTTGCATCCTTTAAGATACGATACCACAATTTCATCGAAGTTTGTGTTCCTAAAAGGGATTTGTAGTCAATGCGCAAAACCGCTTTGGTTTTTGTATCACCTGTCCCACAGGTATAATCCGTTTGGAACGCGGTCATGGCAGGCTTGGAACGATAGACACGAATATCATCAATTGCAAAGTCATTTCCACTTGAGGTCGTACCGTTATTCTCCACTTTCAAACGATAAGTGGTATAATCTTCCGATTGAATATTTACTTTATAGAATATCTGATACCACTCTTTCGCATCCGTTGTATTGTGTTGAAAACTGTTTGAACCGGTCGTAAATCGATGCAAAACCGTCTCTTTATTTTCGTTGATCCCAACTAAAACAAAATTCAGATTCGGGATGGCTCGGTCTTCTCCGCTCTCTTTATTCATGTCCGCAATCCACGCCACTACATAAAGATCGGTACCTTGACACAGCCATTCATCAAATTTCAGATTCGCTACGAGTCCCGGCTCTTCAGAGGCATCCACATACAAGTAATACCCTGCTCCGGGTTTGGAATGGTCTGTCAACGAACCCAACCAAGCCGGATCCGTAGTATGAGAACGGCGATAGAATGGGTAAATTTTATTTGTGTTCTGTACGAGTGCATATTCACTCCAGTCCGGATTGTCATGCGTGTGTTTTGCATTTCTTGATAATTGCGGGTAGAAAAAACCATACGTACTTTCTGACCAGTCGAGGGGAGCATCGCTTACACCGTCCAATACACGGCTCTGCTTATCAAAATCAAGATCGGCAATTAAATCAAAGGCACTGTTCAATACCGATGTTTTCCGAATAAAATTCTGATCTGTTACAGCATTAATTGAAGCGTCCGTACGTGGCTCCGTATCTGCTACAAAATAGATTGTAAATTTCGCAAGAGTCTCTCCTCCACCGGTTAACGTTACCACTTTGTTCGTGCCGTTTGTTCCGCCGGCAACGGATGCCATCAGATATTTAGTTGATGATATCGCTGTTGCATTACTACTCCATAAGTAAGTTGGGTTTGGGAGGGCAGCATCAAAGCTGGCTTTATCATAAAGCGCCCTGACCGTTACATTTTTACCAGCAGGTGCATAAATCACTTCGTTCTGGATTGTTCCTGTATTTATTGCACTCAATAACTCTGAAGCCGGTTTGATCTCGTAGATCACACGGTAAGAAAGGGTGGGTTCTGTAAATTTATTACTCTCTACTAGATAATCGATATAAGAGGAGGCATCACAAGCAATCTTCTTGGTTGTTCCTCCAAAAGTGTAGGTTACATCAACCCCATTGCCATATCCGGTAAGACCTCGATAAAATACAATTCCTTTATCGACAGCAAGCATCCCGGTTTCGTTTGCGAGCGCTATGGTGTTGGTCTCAGTTGCGTAATCAAACCAACGGTAATAACCACCCAACTGACTGTTTAAACTAGTAACCGGCAGTGATAGTGTCACACCACCTTGGTTTCTGTATAATACAATGTTATTTACATGTGTCGGTTGAAGTCCTAGAATCACATCTGACGTTGTTCCCGGATAAGGATTGCGATGAATCAGCTGCCTCTGAGCAGCTACGGCCAATTGTGTCAATTGCAAAGGGATCGAATTTCCGGAAGGATATTCAATTTCAACATCAGTACTATTATATCTTGCGGTAATGGTCACCGAGGCAGTTGTTGTATAATCATTCTGAGATGTATTCGCTCGTGAAGGAGCAACTGTATCTCTCGACTTTCTAAACGTCGAACCCAGATTAGTAACCTTGGAAATGGTTATTGAAGGAGAGCCATTTGTCACCTCTGACCATTGATTACCTGACAACTCCTCCAACCTACCTTGAATCTGAATTGATTTGGCCTCCGTATCATTCGGAGCCCAGACCATATCCGTCGCAGAAATATTAGTTAAGCGATAAGTTTGAGCAAATCCATCCCCAACACCCGTCAGCATCACTACAAACAACAAAAGCCGGAAGATTATTTTCTTGGCATTGAGAAAATCCCCCCATTTTTTTAAAATAAAACATTGATTTTCATTCATAGCAGGTTTATTTTTGATTAACTATTATTCTTTCCAACGATTGCCATCGGTCTTCCGCTTTCCCCGCTACATCTCTCCAATGCCGATATTTGCAATTTCCAATGTGTTGTTAAAACTAGCACCACTTATCGAAAGATATTATAACAACAAATAATATAACCATATTGTTTATAATCAATTTTAATAATAATTTTAAAATTAAAAATAACACATAGTGCCTTTGTTAAAAATCATTCTTAACTGTTTCATTAATTCCGCGTTTGATTTCCCCTCCACGACCCCATCTGCACCGCCTCCCTACGGGCATAAAAAATGCGGGTGTTTTCTCCGATCCCAGAGAAAACACCCGCAATATTTAAAGACGCTTACTGTTGAATTTCGCTTACGCCGTACTTTCTTCGCAACACGGAAACTGTTCACCAATAAGAAGAATCGAAGATTATTTAGATTCAATCACCAACTTCTCGCCTTTTACCAGATCATCGTGAGACAAGGTAAAGCCGCGTTTTTTGTCGTTGCCTACCTTCACATTTGTAATCTGATAAGAATCGACCGATGGAGCAACTTTTGTCACCTCCAGTTTTTCCGTCGGATAGTAGTTCGGATCCAGTTTAATGGTAATCTTATCAAATGTTGGTACCACAACCGTATAGTCTGCTTTTCCGGGACAATCCGGGTAGAAGCCCATCATGTTGAAGATGGCCCAGGTCGACATGGTACCCGTATCGTCGTTTCCGGGAATTCCGTCCGGTGCATTTTTAAAATAGGTAGCTAACAAACGATGTACTTCTTTAGAAGTTCTCCATTCATCGCCTTTGAAATAAGAAAACAGATGCGGATAAGCGATATCAGGCTCGTTAGACATGTCGAACAGGTTGTTATCGAACACCATCTGCAATTTATCTACGAATTTTTTCTGACCACCCATCAATTTTGCCAATCCCTTCACATCGTGCGGCACAAAGAAAGTGTAATTCCATGCATTGCCTTCGTGGAAGCCCGGAGAAGGTTCGAAATTCTCCCCCTGTTTCGGGTCAAACGGCGTCAGGAACTTACCGTCCGGCGTGATGGGTCTCATCGTACCATACTCCTTGCAATAGTAGTTCTTATAACCCATCGAACGTTTTCTGAACAACTTCGCATCCTCTTTTTTACCCAATGCTTCCGCGAATTCGGAAAGGGCGAAATCGGCGATGTAATACTCCAGGGCGTGAGAAACCGAATTATCGTATTGAGAGGTTATCGGCACATATCCTTTCGCATAATAGTTGTCGATATCCGGACGCATCAGATTTTTGTCTTGCGGCAGGGTGGCCGATTTATACATCGCTTCATACGCAGTTTCCACATCGAAATCACGAAGACCGCGTTTCCACGTATCCACGATTACCGGAATAGAGGGGTCGCCTTCCATCGTAAATGTTTCTCTTCCGAAGAGCTCCCATTTAGGCAACCAGCCGTTTTCCTTGTACATGTCGATCATCGTGTTGACCATATCAAGCTGGCGATCGGGATAAACGAGCGATAACAGCTGATGTACATTGCGGTACGTATCCCACAGTGAGAATACAGTGTAGCGATTGCGATCTGAACGCAGTGTCTTACCGGTTTCCATCGCCGGGTATTCACCATTCACATCGTTCAGGATGGAGGGATGAATCAAGGTGTGATACAACGCCGTATAGAAAACGGTCTGCTGATCTTTCGTACCTCCCTCCACACGGATGCGGGATAAATCGTCATTCCATGCAGCTCTTGCTTCTTGATGCACTTTTTCGAAATCAAAAACCGGCTGTTCTGTTTCCAGGTTCAGACGCGCATTCTCAATGCTGACGAATGAAACACCGATCTGAACTTCGATGGTCTCACCCGCTTCGGTCTCAAACGTAAAGAATGAACCGATGTCGTCACCCATCATCGCACGGTTGTATTTC
Source organism: Bacteroidales bacterium (assembly GCA_036655355.1). GTDB lineage: Bacteria > Bacteroidota > Bacteroidia > Bacteroidales > JAUNSR01 > JAUNSR01. The sequence continues at coordinate 21,105 of JAVVQG010000002.1, forward strand.
GTATAAAGCTTGTATTTACCCGAATCGGCATCCCATTCCTTCTCAACACCCGACATCTCGCGTTGTTTTTTCCAATAGCCGCTCTGTAAAGGCGCTTTACTCAGACGCATTACAAAATGGATCGGAAATACCGCTTGACCGTTGTAACAGAACGTACCCAAAAGCTTGGTTCCCTCCACTTCGCGGTCGTTGACGAAACGCATGCTTGCACCCGACTCATTGGTCAGTCCCTCACCCAGGTTCAGCAAAATGTGACTCTGCCCTTTGGGAAAGGTGAAACGTGACAAACCGACACGCGTAGTGGCTGTGGCTTCCGTTTTAATATTATATTTTGTAAGCAGGTTGCTGTAATAACCGGGAGAAGCCGTTTCATTCGAATACGCACTTCCATACTCACGGTAATCCACATTCAATTCGCCGGTAGTGGGCATAAGCAATAAACTTCCCAGATCCGGACATCCCACCCCGCTCAGATTAACGTGCGAGAAACCGGTAAAGAAAGTGTTGTGGAATTCATAAGGAGTAGACCACCAGCGGGCATCCTTATCGAATTTATTGAGGTCGGATCCCATCACATTAAAAGGTACTACAGACATCAGTCCGTTGGGACGAATCGCCCCCGGATTGGTCGTACCGAAGTTGGTGGTTCCGATAAAAGGATTTACAAAATCAACGGGTTCCTGCGCATAAATCGCCGTCCCGAACAGGGAGAAGAGAAGCGCAGCCGTGGTTCTTCTTAGTATTTTCATAAATTGGATTTGTAAAATAAGAACGGCACGAGCCAATTCTGACTCGTGCCGCTTTTGTTGTGAGAGTCGCAACAATCTGAATGGCTTACGCCAATCTATTTATCAAATAATTGAAGTACGTTTCGTGAATTCGATGATTTCATCGATATGTCCGAAAGCAAGACCTGTTACAGTGTCCGCACATCCGTAATAGATAGCGATACGACCTGTTTCAGGATCGTGAAGTGCCGCACACGGGAAGGTTACGTTTGGAACGTCGCCATTCTGTTCGTAAGGCATGTGTGGTGCCAACAAGTAAGGACCTGAACGGAATTTCACTTTCCAAGGCTGTTCCAAATCAAGGATTGCAGCCCCGAAGCTATATACGAACCCGTTGCATGATGCCAATACACCGTGGTAGATTACCAACCAACCTTCTGATGTTTTGATCGGAATCGGACCTGCTCCGATTTTTGTACACTGCCATGCGCTCTGCTCGAAAGGAGCCGGAGACATTACGTGACGGTGACGACCCCAGAACGCCAAATCAGGTGATTCGCTGTAGAAAATATCACCGAAAGGAGTGTGTCCGTTATCGCTCGGACGGCTCAACATCGCGAAGTTACCATTGATTTTCTCAGGGAACATCACACCGTTACGGTTGAATGGCAAGAATGCATTTTCACACTGGTGGAATGTTTTGAAATCGAATGTATAAGCAACACCGATTGTCGGTCCGTGGTATCCGTTACACCAAGTCACATAATAACGGTCTTCGATGAAACATACACGCGGATCATATCCGTAAACCCATTCGCCGATCTCCTCATCTTCACACTCGAATTTCAAAGTCTCTTCGTTGATCTTCCAGTCGATACCGTTCTCGCTGAAACCAACGTGAAGGCGCATACGACGGTTTGTATCATCACAGCGGAATACGCCGGCGAAACCTCCGTTGAAAGGTACAACGGCACTGTTGAAGATACTGTTTGATGTAGGAAGCAAATCGCGACGAATAATCGGATTAGCAGAATATCTCCAAATAGGATGCGTACATCCTTCCGGACGATCTTCCCAAGGCATGTTAGGAAGCGGTGCTCCCTCGATTTTCAAATTTGGGTTCATAATTATAAATAGGTTAAAGTATAAGCGTTTTTTTAGATCTCCTGCGTCATTCCTTCTTTTTCGTACGTTGTGTCAGAGAATTCAGGAGTCAGCACTTTTTTCCCTTTTCCATCGATCTGGGCGATCAGTTCTGCATACTCCTCCTCCTCTTTGTTCATCGGATCGTACCAGTTCTTTTTCAGAATCAGCGTTGTAATACCCAACACGACCATAGACATCATCAGTCCCATGTTCTCGCGAATCACGATATACATCGGGATGATTGTCAATGAAAGCTGCCACACGATACCGATCGCTACGTTGAACATATCGCGTCCGAAATTCGTGTTTTTCTTAACCTGCGGATAGCGAGCAACGGCTTTCTTGTAAACCGGACCCCAGAATCCCCAAGGACGAACACGAACGTAGAAATTGATCAGCGTATCGTCGTCTGTTGCAGGAGCCATGAATGTTCCCACGATACATCCCACGAACGAAAGCACCAATAGGATCGGGAAATAATAAAGCGGAAGAATGTTCGGGAAGAATTGCGGAACGATCATCGCGGCAAGTACACCCAGCGTCATACCCCAGAAGTAACCGTGACCGTTGAATCTCCACCAGTGCCATTTCATCAGATTGGCTGCGATGTAACCTCCATAAAGCGCCCCTACGATCCATTGAAGAACCGAGTTGATGTTTTCAACCCAGAAACCGATCATCGTACTGATGATTACAACCAGAACAGAAATCAGGTAGCTGGCGCGGATCTGTGTTTTAACAGAAGCTTTCGGATTGATGTATTTCAGATAGATATCGTTGATGATGTAAGCAGGAGCCGCATTCACCGTTGAAGCGAATGTTGACATGAAAGCAGCCAACAACCCGGCTACCAACAAACCTGCGAGACCTACCGGTACGAATTCAACGATTGCACGCGGAAGGATCGTTTCAAAATCCACTGCGCTACCCATTGCTTTGAAGTCGGCGCTAAAGAATACAATCGCAAGTACGGCGAATCCCATGATCATCAGATAACGAGGGATCAAAAGGATTACCGGAACCGATGCACTCATCATCGCAGCTTCCTTCGGTGTTTTACAAGAGAGGATCTTCTGCATGTCGTAGCTTGGAGCCGGTCCGGCCATACTAAAGAATACCCCTTTGAAGAGCATCATCATGATAAAGATACCGAACAAGCTGTACTGATCGGCTGCGAGACGGTCATTCAAGGCCGGTAACAGTTCACTCCAATCCAGGTCAAGCGTCCATCCGAACAACGGCGAATTCCATCCTGCCGGAATGTGTTCCGCAAGCGCTTCGGCAGATACCGCGCTCATCGCGATCACAGCGATCACCAAACCGGAAACCGTCATAATCAGGAACTGAACCACATCGGTCCATACGATACTCAACATGCCGCCCAACATCACATAGAAGGTAGCGATTGACGTAAAGAAGATTCCGTAAAAATAAGGAGCCTGCTCTGCTGTAATATCCAATGGGATGTATTTACTTACTTCTGACCAAGGGAAGAAAATCTCCATGAATTTACCGATACCGATAAATCCGTAGCTCAGGAATCCCAACGCACCGATAATGGCGAAAATCACCACTACCCAATGAGAAAGTGTTGATCCGGTACCACGTCCGAAACGGGTACGAATCCACTCCGCTCCGGTAAGCACATTCGATCGACGAAGCCAGATCGAGAGGTAAATCATGAGGAAGATTTGATTAAACACCGGCCAAAGCCATGGAATCCATAAACTTTTAAGACCATACGCGAATGCAAGGTAAACCATCCACATCGTTCCCGAGATGTCAAACATCCCCGACGCGTTAGACAGTCCGAGCATATAATAAGGAAGAGACTTTCCACCAAGGAAGTAGGAGTCCATGTTTTTTGACGCTTTCTTCTTAAGCATCAGGCCAATGACGACCATCATAACCAGATAGGCAACAATAATAAGGATGTCGATCCAGTGCAATTTCATAGGTGAGGGTTTTAATATAGATTAATGATAAATAGCCTTAAAATAAGCAGCCGGAATAGGTTCCGGAGAATAAGCAAAAATGCAACCAAAAACACTTTATATTTCTTTTCGCAAATATATTCAAATATATGATATCTAAACACTCTTTAAAGGGTAAATATTACGGTTTTCCGCTACCCAATAACCCCAAAATTTGTGAAAACAATTTGTCGGATCGATTGTTTTACTGTCATGAGCAATCCTACTTGTTTAAGCATAAGCACAATTACGACCATGAACCGTAAACGAAAGAGTCCATTCATCTTCATACTGCTTTCAGTGGTACTGGGGTACGTGATGCCATTAAAGTCACAGACACGTCCGAAAGAGGTATTTAACGACCAAGCCTTCAAAGCCGACCTGAAAGGAGCCGTCAAATCGCAGCTTTTAACCGTTATCGTCGATAGTGGCTTACCTGCGCTTCGGGATGTGGGGGAACAGGCCTACGTTCTTCAAGAGAGATACAACAACAATCAGATGAGAACGCTCGAGGAGTTATACAACCTCGAGAAAGTGGCAATCGGAAAATCCGAAATCCTGCACGACCGCAACGGATTTAAAACAGAGGTGCTCTATACGGACCTCTTCGAAGATGTTTTAAACCGAATCACCTACGAATACGATAAGAATGGCAATTGGAAAAGAGTCACCAATTACGACGGGTATTACAATCCGCTCGAGATATTCTATTACGATTTCACACCCAAGAACCAGATATCCGAGATACGAAAAACCAATGAAGACGGGACGATTCTTGAAAGAACCGTTTTTCTGTACGATTCATTGGGCAATAATGTAGAAAGAATCACTTATGATAAAAACGGCGTGGAGTTGTTGGATACGGAGTACCTTTTTAATCAGAAAGGGAACGTGATTTCCTACAGGGAATTTGACGCCGACCAAAACATCCGGGAGTTCTACGAGGCTGAATTCTCAGGAGACACCACCTTGGTAAGCACAACCATCGAAATTTACAACGACAAGAAACCGGCTGCCTCCGTCAAATATGAATTCGACCCGCTCGGGAACATCCTGAAACGTACGGACAAAGACCTCACGGGAACAAAACCCGACCAAGTTCGAACGTTTATCTATGAATGGGATTTGAACGGCAACTGGACCAAACAGGTCATTCTCCAAGATGGGAAGGAACGTGTTGCGGCCACCCGTGAAATCACTTACTACCAATAAGCACCCCTTTTTTCAACATACCATAGCGATCGAAGGTATATTTCACAGAAAGGTGTAGGCTGATCAATACTGCCAAAATCGAGGCTGTGAAATTGATTACCATGATCATGATCTGATAACGAATCGAAAGGTCCGGCGAACTTCCACCCAGAATCTGACCGATCATCGTTCCGGGCAATGCAATTAGTCCCATTACCGCCATGCTGGCGATGGCCGGATTGAAAGCCTTGACCAATGCCTGACGAATAAACGGAGTTTGCGCCTCTTTCATTGTCGCACCGTTTCCAAGCAGATAATGATACATCTGCTGCTCACGCGAGATGCCACTATAAAAGGCATTCAGTCCGATCACGCTCGACGAAAGGATATTCCCCAACAGAATGCCGCTGATCGGTATAAAATATTGACTTTCGAATAGGTTCTCTAACGCCAATACTCCTTTCAGAAAATAAACTACGATGAAGGAAAGCGAGAGAAATACCGAAAAATAAACGGGCACGAACATCATTCGCTTCGAGAGATGAATCCGCTTGATCAAGCTGAGCGCACAAACGCCCGTCATCAACAACAGCCACCCGATATTGACCCAAAGGTTATTCCATGCAAAAAGGTAGTTCAGATAAAATCCCACCAAAAAAAGCTGTAAAACCATTCGGGCTACCGACACGAACATATCTTTCACGATCCCCGTACGGTAATAATGAAGGATATAAGCGGGAATAAGCACCAATAACAAGCCGATAAAAAGATGAAACAGAGAGATAGGTATAGTTTGCATGGGATTATTCTCTTATTTTGGAAATATAAAACGTGCGATCGCAGGTAGCCGCAAAACTATCATCGTGCGTTACGGCAAATAAGGTCACGGAGAGTTCTTTCAGAAAAGCGATCATCTTTTCCCGGGTCTGGGTATCGATTGCGGAAGTGGGCTCATCAAGCAATAAGATTTTCTTATCGAGCAGAATAGCCAACACAAGCATCACTCTTTGTCGCTCTCCGCCGGATATCTCCTGCATCCGACGATCCAAGAGCGATTTTTCCAAACCGACTTTCTCAAAAAGAAGATACAGTTTCGCTTCGTCGAACAATTTGCCTTGATTCACCTTCAATTCAAAAGGAGCTGTCAATGCCTCACGAACGTACGTATACGGAAGTTGAATTTCCTGAGGCACCCAAGCTATCTTACTTCTAATTTTCTGAACACTTGATGCGGTAAGCTCCACATCGTCCACCACGATTCGTCCCGATGAGGGTAGCGCAAGACCCATCAGACTTTTCATTATCGTACTCTTGCCCGCACCTGATTCCCCCATCAATGCCACATGCTCACCGGTGTTAATCTTTTGAGAGAAACAATCCACCACCCGCTTTCCGTCAAATGTGAAGCATACTTGCTGAAATTCTATCATAAGTTTTTTGAATTGAGACTCAAAGATAAAAAAAGGAGTATCAATACTGACACTCCTAAATATATTTTAAGTAATTGTGAGGATTACATCTCTTCGTCTGATTTAAGCATCATCCGTCGATATTTATTCAACAAATTACTAAGCGGAACCTCTTCGATCACACCTGTAGGGATAACATGATAAAACTCTATCAACTCTTCCCGTATATTTTGCTGAATCAACGGCATCTGATCGTAATGCTCCACCACATAAGCCAAAAGTTCCCGGTCATTCTCTATGGAGATAAAAACCTGATCCGTCAGTTGTGCGATAAATTCGTTGGCAACTTTGACGAGAAGTTCTTCTGCTTGAGAAAATTCCGGATCATCGGTGAAGAAGATCGGTTTATCTTCTTGAAGCGCCTTTACCAGAAAATCATTCAGGACGTTGTTCACAACTCTTTTACTATACCGCTGTTCTGTTTTCTTATACATTTCAGCCAGCTGGGTATTCGTCCGAATAAAATTAAACAGATACTCCGAAAGTCTATTATTAAATCGATTTACGGCGATTTCGGCGAAAAGATGGGGTTCCATAATCAACTTTTTTAAGGTTATCGACAAAGAAGAGAGGAAATATGTTATTTGGAGAGATGTTACTATTTTGAAGATTCATTGAATCTTTTCTCCACCACCTTCCAATCAACAACCTCCCACATCTTATCGAGGTGATCCGTCCGTTTATTGAGATAATCCAAATAGTACGCATGTTCCCAAACGTCAAACACAAGCAGCGGGGTCACGCCCATCGTCAACGGCGTGTCTGCGTTCGGCGTCTTAATCACCTCCAGGTTTCCATCTTTATCTTTCACCAACCAGACCCAACCGGATCCGAACTGCGAAGCGCCGGTTTTGGTGAATTCCGATTTCATTGCATCCACAGAACCCCATTTCGCCTCGATGGCTTTTATCAGTTCCGGTGAAGGCTTGCTCGTTCCGGGAGGAGTGAGTTGTTGAAAATAAAATGTATGATTCCATGCCTGTGCTGCATTATTAAACAACGGCCCCTTGGATTGCATCACGATCTCCTCTATATTCAGGGTATCGAAAGGAGTTCCCGCCTTCATTTTATTCAGGTTATCGATGTATCCTTTCTGATGCTTTCCGTGATGGGTATTCATCGTTTTTTCACTTATCACCGGCTCAAAAGCATTCATCTCATAAGGAATCGGCTCCAACACAAACTGATTCGAATCGTTGCGTGGCATCAATGTTCCATTGAGTGCCAAAAGAAAACACAAAATCGTATTAATCATAAGAACTAGAGTTAGAAGTAATAGAAATGGAGTTAGAAGTAGTAAAAACATTTCACCCTCTAACTCCATAACATAAATTAAGCTCTTATTGTTGCAGAAAATCAGCGTTTTCTATCATTTTTTCCTTTTCAGCAGCCGAATGATTTCACCAACCCAAACAACCGGTGAGGTACCGACGATAATCAAAAGCCAGTCGACCGGTTTCAAGTGAGTCACACTGAACATCTCCCCTCCGATGGAAACGATCAACACCTGACCGCCAAGAATGATCAGAAGCACGAAGACGAATCCCTTCAACGAATCCCCCAGATTAGCGAATGCTGATTTTGTTCCACCCATCGCCTTGGCATTAAACAGGTTCCAAAATTGCAGCATCACGAAAATCGTAAAGAACAACGTTAACTCATACCGGGTTACCACTTCAGCCTCCCCATTGTACTGCACGAAGGAACCGAACCAGTCTCTCAGGTTGAACTGCGTGAGCGAGGTGATATCGTACACACTGAAGTAGCGCTCCATACCGATCAGGAAGAGAATGAACAGACCGGCTGTCACCAGAATCCATTTCCGCATGTAGGGCGTCAGGATGTGATCGGTTGTTTTACGGGGCGCCCTGTCCATCACCTCCGGATTCGGAGGAAGGGAAGCAAGTGCCAACGCTGCGAAAGTATCCATAATCAGGTTAACCCATAACATCTGAGTCACCGTCAGCGGTGAACTGGTCCCGAACATCGATCCCAGAAAGACAATCGTACAGGCCACCACATTGATGATGAGCTGGAAGAAAAGAAATTTCTGTATATTCTGATACAGGGATCTTCCCCACATAACGGCACGGCCGATGCTTGTAAAGGAGTTGTCTAAGATCGTGATATCGCTCGCTTCTTTGGCCACGGTCGTACCGTCGCCCATCGATAATCCCACCTGAGCCGCATTCAGAGCCGGCGCATCGTTCGTACCGTCTCCCGTCACAGCCACCACTTGCTGCTGTTTCTGCAACAGCTTCACCAAGCGCTCTTTATCCATTGGTCGGGCACGAGACATGATCTTCAATTCCATCACACGGTTGAAAGCCTCATCGTCTGACAATGCAGCGAATTCCGGTCCGGTGATGCGGTTCTTTTCACCGTCTTCCGGTTTCCAAAGTCCGATCTGGCGACCAATCTCGGTAGCGGTAGCCGTTGTATCGCCTGTCACGATTTTTATGGCGATACCTGCATCCATCGTCTCTTTCACAGCCTCCGGAACATCGGCACGCACGGGATCCGAAATCGCGGCCACACCCAGAAAAGTAAGGTCTTTTAGCATGAGTTTCCCATTCTCGAAAACACCGTTGGTATCATCGATAAAACGATAGGCAAACCCCAGGGTTCGCATCGCCTGATTCTGATAACCCAGCAATTTTAATTCCGTCTGCCGTGCGATCTCACTCATCTCCTGCACCTGATCGCTACCCAATACCTGTTTACACAGCGACATTACGATTTCAGGAGCTCCCTTCACATACAGCACTTTTCGTTTCAACAAAGGGGAATCCACCAACGTAGCCATGTATTTGCGTTCCGTAGAGAACGGCAATTGGTCGATCACCTCCCCTTTTTCGCGTATATTCAAATAATCGATCCCCATGGAATCCAGCCACAAAAGGAGCGCACCTTCGGTCGGGTTGCCCAACACCTTGGGCTTTTTCGGATCGGAATGATCCAGAAAAGCAGTTGAGTTTACGGCTATCCCTTCCTGAATCAACAATCCCGATTCATCCGCACCGGGGCGTTGTTCCCGAAGAGAGAAGAAATCGGTATCGTAGATCCGCATCTGATTCTGAGTCAGCGTTCCGGTTTTATCCGTACAAATCACCGTAGTAGCTCCCATGGTTTCGCATGCATGCAGTTTACGCACGAGGTTATTGGTGGACAACATCCGCTTCATACTAAGTGCCAGACTCAAGGTCACACTCATCGGCAAGCCTTCAGGAACCGACACCACGATGATCGTTACGGCAATCATCACCGTATGTAGAAAATACTGGATGATCTGAGTCATATCGCCTTCCACTCCTCTTGTAAAGAACAGAACGGTACGGGCTATCACAATCAGAACGGCGATTGAATAACTCATCTTTGTAATCAGAACGCCCAATTGATCCAGCTGCAGGTTAAGCGGTGTCTTGATCTTATTTTCAATTTGCGACCCCTGGTACACCTTCCCGTACTCCGTGGCATCGCCCACTTTTTCAACCCGCATCACCCCGTGACCGTCCACTACCGTTGTACCTTTCATCACTTCGTAGGTGGGATAAGTGGCCTCATGATCCAGGTCCGCTTCATCCGCACTTTTGCGGATCACCGGCTCTCCCGTCAGTGTGGATTCGTTCACCTGCAGCGCTACACTTTCCAGCAAACGACCGTCCGCAGCAACCTCGTCTCCGGTATTCAACAAGACGATATCACCAACCACGATATCCTTTTTGGGGATTTCCGTTATATTGCTGTTTCGAATCACCTTGAATAGGGTGTCTTCATTTACCTGATTCAAAATCTCGAACTTGCGATCGGCACTCAATTCAAATAAGAATCCCACCAATGTGGCCAGAATCACTGCGATAAAAATACCTACGGGTTCAAGAAACACCGTTGCTTTTCCCCCTTCAGCAAAATATTCATAAAATGCCACCAGCAACGAGGCAAGCAACGCTACCAGTAAGATGATAATTATGGTATCTTGAAATTTCTCCAGAAATTTCTTCCACACCGATTCTTTCTCAGGAGGAGTAAGAATATTCTCACCATGAGCCAACCGACTCTCTTCTACCTGCTTATCGGTGAGTCCTACATAATGTTTCTGTTCCATGTGCAATTGCAATCATTAATTTAGATTTCTATTTAGCTATTCAAAAGGTTAAATGAGAAGGGATATTTTCCCTTTATACATAATTAATAACAAACCGAAAGAGATGTTGTTTTGTACTTTGCCCTTTCCGCGCCTCAAATGTAGCACTATTTTTCTTCGGTTATTTTGAATATCTTTGTAAGTAAACATTATAACTTAAGATAAAATGAATTTTAAAAAGCTATTATTTGTTTCTGCTGTCGCGGCAACTTCCACAATAGGTGTGAAAGCGGACGAAGGAATGTGGTTGTTGCCACTTCTGAAACAGCAGAACATGGAACAGTTAAAGAAAGCGGGACTTTCACTGGATATCGACGATGTATATAATGCACAGGATGTCAGCCTGAAAGACGCGGTTGTCATCTTCGGCAACGGCTGTACGGGGGAGATCATCTCTTCCGAGGGATTGCTTCTTACCAACCACCACTGCGGATACGGCGCGATCCAGCAACACAGTACGGTAGAGCACGATTACCTGGCAGACGGTTTTTGGGCCATGAACAGAAGCGAAGAGCTTCCCACGCCAGACCTTACCGTACAATTCATCGACAAGATCGAGGATGTTACCGACTATGTAAAAGAGGCACTGGCGCAGGATACGACAAAGAGCGAAACCGATTTTCTTTCTCCGGCTTACATGAGAAAACTGGTAGAGAAAAAAGTGGGTAAAGAGTTCACTGATCCGAAAGCGGGAATCCAGGTAGAGATCAAGCCATTCTACGGAGGCAATAAATATTACGCGTTTACCAAAAAAGTATACGCTGACATCCGTATGGTAGGGGCTCCCCCATCATCAATCGGAAAATTCGGAGCGGATACAGACAACTGGATGTGGCCGCGCCATACGGGAGACTTCTCTCTTTTCCGTGTATATGCGGACAAAGAGGGTAATCCGGCACCTTATTCTCCTGAAAACACCCCCTTACGTCCTAAAAAATACTTCAACATCTCATTGAAAGGCGTTCAGGAAAACGACTACGCCATGATTATGGGATTCCCCGGAACAACCAACCGTTTCTACACTTCGAACGAAGTGAAAAGCAGAAAAGACATCGGAAACGCAACCAGAATCCGTGTACGTGAGATTCGTCAGAATGTATTGCTGGAAGAGATGTTGGCCGACCCTCAGGTAAGAATCCAATATGCAAGCAAATACGCTCGCTCTTCAAACTACTATAAGAATTCAATCGGTATGAATGCCGCCATTGAAAAACTGGAAGTGATCAACCGCAAGAAAGAGGAGGAAAAAGCATTCTGCGAATGGGCTCAAAACAACGGCAAGAAAGAATACATCGAAGCGTTGAATCGTATCAATCAAGCAACCGACCAAATCGACACCATTCAGCAGCAAGCGCTTTATCTAACCGAATCACTACTAAGCTCGGTTGAATTCTCTCAGGTTCCCACTGCCGTTTCCGCTTTGGAAACCGCTTTAAAAGAGAACAAAAAAGAGAACATCGCCAAAGAACTTGAAACGTTGGAGGCGCAGTATAAAAAATTCGCCAATAAGGATTACAACGCCGGGGTAGACAAAAAAGTAGCCAAAGCAATTTTCGCCGCCTACCTCAAGGATGTTCCTGCCAAATACCATCCGGGTATTTTCCAGACGATTCAAAAGAAATACAAAGGCAATACGGATAAGTTTATTGACGATTGCTTCGGTAATTCAATTTTCGCGAGCGACGCAAACTTTGAAAAATTCAAAAACAAACCGACTCTCAAAGCGCTGGAAAACGATCCGATGATTCAATACGCTACTTCGGTTCGCCAGAAACGTCGCGAATTATACGATCAGATCCAACCGATCTCGACACAGTTGTCTCAATCGATCGAGGTATACATCGCCGGTCTTCTCGAAATGGCAAAAGGAACGCCGATCTATCCGGATGCCAACTTCACGATTCGCTTGAGCTATGGCAACGTATTACCGTACGACCCGACAGATGGTGTAACGTACCATTATTTCACAACACTAGACGGTGTGATGCAGAAAGAAGATCCGAACAACTGGGAGTTTGTAGTCCCTGCGAAACTGAAAGAACTTTGGGAAACGAAAGCTTACGGTGAATATGCGATGGAAAACGGTTCTCTTCCTGTAAACTTCCTATCGAACAACGACATCACGGGAGGCAACTCCGGTAGTCCCGTAATCAACGGAAACGGCGAATTGATCGGATGTGCTTTTGACGGAAACTGGGAAGCGATGAGTGGTGATATCGTTTTCGAACCAAGTGTTCAACGCACCATCAATGTTGACATCCGCTACGTATTGTTTATTATCGACAAGTTTGCCGGAGCGAAACATCTGGTAGATGAAATGACAATCATCCGATAAGTACTTACAATTCATAACTGAAAGCAGAGATACTTTTCATTAAACAGCAAATAAAAGGTCATTATTAATAGTAAAGAATAATTATTTATCGAAATTCGATAAAATAATTTGGTATTTACAATTTTAATAATGACCTTTATATATCGATAATCGATAAAATAATTTTCATGTTTAATTTAAATATCTGTAGTTATGAAATCAATTACTATCAAATCGGTATTTATCTCTTTGTTCATGATTTTAGGTCTATCAATGGTCTCTGCTCAGGAAGACAGCAAGTTTGTTTACGATTGCAAATATGAAAATGACAAGATTGTATCCAAAACGATCTTCGAGAAAGATTCAGACAGTCAGGCGTTAAAACAAATAGCGAAATACGAATATGCGTATGACTCGAAAGGACGCATTGTGGAAAAAGTCGCTTATCGATGGAACACAGAAAAAAGAAACTGGGAGAACCATTTCAAGATGATCTGCCAATACAATGAAAGTGACGCCACCGTAACGATTGATTATGGCACTTGGGACAAAAACAAGAAAGATTATACGCAAAATCAGCAACACACCGTATATGCGGAAAGTGACATGGAGAAAATAATCTCCTAATCTCCCTTCCAGAGCGTGATTAACTCATACTTTCTCGCAAGAACGATGCAAGAATGCGTTATATTTTTCCGTTTTAATTATATTTACGTTAAATAGCAAGTAAAATGAAGAAAAGACTTAACCTGATTTGTTTTTTACTCTTTGCAGCCCTTCTGGTTTCCCTCTCGATGGAGATCGCCGGAGGCGTAGCAGGATATAAAGAAGCGCTTGTAACGGTCAATGAGAAAGAAGCTGATAAGAATGAGATCTACACGATTCGGCTTAATCCTACAACCCCCGGTACCTACACCGACTCGGTATACAACACCAGGCAGGAAGCATGGATTCCTATTCAGTACAATGAAATTCTGACGAAGGTTGAAAAAAACATCTCACAAAAGGAGTTGATCGGAGTCTTAGCCTTAAGCGTTGCCCTTCTGATCACCTTAGTGATTGCATTCATCTCTTTTGTCAATCTCATTCGAAACATTAACCGATCCGTTATTTTTAGCTGGGTCAACGTTCGAAACCTCAATATCCTGGGAATTGCCCTATTGGCTTCATTTGCTATCGGATTAATTCTGGGGTATGTAAACTACTCCTCAATTCTCAATCAGATCGATATTCCGGGTTATGAAATCGCCTGGGGCAGCATCGTGCAAACCACAAATCTGATTTTGGGTTTGGCCTCCCTGCTAATCGCCGAAATCTTTTCGATTGGATTAAGATTGAAAGAAGAACAAGACCTAACTATTTAACGAAGATCTTTATGCCTATTATAGTGAATCTGGATATAATGATGGCTCGTCGCAAGATATCTCTGAATGAGCTATCCGAGCGAGTTGAAATCACTCCCGCCAACCTGTCGGTTCTAAAAACAGGCAAAGCAAAAGCGATAAGGTTTTCAACACTCGAAGCGATCTGCAAGGTATTGGAATGCCAACCCGGCGACATCCTTGAGTACCAACCCGATTAATGAAACGAATTACAAGAATAAAAAAAATCCCGGTCGTAAATGACCGGGATTTTTTTATTGCATTATGCAATACGAATTTTATCCTAAATAAGATTTCAACAGTTTACTGCGAGAATTTTGACGAAGTTTGCGGATGGCTTTTTCTTTGATTTGGCGAACACGTTCTCGGGTTAATCCGAATTTATCACCAATTTCTTCAAGTGTCATCTCCTGACTGCCTATTCCGAAAAACATTTTAATAATATCTCGTTCTCTGTCTGCAAGCGTACCTAAAGCACGATCAATCTCTTTTGCCAGAGATTCGTTAATCAGTGAGCGGTCAGCAATCGGAGAATCATCATTCACCAATACGTCCAACAAACTGTTATCTTCACCCTCCACAAACGGAGCATCCACTGAGATATGACGACCCGACACTTTCAATGTATCGGAAATCTTATCTACCGGAATATCCAGCTCGTCGGCAAGCTCTTCAGGAGACGGCTTACGTTCATTTTCCTGTTCGAACTTAGAGAAGGCTTTACTGATTTTATTCAGTGAACCCACCTGATTCAAAGGAAGACGCACGATACGCGATTGCTCTGCCAACGCTTGAAGTATCGATTGGCGAATCCACCACACCGCATAAGAGATAAATTTAAAACCGCGGGTTTCATCGAACTTCTCTGCCGCTTTGATCAATCCCAAGTTACCTTCATTGATCAAGTCAGGTAGGCTTAGCCCCTGGTTTTGATACTGTTTAGCAACTGAAACGACAAAACGGAGATTCGCACGCGTTAATTTCTCTAACGCTCTCCGGTCTCCTCTCTTAATACGCTGGGCTAGTTCCACTTCTTCTTCTACAGTAATAAGGTCTTCACGACCAATTTCCTGTAGATACTTATCAAGCGAAGCACTCTCCCTGTTTGTAATTGACTTTGTTATCTTTAATTGTCTCATCCTACAAATAAGAATTTGGAGCGCAAATATAGCTTTATTTCGTTAATTAGTCAAGAATATATCTGACAAAAACAGAATACAGACAAGCGGCTGATACCCTTTAATCTGTATCCTGTTTTCTTCTTAAACATTCTTATTTGATCTTTTGTTTGAAAAACGACCGATATTTTCTCTTTTTAAACATTGACTATCAGTTAATTATTCAAACTACTAAACCAAAGATGCCAATTACAAAGTCTTTATATAATGCGACCGTTATTTAGATTAAAAAGCATTTATATAAACGACGATTTCTGTAAATTATTGCGTCAGATCAATGGCATAATAAGCAGTTTTGCCGTTTGGATAGATTCCGGCGATAAACATCACAGGCTCTCTTTCTGTAGAACGGGTCGAAACTGTCAGCTCCTTATACACCTTCTCAATGTCTTTTGCGGAGGTAATTCGGATATCATTAATCTTCACTATAATAAAACCGTTCTGAATACCGGCAGTTTTGAACAATCCGTCTTTAACGGATTCAACCTGTACCCCGTTACGTATTCCAAGCTTGGCGCGCGTTTTGTCATCGAGCTCACGGTAAGATGCACCCAATACCTCTACACCTTGTTGTTTCACAACGTCTGTATTTCCGATCTGATTTTTCAGAACGACCGAAGCATTGTCGCTCTTACCAAAACGGTTGTAGGTCACCTGGATCTTATCTCCCGGACGATAGCGGTTCACCTGTTCCTGCAACTGAGCCACATTCTTCACCTTCACACCGTTGATTGCGGTAATCACATCGCCCTCTTTGATGCCGGCCAAAGCGGCAGCGCTATTGTCGTTTACTCCCCCTACGTAAACACCTTCGGTTAGGGTAAGATTCTTCTCTTTTGCCAACTCGGCGTTGATATCGCTGATTGCGATTCCAAGAACGGCACGTTGCACGGTTCCATATTGTTTAAGGTCGGTAACCACCTTGCTGACGATGCTTGAAGGAACTGCGAAAGAGTAACCGGCATAATTTCCCGTTTCGGAGAAAATCGCCGTATTGATTCCGATCAGCTCTCCGTTGGTATTCACAAGGGCGCCTCCGCTATTTCCGGGATTCACCGCCGCATCGGTCTGAATAAACGATTCGATACCCAGTTTAGAACTGCTGGACATGATACCGATGCTTCTGGCCTTGGCACTTACGATACCGGCAGTCACCGTAGAATTGAGCATGAAAGGGTTTCCGACAGCCAACACCCATTCTCCAACCAGCAATTTATCCGAATCACCGAATTTAATTACCGGCAGCTCCTTCTCTTCCACCTTCAACAAGGCGATGTCTGTTGCCGGGTCTGTTCCCACAACGGTGGCTCTGAACTGTCGTTTATCATTCAACGTAACATCCACTTCATCCGAACCGTCTATTACGTGATTGTTTGTGACAATATATCCGTCTGAGGAGATAATCACACCCGAGCCGTAACCCACTTTCGGTTTGGGTTGTCCCTGACCTCTGTTTCCAAAGAAAAGATCAAAGAAAGGATCACCCGAAATCCGATCTGTAGCCATCGTCGTGGATTTGATGTGCACTACTGCATTCACAGTCATTTCTGCGGCTTTTGTAAAATCAGTCTGTACACCGGAACCCGGAGTTATCATATCATACCCTACAGGTTTGGCAAACTGCTGCATACTATCCGTTGCGTTGTGAAAAGCATTGGTGCGGTCTAATAATTGATAAGTTCCTGCCGATACACCGGCACTCACCAGAATTACAGCACTCCAAAAAAGAACTTTTTTACCATACTCTTTCATTTGCATATAGTTTAATTTTTAACATTAAGGTCAAATGCGCCATCAATATACCCTCTGACAGGTATCTCATCTTTTAGTGAGCTATGGCGATTTCATTTGCATATAGTTTAATTTTTAACATTAAGGTCAAATGCGCCATCAATATACCGTCTGACAGGTAATATACCCTCTGAATGGTATCTCATCTTTTAGTGAGCTATGGCGATTTCACTGTTATAACAAACGATTCTTCAAATTCGTTCCTTGAATTTATAATGAAATGAAGGTACAATCGAACTTTCCCTTCATCAATTTAACATTATTTCATCCAAAGGAACCATCTTTAAACTCAGTTAACAGAAAAGGAGTTCAAAAATGGATCAAATCATCACTTTCGAAGCGCCCCCACCAACCCCATATTCCTTCAATCTATTTATAATGAGAGGTTGTATGTATTACTTAGTATTACATAACGTATAATTCCTGCTTTTGTTTACTACACGCTTTTTTTATCTCCTACTCGCCTCTTTTTTCATTTTCGGGTGTTGTTTATGTTCAATCAATCCAAATATGCACGAATTATTCATTATATAGAAGTAGCGTTACGACAACGGTCCGGCACTCCGATTCGCGGGATTTGTAAAACCGCGCTTTTTGCTTATCTTTGTTTCAAATAACAGCAGGACGGTCTGTCGCTCGCTTCTCTGAAGCGGGAGGAAAGTCCGGGCAACAAAGAGCACCATACTTCTTAACGGGAAGTTGTTCGCGAGGGCAAAGTAACGTAACAGAGAATAACCGCCTGAACTTCGGTTCGGGTAAGGGTGAAAAGGTGAGGTAAGAGCTCACCGGTCGCGATGGCAACACCGCGAGCCGTACGTCTTATGGGTTGTAAGGTCATGTATACCGGCGCTTAGGGCTGCTCGCCCAATGCCGGGGGGTAGACCGCTAGAGCTTCGTGGTGACACGGAGTCGAGACAAATGACAGACACCTTTCTTCGAAAGGCACAGAACCCGGCTCATAGACCTGCTGTTTTTTATTATATCTAATCAGATGAAAAAGACAGGAAAACCCAAATCCCGCGCACGACGCATTCGGATTAGAGCGAAGAAACTCTTTCGTTTTCTTAAATACGACATCTGGCGAATCACCGAGCACGAAGTTACCGGTGTCAGACACGCCCTTTTCAATGTGGTGAAAACCATCATCCTTTCCGTACGTTTCTTCGTCAGCGACCGCCTTTCGGAAAAGGCTTCCGCACTCACTTACAACACCCTTTTAGCAATCGTTCCGGTTTTGGCACTCATGCTTGCCATTTCCCGTGGCTTCGGATTTCAGGGAATGCTCGAGAAACAGCTTCTGGAGTTCTTTCCGGGTCAGGAAACAATGATTACCCGTGCTTTTGAGTTTGTGAACAATTACCTCGAACAAGCAAAAAGCGGCGTTTTCGTCGGCATCGGACTTGCTTTTCTACTTTGGGCCGTTGTCAGCTTGATTGGGAACATCGAAGGGGTATTCAACCACATCTGGCAGTTAAAACGCTCGCGCAGCTTATTCCGTAGATTTACGGACTACCTCTCCATGGTACTGATTATTCCGATTCTGATGGTATTATCGAGCGGACTCTCTATTTTCGTTTCCACCAGCATCAAGCTCCCCTATTTTCAATTCATCTTCGATCCGATCGTGATGACGATAGTCCAGGTTTCACCCTATGTGATCACCTGTCTGCTGTTCACGGTAATCTACATGGTGATTCCCAATACGAGAGTGCGTTTTCTGAATGCCTTTTGGGCGGGGATAGTAGCCGGAGTAGCTTTTCAGATCTTTCAGTATTTCTACATCAACGGTCAGATCTGGGTTGCCAAATACAATGCCATTTACGGAAGTTTTGCCGCACTGCCCCTGCTTCTGCTCTGGGTTCAGCTCTCGTGGCTGATCTGCCTGTTCGGTGCCGAACTGGCTTACGCATCGCAGAATATCCGAAATTTCAATTTCGAGCAAGACACCAACAATATATCTCGCAGGTATTACGATTTCATAACGCTTCTGATTGCAACCCTTGTTGTAAAAAGATTCCAACGACAATTGCCCCCTCTGACGGTCGAGGAGTTATCGAACAATTATCAGATTCCGTCCAAACTTACGGCGCAGATATTGGGTAAACTGACCGATGTGGGCATTCTTTGCGAAGTAGTTCCTCAGAACGAAAGAGACCATGCTTGGCAACCCGCCATGGACATACACCTGATTACAGTGGGTACCGTTATGAGCAAACTCGACGAATATGGATCGGAGGACTTTAAAGTGGACCGCGACTATCTTTTCAGCAAAGAGTGGGAAGTTTTGGTAAAAACCCGCAAAGAGCAGATGGAAAAAGCAGACAATGTGCTTTTAATGGATCTTCAGGCTTAAACAAACGTCATGCAACAGCCATTTTTTAAGAGACATTCCTTTACGAACATTTCTCTACAAACGATAACAAAAAAAGCTGTCTTCACAGACAGCTTTTTTTATGTTTTCAATTAGGTATTAACTTATAGGTAAGAAAGATTGTTGTTATTGCCACAAATATGACAAATTATGCAAGATTAATCAATATTATGAATATGTTGTATAATATGTTTTGATGAATCCTAAATTTAATCTTTCCCGCTCCAAAGTCAAACCTTTATTTATTAATCTGTATTTATCTATTAATCAACTGCGTTCAAGCACTACGGCCGTACGGGCAGGCAGATACAAACGAAGCCACTCTTTTCCCTGCGATACATAAAGCGGATCGGGAATCGTAGTGTAATCAATCGTTTTATCGATGCGGTCAAACCCGCCGAATTCTCCGGCATCGCTATCAAGCACCACTTTGTATTTCCCTTTTTTTACCAGCAGTCCGTAATCGGAGAAAGAGTGATCCGGGTTGAAGTTGAATACAAACAGTTGATTCTTTCTACTGAATGCCAACACTTGATCCCCTCGACTATCCCATACCGGTTCGATACGCGTTTCTTCAAATCGGGAAACAGCCGTAAGCAAGCGGATCATCGCCTTATCGAACGCACCCAGATACTGGTATTTCAAATCCTTACTATCCACCAGACTCCATTGTCTGCGGGCATATTTATAAGACCATCCGTTTCCTTCTCTCGGGAAGTCAATCCATTCGGGATGTCCGAATTCATTTCCCATAAAATTGAGATACCCCCCGTTGATCGTAGAAGCCGTAACGAGTCTGATCATCTTATGAAGCGCCATCCCGCGATCCACATCCAGATCTTTGTCATCGCGCATCATGTGCCAATACATCTTCTTGTCGATGAGTCGGAAAATGATTGTTTTGTCGCCTACCAAAGCCTGGTCGTGACTCTCGGCATAACTGATCGTCTTCTCATCAGCCCTGCGGTTGGTCAACTCCCAAAACATATCGGTGACATTCCACTCCTCATCTTTCTTCTCTTTCAGAAGTTTTATCCAATAATCGGGAATCCCCATCGCCATGCGGTAATCGAACCCAAGGCCGCCATCCTTTACGCTGACAGCCAATCCCGGCATGCCACTCATCTCTTCAGCAATCGTAATCGCATTCGGATTCACCTGGTGGATCAATTTATTGGCCAAAGTAAGGTAACAGATCGCATCGCCATCTTGATTTCCATTGTAATAATCGGCATATCCGCTAAAACTCTCCCCCAGTCCGTGACTCAAATAGAGCATTGAGGTTACGCCGTCAAAACGGAAACCATCAAATTTATACTCCTCCATCCAGAACTTGCAATTGGAGAGCAGAAAATGAACTACCTCGTTCTTTCCATAATCAAAACACAACGAATCCCATGCCGGATGTTCACGTCTTTCTCCGGGCAGAAAATACTGGTCGAAAGAGCCGTCGAAACGTCCCAGACCCTCCAACTCATTTTTCACGGCATGCGAATGAACGATATCCATAATCACGGCGATTCCTAAAGCGTGTGCTTCATCAATCAACCTTTTCAGATCATCGGGCGTTCCCGAACGCGAAGACACCGCAAAAAAATTGGAAACGTGATAACCGAACGAGCCGTAATAGGGGTGCTCCTGCACTGCCATGATCTGAATGGCATTGTACCCGTCTGCGGCAATGCGGGGCAATATATTTTTACGAAACTCTTCGTAACTACCCACTTTCTCCTCCTCCTGAGCCATGCCGATGTGACACTCGTAAATCATGAGGGGATCTTTATTTGGAATGAAATTCTTGTTCTTAAATTGATAAGCATCTTCCAGTTCCCAAATCTGTGCAGAGAAGATATAGGTTTCCGGATCCTGAACCACACGATTGGCCCATGCGGGAATTCGTTCGGCCGAACCTCCGGACCAATGCATGAACAGCTTGAAATAGTCGCCGTGATGCAATGCCTGTCGAGGGAGCTTAATTTCCCACACCCCGTTCTCTATACGCTCTAAACGATATTGCGGATCCTCCTTCCATCCGTTAAACGAACCGATCAGGTAAATCTGCGTTGCATTCGGAGCCCACTCACGAAACACCCAACCGTCTGCTGTGCGATGAAGGCCAAAATAAAGATAACCGGTTGCAAAATCTGAAAGAGTTCCGACACCTTGCGTCAACGCTTTCTCTTTTTGCAACGCATACTCATATCGACCGTTTATTGCTTCCGAATAAGGCATTAACCAGGGATCTTTCTTTATAAGACTCAATATTTTGTTCATCAGAATATGTTTAAAGGATTTGGGGAAATGAGAAACGATCAGAATAACACCTTTACGATCAGTTTACGGAAATTTCCGTGTCCTAACCCCGGTTGGTGTCCTTCCTGTGGAAAGAATATGACAAACTCTCCCGGATTTACGTTTAAGAATGAAGTAGCTTTCTCTTCGTAAAATGTGATGTCATTCTCCTCACTGTAAGGGGCGGTTTCTGATTTGAGCAAACCGGGCACAATGAAACCCATCGTTTCCGTTCCGGTCAGAGGAATCTGTATATCGATGTAGCGATTGTGCGTTTCAACCTTTGTCTGTTCGGGAGATTTAGCTTCGACATCCGCCACGACAACAAAAAGACGATCTCCGTCAATTTCGATCTTCCCGGTTTCGAACTTTGAAAAATCCGTGGATTTTATATAATCAAACGCTTGGCGAAAACGTGGATGTAACCCGACGTAAACGGGTAGATTATCCAATGAATCTAATACCATAACAACCTAATTTATTAACCGAGAGGCACTCTCCTTTCGGCTGATGAAGCACAAATATATAAAATTAGTTTATGTTTCTATAAGCTTACCGCAAGAACGTATAATTAAACGTTCCGCACACCTTTGCGGAAGCTCTCCTCCAAAATAACACATTAAAAAAACTATAAAAAATATAAATCATGGCACGCTTTTTGACGATACAATAGATGAGCGGCTCCGCTATGATCTATAACGAAACCCTCAAGAATATTTTAATACAAAATCTAAAAATTCAGGAGGAAAGAACAATGAAGACAGACAAAAACAAGAAGAAACCGGCAGCAACCGACAAGAAACATCACCAACATGTACCCGGTTATATGAAAGAAGAGATGGAACATGCAGCTGGAATCGTAGTAGACAAACCCCACAAAACGAAATAAGAGGAATAAAAAGAAACAGCGGCCGCTCCGAGATGAATCGGATGCGGCCGCTGTTTTTTATTTGATCACGTTATTTGATCACCGGTATAAACTCCTCCGGATTGTATCCGCTTCGGATACGCCATTCCTGAGGATACAGATTGTTCGAACGATTTCCGATATTCTTCACCCATCCGAGCGGATACTCCTTATACGTCAGTAAAACAAACCCTTTTGACACCTCGGGTGACAAAACGACAGACTCCCTGCGCAAATAAGTGATCGCCGACTCCCAATCCAGGGCAGCCACTTCAAAAGCATCTCGATTGAGTTCGGAAGACAATGCCAATGCATGATCCGGAATCACATCCTTCCCTTTAAAACTACCCAAAACCAAACCTTCCGTCAGCGGATGCAGGTCGTGTGCCAACATTTTCATCTCCTCGGCATATTTCTTAGGATAGGCTATCAGTTTATCGCCTTTCACCTCGAATAGATATTCTGCGGGATTCTTAATCCAATTCTTCACCTCGTTCGGAAAAGCTTTCGGTTGCTCTTTCTTCGCCTCTTTTTTCCCTTTTTTCTGCGACTTCTTCTGAAAATCACGAAGGAGAGCGCTACGCTCCTCAACCTCATCCTCATTTTTACGGAGTACGGCCATAAACAATCCCTCCCCACGTGTCACATGCGGCATAAACCGATATACCGGATTATCCCCTTTCAAAACGGGATGAATCCCCCATGCCGGGTCAACGTCCACGGGAAGCACCTCGGCACCCAATTCAGAGCGGATGTATTCCACCATCTCCTCATTTTCTTCCGTGTTGTAGGTACAGGTACTATAAATCAGTAGTCCCCCGGGACGCAAAGCACTCCAGATATCATTCAGAATCGATTTCTGACGATTCGCACAATTCAGCACATTCGCTTCAGACCATTCGCTTATCGCTTGAGGATCTTTGCGAAACATCCCTTCTCCCGAACAGGGTACATCGGTTAGGATCACATCGAAAAAATGAGTCAGGTGCGTATAATCGGAAGCTTGGTTGTTCATCACCATGGAAGCGGGATTGCCCCACTTGGTGATATTCTCTGCCAGAATATGGCATCTTTTTCGATCGATTTCGTTTCCTACCACCAGACTGCCCGAAGGAAGCGCCGCGATGGCCAAAGTGGTTTTTCCGCCCGGAGATGCGCACAGGTCAAGATAACGAACCGACGAGTCCACATATTGACGGATCACCCGGTCTAGAAACATCGATGAAGCTTCCTGAACATAATACACCCCGGCATGAAAGAGCGGATCGAAGGTAAAACTTGGACGCTCCTGCATATAATAGCTGTTGGTACTCCACAACACCGGTTCTTCTGCCAAGGTCACGGAACTCTTCGCCGGATTTAAACGGACACTCACGGATTGCTCCTTCTGTATGGCTTCTTCGAAAGCGGGATACTCCTCCTTCAGAAGGTTTTGAGTGCGGATTATAAATGATTCTGGTAATTGCATAGTTGTCTGAACGGTCAAAACGACGATTTTCTTTTCAAGAACGCGTTTTTGGTTAGTTAAAGGCCCACAGGGAGCATATTTGGTGCAAATTTAGTACTTTTGGACGATAATAATACTTAAACTTATGCAGACAGCATTATATCTGATTCCGGTTACGTTAGGTGAAACCTCCATTGAACAGGTTCTTCCCGCTTACAACCGCGAAGTGATTCTTGGAATTCGTCATTTCATCGTAGAAAATATCCGTACGGCACGTCGTTTCCTAAAAAAAACGGATGCTTCGATCGATATCGACTCCCTTACGTTCTACGAATTAAACAAGCATACGTCGCCCGAACAGGTTTCCGGTTACCTTCAACCCCTATTGCAGGGACTTTCCGTTGGCGTCATCTCCGAGGCAGGTTGTCCCGCTATCGCCGATCCGGGAGCTGATGTAGTAGCCATCGCACAACAAAAAGGACTTAAAGTCGTTCCCCTGGTAGGTCCCTCTTCAATCCTGATGTCACTGATGGGATCCGGCTTCAATGGCCAGAGTTTCGCTTTCCACGGCTATCTTCCGATCGACAGCACCGAACGTGCTAAAAAACTAAAACAGCTTGAAGGACGTATCTATGGAGAGAGTCAGACACAACTCTTCATCGAAACGCCTTACCGCAACAACAAGATGATGGAGGATATCCTAAAACATTGCAAACCTCAAACCAAGCTTTGCGTTGCTTCAAACATCACTTGCTCCGACGAATCAATCCGGACGATGAGCGTTGCGGAATGGGCGAAGAAAAAAATAGAGGTACCTAAAGTACCGTGTATCTTTCTGATATACAAGTAACAAATCAAACTTGGTAATATATTTTATTATATTTTCATCAATTTAGTTTGACAATACCGTCAAAAGTGTACTTTCGCTTAAAGAATCATTTTACGAATAAAATCAACTATTTACAAATGAAGTCAATAAAAGGTACACAAACAGAAAAGAACCTGATGACCTCTTTCGCAGGAGAAAGTCAGGCACGCATGCGTTATACTTATTTTGCTAGTCAGGCGAAGAAAGACGGTTTTGAACAAATCGCAGCCATTTTTCAGGAAACAGCCGACCAAGAGAAAGAGCACGCCAAACGCATGTTCAAATTCCTTGAAGGAGGAATGGTAGAAATCAACGCATCATTTCCTGCAGGAGTGATCGGAAAGACATTAGACAACCTAAAAGCCGCCGCGGCAGGAGAAAACGAAGAGTGGTCTATCGAATACCCTCGTTTCGCCGACATCGCAGAGGAAGAGGGCTTTCCGGCGATCGCCAAGATGTATCGTGAGATTGCCAAAGCTGAAAAAGGGCATGAAGAGCGATACTTGGCTTTTGTCAATAACATCGAGAACGATCAGGTATTCTCAAGAGAAGAGGAAGTGATCTGGCAATGTCGCAATTGCGGATACATCCAAACCGGCAACGAGGCGCCAGCCGCTTGTCCGGCTTGCCTACATCCGCAGGCGTATTTCGAAATCAAGAAAGACAATTATTAATCGTTTTTCCGATAAATAACATAGAGGGCATTCCAAATTCGGTTTGAGATGCCCTCTTTCTTTTTGAATTGGATAATCTATCTTTTAACATTAAGGCCAAATGCGCCCCTCTTTACACCTCCTGTTGGGTATCTCATTTTTATTTCAACCTTAACTCTTCGCACGTTGCTTTATTAGCTGCAAAAAATTATATTTGCAGTATTAGAAAGAAAGGACACTTAATGAATTTAAAATTTATAAGTCTGGCCAGTGGTAGTAGTGGCAACTGCTATTATCTTGGCACCGATAATTATGGCATTCTGATCGATGCCGGAATCGGCGTAAGGACAATCAAAAAAACATTAAAAGACAACGACATACCATTCGAAAGCATTCTTGGAGTCTTTATCACGCATGATCATGCAGACCATATCAAATCAGCCGGCTTTTTGGGTGAAAAATACGGTATCCCCGTATATGCCACGGAAGAGGTACACATCGGTATGAATCGCAATTACGGGATGACCCAAAAGATCTATCAATCGAAACGCATCGTTGTCAAAGATCAGACCACCGAGTTACGCGACTTCCGCATCACACCTTTCGAGGTTCCTCACGATGGGACGGACAACGTGGGCTTCTTCATCGAACTGGGCGATATCAAATTTGGTTTCGCTACCGATTTAGGCCACATCACTCCAACGGTAATCAACTACATGAGCCGCGCGAACTACTTGATTCTGGAAGCTAATTACGACGTGGAAATGCTTCAGCACGGTTCTTACCCATACCACCTCAAACAAAGAGTGCAGGGTTACAACGGTCACTTAAGCAACAAAGAGTGTGCGGATTTTATCGCGGAGAACTATCATGAAAATATGAAATACGTTTTTCTCTGCCACCTTAGTCGCGATAACAATCATCCCGAACTTGCGTTCAAAACGATTGAATACCGTCTGCTTCAGCAAGATATACGCATCGGAAGGGATCTTGAACTTATTCCTTTAAAAAGAAACCATCCGTCGGAGGTATACAAATTCGGATAAAGTAGGGATTTTTTACGTAAAATATTTGCAGATTTTATAATTAACCCTACCTTTGCACCGTCGATAACAAAAGACTTCGTAGCTCAGTTGGTA
>JAVVQG010000002.1:48197-345039 GCA_036655355.1 Bacteroidales bacterium
GAGCAAATGACTCTTAATCATTGGGTCGAGGGTTCGAGTCCCTCCGAGGTCACTTAGACGTAGCCAACGTATCTAATTATAAAATCGACGACTTCGTAGCTCAGTTGGTAGAGCAAATGACTCTTAATCATTGGGTCGAGGGTTCGAGTCCCTCCGAGGTCACTTTGCAAGAAAGGCTGTTGAATTCATTTATCGGAATTCAACAGCCTTTTTCTTTTAATTCGGGATACATTTTCATCCTATAACCTGCAAAAGCATCCGAAATCAGCTGTGATTTCTTCCGGAATACCACTGGTTTCCTCCAGAATTCCTATTAATCTCTTCCGAAATAGGAGATAATTCTTTCCGGAAGCATTAAAAAGGGAAATTCACGGTAAGGAAACAAGCCTTCGTCGACCGAGGAACAAGCTTTCGTCCGCCGTGAAATAAGCTTTCGTCGGCCGTGAAATCCACCTTTTCCTCTATCCGAATATCATTTTCAAGCTTCAAAATATAAAAAAAGCGGATAAACAACTTCCGAAAAAGGGTTTATCCGCATCTATGTCTCAATGTTATCCCTTTTCAGAGTACCATTGTTTGCTTTAATCAAGCCGATTATTTAAATAATGGCGAAGGATATGTTCCGTTGTCTGCCAAAGCCTGTAGTTTCGCTACAACTTCCGGACGGTCTGCCGCGTAAGTTACACCAAACCATTTTGAAGGCGTATCCAAAACTTTCACTTTCGAAGTTCCTTCCTGAATCAAGTGGTTCACCAAAAGTGGAATGAAATATTCAGCTTTCAGGTTCTCAGCATTGTTTTTAAGGAAATCAATGAAGTAAGCTTCAGAATGAGCAAAATAATCCGGAGTGAATCCCCACATGTTCATCGATACCGGTGCATTTTCCGGAAGTGCGTGGAACTCACCGTTCTCATCTTTGTATTTCACTTCACCGTCGATACGTTCGATGTGAGTACGTTCAACAACACTTGTAAGGTAACCTTCTTCGTTTGATTCACAAACGCCACGAGCTACCGCACCGCTTTCACTCAACGTATTGTTCAAACGATATCCAACCATACAATAATCATCCGATTTACCATTCAATTCTTTCAGACAGTCTGCAAGAATCTTGAAGCTTTCACGTCCGTAGAAGTCGTCCGCATTGATTACTGCAAATGGTTCTTTAATAACATCTTTCGCCATCAGAACCGCATGGTTTGTACCCCATGGTTTAACACGCTCCGGATTTACAGTGAATCCTTCCGGAAGGTAATCAAGTTCCTGGAAAACGATCTCTACAGGAATAATATGTTCATATTTGCTTACGATCTTCTCTCTGAAATCAGCCTCAAAGCTTTTACGAATCACGAATACAAGTTTTCCAAAGCCCGCGTTTACAGCGTCAAAGATTGAGTAATCCATGATTGTTTCGCCATTCGGACCCAGACCGTCTAGCTGTTTCAGACCTCCATAACGACTTCCCATTCCGGCAGCCAATACATAAAGTGTAGGTTTCATGTGTTTTTGTTAAGTGTGAATATTATTCTTATTCGGCAAAGATAAGTAAAAATCGTGTGAGCGGAACATTTAATATTTAATTTATTGATACACTTCTTGATTTTTTAAATGAATTATTCCGTATTATTTATAAAATTAACCATGATAATATTTTTTATATCCTTCTAAAAAATTAAATTTGTGTATCAAATGTAATATTCACTTAAAAAACAATGCTTATCGAAACACCTTTACGCTGAACCAATATTTAATCGCAATGAAAAATATGACGGACGAGCGTTTAGTTACGCTCTATGCGAAAGGTTGTAATGAGGCTTTCGATCTTCTGCTGCAAAGACATCAGTCCAGACTATTGTCGTATATCAACTTCATCGTTCACAATCGCGAACTGGCGGAAGACATTTTTCAGGAAACTTTTGTAAAAGCAATAATGACCATCAAACAGGGTCGCTATACGGATACGGGGAAGTTTGGTGCCTGGTTGACACGTATCGCCCACAATCTGATCATCGACATGTATAGACAGGAGAAGAACTCCAAAAGCATATCGAATGACGATTGCGAATATGATATTTTCAATAACCGCGAACTAAGTGATCATACCATCGAAGAGGAATGGGTGGAGATCCAGATACAATCGGATATCCGGAAACTGATCCGTAACCTACCTGAAAATCAAAGGGAAGTGATCATCATGCGATACTACAAAGACATGAGCTTTAAGGAGATAGCCGATGCAACCAACGTTAGTATAAATACCGCTTTGGGAAGAATGCGCTACGCGGTTCTGAACATTCGTAAAATGGCTGAAAAATATCAAATCGCTTTAACTCAATGATTTTTTAACAGTGTGAAGGCAATTAAATGAATTACCATCCGTTTATTTAGTATGAGACTTAGTAACAAAGTTAATCTTTGAGACGAATTAGTGATCTTCTACTAGATAAAACGAATGCCCGTGAATAAAACTTCTACACTCCAGATCAGAAAGAGCCCTGTTCTTTCACAAAAATCAGAAAAAATCACTCCGCGCCCTGAAACGATTGCGCTCCTAAGGTGTTTTGCCCGCTCTTACGAGCCGACAATAATGCCCGATAAAAGAGAGGATAACAGACAATTAAATTAACAAATTTCTCCTTTAAGGGGAGTAAATCCAAAGAGGGATATTTACTTTACGGGTAAATATCCCTCTTTTTTAAGTATATCTTTAACTATTTGATAGAAAAAGGGAGTGAACAAGGGTGAAGATTCTAAAAAATTATTACATTTGCCTACGTAGTACATGTGTTACTCGAATTATTAATTTCTTGATTTTTTCTTATGAGCATAAAAATCTCACCTTCTCTATTATCCGCGAATTTCGCAAATCTGCAGGCAGATATTGAGATGATCAATAAAAGCGAGGCGGACTGGTTGCATATCGATATTATGGATGGTGTTTTTGTTCCGAATATCTCTTTTGGATTTCCGGTACTCGAATACGTAAACGAACTTTGTGAGAAACCGCTTGACGTACATCTGATGATTACGGATCCGGGGAAATTCATCAACGAAGTGAAGCATATCGGCGCACACATGATGAATGTTCATTACGAAGCATGCACACATCTGCATCGCACGATTCAGCAAATCAAGGAAACGGGTATGAAAGCGGGCGTTACGCTGAATCCTGCTACTCCCGTGATGCTACTCGAAGATATCATCAACGATGTGGATATGGTTTTGATTATGTCTGTAAATCCGGGATTCGGAGGACAAAAATTCATCGAGAACTCAGTGGATAAAGTCGCAAGACTGAAAGAGCTGATTCTAAAGAAAAATTCCAAGGCAGAAATCCAAGTAGACGGAGGCGTTAACCTTGAAACAGGCAGAAAGCTTGTTGAAGTGGGAGCCGACATCTTGGTAGCCGGAAACTACGTTTTCAAATCGGAAGACCCAATGAAAACGATCAGCGCTCTTAAGAGCCTGTAATCATAACGACAGACAATAATTCGGAGGCCGTCAAAGCAAGAATACAAATACACACCTTCTTTGTTAACTGCATCTAATACCATATGAATGAAAACACACAATCTGAAATTCATTTGATTGCCTCCTTTATTGTCATACACAAAAAGACCATTTGCCCGGCTTCTTCTGCCGTTGGCCCTTGGAATTCTTCTCAGAGAAAATCTGCTTTGCTATTTTCCCCCGCCTGTTGATGCAATCCCCCTCCCTCTTTTGATCGTTACGGGAGTAGTCGCGCTTCTGATCTCCTTTTTACCTCATTCCCCCGCTCAGGCATTTAAACGACGACATCTTTTTGGAATAGGATGTTTTCTTCTTTTCATCGGTACCGGAGTGGTAGCCACCGAAATCCGCCACCAGCCTCCTCCCCTTTTAATAGAATCCGAATTGAACGCAGCGATTTTGCTCATCCAACTCGAATCGGAACCGTCTGAAAAAAGCAATAGCTTTCAGGTCGCGGGACGTATTGTTGAAGAAATCGACTCGACAGGAAGAGCAATTCAACTATCAATCAACGCACTGATATACCTTCCGAAAGATTCGCTATCCCCAAGCATACAGAAAGGCGATCTTCTTGTGGGCAGCGGTATCGTACGCCCTTTACGCAACCAAGGCAATCCGTATGCGTATGACTATACTTCAGTTTTGAACAGACAAGGCATCTACCA
The DNA here is from genome assembly GCA_036655355.1 of Bacteroidales bacterium. Lineage (GTDB taxonomy): Bacteria > Bacteroidota > Bacteroidia > Bacteroidales > JAUNSR01 > JAUNSR01. The sequence continues at coordinate 52,373 of JAVVQG010000002.1, forward strand.
CACGGTTTATCTCTCTTCTTTCCTTCTAAAAAAACAACCTCAACCGTTCTCTCTCATTGATACCTCCTTGCGAATACGCAACCGCCTCATCTCGATTTTACGTGAAAGTGGACTATCTTCGGAATCTTTCGGGTTCATAGCGGCACTCACCCTCGGCTACAAAACTGAATTACCGGCCGACACACGAACGGAGTTTTCCGAAGCGGGACTTTCTCATATCCTTGCCGTGAGCGGATTACATACGGGAATCATCTTCCTACTGCTCCTTTTTTTACTCTCACCCTTGAGAGTGGTACGTGCTGAACGTCTGATTTACCTTCTCTGCATACTGCTGTTGTGGGGGTATGCATTTGTCACCGGGCTAAGCGCTTCGGTAGTACGTGCAGTCTGCATGATTTCAATCTTATTATCGGGCAAGATCATTTACAAAAAGGGGGATACACTCAACATCTTGTTTGCTACCGCTTTTGGCATGCTGCTTTTCAATCCCTATTATCTTTACGACCTGGGATTTCAACTCAGTTTCTGCGCTTTACTTTCAATCCTTATCTTCTCACCTCTTATACGAGATCTGCTGATAAAAGAGGAAACCGGCACAAAAAGGAGGAAGTCGGGCGTGCAACGCATGGCTCTGAAGGGAGTCGAATTATTGAGCGTAACTTTAGGTGTGCAGGTATTAACGTTGCCATTAAGTATCTTTTATTTCAACGTTTTCCCATTGTGGTTTATTCCTGCAAACCTCCTCGTACTGCCATTATTAACTCCATTTCTATTGAGTTGTTTTCTATTAATCGCACTCGGCTTCCTGTGTGGTCCCATTACGGGCTATACTGTTTTTGTGGAGGGATATGCAAAACTGATATTGGGCATCGTCCACCTAACGCAGAATTTACCTGGAAGCAACTACTTCAATCAGCTATTTATTGACAGGGCGGAAACCGCTCTATGGATGATTTCAGGCATTTCTTTCCTTTTCTTCTTACGAAACAGAAAGGCCTTTCCACTTATTTTTTTTCTTAGCTCCATTCTGAGCATATCGATCTACCGTGAATACAATGCTCCGGAAACTCGACATGAACTGATCCTATTCAACCAACGCGAGGCGAATGCGTTGCATTTGGTAAAGAACCGGAGCCATTTCCTCTTTTCACATGATTCCGCCTTAAACAAGGGTAAACTTGAACGCATCGTGAGACCCTTTGTGATTGCAGAGAGACTTGATCCGCTCATTTATATCCCGTGCGACTCAATCTTAAGTGATCAGATCATCGTACATCGGCCATTCTTGCTAATCGGAGACAAACGGATTATGCATTTAACAGACAACAACTTCCGAAGAAGTGAAACGACGCACAAGGCAGTCGTCGACATCTTGATCCTAGGCGATCGATTCACAGGTTCCCTCCATAAAATGAACTCATTGGTTGAATTTAAACAAGTGGTTCTAAGCGGAAACTTACGCGATTACATTGCAAGAAACATCAAAGCGGAATGCGACTCGCTCCACATCGATTGCTTCGACGTCAGGCAAGAAGGCGCATTCCGCTTTGATTTATCGCAAAAAATTAAAAATCCAGACTTAACCTCAGATTAATTTGTCGTCCGGTGAGGTAATTGGGTACCGCATATTGCTGATCATTAACTGATGTGACCCAATAATAGGAATTCACATTACTGATATCCAGAAGATTAAAAACATCAAGTCCCAACCATATACTTTTAATATAGCGCATTTTTCCCCGATTCATAATACGGTCTTGATCTCCGCTTAACATACGAGACAGTCCGATATCCACCCTTCGGTAAGGAGTCGTTCGAAAAACGCCTGCCGGTCGCCCCCTGTCCGGTGAACCAAAGGGTAGTCCGTCAGACCAGATCGCTTTAAGGCTCATCTTGTACTTCGGGAACTTTGGAACAAAATCATTGAAATAAAGTCCGAAACTGTAACGTTGTTCCGTAGGTCGGGGCATCGTAACCCCGTTAAAGGTTTCCCGGGCACGCATCAGCGAGAAACTGAACCACGAATCGGTTCCAGGAACGAATTCCCCGAAAAACTTCACATCCAACCCGGTCGCATACCCTTTGGCAAGATTGTCGCCATAATATCTGATCCGTACATTATCCACTTCGTATGGTATCAGGTTATCCAGTTTTTTATAATACAATTCGGTGGTGAGTTTAAAGGGACGATTCGCACTTCGAAAAGAGTAGTCACCTCCCAATACAAAATGGATGGCACGTTGCGATTTGATCCGGTCGTTCATCCGCACGACCAAATTATCATCGGCATCGCGAATGGTATCGCGATACTCCTTGTAAAAGGGGGTTTGATAGTAAAGTCCGGTTGCAAACCTCAACGTAACGTTCTCCCGGTTTTCAGGTACCAGGGCGATGGAGGCACGCGGACTGATAATAAACTCCCGGTTGTACGACCAATAAGAGGCGCGTGCTCCGGCCGTAAGGATGAATCTGCCAGGAGCCGCATTGAAACGATAGGTATCCTGAATAAATCCGCCCATTCGGGTTGTGGTGTTGTTGTATTTGGAATGGAGACTATAAATGAGCTCCACGTGCTCTCCGGTATTGGGAAGCGAATAGCCCGATGAATCACGCATCTCCCATTCGTTGATCCGATCTTTGATTCGCTCGCTCTGCACATTGACACCGTACGCGAATTGATGTTCCCGGTATTTGGTGACTCCTTTCACGGCCAATGCAAGCACTCGGGCATTCAGTTTGTTTCGGGCGTGCTCGTGATAAGAGCCGACCCCCAGTGAACCCTGCACGGGAGCATTCTCTTCAGCCACATCGTCAAGCCAATATTCACCGGTGATGTCGTACGTTTCCTGTTCGTCCGTGGCAAAGGCCGAAATAAGCAAGTCGAGAGTTGTTCGGCTTATCCCTCGATATGACAGCGTAGCGGCGCCGAAAAATGTACGGAAAAGATCCTTCTCCTGCCCATCGAAATAGACGGTGAATTGTTTCGCCGATTCGAGGGTCCCGAATGACGTGGTGCGACTCTCCGGCCGAAACTGATACTTATTCTGCGAGATGTTTCCCAACAAACTAACATCCCATTGATCTGCAATGCGATAGGTGAGATACGTCTGATAATCGAAGAATGTGGGGTTGTACTCCCCTTTCGTATCGAGAGAGCTTAATAAATTGGAATTCTGCTTGAATCGGAATCCGTGTAATTGGGTAAAACGACCGACTGCTTGTCCAACCGCAACCGAACCACCCAGAAGGCTCGCGGATAGGGAGCCTTCGAAACGCTCCGGTTTCTTATAAGTGATATCAAGCACTGAAGCCATTTTATCACCGTACTCGGCGGCATATCCTCCGGACGAAAAGCCGATGGAGCCTACCATATCGGGGTTGATAAAACTAAGCCCCTCCTGCTGTCCGGATCTCACCAATTGCGGGCGATACACCTCTATACCGTTTACGTAAACGATATTTTCATCGAAATTACCTCCACGTACCGAATATTGGGAACTAAGTTCATTACTGGAATTTACTCCGGCAAAGGTTGTGAGTAGAGATTCCACGCTTCCACCGGAGGCATCGGGCATCAAACGCGAATTCTCCAGCGCGATCTTTTCAAGGGTATTGGCCTGAATTCGATTAGCCGTCACCTCCACTTCACCCAGAGCCTCGGCATTTGAATAAAGGCGCACATTCAACTGCGTCTTTCCCTGAGGATTTAAAAGCAAGCGGGTAACCCGTTTAAATCCCAGACAACTATACACAATCGTAACGGAGTCTGAAGCCGGTACGGACAACTCATATTTTCCTTTGAAATCAGTCAGCGTTCCGATCACTCCGGATTTAAGACGTACATGAGCAACCTCGATAGGCTCCCCCTCCGAATTCGTAACCTGCCCGGAGATCTTAACAATATCCTGTCCGTATAAAGCGGTCAGCAACCAAAACCCCAGTAGGGTAAAGCATATTCTCATGAATGATATTTAACACAGTTAACCGGAAGAGTAGCCTCCTCCTTCTTTTCATTTGTATAAACGTAAAGATTTACAATTACGTATGTAATGTGACGAATGAATTGCAAATTTATCCTTTTTAATCAAAGATAAAGGAAATCAAATCCGATATGTAAATATTAATCATTTGCATCTTATCTTTGTATAGTAAAAACAACCTTTAAATAATACGATATGGAGCATTTTCACGATCTCTTGAAAACAAGAAGAAGCATTCGAAAATACACGGATGAACCGCTTACTCCGGAAGAAGTAAAAACAATCTTGGAAGCTGCTTTGATGGCACCTGCAGGCAAACGTAAAAATCCATGGCAATTTATCGCCGTAGAGGATAAAGAAACATTGGCACGTCTGGCCCACGCCAAAGAGCACGGTGCCGGTCCTATTGAAGGGGCGGCATTGGCCATCGTTGTGGTTTGCGACGCGCTTACTTCTGACACTTGGATTGAGGATGGTTCAATTGCATCTATTCTGATTCAGCTCCAGTGTGAAGCACTCGGTCTGGGTAGTTGCTGGATTCAGATGAACAAACGTTATACGGCAAACGGACAATCCGCAGAAGATGCCGTACGTGAAATTCTGGATATTCCATATCAGATGGAAGTGCTCTCAATCATCTCAATCGGTCATAAAGCGGAAGAGAAGAAACCGTTTGATGAAGAGAAGCTTCAGTGGGAAAAAGTACATATCGGAAAATGGTGATAAAAGTTGATTTACCCAACTAAAGGTATATAGATGACGCATTTGACTTTGATGTTAAAAATAGATTATACAAATGAAAGATAAAGAAACCCGAATCTGCACGGGACTGACCCTGACGTTTTACGGCCTGTTACTTTTGCTGAATGTCTTGGGTGTATTCAGCAGGTTATCTGTGAGACTACGTATGGAGATGTTAGACTGGAGAACCTTTCTTTTGTATGGGGCTGCCTTTTTCCTGATCTTCAAGAAAGACAAAACGCCGGGACTTCTGTTGCTTGTGCTCGGACTCCTTTTCAGATTCCATACCGTATATAACTGGGTAATGGGATATAGTCATTTGGTGGTTCCGATGCTATTTCTGACCGGAGGAACCATTCTTCTGTTCTTTGCTTTGCGCAAGCGATAACAAGCTGGCTTCGTCATCTGAGACTCCCGAGTACGGGCATATCATATTGATGGCGCATTTGATCTCGATGTTAAAATTGAATATATATAAATGAAAGTAGTATTTATCGGCGCGGGTAATCTTGCAACCCGACTATCTTACGAAATGCACCGAAAAGGTTTCGAAATCGTACAACTCTTCAGTCAGTCGAAAGAATCGGCCGAGGCATTGGCCAACTGCCTCCAATGCGATTATACCACTTCATTGCAAGAGGTGCGCAACGATGCGGAGCTGTACATCTTCGCTGTAAAAGACTCCGTCTTGGAAGAGGTACTACAGGCGATGCCGCACAACAAAGGATTATGGGTACATACGGCAGGAAGCATTCCGATGGACATCTTTGCTCCCTACGTTTCCCGTTTCGGCGTATTTTATCCCCTGCAAACCTTCAGTAAAAACAGGGAATGCGATTTCAGTTCAATCCCTTTTTTCATTGAAGCCCACACAGCGCAGGACTGTTCATTATTGAAAAAAGCGGCTTCCGAGCTAAGCACCAAAGTAATTGATGCCAGTTCGGAGCAACGCAAACACCTACACTTGGCAGCAGTTTTTGCCAACAACTTTGCAAATCACATGTTTGCGATCGCCTCGCGGTTGGTTGAGGAACAAGGCTTGCCCTTTGACGCGCTTCAACCATTAATTGCAGAAACAGCAGAAAAGATACGCATCCTTCATCCGCTACAGGCTCAAACGGGGCCCGCCATGCGATACGATGAGAATGTAATGAATAATCATCTTTCGCTGTTGAATGATGAAAATTTACGTGAAATTTATCGCCTGTTAAGTAAGAGTATCTACGATCACTCGAAATAAACCGGCATAGTTTTTTATATACTAACCTTCAGTTTCTTCGCAAACTGAAAAAACCACGATTATGAGCTCAATCAATCACGACCTGACAAAAATAAAAGGCTTGGTTTTCGATGTTGACGGCGTACTTTCGTCAGACATCATCCCGCTTCATCCCAACGGAGAACCAATGCGCATGATCAATATTAAAGACGGTTATTCCTTACAACTGGCTGTAAAAAAGGGACTCGAGGTAGCGATCATCACCGGTGGAAATACCGAAGCGGTGAGAATTCGCTTCGAAGGGCTCGGAATCAAGCACCTCTACCTGGCGGCGAAAGTAAAGAAAGTGCAATTGGCACATTACCTGGAACAAACGGGCTTAAAACCGGAAGAAGTACTTTACATGGGTGATGATATCCCGGATTATGAAGTGATGCAGCTTGTGGGATTACCCACTTGTCCGGCCGATGCCGCTCCTGAAATCAAGGGCATCAGCAAATACATATCCGGACGCGATGGCGGAAAAGGATGCGTACGCGACGTGGTTGAACAGGTTATGAAGGCTCAGGGACTGTGGATGCAGGACGAAGCTTTCGGTTGGTAATATTGAATTAAACGCAAACGACATGCTTGATAATCTATCAAAATACAAGATTCTCCTGGCAAGCAATTCTCCACGTAGACGCGAGCTACTGGGTGGATTGGGCATCAGCTACGAGGTAACGGCACTCCCCGATGTAGATGAATCTTTTCCGAAAGAGATGCCCGGTGAAGAGATCCCGGTATACATCGCACGAAATAAAGCGGAAGCCTACGCCGACCACCTAACGGAAAACACGTTGCTCATTACGGCCGATACGATTGTATGGAAAGAGGGTAAAGTGTATGGCAAACCCACGGATGAAAAGGATGCCATGCAGATGCTACGCGAATTATCGGGAGCGGTACATCAGGTAATTACCGGTGTATGCATCCGTACGAAAGAGAAAGAGGTAAGCTTTGCCGCTGTCTCCGAAGTAACATTCGGTTCTCTTTCCGATGAGGAAATCGCCTATTATGTTTCAAACTACAAACCTTTTGATAAAGCCGGATCGTATGGTATTCAGGAATGGATCGGGTATGTTGCGGTAGAAAACATAAAAGGAAGTTATTTTAATATCATGGGATTACCGGTTCAGCGGCTATACAAAGAATTGGTAAAATTCTAACAATAAAGGTATCATTCACGTGAATTGTGAATGATACCTTTTTTCTGTCGGCTTATTCGTTGCACTACATACATTCGGAAAGCCTATTTCTCATTGCCTATCTTCGAATCTATTTCTTCACAGGAATGGTAAACACATACAGTTTACTTGCATCCACATCCGGAACATACAACTTACCGTTGGCCAAAGTCAGCATCTGAGGTGAAAGAAGCACTTTCTCCGGTAATAGCAATTGATTGTTGTTTGTCTGCTCATTCATATCGATTGATCTGAGCTGCCCGTTGATACCGTCTGTGTAATAAACCATGCGACTTACAGGATCGTATTGGATACCACAATAATATCCCGGCAAACTCTCCAGTTTATAAAGCATCGGGTTCAGATCCAAGAGATTATTTACCATATAGATCGAATTATCCTTTCCGATTTCAGCTACAGGATAAGAGCAGATAAACATCGTATCTTTATAAATGGTAATTCCGTTTGGTCCGCTGACCGTTGGTATCCCAATATCCGGTGTAGATTGTGAGATTTTGGTAGGATCGGTGATTTCCATGAAGTAAATCAGACCTGCATCACGAACTGAAGCATAAAGGAAGTTATCCCGGAAAGCCAGATCGCTTACGAAAAGGTTATTTTCAGGGAAAGCTATCACCTGCGGCTTCGCTTTCAAATCTTTCATATTAAAGACGAGAATGCAGTTTACATCGGCAACATAAAGATAATCGTCCTTCACTGCCATTCCTTTCGGGCTGTTAAGCCCCATCCCTTTCGGAATATATTCAGAAAGCACTCCATCTTTCAACTGCATGATAAAACCATTTCCGCTTATTCCGAGCGGATCGAGCGTCTCACCTCCATAATTTGAGATCAACAAGCGATCACCAGCCCATACGGTGCCGTAACAATACTGAAGCCCAGTTTGGTAAACGGAGTCCCATTTCCAAGTTCCGGATAATTTTGCATAATCCATTTCGGCCTTCGTATTTATCTCATCCAATTTTTGTTCGGACATCACTCCTTCATTCGCTTTCTTGCCCTTACAGGCAGCAAGGAAAGAGAGTACTATTAAGAAAGCTACTATTTTTCTCATATCGAAAACTTTTTTTAAAGGTTATTATTCTAATTCTATAACAACCATTTAAAAAGTTAGTTCAATACAAAAGCGGGTCCTTTCCTAATAATTAGGAAAGGACCCGCTTTGTATTTCATTGTGTCGCCTTCTGTTTTTCGATAGAATGCGATTACAGTTTATCCGAATAGACCGCTTCGGGTAATGTTCTGCAGTTATACTGACAAGCCATGATCTGACCGTAAGCGCCGGCGCTTCTCAACGCAAACAAATCGCCGCGATGTGTTTTGGCAATTTGTTCCTCTTTTCCAAAACAGTCTGATGATTCGCAAATCGGTCCCACCACATCGTATAACTCAGTCGGTTCATGAGACGAGAGGTTCTGTATTTCATGATGCGCCTGATACAAAGCCGGACGGATCAAGTCACTCATTCCCGCGTCGAGGATAATGAATTTCTTGTTCACACCCTCTTTCACATAAAGCGCACGGGTAATCAAAGAGCCGCACTGACAAACTACCGAACGACCGAGTTCGAAATGCACTTCCTGTCCCGGACGAAGTTTCAAGTGTTGATTGAATGTTGCGAAATAGGCTGCGAAATCAGGAATCGAGTTGGTATCGGGATGAGCATAATCAATACCTAATCCACCTCCTACATTGATTACACGCAGGTTGATACCACACTTCTCTAATTTTTCCTGAAGTTCATTGACACGGTTGCTCAAGGCTTCGAAAGGCTCCGTTTCAAGGATTTGCGATCCGATATGGAAATGAAGTCCGATCACTTCGATATTTTTCATCTCTGCCGCACGATCGAATACGTGATCCATCTGCTCCATACTGATTCCGAATTTATTTTCGTTCAGACCGGTCGTGATGTAGTGATGGGTGTGCGCATCCACATCGGGGTTAATTCTGAAGGCAACGCGCGCGATTTTTCCTTTGGCTGCCGCAAGTTCGTTAATCACCTCCAACTCGGGAACCGACTCCACGTTAAAACAGAAAATATCCGCATCCAGCGCAAGGTTTATTTCCCAATCGGCTTTTCCGACACCGGCAAAAGCGATCTTTTCTGCCGCAAACCCGGCATCGAGACTGGCTTTCACTTCACCGCCGCTCACACAATCAGCCCCTAATCCATTCTTACGAATCTGCTTCAGGATCTCATCATTCGCATTCGCTTTGACTGCATAATGAACGTGATAGCCATATTTTGAAGCTTCTTGATTAATCACATCCAACGTAGCCTGCAAAAGCTCGTTATCATAATAATAGAAAGGGGTATTCACTCTTTCAAACTGAGCGATAGGAAAATTCGTCTTCATAATAGTTCAATCACTTTCTGACCCGCAGCCATAAATCAAAGCCGGGGCGCCCGGGGGACGGGGATAAAATCTAAAAAGGCAACCAATGGAGATTGGTTGCCTTTATCTCCCCGAGGGGTTTTATTTTAATTGTTAAACAAGTTGTCACTTAAAGCTTGTAAAGCTCTTTTCTTATCTTCAGCTTTTACAAGAAGAGAGATGTTGTAGTTGCTACCTCCGTAAGAAATCATTCTAACAGGAATGTTTTTAAGAGCAGCCATTACCTTCGATTCAAATCCAAGGTTAGTCCATTCCAAATCACCCACCACACAGATAATCACCATGTCTTCATCAACACTTACCGTACCGAATTTTTTCAATTCATCCAATACTTCCGGCAAATGACGGGTATTATCGATTGTAAGGGAAACGCCCACTTCCGAAGTCGTTACCATGTCAACCGGAGTCTGATAAGTTTCGAAGATTTCGAATACCTTACGCATGAACCCATAAGCCATCAGCATACGACCCGATTTGATTTTAATCGATGTAATGCCATCTTTCGCTGCTACTGCTTTGATCTTTTTCAATTCTGTTTCATTTGAAATTAACGTACCCGGAGCGCTAGGCTCCATTGTATTCAACAAACGAACCGGGATATTGTTAAGTTTAGCCGGTGTAATGCAAGTAGGGTGAAGGATTTTCGCTCCGAAATAAGCCAGTTCTGCGGCTTCTTCAAAATGAAGTTGACGGATAGGGGAAGTACCTTCTACAAAACGGGGATCATTGTTATGCATACCGTCGATATCAGTCCAGATCTGAATCTCCTCAGCTTTGATAGCCGCACCGATCAGAGATGCTGAATAATCGCTCCCACCACGTTGCAGGTTATCGATTTCGCCATAAGCATTGCGACAGATGTAACCCTGTGTGATGTAAATATCCTGGTTTGGATTCTGAGCCAGCAGCCCGGTAAGCTTTTCGCGGATATATACCGGATCCGGTTCTGCATTTTTATCGGTACGGGCATATTCGAGTGCCGGAAGCAAAGATGATTTAACCCCTTTTTCAAGAAGATAAAGGTTTACCATTGCCGTTGACATCAATTCTCCCTGAGCCAAAACCACTTTCTCTTCGAAAAGAGTAAACAGGTCTTTTGTAAATGAGCGGATGTAATCGAAATTAGATTTAATGATCTCCTTTGCCTGTTTCTTATATTCAGCAGTTGAATAAAGTTCTTCGATCGTCTCAAAATACTTTCGTTCCAAAGCATTAATGACTTCATTAGCACCTATCGGATTTTTCTTATATAAATAATCAGAAATCTCGACCAATGTATTTGTTGTTCCTGCCATTGCCGACAAAACCACAATTTTCTGTTCACCGTCAAGAATCAGGTTAACTACTTCTTTCATTCTCTGTGCTGAACCCACAGATGTTCCACCAAACTTTAAAACTTTCATTTTTCGTTTTAATTAAAGAGTTTTTCTTATAATTTTAAGTTTGGGCGTCATTAGGGAGACCTTCCTCATCCACTGGCTGAATTATTCCGATTTTTACAAACGGCTATCTATTCAATGATTTTGAAAGGCAAAAATAATATTTCCTCGCGCCAATTAAAGAAATTCTACACAAAAATTGCATTCTTTTCTTCTTTTTGTACAAAATCAACAGGTTGCACTTCCTCTATGCTTTGATTTTCGCACCGAATCACTCTTCCGGGATATTCACGGGTAAGGAGGTGATTGTGGGTGGACATGATTATGGTTGTACCCATTTTCGAGATATCATGCAACAGAGAAACAATCATGGCTCCCGTTTCGGGATCAAGATTTCCCGTAGGTTCATCGGCCAGAATGATCTCAGGAGAATTCAGTAATGCACGCGCAATCACCACACGTTGCTGCTCCCCACCCGACAATTGATGAGGCATCTTGTATCCTTTATTGTGCATACCAACCTGACGCAGTACGGCATCCATCCTTTCCACAATCTCCTCTTTCCGTTTCCAACCTGTCGCACGTAAAACAAATTCAAGATTATCATTCACAGAACGGTCTGTCAACAACTGGAAATCTTGAAAAACGATTCCGATCTTTCTTCTCAGATAAGGGAGGTCTTTTTTTCGGAGTTTGACCAGATTGTAGTCGAGTACCGTAGCTTCTCCTCCAGCCAGAGGAATCTCGCCATACATTGTTTTCAAAAGGCTACTTTTACCCGAGCCCACTTTTCCGATCGCATAAATGAATTCGCCTTTGTGAATCTGCAAATCGACACCTTTCAATACGGTCAGTTCCTGACGTCGTATTGAAACGCCTTTATAATCTATTAGAATCATACTATTTTGATAATGGATGATGAAAATACCCAAACTTCCCCTGCGTTAAGAAAAGGTGCAATAAGAAAAGGTGCAAAAGGAAGTCGGTGTACCTACGCTTAATGATGTCTTTTCATCAATTCCCTTGCCAGGTCTTCGATGCGATATCCTTTTGAGGTAAGCAATACAATCAGGTGATACATCAGATCGGAAGCTTCATAAATCATTCTTTCGTCTGTACCGTTTGTAGCCTCGATCACAGTCTCTACCGCTTCCTCTCCCACTTTCTGAGCCATTCGGTTCAAACCTTTCTGGAACAAAGTGGTGGTATAAGAGCCTTCGGGCATCTCCTGATGACGTTTCTCAATAAAATCCTGGAGGTATTTAAAGAACATGATATCTTCCTGATTCTTTTCGTCAAAGCAGGTATCGGCACCCGTATGGCAAACCGGTCCAACCGGATTCACCTTTATCAATAAGGTATCCTGATCACAATCGATGGCGATTGAAACTACATTTAGAAAATTCCCACTCTTTTCGCCTTTCGTCCACAAGCGATTCTTTGAACGTGAGAAGAAAGTCACTTTGCCTGATTCCTGTGTTTCTTTGAATGCTTCTTCATTCATAAAACCCAACATCAAAACCTTCGCGGTTTTATTATCCTGAATGATAGCGGGAATTAAACCGCCCATCTTTGCAAAATCTATATTCATAGCTCTTTGTATTTTATTTACGTACACAAATTCCGTTTTCTGCAAGGTATTGTTTTAAGTCATGCACGGGTATCTCGCCAAAATGAAAAACACTTGCGGCAAGAGCAGCATCTGCTTTACCCTTTACGAAAGCATCCAGGAAGTGCTCTTTCGTACCTGCGCCTCCCGATGCGATCACGGGGATGCGAAGTGATTCGTGCAATCGGAACAAAGCTTCATTGGCATAACCCTGTTTGACGCCATCGTGACTCATACTGGTAAAAAGGATCTCGCCCGCTCCCCGTTCCTGAGCTTCTTTCGCCCATTCAAAAAGGGTACGGTCAGAGGACAAACGGCCTCCGTTCAGATAACAGCGCCATGCATTCTCTTCCCAATTTGCATCGATCGCCACCACACAAACCTGATCGCCGAAATGAGTTGCAATATCGGATATAAGCACGGGATTTCTCAACGCCGAGGAGTTGAGAGAGACTTTATCCGCGCCAGCATTCAACAAACGATCCACATCGGCCAGCGTATTGATACCTCCCCCTACGGTGAAGGGTATGTTGACCTGTGCAGCCACCTTCTTTACAAGATCGGTAAAGGTAGTTCGCCCTTCATGCGAAGCGGTTATATCAAGATAGACCAACTCGTCAGCTCCCTGAAGACTGTATTGACGACCTAATTCTACGGGATCACCCGCATCGCGGAAATTTACAAAATTAATCCCTTTAACCGTTTTCCCGTCTTTAACATCCAGACAGGGAATTATTCTCTTTGCTAACATCTGTATCTCTTTTTATTCCCGATTCGCTCCGTCGATAAAACGAATCAGATCTTTCAGTTGTATGCGCCCCTCATAAATCGCTTTTCCAAAAATAACGGCCGGAACGTTCGCCTCGTTCAATCGTTCAATATCCGCCAGGGAACTAACTCCGCCGCTTGCGATCAAAAATAATCCCGGAATCCGATCCATCATCTCTTGATAAAGTTCAACAGCAGGACCTTGCAACATTCCATCGCGATCAATATCGGTACTGATCACCTTGATGATTCCTTTTTTGTGATAATCAGAAATAAAGCCGTCCCAGGTGATATCCGTATCTTCCAACCATCCGCTTACGGCTATGTTTGAACCTTTTACATCGGCTCCCAAGATAATCTTTTCGGGACCATACCGATGAATCCAACTGGTAAACAATTCGGGATTCTTTACCGCGACACTTCCACCCGTGATCATCTGGGCACCTGAATTAAAGGCGATATCCAGGTCGGAGTCTGCTTTCAGTCCCCCTCCGAAATCTATTAGGAGAGACGTTTTGGACGCGATTCGCTCCAAAACGCGCCAATTGACAATGTGATTGGCCTTCGCACCGTCTAAATCCACCAAATGAAGCCGATGGAGTCCGTGAGCCTCAAACTCGAGAGCCACTTCCAAAGGGTCTTCATTATAGATAGTCTTTCGTGAGTAATCTCCTTGCGAAAGTCTCACACATTTCCCGTCGATGATATCAATAGCCGGAATCAATTCAATCATATCTCAAAAAAGTTACGTAAGATTTGTTCTCCTAACTCCCCGCTTTTTTCAGCATGAAATTGGGTAGCATAAAAATTATCTTTCTGTAAAGCAGCACTGAAAGGCTGAATATAGTTGGTTGTGGCGACTGTAAATTCATTCACGGGAACATAATAGCTATGCACATAGTAAACGAAATCGTCGTTCATTTGATTTGTAAACAAATCCCCACCGACATTCTCCAGCTGATTCCATCCCATATGAGGAACTTTCAGGGAGGAATCCGGTGCAACGAAACGTTTTACGGGGACGTCAAAAATACCCAGACAATCTACATCTCCCTCTTCGGAATGGCGACACATCAACTGCATTCCGATACAAATACCGAGTACCGGTTGCTTGAGATTACGGATTACCTCATCCAATCGGTTCGCTTTGAGATATTCCATTGTGGAACGTGCTTCTCCTACTCCCGGAAAAATCACCTTGTCCGCTGCACATAACACCTCTTTATCATCGGTAATGATCGGAGTTATCCCCACACGCTTTAATGCACATTCTACAGAGTAGATATTTCCCGCATTGTATTTAACGATCGCTACTTTCATTGCAATTGCATTTATTCCTGAAGCATTTTATCAATCAGAGCAGTCATACTTTTAAACTCCTCCTCCTTGAATTTACGGGTAAGCATAACGATTTTGCCCGTTTTATCAATAATCACGTTTCTGGTAATACCGGCATTACGCTCTGCGAATAGTGCAAAAATGTCTGCATTCGGATCTAATCCCATCGGATAGGTTACCCCCGTCTGTTCTGCAAATTTCACCACTGTTTCAAGCGGCTCATCGCGGTCAATGCCGAATAATGCGAAATTAGGGTTTTCTTTGTGTTTGTTCCAGATATCCGATTCGATAAACGGCATCTCTTTTCGACAAATCGAACACCAACTTGCAGTAAACTGGAGCATCACCACCTTTCCGCGCTGTTCCGAGAGTTTCACGACTTCGCCATTGGTCAACTTCATCGTAAAATCCGGAGCCATCTGTCCAACTCGCACAATATATCCTTCATTCTGCTCAACAGGAGTCTGTGCCACCGTATCTTTAACAGCTGTTTCTGCTGCCGTATGATTTGCTTCTTTCTTCTGTGCAGGTTGACAACTTGATACCATTAACATCCCCAATGCAGGAATAATCACGTTCTTTAATTTACAGTTCTTCATCTTTATATCTTTAATCGAGTATGTCATACTTTAAGTGAGCTATTTGGCAAATATAGTGATTAAGCTTAATAAAAAGCACCCAATTTTGTAACATATTGCTTTTCAGAACAGTTAACGAAACACAGAATAGATCAGCGTGAATTAAATTCTAAAAATTAGTGAAAATAGATCGTCATCTATTGCAGATTCAAAAAAAGCGTGTACTTTTGCAATGCAATCGGGAAACAAAGCCCGATAAGCAACCCAAAACGGTGTGGTAGTTCAGCTGGTTAGAATACCTGCCTGTCACGCAGGGGGTCGCGGGTTCGAGTCCCGTCCATACCGCAACAAAGCCTCGGAATCGAAAGATTTCGGGGCTTTTTGATTTGTATATTGCCTGTTTTTAATGGCTCAAGTAAAATATTGGCTCAAGCAAAATATCCGGTTGTTTATAGCTTTATCGAAAAAAGAGATTGCCCCTCTCCGGAAATTATGACGATCACCTACCCTGCTTCTTCCATCCTACTCAAAAAAATATTCTGATGCGAAAGAAAAATACGATATCGCAATAGGGGTATTTCAGAAAAACTGCGTTATAGGGATAAATCAACCTTTTAATTTGTTTTATGAGTATAAAAAAAATCATCTTTCTGATTGCTGTTACTCTAGGCAGCATCATCTCCCTTTCATCCTGTTCGAAAGAGTCATCCGAAGAACATTTGCCTGAAATAAACAAGAAAGTCTTAAAGGAGATTCGAATTAAGACTCTTCCCGAAAAACTTATCTATACGCTTGAAGAGGATCTTAATATTGATAAAATGGTAGTGGAAGGTGTTTATGACGACAATTCTGTTTCGGAAATTAAAATTCGAAAAGAAGATATCAGTGGTTTTAGCTCCGAAACGGCTATTGAGAAACTGCCGCTTACCCTTACCATCCAAAAACAGAAAGCTTCATTTGAAATTCAAGTTTTGCCACTTCGGGTCAAAGAGGGAGTTCTGCTTAAGATTGAAGGAGAAATAAAAGAGCTTACCCTACCCTCTTCCGTAAAAGCTATCGGTGATAAAGTTTTCTACAACAACAATAAAATTGAAACCGTTATCTTGAACGAAGGTGTCACTTCGATCGGAGAACTAGCTTTCGCATGGTCCGGAATCAAATCGGTCATATTCCCTAAATCGCTGGAACATATTGGAGAGGCGGCCTTTTATTCTTGCAACGCATTGCAAGTAGCCGACTTAAAAAACACACGCCTTACAGTTATTGAAAATGAAGTGTTTACACTTAGTGGAATAAAAGAATTGTCACTCCCTGAATCACTGAAAAGAATCAAAAGTCAGGCATTTATGAATACGGAGAATTTATCTGAAATCATACTTCCCAGACATTTGGAAGCGATTGAAATTGAGGCATTTCGCGAATCAGGATGTCGCACAATCCAATTACCGAACAACCTTAAAAGCATCGAGAGTAGAGCCTTTTATCTCGCCCCGAACCTTGAACGGGCCGAGACCTATGGCGAGTATTACCCTGACAACAATTTCAATCAGGCTCGTAGAATGGATAATTCCTGTTTTGAAAGATGTCCCAAACTCACTTTTCTTTCAATACCCGACGGAATAGAAGCTATCGGACAAAGCATCCTTAACAGTAGCCCGAACGTTCACGAACTAATCATCCCGGCATCGGTCAGAGAAATCAGCTTCTCTGCATTCGGATATTCGGGACTAAAAGAGGTGGAAGTGAAAGCCACAACCCCACCCGTTGCAAATACGATACACGGACAATGGTACGGTTTCCCATCTAACATCCTTTCGATAAAAGTACCCACAACCGCAGTCGATGCTTACAAGAATGCTTCCGGATGGAGTGAGTTCTCCGCCTCTATCTCTGATTAACCCGGAGATCAATAAGCAGAAGATATGAAATCGCCACAGGTCGCCTCATGACCTTTGTGCGGTTACCTCTCAATGAGTCTCCACAACCACCAAGATTCAATTGTATTACAAAGAGAAAAGCCGCTTTCGATACATGATTTTGAAGGGAAGTATTTCCTTTCACCCATTTCGGAAGAGAATAACGGATTTACACAATACGTAGATATCCGTTCCGACAATCAAGAGAGACCGAATGTATGGTTCGCCTCTTCGGATGCCAAAGGAGAAACGATTTTCTCTGCACGTGGACATATCATAAACAATCAGATAGAGATCGCTCTTTCCGAAATAAATAAAAATATGAACTCCACGATGGTTATTCGTTTTGTCGGAGACAACCTACTTGAAGTATCTACCGCTGATTTTGACAACAGATATGATTTAAATTATTTCTGCCGTGGAGGAGGTTCTCTGGCAGGAGAATATATAAAACAGAAATAAAATATAGACGTATGAAAAAATTATTCATTTTAATGATCTCCTTCGGAGCATTGTTTGCAAGTTGTAACAAAGAAAACGATGAAGTGTTGGCCTCTAAAGATGTAACTTATGAAACCGAATTTGAAGAAATTACAGGTAATTCCACCCTATTCATAAAAGGGGAGTATACTGACAAAGATGGAAAAACGGTGAAAATCGATGAACCATTGCCATTTAAGTTAACGCTAAAAGATGTTCCGGCAAACCTAAAATGCAAGTTTAAGGGATACATATTCTCTATTAAAGCGAATGAAATCAAAGGTGTGGTTCGAATGAGCACCTCTAACTCAAAGCAGAATCTGTACCGGGGAAGAAAACAAATCAATATCTCAACCGATGCCTCTTTGGGATTCACTTCGGAGGAACTGAAAGCAAAAACGAATTTTGATTTCAGTGAATAAAAAGGTTCTTTTTTTCTATATAAGCAAGTGATTATTTAGGTATATATTCTCCGAACTCAGAATTTTACAGTAACCGCACCATATGGCAGGCAATTCTTTCTAAAATCGATCGAATAGAAATCAATCATCTCCTCACTCGAAGGATTACCGATGATGTTATAAAGTCCAAAACGGAATAGCAATTCCGGACCATTCGAGAATCGTTTCGTATATATATAACTTGCATCCAATCGATAATTAAAAGGATAACGTGAAACCCGAAAGAAAGTAGCATCCATTTCCGGATCGATATTCCACAACTCCATATCATGCGCATTATTTATCACGCGCCCTGAACGAAAGCTCCCTCCCGCCGAGATTCGGTGATTATCCGTCAATTTATAGGAAACGACTCCGTTAAACAAATGCGGCATATCATTCAATGAAGGAATCAAACCTCGTTCTTTCAATTCATCAAATCGCTCCTGGCTCCTGGAATAAGTATAAGCGAGTTGTGTTGAGAATCGGGTCCACTCCTTTAGGAAAGATAGCTTTATCCCGTAACTTCTACCTTTCCCGACCATAATGTATTTGCTCCATTCATTATCGAAAGGATACAATCCGGGACGGAGAGCAATCGTATTCGCGCGATCTTTATAATAGAGCGAGCAATCGACATAACCATTACCCAAAAGGATTTTCCATCCCCCTTCATAATGATTTGAGGTGCGTGGCTGAAATCCGTTTATACTCGGCATCCTCAGATCCGTAGGCAGCGTGATATCGTCTATTCGGAGGTAGTGATAAAATTGTGCCATTCTTGAAAAAGTAGCATACATCAGATGTCGGTCGCCCAACGAATACTTCAACGAGAAACGGGGTTGGAAACTATAAAAATTCTCGGACCGAGCGGGCGCATAGGTTACCATATTTATCCCGACCTGCATAAATAACCGATCGGTTAAACGCGCTTCATTATCAAAAAAAAGAGCATATTGATTAATTCTCGCTTTTTCATTCGGCGAATCGGCATATGCGCCGATCAGATCGAACTGACCGAAAGATGCCTTCACTCCCCAATTCATTTTGAAAAGGGCGGTGAGACGATATTCAAAAAGAGACGTAGCTGAAAACTCTTTGATGCCGGTTTGAATATGTTCCTCAATATCCTCATAATAGCCGTTGGCATACACTTTGTTTACATAACGGGTATAAGCGAATGTATTCGTATTGGATAGTTTTTTCCCAAATACGGTTCTGTATTTTATCGCATAAAGCTCATTATTCCAAGAAAGGACCGCCTGTATATCATCATTCGTGTCGGGCGCATAATATTCATCGGACGAGCGGTAAACGATACCTTGAACAGATTGTCCCGGTTTGATATCGTAAGTGAGTTTCAAATTATAATCCGCGAAAGAGTGATTTACCTGTTTCTCTTCAGCTAAGAGGCCGTTAAAGAAATCGAGCCAACTGTGACGACCGCTCAACATATAAGAAACCCTATCTTTTTTGATAGGTCCTTCCAAAAGTACGGACGCGGCAGGCATATCCAGCGAAATGGTTTGATGATGCGCTGATTTACTTCCCTCTTTGAGTCTAAAATCCGTCACGGACGATAAACGTCCTTCAAATTGCGAAGGAAAGAAACTTTTATAAAAGGCGATGTTTTTCACCGCATCACCATTGAAAGTCGACAACATGGTATTCAGGTGATTGGTATGATAGATGCGGATTCCGTCCATGAGAACCTGATTCTCATCGCTTCCACCACCATTGACCTGTATCTCTTGACTCAAGACGGAGCCGGCCACTCCGGGTAATATTTTTGCTTGCGAAAAAAGATCCGCACTACTGAATGACAACAAATTAGCGGTAGAAGAGGATTCATCAAGCTCATACTGATCGTTTTTCCGAAGAGCAATCGTCACCTCATCCAATAGAACTTCATCAGGCTGCAATAAATAAGAAAGGAGGATATCTTTCTTGACCTCAACCTCTTCGCGCCGGGTATGATAACCGATATAGCTGACTTCGATGATATATGAACCGGGAACAACGGGTAGGACGAAGAATCCGAATTCATCCGCCGAAATTCCGGTTCTCTTTCCGGTATCTTTGTTTATAAGATGTACTGAAGCGCCATAAAGCTTCTCTAACGATTTACCATCTTTGACGATTCCGGTAAAAGAAACCTCCTTTCGTCCGATAATCTGGATAATAACCTTTCGACCGGATGCCGGGAGTAACTGGTAAATGTAATCATCCAGCAAAAGTGCCAAGAGGTTTTTCACCTTCATCCGACTCGTTTTTACCGCTACCCGTTTATTGAGATCAATTAAAGTGGCGTTGTATGATAGAATGACCCCATGCTGTTCCAAGAGAGAGAACCATTCATAAACAGGCGCGGAAGAGACCGTCAATACGACAGTCTCTTCCGTTACTTCACACCCCTTTTCCTTCCCTTCTTTCTTCGGTGCATCACCTACTGCAAAAGACCTTGTACAGATCAAACTCAGGGTTAGGATAATCATAAACCTCACAACCATACAACACCTAATCGTTTATTTCTTTCTCAATTAAAATATATATTCCGTTCGAATCTTTTTGATAAGTACAATTACATAAATAAGACAGCTCTTGCAAAATTTCCGCCAGTGAAGTGGTTTCAAAACGAGTTGTTATCAAGTTACCTCGCACACTTTCCGGAATTTCTATCCGAACCGAAAAAAGCGTCTCAAGCTGATCTACTACCCCATCCAGTCGCTCTTTCTCAAAAACCAAAACAGGAGGTGTGATTCCGATCTGAAACAGTGCCGGATTCACAATGGTATCCCGAACCATCCTCCCGTCTGAAATCTGCACCTGTTGATTTGCTTTAAGCAGTAACGATTCCTGTTCTGCATCGACACGTACAATTCCGTTTTTCACAAATACCGCAGCATCGGAATCGGAGAAAGCATCTACCAGAAACGAGGTACCGACCACGGTAATGGTCATCTCTTCCGCGGTTATCTCAAAAGAGCTTCCTTGCACCTTTTTCACATCAAAAAATGCCTTTCCTTTTAATTTTACCTCTCTCTTCTGTTTGGCAACAAGGTAATCGAGAGAAGAGTGCGGATACAACTGCACTTGTGAGCTATCCGGTAACACAATCTGCATGGACTGAGGCGTAACGTTAGCATAATGCAACATCGAAGGCGTTGATTCGTTGAAGAAAAACAGTGAAAGAGCAACAATCAAAAGTAGCGATGCTGCAATTCCCAATACCGAAAACAGATGATGCCTTTTAACCACTTTTCCCTGGGTAACAAGCTGTTTTTCCACTTTATTCCAAGCCAAAGATGTATCGAAACAGAATGGAACAGCCTCATTTATCTCTTCACCGCGCATCTTATGCATCAACGTCTCAAGTTGAAGAAACTCTTCCTGATTTGCACGGATCCAGTTATCCAGCTCCTCTTTCTCGGAAATGGGCATTGGTTCGTTCGAAAAATATTTGGCCAATAACAGATCTGTCTTATCTGAATTATTCATATTTTTGTTTAGTATTTGCAAAGGATGATTAGAATAATAAGTATCGAAATTAGTACCGGATTGGCTATCGCATAGGCTCGAAGCAACTTCATCGCCTTGCCCATCTGATTTTCAACTGTTTTTTCGGAAACGTTCAATTCTTGAGCTATCTCGCGGTATTTCATCCCCTTGAGTTTACTCATATTAAAAACGATCCGGCATTTTGGTGGCAAAATAGCGAGTGCATTTGCGAGAATCTCGTCGGGATCGGGAGATTCATCGCCGGGGTGTTCCTCTGTTTCCACAAAGCCCGGCAATGAATTAATTGCATCCATCGGAATGACATCCAATTTCCGCTGTCTTAAAGAGGAGATGCATTTATTTTTTACAGAAGTAACAATATAGGCACCGAACTCCGGAGGAGGTAATTCATCTTTTCCTCTGTTCCAGATTGAAATAAACGCTTCTTGAACAATATCCTCACATTCATCCGTATCAGGAATATATTGATATGCAATATTGCAAAGCATTGAATAATATTCCTCAAATAATATTTTAAATCGATCTTTTCGGGCTTTGTTATCCATAAATAATAAATGAAATCGGAATCTTACATTAAAAACGCACGCTCACACCTATCGTTGTGAAACCTTTATAACCTAATCCGGCTTCAAAGAATCCGGCAATCCGATCATTGCCCACACGAATGGCAATCGGGTTGACCTGATAGGCGAAATCAGAGGTAAGTTTGGACTTATATCCCGTAGCATATTTTTTCCCGGCAGGATTCAAACCACTGACAGAGGTACGCGAGAAAATCACCCCGGCGCCGGCCGAACCGTATAACTCAACCAAACCTTTTTTGAAATAAAGAAACTCTCCGGATGGCAATACTATGAAATTCAAATCACGTTCTTTAATCGAAGGAAATTTCTCTCCGAAAAAACTTGCCTTGCTTGTGATGTTCACAAATCCCAGATCAGCACCAACCTTAAATCGTTGTAGAGAATAACGATATCCCAGGGTTAGCATTCCGGATGATTTAGCATCGCTTCGTGTTGTATTTGTGAGTGCATCAGACAAACCCACACCTAAGAAATTTGAGATACCTAGTGTTAATGCATCACTATATGAGATCCGCAGATCGTGGCGATGAAGGGCTACAGCATTCGTATCATCTTTTTTCTGAGAGAAAGCATTCGTTACAAATAGAAGGCTCAAATTTAGAATTAACAATCTGATTTTCATTTGAATTTTTTTAAGCGTATTACAAAATAGATTAAATCCCTAGCTAAAGATCTTTGCTTCTATAACGCAACTTTTCCTATATACCCCTACGACACTTGGTCAATTGTATATAATCTGTTATTTAATCCTCCATCGAAATGTGCCTTCTCAAGAAAGGCTGGTTGGGTGTTTGATTTCTCCCGATTATTCACTCCTGACAAAAAAAGGACTGCATTCCGATGTCGATTCAGAATGCAGCCCTCTTCTTAAAGATCATTTATCCTCCTGAAGATATACAAACAAAATTTAATGATGGAAACAGGGTGAATTTAACAATAGCCCATTAACACAGAATCTTCCCTCTCGAATATCTATTTTTTGTTCTGAAAACGTTCAACATAAAAAGAAATATTATAAATTTGATTTAAGAATACGGCGCTTCGTATCAGCCGTTAAACCAAGGAAGACTAAACATTTAAAACAACAACAAGCGATGCGTTTTACAGATGCAGAATATTCTATTCTGAAGCAAAATGTGAAAGATTGGATCGTAAGGATCGACGAAGAGGAAGAGTTACCAAAAGGGATCAAAGCTCTTAACTTCGGATTATTTGAGCCCTATGGCATTGAACTAACCGGTGCCAAAGTGTATAATGCGGAAGATGACGATTGGTCTCTCCGGGAAGATTTCGTTCCCGAAGAGAGAGAATGCCCCGATCTAGAGATTGACGAACACATCGAATGGGAGTATTTCCGGAAAGTGATGGTTCGCATCCTTAAAGAGGCAATGAGCGAGCTCAAGGAGATCGACTTGCTAAGGGTTCCCCACATCACAACAGGATTCCGCGAAGGAGATCTGGTTTTGATCCGTTAAATAATCTGCCGATTATTCCGGTGTTAGAAAAGATTTATCATCCTCATCGGGGCAGGTCTCCTGTCCCGATTCGAATTCTACCGTCACATGCCCCACCCCGTGCTGCCGAAGCATCTCTTTTATTTCCCGTTTTTTTCTTGATTGCTGGTCTAAAGAATCCAAGACCACATGGGCTGTAAGCGCTACCTGCGTCGTACTGATTGCCCAAAGATGCATATGATGAACCTCCTCAACAAAAGGTAATTCTTCAACCATCTCCTGCTTGATCTCCTCTACATTCATTCCAGGAGGTACTCCGTCGAGAGAGAGTCTGATGCTGTGCGATAACAACTCCCAGGTAGAGATAAAAATCACAACAGCAATGGCGATACCGATCAACGGGTCAATGATGTACCACCCCGTAAAGGAGATGATAATTCCTGAAACAACAACACCCACCGAAACCAACGTATCCGCGGCAAGATGTAGGTAAGCACCTTTTACATTCAAATCTTTATTTTTATCCTTAAAGAACAGCCATGCCGTAAATCCGTTTATCAACACACCTACTCCGGCTACAACGGCAATCGCATCACCGTCCATAGGGGAAGGATGAGCTAGTTTGCGAATACTTTCCACTAAAATAATTCCTACCGTCATCAGCAAGATACAGGCATTCAATAAAGAAACCAAAATCGTACTCTTTCGGTAGCCATAAGTGTATTTGGCTGTCGGTTTGAATTTGGCAAGTTTAAAGGCCAGTAGCGCCAGCAATAGGCTGAACACATCGCCCAGGTTATGCCCCGCATCAGACAACAGGGCCAAAGAATTATTAACCAGACCGATCACGGCCTCAACAACCACAAAGGCGGAATTCAAAATAATACTGATGATAAACGCTTTGTTTACCTTATCCAACACCATCGGTTCATGATGATGGTGATGATGTGCATGCTCTGTTGCCATATGCCTGTTTTTCAATTAATCTTATCACGCTTGCGATGGACTGCGATTTTTCGTACTTGCTCTTCAAATTCATCCCGGTCACCTATCGCGCGATTGCGGACACGTGTGCGATAATTATAAATTGTCTGTGCCGAATAACGAAGAAAAGCAGCGATACGGGAACTATCGGTAATCCCGAGTCTCACTAAAGCAAAGATACGCAATTCCGTATTCAATCCATCGGACAAATGCAATTCAAATCGATCTTCCTGACGAAGTAATTGATTGAATTCCTGCACAAAGGAGGGATATAGAAACAAGAAGGTCTGATCAAAATTCTTATAAAACGATTTCAGTTCACTATCCACCAGTTTATCAGATGCGGTCATCTGCTGCAGCTCCGCAATCTGTCCGGAAGTGATCTTTCGGTTTACCAGTTTCTTGTAGTTCTCGAGTTTTTCGATATAATCGGAGCAAAGATTCAGGAAATGCCCTATGTACCCCTCTTTCACTTCATTCGATTCGGAAAGATGACGATTTATCGCCTCTAGTTCCGCATTCAGATGACCGAGTTGCTGATTTGACTCATCCAATGCTTTCCGTGCCTCCGCCAGGCGTTTCATCTGGCGATAAGTAAAGAGCCATAAAATCCCCATCGCAACCACCAATACACTGATCACTACGATAAAAACCCACATCCACCTCGTTTGTTGGGTTCTTTTCTGCTGATATGCCTCAACAATCACCGGCAGAACCTCCGAAATGCCCAACGTACGCAAACGTGCTCCGGAAAAAGTAGAGTCATCGATACTATTATTAATATAGTAATATGCCCTGTCTATATCCCCCTTTTCAAACAATAACACCGCCAGTTTACTCAAAGAGAGATTCTCCTTTATCCCCCATTTCACATCGCACAACGCCGACTGAGCATAGGCTCGGATCTGCTTTTCGGTATCGCCTGTTTTACCGTATAACTCCCCTAAGGTATAGGTCAGATAGGCCATTTCGCGACTCTCCGGAGAGAGCTTCGCCACCCCCTCTTGCAGGAGCTGTTCTGCGCGTTGATATTCCCCCTTTGCCATTTTACATTCCCCCCCGATCAGATAGTAATCCGTTGTATGGGGAGCAAGAATCAACAACAGTGAATCCCTATACCGGTCTGAAAGTGCTTTATAAGCTTTCGCCCTTTCATTTTTACCGACATAACGGCTCATACTCTCATACACCCCGATACGGGTGTTCAAGTAACTCTTGTAAAGGGATTCGTCAAGCGTTTCGGGATCTACTTCGCGAAGATATTCGAGTGATTCATTGTAAATCCCCATTATGGAAGAAGCCTTGCTGACTGCTAGTCTTGACTGTGCTTCATACCGTTCATTCGCTAATGAGTTGGCCAGCTGCAAGGCGTATTCAGCATAAACGAGTGCCGAATCGCAATTGTAATATTGATAATTTTCAAAAAGCAGCATGCACAGACGATACTTCTCCTCGTCTGCAAAGTTCCGGTCAGAGAAATCGCGCATCAAAATTTTCGTGCGGTTTTCATGTACCCGAGCATACTCACCCTTAACGGCAAGAGCCTCATCCAGCGTTTGTAGAAGCAATTCGTTCGGATTCGCCGAAACAGTGGGATTTAAATTTAAAAAAAGGATCAGAAGGAAGAGTAGCGCTTTCATGGTTTTAATATCTATTTTCAGGTGGAGGCAAATATAAACATTTGAAGTTAATATCAAACCAAACAAAAAGGTCCGTACTTAACCAGTACGGACCTTGAACAGAAAAAAAATAACAACACCCTTCTTACATTTTAGCTAATCCCTTTAAATCTCCAGGAGCTGCTTTCGTAATACTCATGGCATAGCCACCACCGGGAGCACACTGCTGGGAAAACTTGGATTTATTTGTAACGATCACTTTTCGTATCTGATACGATTGCGGATTCGTTTTATAATGAGCATCTTTTCCGTCGGCGTAGATAGTTGCAACATATTTCACACCCGATTCTAGAAAATCAAGTTTAATCTCCGATTTATAACCGTTTTCGTCGACCGTGCATCCTACGAACCAACGATCGCCCGATTTCTCTTTACGTGCAATGGTGATAAAATCTCCGGGTTCCGCTTCAAGTATTTTCGTGTCCTGCCAATCCGCCGCAACATCTTTAATAAACTGAAAGGCATCCATGAACCGTTCGTAATTTTCAGGAGTATCAGCAGCCATCTGCAAAGGACTGTACATGGTTACATACAGCGCCAATTGACGTGCCAACGTACTATTCACCCTTGATCCGTTATCGGGATTCATTTTGGTGAGGTCCATCTCAAAAATCCCAGGGGTATAATCCATCGGTCCACCCATTAGGCGCGTAAAAGGCAAAATCGTCGTATGATCCGGGTTATTTCCTCCGAATGATTCATATTCCGTTCCGCGGGCTGATTCATTCCCTATCAGATTCGGATAGGTACGACAAAGTCCGGTAGGACGCACGGCCTCGTGTGCATTGACCATTATTTTGTATTCGGCAGCCTTTTCAAGAGCATACTGATAGTGATTCACCATCCATTGACCATAATGATATTCACCGCGTGGAAGAATGTTCCCCACATAACCGCTTTTCACTGAATTGTAGCCATTTTCAGCCATAAAACGGTACGCGCTATCCATATGTCTTTCATAATTACGCGCTGACCCGGAAGTTTCATGATGCATCATCAGTCGTACATCTTTCGCTTTGGCATATTCCTGAAGTCCTTTCACATCAAAATCAGGATAAGGTGTTACAAAATCAAACACATAATCTTTCGACTTGCCGAACCAGTCTTCCCAACCGACATTCCACCCCTCTACCAACACAGCATCGAAACCATGTTGTGCAGCAAAGTCGATGTATTTCTTTACATTTTCATTATTAGCGGCATGTTTTCCATTAGAAGGAAGTGCGTTAAAGTCGGTCTGTCCCAATTTGACCTGTGGTAAATCACAATAAGCCCATGAACTTTTTCCCGTAATCATTTCCCACCATACTCCGACGTATTTTACCGGTTTAATCCATTCTGTATCTTCGTAAACACAAGGATCATTTAGATTAAGTATCGTGTTTGAAGCCAGGATATCACGCGCATCGTCACTCACAATAACGGTACGCCAGGGAGTCTTACAAGGGGTCTGCAAGTAACCTTTATCGCCGATGGCATCGGGAGTAAGATGAGATTCGAAAATGAAGTTCTTGTCATCAAGATCCAGATGCATGCAAGAGTAGTCAAGCAAAGCCGCTTCGTGCAGGTTGATGTACAACCCGTCTTTGCTTTTCATCATCAACGGAGTCTGAACACCGGTTTTTGAAAACGGTGTTTGTGAAGAGTTCGGAGTAATCGCGGCATCCATTTCCGCTCTGATCTGTGAAAGATCAGACGTTACGGTACTGTACTCTTGTGTATCGTAATCGCCCGGAAGCCAGAAAGCTTTATGATCGCCCGCCATTGCGAATTGTGTACGTTCCTCTTTAATTACAAAATACCCGAGGTTGGGCTGTTCCGGAAATTCATAACGAAATCCGAGACCATCATTAAAGACCCTGAAACGAAGAAGTAATTTGATATCGCTCTTCTGCTGATTCAAAGAAACTTCCAACTCATTGTATTCATTTTTTATTGCTGCCTGTTCACCCCATACAGGGTTCCATGTTTCATTAAAGGAGGTCTCCTGTTCATTCAGTACTTTAAAATTATCTTTTAGTGAAGTACCGTCTTTGAAATCGAATCCCAGTTTTGAAGTATTGATAACCTTCTTTCCTTTGTAAGTAAGTTCATAGCAGGGCTCGCCATTTTCAGAGAGATTGAATACTACTTTAACATTGCCATCCGGAGAAGTCAGATCCGTTGCAAGGGCAGAAAGTGAAAAAAATACGCTACCCAGCGTTACATAAAGTTTCGTCATGATATTAAAGATTTTAAGTCGATAATGCAAATGTATCGTGAAACACACCTTTCTCTGCACCAAAGGAGATTCGAAGTAGTCCATCACCCACAAGTGTCGAATTTATATTTCTGATTTACAATACATTAAACAATTACAAGATTCACTTTAAAGTAGATAGTTTTACAGCTCAGAAACATCAGAAAAGAACAAATAAGCAGAGAAAAAGGGGGTTTGGGGCTACTTTAACACCTCTTTAAAGCGAATTTACAAAGAATAAAGTCGCCCACACAATTGCATAAATTATGGGTATTCTAAGCATTTGTTGATAATTTTTTCTCCATTATGACCGGATTCGATACATAATTTTTATATATTTGAAACATCTAATGGATATTATTTAACTATATCCTGGGGAGACATTGATAAAATTCCCATGTAAGAACTTATTGACCAATTTAAATAAATTAATAAATGAAAAACCTTCAAGAAGTTGTTTCTCACTTCAAACTCCATGGAAATATCTCTGAAATTTCGCCACTCGGAACCGGTTTGATTAACGACACGTATAAAGTTATTACCACTTCACCGGATTCACCGGACTATGTTTTGCAACGAATCAATCATGCTATATTTAAAGATGTGGCTTTGATGCAAACCAACATTCAACGCGTTACAGACCACATCCGTCTGAAACTTACAGAAAAAGGGGAAAATGATATTGAACGTAAAACATTGACCATCGTACCAGCTTTGGACGGTCAACTGTTTTATTTCGACGGAGATTCATATTGGAGAATGACTCTTTTGATTAAAGATTCAATCTCTTACGAGGCTGTTACACCAGAAACCTCTTATTTCACGGGGAAAGCGTTCGGTGATTTCCAGAATATGCTTGTAGACCTACCGGGAGAACCTTTGGGCGCTACAATTCCGGATTTCCACAACATGGAATTCCGTCTTGAGCAATTCAAAGAGGCAATCCGGGATAACAAAGCAGGTCGACTTGAAAAAGCGGGTGAATTGGTGGAAGAACTGATGAATCGTGCAGAGGAGATGTGTAAAGCAGAACGCATGAATCGCGAAGGAGTTTTACCGAAACGCATCACGCATTGCGATACGAAAGTGAATAACATGTTGTTTGATAAAGATGGTGAATTCCTTTGTGTGATTGACCTCGACACAACTATGCCGGGATACGTTCTTTCGGATTTCGGCGATTTTATCCGTACTGCGGGTAATACAGCTGCTGAAGATGAAACGGATCTATCGAAGATCAGCGTAAATATGGATATTTTCCGCTCTTTCTCAAAAGGGTATATCGAGGCTGCTCGTCCATTCCTAACATCTGTAGAGATTGAAAACCTTCCCTACGGAGCGAAACTCCTAACTTACATGCAGACCGTTCGTTTCTTAACGGATTACCTGAATGGGGATGTTTATTATAAGATCAAATCACCTGAACATAACTGGGAAAGATCATTGGCGCAATTTACCCTTCTAAAAAGCATCGAAGCAAACGAAGCGGAAATGCAGGAATACATCAACACAATGATCTGAAAACCTGTCCCGGAGAATCTCTTTCAGATAAGTGTACACCAAAAGACGGGACAGAACTTTAACGAATAAAAAAGACAACTCTTTTTAAATTTAATATCTCAATCTCATTATGAAGAAAATCTATTTAGTGCTTCTTTCTGCATGTATGCTCTTTGGCTGTGCGGAGAAAAAACAGGTAGTTGAAGGAACGACATCAACTTCGGCTTTCCTTGAAAACGGTATCATTAAGACAGAAGTTCCGGTAAGAGCAGCGGGACAGACAGACCTCGTTGGATTCCGTACGGAACCAATGGAAAAAGTTCGTGTGGCTTTCATCGGATTGGGTATGCGCGGACCAAGTGCAGTGCATCGCTTTACTCAGATCGAAGGTGTGGAAGTAACGGCTTTGTGTGACCTTTATCCGGAACGCGTAACTCGTACTCAGGAGATTCTTACAAGAAACAACATGCCTAAAGCTGCAGAATACAGCGGCGAAGAGGGATGGAAAGAACTATGTAAAAGAGACGATGTAGACTTGGTTTATATCGTAACAGACTGGAAAAATCACACACCGATGGCAGTATACGCCATGAATCAAGGAAAACACGTTGCGATCGAAGTACCGGCTGCAATGAACTTGAAAGAGTGTTGGGATCTTGTTGATACAGCAGAAAAAACTCGTCGTCACTGTATGATGCTTGAAAACTGTGTATATGACTTCTTCGAATTGACTACATTGAATATGGCTCAGCAGGGATTGTTCGGTGAAGTTCTTCACGTAGAAGGTTCTTACATCCATAACCTTGAACAGTTCTGGAGTGCTTACCAGGGTAACTGGCGTTTGGATTTCAATCAGCACAATCGTGGTGACGTTTACGCTACTCACGGTATGGGACCTGCTTGTCAGCTTCTAGACATTCACCGCGGAGATAAAATGAATTATCTTGTGGCAATGGATACTAAATCTGTAAACGGACCTAAAGTTGTTGAAAAAGTAACAGGCGAAAAAAATCCTGAATTCAAAAACGGTGACCACACGTTGACGTTGATCCGTACACAGAATGGAAAAACAATGCACATCCAGCACAATGTATTGACACCGCGTCCATACAGCCGTATGTACCAGCTAACAGGAACAGATGGTTTTGCAAACAAATACCCGGTATCAGGATATACATTAAATCCTGAAAATGTAAGCTCTGATCAGGTTCCTAACCACGAAAACCTTGATGCTCACAGCTTCGTTTCTGAAGAAACTAAAAAAGAGTTGATGGCTAAATACAAACACCCTATCCACGTAGAATTGGAAGAGAAAGCAAAAAAAGTAGGTGGTCACGGTGGTATGGACTTCATCATGGATTATCGTTTGATTTATTGCCTACGTAACGGTCTTCCTTTGGATCAGGACGTTTACGATGCTGCAGAATGGTCTTCTATGGCTGAATTGACAGCAATCTCTATGGATAACAACTCGATGCCGGTTGAAGTTCCAGATTTCACTCGCGGAGCTTGGAACAAAGTTAAAGGATACAGAATGGCTACAGTTGATTAATCATCTTCGATGTTTAATTATATTTGTATCTTAATTCATTAACACTATTCTCAAAATTGTATTATCATGATCACTCCTCAAATTGTGCAAGGCGGAATCTTTACGGATGAAAGAGGTATACTGACTCATTGCAATGAACTTGACATGACTGAAGTAGAACGCTTCTATGTGATTAAACATCCTGATAAAAGCGTTATTCGTGCTTGGCATGCTCATCAAGATGAGCGCAAATGGTTCTATGCCACGAAAGGCTCTTTTACGATAGCCATTGTAAAAATCGACGATTGGGATAACCCTTCTCCTACCCTTCAGCCGGAAATATATACCCTCAGTGAGGGAGACAGCCGGGTGTTGTGCGTACCAAAAGGATATGCCAACGGTATAAAAGCGATGGAAGATGATTCTGCTCTCTTGGTATTCTCAGGAAAACGAATGCCTGAAGCGCTTTTGGACAGTTGGAGATATGATAAAAACATGTGGGTAGATTGGAGTTTATTCGAATAAACACGAATATCATTTTTTAACATAACTATTTTCAAATAGCTAATGTTTTCATAACCCTGTTAGTGGATAGAATATTACATACCGAATATCGGTCCCATGTCGATTCTATCCGCATTCAGGGTTATTTTTTTATTTGCATAGTTGAGAATTTGGTTCTATATTTGCATCGCAATCGGGAAACAACGACACCCGATAAGCAACCCAAAACGGTGTGGTAGTTCAGCTGGTTAGAATACCTGCCTGTCACGCAGGGGGTCGCGGGTTCGAGTCCCGTCCATACCGCAACAAAGCCTCGGAATCGAAAGATTTCGAGGCTTCTTTGTTTTTAATGACCTGACGAAAACATTGGGCTCAACCGAGGAAACCGTGGCCCACCTGTAAAATTCCGAACTGTTCCTTTGAATTCACTTTGTGAAACTATATATCCGAAAAATCACCGCCTTGGTTCGCCCGAAGCACCGCCTTGCTTCGACCGGAGCATCGCCTTGCTTCGGGCGAACCAAGGCGGTGCTTCGCACCACATAATTGATCCGAATTAAAATATCGTCCATAAGACTTAAAATTGGATGCTTGTTACAGAAAACCCTCATTCGAATCCCGATAAAGGGATCGATGAGGGTTTTCTTCTACTTTCCATTTAACCGATTCAGGATCATTAATTTAAAACATTAGTTTTTGAGCAAATCAGAAATTCCGATCTGCTGATAAACGATATCAGCTTGGCTACTTTCGTAAATAATACCGATGACATGCTCATTCACGGAGGTCAGACACGAATATCCCCGGCCGGAATATTCATCCAGCATTACCTGATTTTCCTTCGGCCACGTCTCTCCGTTATCAAAGCTTGTTTTAATGGTTATGCGATTGCGCGCAACGCGTGAATCGGGATTTGAGAAGAGCAGTATCGATTTCTTTTTCCCTTTCTCAAAAAACTCATGGCGATGTATACTGCCCATGCATACCGGTTCGATCAAAGCCTGTCGGGAAGTAGGGTGTTCACTCCACGTTTCCCCCAGATCCTTTGTAATGCAAATTCGTCGCCCGTTGCTTTCATCCTTATTGTTTCGGTTGCGATTATCTCGCATATTAAGCATTACACTACCGTCTTCAAGCTCTACGGCCATGCATTCGGTTACATCCGAATAAGCCGGATTGCTGGTAACCCATGTTTTGCCGTTGTCCTTACTAAATGTGATATTCGAAAAAGGCAATCCCTTCTCATCGCGACCCTGGGTGGGGAAAACAAGTGTGCCATCTTTGAGTGTTATCCCGTGTCCCGGTGCCGGTGCATACAACCACCACTCCTCTCTTTTGGTTGTAGGAGTGATGTTGACAGGCTCACTCCAAGTCAACCCGTCGTCGGTACTTTTTGTGATCAGGAACTGACTTGTTTGTTTCACATCCAAACCGGGTTGTGATCCTTTTCCATGCCATTGATGTTGCCATGCCTTGCTATTCTGGTCCAATCCGCCAATCCATTTACCCGTCTGATTGTCCAGCACTCCGTGCATCCACAATCCCGCTACATAAATATCTCCGTTTGCATCATCCACAAGAATACAGGCATCACTCACTCCGTTAAATTTCTGAGGAAGGTTTCCCCATTCTCCCATATCGAGTATGGTTTGAAGCTTTTGCCATGTTTTACCTCCGTCTTCACTTCGATTCAAGACAATATCGATATCGCCTTGTAAGTCTCTTGCGTTTTCAATACGTCCGTCATAGACCGCCAAAAGAGTCCCCTTTTTTGATGTGGTAAGTCCTGGAATACGATAGGTATCGATATTGTCTTGCTTGTGCTGACGTAAAGCCACACCGACACGAAGTAGCGAGTTTATTGAGTCGGGCAACGTTGCCATTCCGTAGGAACTACGAATGCCTGTGCATCGAATGCCAATACGGTTTGTCAATTCAACTTTCTCTTTTAGTTGAAGCGCCAACCATAACGTTACGGTATCCTGATCTACAGGATAATTCAGTGTCATTTTAACTTTCTTTCCGGGACGATTTACAACAGAAAGCTGCGTTTGATCAGAAAATCGTCCTTTCGGATTAGCAAGGAAAAGACGCATCGCGGCGATATCCCCTGAATGGGTAGTACCATTCAAAGAGAAAGAGATATTTTCAAGATCGTAACGTTCCGAGCCGTTTCTAATGACCTGAATCTTATATACCGGATTATTCTCTTTTAAGGTCAGAACCGGCAAAATGGGATTCTCAATATTTACTTTTAATTTTTCCGCTGAAATGTTTGAACAGACAACGATTGACAATAATAAGGTGATGAATAGTTTCATTGAAATGAAGTTTTGTAAATTGCTTATTGTAGAAAAAGAGTTCAGATGAAATATTATGATCCGAGCAAGCGATCTGTTTCCTCAAGTTTAAAACGTACAGAAACAATGGAATGCTTCTCTTTTCCAGGGGCATATTTTATGTATGTGATCGCGATAATGGTGCCGTCAGGAAGTATTTCCAGACCGGGATACCCACAATCGGACCCCGCATAACTATGAAGAAGTTTAATCTTATATTGGCCGGAAGTATTTTCTCTCAAATCTTTCTCCTTACCGATCCAGGCCACAAAATGTCCTTTCGTTGGGCTTCCCGGAGCCATATCACGAAAAACGGCAACCAACCTCCCGTCAGGAGTTGTTTTAACAATGTGTCTGTCGCCTGTTAATCCCCATGGTGTTTCTTCCAATGACGACCAGGATTTCCCTTCATCATATGAAAACATCATTAAAGAAAGACCCTTCCTATCATTTTCCCGAGCGATACAAATCAATTTATTGGAATCGAAGGATCGAAAAACAAAAGGTTCACAAGGCGAACGGTTCTCATAAGCCCCTACCATTACCGATTCTCCCCAACTCACTCCACCATCTTTAGAGATCGATTGCCATAACGTCAACGG
Organism: Bacteroidales bacterium; assembly: GCA_036655355.1. Lineage (GTDB taxonomy): Bacteria > Bacteroidota > Bacteroidia > Bacteroidales > JAUNSR01 > JAUNSR01. The sequence goes on from JAVVQG010000002.1 coordinate 87,402, forward strand.
AGAACGATCCTGATCTTTGTAACCCCTATGATAAAGTGCTAATAAATCGCCATTTTTTAGCGAAACTATACTCGAGAATGCCATTACACAGGGTTTTTGCAGGCTTTTAACCGGAGACCAACTCTTTCCTCCGTCCTCGCTATAGGTCTGTGACATGTTAGGAAAAGCGGTAAAGACCATCAGTCGTTCTTTTCCGGCGTTATCTTTCAAATTGTAAATACTTGGACAATTGGCTGTTTTTTCCCAATCTTTAGGCGTTTCGATGAAATTCCAACTTTCTCCGGCATTTTCACTTTTCGCGAGAAAACCAGCTTTTCCTCCATGATTAAAACTCCATGCACAAAAAATAGTTTTTCCGTCATCTAACATCGTCGTGGTGGGATGACCGTTGTATAAATCCTTTGTTCCTTTCGAAATAACCTGATGACGTTGAGTTTGATGAGAAATATCCACCCAAGGAAGATTCGGTTTATAATCCTTTGCACAAAGAGAAAAAGAGCTAAATAAGCAGCCAAGCAGAAATAAGCCCTCTTTTAACAGTATTCGCATAATGTAATATTTAAGTTATTGATTAATAACAAAGCAGAAATTTCCCACATTCTTTTTCAATGTGGGAAATTATTGAAGATGATTATCTCACATCACTCTCATACCCCTCTGTTTGGGTTAGATTTTATTGAAGGGGTATGCGCCGTCCAAAGTTTATACCCCTTTCCTTTTATAAAAAGTTGATCTCTTTGAGATCTTTCTCCAATGATGCGTATTCCTCCGCTGTGAAAGGATCTATCGGCAAACGACACGATCCACATTCAACCCCGATCAGATTCATAATCGCTTTTCCGCCTCTTACACCTCCTCCATATTTAATGATGATCTCAACTACTTCGATCGATCTCATTTGAAGTTCTCGGGCTTTCTCGATATCATTACTTTTCATCGCCTCAATAATCCCAAGATACACTTCCGGTAGGTAGTTGTAAGTACTTCCCACTCCGGCGGTAGCTCCTAAGCTGAGACCGGTTATCAAGATTTCATCATATCCGTGCAATACCTCGAAAGCGCCATGCTCCAAAGCCAAACATTCAGCCATCTCCATTAGGTTGTTATGCGTGAATTTAGTTCCTGCTAGATTTGGAATGCGTTTTTTCCCCTCTCTCAGAAACTCTGGAACAGATAAGGCAACCCCTGTCATAGAAGGCATGTTGTAATAATAGAATGGTAAGTCAGAAGCACTTTGTGCAATAGGAACAAAAAAATCTATTAGACTTTTCACGTGCTGAGGTTTGAAAAATGAAGGTGCCATGGCTGCAATAGCATCCGCTCCAACAAGTTGTGCATGAGCAGCAAGTTCTTTGGCTTCCGGCAAAGAGTTACAACCGACATGTACGATCACTTTAAACCGCTTATTAGCGGCCTCGATCCATTTAACAGCTAGCATTTTACGCTCCGAAACCGTCAGAGACAACGACTCTCCTGTGGTTCCGTTAATAAATACCCCGGCAATTCCGGAAGCCGCTATCTTATCGGCATAAGTATCAATTACTGAAAGATTGACCTCGCCATTCGAATCCAAAGGCGTAAAAGTAGCAGCTATCAGCCCTTCTAATTTGTGATGTATTTTCATAAATAATTAATGAATAAAATATGTATATATAATAGTAAATTATTAATCTATCGCTCTGAAACATTGACTTCTTCATTTGGTTGTCGCACCAACAAACTGACCACATAACCAATTATGAAACAAGACAATAAACCTGTTGCAGAATAGAGTAAGAGATGTACGGTTTGGAGTTTCACCAAAAGTAGTTGAATCACCACACTACCTGCCATTCCGGCCAAGGCTCCTGTGGAATTGGCTCGTTTCGTAAGCATACCCAAAAGAAATAAACCACCAAGACTGCCTAATATCAACCCTAAAATCTTATTGAACTCATCCCACATCGATTTAATCTCCCAGGTAGCCATCATGTATGCGAATAAGATGCCGGCTCCTCCTAAAATAAAAGTTGCATACCGAGCTGTTTTCAGACTAAATTCAGATTGAGAGAAAAAACGAGTGTGTATATCCACAACATAAGCAGTAGCTGCGGAATTCATACTGCTACTTAAAGTAGACATCGCTGCTGCAAATATGCCGGAAATTAATAATCCCGATACGCCATTGGGTAATCGTGAAAAAATATACCACGGGAGAATCGCATCGCCATCATTAATTGATAAACTGAGATTGGCTGGTAGTTGCTGATAATAAACATAAAGAATGGTACCTGCGAAAAAGAATAATATCGTTGCAGGAATTGTCATTACCGCATTCGTCAGGATGCTTTTACGAGCTTCTTTCTCTGTTTTAGTGGTGAGATATCGCTGCACAATGGTTTGATCCGTACCGTAAGTAGTTATATTGGTGAAGAAAGTTGCTACGATTACCGTCCAGAAGGTAGATTGCTTCCAGTCTAGGGCCATACTGCCGAGCGAAAATTTCCCTTGTTCATATGCACGTTCAATAACCCCTCCAATCCCGAATGGCAACTCTGAGATAGCGATGATAATAACCAGTATTGCACCCCCTAAAAGCACCACGACCTGAAGGGCGTCCGTCCATACTACTGCCTCAATTCCCCCCATCATGGTATAAAGAAGGCTTAGGATTCCCATAACAGCGATACAGAAATAGATATCGAATCCGGTTACGACATTGAGTGCGATAGCAGGAAGAAACATTACGATTCCCATTCGTCCAATCTGAAAAAGAATAAATATAAAGCTGCAGATCACTCGAATCGTATCGTTGAATCTCCGCCCAAGATATTCATAGGCTGTGGTTATATTTAATTTACGATAGAAGGGTAAAAATAATTTTATAATAATCGGTAATACCATGATAATCCCTGCATTCATCATCAGATAACTCCAGTCTGATGCGTATGCTTTAGCCGGGATGGCCATGAACGTTATCGCGCTCAATGTAGTTCCAAAAATACTAAGACCAACCGCCCACCAAGGCAAACGGCCACCTCCTTTAAAATAATCGTCAGTATTCTTCTGCTTTCTTGAAAAATACCAACCGATTCCCGCCAAAGAAGCAAAATAGAGAATAATCACCAGCGTATTTAGGAATCCCAATCCGGTTTTCACCTCTTCAATATCTCCTTTCAAGATATCCGGCGTTCGAATTCCAGGCTTAATTTCGCCACTTACCAGATAAAAAACATTCTCATCTTTGACTAAAGTCGTAGTAACCGGTAATGTATAAGGAGATTTACCTTTTGCAAACAAAGTATTTGTTATTGTGTGGTATACACGGATTGAGTCATCGAATCCCGGATGATGAGCTGAAGCAGGACTTAGTTCGGGCACTCCTCCGAAAAACAAGATATGATTGCATCCCGTGGCCATGGCTGTACCTGCCATTACGGGAAAAGAACCTTCTAACTTGCTCCATTTGTCTAACCGCGGATTATATGCATATCCATCCTGTAGCACCTCAACCATATCTCCATGATAATTCCTTCCGCTGAATAAATAGAAACATTTATCGAATCCGTCACTCTGCACTGCACTTACGGCAAATGAACGAGCTGCTCCCGGCCAAGACTTGAGTTTTTTCCAACCCTTCTCTTTTTCTGACAAAGAGAGGGTGAAGAAATGATTGGTAGCCTGGGGATCGAGCATCGATTCTTGTCCTCCCGCGATGTAGATTTTATCACCTATAATATTACCCGTTGCATGCGATAAAGGTACCGGAAGAGGAGGCCATTTGGAATCTATCACCAATTCTCCTTTCACTTCAGAAATTAGGAATACATCTCTGAAACATTCGGTTGAATCATTGCCTCCGATACAAAGGAGACCTCCACGTACGGGGATAGAAACGCCATAAGCGACAGGCTTTTCTATCAAAGAGTATGAAATTTTCCACGTTGCATCAGCATCTGACAAATCGATATCGTAAATCGTTTTATGCCAAGTTTTAACTCCATTTTCCCAAGGTGGCCCGAAAGGAAAATTAGCGCCTCCAACAACAATCAACTTATCGTTGATTATACCGGCAAATGCACCTGCAACACCGGGGTTTTCAATCGCTGAATTTAGAGTAGGTAATTTTTGTGTGTTTTCCCATATGATGTTTTCCATTTCCGATCCCTGCCCGGCTCCATTTACACGTAGTGGAATCAGAATCAGTAGTAAACATAAAAGTAAAGTGTGTGTGGTATTAGAAAAGGTTCGATTCATAGAATTATTTTTGTCGGTTTCTATTCAGTATTTTATATACTTTAAAGTGTTTTTCCAATGCCTGTCGATATTCATCACATTTCCCACCTCTCAATAAATCCAACAACATCGCATGCGTAACAATCTCATTATTATCTTTCAATTCAACATTGATGGGTTCTATCAGCAATTTGAATTTCTCCTTCACAAAAGCCATGACCGGATGAATTATATCCTGAAATTCAATAATCGTTTTATTGCGTGTAATCTGATATAGTTTTGCATGAAAAGAGAATTCATCCGAAATAGAATATTCATTATTCTCAAAAAGGGTGTTTAACTTCTCAATATCTTCCAATTCCTGAATATCCTGCGGGGTGATGTAATAAAAAAGGTCTTCACACATTCCAATCTCCAATGCAATTCGAAACTCAAGGATATCAAACAGCGTATTTTCACTCAGTATCCGAGGATCTACGATCTTTTTAATCGCGCCTAAGAACGTTGGCTCCTTCAACATCATGCCTCTTCTGGTGCGACATTCTATTAATCCCAGCATTTTCAGCCGACTAAGCGCTTCTCGTAAGACTGAACGCGCCACCCCTAAAGCGTTTGCCAATTCCATCTCATTCGGAATGCTGTCTCCCGGCAGAAGGTTATTCTTTCGAAAGTATGTTAAGAGTTGATCTTCTATTTGATCAACCAATGTGATGGCCTGGTTGTGTATCTTTAAATTATCCATTCGGAAGCTATTTGTGTTATTTGTATGATTTGTCCTACAAATAAATATATTTAAGTTTAATTATCCATATTTTAATGCAATAATTTTAAGCAACAAAGCAATATTAAATCATATAACACTGATTATACAGCACTTACACCATCGCTTTATTTTTTTTCAAAAAATTATCTAAAAAGGATCTGTAGGAGTTCAGAATCAGAAATAAACGACAAAGGGAAAGGAATCGGCTGCTACCAATTCCTTTCCCTTAAAATTTTCACGCTCCTTCATTGGCGACTATTCGGTCATCAACGGCACGTTATAATTTATTTATTCCTGAGTTTGAGATGAACTTTCATTCCGTTTCATTTGTAGTGATTACAAAGAAGCTTCATTGTTTTTCACTATCTAAAAATAAGAATTATGAGTTTTATCTGGTTCATTATTATCGGAGCAGTTTCCGGATTTATCGCCGGTAAATTGATGCGTGGGGGTGGTTTTGGGCTACTAGTCAACCTAATCGTAGGTATCATCGGCGGCCTACTCGGTGGTTGGGTATTTAGTTTATTCGGTCTTCACTCTTCAGGAATCATCGGTAGCTTAATCACTTCCGTAATTGGTGCCGTAATCTTTCTGTGGGTAATTTCACTCTTCAAGAAGAGTTAGAGGGAATTAATATAGATGTCCGTTAGGAGCTATCATTATTCCGACATCATTTGTAGCTGCAGTAATGCCATGTTCATTTTTACCGGAAGAACCGGTTTTATGAGCTATAACGGCATTCTGCGGCAATTTTTGTTTGATAGAACCGGTCGAAGCTCTTTCCATTATTATTTTTTTCTAATCTCCGCCCTAATCCGACTCAATGATTGTGGGGTGATGCGAAGATAAGAAGCAATATATTGGAGGGGTACTTCCTGCAAAATCCGGGGATATTGCTTCAATAGATTCTCATAACGCTCACTGGCAGTAGGCTTTTCATAATTAAGCATACTCTCGTCATATTGTAAACAATATTGTTCGATGAGTCGTCGACCCAAGTTGGCCATACGCAAAGAGGATTCATAAAGCATGTTCAAGGTCTCTTTCGAAATCACATACGCTTTTACATCCGTCATCGCTTCGATGCTCATGTGCGATCGACCTCCGTTAACATACCCCCAGGATGAAAAGGTTATATCCCCCGGTAGAATAAACCACCAGGTATTGTCTTGCCCCTCAATCGTGCCATGACACCGCAATACACCTTCTTCTATCAGGTAAAGGTTATTATTACATCGCCCCTCCTCTATCAGATGCGCGTTCTTCGTAAAGTATTCAACCTCCATATTCGCCAACAGGAGAGACAAATCCGTTTCATTCAGACGATATTTTATTCTAAATCTCCTTAGGTTATCCATGTTCCAATCCTTTGTTAAAAATAAAAGCCGCTTTCTTCTTCATCAGAAGACAAACGATTGCAAATGTAAAAACCTCAGCCATGGGGGCTGTCATCCAAATACCTGTTATGCCGAAAAGAATCGGATAAACCGATAAACCGACCTACGATGATGCCGTCAATCACATTCTGTAATCCGTATAAAACCAATCCCATGACGGCCGGTAAAGCATAATGAAATACAAGAGGCCCAATGGGGCGAGTCCCTAACGCGGTCGTTTTATTCTCCATTTATCAATTAAATATATAGTCGATACAAAAGTATGGGTTTCTAATCTGAGAAAATTTATCATTTGGTAAATACGATGAGGTATTCTTCAAACCTTTATAAACATATATTCAGATGATAAGTGGTTTTTTAATCGTACTTTTGTGCACTTACAATAAAAGCCGATGCTACTTCTCCCATCAGTTTATTTGTACACTACATTTATTTAACGGCTATAAGTAGCTACGCACTCTATGACATTTAAGGAACTTAATATCATCGAGCCTATTCTTGAGGCTCTGAAACAAGAGGGTTATCAAACCCCGACTCCCATTCAGCAACAAGCAATTCCCGCTATCCTGAAAGGGAACGATATCTGGGCATGCGCTCAGACCGGCACCGGTAAAACCGCTGCATTCGCTCTTCCGATCATCCAGAAACTTCATCAGGGAATCAATCCCGGTCGCGGAAAAGCGGTAAAGACACTCATTCTGACTCCTACGCGTGAACTTGCCGTTCAGATCGGCGAAAGTTTCGATGCATACGGGGCGAATACGCAATTGGAACATTGCGTTATTTTCGGAGGAATCGCTCAGAAATATCAAATCGAACGCATAAAAAGCGGTGTTGACATTATTATCGCTACGCCAGGACGATTACTTGACTTGATCAAACAAGGTTTGATTATTTTGAAAAGTATTGAATTTGTGGTATTGGATGAGGCAGACCGAATGCTTGATATGGGATTCGCACACGATGTAAAACACATCTGCTCATTGCTTCCTAAAAAACGCCAAACGATGCTTTTCTCTGCAACTCTACCAAAAGAGGTTGTGGCACTTGCCGGTTCTATTCTGAAAACTCCCGTAAAAATCGAAGTGAATCCTTCCGCTTCTACGGTAGACTCTATCGAACAGTCATTGTATTATGTAGAGAAACCAAATAAGATCAACCTACTTGTTTCGCTTTTGAAAGAGGGAGAGCAAGACTCGGTTCTTGTTTTTTCTCGTACAAAACATGGAGCGGATAAAATCGCCCGTGCTTTATCGAGCTCAAACATTCCGGCGGAAGCAATCCACGGAAACAAATCACAATTTGCCCGCCAAACTACGCTGAACAACTTCAAAGAACGTAAAACTCGAGTTTTAGTGGCTACAGACGTTGCGGCACGAGGGATTGATATTGAAGGACTGACACATGTGGTAAACTTCGATCTTCCTGAAATCGCTGAAACATATGTGCATCGAATCGGCCGTACGGGTAGAGCCGGAATGAGCGGAGTAGCATTTTCGTTTGTTGACTCAGAACAGGCTAAGCTGGTAAAATTCATCGAACGACTGATCGGCAAACAAATAGCCGTTATAGAAGGTCATCGTTACGATGAAACTTTGCTTTCTAAGAAGAAACCTGCAACGGATCAGAATGGAGAATTGACCGGCGAAGATTTCCGTCGACAGAAACGTGCCAATCAATTGAATATTGCAGCCGAACGTAGAGGTGCTCCGGAAGGCAGACCACAACGTTCCACATACAGCCGAACTCGCGGAGAGGTGAGATCAAGACCATCGAATGCGATCTACGCAACATCTGAGAATTCATTCATCTCGGAAGGCTCTTATCAGAAACGAACTCATAAAAGTCGTCCTCGTCCAACCGGGCGTCAGGAGTATCGTGCGTTCGACGCCCCGAAAGAGCGAGAAATTTATCAGGAACCGATACGTAAAGAAGCTGCACCAGCTGCATTTATAAAACCGGGGACTCGAAAAAGTTTTAATCCGAACTTCAACAATTCAAATCAGAAAGTAGCTTCGAAGCGTCCGTCTAATTCCAGAGGAAAAAGATAAGCGTAGCAACGAACAGAATCATATTTTACATAGAAACCCCTTGTTCAGCCTGTATCCTTTAACGGATTCGGTAGAACAAGGGGTTTTTTATTTATATCTCAGGAGCGACTCGCCAAATTGTCCCTTCGGTTAGGACAGTCCAAACGACCCCCTTTTCATCCGTTATAAATTGATTCACGGAAGAATTCCCGCATTTATATCTCCAAAGAAAGCGGTTCTGATCAGCGTCCGTCGCAACGATTTCACCTTTTCGCGAACCGGAATAGACTACGTTTTCATGTATGAGAGCGGGACACGGATTATGTTCATACCCCATTTCGAGCGTCGACAACGTTTCTCCCTCCATCTTTTTCGCCGGAAAAGGAACAGCCAACAACTCTCCATCCATCGTTTTGGCAAATGCTTTCCGACTCTTCGGATCATAACTCAGAGACTCCCTTACCTTGTATTTGTTTGTACGCCATACTTCCGCACCGCTCATCAGATCCAAAGCTGTCATAAAGCGATCGGGAGCTACGATCAAAACCAGATCCTCCTGAACCACCGGCACCACGTTACCCGGAGATAGCAGATCCACTGCTTTTCCATTATTCCATTTCCACCGGAGCGATCCGTTATTTTTATCTAGACAATAAAGATAGGTGTCCCATGCTCCAAAAACCACATTATCCCCATTCACAGCTGGTTTCCCCTGCATTCTTCCGGTAGGACGAACCCCGTTGAACCGCCAGAGCACCTTGCCTGTGTTCGGATCTATCTTAAGGAAAGATTCGGTGCCCGCTCCACAATAAAGCATATCCTCATCAATCAACGCATCATTCGTAAGAGGTGATTTGGTAGGAATATGCCACAACTCTTTTCCTTTCTTCAAGCTAAAAGCCACGATTCGATTATCCGGAGAACCGATGATTACCCGATCTTTGTAGATGAGAGGTGTCGAGAATATTGAGGACCCCAGATTTTGTTTCCAAATCACTTTCTTAGAATTTGCATCTCTGCAAATCAGCTCCCCGGTTGAGGTTCCATACACGATTTTCCCTTCCGCAATAGCCAGTCCCGTAAATACGGATGCATCTTCTTTGAAGAAGAGTTCCGGAATATGCGTAGGAATATTTTGTCCGATTGCCAAGGCGGTATCGGGAACGGATGCTCCCTTCTGATAATAGCTGCAACGGAGGGAATCTTTCTCCACTTCCACCATCGTATAACCAACTTTTCCTTTGCGCGAAGTGAGTGCTTCGCAAACAAACTGAGGAATACCGTCTGCATCATATAACTTAAAACGATGTTCATGCCCGCAGAACGCCGCTGCTATGGGATACTCGCGAAGAATAGAAACCAGTTCCCGGTAGTTACCCAGCCCCTCCGTTAAAGGATAATGACAGAAAAAAAGCACTTTTTTCCCTTTCACCTCCTCTCCCGACAACGTTTCACGAAGCCATTTGAGATCTTCCGCTTTTACATGTCCGTCACTCATCCGCATATATGGCCCCGTGCTCAGACCACAGCAATAATAATCTCCCGCCACAAAGCCGAAGCGGTCATTTCCCCAAAGCTTAAGTATCGATTTACCGGCACTTTCCGACCAAGTCGTTTCATGATTACCCGGAATAACATGCAATGGGGTATTGAATTTAGATAACAGTGCGTGCACATTGTTCAACTCTTCATCGCTTCCCTGATTCGTGAGGTCTCCGGCCACGATTACAAAATCTGGAGCAAGAGAGTCTATTTCGCGAATCACTCCCGGTAATGCAGCATCGTTATCATTACCCGGCACAACATGCAGATCCGCCAAAACGGCGAATCGCAATGCTTCCTGAGCTTCTGCAGTGATAGCGGCAACTCCGAAAAGCAGTGGTAAAATTATTCTCTTCATTTGTATATAAGCGTTTTAAGGTATACCAAAGATATTTATTATTAATAAAAGCAAAACAGTAGAGGTTAATTTTAATTCAATGTTATCCTAATTTTTCTATATTTGTTCGATTTCTATAACTATATTATTATTCCTATGAAAATCAAACAAATCACGAATACTCCTTTATCGATCGAAGCGATTGATGCTTTGATGAGAAATACTGAAAATTGTATTGAAACCCTTTCCGTAGATCAGATCAACTGGCCGGAAGAATATCCCTATAAACCGGAAGTGAAATTACGCATCGCGAAAGGAGCTAACGAGATTTACCTTCAATATGACGTACGCGAAGATCAGACAATGGCACTCGTAACAGAGGATAACGGTCGCGTATGGACCGATTCTTGTTGCGAATTCTTCATTTCATTCGATGAAAGCGGTTACTACAATCTTGAGATGAATAGTATCGGAAAGGCTCTTTTGGGCTTCCGGAAAACAAAAACAGATGCAGAACATGCCTCTCAAGAGGTGATGGATTCGATCCGCATCCTGACAACGATGGGTAATGAGCCTTTTGCTGAGATAAAAGGAGACAATCGTTGGAGTCTGACCGTAGCGATTCCGATGTCTGCTTTCTTCCGTCACAACATCACTGAACTGGACGGCCTGAAAGGACGATTCAATGCCTTCAAATGCGGAGATGATTTGTCTGTTCCTCATTTCGCTTCATTATTCCCGATCACAGTCCCAACTCCGAACTTCCACCTGGAAGAGTTCTTCGGTGAAATCGAATTCTAATTATATTTTCCGCTCATCTCAGATGCAATTAAAAACAAATGTATTATCTTTAATTGTGTTAAAACGCCGGAGTGAAGCCGTTTCTTCTGAAGCATGACTTGGGATGGCGCATTTGACCTTAGTGTTTATAATTAAACTATATCCAAATGAAATTTAAATCAGTTCTGGTAACAACGCTACTTTTTGCAGGAATTGCCACTGCGGCAAATGCTCAACGGGATGCGGCTTATTTAGGTGGAAAAATCGGTATGAATATTGCCACTATGACAAATTCGGACGATATGGATGCGCGCATCGGCTTAAATGTTGGACTTTTCGGACAATATTTTGTAACAAATACCTTCGCTTTGCAAGGAGAGATTAATTACTCGCAACAAGGGGTGAAAGATTCGGATGACGGAACAACGGGCACCGTAAAGCTCGATTATCTGAACATTCCGATTTTGGCAAAGTTCTATCCGATGGTAAAAGGATTTAATGTTTATGCGGGTCCACAGTTCGGATTCGCCGTGAACAAAGAGATCAAAGCATCAGGGGGCGGGGCATCGATTTCCGTCGATTTAGATGATTATGTAAAAACTTTCGATTTCGGTATCGCATTGGGATTAGGTTACGACTTTGATTTCGGACTAACACTCGATGGTCGCTGGACACCAGGATTGACCGGTGTATTCAAAAGCGAATACCTGGATGGATTCGATAACTCCAAAAACTCCGTATTCACGATTAGCGTAGGATACAAATTCTAAGCTTTCTTATGCGGAAATAGCTTATAAAAAGGAGGCTTTCTAAAAACAATTGTGTTCTTAGAAAGCCTCCTTTTCATATCGTAACAGTATCGTAAGCACGGAAAACTTGATTTAATCAGCAAATTGCCGTTTATTGCCATTGATATTTACACTTCACTGAGTCGGAACGGCAATCAACTCCCTTTCCATCCACTTTTTACTTTTCCATCGCCTGTATAGTATCACGGCGCGAAAACATTCGTCGATGGTGAAGGCAATCCACATTCCAAGCAAACCATAACCCATTGAAATTCCCAATACCCAACTCAGTCCCGTTGCAAAAACCCACATCGAAAAGAGTCCCAACATCACGGGAAACCGAGCATCCCCCGTCGAACGAAGTCCATTCACAAGCATCATATTCACGCATCGTCCGAATTCCAATATAAAATCCACAAAAAGGATCATCACCCCCAAACGGATGATTTGTTCATTATCGGTCAGCAACCCTAGAATCACGCTTCCGGAACCGGCGATTACACCCGCGATCAAACCGGTTATGACCAACGCACCTTTCAGCGAATCTAGACAAATACGATACGCCTCCTCTTTTCGCCCCTCTCCGATCAGTTGACCCACCAAAATACTATTTCCAAGCGATACCGACATCGCGAAGGTGTAAGTAAACATCACAATATTCATCACATACGTGCGGGTGGCAACCGCCTCAATGGCAATCATATTTATGAACATCGTCACCACAACCTGCGAAAAGGAATAACTCATCTGTTCACCGGCAGCAGGCATTCCGATTCCAAGCATCTTTTTAAGTTCTCGAAAAGGGAACGGACGCAACAGATTCCGAACGAAGCAAGAGGGCATATTCCGATACAAAAGGTAAATTAGGATAAAAGCTGCAGCCAGACGACTCACCGAAGTGGCGATAGCGGCTCCTTGCGCTCCTAACTCCGGCATTCCCCAGTTTCCGAAAATCAATGCGTAATTTCCCAGTGCGTTCAATACGTTTATAACCAAAGTCACCAACATCGGGTATTTAGCCATATTCGCACTACGCAGTACGGCTGAGATCGTCAGACTGACTGATTGTATGAATGCAAATCCTCCTACAATCTTCATATAGCGTACGCCGTCATCCATCAGTTCCGGTGCCAGATGCATCCATCGTAACAATGTTTCACTCTGAAACAACAGAAATACACTCGTGATTACACCCAGCAACAGGTTAAAGAGAAGCGAAACAAGGATCACTTGATTGAATTTACCTTTATTTCCGGCGCCGAGATATTGAGAACAAAGTACGGAAGTTCCCAGTGTTGTTACCTGAAACACCAAAATCACCATATTGAAAACCTGATTCACAACCCCAACGGAAGCTACCGCCTGATCAGAATATTTACTTAACATGAGGGTATCCATCGTTCCCAATAAAAGAACAAGCAGACATTCTAGAAAAATAGGAAGGGTAAGGCTTAACAGACGCCTTCTTACAGGATTATTTTTAAACATATTCACATTATCTTAGAAAAAAATCGTGCAAAATTAGCAAGAATTCCCACGCTATTCTATTGATGAATGTCAATAAGTTACAACAACACACAACAGATACGAAGCTTTGAGATAAAAAATGAATAGTATTAGTGACAGTTAACATTATCTTTGCATCCGGAAATCCACGTCCGAATTCATCACAATAAACTTCTACATGAAAAAAACAACTTTACTCGCAACCATGGTATGGGCAAATCTTGCGCTGATTGCGCAGAATGAGGCTCCCAAAGTAATTCCGGCCATCCGTCAATGGCAAGGAGAAAAAGACACACTCTATTTTCAAGGCTCTTTTCAGATTCAAACCAAAGGAAAAGGTTTAAAGGAGTTGACGGAGACACTCGAAAAAGATTTGAAGGCAACAACACCGGCAAACGAGACGGCTAAAAAGACCCGCATCACGTTGAAACTGGATCCGAAGGATGCGCAATTCGGTAACGAATCGTATAAGATGCAGATTACCCCGCAGAACATCTCTTTATCAGCACCAACTACTCAGGGCCTCTTCTGGGGGACACGGACGTTGTTGCAAATGATCGATACCGGAAAGGGGAAAATCCCTTGCGGAAACATCGTTGATTACCCTGCTTATTCGCATCGGGGATTCATGCTCGACGTAGCTCGTAAGTTCTTTACAATCGATTACCTGCGCGATTACATCAAGATTCTTTCTTATTACAAAATGAACGAATTCCAGATTCATCTTAACGACAATGGATTTCCGGAATATTTCGACAACGACTGGGATAAAACGTATTCTGCATTTCGTTTGGAATCGGATCAGTTCCCGGGTTTAACGGCAAAAGACGGTCATTATACAAAAGAGGAATTCCGCGAACTGCAACGTTTGGGACAAAAATACGGTGTCAATGTTATTCCGGAAATCGATATCCCGGCTCACTCCTTGGCATTTGCCCATTACAAACCGGAACTGGGATCTGACAAATATGGGAAAGACCATTTGGATTTGTATAACCCTGAAACATATCTCTTTTGTGATGCATTGTTGAAAGAATACACAGCGGGCGAAAATCCGGTTTTCATCGGTCCGGACCTTCATATCGGAACAGATGAATACGACAAACGGGAATCCGAAAAATACCGTGAGTTTACAGATCGTTATCTGAAATATGTGGAATCGCTGGGTAAAAATGCCCGCATGTGGGGAGGATTGCGTTGGTTGAAAGGAGAAACCCCGGTAAAAGCGGATAATGTGGTGGTAAATGCTTGGTCATATGATTGGGTTGATCCGTCAAAATCTCTTGAAGATGGCTATAAACTCATCTCTACGTGCGATACGTGGCTGTATATCGTACCTTCTGCCGGTTATTACCGTGACTTCCTAGACACAAAATGGTTGTATGAAAACTGGAAACCGGAGAAGATCAATTCGAAAGAAACCTTGCCCGACGGAACACCGGGACTGTTAGGGGGTATGTTTGCTGTTTGGAATGACCATTGCGGAAATGGGGTATCACAACATGACGTTCACATCCGCACAATGCCTGCCGTAAAAGTTTTAGCTCAGAAGATGTGGAAGGGAAGCGAATCGAAAACGGATTATACAGCTTACGCTGAAACAGCAGGAATTCTACAGGAGGGTCCCGGATTAAATCGTCGCGCGGTATATGATGCAAAAGCACTGGCCACGTTACCAACCTTGAAACAGCCCGTATCAATGAATGGAAAAACGGTAATCGAAACAGCCGTTCCGGAACTCGGATATGGTTATTCTGTTTCATTTGACATCAAACCGGAAACGGCTCAGCGTAAAAATGCCGTATTGTTTGGAGGTCCGGAAAGTAAATTACTGCTGAATTGCGATGATTCTGGTTGTCTGGGCTTCACACGCGATGGATATTACATACGTTTCAGCTATGCCCCTCCTGTAGGGAAATGGAGCAACATCAAAATCGAAGGAGACGAAAAAGGAACTTCTCTTTTTGTAAATGGAGAATTACAAGAACGTTTGGAAGGGAAACGTCGGAAATCATCACTCAATAAACACGGACGTTATTCCTATATGTACCTGCTTGAAACATTGGTATTCCCGTTACAACAGATCGGAGCGTCTGAGAACGGATTCGTAGGAGAGATCAAAAACCTAAAGGCCACACAGAATCCGGTTGTAATCAAATAAAAATAATTTCTCATTTTTAAAAGCACCAGGCAAGAGAGATCATTTCTTTTATAAATTTGCATGATCATCACAACTGTCACATCATGCACTATTTTGGAGAAATCATCTCTCTTCTGGTTGCCTTTTTCTGGACCATAACAGCACTTTGTTTCGAATACGCTAGTAAAAAGAGCGGCGCACTGCCCTTGAACATCATTCGCTTGGGAATGGCTTTCGTCATGTTAGGAATTACACTTTGGATCGCTACGGGGTCTCCTATACCTCTCTCCGCTTCGCGCGAAACATGGACCTGGTTGGCAATATCGGGATTAATCGGTTTTGTATTTGGTGATTACTGCCTCTTCCATGCATATGTGCAGATCGGTTCACGTTTTACCCAACTGATGATGACCTTGGCACCTCCTGCCGCTGCAATTGGCGGCGCATTAATCTTAGGGGAGGAACTCCATTCAAATGCGGTGATGGGTATGATTGTGACCTTAACCGGAATTATCCTCTCTATCGTGGGACGAGGTGAAGGGGAATCCTCGGGTCGTCTGCGTTTAAAAATACCCTTTAAAGGATTGCTTCTGGCAATAGGAGCGGGAATCGGACAGGGTATCGGATTGGTATTCAGCAAATTGGGGATGGATTATTTTACACTTGATTTGAACCAACCGGATGCCGCGCACATCGCGAACTGGATGGTTCCATTTGCCGCCTCACAAATCAGAATCATTACGGGGATTGTAGGTTTCTTTCTGATTCTGTTGTTTACGAAACAACTACACCTCCTGAAACCGGCGTTAAAACAAGGAAAAGCAATGGGTATGGCATCGATCGGAACGTTATTCGGGCCCTTTCTCGGGGTATCCTTCTCATTGATGGCGGTGCAATACACTCAAACCGGCATCGCTTCTACCTTGATGGCACTTACGCCGATCATCATCATCTGGCCCTCTTACCTGTTATTCAAACAAAAAATAAGCGCCACCGAAATAATCGGAAGCGCTATCAGCATTCTCGGTGTATCGTTGTTTTTCTTATCTTAAACAGATTTCATAACGTACGATTCGTTAAAGAAGCGTGGTAATCTCACCTGGTGATTCAACCAAAGCAAACGGACGATGTGCTTCCAATTCCTCTACGGGACGAAAACCCCAAGCTACACCCACACCTTTCACCGATGCGGCATTCGCTGTCATCATATCCACATCCGAATCACCGACATAAAGCACTTCCTCTTTTGTATAACCTGTTATTTCTAAAATATCCTCAATAATTCTGGGATCAGGCTTCACCGGGATGCCTTCTCGCTGTCCTAAAACGGCAGCGAATTTAAATTCGGGGAAAAACTTGCTAACCAATGCGGAAGTAGCCTCTTGATATTTATTGGAAGCAACGGCAAGTGAAACACCGCGCTCCTGTAGCGCATACAACAACTCACGTATTCCTTCGTAAGGAAGTGTAAAGTCTTCGCCATGCTCCTTGTAGTAAGATTTAAAAGCCGTACGAATCTTGGCGATCACTTCTTCAGTACGCGCTTCCTCAGGGAGTGCTCTTTTAAACAACATGTTAATACCATTGCCTACGAAAAAACGGTACTGATCACATTCATGGGTGGGATAACCATACAGCGATAATGCATGATTGGTAGCCATTGCCAAATCGGCGATCGTATCGAGCAATGTACCGTCCAGGTCAAATATTGCTATTTTAATCATCTTATAATTCATCAAAATTAGAAAGGCACAAAGATATCGATTCTCATCAAAATATCTTTGTGCCTTTCATTATAGTAACAATTTGAAAGCGTTATCAATTTGCCGGAGTAGCCGACATGCGGAATACCAATGAACCTCCCGCTACGATATCTTCGTGGGCGATGTAGTTCTTATCGTAAGGTGTCCCGTTTAGTTCGATGGAAGCAACGTATTTGTTCGCTTCAGACAACTGATCGGCTTTTACAGTAAATGTTTTTCCATTCGGTAAGTTCAACACCACTTCCTCCAATTGCGGAGCACCAAACACGTAGTTACCCGAAACCGGATCCACTGGATAGAATCCCATCGCATTGAACATGTACCATGCCGACATTTGTCCGCAATCGTCATTTCCACACAAACCATCCGGTTTGGCCTTGTAGTGCATATCGAAGATCTGACGGATCAACTCCTGCGTACGAGCCGGTTTACCTGCCAATGCGTAAAGATAAGTAACGTGATGGCTTGGCTCATTACCGTGTGCATATTGTCCGATCAAGCCGGTTACGTCAGCCAATTTCTGAGTTAACTCAACCGTAAACAAAGAGTCCAAGCGACTTAGGAATGATTCTTTCGACGGGAACATTCCCATCAGACCGGCTGGGTCGTGCTGCACATGCCATGTATATTGCCATGCATTTCCTTCCGTATAGTCTCCCCCGATGCTTTCGGAATGGGCTAGATCAGAGGGGTTGAAAGGCGTTTTCCATCGTCCGTCTGCATAACGGGGACGAGCGAATCGTGTTTCCTGATCAAATAGGTTCTTCCAATTTTCCGCTCTTTTAGAGAAAAATGCGGCATCTTCAGTTTTACCCAAAGCCGTTGCAAATTGAGCAGCAGCATAGTCATCATAAGAACATTCCAATGTCTTAGATACAGATTCGGTTTCCATACGATCTGTCGGATAATAGCCGAACCGATTGTATGTTTCCCAGTCTGATCCGCGATGCGATTCTGTCAGCGAGCGCTTAACAGCTTGAAAAGCCTTTTCCGCATCAAACCCCTGAATTCCTTTGCGATGTGCTTCCGCAATTACCGGTACACTGTGGTTACCGATCATACAGTAATTCTCTTTGCCCCACAAAGCCCAGATAGGAAGGAAACCCTGTTGCTCGCTTTGAGCGATCATCGAGTTCACCATTCCTCCTACATAATCAGGCAAAACCATCGTATAAAAAGGATGTGCAGCTCGGTAAGTATCCCAAGTTGAGAATGTTGAATAATGGATCTTATCTTTTGCCTCATATACCTCATTGTCCGCGCCACGGTATTTCCCCGTTACATCGGCGATATTGTTCGGCTGAATCAAAGCATGGTAATAAGAGGTGTAAAAATTCGTAAGCTGCTCGTCAGTTCCTTTTACATCAATTCTTTTGAATAGATCATTCCAACTTTTATCGGCTTCCGCACGTAAGGCATCAAAATTCCAAGTCGGAGCTTCAGCTGCAAGATTAGCCTTGGCTCCCGCAACATCAACAGTTGAGATTGCCACCTTCATCTGAAGCTGATCTCCTGATTTTAGGTTGTCAAATCCGAAAAGAAGTTTCTTTCCTTTGTTTCCCTCGTTCAATGCCAATTCGGTTACCGAACTGATCGGGCGGTCAAACTGCATCACAAAATACAAGTCCTGGTCCACCCAAACGGAAGAACGCACAAAACCGGTTATCGTATGTTCGTTTTCCTGCTCGTAGCGTGAATCGATCACATGTGTTTCATATTGTTTTGGATTCCAGGTAAGTCCGTGTTGTAGATTCAATAACAAGGAAGCCGAATCTGTCTGCTGGTAAGTATAACGGTGAACAGCCGCATGTGGAGTGGCTGTAAGTTCCGCATTTACACCCATGTCTTTCAAGAAAACAGAATAATATCCGGGAACGGCTTTTTCGGTTGCTTTATCAAAGGTAGAGTTATACGCCTCGCGCACGCGATTTCCGGTAACAGGCATCACCAAAAGATCCCCCAGATCCATACATCCCGTTCCATTTAAATGGGTTTGAGAAAAACCCCAGATCAATGCATCTTCGAAATTGTATCCGGAGCAGTATCTCCAACTGGTGAATCCTGTTTCGGGACTTGTTTGGATAAGTCCGAATGGAACGGTCGCCCCCGGAAAAGTGTGTCCGTTGTCAGCATTTCCAATAAAAGGATCAACATACTGTGTGTAATTTTTTTCCTGCGGTGAGGTCTGGCACGATAAGCATAATAAAAACGCTGCGAATGGCAGCGACTTAGCAAACAATCTTTTCATTTATATATTATTTGTTTTTACATCAAGGTCAGATACGCCTCTGATCTACTTTTCCGGCGCATAACTCTTCGATCGTTGAGTTTTAGAAACTAAACTGAATGGTTTTGAAAAGGTCAAATTCCGATTTGACAAAAATAATAAACTATAATGGACTTTCACAATATGTTTTGTCTGTACAGACCTTAATTTAAAGTAAAAGAATGAGGTTGTCTAAAATTCATGCGAATGGATTTTGGCAACCGGATACGATTGTGTTTTTTCATTTTAGACATCACCGATTATCTCATCTAAATAAAAGCGCTCTTTCAATCCGAATATGAATTATCGGAGGGAAGATGAATTTATTTTGTTGAAAAATGGATGGCTCTAAAGAAGTTTTGTTAAATTTAATGCAAACTGAACACAACTTAGAAGCTCTTTATGTTTACATACGTTATATAAATTCTCGTCATGAGATTTATAATTCCTCTATTTAAATAAAAGATGCAAACTCAAACAGCTTCCTATTTTTATACCTTATCTATATCTAATTACCTAAAAACAAAAAACATGGAATTACCTTTTGCTGAAAGCTACAAGATCAAAATGACCGAACCGATCTATCGCAGCAACAGAAAACAACGTGAAGAGTGGATTCGCGAAGCAGACTACAATTTGTTTAACGTTCCCGCAAGAAGGGTTTATATCGACTTATTAACCGATTCCGGAACCGGAGCGATGAGTCAGGAACAATGGAGTGCTATGATGATGGGCGACGAGTCTTATGCCGGAGCTTCCTCTTTTCTGAAATTAAAAGAGCAGGTAAAGCATATTTTCGGATTCGATTATTTTCTCCCCACGCACCAAGGTCGGGCTGCCGAGAATGTCTTATTTTCCGTCCTGGTAAAACCAGGCGATATTATTCCGGGCAATTCCCACTTTGACACCACGAAAGGACATATAGAAAGTCGTAAAGCAGTCGCATTGGACTGTACTATTGACGAAGCGAAAGATACGCAACTCGAAATCCCCTTCAAAGGGAACGTCGATCTAAATAAATTACGTGCGGCACTTGAGAAATACCACCATCAGATTCCGTTCATCCTAATGACTATCACCAACAATACGGCGGGCGGTCAACCGGTCTCCATGGAAAATATCAAGGGAGCTTCGGCGCTGGCCAAGGAATTTGGAAAACCGATGGTAATCGATTCTGCTCGTTTTGCAGAAAACGCCTACTTCATCAAAACCCGCGAAGAAGCGTACAAAGAGAAAAGCATCCGTGAAATTGTGCGCGAAATTTACAGCTATGCAGACGGTATGACGATGTCTGCCAAGAAAGACGGTATTGTAAATATGGGCGGTATCCTAGCCATGAATAACAAAGAATGGTATGAAAAAGCCTCTGTTTATTGCATCATGAATGAAGGATTCGTTACCTACGGGGGGATGAGCGGCCGTGATATGGAAGCGCTTCGCGTGGGACTCGACGAGAGTACTCAGTTCGATTACCTTCAGACCAGAATCCATCAGATTGAATTTTTAGCAGGATTACTCGATGAATACGAGATACCATACCAACGTCCCGCTGGTGGACATGCCATCTTTGTCGATGCGCTGAAACTACTTCCGAATGTTCCTCAAAGTGAGTTCCCCGCTCAAACACTTTGTACGGAACTCTACCTCGAAGCAGGCATACGAGGTGTGGAGATCGGAACGATCCTAGCCGACCGTGATCCCATAACCCGCGAGAATCGTTTTACGGGTCTTGAATTATGTAGATTGGCGATACCGCGAAAAGTATATACGGATAATCACATGAAGGTGGTTGCCGCAGCGCTTTATAATATCAAACAACGCAGCGAATCAATCCGACGTGGTTACCAAATCGTTCATGAAGCGCCGATCATGCGTCACTTTACCGTCAAATTAAAACCGGCAGAATAAAAAAACCGCATAATATGGAAGGCGACTTTACCCGTATCTCGGAGTGAAGTCGCCTTTTATCATCTATTTTTCTTTATCTTAGCGCTCCAAATCGTTATAAAAAAGGTGATGAAGAAAACAAAATATCTCAATGGACTGGTCACTCTTTCGGTGGCATCCATTTTCGCCTCCGGCTGTACGGGAGCAAAGCAAACGAAAGAAACGGATGCGAACTGGATGAATACCGATACCGTTCCGGGCAAAGTGGTTCATGATAACAACGGAAATGAATGGATCTGGCACGGGGGAGGTTACCATGGAGGCGGACTTACAAACATGCTGATGGGCTATTGGCTGATAAATAGCATGACCGGAGCTCAAAACCGTTACTACCCATCGAGTCACAGCTACACAGGTGATATGGACCGGAATGCCGCGCCCACAGGGAGACCTTCTTATGTTTCTCCTACACCTACAAAAGCGCGTGAAGGGGTAATGAGCACTGTTCCTACGGCTGCCGCCCCCCTCAACAGAGCAGCCATTAAATCAGGCAAATACGTAATGCCCGAAAGTGCGATGAAACCTGCTACAAGAACCTCATCCAGAGGTGGCTTTGGTCGCACAGGAAGTGGTTCCCGTAGCGTAGGAGCCTGAATTCAACCCAATTTTTATGAAAAGACATACGATTTCTCCCCGCCCCGATTACGAGGCGAAACTTGCCGATCTTTCTTTCAATTTTCATCAAGAATACTGGGTGGAAGAGAGTTATTACTCCTTTACGCCTGAGGATATCGAACGGATCGAACAAGATACGAACGAGATTTATGAGATGTGCATTAATGCCGTTCAACATGTGATAGACAAAGATCTTCTTCATCTTTTTGATATACCGCGTCCCTATGCGGAGTTGATTCGTGAATCATGGGATGCCGACGAACCCTCCATCTACGGCCGGTTCGATTTTGTCTATAAAGAGGGACGCTGCCATCTGCTTGAATTCAACGCCGACACGCCCACATCACTATACGAAGCAGCTGTAGTACAGTGGCAATGGAAAGAGGATTGTTTTCCGGAGAACGACCAGTTCAACTCGATTCATGAAAAACTAGGCGATGTGTTCAGCGAATTAAAAAGTGATTATGAGGTTGCATCGATGCATTTTGCCTGCAGTTACGAAAGTCTGGAGGATTTTACCACCACGTCATATATGCAAGATCGAGCGGCTCAAAACGGAATTCAGACCTCACTGATCGATATTGTCGATATCGGTTGGAATGGCGTGAATTTTACCGATCCGTCGGAATTGCCGATACATGATATTTTCAAATTATATCCATGGGAGTGGGTGGTTCGCGAGGAGTTCGGCGAATGCCTGTTGGCACGATCCGCAAATTGGTATGAACCGATCTGGAAAATGGTGATGTCTAATAAGGCGATTCTACCGATATTACATCAACTGTATCCAGAAGATAAACGTATTCTGCCGGCATTTTTCAGCAAACCGATGCGCATGAGCAGTTATGCCAAGAAGCCGATACTTTCACGCGAAGGAGCAAACGTGGAATTGGTAAGTAATCACCGCGTGATTGCTTCAACCGACGGGGAATATGGGGATGGTAATTTCATCTGGCAAGAACTTTGTTTGGATGAGCATGACGGTCATTACCCGATTATCGGTTCGTGGGTGATCGGTGGTGAAGCTGCGGGAATCGGAATCCGCGAGAATTCGAAAATCATTACGGACAACCTTTCCCATTTCGTGCCGCATATCATTGACTAAGTGAATTCATTAGGTAGATCTAAAAAAAGTGACCTCCGAAAGATCTTTAAAGACTTTCGAAGGTCACTTTCTATTTATACCCTTGTAGGTTAGAGTTTTTTGAGTACCGCCAGCAAAGACGCTGTATTTTGAACGGATTGCGGAATCTCTGTTCCTAGTAGATTTAAAGCTGCCATTGCGGTTTCTACCTTGGTAACGGTTTCTTTAGACTCCGTTGTCTTGCTCTTCTCTGCAATAAGTGATTTGAGCAATTCTGTTCCAGTAGAAGCTGTTTTCGTTGTTTCTCCTCCCAGGGTGGTCAATTGTTTTGAAATACCAGACAACTGTCCCAACGCGGCCAATTTGGTCAATACCTGACCATCTTTTGTAATGGAACGAGAGGTTCCCTCTTTAAGAATCTGAAACGCACTCAGAGTCGTATTGACCGTTTTATATTTTTCCAACAAAGATGCCGTAGATTTCAAAAAATGATCTACTGTTTCATTTCCTGTAGAGGTTCCGGTGATTGCCAGTACATTTTCGGTAACTGCTGCTAATGTACCCACCTTAGAGGCTGTTGTCTTATTTTGGGCACCGGCAGATGCTGTGAACCCGAAAGAGAAGAGTGACACGAAGGCCAAAGAGATAAATGATTTTTTCATAACTACAGATCCTTAATGAGATAACTCATCCATTTGATTTAATCACAAAGTTAGAATAAATTATTCAAGTTTAGCTAAAGATGTACTCCGTAGAACGAATGAAAAAAATCACCAAATCACGATTCGCTCTTCCGGTGCGCGGTACATCTTATCGCCCGGTTTAATATCGAACGCTTTATAAAACGCTTCCACATTTGGCAATGTACCGTTTACACGCCATCTGCCTAAAGAGTGCGGATCGGTTTTGGTCAGTCTCAGAATCTCTTCGTCCCGAATGTTCCCGGCCCACAGGGCGGCATATGCAAGGAAGAAACGTTGATCATTGGTCAAGCCGTCAATTGCAGTCGGTGCATTGGGATTGGCAGCCAGGGCATTTTGTAAAGCCTGATAAGCCACCATCAAACCACCTTGATCCGCAATATTTTCGCCGAGCGTAAAGGCTCCGTTTGCACGGGCATCCCCCAACACGCGAATGCTGTCAAATTGTGATACCAATACTTTGGTTTTCTCTGTAAACTTCACGTTATCCTCTTCTGTCCACCAGTCGTTGATATTTCCCTCTTTGTCGAATTTCCGACCCTGGTCATCGAATCCGTGCGTCATTTCGTGTCCGATCACCACGCCGATGGCTCCATAGTTGATTGCGTCGTCTCCATCAAGATAGAAGAAAGGAGGTTGCAGAATTCCCGCTGGGAAACAGATCTCGTTCGATGAAGGATTATAGTACGCATTTACGGTTTGCGGACTCATGTACCATTTACTTTTATCTACCGGTTTCTCATTCTCTGCAATCATGTAATCCCAGTCAAATTCGGCTGAACGAACTACATTCGTCAAATAGGAGTCCGCCTTGTTGATTTGCAAAGCTGAATAATCGCGCCATTTATCAGGATATCCGATCTTCACAGTAAAAGTATTGAGTTTTTCGAGAGCTCTCACCTTGGTGGTATCACTCATCCATTCCAATCCTTTGATCCGCTCACCCAATGCATTCTGCAGATTCGACACCAATGTCAGCATTCTCTGTTTGGCATCTCCGGGGAAGTATTTTTCCACATACATTTGTCCCACGGCCTCACCCAAAGCGCTGTCTGTTGTCTGTAAAGAGCGTTTCCAACGAGGTTGCTGCTCCTGTTTCCCAGAAAGGGTACGTCCGTAGAAATCAAATTTCGCCTCTACGAAATCATCACTTAGGAAGGATGCGGCACCATTCAAAACATTGAATTCCAAGTATTCTTTAATGACATCCAACGGTGTGGTATGAATCACTTCCGCTACCCGGGCCATGAAAGGAATCTGACCCACATTGATTGCTTTAGCATCTCCCAAGCCGTTGGCCTGAAAGAAAAGATCCCAATTCAAAGCATCATTCGAAGCTTTAAATTCGGTCATACTCATCTTATTGTAATTACGGATCGGGTCTCTGAGTTCTACTTGTGAATAAGCCGCTTCGGCTAGTTTTGTTTCAAGTGCGATAACATCCGTTGCCGCTTTGGCAGCATCCGCTTCCGAAACACCGTCGAGCAAAAACAGTTTGATGATATATTGACGATATGCATCGCGGATCTTCTGCATATTTTCATCTTTTTCCAAGTAGTAATCACGCTCAGGTAGTCCCATTCCACCCTGATACGATTGCAGGAGGTTCATCGAACTATTTTTAGGATCCGCATCCACATAAAGACCGAAGAATGGAAATTCACCCATTCGGTTCAATTTACCCATCAACGAACTGAGTTGGTCTTTGTTCGTAATTTCACGGATCTGTTCCAGAATCGGCTGAACCGGAGTCGCCCCATCCTTATTTAGACGAATACTATCCAATCCCGCTTCATAAAGATCTCCGATTTTTTGAGCCACCGAACCTTGCGGATGTTCTGTTTTTCCGAGTTCTTCCACTAAAACACGCAATTGCTCGCGATTATTCTCGCGCAACTGATCGAATGAACCGAAACGGGAGTATTCCGGTTTCAGAGGATTTGCTTTTTGCCAACCCCCGGTAGCGTAATCATAAAAATCGGTACCGGGTGCCACCGTAGAATCGAGACTCGTAAGGTCTAATGCTGAAGACGTGGTTGTTTTAGGCTGTTGATTGCAGGCCGATGTAGCCATAGCGCCAATAATTAAAGGTAAATAAATGTACTTATGCATTTTATATTATTTTAAATATTTATTTTTAAATTATATAAACAACACAAATATATATGTAAAAGTTCATTCCTTCGTTGCCTCGGTTACAATTGGTTCTGTAGTTCCTCCAGTTCCATTGTATGTTCCATCCAGCTATCGGAAGCGTGATCAAGCGACTCTTTCAATTTCCCGTGTTTCTCATAAAGAGATACATCCGAGGCGCCCTCCGGGGTAGCTAATTTCTCTTCAAGTGCAGCAATCTCCTGTTCGATACGGGCCACCTGCTTTTCATCTTCAGCGATGGTACGCTCCAGTTTTTTAATCTCTTTTTGAAGTTCCTTACGAGCCTCGTATGAAAGTTTCCCTTCGGATTTCTCTTCCGTAGCGTCAGACTTCGCCTCAACCTGGCGGCGTTCCAACTCTTTCAGATTATCCATTTTCTTCTTTTCCAAGAAGTCGTAGATTCCCCCAAGATTCTCTACGACGCGTTGATTACCGAATTCATATACCTTGTCAACCAATCCGTCGAGAAACTCACGGTCGTGTGACACCACGATAACAGTTCCGTCGAACTCTTTAATCGCTTGCTTGAGTACATCTTTCGATCTCATATCGAGGTGATTGGTAGGCTCATCGAGAATAAGCAGGTTCACAGGCTCGAGCAAAAGACGAATCATTGCCAAACGGCTTCGTTCACCTCCAGACAACACCTTTACCTTTTTGTCTGACGCTTCTCCCCCGAACATGAAGGCCCCCAGAATGTCTCGGATCTTGAGTCGCACGTCACCTACAGCCACACGGTCGATCGTATCGAATACAGTGGCCTCTCCATCGAGCATCTGTGCCTGATTCTGGGCAAAGTAGCCGATCTTCACATTGTGCCCCAACTTCAACTCTCCATCATAAGGTATCTGATCCATGATACATTTCACCAATGTAGACTTTCCTTCTCCATTTTTTCCGACGAAGGCGACTTTCTCGCCGCGACGAATGCGGAAATCAACATCTTTAAAGATCAGTTGTGAACCATACGATTTAGCCACCCCTTCAGCAATCACCGGGAAGTCGCCCGAACGGGGTGCCGGTGGGAATTTAAGACTCAAACGAGAATTATCCACCTCATCCACCTCTACTCGATCCAGTTTTTCCAATTGCTTGATTCGGCTTTGTACCTGAACTGCTTTGGTAGCCTTATATCTGAATCGCTCGATAAAATCCTCTGTTTCGGCAATCTGTTTCTGCTGATTTTCAAAAGCACGCTTCTGCTGTTCAAGTCGTTCTTCTCGAAGAGTTACATATTTAGAATAGTTTACGCGATAGTCATAAATTCTACCCAGAGAGATTTCAATGGTACGGGTGGTTATTGCATCAATAAAAGCACGGTCATGCGAAACCAGCACGACGGCGTTGGCACGGGTAGCCAAAAAGTTTTCGAGCCACTGGATTGATTCGATATCCAGGTGATTGGTGGGCTCATCGAGCAATAGAACGTCGGGACGTTGTAAAAGCAGTTTCGCCAACTCGATACGCATACGCCATCCTCCGGAAAACTCGGAAGTGGGACGATCGAAGTCGCTCCGTTTAAAGCCTAATCCCATCAGTGTTTTCTCTATTTCGCCCTGAAAATTAGCACCGCCCATCATGGCCAACTCCTCATTCGCATTCGTGAGACAGTCAATCAGATCGTGATAGGATTGCGAGTCGTAATCGGTACGTTCCGCTAGTTCGGTCGTCATCTTATTGATGCGTTCCTCCATTTTGAAAATATGCCCGAATGCAAGTTCCGCCTCCTCCCGAACGGTCCGCGAGTCATCGTGAACCATCTGCTGAGGAAGATAACCGATTGTTATCTCTTTCGGCGCATTTACCATACCGGTAGTCGGCTGCTGAATTCCGGCGATAATTTTCAACATGGTTGATTTACCGGCACCGTTTTTACCCACTAGGGCAATTCGGTCTTTTTTATTGATCACATAAGTAATATCGTCGAATAAAGGTGTTCCGCCGAATTCAACGGTAAGTCCTTCTATAGAAATCATATTGTGTACGGGATTAGTGCGTTTTTTAAGAGTTGCAAAGGTAGTGAGGAATAGCGAATAATAAAAAATATCTTTTGCCGTGGAGTCATCGTAAAAAAAACGGATCGGGAGCGTATCAATCGCTTCCCCGATCCGGTTCTGTTTCATAAAAATAGAGAGAGAATCACAACGGATATTCATCAAATGCATATAATAATGTAGAGAGATAACGTTCTCCCGTATCGGGAAGCAACGCCACGATGGTCTTTCCTTGATTCTCGGGAAGTTTTGCGAATTGTGTTGCCGCGTAAGCCGCTGCCCCGGAAGAGATCCCCACCAACAGCCCTTCGGTTTGTGCCAGATTTCTGCTGGTACGCATCGCCTCGTCGTTCGAAACACGAAATACTTCATCCACCACCTCTTTGTTGTAATTCTGCGGAATGAAACCGGCACCGATTCCTTGAATCTTATGCGCACCGGGACGCTCGCCTGAAAGTACAGCTGAATCTTCAGGTTCAACGGCGATGATCTGTATCTCCGGATTCAACTCTTTCAATCGCTCACCCACACCACTGATTGTACCTCCGGTACCTACTCCCGCTACAAAAATATCGATCTTCCCGTTTGTATCGCGCCAAATCTCCTCCGCCGTTGTGACCTTATGCTTTGCCGGATTGGCGGGATTATTGAATTGTTCGAGCATGACGGAACCGGGGGTACGCTTGTGCAGATCTTCGGCTTCCCGAATGGCTCCGGTCATTCCTTCCGCTCCAGGGGTAAGTACCAACTTCGCACCGAATGCTTTCAACAGGTTACGTCGCTCCACGCTCATCGTATCGGGCATGGTCAATATCAGGTTATAATTACGGGTGGCGGCAACAAATGCGAGCCCGACACCGGTATTTCCGCTTGTAGATTCGATAATCGTCCCTCCTGGTTTCAGAAGGCCTCTATTTTCGGCATCTTCAATCATGGCGAGTGCGACACGGTCTTTCACACTACCTGCCGGATTAAAATATTCCAGTTTAAAAAGCAAACGGGCGTGAACATCCTCTTTTACAATATATCTGACCGGTTCAAGCAAAGGGGTATTACCCACCAGTTCGGTCAGGCTTTTTACGATCTTACTCATATTCGGTTCGTTTTTGAGTTGGTTATGACTCTTTGAAATCTGGATCAAGGTCCATTACAATGAGATGGGATGAACCTTCAGCCCCGGAAATGATATTTACCGGATACTGATCCTTCGAGAGTTGAAATAATTCTATAAAATCGCCGGCAATATAACGGTTATGTTCCGTCTCTCCCTCACCTTGGATAACGAATATTCCTAATTTTCGACCTTTTTTCAGGTTATATACAAACGTTGAGGAGGGTGGTAAGAGTAATTCCGTAATCAACAATCCGTTTATATGTACAACGGGAGCTTCCTCTCCAAAGAGCCTGCGTACCAACACATCGTTTTCAATCTGTCGCGGAAACTGACTGGCTGTAAACTTCATTACATCGGGTTTTTCTGTTCCGGTGAGAAAACCGCTCTCGGAAAACCAAAACTCAAAAGCTGTAAATCCCTCTCCTACGCGCTTTACTACGGGATACTCCGATGTACCGGCCTGAATGACAAGCATATCTCCCTCTTTGAGAGTTACTCCTTCTACACGATCCCCTGTCAGATGAGACTGACTCAGTTCATACAGATAAAGGTCGAAGGCTCCGTTGCGATGGGTCGGGTAATAGATATCTTCTGTAGTATATGCCCAGGATAGATAGTTTAGAATACCGGCATGGATCGTTGCATTTTCGGTTTCGGATTTCTCTTTGCCGGTACGCAGAACTTGTGAAGCTTGTTGTCTTGCATGAATAATATTTACTTGTATCATCTGCTGAACGTATAAAGATTAGGTTTATAGATAAACAAACCGGAAAGATCTTTGGTTTCAAAAATGAAAAGTATAACAATCTGTAGGATGTGTTTTGATTTTTTCTTGATCCGGTCTCCTCCCTTTTTAAATTAATAAGCCAAAAAAAACAAGAAACTAAGAACAAATCACAAAATAAGTTGTTTCTATTGATGTTATTACAAAAACAAAAAGAGACGCATGTCTCTCACAAACAGATCATCCAAACCCAAACTTTAATTATGAAAGAAACGCGCAAACTACATCACGTAGTTGCGCGTTTCTGATTTTATCTTTCCCGAAGACGATTTATTTTTTCTCCTCTTTTTTCTCTTGTTCTTTTACCACCACCGCATCTTTACCGATCTTCTTAAAAGCGGCGATTAGCGTTGAATCGTTTGTTTTTGCTGTCTTATACGTTACGGCTACCGTTTGCGTTTTAATATCGCATTTCAAGTCGGTAACCCCTTTTTCCCACGGAATGTTCTTTTCAACAGTATTGACACATCCCTGACAATCCATCTCCATTTTAAATACAGTGGTCGTTTCCCCTTTTTTCTGTTTTTTTGTTTTCTCCGTAGCATTTGCCGGAACCATAAATAGCAATGACAATACGATCGCACTTAGAATCGAGAATAAATTTTTACTTTTCATAATAATATAGTATTAATAGTTAGTATATAAGTTTGTTGCGTTTAATTGATTACTCTTTGCGTGGGATAGACCAACGTGCTCCGATGTAGAATTTTGGTCCGTGAACGGGTCCCCAGATCATCGTAGCATCAAAACGAGACTCTTCTCCCCACGGATTCCCCGGATCAATAATGGTATTATTCTGTTTGTAACCTGTCAGATTTTCACCCCCCACATAAACAGACCATGTGCGGAAATTTTTTGTAATCTGCGCATTGAGTGAAACGAAAGCTGGGAATGTATCCTCCCAAAGTGGATTTTCAATATCCGGGGCAGGCATGCGTCCTTTTCCATTAAACTGAGAAGTAACATCGAACTGCCATTTCTTCAATCGGGTTTGATAAGAAGCGGTCAACAACCCTTTATAACGGTTCGTCAATGGTTTTTCAAGCAACCGTCCGTTGTAATCACTCTTCGCATCCGTCCAGCGGAATGCCCCTGTAAGGGAGAAACCTATAAAGAAGGGATAACTCATCTCAATCTGCGTATTCTGTGCATACGAGCGTCCTTTGAGATTGGAGAAAACAGCTTCGCGGGGATTCTCCAGATCCACAATCACCTGTTTTTGAAAATCGGTGTAATACCACTCGAGCATCACCGACAGTGTTTTGCCAAACAAGGGAATCGATGCGTGAGCACTAGCTCCGTAATTCCATGCAGATTCAAAAGGCTCTAATCCTTCGGTAAAGATCAACTTCCGGCTGCTTGCCAGCAGGTAACTGTTTTCCACCAACGGATTTGCCACACGATATCCTTTACCGGCAGATGCTCTCAAATTAAGATATTCACCGAAAGGAGCATATTTAACATGCAGACGCGGAGTGACGAATGCATCGTATTCACTGTGAAGGTCTGCCCGCACACCGGCCAAAATGGTCAGTTTCTCATCTAACGTATAGGTATATTGAGCATAAACTCCGCCAACCGATTCGTTTCGCTTCAGTTTTAGATTTTCAAGCCCTTCAATCGCTTTTCCCGCCAATACATGCTCTTTGTAATGATCGTAAACGAAACTAGCTCCCGTACTGATTTTATGATGAGGCGTGAGTTCGGTTTCAAAGATTAGGTTGGCATACAGGTTCTTCTGGTTCACGTCATAAACCGATCGTCCGAAATAAGAGTCCTGATTATGATATGAGCCGGAAAGCAACAACGCCACACTTTTATTCTTCGCACGATCCAGTATATAGCCGTTTTTTGTAAAGAAAAAGCCGCGATTGGTTTCGATTCCAATTAAGAATGGATCCGTGACGTTATGATTTCCATGAGCCATCTGGCCGCTTTCTCTTTTCTCGTGCAACACATTGGCCAAAGCTTGAAAAACATAATCGCCTTTCATATAATACCAACGATTCAGTCCGTTGAACTGTTCCGTTTTCGGCATATCCAAAAAGCCGTCTTTATTTTCATCGTGCGATTCCTGCTCACGGGAATAGTGAAGCAGAAGCCCGGTGGAGAGATGAGGATTCAAAGCTATATTCCCGTCCACATTCGCTTCAAGACGTCCCGTATGTGCAGCAAAAAGATTTACAGAGAGAGGATCGGACAACTGTGGTTTTTTATACTCTACGTTGATCTGTCCGGTTAGCGATTCATACCCGTTCTTTACGGATGAGGTGCCTTTGGATACCTGAATGCTCTCCATCCACGGTCCCGGAATATAACTTAAACCATAAGCGGAGGCTGCCCCCTGAAGATTCGGAAACTGCTCAGTCATCATCTGTACATAGGTGCCCGACAAACCGAGTAAACGGATCTGACGCGCCCCGGTAGCAGCATCGCTGTAGGAAACATCTACCGATGGATTTGTTTCGAAACTTTCTGCCAGATTACAACAAGCTGCGCGACACAATTCATCGTATGTTATTTTCTGCGTCTGCAACGGATCGATGCGAGAGGTAATGGTAGATGCTTTGTGCTGACGAATTACCACTTCGTTCAACAGAATTTCTCCGCCCAAAGTGATGTCCAGCCATTCTCCCGGTTGCTGTACCGTAAGCGTATCGGTTGTATAGCCCACAAAACTGACCAGTAGTTTATCGGATTCTTCGGTAGGATTGATTTCAAAATATCCCGATTCATCCGTTGTAGCCCCCAAAGTGGTATTCATCCACCAGACATTTGCACCCGGAATCGGCTTTTTATCACTGTCGCGTACCACACCTTTCAATGGATTTACGGCAAAAGAGAAAGAGGCGTTTAATAATAGTAACGAAAAGGCGACAAATCGCCAGTTATTCATATTCATGGTTAATCGTTTAGTTTTCAAATGATTTCTGATTCACATCCATTCTCTGTTTTTCTGACGAGTACAGAGAACAGGATACAGTTGGGTGCGAAAAGAAAAATATTCTTTTCGAAACATAAGATTATCAGATGACTAAATCAGGAGTAATGAATGACGGACAAGAAGGGTTCGTCCAAAAGAAAGGGGAACAAGTTCAGAAAGATGTGTGATTTTCTCCTCTGTAGGAACCGGAGGTGCGATGTCAAAAAGTTGAATGACAAACTCCTCGGCGACAGGCAGAAGAGAAGACAAAAAAGAGAGTGTATTGTCGGGAGACAAATGCACAAACGAAGTACTGATACAAGTCTGATCGTGATGATGATGATGCGTGGTGTGAATCGGATGCCACGCTCTCATTCCGGCATGCGAATGAAAACCGTCTCTGCTGTAAAGTTGCGCCTCATGAAGCGGTTGATGCTCATGTGAACAGCACTCCTCGAGACATGCGGTTTCCTTACTCTCCTCTTCGATCAGTGAGATTACGCTTGCAAATTCACTTTCGCCACAACAATATCTTACCATATTGAAACCAATGGTCTCAATTGTTATGGTAAGTACCATGAATAACGATATGATCTGTAAAATGCGTTTCATTGTGCCAAAGATACTTAATCATTTAGATTCAACAAGCATCAATGATGTTTAAAATTGTGTATATTTAATAGATTACCTCTATGAATTAATAGAAAAAAGCAGGATTAGTGTGTTATATTAGATGCAGAGAAGGTCTGCTAAAAACAGAGCGAACTAAATTTAAAACAATCGGAAGAGGTAAGATGAAAATCTGCCGGTTCAAACACAAAGAATCAGACAATGAAGACATTTTTATTTTCAATTCTTCTTTCTGTAGCAGGTTTCTTTTCAGGAACCGCACAAAATAATACGATTAAACAGGATCTGAAGGATGCAGGTCAGGAAGCGCTGGACGCTGGAAAGCAATTGACAAACGAAGCCGTTGATAAAAGCAAGAAAGAAGTCCGGAAAGCAGAAGAAGAGATTCGCAAAGAGCTGGCTTATGCCGAAGCAGCCGAGGCTCTCAAAACAGGAAGTTTCGTTATGCAGGCCGAAAGGGTCACTTTCAGAAGAGGGGAAACCGCTTTTCTGTTTGCGAATAAGAACTTCATTTCGATGAACGACGAACAGGCCGTTATACAGCTTGCATTCAACACCGCCCGTCCCACACCAAATGGTATAGGAGGCATTACCGTTGAAGGGAAGGTTTCGGGAATCAAGATAAAAACGAGTAAAAAGGGACAGATCAATTACAGTTTCTTCGTACAAGGGGTAGGCATTTCGGCTCAGGTCTCAATCACGCTCTATCCGGGCAACAATACCGCTATGGCACAAGTCAGTCCGAATTTCAATTCGAACCGCATTTCACTCACCGGGTTCATCGTATCTTTTGATAATTCAGATATTTTCAAAGGCACTCCTTTCTGATAATTATGCAGGAGATATGAACCAAATTCTTCGGAAAAGTTTACTTTTGTTGCTAATTTTAGAGTCTGGTAAATTTATACATAAGAATATACCCTCCTCAAATATCATAAAATTGATGTTTGAGGGGTATCTTTTATGAAAACATTAATGAATATATTCGAATGAGAAAAGTAGACGGCCTGAGGATTAGCACTTTGCTATTGCTTTTATGTATTTTAGGAGCTTGCAGCACTAAAACAACCATTAAAGAAAACGATTTAAGTTTCTCTGACTATCAAATCGATACCGTCAGTCACCTTTTCAATGACACGACAAAACCCGCTTGTCATTTTGAATTAAACATGAATTATCCGAGCGTAGCACAAAATGAAGAGCAGCTGACTAAGATTCAGAAGCTTTTCGTAACGGATTATTTCGGTGAAAAATACGAATCCAAATCTCCGGTCGAAGCAGCGAATGCTTACATGAAAGAATACCTTGAGAATTACCGTCAGCTCGAAGAGGATTATGCCACTTTCAGTAAGGACGAAGAGGGTGTTATCTCTACCGCTTGGATGAATTATCAGGAAAGTTCCAACTCTAAGATCCTATACAATCGCGATCACTTCCTAAGTTATGCGATTACGCTTTATACCTATACGGGGGGAGCCCACGGAATGCAGTCGCAGATGAATCACGTGATCGATCTGAATAATGTATATCCGCTTTCTCTTTCAGATATATTCAATGAGAATAACCTCAATAACATTGCAACGCTGATCATCAAGCAAATTGCAAAAGACCGCGGATATGAGAATCCGGCACAACTGAATGAAGACGGATTCTTCAGCATTGAAGAGGTGCAACCCACAGACAACTTCCTAATCGATGAATCGGGTATGACATGGGTATATAATCCGTATGAGATCGCCGTGTATGCTGCAGGTCCGATTACGGTCTCCGTCGAATGGGAAGAGTTGAAGCCCTACATCCGCGAAGACAGTTCGGTATTGCGACTTGCAGACGAATCTTTTTCTTAATAATAAACTATTTAATCCTAAGACTTTATACAAAATGGAGTTAATCGAGAAATATTTCCCGAACTTGACGGAAACGCAGAAAAAACAGTTTGATGCACTATATGATCTTTACGTGGATTGGAATTCCAAGATCAACGTAATTTCCAGAAAAGACATTGAAAACCTATACCTTCACCATGTATTGCATTCCTTGGGAATCGCAAAGGTGATTACTTTCAAACCTGGTTCTACGTTGATGGATGTGGGTACCGGAGGCGGTTTTCCTGGAATTCCATTGGCAATCATGTTCCCCGAATGTCAGTTTCACTTGGTAGACCGAATCGGAAAGAAAGTAAAGGTTGCGCAAGAAGTAGCCAATGCAATCGGACTAACAAACGTAACTTTCCGTCATTGTGGCGTTGAGGAGGAGAAAACGAAATATGATTTCGTAGTAAGTCGTGCCGTGATGCCTTTGATGGATCTAGTAAAACTTGTACGGAAGAATATTAAGAAAGAACAAATGAATGGCCTACCGAACGGCTTAATCTGCCTGAAAGGCGGTGAGTTACAGCATGAGGTGATGCCTGTGAAGAACAACGCCATCCTGTTTGATCTGAGCGATTATTTCGAAGAGGATTTTTTCGAAACAAAAAAAGCAGTATTCGTTCAGTTGAACGGTTAATACATTTATATATCCTCTATTTTTAACAGCATGGTAAATGCGCCACGCTATACCGCGAATGAGGTAACTCCTCTTTAGGCGAGTGATGGCGATTTCATTTATAACGGATAAACTATGATCGTAAAAAAATTCCCTTTTAACCCGTTTCCCGTAAATACGTATGTGATTCACGATGAGGCGACCAAAGAGTGTGCAATCATCGATCCGGGATGTTATTGGGCCGAAGAAAAAGAAGAGTTGAAAGATTATATCGAAAAAAACAACCTCAAGGTGAAACACCTGCTTCTTACGCACCTTCATCTGGATCATGCGCTTGCTGTTCCATTCGTAGCCAATACGTTCAACGTACCTTTCTCGGCTAATAAAAAAGATGAATTTCTTTTGGAAAACGGTGTGAAACAGGCTGCACAGTATGGGCTGCGATTGGAAGACGCTCCTATTCCGGTGGCACAACCGCTTCAAGAGGGCGATAGGATAAAACTCGGTGATACGGAACTGAACGTAATGGAAGTGCCGGGACATTCTCCGGGCAGCGTCGTATTCTACAATGAAAAAGAACATAAGATCTTCGTTGGCGACGTTCTCTTCTTGGGAAGCATCGGCCGTACCGATCTACCGGGAGGAAATTACGAACAACTTATCTCGGGCATACGGAGCAAATTACTCACCTTACCCGATAATACGGTGGTTTATTCCGGACACGGTCCGGAAACGAATATCGGATATGAACGGATAAATAATCCGTTTTTACGATAATCACTCCAAAAAACATACTCCAATATATGAGGTTGGATTAAAGTACTTTATTATATTTGTTAGCACGAATATAGAGGCTTTAATCCAACCTCTTTTTTGTTTGATTCCTATTTATACCTTATATAATACCACAATTACGATGGATACACAAAATCTTGCACCTCGCCATATCGGCATTTCTGAGGAAGAGAGCAAAGTAATGCTCTGCGAAGTGGGCGCCTCATCGCTCGACGAGTTAATCAAACAAACCATTCCGGAAAACATCCTGCTGAAAGAACCGATGGATCTCCCGGAACCGCTATCGGAAAGAGCTTATGCGGAACATATCAATTTTTTGGCTTCCAAGAACCAAGTATTCACAAGCTACATCGGACAAGGCTGGTACGATACCTCAACACCTGCCGTTATCCTTCGTAACGTATTTGAAAACCCCGTATGGTACACCTCATACACACCGTATCAGGCAGAAGTATCACAGGGACGTCTTGAAGCGCTTATGAATTTTCAGACCATGGTGTCTGATCTGACCGGACTGGAACTGGCGAATTGCTCTTTACTGGACGAAGCGACAGCGGGAGCGGAAGCCGCCACGATGATGTTTAACCTCCGCAGCCGCGAACAAATCAAGGCAGGTGCCAATAAGTTGTTCGTAGATAAGAAAGTATTCCGTCAAACATTGGCTGTTATCCATACCCGCATGATCCCACAGGGTATTGAGATCGTAACAGGTGATTACAACACCTTCGTGTTTACTCCGGAAGTATTTGGAGCAATCATCCAATATCCGGATGCATCGGGTAGCGTACATAATTACCGCAACTTCGTCAAAAACGCTCACGATCACAACGCCAAGGTGGCCGTCGCCGCAGATATACTTAGCTTGGCAATTCTGACTCCTCCGGGAGAATGGGATGCCGACATCTGCTTTGGAAGCACCCAACGCATGGGTATTCCGATGTTCTACGGAGGTCCTTCTGCCGCGTTCTTTGCCACACGCGATGCATTCAAACGCAATATGCCGGGACGAATCATCGGTTACTCAAAAGATGCTTACGGTAAAACGGCTCTACGCATGGCGTTACAAACCCGTGAGCAACACATCAAACGCGAAAAAGCAACCTCCAACATCTGTACCGCACAGGCACTCTTGGCTTCTATGGCCGGTTTCTATGCGGTATACATGGGCCCGGAGGGAATCCGATCTATCGCGCAACGAATTCACGGATACGCCGTATCGTTGTCTAAAGAGCTTACGCGACTCGGATACATGCAACTCAATCCGGTTTTCTTCGATACCCTTTGCATCGCACTTCCTGAAAACGTTTCAAGAAAGGTGCTTGAACGAAAAGCGCTCGAAGAACAGGTTAATCTGTTTTATGCGCCGAACGGCACGATTGGAATCAGCCTCGACGAGACGACTACCGAAGAAGACCTGCAGACATTGCTGCGGATCTTTGCCGAAGCGAACGCCAAGACACCCGGTACGGAGCCGCTCTCTGTCAACGAAGACATCATTCCTGAAGACTTGAAAAGGGAGTCTACCTTCATGCAACAAGGAGTTTTCAACGCTTATCATACGGAAACGGAGATGATGCGTTACATCAAAATGCTCGAAAGAAGAGACATCTCTTTGGCTCATTCAATGATTCCGCTGGGATCTTGTACGATGAAACTCAATGCTGCATCGGAACTTATTCCGCTGAACGATATGCGTTGGGGAGCGATTCATCCAATGGCCCCTGCCGATCAGGTTCGCGGTTATCGCGAGTTAATCCATAACTTAAAGAATTACCTGTGCGTGATCACCGGAATGGATGATGCCAGTCTGCAACCGAATTCCGGTGCGGCAGGGGAATATGCCGGTCTGCGAACCATTCGCTCCTATCAGCAAAGCATCGGACAGGAACACCGTAACATCGTGCTTATTCCGGCATCCGCCCACGGCACAAACCCCGCTTCCGCAGCACAAGCCGGCTACTCAATCGTAGTGGTAGCCTGCGATGAAAACGGTAACGTAAACATGGAAGACCTGAAAGCGAAAGCGGAACAGCACCGGGATAACCTGGCCGCCCTGATGATCACATACCCTTCCACCCATGGAATCTTCGAAGACGACATCGTAGCTTGTTGCGATATTATTCATGAGAACGGAGGACAGGTGTACATGGACGGTGCCAATATGAATGCACAGGTGGGACTAACCAGTCCCGGATTTATCGGAGCTGACGTATGTCACTTGAATCTGCATAAAACGTTCGCCATCCCTCACGGCGGTGGCGGTCCGGGCGTTGGTCCGATCTGCGTAAAAGAACACCTTGCGGCCTTCCTTCCACATCACCCGTTGTTGAGCGACTCTGATCTGGACACGGTTTCCGCCGCTCCGTTCGGAAGTGCCGGTGTGTTTGAAATCACATACGGTTATATCCGAATGATGGGAGCCGAAGGATTAGCCCGTGCTACCCGCATCGCTATTCTGAACGCGAATTATCTGGCAGCAAAAATCGGTCCGGCCTACGGAGTGGTTTATACGGGTACCAAAGGTCGCGTCGGTCACGAACTCATACTAGAATGTCGTACGATCAAAGAAACTTCCGGTATCGACGAAACGGACATCGCTAAACGACTGATGGATTTCGGTTACCATGCCCCTACCCTTTCCTTCCCTGTACACGGCACGTTGATGATTGAACCGACCGAGAGCGAAAGCAAACACGAATTGGATCGCTTCTGCGAAGTGATGCTCACCATCTTCGATGAGATCAAGGAAGTGGAAAACGGAACGGCTGATAAATCGGACAATGTGTTGAAAAATTCACCACATCCACAATACGAGGTGTGTGCCGATAACTGGAAACACACCTATAGTCGCCAGAAAGCGGCTTTTGCATTGGATTGGTTGCAGGAGAATAAGTTCTGGGTAAATGTTGCCCGCGTGGACAATGCTTTAGGCGATAGAAACCTCATCGCTAAAGTTTGTGAATGCTAACTTGACTTAGAAATGAAATGAAAAGAACGCTTCCAGATCTATTTGAAGAATCGGTTCATAAATATCCGGATCTTGATTTCCTGCTTGAAAAGATAGGAGACCAATGGACCAAAACAACATTCCATGAAACCCGAGCGCAAGTACTTGCGCTCGGAGCGGGATTTAAATCGGCCGGAGTAAAACCCAAAGACAACATCGCATTACTTTCGGAAGGAAGAAACGGATGGATCATCGGCGAACTGGCGATGTTTTATGCCGGAGCCGTCAATGTGCCCCTTTCCGTTAAATTGGAGGAAAGCAATGACCTGCTCTTTCGACTGCTTCACTCCGAAACGAAGTTCATTTTGGTTTCAAAAGGGCAATTAAATAAAATCCGGAAAATCAGAGATCAGCTTCCGCTTCTTCAGCAAATATTCATTCTCGACGACCTTACGGAATATGAATCGAAAGAGATTCCCGTTTCCACACTGATCGCCAAAGGGAAAGCGTATCTGGAAAATCATCTGGAAGAGTTCTTGGAAATCAGTCGCAGCATCACAAACGACGACATTGCAACCATCACGTACACCTCCGGCACCACAGCTGATCCGAAAGGAATCATGCTTACCCACCGGAATTACACGGCCAATGTCGAACAGGCATTGACGCTGGTTCAGATCGACTCTACGGCCCGCACGCTGATCATTCTGCCGCTGGACCATTGCTTCGCACACGTCGTGGGATTCTACATCTTCATGAGTGTGGGGGCCTCGGTGGCTACGGTACAAAACGGCAAGACACCGATGGAAACGTTGCGCAACATCCCCATCAACCTGAAGGAGATCCAACCCAACATTTTGTTATCCGTTCCCGCTCTGGCCAAAAACTTCCGCAAATCAATTGAAAGTGGAATCAAGGCCAAGGGAAAAACGGCAGAGAGACTTTTCGAAGTGGCACTGAAAACGGCTTACATCTATAACCGCGAAGGGTATAACCGAGGGGAATCCTGGCGCATACTACTCTCACCGGCGATGTTGCTGTTTGATCGCATCCTGTTCCGAAACATCCGGAAAGGGTTGTGTGAGAACCTCCGGTTCTTCATCGGCGGAGGAGCTCTGCTTGATAAAGACCTGCAGGATTTCTACTATGCGATCGGCATTCCGATGTTTCAAGGGTACGGACTTTCGGAGGCGACTCCGGTTTTATCCTCCAATACGCCGGCGGCTCATAAATTCGGATCCTCCGGAAAATTGGTACGTCCCCTCGAATTGGTGATAAAGGATGGTTCCGGTAAGATCCTTCCACAAGGAGAGAAAGGGGAGATCGTAGTCAAAGGGGAAAACGTCATGGCGGGTTATTGGAAAAATGAGACGGCCACGAAGGAGAGTGTTCGCGACGGATGGCTTCATACGGGCGATTTGGGATATCTCGACGAAGAGGGATTTCTGGTGGTATTGGGACGATTCAAAAGTCTCCTGATTGCCAGTGACGGCGAGAAGTATAGTCCCGAAGGAATCGAAGAAGCGTTGGTGTCTTATTCGCCATACATTGACCAGATCATGTTGTATAACAATCAGAACAACTACACTTCGGCACTCATTGTTCCGAATAAGGAGAATCTGAAAAAGAAAACCGCACACCTCGCGAATCCGGAAGAGATCACGAAACAGGCGGTATCACTGATTGCGGAAAACCTGAATGAATTCAAAGGTAAAGGGAAATATGCCGGGATGTTCCCCGAAAGATGGCTGCCCGCGGCATTCGCCGTATTACCCGAGCCATTCAGCGAACAGAATCAGATGATCAACAGCACGATGAAGATGGTTCGCGGAAAAATCGAAAAACATTATGATCACGTGATTGAGCAACTGTATACCGCAGAGGGCAAGAAACCTGAAAATAATTACAATCGGGAATCCCTTCGAAAGATGCTCTTGAAATAGTCAACGATTCCAATAAAAGAGGAGATGCATTTGCAGCCGGATCAATTCATTTCACCTTGAAATAATGAAGGATTCCTATAAAAGCCAATCGTTAAAAAACAGCTTTTAGCAAATTACTGTAAAACAAAACCGTCCGCTTCCAATATTTTCGGAAGCGGACGGTTTTTGTTTCTTCTGAAATCAACCGGCGCAGGGATTATCCTTGAAACGCAACGATTCCACTTTTGACAACCTATTCTTCAATTTCTCCATTTCCGTTTTGCGAATGCGAAGCGTCATCTCGCAATCCATATCGAAATATTGCGAAATGATGGTGGGGTTATCCTCCTTCACGATCCGCATCACACTATTCATATAGGGATACTCGAAGATAAAATCTACATCCTCCTCAACCAGGCATTCGATGATGCGGTTGTTCTTGATTGCTTCGGCCGCCGCTTCACGATATGCTACGATCAGACCGCTAGTACCCAGCTTCACACCTCCGAAATAACGGATCACCACAATCAGTATATTCGTCAGTTCGAACGAATTGATTTGTCCCAGGATCGGCTTCCCCGCAGTACCCGAAGGTTCTCCGTTATCGTTCGAGCGAAACTCTTTCCGTTCGGGACCGATCATGTAGGCCCAGCAGACATGTCTTGCGTCATAATACTCCTTGGCATACATCTCAATGTATTCTTTGGCTTCTTCCACGGTATGTACCGGCACGGCGAAAGAGATGAACTTACTCATCTTCTCCTTATACCACCCTTCGGA
Source organism: Bacteroidales bacterium (assembly GCA_036655355.1). Lineage (GTDB taxonomy): Bacteria > Bacteroidota > Bacteroidia > Bacteroidales > JAUNSR01 > JAUNSR01. The sequence continues at coordinate 129,806 of JAVVQG010000002.1, forward strand.
TAAATCGGCTATGGTCTTATATACGTCTTCTTGCATAATTCATTCTCTTGAGCCACAAAATTAACAATAAAACAAAACAGGTTCGTGAAGTTTCCATCACGAACCTGTTTTTATTTGATTTTTTCAGATCAGAACCAACGTACGTAGGCGAAATCCTGACGATGCGGAAGATCCGGATTCTTCGGATACATTCTGAATGAATATTTAAAGATACCCGCATTGTTAAGGGTATAATTCAATTCATAATAAGTTACCGAACCTTCGGTTTTCACCATCTTCATCTCCTCTACGTTATACAAGTCTGCTCGTCCCTCTTTCATGTTGGTTACGACAAACTCAACTCCGATGCAGTTCGGAAGTGATTTACGATCGATAGCCACATGGATCTTATACACTTCACCCACATGCGGATTCAATTGCAATCCTTCCGGTAATTCCACTTTCAAGATATCGATATCATCCCATCCTGCAGCGACCATCTCTTTCCATGCTGCCAGCTCTTTCGCTTTTTCATAATTATCGGCAATCAACATTTTAGAACGTTTGCCCTCTTTTGTATAGAAGCGATCGTAATAATCATTCAACATACGTTTCATGGTGAAACGCGGTGCGATTTTAGCAATGGAATGTTTGATATACTGAACCCATTCCGGAGAATACCCTTTGCTGTTTTTCGCAAAATAGAGCGGAATAATCTGGTTCTCGAAAATCGAATAGATCGTTTCGGCATCCAGCTGATCCTGGTGAGCCTGGTCTTGATACGTCCGTTTATCGGTCAAAGCCCATCCGGCTCCTTCCACATACCCTTCATACCACCATCCGTCAAGAACCGAGAAGTTAAGTACCCCGTTCATTTCAGCTTTTTCTCCGGATGTACCCGAAGCTTCCAACGGACGGGTCGGTGTATTCATCCAAACATCCACTCCGGAAACCAAACGTTTCGCCACCTGCATATCGTAATTCTCCACAAAGATAATCTTACCTTGGAACTCCGGACGACGAGAGATTTCAACGATACTGCGAATCAAAGCCTGTCCACCACCATCTGCAGGGTGCGCTTTACCGGCAAAAATGAACTGAACCGGGTAATTCGGATTGTTAACGATCTTGGCCAATCGTTCCAAGTCGGTGAACAACAGATGAGCACGTTTATAAGTTGCGAAACGACGTGCGAAACCAATCAACAGTGCATTCGGATTCACCTTATCGATTGTCTGAAGAATCTTAGCGGGATTCTCCTGTTTCTGACTCATTTTGTCTTTGATCTCTCCGCGTATGTAATTGACCAGCTTATTCTTCAAACCGCGGCGAATCTCCCAAATCTGTTCATCTTCCACGTCATAGATTGCGCTCCACATTTTTTCGTCATCCTGGTTTTTCACATAATCCGGGCCGAATAACTGCGCATAGAAGGCTTTCCACTCCGATGCCGCCCAGGTAGGCATGTGCACACCGTTCGTAACGTAGCTTACATGCAGCTCATCCGCGGCATATCCTTTCCAGATCGGTTGGAACATGTGCTGTGACACCTTTCCGTGCAACCAGCTCACACCATTCACCTCCTGACATGTGTTGCAAGCGAACACGCTCATGGAGAATTTCTCATGTGAATCGGGATTCTCGCGTCCCAAATTCATCAAGTCAGACCAACTTATGCCCAGTTTTGAAGGGAAGTGGCCCATGTATTTCCCGAACAACGATTCATCGAAACTATCGTGACCGGCAGGAACCGGAGTATGCACGGTATATAACGAAGAGGAACGAACCACCTCGAGTGCCTGTTCGAACGTCAGGTTTTCATTTGCGATGTAGTCGGCCAAGCGCTGCACGTTAATCAGTGCGGCATGTCCTTCGTTGCAATGGTAGATATCTTTCTTAATACCCAGTTTATCCAATAAAAGGATACCGCCGATTCCCAGAAGATACTCCTGTTTCATACGGTTCTCCCAATCTCCTCCATACAATTGATACGTGATCGAACGGTCCAACTCGCTGTTCATATCGATATCGGTATCCATCAGATACAATGGCACGCGACCCACATTCACTCGCCACACGTTCGAGTAAACGATGCGATCGTGGAACGGTACTTCGAGGATCATCGGACGACCGTTGGGATCCATCATCTGGTCGATCGGAAGGTGATTGAAATTCTGTGCCTCATAATTGGCTTCCTGGTTACCGTCGATTGAAAGTGATTGGGTAAAATAACCGTAACGATACAGGAATCCTACGGCAGATAATCTTACGTTACTATCGCTCGCCTCTTTCAGGTAGTCACCGGCCAATACACCCAAACCTCCGGAATAAATCTTCAGGCAATTCGCCAATCCGTATTCCATTGAGAAATACGCTACGGAAGGACGCTCCTGATTCGGAGTTTCATTCATATAAGCGTGGAAATCTTCACATACCTTATTCACCTTACGCATCATCGCTTTATCCTTCACGATCTCTTCCATGCGTTCGTAGCTGATCATTTCAAGCAAAAGAACAGGATTGCCTCCGCTCTGTTTCCATTTTACCGGATCGATTTCGGAGAATAATTCAGTTGCCTCGGCATTCCATACCCACCACAGGTTTCTTGAGATATCTTCGAGACAGGATAATTCTTGAGGTAATTTGGATTTTACCGTAATATCACGCCAGAAAGGCGCATTTGAGTTGCTTACTTTTATTTTCATCTGTAACTGATTTATTTTTTATCTTTTAGTTTTTTATCCACATTACGCAAAGCCTTATCGTAGGCTACCATGTAATGATCTATGAAGTGAGCCCAGTCCGCCCGTCGCGAAAGCTCCTGTGCATTCGCGCGCATGTGGCTGATCTGGTCTGTCGTCAGTCGTGTTACTTCTACGATCGTATCGGCGATATGAACGGCTACGTCGTACGCGTTCGAGTCGTTACGTTTGATCACGCGCACACCCGACAAAATCGTAGAACCGGTACCTTCCGACTCGCACCATTTGCCAAAACCGGAAAGGTCGGTTGTGATGGTCGGAATTCCAAAAGCGATACTTTCAAGCGGTGTATACCCCCACGGTTCGTAATAAGAAGGGAAAACAGTCAGATCCATTCCGATCAGAATATCGTAATAGGAGAGATTCAGTATGCCGTCGTTCCCCTGCAAGTAGGAAGGCACAAAAATCACTTTCACCGGATCGGCGGGACAGTTTTTAAAGTGTAGTTCATTCAGACGGTTCATTATCGCGTCTTCATGATAATTATGCAGGGCGTGTGTAATCAGCGGATCTGTTAAAGGGTGTCTGGTATAGGTAATGCTTTCCATCTGTTTTTTCAGATCATGACGCGGTTCCGAAACCCAGGCGGGTACAAGGATAAACGCAATCACCTCTTTCGCGGGATTCTTTTTGCGTAGTTCGTCAAGCGAATCGAGAAATACATCCAGACCCTTGTTCTTATATTCGTATCGTCCCGCAGTAGAAACGAGCAAGACATCGGCCGAAGGGGTGTAACCGATCAGCCTCTCGGCAAGCGTAAGAAGAAGGGATCGGGCTTGTTTTCTTTTCAGCTGATAACGGTCGCCGAAAGGAACGAAATTAGCTTCAAAACCATTCGGCGTAACCAATGGTCTCACTTCCAATAACTGTTGTGCCTCGCGTGCCGTGATATCGCTGACGGTAGTGAAACTGTCGGCATTCATTGCGGCGCGTTTCTCCACCGAATGTTTGGAAACCATATTCAGCTCGCGTGCCATCTGATCTCCGTTATATGCGTGCAGGTAATCGTAAAGTGGTTTATGGTTGCCGGCGATCGAACGGCCGATGGAGGTTGCGTGCGTAGTAAAAACGGCAGCGATGGCGGGAATAGCTTTTTTCAGGTATAACAGCCCCATGCCGGTAGTCCATTCATTGAACTGTACCAAGAAACTTTTGTCTTTTCCTTCAAAGAATCGGTACAGACTCTCTGCAACGAGAGCCGAGGCGAAGGCAAACATAGAGGCTTCATCGTAATCTCCGTAAGCATGGAGCGAGTCTACTCCATACCAATCCCACATCTTACCGTAGAGTTGGTCACGTTGCGAATAGTATTGTTCAAAATCAACCAGGATCACAATCGGATTTCCCGGTATGTTCCACCTGCCGGTTCTTACCTTAAGTCCCTCAAGACTCGCTTTCACATGCCACTCTTTCAGGACATCGCCCGATTCGATGAAATGAGGATTCTCACTTCCCTTCCAGATATCCGGTCCGATAAAGATGAGATGATCCCCAAAGATCTCATGCAGGGTTTTGGCTTTAGTCGATAACACCGTATAAATACCACCGACCAGATTGCACACTTCCCAACTTACTTCCACCAAAATATCGGGCTTCTTCAAACCATCCTTCATTTGTGTATAATCTTTTTGGTTAGCAATTCATAAGAAATAAATTCATATCCGTAGGTCGCAAAAATAAAAGAATATTATTTAATTAAATGAAGTTCCGAAAATATTTTAGAAACAGAATCTCCGCACACCTTTGCGGAGATTCCGGAATCTTTTTAAAAAGAGGTTCCGAACCCTAACTCCTTTCGGTTTTCACCCTCCCTTTTCATCTTTTATCAACAATCTCTTTTACCTTCTCATCGTACTCCTGCTGAGTGATATCCCCCGTTCTCAATCGCTCTTTCAACGTTTCAATCGCCGTCCTTTCAGAGGGATCGAAAGCCGTTTTGTCAATCCTGAACTTCGGACCGTTTTTCTTAAAATAGAGCAACAGTAAAATGACTACAATCCCAAATCCGATAAAAATAAGGAACCCCATAAAACTTATGAATTAAGAATTTATAAACCTATTTGTGGTATAACAAGTCGCCGCGACCGAAAGTTCATACTTAAAAGTAACCTGCTTCTCGCAAAAAAAAAGCTATATTTGTGAGACAATAGATCGTAAATTACTTCATAACCAATAAATTTTTAATGTTATGGCATCTATCAAATTATTAAAAAAGAAAATCACAGCTCTGGCTGATGACCTGGCTACAGCTTGCCTACTTTCTAAAGCTGAACTGGATGAAACAGACGTTCCCAAAGTGAACGCCGTACTTGCTGAGATTTATAATTTCGAAGATGAGTTCCGCCAACGCGCGCACCATTATGATGCGAAAGAGAACCCGAAACTTGTAAAGAAATACTTCAACAAGCTTTACAGTGACTTGGAGGAGAAGGCTCTTTCAATCGTGGATATGATTGACGAATTGAATAAGTAATGACGTTTCTCCCCTTCACGGGGAGAAACGCTTCTTTTTTTATGCTCGGACGAACGATTCCGCTCCATACGGAAACCCTCCCGGGCGATTGTGTGAATTGGCTGAAGTCAATTAAATAGATTATTATATAAGATGAAACAAAAACTTGCAAAGTTTATCCTGAACCTTTTTCACTGGAAAGTGATCGTTACCGTGCCCAAACTGGAAAAATCTGTAATCTGTGTCGCTCCCCATACGAGCAACTGGGACTTTATCGTCGGTAAACTGGGATACACCTCCGTAGGGATGACCGCTCACTTCCTGATTAAGAAAGATTGGTTTTTCTTTCCGTTCAATCTTATTTTCAATTCGATGGGCGGAATACCCGTTGAGCGTAGTCGCAAAACCAGATTGGTGGATCAGGTGGTGAAGATGTTTGATAAATATCCGGTTTTCAATGTTGCCATTACGCCCGAAGGAACGCGCAAACGAAACGAACATTGGAAAAAAGGATTCTACTATATCGCCTTAAAAGCCAACGTGCCGATTCAGCTCGCCTATATGGATTTTGAAAAAAAGATCATGAGCATTGAAAAGGTATTCTACCCGACAGGCAACGAAGAGGAGGATTTTGCTTTCATCAACGACTATTACAAAGATGTAAAAGGAAAACACCCTGAGAAATTCGCCTTGCACAAATTGAAATAATTCAGTTCGATTTTTATTTTTCCTTATTCTATTCCCGTAAGTACACCCCTTGAACATGGACAGTTTAACCATTTCACTCATTCAAACCGATATCGTCTGGGAGAATAAAGCGGCAAACCTTCACAACATAGAAGAAAAGATCGCATCCCTCAACAACAGCACAGACATAGTGGTTCTACCGGAGATGTTTACCACCGGCTTCTCGATGCGCTCTTCAGAGTTCGCGGAAGAGAATTCCGGCGAAACGGTTCGTACCCTCAAGCGATGGGCATCGCACTTCGGGTTTGCGATCGCAGGCAGCTTCATCGCATGCGATCAGGATGGAAAGCGATACAACCGGGGATTCTTCATCACACCCGAGGAGATGCATTTCTATGACAAGAGGCATCTTTTCAGAATGAGCGACGAACCCAACCATTTTACCGCCGGAGATACGCCTTTGATTGTGAATTACCGCAACTGGAATATCAGTCTGCAGATTTGCTACGACCTGCGGTTCCCCGTATGGTGCAGGAATAAGGAAAATGAATACGACCTTCAACTTTTTGTGGCAAGTTGGCCTGAGCCACGGCAACGCGTTTGGGATATCCTGCTCAAAGCCCGTGCCATTGAAAATTGCGCTTACGTAGCGGGAGTCAATCGCGTGGGTGAAGACAACAACGGACTCAATTACCTGGGCGGCTCCGTGGTGATCGACATGAAAGGAAATATCCTGACCGGTTGTGAACCCGGTAGCGAAACAATTTTGACCACTACGCTCTCGAAAGAGAAATTGCTCCTGTTTCGCGAAAAATTCCCGGCATGGAAGGATGCGGATTCTTTCACCATCAACAACTTAAAATAAACACTTGAGTCGTTTCCGTTGTTTTAATAGAGTACAGAGGGAATTTGGATAAAAGCAGTCCTACGGGTAAAATCGGAGCATCTTGAAAAAAAATTTCCGACCCATGCAGCATTTCCATCCAAACCTGAATCTTTATAGGAATAGGGGATGACTGATCCTTGTTATAACGAATATATACAAATGAAATCGCCATAGCTCATCTAAAGTTGAGATACCCAATTAAAGGTATATGGATGGCGCATTTGACTTTGATGTTAAAAATTGAACTATAAACAGATGAAAAAATTAATCTATTCAACTATTTTGTTCGGATCTTTAGTCGCTTTTGGCGCTTGTTCCGGAAACTCTAAAAAAGAAGCCGTAAACCTACAGGGTGAATGGGTAATTACTTCAGTAAACGGGGTTAAAGTGCAGGAAACTCCGGAATCTCCTTTCCTTAACTTCGATTTGACGGAGAAAAGAGTAAACGGAAATGCAGGATGTAACAACTTCTTCGGTGAAGTGATCATGAATGAAGCGGATGCCTCTTCTTTGTCTTTTGACAAAATGGGAGCAACTAAAATGATGTGTCCGAATGACAGTCTTGAAATGGAAGTTTTCAAAGCCCTTAACGAGGTGAAATCTTTCGGTTCTGCGGATTGTGACGTAAAAGGTAAAACTTGCGCTAAATTGATGAATGCTCAAAATAACGAGTTATTGACTATTCAAAAGAGAGCGATCGCTCAAGATTAAGAAAAAAGGAAGAACGTGTCATTACGTTCACAAAAAAAGGAAGTCCCTTCACTGCTCGCAGCGGAAGGGACTTCCTTTTTTTTTCTGTTGAAGTTTTATCCTCGGATGAAGTACGACGGCACGATTAGGCCATACGTGACTTGTAATCCTCATACGTAAACTCGCGATACATCTCAAGACGCTCGTCAACACTCCAAAGTGCGATCGACGGATGAGAAATACCGTTGAACATGTTGGTCTTTACAATCGTATAATGAATCATATCTTCAAATACGATCCGGTCACCGATCTGCAACTCTTTTTCAAAAGACCACTCTCCCACGTAGTCACCGCTCAGACAGCTATTGCCGCCCATACGGTAAGTCGGAAGACCCTCTGTCGGTTCTACCGCGCCACGGATAGCAGGTTTGTAAGGCATCTCCAAACAATCCGGCATGTGACATGCGAACGACACATCCAGAATAGCCGTTTTAATCCCTTTGTTCTCCACGATATCAACGATTGTGGAAACCAGTTCCCCGGTTTGCCATGCAAAAGCACTTCCCGGTTCAAGGATCAGTTTCAGATTCGGATATTTCGCATTGAAACTTTTCAGAAGTTGAATCAGATGCTCCGTATCATAATCCTTACGGGTCATCAGATGTCCCCCTCCCATATTCAGCCATTTAAGTTTTGAAAGGTATTTGCCGAACTTCGCATCCACCTGCTTCAAGGTTTTCTCCAGATCGAACGATGAGGATTCGCACAACGTATGGAAGTGAAATCCCTCGATGCCCACCGGCAGTTCCTCCGGCAACTGATCCGCCATCACCCCGAAACGAGTCCCGGGAGCACACGGATTATACAACTCCGTTTCCACCTCCGAATATTCGGGATTGACACGGATTCCGCATGAGATCTGTTTGCCATCGGCTTCAATTAGGGGATAGAAGCGTTCAAACTGCGACAGCGAGTTAAACGTAATGTGGCTGCTATACTTCATGAAAACCGGGAAATTGGCTTCCGTATAGGCCGGAGAGAAGGTATGCGCCTTGCTGCCCATCTCTTCAAATGCCAACTGCGCCTCGTTCACGGAACTCGCAGTTGAGTAAGGGATATATTCTCGTATGATCGGGAATGCCTTCCACAATGCAAATGCTTTAAATGCCAATATGATATCCGCACCCGATCTCTCTTTCACCGATTTGATGAGTTCCAGATTCTTACGCAGTTTATCCTCTTCCAACACATAACAAGGTGATGGAATCTGACTGAAATCAATCATTCTTATATAAGGTTTAAAGTGTAATTATTCAGAAATAATCTGTTATTGTAATATATCGAATTTGGCAAACTTCAGCAAAAGCTGCTTTTTGCCCACATTTTCAAATTCCACGGTCGCCTTCGTATTATCTCCGGCTCCCTCCACGAGTGTCACCGTTCCCATTCCGAAGCGATCGTGACGGATCAGGTTGCCTACCTTCACCTTGGCCTCGTGACCGGCTCCGAATACAGAAGCTTCCGATGACGCTGTCGACTCGATTCTAGATAAACGCGGAGAGGTGGAGCGCACCGTGTTTTGCGGCGATGCGGCGCGACGCTCTTCAATGCCCGATGCGGTGCGTGCTCTGGCCGGTTCGGACGACACACGCGACTGCGGTCGCTCAAATCGGTTACGCGATGCAAAATCGGTAGCCTTCTCCGCTACCCGGTCGCCCAGACGGGTTCCGGCAGGGATCATCAAAAATGAGGAGTCTATATCCTTCAGAAAGCGACTCGGCGTACAGGACTGCGGTTGCCCGTTGCGGTACCGGCTCGACGCATACGAAAGGATACAATTCTCCTCCGCACGCGTGAGTGCCACATAAAACAAACGACGCTCCTCTTCGAGACCGCCCGGCGACTCTTTCGCCATGGCTGAAGGAAACAAATCCTCTTCCAGACCCACGATAAATACGTTACGGAACTCAAGACCCTTAGAGGCATGTATGGTCATCATCGTTATCTTATCTGCTTCCGCCTCATCCTCATTGTCCTGATCCGTCGCCAACGAGATGTCCGCCAGAAAATGAGTCAGGTTGATCTCCGGATTCCCCTCCTCCTGACGTCCCACTACGAATTCGCGGATACCGTTCAGCAACTCTTGGATATTTTCTTGTCGGGAGAGACTCTCCACCGACTTGTCGGCAAACAGATCCGCCATGATACCGGACTGCCGGATAATCATCTCAGCGATTTCAAACGCGTTTTTCGACTCGTTTGCGGCCTGAAACTCTTCGATCATTGTGCGAAAAGCGCCCAGTTTACCTGCTGTTCCGGAATTCACTTTCAAACCATTGCCGATCGGATCACGCAGAATATCAAAATAGCTCACTCCTTTTTCAAAAGCGGCACTTCCGATCTTCTTCAGTGTGGTATCGCCGATTCCGCGCGCCGGATAATTCACGATGCGTTTGAAAGCCTCTTCATCACTCGGATTAACGGTCATTCTGAAATAGGAAATCACATCTTTGATCTCTTTTCGCTGATAGAAAGACAATCCGCCGTAGATACGGTACGGGATACCTCTTTTACGCATCGCCTCCTCGAGGATACGTGACTGGGCATTGGTGCGGTAAAGAATGGCGAAATCAGAAAACGGATGACGTTTCTGAATATGCAGGTCCATCAATTTATTGGCCACCAGATATCCCTCTTCAAAATCAGAGAAGGTGCTGTACAAAGGTATTTTATCCCCTTCTGCATTCTCCGAAAAAATATTCTTATCGATTTGGTCCTTGTTCTTTTTAATCAAGCTGTTGGCCGCTTTTACAATCGTCTGGGTAGAACGGTAATTCTGCTCCAGTTTAAAGATGCGCGTACCGGGGATGCTTTGTCTGAAATTCAGGATATTGGCGATATTGGCTCCGCGGAACGAATAGATGCTTTGCGCATCATCCCCCACCACGCAAACGCGGTTATGCTTCTTAGAGAGCATCTCCACGATCAGGTGCTGTGCCATATTGGTATCCTGATACTCGTCTACCAGTATGAACTGAAAATAATCCTGATATCTGGCCAACACTTCGGGATGATCCCGAAACAAAATGTTGGTGTAAAGCAACAAATCGTCGAAATCCATCGCTCCCGCCGTAAAACAACGATTCCAATAGCGCTTGTAGATCTCAGCGATCAAGGGACGCTTGGATTGCTGATCGTATTCGAGCAACTCTTTGTTGGCGGCATACATACCGGGCGTGATCAAATGATTCTTGGCATTCGAAATCTGCGACTGCACCCCCGAAGGTTTGTAGATCTTATCGTCCAACTGCATCTCCTTGATGATCGTCTTGATCAGATTCTTAGAGTCGGCGCTGTCATAAATCGTAAAATCGGATTTGAATTTAAGTAACTCCGCATTCTGACGCAGAATACGCGAGAAGATGGAGTGAAACGTACCCATCCACAAACGGCGCGCCGTATCCTCTCCAACCACTTTGGCGATACGTTCTTTCATTTCACGCGCGGCCTTATTGGTAAAGGTAAGCGCTAAAACGCTATAGGGCGAGAGCCCCTGATCCAATAAATAGGCAATTTTGTAAGTAAGAACCCTGGTTTTTCCCGAGCCGGCTCCGGCTATGATCAAGGATGGGCCTTCATTATATAAAACAGCTTGACGCTGACTTTCATTTAATTCTTGCAAAAACTTTTCCACACTCGGCTATTTTTTTCAAAGATAATTATTTTTTCCCCTTTTGAGAGAACAAATTGGCAACTCCTGATGTTATAGGAGTACGATTGAACAATTATAACATTTCTCTTTTGAACGGAGAAATTATTTTAAGGGTTGAAAATACTAAAGCTATGAAATTTGAATTGCCTAAACTTCCTTATCCGGAAAATGCATTAGAACCGGCCATCAGTGCTGAAACAGTACATTTTCATCATGATAAGCATGAAGCTGCTTACGTGAATAATACGAATAAATTGATAGAGGGAACCCGTTTTGAAAATGACAATCTTGAAACGATTGTACGTCATTCTGAAGGGTCTCTGTTTAACAATGCAGCGCAAGCATGGAATCATGCATTTTATTTTCAGCAGTTCAGTCCCGAGAAAGGGATGACTCCCGAAGGTAAACTTTTAGATGAAATCAAAAAAAATTGGGGGTCTTTCGAACAATTTAAAGTTGAGTTTGTTAATCAAGGAGTAGCACAATTCGGATCCGGATGGGTTTGGTTGGTGAAAAACAAAAAAAATGAACTTGAGATTATTAAAACAGGTAACGCGGGAACGCCGCTAACCTTGGACGGTGTTAAACCCCTTTTGACTTTTGACGTTTGGGAACACGCCTATTATCTCGATTATCAGAATCGCCGCGCAGATGCTTTGGCCGCTTTATGGGACATCATCAATTGGCGACTGATTGAAAAGCGATTTGCATAAGCATAAAAATATAGTAGCGCGTGATGCGTAACTTTTCTAGCACTTTAAAATAAGCATAATGTGATGAATTCGACAGAGAGCCATGCCTTGTGAAAGGTCGCTCTCTGTATTTTTTTGCCTCCTTCCCTCCTCCGCCACCTCTTCCTAACCCACTCATTTTATGTTTAAAAGTATCTTTCTATAACATAAAAAAATCCCCTTTCCGGAAAACCCTATTACCCATAAATTAAATATATTTATATCAACAAAATTTTCCATATCTCACCTTAAATCTATAAGATCATGATTATCGGAATACCAAAAGAAATCAAAAACAATGAGAATCGGGTTTCACTTACCCCGGGAGGAGCAAAAGAACTCACAAAAAGAGGACATTCCGTTTATGTACAGAATGACGCGGGCGTAAACAGCGGATTTTCCAATGAAGAATATATGGCAGCAGGCGCTAAAATACTACCTACCATAGAGGAAGTGTACGCTATTGCCGAGATGATCGTTAAAGTAAAAGAGCCGATTGAAGCGGAATACAAACTGATCCGTCCCGAACAGCTTCTATTTACCTATTTCCATTTCGCATCAAGTCTTCTCCTCACAGAAGCAATGATCAAAAGCAAAGCGATCTGCCTGGCTTATGAAACGGTTGAGAAAGCAGACCGTTCACTTCCGTTATTGATCCCAATGTCTGAAGTGGCCGGACGCATGTCTGTTCAGGAGGGTGCTTTTTTCCTTGAAAAACCTCACGGAGGCAAGGGGATACTACTGGGCGGCGTACCCGGTGTAAAACCGGCTCGCGTATTGGTACTCGGGGGCGGTATCGTGGGACACAATGCTGCGATTATCGCAGCCGGAATGGGTGCAGAAGTAACGATTACCGATATCTCTTTACCACGTCTCCGTTACTTGAGCGAAATCCTTCCGCCGAATGTAAAAACCCTCATGTCTTCAGAATACAACATTCGCAAAGAGTTGCCCACTACCGATCTTGTAATCGGAGCCGTATTGATTCCGGGAGCGAAAGCACCTCATTTGGTTTCAAAAGAGATGTTACAGCTCATGCAACCGGGCACCGTAATGGTGGATGTCGCCATTGACCAGGGCGGTTGTTTTGAAACCTCACACCCTACCTCACACGATCAACCAACATTTGCGGTGGATAATATCATCCATTATTGTGTAGCCAATATCCCGGGCGCGGTACCTTACACCTCTACGCTGGCGCTGACAAACGCTACGTTGCCGTATGTGATCCAGTTGGCAGATCTCGGTTGGATTGAAGCTTGCGAGAAAGATCCGGCATTGAAAAAAGGTCTCAACATCGTAGAAGGAGAGATTGTCTATAAAGGAGTAGAAGAAGCTTATAAAGAGATGAAAAAAGAACAGGCCTGAAATTTAAAAGAAGGCTTACGATAAGAAAAGCGAATGAGTCTGAATCATTCCCCTACAATAAACCCCGAAGAGAGAAATCACTTTCGGGGTTTATTGCTTTTACCACTAGATTCTTTCAAATTTCAAGCCCTCCCTATTAAATTACGAACGGCTCCTTCGAATTCTTTTTGCGAAACTATATTTCGAAAAAAGCACCGCCTTGGTTCGACCGAAGCAAGGCGGTGCTTCGACTGAAGCAAGGGCTTGCTTCGACTGAACCAAGGCGGTAGCACGCGAGTTATAGTTTTTCAGATATTAATTCGTGTCCATGAGAATAGGATTTGACTCCATCTACACCAAAACCTTGCAAATCGCTTCTAGGTTGCGGGCATCCGTTTCATCAAAATCATTGAGTTTATCACTATCCACATCCAGTACACCCACGATACGCTCCTCGAAATAAAGCGGTACCACGATCTCCGAACGAGACAGCGAACTACATGCGATGTGTCCCGGAAACCGCTCCACATCTTCCACAATCACGGTTTTCCCCTCTTTCCAGGCAGTACCGCAAACCCCTTTTCCATATTTTATGCGGGTGCATGCTATCGGACCCTGAAAAGGGCCTAATACCAATTCTTCGTCTCGAACCAGGTAGAAACCCACCCAGAAGAAACCGAATACCTCTTTCAAGGCCGCCGCCACATTTGCCAGATTGGCGATCAAATCAGGTTCATTCTCCACCAATGACGTAATCTGCGGAATCAGTTCCGCATACAACACCTCTTTTTGGGCATCCTTTGAAAAAACCAAGGTTTCACTCATACGTTTTTTATCTGTTTGATTCTAGTTTTATGAATATTACGGCAACTAAAATAATTGAATATGACGAATATATAAGAATAATTTCGCACACATTCCTCCAACCCGTAACTTATTGCTTTTTACAAATATAACTCTTTTCGTTCACATCCCCGGCATACCGTGGAGGGCATAATTCCGCCTTTAGGCTAATTCACACATTTTGATGCTTCTTTTAATATTCGTAATTTCGCGCTTTATCTCATTTAAACAAATAAATCCCAAATGAAATCGCCATAGCTCACCTAAAGTTGAAATACCCAACCGAAGGTATATAGATGGCGCATTTGACCTTGATGTTAAAAATAAATAAATTCCAAATGAAAAAGTATTTCTTTTTGGCTCTTTTGTTGTGTATGAGCCTTGTCGGTACTGCACAAAACGTTCAATTACATTATGATTTTGGCAACCCTCTTTATGGAAAAGAGATGGACGGACGCCCGAAACTAACCTCTACGGTTGAAATGTTCCGACCGGACAAATGGGGTAACACCTTCTTCTTCGTCGACATGGATTACACCAGCAAGGGAGTATCCTCTGCGTATTGGGAAATCGCACGTGAATTAAAATTCTGGAAAGCGCCCGTTGCCCTTCACGTGGAATACAATGGCGGAACCAGCAACCTGTTCTCTTACAACAACTGTTACTTGGGCGGTTTGACCTACTCTTACAACAGTGCCGATTTCTCGAAAGGCTTTTCATTGACAGGAATGTACAAATACATCCAGAAAATTGAGAACCCACACAGTTTTCAGATCACCGGGGTATGGTACATGCACTTTGCTCAGGGTAAATGCTCATTCAACGGATTCGCTGACCTTTGGAGAGAAAAAGACAAAATGACAAATCCTTACGGCGATTATATCTTCATTGCTGAACCGCAATTCTGGGTAAACTTGAATAAATTCAAAGCATTCAGTCCCAAATTCAACCTAAGCATTGGTACAGAGGTGGAATTAAGTAGCAATTTCGGCACGCGCGACGGATTCTATACCGTACCGACAATCGGCATCAAATGGTCTTTTGACTAATTCGCGACAACCTCACCTTTTTAACTTTATCTGCATCTTATAATCACCATTATGCTTGAGAAATTATTCGGATTCAATCCGAAAACAATGAATGTAAAAACCGAAATTCTTGCGGGTATTACTACGTTTTTGACCATGTCTTATATCCTGGCGGTAAATCCGGGTATTTTAAGCCTTTCGGGAATGGACAAAGGGGCTGTCTTTACGGCAACGGCGCTTACCTCGGTCATCGCAACACTGATTATGGCGATGGTTGCTAAATTACCATTCGCCCTGGCTCCGGGAATGGGACTGAATGCGTTTTTCGTATTCACCGTTTGTCTTGGAATGGGAAACACCTGGGAATTCGCCCTCACGGCGGTTCTATTAGAGGGATTGATCTTTATCCTACTCACCGTAACCAACTTACGCGAAGCAATTGTCGATGCGATTCCCATGTCGCTTAAAAACGCAATCGGGGTGGGTATCGGTCTGTTTATCGCCTTTATCGGTTTACAGAATGCAGGTATCATCACCAACAACGACGCCACTTTGGTGAGTCTTGGTAACATCACACAGGGCTCTGCCTTGCTCGGACTGATGGGTATCGCATTCACTTCGGTACTTCTAATCATGAACATCAAAGGAGCGTTGCTAATTGGGATTCTGGTAACCACGGCATTGGGTATTCCGATGGGTATCACCCAGTACAACGGCATCTTGAGCCTTCCTCCATCGATCGAACCGATCTTCTTCAAATTTGATTTTTCTGAAGTATTTACCATGAAAATGGTTGTAACGGTATTTACCTTCCTTTTCATCGACATGTTCGATACGATCGGAACGTTGGTAGGGGTTTCAACCAAAGCAGGTATGCTGAAAGACGGTAAAATCCCGAATGGCAAGAAAGCCTTTATGGCGGATGCGATCGGAACGACAGCAGGAGCGATTCTGGGTACCAGCACCGTAACGACTTTCGTAGAAAGTGCGTCGGGTGTGGCGCAAGGGGGACGTTCGGGACTTACTGCATTCTCCGCTGCGGTATGTTTCGCGGTGGCATTGCTGTTCTCTCCACTCTTCTTGGCGATTCCGGGAGCGGCAACCTGTCCGGTTCTGGTATTAGTAGGACTCTTCATGATGTCGCCGATTAAAAACATCGATTTGGATAACTTCTCGGAAGCGATTCCTGCATTCATCTGCATCATCACCATTCCGTTGGCGTACAGCATATCAGACGGTATCGTACTGGGAATGATCAGCTACGTGATGATCAACCTGTTGACTGCGAAACGCGAGAAACTGTCTGCATCGATGTATGTATTGGCCATTCTGTTCACGATGAAGTATTTCATTTAAAGAGAATGCGTCTCATCGTTTAAACTTTTTGAAAAGAGGATATTCAATCGGATATCCTCTTTTCTATTTTAGGGAAATCCTTATTTTTGTGCTTCACTAATAACAACCGCTATGATGGTGCTGATTACCGGCTTGATTCTGATCTTTCTAACTTCTCTTGCCGATCTGGTGATGTACAAATCTTTTCGGAAACATTTCGGTTTCAGAAAAAAATTCAAAGTAGCATGGAGCATCCAGTCGCTGCTCTGTTCCTCCGAACTCATCGCTTTATTGCTTCTCTTTAACGGACATGTCGTTGAGATGCATCTGTTGGTGTGGGGACTTTTCATCTACTTCCTGGTCAGCATTCCAAAAGTGATCTACCTCCTATACTGGCCGATCGCCGTGATGCCTTTCTCCAAACTAAGCAGGGTATCGAAGATTACCACGCTTTTCGGAGCCGTTCTTGCGCTAACCCTTTTCCTTTTCATCCTGCATGGCGGAATCTTCGGAAGCACGCGTCTGACGGTTGAAAAAGAAACGATCGTTTCAGACCGTATCCCAAAAAGTTTCGACGGGTTGCGTATCGTACAATTCTCCGATTACCACCTTGGAGGCTTTACCAAGTCATCCGGTTATGTAGAAGAAGTGACGCAACGCATCAATGCCCTTCGTCCGGACATCGTACTGTTTACAGGCGACCTGGTGAATAGCCTCGCTGAAGAGGCACATCCTTTCCTACCTGAACTGGCGGGAATAAAAGCCACTTTCGGCGTCTATTCGGTGTTGGGAAACCACGATTACGGAGATTATCACCCTTGGGAATCCGCCGAAGCTAAAAAAGCGAACCTCGAGGCGCTAAAAAAACTACAACACGATGCGGGGTGGAAATTACTCAACAACGAAAACGTCCTGCTGGTCCGCTCAGGAGATACCCTTGCGATAGCCGGTGTGGAGAACTGGGGGGATCCCCCCTTCGGAAAACACGGCGATCTTTCGAAGGCGCTGGCCGGCATAAACCCGGAATGGTTTACCGTGCTCCTATCCCACAATCCCGTGCATTGGCGTGAAGAGGTGATCCCAAAAAGCAATGCGGACCTCACGCTTTCCGGACATACGCATGCGATGCAGATCAAAGCCGGTCCCTTCTCTCCCGCAGTTTTGCGCTACAAAGAGTGGGGCGGTCTCTACAAAGAGAAGGATCAATACCTCTATGTGAACCGCGGCCTCGGATTCGTGCTTTTGCCGATGCGCATCGGAGCCTATCCCGAGCTGACACTTATCGAACTGAAATCAGTAAAGTAAAAAAGAACAACATACTTATCATATAATGAGCGCACAACTATTTTCACTCATTTCCAAATCGCTTAACATCAGCGAAAAACAGATCGCCAACACGATCAAACTCTTGGATGAAGGAGCTACGATTCCTTTCATCAGCCGTTACCGTAAGGAGATGACGGGAGCATTGGACGAGGTACAGATCGCAGCTATCAACGATTCGATGACAAAGCTCAAAGAGTTGGAGAAACGCAAAACCACGGTTTTATCAACAATTGAAGAAGCCGGGAAACTGACGGCCGACCTCAAAAAACGCATCGATAATTGCTGGGATTCCACCGAATTGGAAGACATCTATCTTCCCTACAAGCCCAAACGACGTACCCGTGCCGAGATGGCGCGTGAAAAAGGACTGGAGCCGTTGGCTACCTTCTTGTTGTTTCAGAATGCGGGAGACCTTTTCTCTAAAGTGAAATCGTTCCTCAAAGGTGATGTGAAAGAGCCGGAAGAGGCGCTTAAAGGTGCTCGCGACATCATCGCCGAAATGGTGAACGAAGATGAACGTGCCCGCAATTCGGTTCGTAACATTTTCAACCGCGAAGCCATTATCACCTCCAAAGTGATCAAAGGGAAAGAGGAAGAAGGAAGCAAATACCGCGATTACTTCGATTGGTCCGAGCCGCTTAAACGCTGCTCTTCTCACCGAATGTTGGCGCTTCGCCGTGGAGAGAACGAAGGAATCCTAAAAGTAACGATCGAACCGGAAGATGAGCATTGCATCGACGGATTGGAACGTCAGTTCGTAAAAAGTAATAACGATGCGGGCAAGCAGGTTCAGGAAGCGGTGAAAGATGCCTACAAGCGCTTGCTGAAACCCTCTATCGAAACGGAATTCACGTCGCTTTCAAAAGAGAAGGCAGACGATGAAGCGATCCGTGTATTTACTCAGAACCTGAAACAGTTGCTACTGGCTGCTCCGCTCGGACAAAAAAGGGTATTGGGTATCGACCCCGGTTACCGTACCGGTTGTAAAGTGGTGTGTCTGGACGCACAGGGAAACCTACTGCATAATGAAACCATCTACCCGCATCCGCCTCAGAACGACAAATTGATGGCCTCAAAGAAACTCACCAAATTGGTGGAGCAATACCAGATTGAAGCCATCTCGATCGGAAACGGAACGGCGAGTCGCGAAACGGAAGCCTTCGTCACCAACCTCCGGTATGACCGTAAATTACAGGTATTCGTAGTGAGTGAAGACGGCGCGTCGATCTATTCGGCCTCGAAAATCGCACGCGAAGAGTTTCCGGATTACGACGTAACGGTTCGAGGCGCAGTCTCAATCGGCCGCCGTTTGATGGACCCGCTTGCGGAATTGGTGAAAATCGACCCCAAATCAATCGGTGTGGGACAATATCAATACGACGTAAACCAGTCGCTTTTGAAGAAATCACTCGACCAAACCGTTGAGAATTGCGTGAATCAGGTGGGTGTGAACGTGAATACGGCAAGCAAGCACCTGTTGACCTATATTTCCGGTTTGGGTGCCACACTGGCACAGAACATCGTGAACTACCGCGCAGAGAACGGTCCGTTCAAATCGCGTCGCGAACTGCTGAAGGTTCCCCGTATGGGAGAAAAGGCGTTTGAACAGGCGGCCGGCTTCCTACGCATTCCGGATGCGAAAAACCCGTTGGATAATTCTGCGGTTCACCCCGAGAGTTACCCCATCGTAGAGCAAATGGCAAAAGACCTGAAATGCTCGGTGGCGGATCTGATCGCCAATAAAGAACTACGTGCCCTGATTCAGCCCGACCGCTATATCACCGATAAAGTGGGGTTGCCCACCCTGCATGACATCTTGCAGGAGTTGGATAAACCGGGACGTGACCCGCGTCAAGCCATCCAGGTATTCTCTTTCGATCCGAACGTACGTACCATCAATGATTTGAGCGAGGGACAGGTTCTTCCGGGAATTGTAACCAACATTACGAACTTTGGATGCTTCGTGGACGTTGGTATTAAAGAGAACGGCCTGGTACACGTTTCACAACTTGCAGACAAATTCGTTTCGGATCCCACGGAGATCGTTTCGATCCACCAACACGTACAGGTGAAGGTTGTCAGCGTCGATCTTGAACGAAAACGTGTTCAACTAACAATGAAAGGATTATGAACATAGCCTTGATTTCTTTGGGAAGCAACATGACCGTCGGCGAAAAAAACATGCGCGATGCCATCAGTCGTATAGAGGAAAAAGCCCATTCATGTCGCTTTTCAGGCATTTATGAAACAGAACCGGAAGGGGAACACCGCCATGCGAAATACAAAAACTGCGTAGGTGAGATCTATACCCACGAATCGGCCGAGGAGTGGCTGCGATTCTTCAAAGAGCTGGAAACCGCCGCAGGTAGAAACGACGCTTTGCGAAAAGTGGGAAACGTACCGCTTGACATTGATCTGGTACAATGGAACGACGAGGTGCTCAGACCCAAAGACCTGGCGATGGATTACATGAAAACGGGGTTGTCAGAATTGAGTAATCAATAAATTACCCATAGAACAAAGGGAGTCTTCCGTGCGAAGACTCCCTTTGCTGTTTTATGCAATTCGAAGATCAGCGTACGAAGACCCATTCGGAATCGGTCGACAGATCCGGATAGAAAACATAACCCTCTTCGGTATACGCTTTCAGTAATTCCGGATCGGCTATGCGGTTTTCCACGATGTAACGGGCCATTTTGCCACGCGATGTTTTTGTCATGGTGGTGATCACCTTGAATTTTCCGTCGCGAAGCTCCTTGAAAACGGGCGTAATGAAACGTGTACCTTCCGGCAACTCATCCACAAGAATCATCTTGGCATACTCTTCGGAAGCCAGATTGATCAAGGCGCTTCCCGTACCCTCTCTCTTCAGTTCGGCCGTAACCCTCTCATCCCAAAAACGGTAGAGACTGCCACCTTCGGGCGTCATTACTTTCTGTGCCACATCCAACCGATAGGGCTGAATCAGATCGAAAGGTCTGAGCATTCCGTACAGTCCGGATAAGATGCGCAGGTGATCCTGTGCGTAGCGCAAAGTAGGTTTCAGCATCGTCTCCGCATCTAACCCCGAAAATACCAATCCGTTGAAAGTGAACAGGGCCGACTTTCGGGGATTATCGGGACGATCGAATTGCTGATACTGCGCATAACTCTTGGCTGCCAGCGGGGCACTCACCTTCAACACCTCGATTAGCTCTTCGGCCGTATATTGTTTCATCATTTGAGCCAATTCCGATGCTTCCTGTACAGAAAGAGGAACAGTGGTCTGTTCCTCTTTCTGTACAGGTTTGAAATTCATCGTTTTGGCGGGAGAAATTATTACCTTCATTTGTATTATATATCATCTATTTTATATCGCTCAATTCCCTTGTAAATACCCAGTTAAGGGGATCGGACAATTTTTCATTGAATTTATATCCTTTCCAACTCCATTTCTTCACGTCCTCTAACTTATCCACTTTATTCTGAATGATCCAGTCCACCATATTCGCTTTGGCCGGTTTAGAGAACTCACGAATCTCTTTCCACTTGTCGTCACGCCAATCTTTAAAGGTAGCGATAGCCACTTTGCTATCTTTCATCAAAATATCGGTTTCCACCACCTTCAGCATATCTTCCACTGCCAGATAAAGCACTTCCTGACCTAGATTCGCTGCCTCTTCCTTGAGGTTATTGGTAATCAACTCTTTCCAGAAATCAAACAAATCGTCAGCACCGAGATTGTACAATCTCAGGTAAAAAGAGGATCGGAACGCCTTGACTAGGTCGAGCGGACGAAGCACACCGTAAAGCGAACTCAATATGCGAAGATGCTGCTGTGCGAAATGCACATCGGCAGGAGTGAGATTCTGGGGAGCCATCGCCTTATACAACGAGCCATTGAATGCGAAAAGCGCCGGTTTCGGTGCACATGCCGGATCGTCAAAATGCTGATACTCCTCATACGTCTTCGTAGCCAGTTCGGAACTGATCTGCATCTTCTCGGCAATTTCATGAACGGAGAGATTCTTCATCAGTCCGGCGATAAAATCCGCCTGTTTTTGGAATATCGGAGCGGTTGTTTCTTCCGCAACTTTAACCGGTGTCATATCCATCAAAGTGGATGGAGGAAGAATTACTAACATAGTCTTAGGGTTTATGTTGATTAAAACTAAAAAAGTCACGAACCTAAAAGCGTAAAACCTTTATTTGTAAACAAACAGGCCGCTTTATGGTTCGTGACTTTTAGACTATGTTATCTTGTTTTATTTCAATTCAAGAAGTACTACGTTTTCAACGTGATGCGTATGCGGGAACATATCCACCGGCTGAATTTTCGTCACCTTATACTTAACGTCAAGTAACTGAAGGTCTCTGGCTTGAGTGGCAGGATTACAGCTTACATAAACGATGCGTTTCGGAGCGGCGAAAAGAATGGCGTTAACCACGTCTTCGTGCATTCCGGCACGCGGAGGATCGGTAATGATCACATCCGGACGACCGTGTTCCTTGATAAAATCAAGTGTCAGGATGTCTTTCATATCCCCGGCATAGAATAATGTATTCTTAATCTCGTTCACCTCCGAATTCACTTTGGCATCCTCGATCGCTTCCGGTACGTATTCGATACCCACCACTTTGGCCGCTTTTGAAGCAACGAAGTTAGCGATGGTACCCGTTCCTGTATAAAGGTCGTACACCAATTCGTTTCCGGTTAGTCCGGCGAAATCGCGGGTTACCGAGTAAAGCACGTAAGCTTGTTCCGAATTGGTCTGATAGAATGATTTCGGTCCGATCTTGAACTTCAATCCCTCCATCTGCTCATACATGTGGTCTTTCCCTTTGAACACCTCGATGGTTTGATCCGTGATGGTATCGTTGCATTTTGAGTTGATCACGTACAAAAGCGATGTAATCTGCGGGAACTTCTCCGCGATGTGTTTCAGAAGCGCCTCGCGTGCCTCCACATCTTCGTGGTAGAAGACAACGATCAACATGATCTCTCCCGTGGTAGAGGTACGAACGATCATATTACGCAGGAACCCTTCCTGGTTGCGCAGATCGAAGAACGTAAGCGCATGTTTCGTTGCATAATCACGAATCTCAAGACGGATCTGATTTGAGATATCATCCTGCAACCAGCATTTCTTAACGTCTAGCACCTTGTCAAACGCTCCCGGAATGTGGAATCCAAGGGCATTCATATCCTGGTAAGTCTTTCCTTCGCGCATATCCTCATGCGTCAACCAACGTTTGTTTGAGAATGTGAACTCCAACTTATTACGGTAGAAACGGGTCTTTTCAGAACCCATGATCGGTGTGATCTCCGGAAGTTCTACCTTCCCGATACGGGTAAGATTGTCTAAAACCTGCTGTTGTTTAAATTTCAATTGCTCCTCGTAAGGCAAGTGCTGCCATTTACACCCTCCGCAAACGGTAAAATGTTCACAGAAAGGTTCTGTACGCAATGGTGAATAGGTATGAAACGCAAGGACTCTCCCTTCGGCGAATGATTTTTTCTGACGGAAAATCTGAAGATCCACCACATCGCCAGGAGCAGTAAAAGGTACAAAAATCACTTTGTCCTTCCAACGCGTAATCGCCTTGCCCTCTGCCGCAACATCTAATATCTCAATCTGCTCCACTACAGGAAGCTCTTTCTTTTTACGTGCCAATTCTTGTTTGGTTTTAATAAGTACAAATTCGCCCAAAGTTAAAGATTTTCTGAGTAATGATTTCGTCATTTCAGAAAAAAGAGGGCTTCTTACAATTTATTTTCGATAGATTTGGTCGGCTCAAACATTATTATATTTTTGCAACACTTCTTAAGTTCTAATAATAAATCGTAATTGTATGAAAAACCAAAAAGTTTACACCTTCGGAGATGGCCGTGCTGAAGGAAGCGCAGAGATGAGAAATCTGTTGGGAGGAAAAGGTGCCAACCTTGCCGAAATGAACCTGATCGGCGTACCCGTTCCTCCGGGCTTTACCATCACCACCGAAGTTTGTACTGAATATAATCAATTGGGGAAAGACGCCATCATATCCTCCTTGAAAGCTGATATAGAGCGTGGTATCAAACATATCGAGAAAGTAACCGGGAAGATTTTCGGAAGTAGGGAGAACCCGCTTCTGGTTTCAGTACGTTCAGGTGCGAGGGTATCGATGCCCGGCATGATGGATACGGTATTGAACTTGGGTATCAACGACGAAGCCGTGAAGACGCTTGCCGAAAAGTCAGGCAATCCGCGCTTCGCATGGGATTCGTATCGCCGCTTCATCCAGATGTACGGCGACGTGGTGCTGGGGATGAAACCGAAGAATAAGACAGACATCGATCCGTTTGAAGAGATCATTGAAACGGTAAAAAAGGAGAAAGGAATCCAATTAGATAGTGAATTTACGGTGGAAGACCTGCAATCGCTGGTGCCCCGTTTCAAGAAAGCGGTGAAAGAGGTGACCGGGAAAGATTTTCCGGTTGAGCCGTGGGAACAGTTGTGGGGCGCCGTGACAGCCGTTTTCGACAGTTGGATGAATGAGCGCGCGATCTATTACCGTCGCATGAACCACATCCCCGAAGAGTGGGGTACGGCTGTGAACGTTCAGGCAATGGTGTTCGGTAACATGGGGAAATCTTCCGCTACAGGAGTGGCCTTTACCCGTGATGCGGCTACAGGAGAGGATATCTTTAACGGCGAGTACCTGATCAACGCACAGGGCGAAGACGTAGTGGCCGGAATCCGTACGCCGCAACAGATCACAACCGAAGGATCACGCCGTTGGGCCGCCCTGCAGGGCATCTCGGAAGAGGATCGTCGCAAAAACTATCCGTCATTGGAAGAAACGATGCCGGATTGCGCCAAAGACCTTATCGCCACACAACAAAAATTGGAAGATTACTTTAAGGATATGCAAGACCTGGAATTTACCATCCAGGAAGCGAAACTGTGGCTGCTTCAGACCCGTAACGGGAAACGTACCGGCGAGGCGATGGTAAAAATCGCCATGGATTTCCTTCGTGACGGCATCATCGACGAGAAGTCGGCTCTAATCCGCATGGAACCTAAAAAACTAGATGAACTGCTTCATCCGGTTTTCGATAAAGAGGCTATTAAAAAAGCCAAGGTGGTAGCCAAGGGACTTCCCGCTTCACCGGGAGCGGCTACGGGCAGAATCGTATTCTTTGCCGACGACGCCGAAAAGTGGGCTGAAGATCAGCAGAAAGTGATCCTGGTGCGTATCGAGACTTCACCGGAAGATTTACGGGGAATGCACGTGGCTCAGGGAATTCTGACCGCACGCGGAGGAATGACCTCTCACGCAGCCGTAGTGGCTCGCGGAATGGGGAAATGCTGCGTATCCGGAGCAGGCGAGATAAAAGTGGATTACAAAGCGAAAACCATAGAGACGGGGGGCGTCCTTTACCACGAAGGTGACTGGATTTCTCTAAACGGATCTACCGGAGAGGTATACGACGGCAAAGTGGCCACCGTAGATCCTGAAATCAGCGGCGATTTCAAACAACTGATGGACTTCTGCGAAAAATATACGCGCATGGATGTGCGAACAAATGCCGATACGCCGCGCGATGCACGCGTAGCCCGTAAATTCGGTGCGAAAGGGATCGGGTTGTGTCGTACCGAACACATGTTCTTCGAAGGGGAGCGGATCAAGGCGATGCGCGAAATGATCCTTTCCAAAACAGAAAGAGGACGCCGCGAGGCTTTGAATAAATTGTTGCCGATGCAACGTGAGGATTTCGCCGGAATTTTCGAGGCGATGGATGGCTTTGGCGTGACAATCCGCCTGTTAGACCCGCCTTTACATGAATTCGTTCCTCACCAGTTGGCTACTCAGAAGGAGTTGGCCAAAGAGATGGGACTAACCATCGAAGAGGTGAAGTTAGCATGTGATTCACTCGAGGAGTTCAATCCGATGCTCGGACACCGCGGTTGCCGTTTGGGCTGTACTTATCCGGAAATCACCGAAATGCAGGCCCGTGCCATCATTGAAGCGGCGCTCGAAACGAAAGCGAAAGGATTTAGCGTTCATCCCGAAATCATGGTGCCGCTTGTGGGTGTGATTGAGGAGCTGAAGATGCAGGCCGGAATCATTCACGAAACGGCTGAGAAAGTATTTAAAGAGAAGGGGGAACGGATCGATTATAAAGTGGGTACGATGATTGAAGTGCCACGTGCAGCCCTGACTGCCGATAAGATCGCCGAAGTTGCTGATTTCTTCTCATTCGGAACCAACGACTTGACACAGATGACCTTCGGATATTCACGAGACGATGCCGGAAAGTTCCTGAAAATCTATCATGAAAAGGGAATCCTGAAAAACGACCCGTTCGAAGCGCTCGATCAGGAAGGCGTGGGATGCCTGGTGAAATATGGCGTAACGAAAGGTCGCGAAACAAAACCGGGACTAAAAATCGGAATCTGCGGAGAACATGGTGGAGAGCCCTCTTCGGTAGAATTCTGCAACAGCGTGGGTATGAATTACGTCAGTTGTTCCCCTTACAGGGTGCCAATTGCAAGAGTCGCTGCAGCGCAAAGTGCCATACGGTAAGATCAATTCCCGATAAGTTCATAAAAAAGGCCGGTGGAAGAGTCAATCTTCACACCGGCTTTTTTATGTTTGTTTGCAAATTATAGAAAAATATATATTTTTATAGCGGTGAGACGCTTCACCTCCTTTAAAACCTAAATTGCATGTTCTTATTGGCTCTTTCAGAACTCCAGTTTCCCATTGAAAACCCGGTAATCAAATTTCTGATTATCTTATCCATCATCTTATTTGCGCCCATCATCCTCAACAAATTCAGGATCCCTCATATTTTGGGACTGATTGTAGCGGGTGCGGTGATCGGCCCCAACGGTTTCAACCTGATCTTGAGAGACAGCAGCATCATTCTTTCGGGAACCGCGGGTCTTCTTTACATCATGTTCTTGGCGGGTCTTGAGATTGACCTCAACGATTTTAAAAAGAACAGCAGCAAGAGTATTCTTTTCGGGATGTACACTTTCCTCATTCCGATGACGCTAGGTGTTTTCAGCGGGATTTACATCCTGAAATTCTCCGTATTGACCTCCGTGCTGCTCGCAAGTATGTTCGCATCGCACACCCTCATCTCCTATCCCATCATCGCCAAACTGGGCATCACGCGAAACCGTGCGGTTACTGTCACCGTGGGCGGTACCATGATCACAGACACCCTTGCGCTTCTTGTGCTGGCCGTGATCGTAGGGATGACGCAGGGAGAAGTGGATTACATCTTCTGGAGCCGTCTGCTCATCTCGATGCTGATTTTCGGAAGCATCATCCTGCTGGGATTCCCCGTTATCGCTCGTTTCTTCTTCAAGAATTGTTCAGATAGCATCTCACAATACATATTTATCCTATTCATGGTTTTTCTGGGCGCCGTATTGGCGGAACTTGCCAGTATCGAAGCGATCATCGGAGCCTTTCTCGCCGGCCTGGCGCTAAACCGCTTTATTCCGCATTCCTCTCCGCTCATGAACCGCATTGAATTCATCGGGAATGCCATCTTCATCCCCTTCTTCCTCATCGGAGTGGGAATGTTGGTGGATTACCGCGTCTTCCTGTCGGACGTAAATACGATTTTCGTCGCCTTCGTCATGACGTGCGTCGCCACCGTCTCAAAATACCTGGCGGCTTATTTCGCACAAAAAAGCTTCGGTTACAACAAAGATGAACGTTCCATCATCTTCGGATTAAGCAACGCGCAGGCTGCCGCTACGTTGGCCGCCGTGTTGGTGGGGTTCAACATCATTACAGGCTATACGGAAGAGGGAACACCCATTCGTCTGCTGAATGAAAGTGTGCTGAACGGCACCATCATCATGATTTTCATCACCTGCACCATCGCCACGTTCGCAGCGCAGAGAGGAGCCTATAACCTCACCATGAAGGATGAATCGCTGCTGGCCGGAGCCACCAAAACAAATTTTGACAAGATCCTCATACCGATCAACAACCCCGACAACGTCGAGGAGCTCATCACCCTGGGGAATGCCATGAATTACTCCACCAACCCCGATTGCATGTACGTGGCCAATATCATCGATAACACGCGCGAGGAGGAGAAAGAGCTGGCCTTATCAAACAAAATTTTCGAAAGCGCGAAAAAGTTTGCCGCAGCTACAGATCACCAAATCAATTCCTTGTTGCGATACGACACGAATTCGGCTAACGGCATCCTTGGACTTATCAAAGAGAATAAAATCAACGACTTGATACTGGGACTCAATACAGAACAGTTCCTAAACAGATCCACCCTGGGAAATCTGGTGGAGAAGGTGATTCAAAGAAGTGACGTCAGTTCTTATATCTACAGGGCATATCAACCGCTGGCTACCGTTAAACGCTACATCATTGTGATTCCGGCGAAAGCAGAAGAGGAGCTTGGATTCCTTTTCTGGCTGAAACGAATCTGGACACTGATCCGCAATACCGGGAGCACCTTGATCGTTTATGCCAACGAAGCTACGATTGAAGCGATGAGTCGTTTTAATGAAGACAACCCGATCGGAATCCAGTTCAATACGATGAATTCTTACGATGACCTGCTGATCATCTCGAAAGAGATCCTGAAAGAAGACGGACTGATCTTCGTTATGAGTCGCAAACACAACATCTCTTATACGGAAAGTATGGAGAAAGTGCCGCATTACATTGATTCTTATTTCAGCAGTCACACGTTCATGTTGCTCTATCCGATGCAGCAGAACGCATTTCTGGGTGAAATCAATGAGATTGTGAACACCTCGAATGTAACAACAGTAACGAAGATCGAAGACCTTACGGATTACATTTTCAAAAGAGTGAAACCCAATAAAAACGAGTAACGGCGATACGGTCCGGTAGGAGAACCTTTACACTTCATCCGGCCACGGTGCGGGCTTTCCGGTTGCCTTGAAAACCGGACGCTGCGCACCCGATGCACGAAGGTATTCGCCCAGATCCGCGGACAGTTTCTGTACCAATGCTCCTTGCGTACCGGCGACATCGTGCTGTTCTCCGATATCCTCACGGATATTGAACAACTCTTTCTTACCGCTTTTGTAGTAATAAATCAGTTTCCAGTCTCCTTTTCGAACGGTAGCCGTAGCTCCGATACCGGCTCCGGAAGCCCCCCATTTGTTCGGGAAATTCCAGTAGATAGATCGTGCATCGGCATTTGCCATTTTACGGGCTTCTTTTTTCGAACGTTTCTCTTTGGATGAAACGCCTTTTCCCTTAATCAGAGATAAAAAGCTTTTACCGTCGACAACCTGCGGTAGCTGTGGATTCTTCACCCCGGCAATCTCCAGGATCGTCGGGAAATAATCTTCAATGATCAGGTAATCGTCGCAAGACGTTCCGGGTTTCGCTTTTCCGGGCCACGACACGATCATCGGCTCACGTACCCCACCTTCGTAGGCGGAACCTTTCCCACTGTTAAGCGGCAGGTTGTGTTTGTCGGGAGTGGCACCGCGTCCGGTTCCGGCCGCACTCAGACCACCATTGTCCGACATGAACATCACCACTGTATTTTCGGTAAGGTTATTCTTATCCAGATAATCCATCAAATCCCCGAGACTCTTGTCCATCCCCTCGATCAGTCCGGCATATGCCGCTTCCTTCGAATCCATCCCCTTATCGAGGTATTTCTGATGGTAACGCTTGTCGATATCCAGCGGAATGTGTACCGCATAATGGGCCATATACAGGAAGAAAGGCTTTTGTTTGTTGCGGTCGTTCAAAGCACTGATTGCTTCGCGGGTCAGGGCTTCGGTAACAAAAACATCTGTTCCGTGGTATTTATCCAATCCCGGAACCGCAAACGGAGAAGAGGGCTTTCCATCTTTTCGGTTCCCGTAATTCTGTTCGCCCAGGTAGCTGGCGAGTCCCCCACCGGCATGTCCCGCGATATTCACATCGAATCCGATTTCCGAAGGATTGGCAGCCGGGGTTCCGATCGCCCCGAAATGTGCCTTTCCGCAATGGATGGTGTAATAACCATTATCGTGAAGAAGTTGAGACAAAGGTTTGGCGTAACAGGTGTTTTCCACACCTGCTTCGGGAGAAAACCCGTTTACGTTCCATTGTGGATATTCCAGTAAATCATCTTTTGCATCCGTCGATTGGTTCTTTTGCAACGTCCAGTTGGTGACACGATGCCGTGCCGCATTCATACCGGTAAACAGACTGACGCGCGTGGGTGAACTTACACTACAGGCATACGCACTTGTAAATTTCACTCCTCTTTGCGCCAGACGTTCCATATTGGGGGTTTCGTACAAACGGTTCAGCGGAGTGGTTTCTTTCCAGAAAGGAAGAGACGTATCCTGCCACCCCATATCATCCACCAGAAAAAGAACAATATTCGGTCGCCCTTCGTTTTTTGCCGTAGGAGTGGCAAAAAGAGACGCTCCTGCAGAGAGTAAAGCGGCCGAACCACATAATCTTTTAATCATCATATTCTTAATTACTTAATTGAATTCTTTGTATTATAAACGCTAAAATTACGGATATCCGGTGTATCTACCGCTTCGGTAACGGTGAGTCGCAATTTATCTGTCGTCACGGGTTCGAAGCGTTCAATGCGTTTATGACCTACCGATTCACCTTGAGCAACTGTTTTCCATTTGCCGTTCACACGTGCTTCCACCTTGTATTTGCGGATTCGTTCACCATTTGCGATCTGCTCCTGAATGATACACGCATCCACCTGTTGCGCTTTATCCAGCTGGAGGGATACGCTTTTCCCTTTTGCCTGTTTCTGCTGTAAAGGCGTTCCGAACATCGCGTTAATCTTCTCTCCGAACTCGCGTAATCGGCGCACATCCCCCTCGGGCATCAAACCGCACGTATCGGGGGTCAGCCCAAGAATCAGCGTGGCATTTCTTCCCACAGACTTACAATACATGTTGGTCAGCGAATCTACCGATAACACTGCATTCTCATCCCCCGGCTCCCAGAACCATTCGTGTCGCCCGTTTGCTCCTCTTAACGGTGCGTCGGCCATGGCAGGCACCCAATAATCGCCGTTACTGTCGCCATGTTTAAGCAGATCCAGGTGATTGCGCTGGGTGTCGCTCTGTTTGTGATGCGAATAGGGCTGCGGGAAAGCAGACCAGCACGGGTAAGACACGGTGCCTGTTTCAGAACCTCCCCAACGGAAATCGGCTCGCTCCACATTGTGGTAGAACAGACACTCCGGCTGCAATTTCGAAACAATCGGCAATACATCCGGTCCGTCACCTTTCGGATCATCCGCTCCGCCATCAAACCAGATCATAAAAAGGTCGCCGTAGCGACTACACAACTCCGTCACCATCTGTTCACACATCTTTTTATACCAGTTCTGACGATTCTTTGCGAAACTGCCCTCACCTTGTGCCTTGAAATTATGGATTCCGTAGATAGAGCTCCAGCGTATGCCGACATAGATGCCCGGCTGAAGTCCGTATTTACGGCATGATTTCACAAAATCATCCACCACATCCCCTTTTCCGTCCCGCCATTTCACCGATTTAAGGCAATAAGGATTCACATCGCTCTGATAAATGGCGAATCCCGTTTCATGTGTAGCGGTAAGCACGGCGAATTTTGCGCCCGCATCTTTAGCCGCTTTCACCCATTGATCGGTATCCAGTTTTGTGGGGTTGAATATGTTGTAGTCCGCTACGGGTTCGATGCGGTTGTTTCCCTGGCCGTACTTGATTCCGTCAAACACATGGAGGTCGTAATGAAACACCACCCCCATCTCAGCTTCATGCCATTTCAACTGATGGGGAGCCGGAACGGGGAAATTATTCTTCGCTGCGGAATCCACACCAAACGTAAGCAGCAATGCCGCCAGGGAAGTAAATAAAGTTTTATTCATATATCGGTTTTAGAAAAGTAAATAAGTAATCGTTAAAGATAAGAGGCAAACGGATCGTCGGTTTTCTGAAGGAATTTCTTCAGATCGCGGGTCAGATGTTTTACCAGTTTTGGGTTTTCTCCTGCAATATTGTTCAATTGAGCCGGATCGTTCACACGGTCGAAAAGCACCCATTCGTCCACCTTCCCTTTTGTAGCGTGAATTGCCAAGGTGTAGCGGCCGGTACGAATTCCGCGGTACCCCGTTGAATTATCTTTCGGATCGATCTTATAATAAGGTTGTACAATTTCAGGGTTTTTCTTTTTCCCCACGATGTAATCAGCCAGGTTCATGGTCTGCACTTCGTCCGGAATCTCTTTTTCGAACCCCATCAGTGCCAGCAAAGAGGGGTAAAGGTCAGCATAGGCGAGCATCAAAGAGGTATCTCTACGTGGTTTCAGCTTCTCCGGGTAGGTGATGATCATCGGCACTTTCATCGCCTCATCGTAATAACGGTCTTTGCCGGCCTCTTCATACGCACCCATACAGATTCCGTGATCGGAAGTGAACACCAGAACGGTATTCTCAAAAAGTCCCTGTTTCTTTAGTGCGTCCACCACACGCCCAACCTGTTCGTCGACACCGGTCATGCAGGCATAATAATCGCGTATATTTTTTCTAAAATAATCGCCGTTCTCGGTTCCGGCGGCTGGGATAGCGGGACGGATGGCAGCCAATTTCTCCACATCCAGATCACGATAAAGCGCTTTGTATCGGTCGGGTACCAAATCATACCCCGTATGCGGCGGGTTCATCGAAATTACCAGTGCGAACGGGTTGTCGTGTTGGCGCAGATCCCCCGATTCATTACAGATATATTCAATCGCGCGATCCGCCTCGAATTCCGGCCCCCATTGCTCAACGTAATAGAACTCCTCGCGGGAAGCGTCGGCATTCCAATACATCGGGCGGAGGTGATAATCGTACGTACCGTATGCGATCCAGAAATCAAATCCGTGTCTACGCTCCTTCGGACACCATTCGTTCCATGCCACGCCGCCCCGGTTGTTGTAGGTATCCACATAGGGCTGACGGGGTGAATCAAGATGCCATTTCCCCAGATAACCTAAATCGTATCCCCTCTTTCGGAGCACATCCGACCAGCATTCCGCCTTTTCATCCATCTCCACCCCATAAGGAGCGGTAGCTGAATTGCAGTTACTCGTCACCCTGTTTTTCATGGGATACATACCGGTCATCAACATGGCGCGGGCGGGGGATGAAACGGGATAACCGCTCACGGCTTCGGTAAAAAGCACTCCTTCCGACGCGAGTTTGTCGAGATTCGGTGTGCGCACGGGTTCAATCCCCAGACAACCCAGCGCATCCCCTCGCCATTGATCGGCCATAATGAAAACCAAATTCGGAGACTGCGCAAAACCGAAACTGCCGGAGAAGCACAAGGAGGAAAACAGAAGTGTTTTTTTGTCGATAAGGTTCATAGCGTAATAAGCATTAATTTAAAGAAAGGAGGAAGAAGGTAGTTGAAGCCAACTACCTGCATTCCTCCTGACACAACATATAAAGAAATTATTTCTGAGCACCGGTTCCCGGCTGGATATCCCAACCCGGGTTCTGGTAAATATAGGCTGTACTGATATCCCCCCCTTTTTCAGGAGTGGACAAACGAATCACATCATAACTTATCGGAGACAAATAATGTGCTTTCATGAAAGTGTATCCTTTGTAGGCTTTGTTATTCGTTCTAATCTGGTAAGGACGAAGGTATTTGTGACTTTTACGCGATACGTTCGGATCCGCGTCCGTACCTTCCGCTTTGAGTCCGTTATAGAGTTTATAATTCTCGTCCCACAGATTGAATCCCTCTACATGATACTCTTTCATCATGTCCAGGGCTCGCCAACGGTATAGATCGTCGAGACGCATCCCTTCTGCAATGAATTCGCTTCTTCTTTCGCGACGGATATTATAAAGCGTGGCATCCACCATAGAGGTTCCGGAATACACTGCCAGGTCGTTTTCAAGATTCAGATTGGTAAAGTTAATTGTTTTTTCATAATCTTCACTTACACCCGCTCTTCTTCGCAACGCTTTCCAGTATTCGGCACTTTTGCCGTCGAGTGAACCATTCAGCACATAGTTCGCCTCAATGTAGTTCAGATACGCTTCTGCTGCACGGAAAATTACGCAACCGGTCCAACTCGGTAATGTGGCACCCATGTTGATATCTTGGTTCAATCCTTTACGGATGGCATAGCCGGTAGTTACTTTATTCTCCTGTACGATGGTGATACCCGGTTTTACGAAGTTGATTTTCGGATTGATCGGATCACCGATGATGCTCATCGATTCGCGCAAACGCAGGTCACGTTCTGCCACCACATCTTGCAGCTCCACATCTCCCTGATATCCGGATCCTTCGGCATAGATCGGCAAACCGTTTTTCATCAGGTAAGAATCGACCAATGATTTGGTATAACCGGAATTACCACATCCGTTTCCTTCGGCATAGATGGTTTGCAGATAAGAAACAACATAATGGAACACCTTGAGGTCCACATCGTAGCTGCGCCAAAGAAGTACCTCTTTCTTATCGGAGAGATCCACGCTGTTGAACATGCTTGAATAATCTCCGAGTGCAACCTTATCGGCCACTTCTGATGCCGCCGCCTTGGCCTCGGTAAGAAAATAATTGATTTCCGTATCAAGATTGATCGAGAAGTCTTTGAGATAATCCGCTTTCGCACCCGGCCATTCCGGACCACCGGGCACGCGGTCTGTACCGGCATGGTATTTCAGCCATGTTCCTTCATAAAGGGCTACGCGCGATTTGAACAACAAAGCGACATTCTTCGTCAGACGGTTCGTCTGAGGAGCCGTTTCCTTAAGCATCTCGATTGCCTTGTCAAGGTCTGAAAGGATGAAACGTGCCACTTCATTGCGGGGACGACGCTGGTTTGCGAGAGCCAATTCTGTATAATCGTCCGAAAGGACCTTCTCTACGATTGGAAAATCGCCATACGTTTTCAGGAAGCTGAAATACTGATATGCTCTGAAGAAATACATCTCTCCGATGTAATGTCTGATATTACTCTCTACACCGCTGATTTTTCCCGCTTCATAACGCGGAAGAACGGTTTCGAAGAAGTAGTTGCAGTCACGGATGGTATTGAAACTCCATCCTCCGCTCGTACCTACGCGACGCTCGCCGGGAAGGAAATTGTTGTTTTCTACCGAGCTCGCCTGATTGTCGCTGTTATTATCTGTGCCGAAAACACCGATATTATACGCACCGGGCTGATGCGAAGGGAAAAGTCCGTATTTAGCAGCACCGAAACTAGCCAGCTCCGCTTCGGAATGCAGGTAATTTTCGCCGGTGACAGACGACAGGGGTTGTCTATCAAGAAAATCATCACATGCCGGCAGCAGAGATACAGCTGCCAGCGTCAAAATCATTGTTATATGTTTTCTCATTTTAATTATCGATTACAAGGTTACATTAATACCACAAGACAACACTCTTGAAAGCGGATAGATCTTACCGCTTCCATATTCGCCTCCCACGGCTTCCGGGTCGAAGATATCGGAAATAGAGGTGATGGTAAACAGGTTATCTCCTGAGAAGAATACACGTACTTTACTCAAACCGGCTTTCTGAACCATCGCATTCGGCAACGTATAACCAACCTGGAGGTTTTTCATACGCACATACGCGCCATTCTGAAGGTATCCGGTCTGCACCTGTTGATTCTTATTTGAATTGGATGAGTCAAAGTATGGTTTTGGGAAATATGCATCGAGGTTCTCTCCCATCTCATGACCCGCTTCACGGAAATAATCGTTGTGTTCCTTGAATCCGATTGACTGCCAGAGGTTACCCACGGCACCCCAGAAATAGTTTCCGCCTAGAGCCAGGTCACGTTTAGCCACCCCTTGGAAGAAAGCGCGGAAGTCGAAACCGTTCCAATCGGCGCCCAGAGTCACCCCGAACTGATAACGTGGCGTTTCATTTCCGATAATGCGTCTGTCGCCCGGTTTGGCTACCGTATTCGATCCGGTAGTGATGATGCCGTCGCCATCTAAATCTTTATACATGATATCGCCCGCACCCCATTTGCTTCCCAACTGACTTTGGTCTACTTTGGCAAGGTGTTCATCCATCTCTTCCTGAGTTTTTGCGATTCCTATGGTTTCATATCCCCAGATCTCACCCATCTGACGTCCTACGTAATAGCTGCCCAGGTTCTTCGAATCGTTCGGATATTTGGTAATCTTACTTTTCATGTCCGCCAGGGTAGCTCCTACCGTATAGTTTACCTTACCGATGCGGTCATTCCAATTCACGGCCAACTCCCATCCTTTGGTACGCATCGCCGCATTATTGATACGCGGCAAATTACCGGTGTCGATACCGATAATAGGAGATTTCTCTTCCGGCGGTCCGATCATATCATCGGTCAGACGGTTAAACCATTCTGCCGTTACAGACAGACGGTTGTTGAACGCCCCCAAATCCACCCCGATATTCGTGGTAGAGATCTTCTCCCACGTCATCATGCTACTCACCAGAAGCGGAGCGGAAGCCGTAGTCGGTTTTTCCCCGTTCATCAGCCAACTTCCACCTTTAAGGCTGAGTGGTTGTGAGGGATAGAACGGATAATACGCCTTGGTATTCTGATTACCCAATTTACCCCATGACACACGTGGTTTGAAGGTATTCACATAGTCCGAGTACGGCTCCCAGAAACTTTCGCGCGCTACGTTCCATCCAAGAGAGAACGAAGGGAACCAGTTCCATTGCTTGCTGCCCACGAAACGGGAAGAACCGTCGTAACGCATGTTCATTTCCGCAAGGATACGACCGTCATAATCGTAATTCAATCGTCCGAAGAAACCGGCGGTCGACCATTCCTGCATATAAGCCGAAGTGTAATCTTTTCCCATCGACGTATTGATACTCGGCACGAGATCGCTGATTACATCGTCACGACGGGCATACAAATAATTTTCTTTATAAAGCTCCGAATTGAATCCAACCAACACCTTCAGGTTGTTGCGGTTGATCGATTTCGAATAATCGGTAAAGAGATTGGTTGTCAACAGGTTGTTACCTTGACCCATCGACCATGCATAGGTTGCGCCGGGACCATTTGCTCCGTTGAACGCCAACGCTACGGGCTCGTTATTCGAATTCCATTCGTAGATTTTAGCCAGGTTTTCACGTCTTGTGAAATATTCCGTTTTCAGCGATACTTCACCGCGGATATTCCAGTCTTTCAAAGGCTTGATTAACAAATTAGCTTGTGTATAATACGCGTCTTTTCGTCTGTTGTGACGGCCTCCGTCTTGAATCTGAATGATCTTCGAGTTACGCATGTAGTGTCCGTTCGGATCTTTGAACGGCATCGTAGGCCAAGTGCGGGAGATGTCATGGTAATACAATCCATCGTCATCGGCATAGGTCGGTCTGTCTAGGTCCTCGCGGATAAAGCGGGTATTCAGTCCGATCTGCAACCACTCTGTCACCCAGGTCGAAACACGCGCAGCGGCATTCATACGTTCGAACGAATCATCGCCGTAACGAAGGTTACCGCTCTGTTTAAGGTAAGCGCCTGACATGAAATAAGTAACTTTCTCGGTTCCACCACTCACACTCAGATTATGTTCCTGTGCGAAACCGGTGGTGTAGTGATTTCGGGTCCAGTTCTGATTATCGTTCGCTTTCTGGTGAAATTCGTACATACCGTTTCCCGGATTCGGGATGGTTGAGGTGGTCAGGTCGCCTCGTTGGTAAGCCAAGATGCGTTCAAGAGTTTCCTTCGAAAAGACAAGGTCTTGCGAACTGTTATCTGCCGCTGTATTAAAGTACTGTGCAAACGTATATGAATCCATCATATCCACCAGATTGGTAGGATCGGTCCAACGGAAGTTAGCTCCATAATTCAAGGTGACTTTTCCGGCTTTTCCGCTCTTCGTAGTGATCAAGATCACCCCGAACGGCGCACGGGATCCGTAAATACTGGAAGCTGCGGCATCTTTCAATACCGATATTGACTCAATATCGTTCGGATTGAGTGCATCCATATCACCCGCTATCCCGTCGATAAGTACCAGTGGAGATGAATTGGAGCCCTCACCGATTGTTCCTGCACCGCGAATGTTGATGTTTAAGCGATTTCCCAAAGCGCCACCCTGATTGTTTACAGAAAGATTCAATCCCGGAACCACACCTTGTAGCGCTTGTCCCACTTGAGCCACCGGACGTGATTCGAGTGTCTTGCTATCTACCGAAGTAACCGCTCCGGTGAGGTTGACTTTCTTCTGTGATCCAAAACCCACGACCACCACCTCATCGAGGTTCTGTGCGGATTGTGCCAGATTAAAAATAAACTTTGTTTTTGAGCCGTCAACCGTCTCAGATTGCGGTATCAATCCCACATAAGAAACCACCAGCGTTTCACCTACCGCTGCGTCCAAAGAGAAATTACCATCGAAATCGGTAACGGTTCCCCGCGTTGTTCCTTTAATAATTACGGATGCCCCGATGACGGGTTCATTGAGAGACTTGTCCATCACGGTTCCCGTGATGTTTAATTGTTGCCCGTAAACATGGAAAATTCCAAACAACAAGGAGACAAGGATTAATGAAATCTTTTGCTTCATGAATTGAATATTAGATTAGAATTACAATTGTGTTTCTCTGTGCCAAAAATATTCTGAATGAGGATACGACACGCAAGGCACTCCGTTCATTATGTGCTGCTATATCATTCAAATACTTGCTTCTAGCAAAACAGCATAGGTGTTTCATTCAATCATAGGGGGTGTTTTATTCATCGATCCAATAAGAAAAATAGATTTCATTCAATTGATGAATTTTTTATTACATTCGCAAAAATCAGTCTTACCTTGATCAACTGTTTTATATGTTACGACACCTTATTCTCATGCTTTTGGTTCTATCCGGTCTCCCCTGTCATGCCCTTTTCGAACGTAATCTAAATACGTTGAATATGCTGAACGGACTGGCAGATAATACTGTGAATTGCATTCTAAAGGATCAGAAAGGGTTTATCTGGTTCGGAACAAACAACGGAATTAGCCGCTATGACGGAAAGACGATCCGAACATTCAACGATCCGGACCGGTATCTTAAAATACATGCCCTAAAAGAGGCGTCAAACGGTTTTTTATGGATGATTTCCAATGGAGAACTCCTTGCATTCGACCCGCGTCAAGAAAAGATACATTCCGTGCGGTATCAGGCCTCCCCTTTCTATTCGGTACGTGATTTCACGATCGATTCGGACTCCTCTATCTGGGTCGTTAAAAGAGGTACATTGCAAAAAATCACACTTGATTTTTCTGATCTGCATGAAACGAACGGCACACTCCGGGTCTCCCGAGCGGAGAGCATACAACTAAAAGAGCGCGTGAATCACATCGTAGCGAATCTGTGTACGGTCTCACCGGATACGCTCGCGCTGGTCACTCTCATGGGAGAGGTTGTTCTTCTAGACAAAAAAGCACCCTACGAGTGCTTGATTCGAAGCTGCGCTAGCGGCATGGAATTCACTCCGATGGCGTTGTTTTATGAAAATAACCAATTATGGATCAGCACCATCGGGTCGGGTGCGATCCATTATTCGATACAGAGTGAGCGATTTACACGGTACACCTACCTAAATACGAAACCCACCTTCTTTTCTCACCAAGGAGTGTATGAGATCACCTCTTTACACGACGGCCGATTTTTAGCCTGCACCTGGAACGGGGTGACTGTATTGGAACCGGACAGTTCCAATAACGGATTTACAACTACCGTTTTCAACAACCGGACATCGGATTATTATAAAAACGTTGAATCGCGCATCTTATCTGCTTATTATGACGAAGTGGCGGAAAAACTGTGGGTCGGCACCAACGGTGGAGGTGTAATTGAATCGGATCTCAGACAAAGCTTCTATAAACAGAGTCACCAGAAAACACATAACGAGATTTGGAACATTGCATTTGATGAAAAGAATCGCGTGTGGCTCACCTCTTTTCACGATGGAATCATGCGTAGTCCCGAACCTTTTGATGAGAACAAAGAGTTGGAATTCTTCACCGTCAATGACCGCTTTGCCGATAAAGGAGCACTTTATCGCTGCATGGTGCAGGACAGCTCCGGAAATTTCTGGTTTGCCGGAAGTAACGGCTCCTTCATCCATTATGATCCGCAAACAGATAAAAAATCTTACTACTCGCTTCCACTGAATGGAAGAGAGTTACAGAATACGGATATCCTCTCTTTGCTTCTGGACGAAAAAAATCAACTCTGGATCGGGACGGACAAAGGTCTCTTTAGGACGGATGAAAAAAGCCGTAACAAGCCTCGGAAAATGATCACCGATGCGCCCCACAACAACCTCTTCATCCGGTGTCTTGCGAGCGATGCGCAACATAACATCTGGATTGGTAGCCATACGGGATTAAAGAGGTATGGAGACGGCAAAGTGAAGGATTACAGCCGTATCTACCCGTCGGATATCCGCTCTTTATTATTCTCGAAGGATGGTAATCTCTACATCGGCACTCAAAACGGACTATTCGTTCACGATTGTGAAGCAGATACCACCCGCATGGTTTATACCACACGAAACGGACTTTGCAATAATTTCATCGGATGTCTGACAGAAGATGCAAAAGGTCGTTTGTGGATCGGATCAAATTCCGGGATTTCGAAACTGAACCGGGAACAAGGCATCTTTTATCACTTCTATATTTCGGGAAACAACCGAACCGTTTTCCTCAGAGACAGCCTTCTGATGTGGGGAAACAACAAATCGGTCACCTATTTCAACCCTTATAAAACCGGTTCGAAATCACACATCTCCCGTCATGTTTATATAACACAGTTGGAAGTGAATAACGAGTGCGTTCAAGTAAACGGAAAGATAAACGGCCAAGTGATTCTGAAAGAGGAGATCAGCTCGGCGAAGGAGATTAACCTGAATCACAAGAACAACAAGTTCTCACTGCATTTTAGCAACCTCTCTTTCACATCCGAACCGCAGAAATATTACTATCGCCTCTATCCATATGAAAAAGAGTGGCTTATAGCTGAAGAGAATGAGAAGATAGCGTATGCGATGCTTCCTCACGGCAAGTATCGTTTCGAGGTAAAAACCCTTCTGCAGGATGACTCTACGGGCCCTGTCACCACCTTAAATGTGGAGATTCAGCCTCATTGGAGTCACACGGTGTGGTTTTACCTGTTCTGCTTTACATCGCTTGTTATGTTATTTCTCTATGCTTGGCGCCGCAACCGAATCATACAAAAAAGAAAAGAAAATGCCGCAGCACTCAATCAGGAACTGAAACGGGTCACTTACGAACGTGAACAGGAAAAACAACTCAACAGAGAACGCATCAATTTCTTCACGAATGTCTCTCACGAATTGCGAACGCCGCTTACTTTGATAACGGCGCCGCTGAGTGAACTGATTAACGACGATCAGATTCCGGCCAAAAGCCGTTCCCGTCTGAAACTGATCGACGAACACGCCCGGTTGCTACAATCTACTGTAAATGAGTTGCTATACCTGCAAAAAATCAACGCTTCTCTGATAAAAATCAATGCCACAAATCAAGACATGGCGGCATTGATCCGAAAAGTGGTGAACTCTTTCGGAGAATTGGTAGCACTCAACGAGTTGGATTTAAAATTGGAACTGGAGTCCGATATCATTGATTTCTCCTTTGACGGGTCTAAAATGGAATCTGCAATCCGCAACCTGCTCTCCAATGCAATAAAATACACGCCCAAAGGGGGTATAATCCGTGTGGAAGTCTCCTCCGTCGAGGTTGATGAGAGACATTATTGCAGGATAGACGTTTGCGACAACGGCCCGGGAATCGCGAAGGAGAAACAGCATAATATCTTTGACTCTTTCATCACGACGGAAAATGAACCGCTTCTTTCTACGAAAATGGGGTTGGGACTCCAAATTGTAAAAAATACCATCGACCTGCATCACGGCACCATTGAACTGGAGAGTGAAAAAGGGAAAGGTTGCCGTTTCATTCTTACGATTCCGATGGATCCTTCCGATACCCTTTTGAGGGAGAAAACGCCGGATCTCGATCAGAAAGAGAGCCTCCGGGAATCCGGACCGGAGAAACCGGAGGGCATCGTCGGCAAGAGACATTCCGGAAAGAAACTCCTAATCATTGAAGACAATGCGGCCATCCGATCGTATGTGTGTTCTCTCTTCGAAGAGGAATACCATCTTTTGTGGGCAGAAAACGGTAAAGAGGGATTAAATCGTATTGCAGAATTCAAGCCGGATCTAATCCTTTCGGACATCATGATGCCTGTAAAAGACGGATTTGAGGTTTGTAGGGAGATCAAAGAGGATGCGGGGACTGCACACATACCGGTAATCCTGCTCACGGCGAAAACCGAAGAGGTGGAGTTAATCGAAGGAATGAAAAACGGAGCGGATGATTATCTGATGAAACCATTCAATCCGGAAGTGCTTAAATTAAAGGTGGAGAACCTGATCCGTTCACGCGAACAGTTAAAACGACTTTATACGAAAGCGGTTATCCGAAATAGCAATACCGTACTGCCAGATGGGGATGAACAGATGACGGCTGAAAAAAGTGCATTCATGCAGCAAACCATCAATCTGATTGAGACGAACCTATCGAATCCCGACTTTAATGTCAAGATGCTTGCCCGGTACCTGAACATGAGCCAGCCGACCCTTTACCGCAAGATCAAAAAAGAGAGTGATCTCTCGATCACGGAGGTAATCCGAAGCGTACGGATGAGCAAGAGTGCCGTTTTATTGTTGGATAAGAGGTATTCTGTACAGGAGGTGGCCGAAATGGTGGGATTCAATGACATCGCTACTTTCAGAAAGCACTTTACGGAACAGTTCGGTGTAGCCCCTTCACGGTATGGTGCCGATTCTTGACAATTCGCCAAATTCAGGTCACAAGATCCGCTTCTAAACCAATGAATTGATATCGAAGTATTCATAAAATACATCTCATTTTTAAACACTTCCTTGATTCGTGCGTTATACAAATGTAGTATTGGATTTTAGA
Organism: Bacteroidales bacterium; assembly: GCA_036655355.1. Lineage (GTDB taxonomy): Bacteria > Bacteroidota > Bacteroidia > Bacteroidales > JAUNSR01 > JAUNSR01. The sequence continues at coordinate 172,557 of JAVVQG010000002.1, forward strand.
TATTATCAATAAATAGGAGAATAGTTATGGATTTTCTAACAAATGACAAACTTGTGATAGTGGGAGCAGCCGGAATGATTGGCTCGAACATGGTACAGTCTGCAATCATGATGAAGCTCACACCCAACATCTGCGCTTATGATCCTTTTGAACCGGCATTGGAAGGAACGGCAGAAGAGATGTATCAAAGTGGTTTTAAAGGAATTAACCTAACCTGGACATCCGATCCGGCGAAAGCTTTCCATGGTGCAAGATACATCATCTCTTCCGGAGGTGCTCCGCGCAAAGCCGGTATGACACGTGAAGACCTGTTGAAAGGAAATGCAGAAATTGCCAGGGAACTGGGCGAGAACATCAAGAAATACTGTCCCGATCTGAAGATGTGCGTAATCGTTTTCAATCCGGCCGATATCACAGGGCTCGTTACCCTGATTTATTCCGGGTTGGCACCGAATCATTTGTGTACGTTGGCCGCATTAGACAGCACACGCCTTAAGGTAGCCCTTTCTCAGGAATTGAATCTTCCTCCTGACGAAATCAAATTACCGCGTACGTATGGAGGTCACGGTGAACAGATGGCCGTATTCGCAAGCCACACCACCGTAGGAGGCAAACCGCTTAAGGATATGATCGGTACCGATGTGCTTCCGAAAGAGAAGTGGGAAGAGATCAAGAAGAAAGTGATGGGAGGAGGCAAACGGATTATCGATTTAAGGGGACGCTCCTCTTTCCAGAGTCCGGCTTATCTTTCTGTGGAGATGATGCGCAGCGCAATGGGCGGCGAACCGTTTGAATACCCGGTAGGTTGCTATGTTGATACCCCTTTGTTTAACCACATCGTAATGGGCGTTGAAACCACCGTTAATAAAGATGGCGTAAAATATACGATTCCGACGGGAGACCGCGAAGAGATGGAAGCACTTGAAACCAGTTACAAACACCTTTGCGCTTTACGCGACGAAGTGATTACGATGGGTATTATTCCGCCTGTAATCGACTGGCATAAAATCAATTCTCATCTCCTTACAAAAAATAACCAAAGTCAGAATGAATAAATAGGTTGATGATTTTATTTTTTTAGCAGAAACGCCGCTCCTTCAAATGAAAGAGTGGCGCTTTTGCTTTGATTCGGAAACAACGACACGATGTGCGTTATTCTGCTTTATCTTTGTGTTTGAGCACCTTGGCATCCAAGTAGAAAATAAGCTCTTCCACCAAGTTGGTACAATGGTCACCCAACCGTTCAAGTCTTCTTACGGTAGCATACAAAAGCAGCCCCTGTTTACTCGTTTCGGGATTTTCTTCGATGTTCCGCGCTATGATCTGCAATGCATCGCTGTTGATCTGATCCACCTGATCATCCATCTCAAATACACGTATCGCATCCATCGAAGATTCCTCTTCGAGTGCCATCCGCCCCGTGGAGAGCATGTTTGAAACAATACGGATCATCTCTTCGAGCCTGATTTCCTGTAAAAGAGGACGGTTGATTAATTCCCCTTTATTCTTTAAGACATATTGAGCAATCCCTTCGCAAAAATCTGCTATGCGTTCCAAGTCGTTCGAAATCTTCAACATGGCTAGAACAAAACGTAAATCAATCGCCACCGGCGCATACAGGGCGATGATGTTCTCACATTCACTGTCGATTTTCAGCTCGGTACCGTTAATGATTCTTTCGCGCATAATGACCTCTTTGGCTAGATCTTCATCCTGCGTCATCAAAGCCGCTCCCACTTTGGTTAATTGCGATTCTGTCATCGTCCACATATCCAACACTTTGGATTTTAGGTGCAATAGTTCCTGTTCAATATATTTCATTTGTATATCGTTTATTTCTTTACATTAAGATCAAATGCGGTTGATTTCCCACGAAAGAGATTATCCGAAACGGCCGGTGATATAGTTCTGGGTAGATTCTTTTTCTGGATTCGTAAATAATTTACGTGTATCGGAATATTCAATCAACTCGCCCATATAAAAATAAGCCGTTTTATTACTTACACGGGCAGCCTGCTGCATGTTATGCGTTACAATCACGATGGTATAACTGCTTTTCAGCTCATAGATCAGATCTTCAACTTTTGCCGTTGAGATGGGATCGAGTGCAGAAGCGGGCTCATCCATCAGCAGCACGTCGGGTTTTACAGCCATCGCCCGGGCAATGCAAAGACGCTGTTGTTGTCCTCCGGAGAGACGAAATGCGGAAGCTTTCAGTTTATCCTTCACCTCATCCCAAAGGGCTGCTCCGCGAAGCGATTCTTCCACCACCTGTTCGATGTATTTTTTATCTTTCACCCCGTTTACCCGCAGACCGTAGGCTATATTTTCGAAAATCGATTTTGGAAACGGATTGGGGCGCTGGAAAACCATTCCGATCTGTTTACGCAACTCATCCACATACACATCGGGGGCGTAAATATTTCGGTTGTTGAATAAAATTTCGCCCGTGAGATGGGTATTCTCAATCAAATCGTTCATTCGATTCAGCGTACGCAGGAAGGTTGACTTTCCGCATCCCGAAGGTCCGATAAAGGCAACGACATCATTCTTATCGATATCCATACTGATATCCCGTAATGCCTGGAATTGTCCGTAAAAGAAATCTACATTTCTGGCTTCAATGATTGGCATAGATTCGGATTATATTTTATTTTTTCGTTCAAAGTATCGTCTGATCACATTCGAAATCAAGTTGAGAACCAATACGATGGCAATCAGCACCAATGCGGTACCATAAGCCATCGGTCGAGTCGCTTCGAGATTCTCACCGCTCACCGCGATTACATAGAGGTGGTAAGGCAACGCCATCACCTGATCAAAAACCGAATGGGGCAACTGAGGAAGGTAGAATGCCGCGGCGGTAAACAGGATCGGCGCCGTTTCCCCTGCCACACGCCCGATGGAGAGTACCAGCCCGGTAAGGATATTGGGAAAGGCCATCGGTAGAATTACCTTGCGGATGGTTTGCAACTTACTCGCTCCCAATGCGCGACTTCCTTCGCGATAGGAGTTATCGATGCTTTTGAGCGCTTCCTCCGTGGTTCGGATAATGATGGGGAGGATCAGTAACCCCAGTGTCAATGAACCTGCCAGCAGGGAGTCGCCCCACCCAAACCAGATGACGAAGAGAGCCATTCCGAAAATACCGAAAACAACAGAAGGCACGCCGCTTAGGTTATTTGTCATGATCCGGATGAAACGGATTACATGAGCGTTGCGGGCATATTCATTCATATAGATCCCGGAAGCCACACCCAAGGGAAAACTAAATACCACGCTGCCCAACACAAGATACAACGTACCCACGATGGCAGGGTAAATGCCTCCTTTGGTCATGCCGTCTTGTGGCGCAGTGGTAAGGAATTCCCAACTGATCACTCCGATTCCGTTCTTCACGATGAATCCGAGAATCAGAAGGAGTATCGCAACAACCACGAAACTTAAAATCCTGAAAATCGCAAAGGCGATCTTTTGCTTCACCTTTTTACTCCGGTCGCAGTTCTGTATGTCGGCCTCGTTCATAATCTTATCTGAACTCATTAGTATTTCATTTTTGAAATGCGTTCCACAGCAACACTGATTCCCAAGGTAATCAGAAACAATACGGCACCTAAGGCGAATAAAGCTTCGTAGTGGGCGCTTCCGGCAGCTGATTCTCCCAATTCGGCGGCTATCGTAGCAGGGATGGTGCGAACGGGTTCAAGAAACGTGGTGGGTATCACCGCCGCATTTCCGGTAACCATCAGAACCGCCATCGTTTCGCCGATCGCCCTGCCGATACCCAATACGATGGCCGATGCGATTCCCGATTTCGAATAGGGAATGATCACTTTATAGATCGTTTGCCAATGGGTGGCCCCCAACGCCATACTAGCCTCCTTCATGGAACGGGGTGAGTTGCGCAAAGCATCTTCGGCAACCGTAATGATGGTTGGAAGTGCCATGATGGCCAGGATGATGCTCCCTGCCAAGGCCGTCTCGCCCACAGGTAAACGAAATATTCGTTGCAATAAAGGCACGATAACAACCAGTCCGAAAAATCCGTAAACGACAGAGGGGATACCCGCCAAGAGTTCAATCACCGGTTTGAGAACGGCTCGTAGTTTGGGATGTGCCAACTCAGCCATGTAAATGGCTACGGCAAGACTGAAGGGTAACGCAAGCACGATGGCTCCGATGCTCACCAATAACGTTCCCAATAACAAAGGCAAAAGTCCGAACTGTGGTGCGGGCGTAGTGGTGGGATACCACTCTTTTCCGGCGATAAAATCGGTAAACGAGATGTCTCCCGTTCTCAGAATAAAAGCATCGTCGGGCAATTGCTGTTTTTTAGGAAGAAAAGCGATGATGCCGGGAGTTTGACTGATCAGCCGGTCGACCCGTTCCGTAATTTCTGTAGCAGTGAGGGGTGTACCCGTATAATCTTCGGTCAGATCGGTGATGCGGAAAACCTGAATCGGCAGATCCGGTCCTCCGAGTTGCTTCCAGTTGACGGTTCTGTCATTAAATACCGACATGATCTGTTCCGGCGAAAGTTTACGAACCGGATTATTTTCGTTGACCACCAATACGTATCCCTCTTCCACTACCGGCTCCCTAAAAAGCCCCAGACTATCTCGAAACAGGAACAGAATGATGAGTAAAATTGTTATACTGGTAACATAACCGCTGCCTGTGATGAGCAGGCGTACGCAGGTTTCCAGAGTTTGTTTAAACAACGATTTTCTACCCACAATAATTATCTGTTAACTTGGTTTTTATTTATTAAACAAATAACTCAACTATACGTTCATGAAAAGTCGGCTGTTTATGAAAAGATCATCGATTTTATTTTTTGGCTTTTTGTTTTGTGCTTTTGGTAGTGCTACGGCTCAGCGAATAAAGGGGAGCGACACGCTTCTTCCCCTCTCTCAAAAAATGGCGGAGGAGTATATGAAAGCGCATCCTGGTGAGCGTATTACGGTAACGGGAGGAGGTAGCGGGGTGGGAATCGCCTCACTTCAGGAGGGAACTACGGACATCGCTCAAGCTTCCAGAGCAATGAAACCCGAGGAGATTGAAAAAATCAGAAGTACGAATCGTATTCCGGTAGAGAAGGTGATTGCTTATGACGGTTTAGCAGTTGTGGTGAATCCGTCGAATCCGGTGGGACGCCTTACACGCGAACAGCTTCAGGATATTTTTACAGGAAAGATCACCAATTGGGATCAAGTGGGGGGAAAGAATCTGAAAATCATCGTCTATACGCGGGAAACCAGTTCGGGAACCTATGATTTCTTTAAACAACACGTTATGCGTCGCCGCGATTATACCAACAAGGCATTGAGTATGCCGGCTACCGGTTCGATTGTGCAGTCGATCGCCCAGACTCCGGGTGCAATCGGGTTTGTCGGCCTTCCTTATATCGGAAAACTCAAACCGATTGCGGTTTCTTATGACGGAGGGAAACATTATTACGAACCCACCTTCGCGAACGCTTCCTCGGGGAAATACCCCATCGTGCGTCCGCTTTACTACTATTACAACAAGAAAGATGCGGCAAAAGTGACTCCTTTCATCGACTACATCCTATCACCGACAGGCGATGAGATCACCCGTAAACTTGGGTATGTTCCGGTAGAATAAACATCGGGAGGAGCGAAAAAACGCTCCTCCCGATGCAAGTGTAACTATATCCTTTTAAATAATGGATTCCAAAATCGCGCTGTCTACGCTTTTCATCTCAATCTCCTCTTCAATCGGAGCGGACTTCCGTATCTTATAACCGATCGCTGCAACCAATAGGGTCATAAAAGGACTCAGCAGGTTAAAGAAACAATACGGTAGATAAGTCATGGTAGCCACCCCTAATACAGATGCCTGGGCCATCCCGCAACTGTTCCATGGAATCAATACGGAGGTCACCGTCGCCGAATCTTCCAACGTACGACTCAGCAATTCCGGCTGGTATCCCTGTTTCTTATAGACCGAGGTAAACATTCTTCCCGGTAAAAGGATGGAGATGTACTGATCTCCAGTGGCAAAGTTCAGGAAAAGACACGCACCGGTAGTGGATGCTACGGTTGAGAAGGTACTCTTCATCATCGACACCAATTTATTGGTAATGGATTGAAGCATTCCGCTCCCTTCTAGCGATCCGCCGAAACACATCGCACAGATAATCAACCAAACCGTATTCAACATTCCGCTCATTCCTTTGGTTGCTACCAAAGAATCCAGCATCTCACTTCCCGTAGCGGGAGAAAGGGGACCGTATGCCGCCTTGATGGCTCCTTTCAGACTGCTTCCGAATCCGGTGGTGCCATCGGTAACTTTGGCTAGCATTTCAGGCTGAAATACAAGAATACCGATCGCTCCCATGAATACCCCTGCGAAAAGCACTACTACCGCGGGAACTTTTCTAGAGATCAAAAAAAGAACTACGGCCGGAATCACAAAGAGCAACGGAGTGATATTGTAATTCGCTACCAACGCATCCGTAAGTTCTGCAACCTGCACGTCGCCCGTATGCGCACCGAAAAGACCATATAGAAAGAATATCACAATCGTAATCAGAAAAGAGGGCACCGTTGTGTACATCATGTAACGGATGTGCGAGAACAGGTTAGAACCCGCTGTGGTAGCCGCCATATTGGTTGTTTCAGAAAGCGGAGATACCTTGTCTCCGAAATAAGCTCCTGAAATGATTGCTCCGGCAATCCATCCCTCATCGAATCCAAGCGCCTTTCCCACTCCGAGTAAGCCTACCCCTACCGTAGCAATCGTCGTCCACGAACTTCCGGTACTCACCGAGATAACTGCAGATACCACACATGCTGTCGCCAGAAAAACGGTGGGATTAATCACCTGTAGTCCGTAATAGATCATGGCCGGAATGATTCCGCTCAACATCCAAGTACCAGCCATAGCACCGATTAACAATAATACCAGAATGGCCGGCGTAGAGTTGGCCACACTATGGATGAATCCTTTTTCGAAACTCTCCCAAGGTGTTTTGAGACGGAACATGGAGATTCCGCACGTTATAGCGGTAGCCATCAACAAAACAATCTGAATGGAACCATTCAGAGCCTCATCTCCAAAAATGCGTACGTTGACAATAAGCAACAACACCAATGAGATGACCGGTATAAGCGAAAGCTTGAATGATGGAAGGACCGTTTTCTGAGATTGCATTTAATTCTTTTTTATATGATGAATATTTATTTTTTCTGAATGCAAAAATACACACAAAATGCATTTGCAAACAAAAATATCGTATATATATTTCTTAAAATGCAATATTATTCAAACCAAATGCATACACCTAGAATACAAATATTTATAAACACAAAAAGAGGTAGAGACTGAATCTCTACCCCCTTAAAACTATTAAATAATTGATAAAACGAAATTATATGCAATATTTATTCATGTATCAAAATTCATTTCTATGCCAGATTCGTAACTTCCTTCGTGATTTTCAGATCTGAATCCGGGTACTCATAAACGGCGAAACGAGGCTCTGTGACACCATTTCTGAATTTCCAGATGGATGCGTACTCTTCGGCATTTTCGCCAAACCGCTCCACCTGACGCAGGTAATCACCCACCGATTTCCTTTCCCGAATGAATATTTCGGGAAAGTCATCGATCACCGGACTGTGTCGTCGCGTCTTATCGTGTGAAAAGGCCAGAATACGCCGACCCTTCTCATCAATCCCCACCATACGGAAAGTCATACTTTTACCGATTCCCGGCAGATTCATGACGCTACGGTCGCTCGCCACAAAAGGAATCTCATTCTCCTGCATCAACTTTGACAAAGAATCGGCCAGTGTAGCGGGAACCTTAAGATCTTCCATGAATTGATTCAAAGCGGGTGCACTCATGTTTCCAAAAGGCTTCTCCTCCGTCTGTTCCTGTACCGAACGGCAATTCGGGGTGTAAAGCGCCTTGTTCTCATCAAACCCTTTCACTGTAAAGGTATAGTAACAGATGATACCGTTGCTGTTGAGCACCTGACGCAACTTAGCCGTATGTCCCCGGCGTGAAGCGGGAACGGTAAATACCAACTGATTGGTAACGAGCCACCCGGCAGAGAGCAATTTGCGGATCCCTTCTGCCGCTTCGGTAGTCATTTCAAGCGGAGACTGGAAATGGGTTTGAATGATAAACTGACGGATTCCCGCTTCGGATCCTTTGTGACGGAAGTCTCGCATGATCTCCACCAACTCGTCGGTTATGCGAGACGGGAGATAAACGGGTAATCGGGTACCCAACCGGACGCGTTGCAATTCGGCATATTTCTCCCCCTCTTTACGGTAGAAATTGGTATCCTTTTTACGCAGGGCCATCTTATACACCTCGTCGAGTATCAACTTCAGGTTTTTATTCTGAGTCATCAACGCATCGCCTCCGGTAATGAGAATATCACGTAACTGAGAGTCATTTTCAAAATAAGTGAGGGTGTTGGTGAGGTTCTGTACCCATCCTTGCCGGGGCTTCAGTTCCTCGAGGTCAAAATTCAGATTTCCTTTCTGGAAACCGTACATGCGCTGACAAGATGCACATAATCCGCCACAGGCACGTCCCATCGTATCGGGAATGAGAATGGCTACTTCTGGATAGCGGCGATGCACCGTATGGGAATCGGGCAAAAGCCATCCGGCGGCATTGCCTTTCCCCTCTTGCACCACATCTTCACGCTCCCAAGCCTTAATGGTTCCGAAAGAATCCACCAGTTCCGGTGAATAAATAACATATTCGCGAATGGTTCGGTCATCGTAACCGCCGGGCGCCGTATTTAATAAAGAGAGATAATAAGGAGTAACAAAAAAAGGAATGCCTTTGCGGCGCGCCACCTGCAGGGTCTGCAGCACTTCGTCTGAGAGTGTAAAATCGAGATAGCGATTCAGGCTCTCGGGAGATCTGATGGCGAAAGAGAGATGAAAGCGGTGGTCTTTCCACCAGTTTCTTACAGTCGCCAGTTTCTGTTCTTGCGACATACCGGGAGGAAATTTATAACGGGAACTACACCCGTCGAGTTGTGCGGAGATATCTTCGGCAAGAAGCGTAATGATGCGCTCTTTGTTTCGGGTTCTGATCTCCGTCACACCCGGATCGAGTCCCGATGGCCAGTTATTCATCGCCAGACGCAGGTCTGGTTCGTCAAATAGCGGATAATCCGCACCTGACGCCTGTTGGAAAATTTTGTACAAATCGTGATAGAAATCGGGATGGTTAAGCGTGATATCTTCACGAAATCCGCTCCATAATTGTCGTAGCGTCCTGCACATAATCACTTCCTCTTCCGAGCATTCAAGACAAGGAATCTCACTTTGCGTGATCATATCCATCAGACAGTGTACCGCCTGCAACTGTAATTCGGTTAGCAACGGATCGGCAAGCTTCTTCTTTAAGCTTATCTCCAGGGCCTTCTCAAACGATATCGCATCGGGATGTTGCTGAATTAATTCCCATAGACCGGGAAGTCGCTCCCGGTAATAATCTTTCCACTCGACGGAAGTCATGTAGAGCTCTCTCCTTTTTTTCATAGTCATATCATTTTAAATTTTAAAAGGATGGGCAACGTGATTTACGTCTCTGCTACAATATACTCAAATTCGCGAACTTTTCAAAATCAGCCCCCAACTCGACCGGGGTGTTATTAAACACAAAAAGAGTGTTCCACATTGAATGAAACACTCTTTCGATATCTGATTCGCTTCTCTTTTACATTCCCATAACAATCTTAAACTTCGCCGGGATTCCTGTTTCAAACAGCATATTCTGTTTGGTGATTGGATGAATGAAGTTCAGTTTATTGGCATGCAGCAACAGGCGACCCACAGGATTGGTTTTCGCTCCGTATTTCTTATCTCCGGCAACGGGAGTTCCGAATTCGGTCATGTGCACGCGGATCTGATTTTTACGACCGGTAAGCAGTTCGAGTTCCATCAACGAATAACGGCCCTGTGTTCTCATTACCTGATAACGGGTAATGGCCAACTTGCCATTTTCAGGAGAAGTGGAGTACACGTTCATCGCCGAATTCTCCGCAAGGTATGAACTCAATTCACCGCGCTCTTTTTCAGGTTGTCCCTCCACTACGGCCAGGTATTTACGTTCAAGAACCGAGTTATCCCAGTCACCCTGCAATTTGGTCTGCACACCGATGGTTTTTGCAAACATCATCAATCCAGATGTTTCACGATCCAAACGGTGAAGAATAAAGATCTTATTGCGCAAGTCGTTCCGTTTGACATAATCGGCAAGAATACGGTAAGCAGTCTTTTCCTTCTGCGTATCGGTACCCATCGAGAGTAAACCTGCCGCTTTATCCACTACGATTAGGTATTCATCTTCAAATACGATGCGCAACTGCGGATGACGAAAGAAGTTAAAGGGACGATCGAAGTTGATCGAGATCTCATCCGAAGGGTGCACCGGAGTATCGAATTGGGTGATCGCACGTCCGTTTATCGCAACCTGACGATGTGCAAGAAGTGATTTGATGGTGGTGCGACTTTTGTCTTTTAATGTTTCCGTTAGGAACGACATCAATATAGTATTTTCCGCAGGACGGTAATTACGGATAAAATCGGGCTTTCCTGACCTTCCTCTCGAAGGCTTCGCCGCATTATTTCTGGAACTTTTTTTCATATTGTCTTATATAGTGGGTGCAAAATTACTCAATCCGCGCAGAAAAACGACATGTTTGATGTAAAAGGAAATAAATGAAACTTCAAAACGTTTAATACCAGCCAATAAAGGTGTGAAATCGCGCTATTATGCGTAAATTTACAACTATAAGATATTTTCGAAGTGTTAATAATTAGGCAAAAACTGTTTTGTTGTCTCCCAAAATAGCATTAGTTTTGCACTTCGCATTTAAAAATCTATCAATTGTTATATGAAAGTCACTATCCATAAGGAAGGCCGATCGATATTGTTCTATTTGTTTTTAATCCTTGCAGGTCTAAACACGGCATTGTTCCTGTTTACTCCTAGCATCGTGTTTTACATCGTTGTTTCGATCTCGGCTATTCTGTTTCTATTAGTAACTAATTTCTTCCGGAATCCGCACCGTACCTATCCGGGCAATCCGGAAAATGTGGTGATCGCACCCTCAGATGGTGAGATCGTTGCTATCGAAGAGGTATATGAAGGTGAATATTTCAAAGACAAACGCATTCAGGTTTCAATCTTCATGACCGTATTCAACGTACATGCGCAGTGGTATCCGATGAATGGCGAAGTTCTTTTCTCGACACACCACAACGGTCGTTTCATGGCTGCTTACCTTCCAAAATCGAGTACGGAGAATGAACGTTCAACCGTCGTAATCCGCAACGAGCAGGGCAAAACCATTCTGATGCGTCAGATTGCCGGAGCCATGGCCCGCCGAATCGTCACTTACGCAAAACCGGGCACCATCGCACGCGTGAATGAGCACCTTGGTTTTATCAAGTTCGGTTCTCGCGTAGACCTTTTCCTTCCTTTAGGATCCGAGGTACTGGTTAAAATGCATGAGAAAGTTACGGGCGATATCACAACGATCGCAAAATTAAAATAACAGAGTTTTTACGGAAATGCTGTCCGGAAGTGTTGAATGTTGCTGAATCGGGCTCCTTGAGCCTGCATGCGGTTTCTGACTCTTTCCGACAGCATTTTTTATTTAAATACATTACCACTATGGCAAACATGATTACAAAACATATCCCGAACACCCTTACCTCCCTGAATCTGTTTTCAGGGTGTCTGGCTGTAATCGCCGCTTACGAAGGAAATTATCCTCTGGCGTCATTATTCATTATCGCAGGTGCCGTATTCGATTTCTTCGACGGCATGAGTGCCCGTTTATTGAAAGCGTACTCCCCTATGGGAAAAGAGCTTGATTCACTGGCAGACATGGTTACCTTCGGAGTGGCTCCCGCAATGATCGCCTTTTCGCTGATGAAAAGTCTGGTTCCGGCAGGATTCCCCGAACTGCTTGCAGAATATTTACCTTACGCCGCTTTTCTTATTGCGATTTTCTCGGCACTGCGATTGGCGAAGTTTAATATCGACGAGCGACAAACGTCCTCTTTCATCGGACTACCGACACCGGCGAACGCCCTTTTCTGGATCGGAATCTGCATGGGATTGACTACCGCAACGGGGAATGTATTTATCGCAAACATCTGGATCATATTGGCATTGGTGGTTATTTTTTCTTACCTGCTGGTAGCGGAAATACCAATGTTTTCGTTTAAATTTAAAAGTCTTAACTGGAAAGATAACCAGCTTCGATATATTTTCCTTATCATTGCCGTTCCATTGTTGATCATTTTAGGTATCACCGGAATTTCGGCTGTCATCGGATTATACATTATTCTTTCTTTATTGACAGGAAAGAAGTCGGTACAGCCATAATGTTTAATTCTAACTTATTGTAAAAAGATTTATGATCCAGGCTTTTTTGATTATCATTATATTCGCCATCTTATTGGTATTGGTTGTTGGATTCGGTATAATCCGTGCAATTTTCCGAATCTTCTTCGGAGGCGGTTCAAATTTGAAAAAACAACACAAACAAGCTTCGCATGAGAAAGAGCAGGCTCAGACTCAATGGCACTCAGCCGAGAAAAAGAAAATCTTCACCAAAGACGAAGGTGAATATATTGATTTTGAAGAGATCAAAGATCCAGACAAGCACTGATTGTCTGATTAAAATACAAACAGCGGCAGATTCAATCCAAACATTGAATCTGCCGCTGTTTTTGTTATTGTGACAAGGCAACGCAGCATTCCGATTGAGACGAAAATGTTATTGCGATGCGGGGCTCTTTTGAGTTGCTTGAACAGAGAAAGCTGACCTTTTCAGAATCTCTTCGGCTGACTCGAGCCAAATCGCGATATCGGTCGGGTAGTGATTCTCGTCGCGCTCTTCCCTATTTCGCTCACCCAATCGCACTACTACCGCATTCCACTCCGGAATGACAAATACATACTGACCGAGCATTCCCCGCATGAAAGGGATCTGCATTCCTTTGTATTCGTAGATCCAGAACTGATACCCGTAAAGACGATTCGGCAATGAATCGTATTGTGAGATCAGATCGTCCGCCGGATGCGTTGCAGCTTCAAGATAGCGAGCAGGCACCACACGGATGCCATTCCACTTTCCGCGATTGAGAACCAATTGTCCAAAGCGCGCAAAATCGCGGGCATTCGAATTAAAACAACAATACGCTTTCTCGGCCCCATCTTTGTGATCGAGACTCCAAAGTGCACTCTGCTCCGCTTGAATCGGTGTCCACAACTTTTGAGAAGCGTAGTCAGACAACGTCTCACCGGTTGCTCTCTCCACGATGAATCCCAACAATTGGGTAACCCCGCTCTGATAAAGCACCTTCTCGCCCGGTTTACGAATCTGTTTAATCCGCTTCATCAACCAGGGCAGGTCGCCCCCGTAATAAGCGGCGGTAGTGGGACCTATTAATCCGCTATAAGACTCGTTCCAATCAACTCCGGCACTCATGGTCAAGAGGTGACGAATGGTCAGTGTCTTTCCTTGGAATGTACCATATTCCGGCAAAAAGTCACTCACTGGCTGTTCAACCCCTTTGATTTTTCCCTCCTCTATGGCGATTCCGATCAAAAGAGAAACAATGCTTTTCGCCATCGAGAAAGAGTTACTGAGTGAGGTTTCACCGTATTTTCCGTTATAATGTTCAAAAAGAAGCGCCGAATCTTGGATCACCACGAAAGCGACCGTTCCCAGTTCCTCTTGTGAGTCGGCCAAAAGACGCGGCAAAGGGGCTGTATGGTATTGTTCGGAAACGGGCCATGAGGAAGGGTCTGCCGCCTCCACGACACGATTGTAAAAAAGCGGATAGTCATCTATTCCGGGATAGGTATATAAAAGCGCACGCGGAATGTATTGATTGGCGGGCAATAAAACCCAGCCTAAGAGTAAAACGATTACAATCAGAAAGAAGGCTAACAGATTTCTCATGGTAAACAGCAGATCGAGATGTATTAAGGTTGATGATCGGGAGTGAGTGGAAGCACATCCAAGCGCGGTACATTCTGGATGGAAACAATACTGTCAACCACAAATTTACTATACCCGCGCCATGGCAACGGAGCCAGATACTCCTTGTAATAAAGTTCCACCTGTTTGCCACCCATACGCATCAGTTTGTCGGCTACTTCGCGGTTATCAACGGAGAAAAGAAATTCGTTCGATTTAATTCCATCGTTACCTGAAGTAATCCCGTAGAGGATCATCTCGCCTTCGTACGTTTTAAACAGGTATCCTTTGTGAACCACATAATTTAAAGTTCCGGTCTTAATTCCCGAACCGAATACAAAATAGTAGCGGACGTAGATAAAAGAGCCCAATCCCACAAGCAGAACCAAAAGGAGAATGGTAAGCAGTTTCCCCTTTTTCTTCCGGGGTTTTTCAAGCGGTTGGTTATTTTCCATAAACAATAAGATAAGCGAAAAAAAATTCCCCTTAAGTCGCTTTTTGAAGAGCATCCTTAAGGGGAATTCATATGATTTTATTTCTTAGGAATCGACTTCAAAACATCCAAGGTAAACTTCCAGAATTTATCCACCGTCGCGATGTTCAGTTTCTCATCTGGCGAATGCGGATGGCGGATTGTTGGTCCGAAGGAGATCATATCCAATCCCGGTACGTTTGAACCGATGATTCCACACTCCAGTCCGGCGTGGATAACCTTCACTTCAGGTTCTTTACCAAACTCTTTCAGGTAAGTTTCTTTCATGAGTTTCAGAATCCGCGAATCCATATTCGGATCCCATCCAGGATAGTTTCCGTCAAATTCAACACGAGCACCTCCCAACGTAAAGACACTTTGCAGGCTTGATGCCAAGAAGAACTTCTGCTCTTCGTTCAAGCTTCTGATGAGGAATTTAACTTCAACCATTCCCTCCATACTCTTCACAATGGCAAGATTCGAAGAGGTTTCAACAACAGAAGGCATGTTCGGCAACACACGAAGCGCTCCGTTAAAACATCCCACTACCGAGTTGATCACATCATCTTGAATCTCTTCCGGCAAAAGAGTAGCAGGCAAAGAAGTAACCTCAGCCTCAAATTTGATATTTTCTTCCACCCCACGGAACTCTTCATTAAACAGATCCTGGTAGTAAGCCACCTCTTCCATGAAATCGTCAACCACCTCGGCTGGGATTGTGATTACTGCGAATGCTTCGCGAGGGATGGCATTTCGAAGCGTTCCACCCAAAACAGATGACAAGCGCGCTTCATAATCGGTTACTGCGAATTTAAGGAAACGGAAAAGCAACTTATTCGCGTTTCCGCGCCCCAGATTGATATCCATTCCCGAGTGACCGCCTTTCAGACCGGTCAGAGACAAGCTGATCGCCACATCTCCTTCAGGAATTTCGGTATCGTCTTTGTATTGGAACGAAGCAGTCATATTTACACCGCCTGCACATCCGACATAGAGTTCACCCTCATCCTCAGAGTCCATATTCAACAGGATATTCCCCTGTAGTTCGCCGGCTTTCAAACCGATTGCACCGTACATTCCGGTCTCTTCATCAACCGTAAACAACGCTTCAAGCGGACCGTGCTGCAATGATTTATCTTCAAGAACGGCCAAGGCGGTAGCCATACCGATGCCGTTGTCTGCTCCAAGCGTGGTATCGTGGGCGGTTACCCATTCTCCATCAATATAAGGTCTGATAGGGTCTTTATCGAAATCATGCTCCGTAGAGGCATTTTTCTGAGGAACCATGTCCATATGCGTCTGCATGATTACCCCAATGCAATCTTCCATTCCCGGAGTAGCCGGTTTACGGATAATTACGTTACCGGTTTCATCAACCACTGTTTCAAGCCCATGCTGCACACCAAAGTCAGTCAGGAACTTTGTAATTCCATTCATATTTCCCGAAGGATGCGGGATTGAACAAATAGCGAGGAAGTTTTTCCAAACCCCGGCAGGAGTCAGTTTCAGAATGTCGTTAGTCATAACATTGAATTTATAATCTATTTAACAGTAGGTTGCACAATTTTCCGAAGACGATCCCCCAAAAGAATCGCCATCATAGCATAAAGGCCCAACAGGATGATAAATCCTTGCTGGATGGCATGGACGAATAGGGCGAAGGTAGATGCTTCGGTCTGACCGATTCCATATAAAAGCATCGTTGAGATGATCATGAAATGCCAAGGACCTGTCCCCCCCTGTACCGGTACGATAATTCCAAGGCTGCCCATTACGAACATCGTGAGGCCTCCGATTAATCCCACCTCTTTTGAAAATTCAAACGCATAAAGACAAACGTAGAAATTCAAAAAATATAACATCCATATACCAAAGGTAAGAAAAATAAAAGTCCACTTATGCTTCATTACCTGAATAGTTTTCACTCCTTCCCACAGTTTTTGGCCTAAACCGGCGAATTTCTTGAAAATTGAGAGTCCGAAGATCTTTTTTCGGAAATAAAAAGTCAAAAACAGAGTGAGAGCCGCTCCTCCGATCACCCACGGCGAAAGCAGAATGCGATCAAGTGAATCTGCCAATGTCGGATGATCCCGGAAGAATGCAAGAAACACTTTGTGCTCGATACCGAATGTGACCAGTGTGATCAGCCCGATACACATCACATCCAAGAGGCGCTCCGAGACCATCGTTCCTAAAACAGTCGTGAAAGGGATCTTATAGCGTTTTGCCATGAAATTACACCGCCACACTTCTCCCAAACGGGGAAAGATCAAGTTGATTCCGTAATTACCGAAAACCGCATTGGAGAGCTCGTTCACGGTGGGTTCATATCCCAGTGCCTTGAACTGCATGCGCCATCTGATGGCACGCACCACGTGACTCAAAATGGCGAATAGCAGCGATAAAAATATCCATTTCCACTCAATACCGCTGTCGAGGACCTGTTTCATCTCCTCAAAATTCTGTCCTTTGTAGAGATACCAGATAATTCCGCCCCCTATTAGAAGAGGTAAAATTAACTTGAGACTATTCTGTAGTATTCTTTTCAAAATCGTTTAATTAAAAGCGAATTCAGATTTATATTGTACCTTTGCATATAAGCAGAAGTCTGGCTGAATTGCACCTATTTCCCGCTACAAAGATATATTTTAAGTGAGGAAAGCAATCGTTTAGCGGACGAAAGATTCTAGGAAACGATTATCTTTCGGATTACTGCTAGACAATCTGCATTCAATTAATTAATTATTAGGATGATTAAAACTGTAAAACCAAAAAAATTCCTGGGTCAGCACTTTCTTACGGACCTCAAGGTAGCTGAAGATATTGCCGACACGATGGAGGAATTCAAAAATCTTCCTGTTCTGGAGATTGGTCCGGGAATGGGGGTTTTGACCCAATTTATGGTACAGAAGGGATATGACCTGACCGTTGTGGAACTGGACTGGGATTCGGTGGCGTATCTGAAAGAGCGTTTTCCACAACTCGAAGGAAGAATCATTGAGCATGACTTTTTGAAGCTCGATCTTGACAAACTTTTCCCCGGCGAATTCTGCGTAATCGGAAACTACCCTTACAATATCTCTAGCCAGATCTTTTTCAAGGTTCTCGACTTTAAGGACAAGATCCCTTGCTGTAGCGGTATGATCCAGAAAGAGGTAGCAGAGCGTATGGCAGCCGGTCCCGGAAGCAAAACCTATGGTATCCTGAGCGTATTGATGCAGGCATGGTACAATATCGAATACTGCTTTACAGTTCACGAACATGTATTCAATCCTCCCCCACGTGTAAAATCGGCGGTTATCAAGATGACGCGTAACGAAACGAAGAACCTGGCATGCGATGAGAAACTGTTCAAAACGGTGGTAAAAACTGCCTTTAACCAGCGTCGCAAAACAATGAGAAACTCACTGAAAGCCTTATTAGGCAAAGAGTGCGAGGTGTTCTCAGATCAGATCTTCGACAAACGTCCGGAACAACTTTCAGTTCAGCAATTTATCGACCTGACAAATTTGGTTGCTCCTTTCGTGGGAAAACAATAAACCTATTTTCTCCTTCTCGTTTCACATTTAGTTTATTATGATCAGATTCAACGAAGACTACATCTCGCGAATGCGCGATATCATTCTTGCGAAGGACGAAAGTACGGTCATGGAATTGCTCCATGACCTCCACCCTGCGGATATCGCAGAACTGTATAAAGCCATAAATCTCGAGGAGGCGGAATATATCTATATGCTGCTCGATCCGGAGACAGCGGCCGACGTGCTTTCCGAACTCGACGATGATGAGAGAAGAAAACTCCTCAGCCATCTCCCGAATGAGGTGATCGCCCAACATTTCATCCAGAATATGGACTCGGACGATGCCGTTGATATTATCCGCGACCTTGACGAGAATGAACAGGAAGCGATCCTTGCCCACATCCATGATATGGAACAGGCCGGAGACATCGTTGACCTGCTGAAATATCACGAGGACACCGCGGGGGGTCTGATGGGTACCGAAATGATCGTGGTAAATGAAAATTGGAGTATGCCCGAGTGCATTCAGGAGATGCGTAACCAGGCGGAAGAGATGGACGAGATCTATTATGTGTACGTAGTGGACGACGACGAAAGACTGGTGGGTATCTTCCCCTTGAAGAGCATGATTACGAGCCCTTCGGTATCAAAGGTGAAGAAGGTGATGGATAAAGACCCCATCTCGGTAAAAACGGATACACCCATTGACGATGTAGCCAACGACTTCGAGAAATACAACCTCGTGGCGATGCCTGTCGTTGACAGCATCGGGCGACTTGTTGGGCGAATTACCGTGGATGACGTGATGGACAAGGTGCGCGAGATAAACGAACGCGATTACCAGTTGGCTTCCGGTCTCTCGCAAGATGTGGAAACTTCCGATACGGTGATCACCCAGACGGCAGCTCGTCTTCCTTGGTTGATTATCGGTATGATCGGGGGACTCAGCAACTCCATGATTCTGGGTAATTTCGAATCCGGCTTCGTTGCCAATCCGGCAATTGCTCTTTTCATTCCCCTAATCGGAGGGACGGGGGGAAATGTGGGGATTCAATCTTCGGCTATTGTCGTGCAAGGTCTTGCCAACGGCTCCCTAAGCATGCGCACTGCAGGCAGACAGGTGATCAAAGAGAGTGGCGTGGGACTTATCAATGCTTGCATGATCTCTATTCTGGTATTCGGTTACAACTGGTTCAGAATGGGCAATTCAGCGATTACCATCTCTGTATCGCTTTCACTGTTCGCCGTTGTGATGTTCGCCTCAATTTTCGGAACCGTAGTGCCACTGACACTTGAGAAGCTCAAGATCGATCCGGCCATCGCCACAGGGCCTTTCATCTCCATTACGAACGACATCATCGGCATGATGATTTATATGGGTATTACTACCGCACTATCTTAATAGAAACTTAAAAGAGGCTGCCCGATTCATTCACATGAATTTTGGGCAGCCTCTTTCAAATTTCTTTCGGATTTGGATTCATCCGTTTATTTCAGATTCTCATCGATCAAATCGATTTTCTTAGCGATCACATTCATATCCTCTTTGAGCTTCTCTATTTTTCGCTCCATCTCCTTCACCAAAGAGTTTCCTCCCTTGGAAGACAATGAAAGGAATCCCATATTGTTTTCGTAAGTCTTCACTTCAGATTTGATGTGGTCGAACGTACGCATCAGCTTCTCACGTTCACGGTACAATGCGTTCTGTGATTTGTCTGATTCCGCCATCTTGCTCATATTGGCCGCGAAGTTATCCAAACGCGCTTTATTGCCATGCATATTAAGCTTTTTGAAGAGAATATCGAGCGTACCCTGATACTCCTTGTAGATTTTGTCTTTATCACGGAACGGAACAAAACCGGTTGCATTCCACTTGTTCATCAGTTCACGCACCTCTTTGTTTTTCCCTTCGATCTCCTCACTTGCGGCGATCTCTTTCAAATCGGCGATAACCTGTTTCTTCACAGCCAGATTCTCATTTTCCTGTTGACGGGCGGATGCGGTCACTTTTTCTTTCTGCTCGAAGAAATGATCGCAAGCTGCGATAAAACGCTTCCAGATTGAATCGGAATACTTACGAGGTACTGCCCCGATGGTTTTCCACTCTTTCTGAATAGCCACCAACTGATCCGTTGTATGCTGCCAGTCTGTACTGTCTTTCAATGATTCGGCTTTTTCACACAACGCTTTTTTCTTCTCCAGATTAGCGATCTGAACCTCTTTCATGTTATGGAAATAATCTGCCTTTTGCTTAAAGAACAGATCACAACTCTTACGGAAACGCTCAAAAAGAAGGTTATTCACTTTTTTCGAAGCATAACCCAATTTCTTCCACTCTTCCTGAAGTTCAATCACTTCGTTGGTTTTTGTATCCCAAGCATCGAATGTGGTTAGGGCATTCAGGTCGAAGGCCTCTATCTTTTCACAAATAGCGGTCTTAGCGGCTTCGTTCTTTGCCTCCACTTCTTTGATTGCTTCAAAGTACTGCTGATGGCGTTTATTGATGGTAGCGGAAGCACTCTTAAATCGGCCCCACACCTCGTCACGCAGATTGGGAGCTACCGGACCGATGTGGCGCCACTCCTCATGCAATTCCTGCAAACGACGGAAAGAACCCAACACATCGCTCTCGGCTGCAAGTTTTTCAGCTTCGGCACAGATCGCCTCTTTTCGCTCTAAATTCTTTTTGAAATCATAATCGCGAAGTTCTTTATTGATTTTCAACAGATCGTAGAAAATCTCAGAATAAGATTGATACTCTTTCCAGATGGAATTCACATCCTGTACCGGAATGTCGGTAATCTCTTTGAATTTATTCTGTAATTCGTTGAACTCGTTATAATGCTTATTGATATTGTCCGTGTCTTCCACGATAAGCTTTATCTGAGCCAGGATGGCTCTTTTCTTTTCCAGATTCTCTGCTTTCAGACGTTGTTTCTCTTCGGTAATAGCGGCTTTTCTAACCTTATAGTCGTTTAGAAGCCCTTTTAAGGTCTCTTCAAGTAGATCTGTTTCAACTACGAATTTCTCTGGATCATTTCCACCTTCGATGAATGCAGCCTTCGCTGTCTCGATCTCATTCTTCCGGAGCTTGTAATAAAGTTGCTTCAGAAAGTCAACTTCTTCTCTCACCTCTTCAACAGGCATCTGTACAACCTGTGTCAAATAAACGATCAGTTCTTCGCGGTTAGTAAAGTCTTTTTTTCTCGTATCCTGAGTTGATTCAGGTTTGTTTGTCCGGATATCATTACTCTCTGAAGATTCAGTCTGTAATGATGTGTTAGTGTCAAGAGCGTCAGTCATATCTACTTGGATTAATAAAGCTGTTAACTAAACTTATAGTATTACAAAATAAGGAAATTAATCTCGTATTTCAATCTTTTCATCCTTTTTTTGTCGGGTCTGGCCAAAGTATTCTTATTATTTAACTTCGTATCATCTCCACACAGCCGAATCCCAATCCCACTTTATCTCCCAAGCCTGTATTGTATAGCAAGTGCTGAAGTACCGGATGCGTTTTAAACCTGAACTTATACATATACCCGATGATCTTCGTTTCATCTCCAGTGAACCGTTTGATGAAAATGCCTTTTCTCTTGGCTGGCGATAACAGTTCAAAACTACATTCGGGAATGTATGGGAACTTCTTTCCGTAAAAATGCTGGTATTTATCAAGAAGAATAGTCAACAGTGATTCACTATAATTGGGATCTTCAGGCCCGATGTATTCGATGCTCTTATTTTGACGAAGATTGGAAACTACAATTGGCGATAAGGAGAGGTATTCAATGCTTTTTGAAAAATCGACCTTCAGATTCTCTTCGATGCTCTCAACCTGGAATTCCACCTGAGTCTTGCGGTCGCCGATCAATAATGTTTGGTTGGAAAAGATGTTTTCAATGAATTCTTTTGTGCCCCGTTCCGGCAGAAAAGAGATCCACAACTGAACCTTTCTTGCCAACACATGCAATCGGTCTTCCTCCACTTTAATTTTAGGAATGTAAAAATTAGACAGAGAAAATAATTTGTGTTTGAGATTTTTATCTTCGGCAAATCCGTTTAATCCTAACCACTCACTATATTGCTGCCTGTTTTCCGTCAACTTTTTGTAGATACAAGAAGAGAGCTCAAACTGATAACTCACAGGCAAAACATTTCCAAACGCCTCACTTCGAACCAATAAAACTATTTTAAATCTCATAAACCAATAAATTTGGCATAAAATTATAAAAAAGTAAAAATATATTATCGGTATTATTGACATTTATTTGATTATTTTCGGAAGAAAGTGCGATTCAGACCCATTTCAGAACGGAAAAGAGCGGAAAACGACCCTTAAATCAAATGTTAATTTAAGCAAACTAGTCAATTTAAATTAAGAATAAAAAAGTCTCTTCCTGCCCAAAGGCAAGAAGAGACTTTAAATGATTTTATGTACGACCCGGATTCCCGTTCTAAATCATAAGGGAACTGGCTTTCACGTTCAATTAAAAACCGTTGATCACTTGGCGAATTTTCACCAAACGAGACAACAATCCCTCCAACAGATCAAGGCGAAGCATGTTGGCTCCGTCTGATAAAGCGACCGCCGGATTCTGATGTGTTTCGATGAACAAACCGTCCACACCCGATGCGATACCCGCACGTGCGATCGTTTCAATCAACTGAGGCATGCCGCCGGTTACTCCCGAAGTTTGGTTGGGTTGTTGCAAAGAGTGTGTAACATCCAAAACCACCGGATAGCCGAAACTCTGCATTTCGGGAATTCCGCGATAGTCAACCAAAAGATCCTGATAACCGAAAGTGGTACCGCGTTCTGTAAGCATCACGTTGGGATTTCCGCATTCCGCCACTTTCTGAGCTGCGAATTTCATCGCACCCGGCGAAAGGAATTGGCCTTTCTTAATATTCACAACCTTCCCGGTCTGCGCTGCAGCAACAAGCAAATCGGTTTGACGACAAAGGAAAGCGGGAATCTGAAGAACATCTACGTATTCAGCAGCCAATGCAGCCTCTTCTGCCGTATGGATATCGGTTACGGTAGGAATCCCGAAAGTTTGTCCCACCTTACGCAGAATCTCCAATGCCTCTACATCGCCGATTCCCGTAAAAGAATCCAAGCGTGAACGGTTCGCTTTACGGTAAGATCCTTTAAAAACATAAGGGATGCCCAGTTTACGAGTCATTTCCACCACTTTCTCAGCAATCTCCATGGCCATAGCTTCCCCTTCGATCACACATGGACCTGCTAAAAGGAAGAAGTTTTGATCCGGATTATTTTTTAGTTGATTCACATCCAACATAAGCTTAATATCTTTAATTAGTTTGCTTCTTTTGAAAATCACTCATTGATAACATGCATCGTATGGCACGCTACCAAAGCTGCCGTTTCGGTGCGAAGACGACTATTACCTAACGATACCGGTTGAAAACCGTTTGCTAGGGCTAACTCAACTTCCTCTTCGCTGAAATCCCCTTCCGGACCGATCAGGATCAACATATTTTCTCCCGGACGATAAGCTTGTTTCAGCAACACGCGTTCGGCATCTTTATAACAGTGAGCAATGAATTTCTGTCCCTCAAAAGGCTGCTGTACGAATTTTTTGAAATCCGTCATCCCGTCCAGGTGGGGTAGAGTTGCTTTAAGCGACTGCTTCATCGCAGAAATCAGAATCTTATTCAGTCGCTCCACTTTCACCTCTTTGCGTTCTGAAAAACGACATTTCAACAGTGTAATGGCATCCAGGCCAATCTCGGTAGCCTTTTCGGCAAACCATTCGATGCGATCCATATTCTTTGTTGGCGCTACTGCGATGTGAATCTTATAATCGCGCAGATTTGTTTCCGGATAACTCTCCAGAATTTCCACGCCGCATCTTTTATGATGCGCCCGTGCGATTACGGCCTTATGAAAAGTACCCATACCATCTATCAGGATCACCTCGTCGCCCTCGGCCAAACGAAGTACCTTAACTGCGTGATTCGACTCCTCTTCCGGCATTTCGCGGGTGGCAAGGATATCGGGTGTATAAAAAAGATGCATATTGAAACCTTTATAAAAGAGAGACACAAAGCCCAGCTCTTGATCGCAGCTGAGTTTTGTGTCTCTGTATTTTTTGAATTTATCGATTAACCGAGAATCATACCTACGATTGTGGCAGACATACAAGATGCCAGCGTACCGCAAACCAATGCAAGGAAGCCGAGCTGAGTCAATGTCTCACGCTGGTTCGGAGCCAAAATACTGATACCTCCGATCTGTATACCGATCGAACTGATATTGGCAAAACCGCAAAGCAGGAAAGTAGCCATAATGATTGATTTCTCGTACATGATCGCTCCCGCTTCTTTCAAAGAGGCCAAATCGTTGTAAGCCACGAATTCGTTGATCATCACTTTCGTCCCCAACAATCCGCCGATCGCTACCATATCTGAATTGGCAACGCCCATCAGCCAAGCGATTGGAGTAAAAATCATACCCACTACGAACTGAAAATTGAAAGTAGTGAATTTACCGTCGGATACATTCGTCAACCAAGCATTCAGACCGGTATGTTCTCCAATCAGACCGCCCAGGATGTAGTCAAGCATCGCTACCATGGCGATAAATACCAACAACATGGCACCCACGTTCACGGCAACCTTAACCCCTTCAACTGTACCGTTGGAGATTGCATCCAATACGTTTTTACCGACTGAGTTACGGTCCACTTTCAAGTCGGTATCCACTGTTTCGGTCTGCGGATACATGATCTTAGCGATCACGATCACACCGGGAGCAGCCATTACGGAAGCCGAAAGAAGGTATTTGGCGAAAGTCAGACGCGCTACCGGGTCGTTTCCGCCCAGAAGTCCGATATAAGCTGTTAGAACGGCTCCCGCAATCGTCGCCATACCGGCAGACATCACCAGGAACATTTCCGATTTATTCATATTAGGCAGATAACGTTTTACCAACAGCGGAGCTTCGGTCTGACCCAGGAAGATATTTCCCGCTACGGTCAATCCCTCTGCACCCGAAAGGCGAAACGCTTTCTTCAACAACCACGCGATTCCGACTACCACCACCTGAACCACATTCAAATAATAAAGAAGGCTGGTCAAAGCGGAGAAGAAGATAATGGTCGGCAATACCTGGAAAACAAAGATATAACCGATCTTAGAAGTATCCAGCAGGTTCCCGAAAAGGAAATCGGCTCCCGCAGAGGTAAACTCCATCACTTTCACGAAGAACGTTGCGATGATCTCGAAGAATGTCTTGATGAAAGGTACGTATAGCACTCCGACAGCCAATGCGATCTGAATTGCCAAACCGATCAACACAACCTTCCAGTCGATAGCACGGCGGTTACGGCTGAAAGCAAAAGCGATAAGGAGAATGGAAACCATACCCAAAAGGCCACGAAGAATAGAATTCACCGAGATTCCGGCAGGTGCCTGAGGTACAACCGCTGTAACAGTAGATGGTGCTGTTGCCGAGGCTCCCGCAAGCTGAGGCTCAGCCAACGGAATCGTATCCAATAAAACCTGTGAAGAATCTGTTTGGCCGAACATAAACGTTGCGCACGAAAAAAGGAAAACGAGCAACGTTAGTTTTCTAAAATCAATCATTGAGTTATTTATTTATTCAAATTTATTTCCGTTCGGATCTGTCAATTAGGGGCATCCTGTGTCTGTGTAGACTCTCCCTCCTGTTCCCGAAGCTTGCGAATCTCATCACGGATACGCGACGCTTCCTCATAATCTTCCTTCTGTACCGCCGAATTCAACATCGCATGAAGCTCATCCAATGTTTTCGGAGCGTCTTTTACCTTATGATCTTCTGTTATGCCTTTCTCCTGCAACGCGTCGTCTTCAAACTCAACACCTGCTCGGTGGGCAATATCATCCGTTGTAGTAATTTTAGCGTCACAACGCAATGCGAATGCAATCGCATCAGATGTTCTGGAATCGATTCGTTTCTCAACCCCCTCTTTATCCTCGAATATAAGTTCGGAACTAAAAACGCCGTCCTCAAACTTATAAATGAATACCTCTTTCAGCTTAATACCGAAAGTGGATGCGAAGGTCACGAACAAA
This sequence comes from Bacteroidales bacterium, assembly GCA_036655355.1. Taxonomy (GTDB): domain Bacteria; phylum Bacteroidota; class Bacteroidia; order Bacteroidales; family JAUNSR01; genus JAUNSR01. The sequence continues at coordinate 198,631 of JAVVQG010000002.1, forward strand.
TCATGCGTAAGCGGACGCGGTGGTGTCAAATTCTCCAACTTAATAGCAATAGACTGAGCCTCAGAAGTTCCTATTATAATTGGTATTCTCCTTGAGCCTTTCTCTTCAGCTAATACAAGGGCATAAGCACCCGACTGTATCTGGCTGTAAGTAATTCCGAGTACTTTTAAATCTATACGATTATCCACAAGATTGAAAATTTAATTCGACACACTTACACAAATCAACGCAAATATAGAATAATTCTTGCATATATAACAGTTGGCTCCGAAAGATTGTTTGAGGTTATTTCCCGTAAATGCAATTGATCTATTGGGTTTATTATCTGAGTTGTTACCCGCTGCGACTTCCTTTTTAAATTTTTCTGATGTTGTTTAAAAAAATAATATAAATACGCACGTTTGTTTCGAACGCTTTATCATCCACAGATTATTTTCCATAATCCAGGTATAGCAGCAACAGGTGCGCCGAACTCCAGCTAAAATGGGGAGCTTTGAGTCTCTCTCCGGTATGCGTGCCGTAATTCTCATGAATCGGAGCGCTTGCTGTCAACCCGTCCAACCGTTCAAATACGTCCTGCGTATATTGATCGGCCATCTCTCTGTGTCCGTAATTACGCAATCCGCGAATGGCGAAGTAGGTCTGATCAAGCCAAATAGGTCCCCGCCAATACCCCTTGGGGAGAAATTTAGGATCATCGGCCGCAACGGTCGGAAAAGGTATAAACGTTGTGAATTTGGCGGTATCCGTAAAGAGTGAAAGGGCCTTGTCCATCTGTTCATTGGTGGCGATACCACTCCAGAAAGGGATATAAGCCTCACTGCCCTGCACCCGAATAAAGGTGCTGTCTTTCAATTTTCGGTCGTAAAAGAAGCCGTCGCTTTCGTCAAAGAAATAGCGCTGCACCCGTTTCACAAGATCCGGCTTAGCAACATAAGGGGTTGCCGCCACGCGCGACAGTTCGGACAAGATCTGGCCCTCATAGGCAAGATAAGCATTCAGATCGACGCTCTCTTGATTAAAACTCCAAGCATCATTCCCATTTCGTACCATCGCCGCCTCATCAAACCGAATGGCATTATCCATCCCACTCTCCCAGGCAGCAGCCTCGAGCGTACCGTCAACCGATCCGAACTCGCAGATTCCATTGCGGTCATGATCTCGGAAAGCATACCACCAATCGTGATATCGGGTCAACTGTGGCATCATCTCCTTCACGAAGGCAGTATCGCCGGTTTGTTTATACACCTCGTGCACGGCCCAGGCAGCCAGCGGAGGTTTGCTGTCACGATAATTATTCTCCGCCGTATCCGCATAAATACAGTCGATCACCATCCCCTGGGGAGTCTGGTAATCAAACATCGCCCGGATCTGATCCTTTGCCAACTCGGGTTGGAAATAAGAGAGTGCTACGGCATGTTTCCACGAATCCCAGGCCCAGAACCCCATGAAGTAGCCCACGGCATGGCTCGGCACCACTCCGTCATGAAGCAGACCTCCCCGTTTGCTTTTCCAGTTTGAAATCAGCGTTACCACGGATTTGGCCGCCACCCGGTTATACAGCGAATCCATATCGGTTCGGATCACTTTCGACAAATAACCGTTCCAGCGCAGATCCCGGGCACGGGAAAGCGAATCGGGCGATTTGTAAATAGCGGCGAGCGATGAGATACAAGCAGTCATCTCCTCCTCCTTATTCAGAAGCGTGAGGGTAACGTACAGATCTTGATCTTCGTGCCAAATCGCCTCGTATGAATTCCCCTTCAGGTTAACTTGAGCGCCCGGCGAAAATCCCAACACCACCAGTTCCCCTTTTGGAGAGCGTACCACGAGTCGCTCCCCCTCCTTTTTATACTCCATGCCGCCCGTAAGGGTATCTCCGAAAATACGAAGCGGCTCTTTGCCGTTTCGGCGGATCTGTAGCACCGAGGTACTTTTATCGGCAAAAAGAAGATGCTGTTCGATGGTTCCCGTCGGCGATACCCCTTTCAGGTAAAGCTCACCCGGTAGGTAATTGACCGAATCGGTACGAAACGCTTCCCTGGGCTCCGATTCAAATGAGGCCTGCACCAACGAACGACCGTACCAGAAGCGGTATTCCAAACTAAAAGGTCCGCAAAAACCGTTCACGGCACTATTCGTCTCCGGAATGGTGAATCCCATCCAGGAGCCGTTATCGGTGAACCATCCGCCGCAGCGTGTGCCTTCGGCCGGCGTGTAACGTATGTCGAGGATCTGGGTAAATCGGTTACGCAGATCCGGTTCATGCTTCTCTTTGGTAGTCATACAACCGGGCAACACTCCTGCCATAAAGGCAAGAACAGAACAGTAGAGCAATTCTCTTTTCATTTGCATATCGTTTATTTTTGACATCGTTTTTTGACATCATTTTTTGACATCGTCTATTTTTGACATCGTTGATTATCAGAACCACGTTGTACGGGCATTCACCGCAAAATCGGAATCGGGACGCACCGGGAGAATGGTAAAGGTGTAGGAACGGGGTTCCGGCGTAATGGTGTATTCGGGATGTACCTGCGCCCCCCAAGTATTATCGCCTCCGACACCGGCTTGCACCGCATCGATATTCAGCCAGACCAACTCCTCTTTCGCTACCGATCCGCCGTGTTTACGCTTCATGTTGAAGGGAGTATAGCCGATCGCTTCGGGCCGGAAATTCCATGCACTCACACTCAACGGCTCCTCTCCTACGATCTGAATACCGTATCCCGAGTCATCGCACAGGCTCACCCAGCGAACATCGCATTTATTAGCGGTTTCCTGAGGACGCACATAGGGATGGAACTGATCCCACACCTTGGCGGAATAGCGCCCGATGAGAGCAGAACTTTTGCGATCGGCATAATTCTCGTGCGGACCGCGACCCAGCCAACTCATCATCTCATAATGTGCCGGAAGTTCCAGATTCATTCCAAAACGGAGCATTTCGGGTAATGCAACTTTTCCGTCGATAAAATCCATCGTCACTTGAACCGCCCCCGAACCTTCAATGCGGTAACAGATCGCTATTTCAGCATCCAACGCCGGCAACGCATAACCCGTACGGATCAGCACATCGCCTTGTTTCTGTTCCACACGCGGTTTTAACGGACGCATGGTTTTTTCAAGGTTCTGCCACGGAGCAGTACGCACGATCGTACCGTTCGGGATATCGTTATCGGTAAACGGACGCATAAAACCGGGCTTCAGCCCGCGACTAACCATCTCCTTACCTCCATAATTCAAAGAAAGCATCGTTCCGTCATTCGCATCGAAAGCAACCGAAAAGTCCTCCCCTTTCACCACCCAGCGATTGGCTTCCCGGGTCACGACGGGCAAAGCGGTTTTTCCGTTCTTGACCAATGCGAGACGCTCCACCGGAAGTTGCCACTGTTCGGTAGCCACCACATATCCCGTAGGCACAAAAGGTCGTTCCAACTTGCTTTTCACCTCCAGTTTCAGAAAATACTCCCGAGGATCCGCCTCGTATTTTTTCATCGGTATATCCACATATCCCGACTGGTGAGGTGCAACGGAAGGGAATGACAACGTTCCGCTATCAACAGCCATTCCATCGGCCTCAACAACCCATGCCAACTCATAATCATCGAGCGATATAAAATCAAAGCGATTGGTTACCCGTATGCGATTCGATGCAAACGGAACCGCCTCGAAATGGATGTTCTGGTACACTTTGGCCACCTCATGGATGTGCGGATGTAGCGTCCGGTCTGCTGCTACCAAGCCGTTGACACAGAAGTTCGAATCATTCGGTACACCGACAAAACCCATGTCGCCCCCATAGGCCCAGATTGCCCGGTTCTGCTCATCCTTCACTGCAAAAGCCTGATCCACCCAATCCCAGATGAATCCTCCCTGCAACTGATCGTATTTATAAATCAATTCCCAGTAATCATTCAGGTTTCCCACGCTATTACCCATCGCATGCGCATATTCGCACAGAATCAGGGGACGGGGCTGCCGTTGGTTGACAAATTCACGCAACGCCCAAATGCGGGCATACATGGGACAATAAATATCTGAAACGCCCGTTTTACGCGATCCCTCGTATTGCACCGGACGACTCGGATCACTCTTTTTGGCATAGTTGTATAACGTTTCGAAATGCTTGCCGTATCCGGATTCATTTCCCATCGACCAAGTAATGATTGAAGTGAAATTCCGGTCGCGCTCCATCATCCGGGCCATTCGTTCCATAAACGCACCCTCCCACTCGGGATAATTAGCCAGCGTACCATCGGGATGCGCATCCATTCCGTGACTCTCGATATTTGCCTCATCCACGAGATAAAGTCCGTATTCATCGCACAACGCGTACCATTCCGGATTATTCGGATAGTGACAACAACGTACCGCATTGATATTGAATTGTTTCATCAGACTGATATCTTTCAGCATACTCTCTACGGTGATCGTGCGACCCGTGTGCGGATCATGCTCATGCCGATTTACACCTTTGATCAGGATAGGCACGTTATTTACCTGTAGCATTCCGTTTTTAATCTCTACCGAACGGAAACCGAAGCGATGGGTAAACGACTCGAGTTCTTCTCCCTCGGCACCTTTCAGATTCACCACCAACGTATAAAGTTGCGGCATTTCACTGCTCCACGGCGTGATTTCCTTAAAAACACGGTTGAAATGAAGTAGCGTATCCGCTGCGGAGCCAATCTCCCGACGGTTGGTAGCGAGCACCTGCGTACCGTCAAGCACTTTCCATTCCACTTCCTGGCCCGGCACTACGTTGCGGAGTTTTAAATCCAGCTTCAGATCCCCTGCCCTATAATCATCCGTCAGCGAAGCGTTCATTTCAAAATCCTCCACACGGCTATGCGGCCGCGCATAGAGATACACATTACGTTCGATACCGCTGTATTTCCAGTAATCTTGATCTTCCAGGTAAGAGCCGTCGCTGAACCGGAATACTTTCACGGCCAGCCGATTTCCCCCTTTACGCAACAGCGGCGTGATGTTGAAATGAGCCGGAAGGCGACTATCTTCACTATATCCGACCAATTCTCCATTCACCCACACATAAAAGGCGGATTCAACACCTTCGAAATCGAGAAACACCTCCATTTCTTTCCAGTCAGAGGGAACGGTAAAATCGCGCAGATAAGCGCCCGTGGGGTTATAATCCTCAGGTGGCAAGGGGGGATTGACCGGAAACGGATACGCCACATCCGTATAGATCGGCGCATCGAATCCCTGCAACTCCCAACTTCCCGGAACGGTTATCGCATCCCAACCTTTGGCTTTAAATCCGCTTTTATAGAAACCGGCGGGCACTTCGCCCGGCGTTTTAGAATATTTGAATTTCCAAATCCCGTCGAGCGATACACGACGCTCCTCGGAAGAGATCTCAAAATCAGCCGGCGTACGCTTCACACTCTTCCGAAGCGCGCCCTTTTCGGTTTTAAAAGGAACGAAATGCGCCTGCATCGGCTCGCGGTTGATCTGATTGACCCGCGGAGATTGCCAGGGCTCCTGTGCAATCACCCAAGCGAAGCCCGAGAATAAAAAGAATCCTATGGTAATTAGATGACGGTTCATTGTGGTATTAGTTAGGGTTTAAAAACTATATGGAACAAAAGAAGGTGACCAGAAAGGGCACACTGAAATCGAGTATAAATCCGTGAAAAACAGAAACGATGACAAATTCTTTTCCTGAAAAACGGGTAATGATGGGCAAAGTGGTATCCATCGTGGTAGCCCCTCCCACAGAGATGGGCGCGAGTTTCCCGAACCACGCAACCAAAACGGGAGCAAACAATAAGGCCATGATTTCACGAAGGATGTTCGCCAGTAAGGCAATCGTACCCAACTCGGCACCTTTGTACTCTGTGATGAAAATACTTGAAAGCGAATAATATCCGAATCCGGAACCGATCGCCATGCAATCCGCCACCGAATGACGGGAGAAAACGCCTACCAATGCTACGCCCGAGAGCGTACCTACGGCGGTCATCAGAGGTAATAACAGAAAGCGGGGATTTAAGGACCGGAACTTAACCAGCGTTTGCGGATCGTTCCCGATTCCTAAACCTACGCAAAACATCAACAACCCCAGTGCATAGAAACTCCAATCCGAGATATTGATTTCCGATGGAAAAAGATCAAACCACCCGAGTAACATCCCCAAAAAGAAAAAGCTTACAATAATCAGACTGCCTTTCATCGTGTTTCCTCCTTCTCCTTATTGATTAAACTCCACAAAAGCTTGGCGCAAATCGCGCTTCCCGCCACACCGGCCAACGTAAGCACCAACGCTTCCAGTCCGATGGTATGGAGACTACTCATTATCATCTCATTACTACCCGTATCCACGCCCAGCAAAAAAAGCAATACCCAGATCAACAGTGTAATAATCTTCGGCAGGAAAGTAAAATTGAATCTTCTGAACAGGTAACCCGTCCCGATTCCCGCCATCATCAAAAGGAGAATTGTAAACATAATTGTGTGATTAAAAAACCGGAGAGAAAAGAGATCGATGTCACTCAGATTCTCTCCGGCAAAAAGTGTTATTTAATTTGATTGTTTGAGTTCAGTTCAACCATCGGAATCGGATAAAAGCTATTTTCCGATTCATTAAAACCGTTTCTTCCGGCAGCCTGCATCGCCTCGGTAAGTTTGCCCCATCTTCGGAGGTCATACCAACGCAGGTTTTCAAGCGGAAATTCCAGAATACGTTCGTGCTCGATTTGCGCGCGAATCGCCTCCGCAGAACTGCCGCTCATCGGAGGCATATCGCCATGCACCGCTCTGACTTCGTTGATCAGCGGAATCGCCAGCGAAGTCTGTCCGCTCTCGTTATACGCCTCAGCCAGCATCAGCAACACGTTGGAGTACCTCATCAGCGGAATATTGATCGCTACACGACTCTGTTCGAGTCCCGCATAATCCGCCGGCATAAATTTACGGAAAGCGGGACGATTATAAGCACCTTCGTCATTACTAAACCACTCATCGTAGTTATATCCGTACACACGGCCCGTTTCGTCGTTGAAATAATCGCATTGAAAGAACATCGTTTCATACATGCGCGAATCGAAGCGCCCGGTAGTGGCGGTGGCCCCCTCTTTCATGAATTCCCGGTAAAGGAATTCACTCGGTGCGATTTCATCCCAACCCCACAGTTCGGCAACGCCGATCCAGCGATGCAACGCATTTCGATAATTCGCGCCATTCGAACTGTTCATGGTAAACTGTAGTTCGAATACCGATTCCTTACAATTCTTATTTGTGCCGTTGAACATCGAAATATAATCTTCCTCGAGCGCATAACCGGTTACTCCCTTCAGCGCCGAGATGGCTTTTTCGAGGTACTCCGATTTCTTGGCACTCTCTTCGTATGCCCGTGTCAGATAAGCATATCCGAGATAAGCGTAAGCGGCACCGGAAGTGGCGCGTCCCACATTCTCCGATGTGTGCGTCGACGGCAATGACGTAGCCTTAGTCAAATCGGCGATGATCATCTCCCACGCTTCTTCTCGCGAAGATAACGGTTTTGCCAATTGCTCTTGCGAAGTGATGTAGGCGTCGCGTACCACAATCTGTTCCCAGTTCAACAAAAGCTTGAAATGATAGTAGGCACGCAGAAAATAAGCCTCGTTCACAATCTGAGCCTTCCTTTCGGCACGAATCGCGCTTTCGGGTATCTGCGCTACCTTCTCAATCACCTGATTCGCATAACTGATGCCTGAATAATTGCAACGCCAATAGGCACTGAACTGCGAATTTCCGTTGGTATAATTAAATGTTGAAAGTTCTACCCAATTCTGATAGTTGAGCGCATCCGATCCGAGAATCACCACATCCTCTCGATACGCCTCTACAGGCCATTTCACTTCGGCGAATTCCCATGTATCGATTGAATATTCCAGCTGACTGTAAGCGGCGGCCAATCCCGCTTCGGCATCCGCTTCATTGCGCCAAAAAGTGGAAGAGGTCAACTGATCCGGCGATTTCACCGTGAGATAATCTTCGCAGGCACTAAAGCCTATGGCAGTGCAGAGCATCGCCGCGTATATTGATTTCTTAATCATAATCTTAATTTTTAAAGTATTAGAATGTCAATTGAACCCCCACCGTAAATGATCTTGTGAACGGATAGATGTGACGGTCGATGCCGGTATTCAACACGTTCGAATTGGAAAATTCAGGGTCGATACCACTATAATTGGTCCACGTCAGCAAGTTATCCCCACTGGCATATACACGAAGTTTTTCAACATAAATAGGTTTCAATAAGGAAGAGGGCAACGTATACCCGATCTGCAACTGACGAAGACGGATGAAGTTTCCGTTTTCAAGGAAGCGATCCGATTCACGTGTATTCCCGTTGCGGTCTTGCAATACGGCACGCGGCACATTGGTATTGGTATTTTTCGGAGTCCATGCATCAAGCGTAGAAGTGAGGAAATTGGTACCTGAATTCATTCCTTCATAGAAATAGCGGTTTCCGTTGTACAATTTATGTCCCCAGCCACTTCCTATAACGGTTGAGAAATCAAGTCCTTTCCAAGAGAATCCCAGATTCAGGTTCACCTCCGCTTTCGGAATACCCGAACCGCAATACGCTTTGTCGTTCTCATCAATCACACCGTCGCCATTGAGATCCTGGAAACGGATATCGCCCGCTTTGGCATCGGGCTGGTACTTTTTGCCCTCTTTATTCACGTATTGCGATGCTTCGTCGTCTGATTGGAAAATTCCATCCGTACGATAGAGATAGAAACCGCCGATAGGCTGTCCCACACGGGTCTGCGTCACAAAGTGCTCGGTTCCGTATTTCAGACCCTCCCCTTTGATCACCTGCTCGGCGTCAGCCAGTTCAGTCACCTCGTTGTGCGTGGTCGTGAGGTTTAGCCCTACGTTATACTCCCAATCGCCTACTTTATCTGCCCAGTTAATTTCGATTTCCACCCCTTTGTTACGCATCTTGCCTACGTTCAGGATCGGATTCCACAATCCTGCAGATGGAGCCAATGCTTTGTATATCAGCAAATCATTCGTCTGATTGTGGTAATAATTCACAGCACCATACAATTTATTATTGAAGAAACCATAATCGAGACCGATGTTCAATGATTCGGTTGTCTCCCATTTCAAGTCGCGGTTTTCGAGACCCGGAGCGATACTTCCCGCCCAAGGATTTTCGCCGTTCCCCTGTACGTACCCCATGTATTGCGAGTTATAGGTACGGATCAACGCCTGCGAGTCGTAATAACCCAAAGCGCCCTCGTTCCCGAGACGACCCCAGCTACCGCGTAGTTTTAGGTTACTCACTTGTGTGTTTTCAGGAAAGAATTCCTCTTGGTCTATTCTCCAGCCCAAGGCTACCGAAGGGAACGTACCCCAACGGTTGTTTGATCCGAACTTAGAAGAGCCGTCATAACGCATCGTTGCCTGCACCAAGTAGCGGTTTCCATAATTATAATTCACACGTCCGAAAAAAGAAGCCCTCTTATACACCCAGTTACTGCCCGCACCATTGTAGGTACCTCCCTTACCGGCATTGATGGTCTGAAAATTAGGATCTAGGAAACCTCCGGGAATCACATTGGTCACCAGTTTCCCGTCTTTCACCTCATACACCGTGGTTTTACCCTCTACGGCTACCTCATTCCAGTTATAGCACTGTTCGGAAAGGGAACTACCCACCATCAGATTCACGTTGTGATCGCCGAATTTCTTATTGAAATTCAGGGTATTGTCAAACACCTTCTCCTGCCAATAGCTTGTACCTTCCGAATAGTAGGGATATTCGTTGGGAGCTTTCACATCGGCCAGGTACGATGGAGCATGATAAGAGGTACGTTCATGAATTCCGCGATAGGAAAAGCTGGTTTTGTAGTTCAGCCAATCGGTAAAGTTCACGGTCAATGCGATATTGGCAGTGGTATTATATACCTTATCGGTAGCTTTTTCAAAATTATGGTCCGCCATCACGTTGCGGTTATTCGGCAGGTCGTCAAAATTCGTAAGACCGTAACCCGACTTCTGGGATTCGTCATAAACCGGCACCAGCGGTGAAATCATATACATCTCTTTCAGCGCGTATTGCGGCTGTTTATTGTCGGTATATTTGAAAGACATGTTTGCATCGAAATCAAAGATGTACTTGGTCAAAAAGAGCTTCATGCGGGCATTTTCGATTCGGTTACTGTTTCCCAACAGAATACCTTTGTCGTCTGCATGATTGTAAGAGATCGAATAACGGGCACTTTCCGAACCACCGCGAACACTAGCCATGTAGTTCTGAGAGAATCCGTTGCGAATCATCTGGTCACTCCAATCGGTATCCGCTTTCGGCGTAGCGGTAAGGTAAGCTGGCAACTTGGCTGCTTCCGACGGGTACTGAACATTAAAGTTCTCATACATCTGTTTATGTACTGAAATGTACTCGTCGGCATTCAACAGTTCCAGTTTTTTTGTTACGTGCGAAAAAGTCAGGTAAGAGCTGAAATCCACCTTCGTCTCCCCTTTCTTCCCGTTCTTGGTAGTCACAATAATCACCCCGTTGGCAGCTACAGAGCCGTAAATAGCTGCTGCCGCACCATCTTTAAGAATCTCCAGCGATGCGATATCCTGCGGGTTCACATTATCTATATCGCCCGGAAAACCATCGATGATATAAAGCGGATTGTTGCTTCCGAATGTTTTCACACCACGGATCTTCACTTGAAAACCGGCTCCCGCATTTCCACCCGATTTTTGGATATTCACTCCGGAAACCTTTCACTGAAGCGCTTCCACGGGATTTGTGGTGGGCCGTTTGGCCAATTCATCGGCATTCACGGAAGAGATCGCTCCGGTCATGTCGCTTTTCTTCATCACTCCGTACCCGATAACAACCGTTTCTTCGAGTAACTGGGTGCTTTCAGCCAGTTTTACATGAATCATTTTTCTTCCTTTAATCGCTACGGACTGAGTCGTAAAGCCCACATAAGAGATGGTAAGATGCGCGTTGGCATCGGCTTGAAGCGTAAATTTACCGTCAAAGTCGGTAACCGTACCGTTTGTTGTGCCCGTTTCTAGAACACTCGCCCCGATAACCGGCTCATTTTTTTCATCCATAACCGTACCTTGTACAGTCATGATTTGTGCGGTAATCCCAAACGGAACCCAAAGCAGCAGGATAAAGAAGAGAACCGCCTGATTCCTTAATTTGTGTGTGTTAATCATAAAGTAATAAATTTAAAGTGGTTTTGAATCCATGCTCCAATATAGGAGGGCTCATTGAATCCAACCTGCTTTTTCACGCTACAAAACATCTACAAAACAGGAATTCCGAAGCTTTTATTACCCTACAATACGCTCATCTACCCTTTGATTATCAATACAATATATTTCAAAAAAGCTCTACAAAATAAAATCGCCATAACTCATCGAACGTTGAGTTACCAAAAGAAGGTATATAGATGGCGCAATTGACCTTGATGTTAAAAATAGATGATATACAAATGAAACATTTGATTGCTTAACCTATTTCTGTTTGTTCTCGTTTATTACGCAACCTATTCGGTTGCCTCTTCATTTGGTATTTCTCAAAATGGCATTTGTATTATATTGTATTTAGTAATAATTGAGAATAAAATTAACTTTGAATCACAAATCCATGATCACATCTAATTTATGAGAAAAACCATCTCTCTCTTCCTCTTTATCTTTTTCGCTTTTCAATGGGTATCAAGCCAGGAGACAACCTTAAAACAACTTGATCATTTGATTGAGAATCAAGAAGGTACTTCAAATCCAAAACTAATGTTATTGGATTCCCTCAAAACACAACTATCAATAAAAGGAGTCCCTTTGAGAAATCGTTGCCAGAACCTGTTTCGCATCGCACGCGAATACAAAGATTATCAGGTGGATCAGGGATTGATGTTTGCGGGAGAACTACTTACACTGGTACCCCGTTTGGAGGATCCGACCTTTGAAAAAGAAGCAGTTTTGCTGAATTGTGAGCTTCAGATCACTGCAGGATTATTCTCTGATGCAGAAAAAAATCTCCATTCGATAAGTTTGCCATCCGTAGACACCACCTTGTTGGCACAGTACTACAGTTGTAAAGCTGAATTATATACCACTTTACACCAATTCTCTCTTAACAGAGGGATTCAAACAGATTATGAACAGAAAGCCCTGAGGGTAAGGGATTCTCTTTTCAACCTATTTCCGGAATCTCCTCGTTACCGAGCAATGAAACTTGCGGATCAAGGGGAATTGGATAAAGCCCTCGAACTATTGATCCCGTTAGCGGAGGGCCTAAATGCTGACAATCGCAACAAAGCGTTTATCGCTAACTCCATTGCCAATATCGCTCGAATTAAAGCGGATCATACACTTGAAAAGAAATATCTAATTTATGCTGCCTATTCAGATATGAAGTGCGGGGTAAAGGAGTATGTGGCATTAACGAATCTGGCAATACTTCTATTCCAGGAGAAGGACACAGAGCGAGCCTGGAAATATATGAAACAGGCCCATGCTGATGCAAATATGAGTAATTCCCCTTTACGCACCCTGCAGGTTGCAGCATTGTTGCCGGCCATTGACAAAGCTCATCGGGAACAATTGGAATCAGAACACAACTATTTACGGATAACAACCATTTTAATTACGGGATTGCTGTCTCTTTCGCTTGCCTTTCTCCTTTACGTCCTTTTTCAGCGCAGAAATATCGTACATAAAAACATTCAGTTAAAAGAGCTCACTTGCCGGCTGGAAGAGAGCGTAGATTCGCTTCGTGTGGTAAATCTGAAACTTCATAAATTCAATGAGCAACGTGAATTGTACATCAGTGGATTTCTTCGTACGCATGCTTTATCTTTAAATAAATCTGATCTATATAAAAAACAACTCCTGCAATTACTTCGGGCTAAAGAATTGGGTAAGATGGAAAATCTACTTACCGATGACAAAAGCAAACGAAAAGAGCTGGAGGAGTTCTATGAATATTTTGATTCTATTTTCCTTGATTTATATCCCGATTTTGTAGAAGAAATCAACAAACTGCTAAAAAAGGAAGAACGTGTTTTCCCACCGGATGGATCGCTCACCTCGGAATTAAGGGTATTCGCTTTAATCCGTCTCGGAATGTTGGACAATGCCCAAATAGCGGCTACATTATGCTGCTCGGTTAAAACAATATATAATTACCGTACCAGAATGCGGGGTAAAGCGTTGTCCGACCGGGATTTATTTGAAAGCCGGGTAGGTGCTATCGGAAAAAGAGTGCCGGAAAGCGTCAACTAGCAACTCCCACCTGAAAAACAAAAACAACTGACTACCAAAACATTAACACCATCAACATTTCCCAGCTGACGTGAAAGTGACACCCGCCACCTTATCCGGTATTCATGTGTTTTTATATTTGTTACCGAACAAATACTAATTACGTCTATGAGAAACATTCGTTTATTTATCGTAACACTTACCGGATTATTCTTTTTTATAATCCCCCTTCACGGACAGAACCCGGTCGTGATCGGAAATGCACGTTTCACGTTCTATTCCGAATCACTCGTTCGACTTGAATATGCCGAGAAGGGTGCATTTACAAATGATTCAACCCTATTTGCAACAAACAGGAATCCCACTTACGGCAACATATCGCTCGAAGATAAAGGAAATAAACGGTATGAAATACGTACTCCCGGGATGCGTATCTCCTACCATGCAGACGGATTCCCTTTCGGACAAATGAACTTGAGGGTATATTTCGATCACACTGGGAAAGAGAAGATGTGGTACATGGCTAGTGAACAAAGCAGCAATTTGGGTGGTCCTGTTTCCACTCTTGACGGAGTAGGATCCAGAATCCCACTTCAAGAGGGTTTATTGAGCCGCGACGGATGGTATGCTATACACGATACGGGAAAAGAGTTGCTACAGAACGGTTGGCTTGCAAACAGATCGCCTCAACACATACAGGATGTTTACCTCTTTGTGTATGGTAACGATTATAAAAAGGCGCTGCGTGACTTGCAATGCGTCAGCGGCGCCGTTCCGATGACCCGTAAATACGTACATGGCTCTTGGTACTGCCGTTGGTGGAATTATACCGCGGATGATTACCGTGATATTGTACGGGAGTACAAAGAACACGATTTCCCGTTGGATATTCTTGTCTTCGACATGGGTTGGCATACGCAAAAAGAAGCTGTTACGGGTACCGGACATGCCGGGATGCATGGTTGGACAGGTTATACTTGGAATGAAGAGCTTATTCCGGATCCGGCATCGCTCATCCGCGAACTCGGTGAACAAGGGATAAACGTGGTTCTGAACGATCACCCCCACGACGGCATCCGTGCGCATGAAAAAATGTATCCACATTTCATGAATGCGCTAGGAGTATGTAGCGAAAATCGGAAAGAACCTCTTTTTGATGCAGGAAACCGTGAATACATGAATAACTTCCTTGATTTCGCACACGGAGAATCAGACAGTATGGGAATCGCTTTCTGGTGGCTAGATTGGCAACAGGATTACGTCTATCCGCATGTCAGGGGTACGAATATGAAACACCTTCCTTGGTTGAATCATCTCTATTTCAATCATTCTAAAAAGAATAACCTGCGCGGTGCAGGATTCAGTAGATGGGGTGGCTGGGGAGACCATCGCTACCCGATCCAATTTTCAGGCGATGCGGTCGGAAATTGGGATGTACTTCAGTTTCAAGTGGAGTTGACTGCGACTAGCGGTAATGCGGGATGTTTTTTCTGGGCACATGACATCGGGGGATTCTTCGGTGGAAACAATGCGGAGCTTTATACCCGATGGACACAATTCGGTTTATTGAACTCATCGCTACGAATTCACTCCGTCTATGATGAGAATCTCGACCGTCGTCCTTGGAAATGGGGGAAAGAGACGGAAGATCGACTTCGAAACCTCTATCAATGGCGTTCGCGGCTAATGCCCTATGTGTATTCCTCTGTATGGCAGGCACACAGCCAAATGCTTCCACTCAATCGTCCACTTTATATAGAATATCCGACTGAGAAAGAAGCTTATGAGAATCCGCAGGAATTTTTGTTTGGCGATATTCTGTTAAGCGCACCAATTTGCAAACCGATCGATTCTCTCGGAACGGCCACCCAGAAAGTGTGGTTTCCGGCAGACTCGGACTGGTTCGATTTATTTACGCACAAAAAGTATACGGGGGGACAAGAGTGCTTCGTCAACTCCGATCTCGATAATTTTCCATTATATGTACGTGGTGGTTACCCGTTGCCAATGCAGATCTACACACCTCGGATGAGCAATACGCCCTTAGAGGAATTGGTTCTACGCTGTTATCCCGGAAGAATAAACCGAAAAAACAGCTATGTATTATATGAAGACGACGGGATTAGCATGAACTATACGAAAGGTGAACAGGCATTTACAGACATCTCCTACGAACGACGGGAAAAAGGGATATCGATATGCATCAAGGCGGTCCAAGGGACATATGAGGATCAACCCCGGAAAAGAAGCTATCGCATCGAATTACCGGCAATGAATCAAAAAATCCGTATTGCTAAAAGTTCTCACACTTCAGCAAAACTTAAAAGATCGGATAAAATTCAAGGTTATGAACTGATCATCCCTTCAAGTTCAATCAACCGAGATATACGCATAGACCTTTCAGAATAATTAGTGGAAATGATCTTTAAATAGATCTAATCTTCTAAAAAACGGGCCTCAGCTATAAACTGAGGCTTATTCTTTAAACACAATCTACTAAAAATCAAAACTTTCAATAAAACAAAAACATATTTTGCTGTTTTTGTGTTTTAAAAAAAAGTGTTCTTATGAACAGCTATGAGCATCCAACCTTAAGGAATGATGAGATATCTGATTAAGGAAATGGATGACACATATGTTCTTTATATTAAAACTTAAACACGAGACAAATGAGAACATTATTATTTCTTCAGACAAATTCTATAATCTCAAAAGATATTATAGAATATGCTTTAGCTTTGGCCCAAGATTTAAATGTAAAAATCAAGTTCATTCACATCCATTATCCGGAGATTCTATATTCTGCAAGTTTAGCTACAAACATGGAATTGTTCCAAAGTCCCTCTAGACATGGAGAGCTATCAATGGAAGAGATACAGCAAACTGAAAAATTATTAGAGGAGTTAAAAGGTGAAGGTAAAATTGATACGGAAGTGCATTTCGAATATTTCACAGGTGTTCCGGAAGTGATTCTAAAATCAAAACTTCTAAAAGGAGAGTTTGACATGATAGCTATCTATAATGAATTTTTCACCTCCGGAATGAATCCATATCAACCTTTGAAAAACATCATTAAAAACATGAGATGCCCGATATGGGTAATACCCGATGCATCCTACAAAGGAATATCCACGGTTCTCTACTCCACAGATTATCAGGAACAGGACGTAAAAAGCATAAAACTACTATTTCAGATTATTGGGAGTAACATAAAGAAGTTAACTTTCTTACATCTTACAGAAAGAGTGGATTTTCACCAGAGAATTATAAGTATTGGATTTAAAACATACTTGAGTAATGAGCTGCAATCAAAAATTTTTTCATCTCTTGTTATAAATACAAATGAAAATAAGACCATCCCTGAATATTTCCAAAAAGTTATAGAAAAAGATAAGAATACGCTTATTGTGGCGTTAAAGGAGAATAAAAACATTTTCCAAAAAGTTTTCTACAGAAGTTTTACTACAAAACTTCTAAAAGGAATTGAAGAGTTAGTCTTAATCCTTCATTCAGAAGGAGATTTCCCTACTCAAGAAGAGGAAGAAGATGAATTCTAAATTCAATGGTAAACTCATAAAATAAAGGAAGGATTTCATCCCGGAGAAAGAGTATGGATTTAAGACTATATCAGGCTTTTCTTATCGCTTTCATGGCAGGTCTATCTTTAGTCCTGGGAGGAATCTTTCCTTTAGTTCTTAAGTACAAGAAAAAAGAAATTCTCCCTGTCGTTCTCAGTTTTACGGCGGGGATTATGATTTATGTAGCATTTGTAAAGTTTCTTTTTAACGGAACGTTAGAACTTGGAAATTTTTATTCCGAATCAAGATCATTTGAATTAGCATCAATCGGGTTCTTCATCGGCTTACTTATTACTGTACCCATGGATATGATATTGCTTATATTCCAACGAAAATTCAGGGTGCCCAAAGTCGTTCCTATCGATAGAAAAAAACATATTGAGTATCAGCTTTTCTTATTAATATTCGTTTCTATTACCATTCACAACTTCGTAGAAGGAATAGCAACTTTTCTTACTTATTTTAGCGAGAAAGAAGTCGCTATTCCGGTTATCCTCTCTATTATAGCACACAACATTCCGGAAGGAGCTGTCATTACAATGGTGATTTTCAAAAAAACAAAGCGAAAGGATAAAGCAATTATTTTTTGTTTCATAACAGCTCTAGCTGAACCGTTAGGAGCTATCAGCACCTATTTTTTCCTGCATGAAACATTAAATCCCGCTCATATTGGAATTGTCAAGGCCTTTCTTGCCGGTTTACTAATAAATACAGCTTTAGATGAGTTAATCCCGGGTGCAGATATGAAAGGGAACCATCGATTATCAATGAAAGGCATCATTGCAGGAATGTTATTTATAGGCATTCTTCTAATAATTTCCCATTAATTCCTTACTTGAGAAAGATCCAAGTCCAAAAATTTGGTAACATGCACTAAAGAAATCGGACGCATTCCTGCATCATAATAATAAAAAAGTTGAGAATACACCTTATTGTGTTTCTTATTAAACCACACTTCAAGACACAATGGAGAATCTATCGTTGTTTTAAGCTTTAAAATCTCATTTATTTTGTTTTCAGAGATCAAATCAACAGCCTCTTGTTGGTACAACGTGTCCAAACTAATCCGTATAGGTTTAATCCGGGACATGGTACTTTTAATAACAAAATAACTTCTCTCTTTCGCCAACAATACGACAACACAGATAAGGATGATTGCACTTCCTAAAATCGTCATAAGAAAAGATTCACCTCCACTTATTTTTGCTTCCCAGCCTCCGAACCAAATCAAAGCCATTCCTAGAAGGAAAAACATAGCAGGAACCAATGGTGGGATAAAATGCCGTTGAATCTCACCTTCGCTTAGTTGTTCTATTTTGTCCGGAACTTTTAAGAATGTTGTCATAATATAATATCTATGTATTCATTCGAATATAATCTTTATCATTAACAGCTAGAACATAAAGTATCTTTATTAACTCTCAGACTCTTTGGGAAATACACCGACTAGAGTGATAGGACGCCGTAAAGAATTAACAGATTCGTACAATTGAGCATAAACCTTGTCATGCCCCTCTTTACTCCATAATTCAAGAAACAACGAGCCGGGAGTAGTGGTCGTTCTTTTAAGGATATCCTTTAATTGACCGTTTTCAAACAATTCGAGAATCACATCTTTATCAATCAGATCTAGATTGACTATTTGAGGTTTGATCCGACCTCTCGGAGCTGCTATTACAAAGTATTCTCGAGGCGTCAATAACAATATCAACCCTATTACACCTAATATAATGCCGATTAAGGTGAAATAATAAGTCGACTCAATACCAAGAAAGGCCTCTCGTCCACCAAACCATAAAAAAGGTGTGGCTAATAGGATTAGAAATATAGCAGGTAAAGGTGAAATTCTTTTTTTCTTTATTTCTCCTTTGCTAAGTTCTTGAATCTTATCCGGTATGGTCAAAAATGTTGTCATCTATAAATATATAAGGATTATTGAATAACATTCTCCTAGTTAAGAAGTTTTACTACTATTCTGTAATTTAAACAGTTTACGCGCTAAAAATGTTTATTTAGAAAGTAAGTATTTGTGAGAAACAACACGTTATCTAGAATGAAATCTCCATAGCTCCCTTAATGATGAGATAGCCAACAAATGGTATATAGATGGCGTATTTGACCCAAATGTAAAAAATAAATTATATACAAATGAAATCTCCATAACCTAAAAGGATACCCAACATGATATATATGTAACTTTGTTCCGTTACACTCCAATACCTTGATAATATGGGAACAACGGCAAACAAAGACAACAGCAAACAAGTAAGTTTTGAACAACTGATAAGTTGTGGCTGTGGCATAGATGTACATGAGAATCTGATCGTAGCCAGCATAAACAACGGAGACGACAGAACGATAGAAACCAGGCATTTCGATGCCTACACGAGTTCTTTGACAGAGTTAAGAGATTGGTGCAAAAGCCAAGGAGTTACCCATATTGCCATGGAGAGCACCGGAATCTACTGGGTTCCCGTGTTCAATATTCTGGAGGATGATTTTGAGATCGTATTGGTAAATGCACGCCACGTAAAAGGTGTTCCGGGTCATAAAACAGACAAAAAGGATAGTGTGTGGCTAAGCAAACTCCTTATCAGCGGCTTACTCAAGAGTAGTTTTATTCCTCCTCAAGATATCCGCACGCTGCGAGATTTGGTCCGATATAAAGATAAGGTGATTGCAACGATAGCGGCGGAGAAGAATCGAGAGATAAAATTGCTAGAGAGCTGCAATTTTAAATTAAGTACGGTTTTTAATGACGTTTTTGGTGTTAGTGCCCAAAAGATTATAGAGGATCTAATTGATGGGAAAACGGATATTGACTCATTGATGCTTCACGTTCATAAGAAAGTAAAGGCAGATCGAGAGGATATTCGTAAGGCATTGATGGGAAAGATGACTCCGACCATGCGGTCTTTATTGAGAACCGTACAAAAAAACATTCGGAATCAAGAAAACATTATTTCGGATTTGGATGTACTTATCGAAGAGCAAATTCAAAAGTATAAGGTTGAATTGGATCTTCTACAGAGTATTCCGGGAGTGGGACGTGATACGGCCATCAAACTGATCAGTGAAATCGGAGTGGATATGAGTAAGTTTGAAACCGACCAGCATTTTAGTAGTTGGGCCGGAATGAGTCCCGGCAATAATGAAAGTGCCGGTAAAAAAAAAGTGTAAGAACGAACCATGGTAATAAATATGTCCAAACCCTTTTGGTAGAGAGTGCGTGGGGGGCGACCCGTTGCAAGGATGGCTTTTTTAAGCGAAGGTTTGAATCTTTAGTTGGACGGCGAGGTGCAAAAAAGGCACTTTATGCAGTGGCCCGTAGTATCGGTGTGGCAGCCTACCATGTATTGGAAAGATTAGAGCCGTACAAGGAACCTGAATTGCATACGAATCCAAAGAAAAAGGAGCGTAAAGTCAAGAATCATATAAAGCGGTTGGAAGAGATTGGATTTGAAGTTAGTATTAAAGAAAAAGCAATCACAGACACCCTTTAAAAAATACTTTACAGAAAGAAACCGACCAATTCGGATTAGAACTAATACAATATCATTGAGGTCGAATTTTTACTGGAGGATCTTAAAATGGTAACCCGTAAATGAAATTGATCCCAAGGCAGGATAAGCACCTAACATTGTTGCAAAGCAAAAGTGCTGAAGCACGAAAATGAAAATTTAATCTCTTAACCTGTTGAATATTAATCATGTTTTAATACCGGAGGGAAGAACGTTTCTCTCCACAAAGTTATATATAAATGAAAACCTTAGTATACCTTCAAAACAATACTTTTGAATCTATTCAAACATTAGAATATATAGTCGATCTAGCTCAATTTCTTAAAGTTGAACTTAAAATCATTCACATCCAATTTCCGGACACGGTAATTGCTCATTTTGATTCAAGAAATCAATTATTTACTCCTCCACACCTCTATGCGTCCAAAAAACAGGAATTTATATCCCAGACTACTAAAAATTCAAGGTTATTGTTAGAAAAGGGGAAGATTAAAAAAAACATCCCTTTCGAATATTATTCTGGGATGCCCTCAGATATTCTGAGTTATCTTTACAGCATCGACTATTTTGACATGTTGCTCCTTGAAAATGAATCTGCCAAAGTTTCAACTTTTCCTTATCAATCGATTAAAGAGATTATAAGAACAATTAAATGTCCCATCTGGGTTATTCCGGAGAATCTAACTTTTTCACCTTTAAAGGAGTTTTCTTATATGACCGATTATCAAGAGGAAGATGCGCTCGCGATAAAATTCATATTCGATCGATTTCAGGATTCCATATCTACCATAAAGATCACTCACTTCTCTATACATAACAGTTTTGAGGAGGAAATCGAACGTTTAGGGTTTGAAACTATTTTAAAGGAGATGTATGATGAAGTTGATTTCAAATCTATTCTCTATATTCAAGACAAAGAGGAAAATCTTTCTTTGACGATAAGGAACTGGGTAGAAAAAGAAATTCCCGGTGTGATTGTTTCTCTAAAAGACAATAAAAAATTCATGCAAAGAGTATTCTACAAAAGTTTCATTAATGCTCTTTTGTCCCAAGATAAAGCACCTGTACTAATTCTACATAGAGAGAATTTCATTCAAGATTCAATTTAACTTCCTTATTCGGGCATTTTACCCGGAATATGTGAATCACAGGAATTAATCAAACAATCCAAAGCAATTTTGAGTTCCAATTGACTTTCCTTGGTTAAGCCGTTTAAAGCTTGTTTCTGAGGTAATAAAAGGTTAAACTTAATTTCAGCATTTAAATCTTTTAATATTTTACGATAGGAATCACCATCCATTTCTACTTTATTACTCTTGTGAAGAAGTTTTTCTATTTCAGAATCAAGTCGAATAATTCCGAACTGTTTTCTACAGCTATACGTTTTCAGATTTCCCTCAATCAAATTAAACATAAATTCCTTGGTAAATACAGAATCAAGAAAATTATCGAGTTCCGGAGGTAGAGCGTCATTCTTTGAGGAAGTAATCACTATAACCTTATCTGCTTTTAAAATTTCTCTTTGTTGTAAGAGGCGTGAAGCAGAAAGAGCCATTGATAAGGATTTTTTTTCTTCAGATACACGCTCTTTCAACAAATCTTCCCTAAGATCGCGAACTATATAACTTATTTCTTTACTCTGCAATTCATTTAGTATAAATGACATCAATTCACCTCGTTCTTCATCTTCGGGAAAACGAGCATATATAATTAATAAATCCATAATATATTTTTCTATATAAAACAACTTCCATTATGAAATAGTTTAATCAAAAGGTCCTACCTTGAATTGAAATAAACTTCAAAACCATAATTACACAACATTCTAATCCTTTTGCTACAGCAGCTAGCCATAATTCCCGACATGCAATTCGTAATAGCAATAAATATTAAAAAAAGGTGTTAGCGAACAGTTTTTCTGAACCATTCTTTTATTGGCTATGTTTGATTCATTAAAGGGTAATTTATACCCGTTAATGTTTCACTTAAAACAACGATAAAGAGTATGTTAAAACAGAAATGGTATTTTTTGCTGATGCTTTTGCTGCCGCTCGGATTTGCAGCATGTGATGATGACGATGATGACAATTACATCGTAATAAGTGGAAATATTTGGAATGCCGTTCAAGATGACCAACGGTTGAGTACGTTGGAATCTGCGATTGATGCCGCCGATCTTGAAGGCAGTTTACAGAACGGGAATGCCACGCTGACCGTATTTGCTCCCGTAAACAGTGCTTTTGCGTCATTACCGGAAGGAACGCTGAACATGTTGTTGGCTGATCCGTCCGGACTTCTGAAACAAGTGTTGTTGTATCACGTAGTGGATGGCCAATATGCGCCTTCTCAATTAAAAAACGGAACCACCCTTACTTCCCTTAATGGTGCTACATTGGCCATCACACACAAAGATGGTCGCATTCGGGTAAATAATACGGCTATCAGTGAACCGATCTACACGTCGAATGGAGTAGTATATCTAATCGACGAGGTGTTGATTCCACCTGCAGATATTTGGGATGTAATTGAGGAAAGTACTCAGTTGAGCACATTGGAAACAGCCATTGAGGCCGCAAACCTTGAAGATGCGTTGGAAGATGAATCCGCTTCGCTTACTGTTTTTGCTCCTGTAAACAGTGCTTTCGCCGCTTTACCTGCGGGAACCTTAGAAGCTTTGTTAGCCGATCCGACTGGAAAATTAACACAGATTCTATTGTATCATGCCGTTAATGGCGAATATGCGCCTGCCCAGTTGAAGAATGGAATGACACTGACTACGCTTAACGGCGCCACTTTGGCCGTAACACAGGTTAACAACACGTTATATGTGAACAATGTAGCTTTGAGCGCTCCTATTTATACTACGAACGGTATTATTTATATGATTAATTCTGTATTGCTACCACCTTCAGAATAACGCTGATCGCATCGAATACAATCCCTCTTTTCTAACTCCTAGCCGGTGGAAGAAAAGAGGGATTTTTATTTATTCCTCTTAAAGAGCTTATGAGCGAAATAGGGTAACAGTAAATAAACTATTCCAAATAGCAACCTGTTATTCTTTTAAGTACTAAAACATTAAGCATATGAAAAAGATTATCTTGACTTTTGCTCTCCTATTTATGGTCGTGGCAATAACACATGCCATTACATTTAGAGAAGCATTCGAACGTATTGCCCAATTGCCCAATTTACCTGGAGTAACAGAGGATATAACGGTGGATTTAGAAAACGGGTGGCTTAAATCTCTTCCTTTAGAGAAAGGCATAACCGCTTACAAAATCCACGAAGTAGGATCAGAATAGACAATTTATTACGGAAGTAAGGTTGCAGAAATAGTAAATGAACTTCCAAAAGAGAAAATAATATGCTCTTCCACTAATACTAAAAATTTAATTTACATATATGCCACCCCGATTTCTGGTTACAATTATGAAATTCTGATACTTATTGACATGGCTGTACCCGGTAAAACGGTTGCCGTCATCGGAGAAGTTCAAGCGCCCATAATTGAAGCAATAAAGGAGGGAAACATAATACTGGAGAATAATAAAATCACAGTGGAAGTACCATTAATAATATGCGAATAGCTTCTCCCTAAAATTCAATCCCATTGTTTAAATAAGCTCGTAACGATTTAGTTTAATCTTAAATACTTCGCAGATACTCACATAAATCGGCTTCGGAAACCAACTCGAGCGATTTCCGAAGCCGATATCGATTCATCGTAACCGTTTTAGGAAGCGATCCCGTCAATAGGGAGATCTCTTTGGTGGAGAGATTTACTCGAACCAACGTAGCCAGGTACTTCTCCCCTCTGGTCAGATGCGGATGCACCAACGTGAGCCGTTGCAAAAATGCCTTGTTCTTCTCCTCTATCTTATCAAACAACTCCACGTGCTGATTATTCAGATTTTGATGCTGACTGATGAATGCATTGATTCGTTTCAAACGAACCACGTTCTCTTGAGGCTCTAGTTTATAGCACTCTTTGATCTGTTCACGGATTTTATTCAGCACCTCATCACGACTGCGTAGATACATTGCGAAATTTATCAACTCTTGTTTGTGATCATCCAGTTCATGCTCCAATCGATTCATAACGGTCTGTTGACGTTGCATTTTCAACTCCATGTTTTCCCTTTCGATTTGTTCCAGCTGGCAACGGGTCTGCATGATCTGCATGTTTTTTTTGTGCTTGTACCATTTCGCACGAAAAAAGGCAGCAAGCAACAACAGGAACATCAACGTCAAAGCGATAACCAGATTCGTACGAAGCAAGTGAATCTGATAATCCTGTTCCTGACGCTCGGCGGCAACCTTTTGTCTGAGAAGCCGTTTCTCAGAAATTTCACGTTCGATGTTGCGTAAATTCTTGTTATTCTGCAATTGCGATGCCGTCTTGTAGAGATTCTGTAGGTTGGAATACGCCTTTGCATACTCTTTCCGCGCCTCGTAAATCATCGCCAAGTATTCATAATTATCGCAAATCAACTCTTTGGCACCAATCTTCTCAGCTATTTCATACGCTTTTGCAAGGGCTGATAACGCTTCATCATAACGTCCGGCATAATAAAACTGACGTCCCAGGTTGTTGTAATTCTCACCCAACGACCATTCGGCCTTCAACTCTTCATTCAGTTGAATCGCTTCCCGCACAAATTGGATTTTTTCATCCGTATCTCCTTTGTACAGTGACAAGTTGTTGAGATTAGCGGCAATCATCTTTTTATTGCCCAACTGTTTGTGAATATCGAGCGATTGTTTGAAAAATCGCTCGGCTATTGCGTCTTCCATCAAGTTGAGGTGAATCAATCCGCGCGAATTGTAAGCTTTGCCTATTCCCGTCGAATCGTTGAGAGATTTGTAGTATGCGGTGGCACGGTCATTGTACTCCATCGCCTTTTGGAAATCCTTAAGAGAGATATATACGTTCGATAAACAAAGCTTTACATCCGCCATCAATTGGATATTGCCTGCCGGACAATTATCAAGTGCCAAAAAATAGGAGTTGACGCAACCATCAAAGTCACCCTGCAAGATCTGAGCGGTACCCAACACCACATACGCTTCTGTCTGCAGTTGACGTTTTGTTGCCGTTACCGGATCTGAAATGATTTTAGCTGCATAGAGATGGGCTTGAGCGGGGTTGTTATATAAAATATTCTGGGCTTTTCTTAACAAGGAGTCGGCTTCAATCGCATTCGCAGGAATGCAAAGCAGTACCCCCAAAAAAATCAGGGTGATAAGATGTGTATTCATGGTTCGTGTTTTCAGATGCAAGCCAAAGATAAGAAAATCAAGGAATTTACATAAAGCGGAACACTTATTTAAAAATCTTCTCTTTTACTTGTATTACCTTTGCAACCGGATTACGGGTAGGAAGAAGTTCGTAATCCATTTTACTTTTGTGTCAAACATAAATCAGCTATAAATGAAAACAATTGTAGATATTAAGAATATCGCTGAAGGTGGATGTTCTAATTGCATCCATAAATCGATGGCGGATCTCAAAGGTGCATTCGCCGTGAAAGTGGATCTGATCAAAGGATCCGTTGCCGTTGACCATACGGATGAGGTGAGTCGCACTCAGATTGTAGAGAAACTGAAATCAATGGGGTACGAAGAGAAAAAAATTTAACTATCTTCATAAATAAAAAATGGCACAGGAGATTGAACGCAAGTTTTTGGTAAAAGGTGATTTTAAGTCGCATTCCTTTAAATCGGTACGAATTACGCAGGGATACCTTTCGTCGGTTCCTCAGCGTTCGGTTCGTGTTCGAATCAAGGGCGATCAAGGATTTCTCACCATCAAAGGGTTGGGAGACGGATCGGGACTCTCCCGTTTTGAATGGGAAAAAGAGATTTCGGTCGCCGAAGCGGAGGAGTTGATGAAGCTATGCGAACCGGGAGTGATCGATAAGACGCGTTACTTGGTAAAAGCGGGAAAACATACGTTTGAAGTGGATGAGTTCTATGGTGAAAATCAGGGACTGCTGATGGCTGAAGTGGAGTTGAACGACGAGCAGGAGGATTTTCTCAAACCCGATTGGCTCGGAATGGAAGTTACCGGTGATGCGCGCTATTATAATTCCGCCCTGATCAAGCACCCCTTTACCAAATGGTGAACAACACATTGCAACCACATCTTCCTCACCGGAATGATCCGGGAAAATCGCATAAATAGCTCGGAGAAATTTCTCATTCGCTCAACGGTGTAGCCGGCAACACGCTTAAAAAAAGAGGATTATGATCGAGATACAGGCAAAGATCCACGACAAATATTCAGTGGAGTTCAAGGTTGGTTTCGTTGTGGGGGAAACGCTACGCGAGAGCGATTTCGTGATGAATACCTGGATTTTCATCCCCAACAGTCTCGATATAAACGCACTCACCTATCAGAAATACAAATTCTATCGCGATATAAAATCGAATATCCGTTTGATCACTCCGGTGTACAACCTACAGGAACTGACCCGGCCGGACTGTTTACCGATGAAAAAGCTGCGCGATTCGTGCGAATCGATGGTGCAGGATCCCGATAAGGAACATATACTCGAGTATGAATCGCAAATCAAGATGTTTGCTTCTATCCTCAAGAGTTCTCTTCGCGACGAGGTAATTTATATTCGCGACCAACCCGATCTCACCCAAACGCCGTTGCTGGCGAATCACTACCTCGAGAATTCGGAAACCGTTATGCGGGAGGTGCGACAACTTTTCAATAGCATTGAAAAACAGAGAGTCTCGCCTGAACTCATCGAACTTTTTCAATTCGGCGATGAGTTTATCAGTAATGTATTCGAACAACACACCTATAAATTGCTTCAGTTTCTCAAAGTGGTTCACCCCGGTCGGTTCCCCGATCTCGAGGAGCGGATTATCGTCCGATTGAAACAGGAGAACGAGTACAAACGGGAGAAACAATACGCCGTGGTAGATGAAAACAGCTCTTCACACAACCGCGATTTTGTTTTTCGCGCCGGTACATTGAAAAAGTATATCGAGAGCGATCTCTTTCTGACCGCACGCAAAAAGAAAAATACCTTCATGGCAGAACAAGTGCTGTTTAGCCTTGCAGCCGGTATCTCGATGATTTTCGCTACTGTCATCGCGTTCTCTTTCCAACAGAAATACGGAAACTTCACCATCCCCCTTTTTATCGCATTGGTTTTGAGCTATATGCTAAAAGACCGCATCAAGGATCTGATGCGTTACTATTTTGCACACAAACTGAGCTCGAAGTTTTTCGACCATAAGATTCGGATCAGCATCCGGAACCGAAAGATCGGATGGATAAAGGAGGGATTTGATTTCATCGCCGAGAATAAAACCCCCGCGAAGGTGATTGAACTGCGAAACCGCTCCTCACTACTCAAAGCAGAAAACCGCTATATGAGCGAGAAGATTATTCTTTATCGTGAACGTGTCCGATTGGATCGCATCGAAGTGAATAAAGTGAGTGAATACGCCATTCCGGGCATCAATGACATCATTCGGTTCAACGTCTCCGAGTTTGTCAGAAAGATGGATAACCCCGAAGTGCCGCTGATGACTTCTCACGAAGAGAAAGGATATCAGGTGGTGGAAGGTGAAAAGATTTATTACCTCAATTTCATCATCCAGTGTCGCTACGAAGAGCAGACTCAATACAAACGTTACCGCGTTTGCCTCAACAAACTCGGCATAAAGAAGATGGACACGTTGTAAGAAATAGCGTTTCCAAATTGGAAATTAAAAAGCCGCTAACAACCTCGTAAAGAATTGGGGTGTTAGCGGCTTTTTAATGAATCAATATTTTACCGCTTCAAGTTTCTGGGTAGTATACTTAACAGCATAACGAGCGGCATTCTTGCAGATTGAAGCCTGTTTTTTTGAAATATGTTCCGGATGCCAGGTAATATCCAGTGCACTCTCCCCGAAAAGAACTTCGAACCAAGTACATGCCGCCGCATATCGTCCGATCTCATTCAGATGATACCCGTCACGCGTCACATGATCGCCTATCTTACTGTTGCGACAATTGTAGATGGCGGTTCCCACCGGAATGATGCTGGAGAAGTGTGCGGATTCTTTTACACGGTAAGCGGCAAGCTCTATCAACTGATGCATTTTCATCTGACTGTGTGCATACTGCGCAAATCCTTCGTGATCGGAATTCTGTGCGTAGGCCCAAGTCATGTGCCACATAAAACGGACACGCGGGTTTGAAACACTGTCCTTCACAAATTCCATCAGTTCGGCCAGTTCCGGGAAAAACGATTCATATTGTCCCGAAAGCGGACTCGCCTGTTGGAACGTGATCACATCCCACGACTCGTCCTTGATGCCCTGTGCCAAAGAGAAATGCTGCTCGGTTTTATGTCCGGCGATATTTTTGTAATATATGTAAGGCTGATCGTCATTCAACGAGTTTTCAAAGTGCGTTTCGATACTACATCCCGGAATAAACAGATTACCGATAATCATTGGTTTTCCGGCCGCTGCGGCAATTTCCTGAAGATAAGCCGTAGCATCTACGCTAAAGCTATTTCCGATGGCTAAAACACGTAGTGTGTCTCCTTGAGGAAGTTGCGTGTATTGAGCTGAAAGGCGCGGTAACGAGATAAGTGCCAGCAATAAAATAAAAAGATGTTTTTTCATTCGGGACATATTAAATAGTTATTCTATGGTTATAAGCTTCAATGTGAACGCACCTTCTTACTCCATGGGCGTTTCGGATGATATTCGATAAATGTGGAGGCGAAGTTAAACAAAAGATTTTAGATACAAATGAAAAAGGTCCGGCAAGAAGAAGTTACTCTTCAGCCGGACCTTTTTGAAAATTCTATGGCGTGTGTCTGCTTATAGCGACTGACCGATCAAGAATGTTGCCGCTACCGCTACGATCGCGTAAAGCTCTGGGAATACGGCAAGGATCAATGTCTTACCGAACAGGTCGTAACCTGCACCGATTCCTGCGATACCGTTCGCACAAACCTGACCCTGACGGATAGCTGAGAACAAAGAAACGAATCCAAGTGCAAGACCTGCACCAAACACTCCAGCAGCTGCCAACCAGCTCATATCCAAAGTCAAAAGACCGGAGATAAGGAAGTATCCAAGGAATCCGTAAAGACCCTGTGAACCCGGAAGGGCTGAAAGTACCATGTAGTTACCGAATTTATCCGGATTTTTTTTCATGGCTCCTACTGAAGCATTCCCTGTGATTGTTACACCATAAGCACTTCCGATTCCGGCAAGACCTACCATAAGACCAACACCGATGTAAGCTAAAACGATTGGTTGCATAATTTCAAATTTAAATTGTTATTTTATTTTTTATAATTTTCGATTGAATCAAATTAATCATGTTTTGGTTTGCGGGCGAAAGGCGTATATTTCTTACCTCCCCCTTCAAAGCCGGCATTTTTGTAGAACTCTACGAAAGTAAGACGCATCGGATGAACGAAAGCTCCCAGACCCGACATGAAGATATTCATCCCGTGACCGAAAAGCAGGATGATCGCCGAAACGAGGAATCCCACCACCGGAATATCCGGACTCATCTTAATGGCCAGGTCGTTGAACACCAACCCCAATACCGAACCGGAAATACCCAATGCAAACAGACGTACATAGGAAAGGATATCTCCCAACAATCCCGAAGCCATGTTGTATGAATCCCACACACCGGCTCCGATATTGATTAACGGATTGCGTTTCATGTCGTTGAACACGAAGATTCCCAACGCTCCGAGACCTCCTGTTACGTACATGATGATGCGGGCCGTATCCGCCGGAAGAATCTCGAATTTCTCCAATGCAAACGCTCCCCCTACTCCAACGATAGCAATGAGCCATCCCCAAGCGGCAAGCGCGTTTTTAAATCCGAAACGAACCGTCTGCCCCACTGCTTTCAGAACCATACCGAAGATGATCTGGAATACCCCCACGCAAAGTGAGAAATAGAACAAGTCATTAGACGACAGCATGAAGTTCTTCAGGTTCTGCACCCACGGCCATTTCACTTCAAGAAGCGGAATACCGAAGAGTGTACCGCTGATGGTTCCGAAGATCACAGTACCGATTCCGAGAATCGTTACCAATGTCATCATCGGTTTTAAGGCCGGTTTCACCTTTGCACGGGCTACCAGACCGATCAATACCAACAGCAATCCATAACCTGCATCACCAAGACAAAGACCGAAAAACATCACAAAGAACGGAGCGAAGAACGGCGTCAGGTCCATCTCTCCGTAAGCCGGCATGTCATACAGCTCGGTAATCGGATGAAATAAACGGGCGAACCAATTGTTCGACAGCTTCACCGGAGCGGGATCTTCTTTTCCTGCGCGATGCGCTTCGAAGTAGATTCCTTTTGAATTCAAGAATTCATTCACCTGGCTCTCGGTTTGAGTCGGTACCCATCCTTCCAGCAAGAAAAGCATGTTATCAGCTTGTCCCTCGGAATTCAGGATCACTTTCGTGTAATCGATCTCTTCGAGAAGTTGACGATACCCCTCCTCGATGGTTTTATAATTCTCCAAACAAGCTTCTTCGATCTCTCGTGTCAGGTCAAGTTCATCCTGACGTGACTCTCCTCTTGCATGAAGCAGTTCCGAAAGGGTTTCTTTCGGTAGGCGAACACGTTCGGCATTCTCGAACTCCACCACCTGTCCACGTGGCGTGATGGTGATGAAATAGATCAGCGAACCTTCTGCGTGGATGCGGATGGCGTTGTAGTTTTCCTCCCACTCTTTTGAAAAGTTACGGTCGGCCGCACTCCAGAATCGCACGATAAAACCGGCGTCTTTCAAGCGATACACACTTTCCCAGTTGAAGTCACCCCAAAGCTCCATGCGTTCGATCTCCTTATCGAGAGCGGCCTGACGTTGCTGTGATTTGGCCTTATCCTCCAACAAACCTTCGAGATGAGCCACACGGCCCAGCGCGTCGTCTGCCGGATTAACCGGAGCGCATTTCGAATAATCACCACCCAAACGGGCCGTGATAAACTTCAACGATTTCTCGATTCGGGCGGCATCCTGCAGTTTATCCTGCAAAGCACTTCCCTCTTCGGGAGTTCCGGCTTGTTTCTGGATGACATGAAGCACACCCAGTTCGCGCATTTCGGTCAGAAACTGATCGTATTCCTTATGATACACAAGGAAACTGTATTTTGTCATTCCAACTACCATTCCTGTGCCTCCTTTCTCTTTTCTTGTTGAGATCGCATGATCTTCTGTGATGATTTCGAAAGATTCTCCTCGTCCTCCATAAATCGTTTGATCTTACGGATGGCGTCCTGATAACCCGGAATCTGCACTTTCTCGAAAAGATTCACCTTCTGAGTGGTCTTCTTTCTGGCAACTTCCAGAAGTCCGAGTTTCATGTCGGTAAAATCTTTTTCGATACCGGTACGTGCCATTTTCATGAGCATGCTGATACCGTCTACATACCATTTAGGAGCGGAAAACAAGCTGAACGGAGGTATATCGAATTCGATGTTCGCCAATACGGGAACGCGTACTCCGGCGATCTTCTTAACGGAGAGTTCAACATCCTTCACCTGAATAAGCGAGGAATCGAATTCACTCCAAAGAGCCATCATGTTCTCATATTGAGCGATCTCCTGCTCAAGCTTTGCTTCCAGTTCTTTGGCCTCATCTTTCGATTTCTTAACCTCCATACGCAACGCACTCTCCTTGTTTTTAATCGTAGGAAGGGTACGGACACGCATCTTCAGTTGTTTTTCCATCGACTGAAGGGAGGTCTTATTATATTGAAATTTTATAGCCATAATGAGTTAATTATTTCTGCCAGTATTTCTCAACCAATTCACGTTTGATATTTACCTCTTCCGGTTTGAAATGTCTCTCAAACAATCCCCAGGTAGTATCCAACATTTCGTCGGTATTCAAGTTTACGTCGATGGCAAGGATATCGTTGGCATACTCTTTTGCAAAAGCCAGGGTACGCTCATCGTAATTCGTAAGGTCGAAACCGTTTTCCATCTTCGTTTTCGCATTGGCAGCATCGGCATACAAACGTACCGCGGCATTCATCACCTGCGGATGGTCTTCGCGTGTTTTCTTACCGGCCACAAGCTGTTTCAGACGTGAAAGCGAACGGAACGGGTCAACTACGACTTTACCGATTTCAGAGTCACGGCGAAGGAATAGCTGTCCTTCGGTGATGTATCCCGTATTATCCGGCACGGCGTGCGTGATGTCACCACCCGAAAGCGTAGTCACGGCGATAATGGTGATCGAGCCGCCCGAAGGGAACTGCACCGCTTTCTCGTAAATCTTCGCAAGGTCTGAGTAAAGAGAACCCGGCATGGAGTCTTTCGACGGAATCTGGTCCATACGGTTCGATACGATCGCCAGGGCATCCGCATACGAAGTAAGGTCGGTCAACAACACCAATACTTTCTCATTCTTCTCTACGGCGAAATATTCGGCAGCGGTAAGCGCCATATCCGGGATAAGCAAACGCTCAACCGGCGGATTCTCCGTTGTATTCACGAAACTCACGATACGGTCTAGGGCACCGGCATTGCTAAATACGTTTTTAAAGAACAGGTAGTCGTCATTGGTCATACCCATCGCACCCAAGATGATCTTATCCGCTTTTGCACGAAGCGCCACGGTAGCCATCACCTGGTTAAACGGCTGATCGGGGTCGGCGAAGAATGGAATCTTCTGTCCCGATACCAGCGTATTGTTCAGGTCGATCCCGGCGATACCGGTAGCGATCAGTTCCGAAGGCTGTTTACGACGAACGGGATTCACAGAAGGACCCCCGATCTCCAATTCCACACCCTCCACTTCCGGACCACCGTCGATCGGCAAACCGAATGCGTTAAAGAAACGTCCGGCAAGCTGGTCGCTCACCTTCAATGTAGGGGCTTTGCCAAGGAAAACCACTTCGGCATTGGTACGGATACCTTCCGTTCCACCGAATACCTGCAGCGTCACCTCGTCGCCTACGATCTTCACTACCTGTGCAAGCTCGCCGTCTACCATCGCAAGCTCGTCATTACCCACTCCTTTCGCTTTCAGCGTACAGGTAGCTTTGGTAATAGCAGTGATCTTAGTATATATTTTTTGAAAAGCTGTATTTGCCATAATCTTATTTTTCGATGCTTCGTTCACTAATCAGTTCCTTAATCTCTTTCTCAAACTGATAGAACTGCTCTGATTTGTATTCCGAATAGTTCTGCTGTTTGAACAGGTTGATCATTTTCTTGAAGTAATCCATCACCTCGTTGAAGTTTGTAAAGCGGAAATCCGTGTGACAAACGTCGATGATGAAGTTCAACAGATACTGCTGACGCTCAAGCGGCGTTACGGAGTCAACTTTATCGAACGCATCCTGCTGCAGGATTACGAAGTCGATCAATTCCGATTTCCAGAACGTAACGTGGTATTCTGTCGGTACCCCGTCGTCCCCCAGGATGTTGATCTGTTCGGCGATCTCTTTACCACGAAGCAAACGGGTTTTGATCTCATTCACTTTCGAGGTCCAGTCTGCCGAGATCAGTTCCGTGATGTATGTTTCGAATTCGGGATACTCGATGTATTTAGAGTATGAATCGATCGGGTTCACGGCCGGATAACGTTTACGGTCGGCACGCTCCTGCTCAAGGGCGAAGAAACAACGCGCTACCTTTTTGGTATTTTCCGTTACCGGTTCTTTCAAGTTACCCCCTGCCGGAGATACCGTTCCGATAAAGGTGATTGATCCGGTATTACCATTATTCAGCTCAACATATCCCGCACGTCCGTAGAAGTTCGAGATAATCGCCGAAAGGTCCATCGGGAAGGCATCCGGTCCGGGA
This sequence comes from Bacteroidales bacterium, assembly GCA_036655355.1. Classification (GTDB taxonomy): domain Bacteria; phylum Bacteroidota; class Bacteroidia; order Bacteroidales; family JAUNSR01; genus JAUNSR01. Next base: position 232,815 of record JAVVQG010000002.1, read on the forward strand.
AGTTCTTCCAAACGGTTGGACATCTCACGAAGCGCCTGTGCCCAACGCGATGTCGAATCGGCCATCAAAAGCACTTTCAATCCCATCGAACGGTAGTATTCGGCCAGCGTCATCGCCGTATAAACGGATGCCTCACGGGCAGCTACCGGCATGTTAGAAGTGTTGGCGATGATGATGGTACGTTCCATCAACGGACGACCGGTATGCGGGTCAACCAACTCAGGGAACTCGGTGAAGATCTCCACCACCTCGTTGGCACGCTCACCACAAGCCGCGATGATTACGATATCCGCTTCGGCCTGTTTAGAGATCGCATGCTGTAGCACGGTTTTTCCCGTACCGAAAGGTCCCGGAATGAATCCCGTACCCCCTTCAACGATCGGATTCACCGTATCGATCGTACGAACTCCTGTTTCCAGCAATTTGAACGGACGCGGTTTCTCTTTATAATGGGTAACGGCTTTCTTAACCGGCCATTTCTGAATCATATTCAGTTCGTGATCCTTACCGGCTTCGTCAGTCAGAACGGCGATGATCTTATAGATGTTGTATTCGCCCTCTTCAACAATGCTTTTTACCGTATAAGTACCTTCGAAAGTGAAGGGAACCATGATTTTCAACGGCTGGAAGTTTTCAATCACTTCACCCAGGAAGTCAGCGGCTTTCACTTTATCGCCCACCTTGGCAAGCGGTTTGAAGCCCCATAGTTTTTCCTCATTCAACGGGAATGTATAATCTCCGCGCTGTAGGAATACCCCTTCCATTTTATCCAGGTCATTCTGAAGACCATCGTAGTTGCGTGACAACATACCCGGACCTAAAGTCACCTCAAGCATGTGGCCTGCGAATTCCACTTCGGCGTCGACCTTTAGTCCGCGGGTACTTTCAAACACCTGTACATAGGCGTTCTTACCCACAACCTTGATGACCTCGGCCATCAGCTTTGTACCACCGGTTACGATAAAGCAGATTTCATTCTGTGAAACAGGACCGTCAACCTCAACAGTTACAAGGTTGGATACAATCCCTTTTACTAATCCTTTTGTAGCCATATTGTGTAAATACTTATTTATCAATTTATTCAAAATCTTCCGGCATCTTCACTTCGCTTTTCAGTCTTGTAACCATTTCGCGTAGTTGTTTTTCGCCGGCTTCTTTATTCAGGGAAGTCCATCGTTCGATAATTTCCACTTTCAGCAGGTAGGCGAATAAACGCTCTACTGTAAAGTAGTGGAAGAAAGTTTGCTCTTCAAGCCAATTCCATTTCAGCAAGTCGATCTTTCTTTCGCGCTCCTGAACATCGGCTTCTTCAGCGATGCGTTGTACCGATTCGAGGTAATCGATCGTTCCGGTCAATCCCCAGTCTCTTGCGGAAGAGGAACGAATAGCACGCGCTACTTCATTCTCTCCTACGATAAAATTCTGGGCATCGAAGTGAAACTTGCGTGCCGTAGAGGCCACAAGCATGTTATTCACATTCAGGTTGAACTCAAACCACCGCGACACGAAATTGTTGGAACACTTCAGCGCATACTCGTAATAGAGCGTTGCCAACTGATCTTCCCACAGCACGCCTTCAGACAGAGACTGTTCTGCCAGGAAAGATGCCAGGAACGTGTTCAGATAAGTGATTGAGTCTTTTAAACCGGAAAAATCCTCCTCTTTAAGCGCTCTGATAAGCAATTCTAACTGCTCGGCTTTCAATGACCCGCGATCATCGAGTACGGCTTCTTTATTCTCAAGGTATTTGAGAAGATTAGCATTGTCATATTTGAGAAAGAAGAGGTCAAACAGTTTACGGTCTGTAGCAGAAAGTTGTTCATAGATCTCCTCTTTGAACTCTTTGACCGTGAACGGAAGCTTATGATCTTCGATGTTTATTTCGGGGAGTCCTGCAACCAGGCAATAATATTTACTCATAAACATAGTGTTTGGTGATGAAGCGAAGCAATGATCGCAAAAAGGCACTTTCTGGTAACTATAATGTGATTTTTTTCAAGCGGCACTTCATACATTTTCTTTCTTTATTTTGATGCGAAAAGCATCTCCACCAACTGTGGACGAAGGAATTCCTTGAAATAGTTTACAAATTCAGCTTCGCCGAACGTTACTTTGTAAGAACCATCCGCAGGAGAGATTGCGAAGTCGGTTTTCAGACCGTTCACCTGTTTAATCTGAACGCCTTTGTCCAACAAATCTTTCGCCTTTGCTTTAAAGAAGTCAGTCAGGATAGCGGCATCTTCCGTTTCGATTACCAACTCCTCTTTTTTAGCCCATTCGCTTACCAATGCAAGAATCACCTGCTGCATGAAATGCTGATCATCGGTAGCGGCCTCTACGGCACCGGTTGCTAAACGATCGGTAATCAGGGTAGCCACTTCAGATTTCAGAGCTTCCACAGATTGTCCGGCATAAAGTTGCAGTTCAGAAATGGTATTCTTCTTAAGCTCTTCCATTTGTTTCTGTGTTTCGGCAATCATCCGTTCAGACTCTTTCTTTGCTGCCGCTTCGATTTCTTGAGCTTTCTTCTTAGCGTCGGCAAGAATTTGTTCAGCCTGAGCATTTCCTTTCTCTACGCCTTCCTTGTAGATTTTGTCTGTTAGTTCCTGAATTTTGTTATCCATGACCTTTATTATATTTATTCGATTTTGATTTATTTATATGTAATGTTGCAAGAATTTGCATTTTTACCCGCACAAAGTTAAGATTTTAGAGTTCCCTTCAAAATTACAGGTTCGAATTTTGTGTTTATAATTTATGAAATATGTTAAGGGGCAGAAAAGTGCATTCCGAATGACCAAAATTTTAAACTTTCAGAACAATTCCTGCAGATCCTCCGGAAAATTAGTTAATTGTTCAACCCCCTCCTGATGCACTGCGAACGTGTTTTCCACCCCAACCGCTCCCACACCCGGAATTACGAATTTGGGCTCTAATGCAAAAGTCATTCCCACTTTCAGCAGGTGTTGGGAACGGGGGGTGATGACGGGAAGTTCATTGATTTCAATCCCCACGCCATGCCCGATAAAGGCAGCTTGCTGGTTGTGACCCATGAAATATGCCTCGAGATTTTTCTCCTTTACCATCTCCAAGGCAACGGCATACAGATCTTTCACCGCCACACCCGGTTTCGCCATTATTTTGATCGCTTCTTGGATTGCTACCGACAGCCGATGGGCCTCGATCGCAAGGGGGTTGTTGATTTTATGGATGGCGAAAGTGCGACTCATATCGGTCATGTATCCGTTGAAATTACCACCCAGATCGATCATCAGACTCATACCGGGTCGCAACACCGTGCCATTGGCCCCCATCGGAAGACTGGGATCGATCCCCTCGCCTCCCATCGAAAAGTCGTAAGGAGAGGGATTATCAGCATTATCGCCGGCAAGAACGCTTCCCGTATAGGTTTCCATACTCGATCCGAATATCCGGAACAACCCCAGGTTACCCAATTGACGGCCGATGTATTCTAACTCGGAACTCATCTCCAGATCCGTCATCCCCTCTTCGAATACAGCACTGACGTGGCTATACATCGCATCGTGACGGCGCCCCGATTCACGCATCTTCTCCAATTCGTAATCGCTCTTCACGGCACGTACCTCTCGAATTAGCGGGGTGCCGTTCCGCTTTTCAATTTCCGGAAACAGAGATGCCAGACGGTTGTATTCCGTATAAGAAAGGGAATCCGCCTCAAGGGCGATATTGGTTTGAGGAAAACGGTTCAACGAGGTCAGTTGTGCAACCATCTCTTCCGGTTTGCGGATATAATAAAGCGTGCCGGCAAGAAAACCGAAGGGACGACGCACGAAGAAAACCGGCTCTTCGTCCGATGTAAAAAAGGCGAATCCGTTGAATACGCGTCCCGAAGCGTAATAAAGATTAACGGAAGAGGTGAGCAGCAATGCTTCGGTTCCCTGTTCTTTCATCGCATCTTGAATCTTTTTCCAACGAATGCGGAGTTCAGGTAGAATTTCTTTTGAGTACATAAGTATATCTCTTGTTTATAGTTGATTTCATGGAAAAAACAAATGTAAAAATTTTCACCGATCTCCTTGTTTCAGAGGAGTTAAAACTGAACCGGATTCTCTTTTTATGCAACAGCCCTTGTGGTGAGCTTTGTATTGCCGACGCTACGGCGCGAGGTTAAACAAAATCACCAAAAGCGATGTTATTCCATTGAAACCTTCTAAATGCGTATGATTATGAAAAAAATCGGATTCGTGCTTTTTGCACTGCTGCTGTTTAACTTTTCGTTTGCAAACGACTACAGCCAGGATAAAATCAGAAATGCTAAATTCTCTGATCTTCCTCAGATGTCTCAAGACTTCATCAAGAAATACCTCTCTACGCTGACAATTGAAGAGATTACCGTTGAAGGTACCCGCAAGGCCGAAGTGGATTTTACGGACGGAACCGATCTGGAGTTCGGGAAAGACGGTTATTGGCGCACCATCGAAAATGAGCGCGGTATTCCGCTGACCCACCTACAGATGCTTCCGGGACAGATGCTGACGAGCCTGAAAGATGATTTCGGCCAATACGTGATTAAGGAAGTTGAACGCAAAGACGTCCTTTACGAGGTTGAACTGATGGGTAAGAAAGAGATTAAGATCCGATACGACCTCAACGGCCAGTATCTCTATTGAAAAATTGTTTGTTGCTGTTTGTGAAAGGGGCGCTCCTTCCGGGGAGACGCCCCTTTCTTACGTTTAGCACCTCCGATTTAACAAGATTAAATCTTTCACTTCATTAAACTATTTTCTTTCCCTGCAACTAAAACTAAACCAAATGCGCGATGTATTGTTCTTTTTTTAGTATGGGCCTTCCGAACCCTTAACAGAGCTTTTCAAATCGTTCGGACTCTTACTGAAATAAGGCAAACCCTAAATTAAATATAGATAATCTATGATAAAATTAATCTTGATTTTCTGTGGCTTATCATTGATATTCTCGGGATGTGTGAAAAACAAAGATGAAAACACATCAGATAATAAAACGGCAGGCACGAACTACGATGCGGTGGATCGCAGAGTGGATTCTTTGATGAGGCTGATGACACTGGAGGATAAAATCGGACAATTGGTATTGTTCACCAGCAACTGGGACGTAACGGGTCCGGTTATGAATGCCAACAACCTGGCAGATATCCGCACCGGAATGATCGGCAATGTGTTCAACGCACATACCGTTACCTACAACCGCGAGTTGCAACGTATCGCCGTGGAAGAGAGTCCCCGTAAAATCCCCCTCCTGTTCGGTTACGACGTGATTCACGGACACAAAACCATTTTCCCGCTCTCATTGGGTGAAGCCGCCTCTTGGGATTTGGAAGCGATAGAGAAAAGTGCCCGCATCTCCGCGATCGAAGCGGCTGCAGCCGGTATCAACTGGACATTCGCTCCGATGTGCGACGTTTCGGTAGAGCCGCGATGGGGACGCATCTCCGAAGGGGCCGGCGAAGACCCTTACCTGGGTTCACTGATCGCCAAAGCACGCGTGAAGGGTTTTCAGGGAGATAAAAACGACTTGAGCGATCCGTTCACAATCCTGGCCTGTGTGAAGCATTTCGCAGCCTACGGTGCTCCTTATGCCGGACGCGATTACAACATGGTGGACATGTCACCCCACATGTTCGCGGATTTCTACCTCCCTCCTTACAAGGCCGCTCTCGAACAAGGCGCGATGAGCGTCATGGCTTCCTTTAATGATTTCGACTTCGTTCCGGCTACGGCCAGCAAATACCTGCAAACAGAGGTATTACGCAATCAACTCGGTTTCGAAGGCTTCGTGGTGACCGACTACACCGGTATCCCCGAACTGGTATTCCATGGGGTAGCTGAAAATGACTCCGTAGCGGGCATCGAAGCGATCAATGCCGGTATCGACATGGACATGGAAGGCGCCGTATTCTACAAATACCTCAAAGGACAGGTGAAAAGCGGAGCTGTGAAGGAGTCGCAGGTAGATGAAGCATGCAAACGCATCCTACGGGTTAAATTCTTACTCGGACTATTCGACGACCCTTACCGATACCTCAATGAGGAGAATGAAAAGAATCTGATCTACCACAAAGATCACCTGCAGGCCGCATACGACGTAGCCGTACGCAGCATGGTATTGCTGAAGAATGCCAATGAGATCCTGCCGTTGAAGAAAGGTGAGAAACTCGCCGTGATCGGTGAACTGGCCAATAGCAAACGTGACCTGCTCGGTTCGTGGAAAGCTGCCGGTGATTGGGATCAGATGACTACCGTGCTCGATGAAATGAAAGCGTATAACGGCGAGGAGAACATCATCTATGCCGAAGGGGTAAAGAGCGTAGGCGACGACCGAAGCCAGTTCGACGCAGCCATGAAAGCAGCGGCGAAGGCGGATAAGATCGTATACGTATTGGGCGAAAACTGGGAGTGGACCGGTGAGGCTGCGAGCCGCACCGACCTCTCTATCCCCGGCGTGCAGAGTGAATTACTTGAAAAACTCGCCACATTGAAGAAACCGATCGTATTGGTTTTGATGAATGGCCGTCCACTGACGCTGGTTCGCGAAAGTGAACTCGCCTCTTCCCTTCTCGAAGTATGGTATCCCGGTACGATGGGCGGCAAGGCGGTAAGCGACGTATTGTTCGGTCTCTACAACCCATCGGGCAAATTACCGATGACCTTCCCGCGCACGCTGGGCCAAGTGCCGATCTTCTATTGGGAAAAGAGTACCGGAAGACCGATCGATCCCGCTCAACCCGATTTGAAATATAAATCAAGATACATCGACTCTCCGAACGAACCGTTGTACACGTTCGGCTTCGGTCTGAGCTACACCACATTCACCTATTCAGACATGAAAGTGTCCGATCAAACCCTGACGGACGCAAAACCGGTGAAACTGAGCGTAATGGTGACCAACTCGGGTAAATACGACGGCGAAGAGGTAGTTGAACTTTATTACCACGACGTGGTGGCCAGCGTGACCAGACCGATGCGATTGCTTTGCGGTTTCCAAAAGATCATGCTCAAAGCGGGCGAAAGCAAAACCGTCGAGTTCGACATCACACCCGAGATGTTCGCTTTCCATAACCGTGAAATGCAATACGGAACCGAACCGGGCGATTTCAACCTCTTCGTTGGAGGAAACCTGAATGAATCGCTGGTAACCAGAATCACCTATAAGAAATAGTTAACCTGCCGATGAATAAAGAAGGCTTTTAAGATTGAAATTAATACGGTTGAAATTAATACGGTTGAATATTGTTAGGTAAAAACAACTAGGATGAAAATTAGTAGGATGAGTAAGTTAATGATGAATAAGTTAATGATGAATAAGTTAATGATGAAAAGATTAATGATGATCCCCCTGCTGTTCCTGCTCCTCACGGGATTTATGAAAGCACAGGGACTTTATATCGTGCCGCAGGATCTTTCTGCGAAGGGGTATGCGGTACACGTTGAATTGAGATGGACCAACCATCCGCAATTCACTTATGAGATTTATAGCGCACCCGAAGGTTCTTCAAACTTCACGCTGCGCGGAACGACAGACAAAGCGTACTATTTCGATTTTGTCAATAATCCGGAGAATGCACAGAACCTGGTGTACCGCGTAGTTCCTAAAGGAATGAGCGTTAAGTCGGCTACCGCCGAGAAATTCCAAGTACGTGCGGCAACCTCAAACTATACCGAAGAGGAATTGCTCAACATGGTACAGGAGTATACGACCCGCTATTTTTATGACAATGCCGAGCCGGTTTCCAAGATGGCACGGGAGCGAAGTAACAGCTGGGACGGCCCGATCGTGACTACCGGGGGTACGGGATTCGGCATCATGGCCTTGATCGCCGGTGCCGAACGGGGATATTTCCCGAAAGAGAAACTATTCCTTTACTTGAACGACATGGTTGCTTTTCTGAGTCGGATCGAGCGCTTTCACGGGGCCTGGGCACATTGGTATGACGCTAGCACCGGGAAACCGTTCAGCTTCAGCCAATACGACGACGGCGGCGACCTGGTAGAGACGGCATTCCTGATGCAGGGGCTGCTTACGGCGCGACAATACCTGCGCAAAAGCGGACAGCCTCAGGAGATTGAACTCGCATCCAAAATCAACACCTTGTGGGAAGAGGTTGAGTGGAACTGGTACACACAAGGTGGACGCGACTCCCTCTACTGGCATTGGTCGAAGAACTTCGGATGGAAAATGAACCACGTCATCAAAGGGTTCGATGAAACCATGATCACCTACGTGCTGGCGGCTTCCTCTCCAACCTATCCGATTCGTCCCTCCGTCTATCACAAAGGGTTCACCAACTCCTCCTATTTCAAGAACGGGAAATCCTATTACGGAATCAAATTGCCTTTGGGCATGGATTACGGCGGCCCTCTTTTCTTTACCCATTATTCGTTTTTGGGACTTAATCCGAACGGCCTGAAAGATCAATACGCCAATTATTTCGAACGAAACCAAGCACATGCATTGATCCATTACCTCTATGCGAAGGAAAACCCCAAAAAACACGTGGGCGTGAATGCGAATGCGTGGGGATTCACCTCCTCCGATGACCCGTTGGTCGGTTACACCTCCCACCATCCGGGTACGAATGATGAAAACGGTACCATATCGCCTACCGCAGCGCTCTCTTCCATCGTTTACACACCGAAAGAGAGCATGCAGGCCTTAAACTACTTCTACTTTGTGCTGGGTCCGATCCTATTCAATCAGTACGGATTCTATGACTCGTTCAACCTAGGCATGGTAGCGGGACAACAAGTGGTGCACAGCTACTTGGCCATTGACCAGGGACCGATTGCAGTGATGATCGAAAACTACCGCAGTCAGTTGCTTTGGAATCTCTTCATGAGTAATCCGGAGATTCAGAAAGGGTTAACGGAACTTGGTTTCAGTTTTAAGAGCAAATAACGAATTACTTCCGAATAATACCATTCGATACAAGACAAAGCTTCTAATAATAGCATGCGATGTAAAACACTTGAATAATATCATTTAATACGATGTAAATATGAATCGAAAAACAATTCTCAGCTTCTTAGTCAGCTGGATACTTTGCAGCATAGGTGTTCTTTATGCTCAAAATATCACAGTAAAAGGTACGATTACGGACGGCACAAACGGCGAAACGCTGATCGGGGCCTCTGTAATTGAAAAAGGGACAACAAACGGGGTGATAACCGATTACGACGGGAATTTCCAAATCAGCGTTCCGGCAAATGCTGTGCTTGAAATGAGTTACGTGGGCTATATCAAAAAAGAGATCACCGTTACCAATGCCGGACCGTATAAAGTTACGCTCGTTCCGGACAACCAGCAATTGGACGAGGTAGTCGTTGTAGGATACGGTCAGCAGAAAGTGAAAGACCTGACCGCTCCCATCACGACGATCAAAGGATCCAATCTGAGTCAGGAGATGGCCAGCAACCCGGTACAGGCCCTTCAGGGTAAAGTGGCCGGTGTTCAGATCACCAATACCGGTGCTCCGGGCGGTGGCGTTTCCGTAAAGATCCGCGGTGTGGGTTCCATCGGCGATTATGCCAATCCACTTTACATCGTAGACGGGGCTTTTGTCGATAACATCGACTTCCTAAGTTCTTCGGACATTCAGGACCTGACGATTTTGAAAGATGCTTCCGCTGCAGCGATCTACGGGGTAAGAGCCGCTAACGGTGTGGTACTCGTAACGACCAAACGGGGGGTAACCGAACGCGCAACGATTTCGTTCGATACCTACATGGGCGCACAAACTCCGATCAACATCGTGAAGCTTTCGGACAAACAGCAATACATCACCGCACTGAATGAAGCCTTTCAGGGACAAAGCGGTTATCCGAAAGACCCGAATAGCTATCCCGGTAATACGGATTGGTATAATGTATTGACGCGCGACGCAGGAACAGCAGCCGCCAATCTCGACATTTCGGGAGCTACCGGAAAGACGAACTACTCGTTCGGTGCCAACTATTTCTGGAAGAACGGTATCATGCAGTCTGTAAACAACTACCAACGTTTCAACTTCAGAACCAGAATCGAACAAACGGTTTACGATTGGTTGAAAGTGGGAGCCAACATCGTCTATTCCGTAAACCAACAGGCCTTACCGAATACGAATGCCTTTGCGCAGGCTTTTGTAAACCCTCCTGTTTATCCGGTTTACAATGCTGCTAATTCAGCTGCGTTCCCGATCGACTTCGATTCGCCGCAACGTTATGGATACGGCAATGCGTACGGTAACCCGAAAGCATTCGCTTATTACAACAACAACACCGAGAAAGGATACAACCTCGTATTGTCCACATTCTTGGAGGTGAACTTGCTTCAGAACAAATTGAAATACCGCTTGTCTTACAATGCCGATATTCGTGAATTCAGACAACGCGTCTATACTCCGAAATATTTCGTTGGCGGATCACAGGGTACCGATGAGTCGCAGCTCAGCAAAACATTCGGTCACGCCGAAACCCGAATCATCGACAACCTGATCACCTATTCCGATACGTTTGGCAAGAATAACTACTCCATCCTGCTCGGACAATCCACCCGCGTAGAGAACTTCCAGAGTCTGACGGGAACAGCCGTGAGGGTACCGGATTTTGACGATCAGTCGCTTTACCTCTCTCAGGGTGGTTCAGCATTAAAAGACCGTTATGCTTCTGATGCCGGAAACCTGTACCACGGAGTTTCTTTCTTCGTTCGCGGTACTTGGAACTATGACGACAGATACCTTGCTTCCGCAACGTTCCGTGCCGACGGTAGCTCGAAATTCCAGGAGAAATGGGGTTACTTCCCATCCATCGGTCTGGGTTGGAACGTTACCAGTGAGGAATTCATGGCAGACGTAGATTGGTTGAATAACCTCAAAGTAAGAGGTAGCTGGGGTTTATTGGGTAATGACAACGTACCGGCCAACTCAGCTGTGATCTTAGGCGATAAGGGAATCGGCAGCTCCGCGATCTTCGGTGATTACATCTATGACGGTATCGGCGCACAGACTGTTTTCCAGAACAACATCAAATGGGAGACCGTGAGCGAGTACGACTTCGGTTTCGACTGGGGTGTGCTTGACAATCGCCTGACCGGTGAATTCGACTATTACAACCGTACAACCCGTAACGTGGTGTTCTTCGCACCGATAGCAGCCGGAGGCGGTAAAGTGGAATTGCTCGGAAACAACGGTAAAGTACGCAACTCCGGTTTTGAGGTAACGTTGGCTTGGAGCGACAAATTGAAGAACGGACTGAAATACAACGCCGGATTAAACTTCACTTCCATCAAGAACGAGGTGTTGGAATTGACCGGTCGCGATTTTATTCCGGGTGCCGAGATCAATGGTATCTTCTCAACACGTACGCAGGTGGGTGAACCGATCGGATCTTTCTACGGCTACAAAATCGAGGGCGTTTATCAGACAGCAAGTGAAATTCCCGCCGATCTCGCCGCTTCAGGTGTGAAACCGGGTTATTTCAAATACAAAGATGTCAACAACGACGGCTCTATCAATGAGAATGACCGCACGTTCCTTGGCTCACCGATTCCGAAAGTGTTGTTGGGTGCTAATCTAGGATTGGAATACAAAGGTTTCGATGCCAGCATCCAGTTCACAGCGCAATTGGGTAACAAGATCCTCAATGCCAAACGCATGAACCGTATTGTCTTCTCCGATGCCAATTACGATACTAATTTCTTCGATAACCGATGGACAGGAGCCAACACAACAAATAAATACCCTTCTGCCCAAGCTTATAACGCATCCATCACCCAACAGGCAAATAGTTTCTTTGTTGAGAACGGATCTTATTTCAGCATCCAGAATATTACTTTGGGATACTCCTTTACAAAGATTCCTCACATCCAGAAACTAAGAGTCTATGCAACTGCACAGAATCCGCTGATGACTTTTAAATACAACGGTTTCACCACTCAGATCGGTGGTTCTCCGATTGCAAGCGGCATCGACACAAGCGTTTATCCGATGCAGTCAATCTGGTCACTTGGTTTTGCCATCAGTTATTAATCAAATAAAAAATGTACAAATGAAATCGCCATAGCTCATCTAATGTTGAGATACCCAACTAAAGGTATATAGATGGCGCATTTGACTTTAGCGTTAAAAAATAAAAGATACACAAATGAAAAGACATATTTTTCCAATTCTCTTGCTCGGCGCGACCCTGATGGGTGGTTGTTCGGATTTTCTGGATATTCGTCCGGAGAACTCCGTGCCGGTACAAGGTCTTGATTATGCAAATCCCGACAACCTGTTCTTGCCGATCAGTGCCTCTTACGCGAGTATGCGTAACAATGACGCGCACTCTTTCCCATTCTTCGGGATGTTTGAAATTGCCAGTGATAACTCCGTGAAAGGCAGTTCACCGTCGGACAATCCGCCGATGGGCGATATCGACAAATTGAAATTCGAACCGGGAAACTACTTGTTCAACAACATCTGGACCGCATTTTTCAATGTAGTCAGTGTCTCCAACTACGCCATTGAAGCGATGGATAAATTCAATGCCGAATTGCCTATTGACGCCGACAAGAAATTAGCCCTTCAGTATCAGGGAGAAGCGAAAACCATTCGTGCCTACGCTTATTTCCAGTTGACACGCATGTTTGGACGCTTACCGTTGATCAACAAAAGTTATACGGCGGAAGAGCTCGGCAAACTACCACAGGCATCCACTGCCGAGTTGTACCAGTTCATCATCAATGACCTGACCGAAGCGATCGAGGTGCTTCCGGATTCTTATTCAGCACTTTATCCGGGCCGAATCACAAAATATACTGCTGCTGGCATCTTGGCTAAAGCGCAACTATACAATAAGAACTACAATGCCGTAGCTTCACTTTGCGACATGATCATCTCTTCAGGCAATTTCGAACTGCTTCCGGTTTTCCGCAATTATTTCAGCGTAGCGGGCAAGAATAGCAAAGAATCCATCTTTGAGATTCAGTCATCCACCTTGGGCAACACCAACGGCGAAGCAACGTATCTGGAATATTCCTACCAACAGGGTCCGCGTAACAACGCTCCGGCCAACATGCAGGGATGGGGCTTCAACGTACCGTCTCAGGACCTAATCGATTTCTACACCGAACGAGGCGAAGTGATCCGTCCCGCCACGACCCTCCTCTACCGAGGTACAAAAACCCCGGAAGGCGACAGCATCAAATGGCAATGTGAAAATCCGGTATACAACGGCAAAGCCTACACCCCTTCGTATGACAACACATGGGCTTTCAACGGTTACGGCTTTAACCAGAACGTGCGCATACTCCGCTATGCCGACATACTCTTGATGTATGCAGAAGCGGTGACACAGGGTGCCACTCCAGGCTCAATGACAGCAGCGGAAGCTTTCAACGAAGTGCGTACTCGCGCCGGAATGCCGACCATCGCTTCACCTACGCTTCAGCAGATCTGGGACGAACGCAGAGCGGAACTGGCGCTGGAACAAGACCGATTCTTCGATCTGATCCGTACAGGACAGGCTCAAGCCGTATTCGCAGCCATCGGACTAACCTTTAATCCGGATAAGAACAACGTCTATCCGATTCCAAGCAACCAGTTGGATCTGAATCCGAACCTGACTCAGAATCCGAACTATTGATAAGATACCCTAAAACGCAAGAAAGGCCGTTTCCCAATACGGGAACGGCCTTTCTTATATTCAGTATTTGACAACTGCATTCGTACGGTGTACCTGTGAATTTTACAGGCTCATTTCTTACGAATGATTGTAGTAATTGCGGAGAATTAAGCTCCGAAGTCGTCGAAGTACAACATTTCGCGTGGAACGCCCAAGCTGTCAAGCATGCCTTCAACGGCTTTCGCCATTGGGCCGGGACCACACATGTAGTATTCGATATCTTCCGGTGCCTCATGTTTCGAAAGATATTCGTCATGAATAACCTGGTGGATAAATCCGACATAACCGGTCCAGTTGTCCTCAGGACGAGGATCAGACAATGCGATGTTGAATTTAAAGTTAGGGAACTGACGTTCGATTTCACGGAAATCCTCTTCGTAGAAGATCTCGTTTTTAGAACGGGCACCATACCAGTAAGAAACCTGACGGTCTGTTGTTTTCAATGTTTTGAACAAGTGAAGCAACTGCGCACGAAGCGGAGCCATACCTGCACCACCACCGATGTACAACATTTCGCTCTTCGTTTCCTGGATGTGGAAGTCACCGTAAGGACCGGACATCATCACTTTATCACCCGGTTTCAGGTTAAAGATGTAAGATGAACCGATACCCGGTTTAACATCCATCCAGCCGCCTTTCTGGCGATCGAACGGAGGCGTTGCGATACGTACGTTCAACATGATGATGTCACCCTCTGCAGGGTAGCTGGCCATCGAGTAAGCACGGATCGTAGGTTCGTCATTCTTGCAGGCAAGATCCCACATTTTGAACTTATCCCATTCGCCTTTGAAGCGCTCTTCGATATCGAAGTCAGAGAATTTAAGATCGTATGCAGGGATTTTGATCTGAGCGTAGCTACCCGGTTTGAAGTCCATGTGCTCGCCTGCAGGCAAAGCAACCACGAATTCTTTGATGAAAGAAGCAACGTTTTTGTTAGAAACAACCGTACATTCCCACTCTTTCACACCGAACACCTCTTCCGGTACCTGGATGATCGCGTTTTCTTTGATTTTAGCCTGACATGCAAGACGCCAGTTTTCTTTGATCTGTTTACGAGAGTAGAAACCTACCTCTGTAGGAAGAATCTCGCCCGCACCCTCTTCGATCTGACAACGGCACTGGCCACATTTACCACCACCACCGCAGGCAGAAGAAAGGAAGATTCCGGCTTCCTGCAACGCGCCAAGGGCAGTTGTACCGATAGCCGTTTCAGTTTCTTTTTCGCCATTGATAACCACCTTTACGTTTCCGGACGGTACCAATTTTGCTTTAGCAAACAACAACAGGGCAACCAAGGCCAACACCACAATCAAGAAGATTGCTACTGCCGCGATGATCGTTGTAGTTGATATCATTAATAAAGTCATTACTATTCAGTTTTAATGAGTTGATATTAAAGTTTGATACCAAGGAAACTCATGAATGCGATACCCATAAGTCCGGTAATGATAAAAGTGATACCAAGACCTTTCAATGGTTTAGGCACATCAGAATAGGTAATTTTCTCACGAATCGCGGCGATACCTACAATAGCAAGCAACCAGCCGATACCGGAACCGATACCGTAAACAGTTGCTTCGCCGATGTTGATGAAGTTACGCTGCTGCATGAACAAAGATCCACCAAGAATCGCACAGTTTACCGCGATCAAAGGCAAGAAGATACCTAGTGATGCGTAAAGTGCAGGTGTGAATTTCTCCACTACCATCTCTACGATCTGTACCATGGCCGCGATTACGGCGATAAACATGATAAAGCTCAAGAAGCTCAAATCAACGTTTGCAAGGCTTGGGCTCAACCATGAAAGTGCACCCGCGCGAAGTATTTTAGTTTCCAAAAGGTAGTTCACCGGAAGTGTTACGGCCAATACGAAAGTTACCGCAAGACCAAGTCCCATCGCTGTTTTTACATTCTTAGATACAGCAAGGTAAGAACACATCCCTAAGAAGTAGGCAAACACCATGTTGTCGATAAAGATCGACTTGACGAAAAGATTTAAATATTCCATTATTCTATTGGGTTTGTGTTGTTATTATTCCTGCATATCAGGGTTCTTCAAGCGATGAACCCAAATGATACAACCTACTACGATAAGCGCCATTGGAGGTAGGATCATCAAACCGTTATTCTGGTAACCCAGGTCGTAAACGAACTGAGGGATCACCTGAATTCCGAACAATGTTCCAGAACCAAGAAGCTCACGGAAAAATGCTACGATCAATAGGATGATCGAGTAACCGATACCGTTGCCAAGACCGTCCAAAAACGCAGGCCAAGGTTTGTTACCCAATGCAAATGCCTCAAGACGTCCCATTAGGATACAGTTCGTAATGATCAAACCTACGAATACGGAAAGCTGCTTGCTCACCTCGTAAGCGAACGCTTTCAAAATCTGGTCAACGATGATTACCAAAGCAGCCACTACCACCAACTGAACGATGATACGGATACGGTTCGGAATCGTATTACGCAAAAGTGATACGATTACACAGGCAAATGACAATACTGCTGTCAGTGACAAAGACATCACCAAAGCAGGTTCCATCTGTGCGGTTACCGCAAGAGCGGAACAGATACCCAATACCTGTACGATAACGGGGTTGTTCTTCGAAAGCGGGCCCAGAAGGATTTCTTTGTTCTTATCTGATAAAAACATAATCTATAATTTTACTTTAGTGATTTCAAGAAGTTCTCATAAGGTTTCAAACAGTCGAAAAGCATGTTAGACACACCCTGAGAAGTGATTGTACCTCCCGAGATAGCATCAACAGATTCCTGCCCTTCAACTTTCTGGCCTGCTTTCAAGATCGCGATAGAAGCAAATTTCCCGTCGTAGAACAGGTTTTTGCCCTGGAACTGATCCGCAAACTTAGGTTTTGTGATCTCTGCACCCAAACCGGCAGTCTCACCCTGGTGTGCGAAAACGGCTCCGTAAATCGTATCCCCGTTGTTGTCAACCGAGATATATCCCCAGATCGGACCCCAAAGACCCATACCGTACATCGGAAGGATGTATTTCTGAGTTCCGTCGATGGTAGCTACGAATACCGGTAGTTTACGATCGGCATCCGGTTTTGCAACCTCTTCTTTGATCACGATATCGAATGCATTCCCTTCTACTTTCTCGCCTTTTGAATTCACTACGAAAGATTCGGTGATGTATTGTTTGTACAATTCCTGCGCATCTTTCGCTGTTGAAGCGATGTTGATAGATGTCAGAATCTGTCCCTGTTTTTCAATGACCACGTTCTTGTCCTGAGCCGGACGAAGAGACAGGGCAGTGAAAGCTAACACAGCAGCTACCACGATTACCATCACGGCAGCATAGATTACGGTATATGTATTACTATTTCTATTCATAACTTACTGTTTTATGCGTTAGCTCTTTTCAGACGACGTTTGATGTTCGCTTCCACTACGTAGAAGTCGATCAACGGCGCAAATACGTTCAACAACAATACCGCAAGCATCGCACCTTCAGGATAACCCGTATTGAATACGCGAATGATGATTGCGATTACCCCGATAAGGAAACCGTAAATGTATTTACCCGTATTCGTACGACATCCCGTTACAGGGTCTGTTGCCATGAATACGGCTGCAAATGCGAATCCACCGAATACGATCTGGTCTGCTGCAGTAAGTGTAGAACCACCCGCTGCATAAACGATAGCACCCATCAAAGCGCCACCCGCAAATACCGACGCCATGATTCTCCAGCTCGCTACACCTGTGAACAACAGGATAGCCGCTCCGATAAGGATCGCCAATGTTGAAGTCTCACCGATTGAACCCGGAATCAAACCAAGGAAACCGTCCCAAGTAGAAAGAGCTTGTCCCACTACACCTTTGATCGGTTCGCCCGCAGCAGCATAGCTCAACGGAGTAGCTCCCGAGAAGCCTTCCACTACCTGACCCGCGCCGATGCCGAATGTATCGCCCGTACGAACGAATACGCTGTCACCGGACATTTTAGAAGGGTAAGCGAAGAATAGGAACGCACGCGTAATCAACGCTACGTTGAACACGTTCATACCTGTTCCGCCGAAGATCTCTTTTGCGAAGATCACCGCAAACGCAGTTGCTACGGCAATCATCCAAAGCGGAGTGTCAACCGGAACAATCATCGGGATCAACATACCTGAAACCAGGAATCCTTCCTGAATCTCATGGTGTTTGTACTGAGCAACGATAAACTCGATTCCCAGACCGACCACGTAAGCCACAACGATTTTAGGCAATACAGCCAAAAAACCGAAGATGAAGGTTTCAATGAAACTAACCTCCTGGCCGATCGCCAAGAAATGTTGGTATCCTACATTAAACATCCCCACCAAAAGAGCCGGGATAAGAGCCAATACTACGATTGACATCACACGTTTCGAGTCTACACTGTCGTGAATCTGTACACCATTTTTTGGTGAAGTGGTATTCGGTACGAACAGGAAGCTTTCAAAACCGTCGAAAACAGACCAAAGCTTCTGGTATTTTCCGCCCGGTTCGAATTCTGGTTTAACCTTGTTGAGGTAATTCCTTAACGCTTTCAATTTTATATCAGTTATTTGTTATTAATCAGATTAGTTCATCTCTTTCATCAGACGATCCAGTCCAAGACGGATTGTTTTCTGCAATTCTGTCTTAGATACATCCACGAATTCACAAATCGCGAAATCCTCAGGAGCAACTTCGTAGATACCCAGATTTTCCATCTTGTCGATATCGAATGCCAAAGTCGCCTTGTAAAGGAATTCAGGATAGATATCCATCGGGAATACCTTCTCAAACTGTCCCGAAACGATCAATGCACGTTTTCCACCCTGCAAACGAGAGTCGATGGTGTATTGTTTGCTTCCGCCGAACAACCAAGTCAGGTAAGTGCGCGTAGTAGAGTATTTGGCTAGTCCCGGAAGCGCCCATCCAACGAATTCGTCGTTGTCTGATCCGTCTGGAATTACCGAAAGCTGTGAGTGGTAGAAGTTCAAATAACCTTCAGCACCTACATGTACTCCGGACAACACGTTTCCTGAGATGAAACGCTGTTTGTAATCCACCTTGTTTACGTTTTTCGCAGTAAGGTTTTTCAACGGTGTTCCCGCAAATGCTTTCACATAAGCCGGTGTAGTGATTTCTGAACCTGTTACGGCAACGAGACGCTCAAAATCAGCGATTCCTTTCGTAAACAGACGACCCATGATGATCAAATCAAAAGCGCTAACCGTCCAGATTGTTTCCCCTTTGTTTACCGCTTTGATGTGGTGAGCCTGAACTCCCGCATTTCCTGCCGGATGAGGACCTTCGATCGTAACCAGTTCCACTCCCTGCATTTTGATAGCGGATCCCGGACGAACACCTACGTAAACTTTACCTTTCGTAAGTTTCTTCAGAGCGTCCAAGGCAGCCTGAATCGATTCCTGCTCCCCTTTTGCTACGTACTCGAAGTTTGGAGCAAGCGGCGCACTGTCGAATGCCGATACAAAAATGTCACGCGGAGCAACCTGCGGATCAGCGATCACATCGTAAGGACGCTGTTTGATGAATGGCCATACACCACCGTTCAACAACGTTTCTCTGATCTCTTCTGCTGTCAGTTTAGAAACTTCTTTCTTACCGAATTCCACATAGCTGTTCTGAGCATCTTTCTTGATGATGATACCCAAAAGCTTACGGCGTTCTCCACGCTGCACAGCGGTAACTTCTCCGCTGAACGGAGAAACGAATTTCACTTCAGGACGATTTTTGTCGAACATCAGCGGCATACCCGCCAATACCTTGTCGCCTTCCTTGACAACAACCTTCGGAGTAACACCGTGGAAATCGTCCGGTACCATCACGAAATAGTCAGATTTCGCGGCGTCCAGCATCTTTTCTGCAGGCTTTCCCTTCAGATTAATGTCCAAACCTTTCTTTAGCTTTATTACATTTGTCATGTTGTAACAAGTATAGTTAAAATATAATATTCAATGAATACATTCAAAATTCAGGGTTCACACGAAATTTCCCCTCACAAACCGGGTGGTTCATGAATGAAAAGGGGGAAGATTTCATAATAGGTTGCAAAGGTATTTATTTTTTTATGTTCGGAAACATAATAAAGAGGGAAATAGAGAAAGAATTCTTTAATTTCCTTTATACAACCTATCTGTATCTTAAAGAGAGTGCGGTTTGATTTTTTATTACTTTTACAATTTGAAGATATCACAGCTTCTTTTTACGTGTTTTCTCATTAGATTTCGGTTCGCAAGATAGTGAATTTTGTTTATTTAGCAACTAACATCCAGATACTTATACACTATGCATCCACATTCGGTGTTGTTTCTTTTCTTTTTCGGGTTCCATTTTCTTTGCAACGGTCAAAACGGATACCGTACGGGGACGATGCATCCCGATATCAAGACGCTGCGGATCTCCAATGAGAGCGATCCGCATCAGCTTCCCCTACTCGAACTGGGGAGCGGACGACAACTGGAGATAAGCTTCGACGAACTGGCTTCGGATCCGGACCGCATCGCGTACCGAATCGTGCATTGCGATGCCGAATGGATGCCATCGCGCATCTCCGAAATGGAGTATCTCGACGGCTTTAACAACAATCCGGTGGAAGAGATTACACCCGCTTTCAACACCTTCACCCCTTATTACCACTACTCCGTGAGGCTTCCGGACGACCGGGTGAATTTCAAGCTATCGGGCAATTATGCCGTTCTGTTTTACAAAGAGGATTCGCCCGACGAGGTGATCGCCACCGCTTGTTTCTCGGTTTATGAAAACGGCATTCGGATTCGGGGCGGCGTGACGACAAATACGGACATCGACTTCAATAAGGCGCATCAACAACTCTCGCTGACGCTCAACTGGGAGAAGACTCCGGTTTCTAATCCGGCATTGGACCTGAAGTTGAAGGTGACCCAAAACAACCGTCGCGATACAGAGATCACCCTGAAGACGCCATCGCGCTTGGGAGTCAAAGAGGCTATTTACGAACACAACCGCAACCTGATCTTCGAAGCGGGCAATAATTTCAGAAGGTTCGAAATCGTGAGCAACAAATACCGCGGGATGGGCGTGGATAATATTCGGTACCTCGCACCCCTTTACCACGTTACGCTGACCCCCGACCAAGAGCGATCCAATCGCAATTATTACTACGATCAAGACCAGAACGGCCGTTATGTGATTCGACAAAGTGAAGCGACCGACAACGATACGGAAGCCGATTATTACATGGTGCATTTCGCGCTCGATTACAACAATCCGCTGATCGAGGGGACGATCTACCTGAATGGCGATTTCACCTACGGTCGCTTCGACGATGCCGCTCGCATGATCTACAACTTCGATACCCGACGATTTGAACAATCCCTTTTGTTGAAACAGGGACATTACAACTACCAATACCTCTTCGTTCCGATCAACGGCTCGCGGGGATCGGCTTCGCTGATCGAAGGCAACTATTTCGAAACGGAAAACGAATACCTGATCAAAGCGTATTACCGACCCGTAGGCGAGCGATACGACCGCTTGGTTGGCATAGCTCTGATAAAATAATTTATATTTGCATCAAAAGTGTTTCATATGGAAAAGATATCAACCCAATCGCTATACCTATTATATAAGGAGCATCCGATTATTACGACAGATACCCGCAACTGCCCTGCCGATTCTCTCTTCTTCGCATTGAAAGGAGAACGCTTCAACGCAAATCAATTTGCGGCGCAGGCTTTGGAAGCGGGTAGCGCTTTCGCCATCATCGACGAACCGGAGTACGCCACAGACAGTCGCTTTCTGTTGGTAGACGATGTACTGACTGCCCTGCAGGATTTGGCGGCTTATCACCGCGCACAATTGACGATTCCAATCATCGGCATTACGGGAACAAACGGCAAAACCACCACGAAGGAGTTGACCAAAGCGGTATTAAGCACCCGCTTCAACACGTTGGCTACCGAAGGGAACCTGAACAACCACATCGGGGTTCCGCTGACTTTACTCAAGATTCGCCCCGAGCATGAAATGGCGATCATCGAGATGGGCGCCAATCATCCGGGCGAGATTGCGTTTCTGTGCAATATCGCCAATCCGGATTTCGGACTCATCACGAATGTCGGAAAAGCGCATCTCGAAGGATTCGGTTCTTTGGAGGGGGTGATACGCACAAAGACCGAACTGTATTCCTCGCTGCGCCGAAACGGAGGCAAACTGTTTCTGCATTTCGAGAACGAATACCTCAAACCTCACGCCACGGGATTGGAGTGCTACACCTACGGGGAAACGCCGGATTTATACCTGAGCGGAAAACTTACGGGATGTACCCCTTTTCTTGCTTTCAGCTTTACACACGAGGGGGTGGAAACGGAAGTGCAGACGCAACTGATCGGCGCCTACAACTTGACAAACGCTTTGGTTGCCGCTGCAATCGGCACGCGGTTCGACGTTCCCGCCGAAACGATCAAAGCGGGATTGGAACAATACTCCCCTTCAAATAAACGTTCTCAATTGGTGAAGACAGAAAAAAACACCCTGATTCTCGACACCTACAATGCCAATCCCACCAGCATGCGCGCCGCGCTACTGAACTTCAAAGCGATGGAAGTTCCAAACAAGATGCTGATTCTGGGTGGAATGCGCGAACTGGGTGCGGAAAGCGCCGCAGAACATGCCGGAATCATCGCTTACATCGGCGAACTCGGATTTGACAATGTGGTTTTGGTGGGCGATGAGTTCAATACGCTACCTCACTCCTACACCGCCCTTGCCGATGCAAACGCATTGAAAGGCTGGATTGCGGAACACCCTGTGACCGATCATTACATCCTGGTAAAAGGATCGCGCGGAATCGCACTGGAAACAGGCATCGAAGGATTGTAACTTCCGTTTACCCCAAACAAATATTTTACTAATACCATGAAGAAACTACTATCAATTTCTCTCTTCGCGTCATTAACGCTTCAAACGTATGCCCAAAATTTCGCACCCAACGAGTTGCAACTCTTTAAAAAAGAGAACCTCACCGAACTAAAGCGAAAAACCACTTCCCAACAGATTCAAACCATCTCCTCGCCACTTTTGCGCGAAGTAGCCGAAGCACTGAAAGAGAATCGCTATCAGGTATCTGAACGATTCAAAACCTACACCTGCTACCAAAACCCGCAGATCTTGGCCCGCGAGTTGAAAACAAGCGCCTACTCGCAATTCGAAAACCCTACGGGAATCTATTTCCAACAAGGCGACTCAGCCATCGTCTGGGCCGAAATCCCCAACAATGCCGAAATCGCACTCGTAGTACAGGAATGGGGACCGGAAGAGAAGAAACAGGATCGTCCCAAAAGAGGCGGTCGAAACAATGTCTACAAATTACAAAACGGACTCAATGTATTTGAACTGCCTGCAGGGGGCAACAGCTACATCCGTTATTTTACAGACGAAAAGCCAACCAAACGGCAACCTGCTGTCAAAGTACACATCCTTACGGGACGCGTAAACGGCGTATTCAACGGCACCACAGACAGCAACCAACGTTGGAATCAGCTGCTTGACAATGCCGTAAGTCCCGTTATGGACATCGTCGGCAAACAAACCCAACTAATCTACTCCGTATCGGCTCTCAAACGGGAGGCGTATGGCAAAGGAAAAGAGCTCATCGCACTTTACGACTCGTTGATCGGACACCAACACCAACTCATGGGACTGATCAAACACAACCGCGTACCCAAAAACCACATGTTGGGCCGCGTGATCTGGAACGGCTTTATGCATGCCGACGGATTGGGAGCTGCTTTTCACGACAACACCATGACCAACCTGGCCAATGTAGATAAACTTCGCAAAAACAGCTGGGGCGTGGCACACGAATTCGGCCACGTCAACCAAGTACGCCCGGGCATGAAATGGGTAGGAACAACGGAAGTGACAAACAACATCTATTCCGTATGGTCACAATACTGCTACAACCAAGATGCGCCCAAATTAGAGCGCGAAGCACTCCGCGATTACGACGGCATGAAAATAGGCGGTCGCATTACCGCCTACATGGAGAGCGCCTTTGTTCACCAACAACCCTGGCTTACCCAAGCCGGAAATGACCGTTGGGACCGTCAACGCCCACGCGACTGGGGAGGCGATCATTTTGTGAAACTGGTACCTTTTTGGCAATTACAGCTCTACTTCACGGAAGCGGGCAAAGGAAACAAATGGCACAACCCCGATTTCTATGGCGATATTTTCATTCAGAGCATCGATGACACCATTTCCACGAAATTACCCGACAGCCATCACCAGCTCACCTTCATCAAACGCGCCTGTGATGTGAGTGGTCTAGACCTCACCGGTTTCTTCGAACAAGCACGCATGTTGCATCCGATCGATCTGTGGGTCGACGATTACACCTGTGCCCAGATGACCATCACACCCGAAGAGATTGCGGAGGTAAAAGCATACGCTTCGAAATTCCCGAAACCGAGCACGCCCGTGTTGCACTACCTCACGGCCAACAGCATTGAGCAGTACCGCAAAAACCTCCCCGTATCCGGAACCAAAGGCTCCGGCTTTGTAATCGAAAAAGGCGAAGCCGCCAATCGCGCCAAGGGAGGAGATTTCAACGCTACCATCCGTGGCAACTACTTGGTGATCGATCATGCGGAATGGAAAAATGCGGTAGCATTCGAAACCTACAAGAACAACGAACTCGTTAAAGTCGCCTTCGTAGGAGCCGGCTCGAACGATGTAAAATCAACCGTGGTGCACCTGCCCGAAGGATACACCGCCGTGAAAGCGGTAGGCGCTGACGGCACCCGATTGTTGGTAACCGAGTCGATCCTTTAGTAGTACATTCAAACAGGCTATTAAATAACAAACGAGGCTGTCCCATTCATTCGTATGAATTTTGGACAGCCTCGCTTGCGTAATTTTGGTAGTATCGAGCACAGTATTCTTCCGATTACATCATTTCAAGAGAAATTTGCCCTCATGCGAACACTGGAAACAAAAAGCCGGTTTTTCCATATCAAAAACGATCAGCGGATTGGTTATCAAGGCAATTATCTCTTTTTTAGATTTTTCAGATTCTTGTCGACCGAAATTTTCTTCTGCAGTTGCTTTTTATAACTCTTTCCGGTATTTCTTCTTTTCTTCCTTGTCTTAAAGTATTGAATCCAGAAAAATACGAGGACTGCAATCCCCAATAGTGTAAATAAGATATTCATGGTATTAATTATTATTTGTATGTGTTTATAAATCTACATCTATTTTATTGATAAAACAAATAAAGCATCTTTGTCTTGAACCGTGATAATCGGAACGATATGAAGTATATAACTGAAATACTCGACATTTTGCGTGGCTATAAAGGCCGGTTTGGTAAAAAAATACGGAATAGAAACCATCGGCCTTTTTTGGTAGTGTGGCAAGAGGGGCGCAGGACGAAAACAGAAGAGTCTCATCCCTCTGATTAGCGGGTTCTTCCTTGAATTTTCCTTAAATATCAAATTATTTTCCACTAGAAACTTGTTTTATTCATCCCCTTCCCTACCTTTGTATTATTATTTCTTTAGGAAAATATAAACAAAGGAATGCACACCATTCCTTCTAAATACAAATCAGTTACAGATGAAGTACCTAATTATCGGAGGCGTAGCGGGAGGAGCTACCACCGCAGCCCGAATCCGCAGAAACGACGAACAGGCGGAAATCATCCTTTTCGAAAAAGGAAGTTACATCTCTTATGCAAACTGCGGCCTACCTTATTATATAGGAGACGTGATCAAAGAGCGCGAAAACCTGTTTCTTCAAACTCCGGAATCGTTTGGAAAGCGACTGAATGTGGACGTGCGCATCGAAAGCGAAGTGACTGCCATCAACAAAGAGGTGAAAACCGTTACGATTCGCAAATCAGACGGAACGCAATACAGTGAGGAGTACGACAAACTGCTACTCTCTCCGGGAGCGACGCCGATTCGTCCCGCGCTTCCGGGAATCGACTCGAACAAAATATTCACACTTCGCAATGTAAACGACACCGATGCGATCAAGAACTACATCGATTCGCACCGGGTACAGAAAGCGGTGGTGATCGGCGCGGGATTCATCGGATTGGAGATGGCCGAAAACCTTCACGAAAAGGGCATCGAAGTTTCCATCGTCGAAATGGCGCCTCAGGTGATGGCTCCCATCGATTTCTCCATGGCTTCGTTGGTGCATCAACACCTGACGGACAAAGGAGTACATCTTCACCTCGGCGAAACGGTGACCGGTTTTGCATCGACAGAAACCGATTTGAAAGTGGAATTCAAAAACGGAACGGCGATTGATGCGGATCTTGTGATTCTAGCCATCGGGGTTCGTCCCGCTACAGCGCTGGCAGCACAAAGCGGACTCACGATCGGGGAAGCGGGCGGAATCAAAGTGGATGAATACCTGCGAACTTCCGATCCGAACATTTACGCCGTGGGCGATGCCATCGAATACCCGCATCCGATTACGGGAAAACCGTGGCTGAACTACTTGGCAGGGCCGGCTAACAGACAGGGACGCATCGCGGCGGACAATATGGTCTTCGGAAATACCACGAAATACGAAGGTTCGATCGGCACCGGCATCGCCAAGGTGTTCGACATGACGGTGGCCTCTACCGGGTTGCCTGCGAAAAGATTGCAACAGATGGGCATCGAGTACGCTTCCTCTACCACCCACTCCGGATCGCATGCGGGTTATTATCCCGGGGCGACGCAACTCACCATCAAAATCACGTTCGATAAGTCGACCGGAAAATTGTTCGGTGCCCAGGTGGTCGGATTCGACGGAGTGGACAAGCGATTGGATCAATTGGCCCTCATCCTAAAGCAGGGGGGAACGATTCACGACCTAACCCTACTCGAACATGCCTACGCGCCTCCTTTCTCATCGGCGAAAGATCCGGTGGCGATGGCGGGATATGTGGCGGAAAACATCATGCTGGGCAAGATGAAACCCCTCTATTGGCGAGAAATGCAGCAAGCGGATCTGAACCGCGTTACGATTCTTGACGTGCGTACCCGCGAAGAGTTTGAAGCGAATCACATCGATTACGCGATCAACATCCCGGTGGACGAATTGCGCAGCCGTCTGCATGAGATTCCTACGGATAAAGCGGTATACGTTTACTGTGCGATCGGTTTACGCGGATACCTTGCCTCACGCATCCTAATGCAAAACGGCTTCGAGGAGGTAAAAAACCTCTCGGGCGGCTGCAAATTGTATAATGCCGCTACACAACCGGTGAAACGAGTGAATTGTCGCGTTTCGCTCCCCGAAAGCAACGAAGATTTAATCGATTTAAAAACCAAACAGAATAATACGGTATTGCCTTTTATGAAAGAGTTTAAAACCCTATCGGTAGATGCGTGTGGCCTGCAATGCCCCGGTCCGATCTTGAAGATGAAAAAAAGCATCGACGAAATGCAGCCCGGTGAACGGATGGAGATGGTGGCGACGGATGCCGGATTTCCGCGCGATGCAGCCGCATGGTGTAACACAACGGGACATAAGTTGATTTCACAGCACAACGAGAAAGGTCGCTACACGGTTGTAATTGAAAAAACAAGCGGAAAAGGGGATGTCGAGACGACACAAAATCAAGGAAAAGGGAAAACATTGATCCTTTTTAGTGATGATCTTGACAAAGCTCTTGCTACCTTTGTACTTGCCAACGGTGCCGCGGCCACAGGAGAGAAAGTTACTATTTTCTTCACCTTCTGGGGCCTGAACGCGCTTAAGAAGGTAAAAAAACCAAGTACTCAGAAGGACCTCTTCGGCAAGATGTTCTCGATGATGCTTCCCTCCCATTCGGGTAAACTCGGTTTATCCAAAATGAACATGGGTGGCATGGGCAGTAAAATGATGCGATTCATCATGAAGAAAAAAGGGATCGAATCATTGGAAGCACTTCGCCAGCAAGCGATCGAGAGTGGTGTGGAATTTATCGCCTGCCAAATGTCGATGGATGTGATGGGCGTAAACCGCGAAGAACTTCTGGACGAGGTGACCATTGGCGGCGTTGCCACCTACATGGAACGCGCCGATCAGGCCAACGTTAATTTGTTTATCTAATTATTACCCGCATGAATTCGATTTGTGTAATGCGCGAAATCTACAAAGCGCTTGAAACGTACGAAAAAGAGTTTGAGAACAGATATGGAATCTGCCTGAATGAGGCGATGGCACTTTGCTCTCTGGCACAGGAAACGGAGCGGCTTTCAGCCTCTGAGATTGCTGCTAAAACCGGCATGAGCAATTCACATACATCGAAGGTAATCAAACAAATCGAGTGCAAAGAGATGATCAGTCGCTCACTTGGAACGGAGGATAAAAGACAGATGTATTTCGCTCTGACGGAAAAAGGGGAGGCTTGCCTGCAACAGATCTCTTGCTCGGGAGTGGCGATACCGAAGATTCTTCGTCCCATTTTCGAAAGTCTGTGCGACGGTCACTCCAAATAAGCCGAATCGCTTCAACTACGATTTTTTCCTGAGTGAATCCTGGAAAATCGTCAGCTGATCCTACAAGATTCCAAAATCATCCTATACTATTCACTTTTGAATGCTTTGGCACGGTCGAACCACTGCCTTGCTTCGGTTGAACCACCGCCTTGGTTCGGTCGAAGCAAGGCGGTGCTTCGACCGTGCCATTGCTTTGAATAGCCATTTATCGTGCTTCCTTGATGGAATATCGTGCTTCTTCGATAGAATGCCGTGCTTTCCATCCCCACTTCCCCCACCCCCTTCGATTTACAGCTTTTATTGAAAAATTTCATCTTTGAATTGAGTTAATCGTAGTGTTAAACATATTTTCAGATGTAACTAATAAATATCCCTCTCCTTATTTATTTTTATTCCAAAACCAATCCCTTTTCTCCGAAACACGCATGAATAGCGCATTTATTATCTTAATTATTGAAAACAAAACCCCTTTTCGACCTCTTTTAACCTCCGTTATTAAATAGACTCTTTACAAATTAAGATAATAGATTAACAAAATTCAATCCTTTGTTTGTATTCGTTTTAAAATTGTTTTTATATTTGTATTACAATTAAGTCTATAAATCAAAACTTAATACAAAATAAACTGATTTACGACTATTGAAAACAAAGAAATCTAGATGCATGTTTGTTTTAATTCTAAATAACAAGAATCACCTTAACGATACCGTTATTTAAACCAAAAACAAATAAGAGGAGTTGAAGGAGATGACCCTATTTCTCAAAAAGAACTCTTAAGATCGTCCGAACTTACCAAAAGATGAGATATCCGAGGAACGGTGTATGGCGGGCGATTTTGACCTTAGCGATAAAAAACAGACAAATCAAATGAAATCGACACTGAACTTCCTTCTAAAAATTATTCTGCTGAGCATACTCCCGATGGGCTTCTCCCTGCGGGCAGAGCAGAAAGGCTCTCTAGTTGCAGGGGAGAACGGGTCGTCGACTCAAACTTTCGATATTTTATACCCCACCGGAACAGATGAAATCTCATTCACGTTTGCTCAAAACGAATCTTCTCTTCGGGAGATGATTGAAACAATCCGGAAAATGATCGCGGGTGAATCCACTTATATAATAGATAGTGTTGTGATTACCGGAAGCGCATCGCCCCTTGGAGGTGAAAAGCTGAACAGCGAACTGAGTCGCAAACGCGCCGAAACGCTTTCGGGCTATGTGAAACAGCACAGCGAAGTGGCAGACTCTCTTCTTCGGATTCGCAGTACGGGAGCAAACTGGCCTCAGCTTCGCCGGTTGGTGGAATCGTCATCCATGCAATACAAAACGGAAGTACTCCAGGTGATCGACCGAGTGCCGGTAAATCAGAAACGAAACAAGGTGTTGATGGAACTCAAATGGGGAAAACCATACCTCGAGATGATGGAGACTTTCTTCCCGAAACTTCAGAACGCCTCAACAGTAGTTATCTACAGTACGAAGCAGATTGAAAAACCGGAAGCGTTTAATGAAGCGGAAAATGAATTGAACAATGAACCGGAGAATATACCGGAAGTTGTAGCGCCTGAAACGACTCCAACGGCAGAAGTTACGATTAGCGAACCGGAGGTAGTGAAGCAACCTGAATTGAAACCGGAACCTGAAATGAGTAAGATAGCGACCCCTGCTGAAAAGCAACCGCTGCTGAACATCTCAACAAATGCCTTGTACTGGTTTGCATTGGCACCGAATATCGGAATTGAGTATTGTTTTCCACAGGGACATTGGTCGCTAAACGGAGAGTTCGTTCAGCCGTGGTGGAAAAATAATTCGAAGCACAAATATTACCAGATCAGACAATTCAGCGGCGAACCGCGTTATTGGCTGAAAGGCGACGGAGATTATCGCGGACATTTTTTCGGAGCATACGGACACGGTGGTGTGTATGACCTCGAAAACGGAGGTCCGGGTTACAAAGGACACTTCTGGGGAGGAGGAGCAACATACGGATATGTATTGAAATTGCGTCCCCGCTTCCGAATGGAGTTTTCAATCGGCGTGGGATACCTTTCAACTACCTATGAACAGTATGTGCCGATAGACAAACATTATGTATATGAGAAGAAAGTGAGTGTGGGTTATGTGGGACCAACCAAAGTGAAAGTGGGGTTAGTCTGGACTATTTTTCAACGATCTAAATCCGGACAAAGATGAGAAAGATTTCAATTTGGAACCGAGTGGTGGTTCTCCTGATACTCTTCGCAGGGACAGGTTGCAGGAAGGATTTGTGCTACGATCACAACCATGCCACCAATGTAGAGGTTCGTACCTCTTACAACTTGGACTGGCGAATGCATTGGGAGGAGGATGTCGAGATCGAGCCATCCTGGGATATCGATTGGACTCCGGTTTATCCGCAAGAACCGGATGGGGTTCGTCTGGTTACCTACCCGCATTATTCGGGACTTTCGGGACAAACTTACAACATGCCCAAATATGGAGGCAAACTGAATATGTCCGCAGGGTATCACGACATGCTTTTCTACAACAACGACACGGAATACATCCTGTTCGGGGGACATGGAGATGCGATGATGGCCACGACACGAACAAGAACCAGAGCTTCTTATTCGAAGCTTTATCCGGACGAGGTGACGGTGAATCCGCCGGATATGTTGTTCGGAGCGTTTTTTGAGGATCTCTACATCGAAGATGAATCGGAGTTGCACGATCCCACGAACAAAGAAAAGATACTGGAGGTAAAACTCATGCCGCGTGTATTCAGCTATGTGATTCACTTTGAGTTTAAATCGGGACTTGAATATGTTGCTCAGGCGCGAGGGGCGCTGTCGGGAATGGCCGGATCGGTCACTTTATCGAACGGACATACGGATAACAATCCCGTCACCTTGCTTTTCGATTGCACAAAGAAAAAATGGGGCTGTCAGGCGATCATCCGCTCTTTCGGAGTTCCCGGTATTTCGCTTCATGACTCGAAATCATCCGAGGACACGCAGGTGGATGATCCTGACATCACCAAAACAGGAAACCATATCTCGTACGACCGTAACGAACCCACGAAAGTGATCGAAATCAACGAAACGTACAACCATCGCCTCACACTGGAACTCTACCTGATCAACGGCAAAGAGAAACTGATCACCATCGACGTAACCGACCAGGTGAACAAACAACCCCGCGGCGGCGTGATCGTAGCGGAAGATCTGGAGGTGACGGAAGAGGAAGGAGAAGAAAGCTCCGGAGGCGGCTTCGACACCGAAGTGGATGGATGGGAAGATGACAAGGTAGTTGATATTCCTATCGATTAAAACAAATTACAGAAGAATAAAAACAAAAACATAAAATTAAGGAAATGAAAAAGAGTTTATTATTTGGCTTCGCAGTTGCTTTGACTTTGGCAAGTTGTACTACTAACGACGACGTATTGGATACTGCAATGCAGACACCAATGGAATTTAGTTCGTTTGTTAATAAGGGGACGAAGGCGCCGATTGGTAATGACGGGGATAGCGCAATTACGGCTCACCAATTTGGTGTATGGGGGTATAAATACAAATCTTCTATCTCAACTCCTGAAACAAAGGATTTCGTAACTGTTTTCGGTAATATTCCTGTTAGACATGACGGTGTAGCTTGGACTTATATCACAGGTAATGAAAAACTCCGTTATTGGGACAAAACCTGCACCTATGACTTTTATGCATATGCACCCAAAGAGACTCTAACTGCAACATCTAGTAAGACTGCTACAACCACGACTTTAACTGTGTCGAATTTCAATGTAAACAATGTTGCGACACCAAGGACTGGAGATAATCCGACGAAATACATGGATCATACAGATTTGCTAATCGCAGATGCCATTGAAAGATGTGTAGATTATAATAACTCACAAAAATTCACATTTCGACATGTCCTATCCAATGTATCAATCAATGTAAAGAAGAAAGCAGGATTTGCAGGAGATGTAAAATTCACAAGTGCAGTATTGAGGGAAGTTACAAACAAAGCGACTAGCTATGTTCACACCTTCACTAAAGCCCAAGGAGTTGACCAGAATCAGGGTTCTTCTACTTGGAATATTTCAACAAGTGGACATACGTCTAACTTTTCTTCAGCTCAGCATACAACAACAGTAATTAGTGAAGAGGGGATTCCCCTTTTCACAGAAATGTTAATGATCCCACAGAGAATTGGGGAAAGCACTTTTGATATAGTATACACTATCAATGGAGAAACATTTACTAGAACATTGAACTTTGCAGGAACATGGGCTGCTAACCAGAAGATAACATACAACATTGAAATCAGCGCTAATGCAATTGAGTTCGGTGTAACTACAGTAACAGACTGGACTACCCCCGGAACAACTGTTACCCCTTCTATCGACTAAATTTCACTAATCAAATAATTCACTGGACGAGGTTCGACTCCTCTCCCAGTAACTAAAATAAGAAAAATAATCATGAAAAAGAGTTCATTATTTGGCTTCGCAGCTGCATTAACACTGGCAAGTTGTACTACTAACGACGAAGTTTTGGATGCAGCTGTACAGACACCTATGGAGTTTAGTTCATTTGTGAATAAAACGACTAAGGGACCTTTAGATTTAGCGGGGGTTCAAACAACAGGATTTTCGGTATGGGGCTATAAACAAAAAACAGTAGGGCAAACATCAACTTTTATCACTGTATTTGGAAACACCCCTATTACATGGGCTAACCAGAAATGGATTTATCAAGACCCAACCCGCTATTGGGATAAAACTTGTACTTATGACTTCTATGCATATGCACCTACATCGGCTAATGTTTCAATTGAAAGCCCATCAGCGGGTGGGAATGCAACATTAAAAGTTACATCTTTTACAGTTTCAAATAATCCAGCTGAATATGTCAGCCATACAGATTTATTAATTGCAGAAAGAAAAAAAGGATATAATACTTATACAAAGGAACCCGTAAAATTTGACTTCAAGCATACCCTAACAAAACTATCAATAGGATTTACCACCTCTTTAACCGGGGCCGATCAAACGGTAGTATTAAAAGTGGCCACATTAAAGAATGTAATTAATAACAGACAATACACCCATTCTTTTACATCTGCCGGAAACGATGAAGTCAAAGGTCTTTGGTCTCCAATTGAAGCAACTAAGGAAGGTGGGGATACAACTCCTGCGGATGAAACAAAAGTAAATTTCCCTAAGCAGATTGACGGGGATGTAACTTTAACTTCAAAAAACCAAAAGGTATTTACTGATCTCATGATGATTCCTCAACCATCTTCTGATAATGATTTAAAAAGCCTTTACATAGAATATACAATAAATGATGAATTATTTACAAACACCATTGATTTACCATTAAATGAAGGTTGGAAAGCAAATCAGAGTATTGTGTATAACATAAATATTTCAGCTACTCAGATTACATTCGATGCCGAAGTATCTAAATGGGATGATGATACAATTACTTCTCCTGAAGGATGGGATAAGCCGGTCACTCCTGCAATATAATCAACCCACTTCCCTAAAAATACAAGCCGGGCGGGACTGAACCCCCTCCCGGATACTTTGCCAAGAGGCACAAAAACTAACTTCATTATGAAAAAACGAATTCGATTACTTTGTTTTCTTCCCTTTCTTTGGGCGTGTACATCCGAAGAGGCAGAAGATATCTCCACAGACGGGATTGTATCCTTTGCAAACTGCATGGAAACCAAAGCAATTGAATCGGACCTAAACAAACCGGGAAAATCGTTCGGGGTATTTGCATCCAAAACGTACGATGAAACTGACTTCTATCCCGTTTTCAACAACCAGGAAGTAGTTTACCAAGAAAAGGGCTGGAGTTACTCGCCTGTTCGCTATTGGGACAAAGAAGCAGCCTATGTATTCAAAGCTTTCTATCCATATCGCAAATCGGGAATATCCGGGGATATGCATGGAAATCTTACGATCGAAACGATAAACGTATTGGAGCGAGATGCCAACAACAATCAGATCGACTGGCTTATTGCATCGAAAAGTTTTCCGAAAGGGACTAACTCACCGATCCTCTTTTCTTTTCAACATTTACTCGCGAATGTAAACATCACCATCCGCAAAAAAGACTGGGAAAACGATGTAATCCTTAATAATTTCCATTTTACCGGGATGAAAATCGTTGGAAGTTTCAATGAAGCAAACAACCCGGAATGGAGCGTTTCTGGTTCTGATTACAACGGTAATCTTTTCAATGTGAACAACCCGGTGGTCTTGACAGATGAAACAACTGCCACACCCCTCTTCTCCGATATCTTGATGATTCCTCAGTCCATCTCAAGTACGATGAAGTTCATTTTGAACTATACCTATGAAGGGATCTCGTATAGAAAAGAAATTATACTGAATCAAAAAGGATATACTACTCCCTGGAAACAAGGCACGATAATAAAATACGGCCTAATCATCACACCCGAAAGCATTCAGTTCGAACCCATTATCATCACGCCATGGGGGGAAGGTGAAGGTGAGAATATTCCGATTTTGCCTCAATAAAGAAAAAAGACATGCATTACTCGAGATTTACAATAAGGTTTAAATGGCTACCCATCGCATTACTTCTCTTTTCCGGATGTCAAC
Source organism: Bacteroidales bacterium (assembly GCA_036655355.1). Classification (GTDB taxonomy): domain Bacteria; phylum Bacteroidota; class Bacteroidia; order Bacteroidales; family JAUNSR01; genus JAUNSR01. The sequence goes on from JAVVQG010000002.1 coordinate 267,560, forward strand.
AAGATGATCCGGTGGAAAGTGAGGATCAACTGTACATTCGCTTTATGCCCGAGGACGTCGCTACGAAAGCACTCCCGAAAGAGATATTCGCCGAGGGAGATCAGGTCGGAATCATCCAGTACCTTTATGTAGTAAATGAACAAGGAAATGTCTCTGGCACTTCCGATTGGGATACCAAGAAAGTCCAGATCAAACCCGACGTGGATTTCTACAACAAGAACGGATTCTATAAAGACGGACTGCTTGATTACGGCAAAGCAAAAGCATGGAGCGAAATCGCAGAAGACCAATACACTTTTTTTGCTTATTACCCCTCCACTGAATCAGATAAGGATATCTCTATTTCGGATAAAAACCTAATAGGAGCACCGTTTCTGACCTATCGGTTGCCTTATGAGGTAAAAACGGATGAAACAGCGAAACACGATTTCTCAAAAGTGAAAGACTTGATGGCTGCATCTCGCTTTAATCACAAAAAGAAATACGGTGCTGTAAAATTGGTTTTCAACCACCTATTAAGTTGTGTGGATTTTGCAATACATAATCTGAATACATCAAATAAAATCAGATTACTTTCTCTTGAACTCTCGGGCTCATTCTATCAGGAGATAAAGGTGAATATGGAAACGTTGGCTTTTGAAAAATCGAGCACATCGAACTATGTTTTCCCCATTCTTTCTAATTCCTGCGATTTTTCTTCCACGCTTACCGGAGGAGCGGAATCAATTGGTAAACAAGAGAAAAATTACCTTTTCATTATTCCGCAAAGCATGCCTGGCGACTGGAGTGTCTCTGCTACTTGGCAGGTGTTAGACAACCAGGGAAATCCGATAAATGCAGATAAGACGAACGCGATTAGTATACCTGTTGGGTCTAAACTAACGTTTCTTCCAGGAAAGAAGCATACGTTCACCCTCAATTTCCTAGGTGATGTGTGTACCATTACCAGCCAACACACCGACTGGGAAACTCCCGACGGCGAAGACAATAATATTGAATTTGAATAAATTGCCATTATGATTTCATTTACCCGATTCTTTCAGCTCCTTTTGCTCGCTTATTTTTCAATGAGTTTTTTTTCTTGTTCCGTTCAGAATGAGGAAGAGGTTTTCAATGCGTTCGATAATATAGGAAAAGGGCTCGTTAATATTCAATACGAAGTTCCGGGTATGAATCCATGGATGGTCTCTACCAAAGCTGACAATAAAACGGAAGATGAAAAACAAATTTCATCTCTTCAGTTATTCATTTTTGATAATAACGGAAATTATCTTTGGCACCAGGAAGAGAATTCAGAATCTCTACTTATTGATAAAAACTGGCTTCCCGACAATCAACCCCGTGATAAAGCCAAACTCTGTCTTTTAGCTAATTTCCCCGAATCGCTTGAGAAAATGGAGAGTTATTCAAAATTACAACAAGCAATAACCAAATTCGAAGGTCATCAGGGTGTTCCGAAAGGAGGGTTGCCCTTAATAGGCGAAGAAGTATATGACTTAAGTTCTACACAGCAAGAGGGGGAAGTTATCACTATCAACTTGCGATCACTGGCTGCTCGTGTCGACTTTGAAATATATGTAGAGTCTGGGGAGACGGTTGGCCTCTACGAACCTTCATTCACCTTATTAAATTACGAACTCCATAACTTCCCTGCAGGCATTAAACTTGAGGATCCGATTGGAGAAACGGTGCCCATCAATCTTAAAAGTTATGGGGGGCAAACGCCATCATCTTCGGATATGATATTTCCGGGAAGCGAACCGATCAAATTTCACTTCTACATGTCAGAGCACAAACGCTATAAAAATAACTGGAATGATTATCCGCCGAACATCCCGGAAAATGCGAAACAACGCTACAAACCGCAACTAGCCAAAACAGATGCAGCTTATGTGTTACTAAATGGTACTTTCTCTGATCATCAGGGCGTGGAACATGTGGTACGATATAAGATTTATTTAGGTGCGAATCATACGGATAACTTTGAGATTCTTCGCAACAAACAATACAAAAACGTTATTACCATCAAGAGTATTACAAATCATGACGGTGCTACAGAGGGAAGTATTACCATGGATCACCGCGTGAATGTATCTCAAGACCGCTTTTTAGTATCACTCAAGCGCTATTCTAATCTTGATTGCCACATCGAGGTGAGACCATTGGATATTTATCTAACAGGAAAAGGCTCCGTTCGGGTAGAAATTGAAAATCCAGAACAGAGCTCATGGGTAAGACTTGAAAAAAACTCAAAGGGAGGAGCCGAATACTGTGATAACTTCCCACATACGGGTAAACGACGTTATTTTACCACAGATCTTTTGTCTACTATTCTTCGTAGCAGTTACTCCACTACAATCACTTCGAACAGCGACAATCGGGTTTGGTTTTATTTCGATGAAAATCCCAACGCCTCTAAAGATGGAATGCGAAGTGCCGGATTACGAATTACCTACATCCATGAAAACGGGGTGGAAGATGAGCCTGTGCTCTATACATTCAAACAACATGACATGTATCCGGTAACGTATAATGGAAAGACATTCTATATGGAATATTATGAAGAATATCTGTATAACTTCGACCCTAAAGACGGTTTTGGAGACACAACGGATGGGATGAAGTGGGAACAGCAAAGCGATAATTCTATCCAACTATCCACCGAAGACAAAGCGATAATTATTACATCGGGAACACTACACAACAAGGAAAATATATTAAGTAAAGTATCTCCTTATTATGATTTTGATAACAACAAACATGCATATAATGGATTGGGATACACCAATAAGTTAATTGAAGCTAGAAATGAGCGGGAATTGTCTCTTGAAACCACACCTCGCAGTGCGGCTGAATATTGCTACAACAAAAACAAACGGAAAACCGATGGTACGGTAGATTCTGTAAAATGGTATCTTCCTGCTACGGATGAAATCGAAGATATTGTAAGAGGTGCCTATACGGATTTTCGAGATTTTCAGGATAAATATTATTGGTCATCTCAACCCTCTTATCAGAATAACCAAATCATCTTCGAAAATCACGCAAACAACGGAGAAGCTCGAGGTACTTTTTTATCTGACGATAAAGAACATGCAAGATGCGCAAAAGTCCGTTACATTGGTGGTAATGATTATAATCTGATTACCAGTGACAGTCATGGTTTCAGATATAAATACCTTGCCACAAACAAACCAGGAGAACAGGACGTACGTGGTCCTTTTACTGCGGAAGGCACATTTACACGGGATGCCGGTAATCAAAAGCGAAACAGCATCAACCGTGTACGTGCCATTTACAAAAAATAATAAAACGACTTCTAACCCGGACAACCTGCCGAGTAACCAAAGAATCCGGTATCTTAAACATACTAGTAATCATGTTTAACTCATATTTTACCGTTAAGAGGCTATTTTTGCTCTTAATTGTGCTAGCAACCGCAGCATGCAGCGACCCGTATGAAGATTTGAGCAACGGCACCAATACCGCCGGAAAAACTAAAATCATCGCCCTTACCCAAGGAATGGATCCATGGAGTGTATCGACACGTGCCGATAATAAAAATGAGGATGAAAAGAAAATATCCTCTCTTCAACTGCTTATATTCGATAATGAAGGTAAGCCTCTTCTCCTTAGGGGAAGCGAAAGTAATAACAACTTGACCCAGCAGTGGTATCAAAGCAATCCCAATGGCTCTTTCTTGATCGACATGGATCTGTTTAGCGAAGATCAAGATAAAGACAAGGCATTTATCTGTCTTGTCGCCAACGTCGCTATGGATCTAAGCGGAGTGAAGCATATCGATGAACTTCGTGATAAAGTGACTCCCTTCAGCTACCAATTACCCAAAGATGGACTGCCGATGTACGGAGAAGTTACTCACAACCTCGAAATACACGACAAAGTGATCAATATCAACCTCAGAGCCTTGATCGCACGAATCGATTTTGAGATCAAACTCAAGCCTTCTCAGCAGGATGGGGTATTCGAACCCACCTTCCACCTTGAAAATTATGACTTGTGTAATTTTCCTGCAAAAGTTCGGTTGCAAGAGTTGCCCAATGCGAATGACATTACTGCTATGGAGGGGTCGGAGGAGTACAAAAACCTCACCCCTCCAGCCAACATTGTTATCTCGGAAGGGAGCGAGCCGCTAAAATTTCATTTCTACATGGGAGAGCATCGGCGTCTTCCAAACGGGTGGAATGATTATCCCCTTCACATCGATGCGGATTCAAAGCAGCGTTACAAACCTCAAATGGCGCAAGAAGATGCGGCAAAGGTCGTCCTAAGGGGTTTTTACACGGATCATCAAGGTAAAAAACACAAGGTTGAGTATAGTGTCTATCTGGGAGCAAACCATACGGATAACTTTATGATATTCCGTAACAAACAGTATAAAAACAACATCACTATTAGCGGCATCACGAACCGAAACGACCACGAGACACCCGATATCTCTCTCGATCATCGGGTGAATGTGACCAATGACGAATTTTTAGTATCCATAGAACGGGAGACTCAATTGGATTGTCACATCGAGATTCGTCCGATGGATATCATCCTAGCCAATGAGGAGGCAAAGGTGGAAGTGGAAATTTTGAATCCTGGAAACACCCAATGGGTTCGTCTCGAGAAGAGTCCCCTACTACCAGGTAAGCAATATTGCCAAACCGGATCGCATAAAGGGAAGCGCCTTTATTTCACTACCGATTTGGTTACAAATACTTTAGCCGGAAAGACAGTGGAAACAATTTACAACAACCGCGAAAACCGGATTTGGCTTTATTTTGATGAGAACCCGAATGCCTCTAAAGAGGGAATGCGCAATGCGGAGTTGGAGTTACGCTATTTCAAAAATAAGACTGACATTACCCCTTCTAAAACAGAAAAATACACCTTCAAACAACATGATCTCTATCCGGTAATATACGCCGGGAGAGAATACTACATCGAATATTTTGAGGAATATCTGTATAATTTCGACCCGAAAGATAATTATGGCGATACAACAGACGGTATGAAATGGGAGCAAAAGGAGGATTTGAGCATACAACTTTCAACAGAAGAGGTCGCAATCTATTTTGCTTCTTCAGGATGGTTGGGTGATATCCTTGCATCATTTGCGAATGGTGCAGCGAAAGAGGTGGATGCATATTATGATTTTGATAACACGAAGCATCCCTATAGTGGGCTAAGCTACACACAAAGTTTGATTAATAAAAGAGCTGAAAAACAATTATCCCTCGAGAAAAAACCGAGAAGTGCAGCCGAATATTGTTACAACAAAAACAAAAGGGATGCCAACGGAAATGTCATTGACCCCAAATGGTACCTACCTGGTACAGATGAAATTGAGGATATTGTTCGCGGGGGATTTGTTCAGTTTGAAACTTTCCAAAATAAGTTTTATTGGTCTTCTCAACCGGCCTTTGTAATCAACGATGTAAATTACAAAGCTTATGCATGGTTGTTATTCGGATATGGCTATATTAATCACCAATCCGGAACGTTCTATCAAGATGATAAAAAAAGAGCACGCTGCGCCAAAGTTGATTATGATGCTTCAACAGGTAACTATAAATTAGTTACAAGTGAAAGTCGGAATGCCCCCTATTTATATACGATTATCAATAATCATAAGACAGGTAAAATTGAATTTAATGCAAATAATCCCGAAAGTACGGGGAAAACTATAAAATACGATGAAGGTAACCGTTTAAGAAGTGAAATAAACCGTGTTCGGGCAGTTCGTATCCATTCGGATAATATCATCAATCAGAAATAATAATTATTTTTGCAATCGAAACATTTTTTTTTAAACCAATTTGTATATACCGGAGGGGAGTGACCCTTCAGGCTGCTTTTCATAAATTTTGCGCTATCTCAAAATAGATCCGTCCAAAGGATCCAAAGAATAATTCATCGATGAACAAATACATTTTTATTTCAAGCGCACTTCTATTGTTATCGACTGCATGTGTTAAAGAAGAGGAGATGGACTCCTCACATACAGAGCCAATGAAGTTTGATTCGTTTGTAGAACAAGGAACCAAAGCTGTAGGAAGCAAACTGGAAGACATTAATTCCACAATGGGAGTTTGGGGGTATAAATTCAAGAAAGGAACTTCACCTACTAGTTCTCAATATTTCCCTATTTTTCAATCACAGACAATGTCACAATCTCAAATTGTCTCGTTTGAAAATAATTCATGGGTATATACTCCACAACGTTATTGGGATTCAACTTGTGATTATCATTTTTATGCTATTTCCCCCCATTCGCTTGATGCGACGTGCTATTTTAATGAGGGAAAACTTTGGATTAATGAATTCAGGGTAAACAGTAATATCGAAGATCAGGTAGATGTCTTGATTGCAGCTCGTAAAGATATTACTTCACCTCAAGCGGTAGAATTCGTTTTCACTCACGTGTTAGCCAGAGTGAATTTTAAACTCCAAAGCGGAATACCGGCATATGGTTCCGATGCCGATGGCAACCCATTGTATGAAACCATAGAAGTGACACGGATTACTCTAAGAGACGTATTTTGTCAGGGGATCTGCGGATTTACTCTGACTGAGAATAAAGTCAATGTACACGAATGGGGATATAAACAAACTGACGGAATTCTATACGATTCATATACCAAATCTTTCACACCTGCTGTGAACCTATCTTATAAAGGAGAAACCAAAGATGGCATGATGAATCTCTTCCTTATTCCGTGGCCCACTTCAGATGTTCGACTTGATATTGAATATAAAGTTGGTGATGTAGAGTTTTCTAAATCAGACATTCTACTTCCGGAGTCGATCAACTCGTGGAAACCAAATGTAAATTACACCTATACATTGGTCCTGAACCCCTACGGAGCACCTATCTCTTTCGGTCCGATTGAAACTGGAAGTTGGGCAACAGAGTATTAATAAGAGGTTCATTATAAACAGAATCAGACCAATCAGACAATCATTATGAGTCTAAATTCAAAAATACGATATATATTTATTATAGTAACTTTTATTTTAGTAGCATGTTCTCCTTCCTCCGATAAGAATGACGATTTAGAGAAGGGACTAGAAATCAACTTCCAACTTTATGAAAAAGCGCAAGATATTTCTCTGAATAGTCCGGTTACACGTGGACCGTTGCTCTCCAATGATTTAATCTACGAGATGGGGGTTTTTGCTTCACGGTCGGTAGGTGAATTCAATCCTGATGAAGATATTCTGAACTACATGTATAACCAAAAAGTGGTTCGAGAGAACGCCCAATCAGAGTGGTACTATACTCCTTTAAAATACTGGCCTCTTTCCGGTCAGGTAAGTTTCTTCGCTTATGCCCCTTATGTGGATGATGGAAATACGATGCTTACTTTTTCACCGAAATCACAAGCGGGAAAACCCACTTTCAATTATGATATGTCACCTTCGATTGCCGATCAGATCGACCTATTAGTTGCAGAACCGGTTATGAACAAAACAGAAGGGCAGATCAACTTCAAATTTAAGCATTACTTATCATGTGTGGAATTCAGTGCAAGAAAAGCGGATAACTTTCCGGAAGATGTGGAAATGAGAGTAATGGAGATTGAGGTGAACGGGTTAAGGACTTCCGGATCATTACAGTATGTAAACAGTGGCTACGGTTGGGAGCTAAACCCGGACAAAAGCACGTCATTTCTACTTTCCGTCGAAAACGGAATCCTTGCATCTGTAGATTTAAAAAATGAAAATCAATTAATTACGTTAAGCGATAAATTCATGCCGATTCCGCAATCCTTTACAGGGAAAATACAATTGATAATTCGTGCTGAATATAGAAAAGGAGCCGAAAAGAAAGAGGTCTCATTCGAACAAAACATGAATAACTTCCTTTCTTCATTAGAGATGGGAAAAAGATATACGCTTTCCCTGATATTAAATGTAACTGAGATTAGAGTGGAATACAGTATTAAAGAGTGGTACAACCATAAAATTGATATTCCCACCTTTGATTAATAAAGATACGCACTCTTTTAGATACTACAATAACAAGACAAAAGAAACAAAGATGGCATATTTGCCCCTAGCGTTATAAAATAAAATTCACGAATGAAAACCAATCATTATATCTTATTTTTCACATTATTGCTGTTAGGTTACGCTTGTACTGATAATATTACATCTGAAATAATCGGTCCGGAAGCAGGTTTACCAGCAACCGCATCCTTTTCATTTAAAGCCTCATCAAATGAACAATTAACACGTGCTGTTGCATCAGATGCAGATGAAAAAAAGATACATAATTTGTATGTTCTTGTTTTCGATACCGAAGGAAAACGTACTTCAGGACAGTTCTTTAACACAGATGAACTTAAGAACAATAAATTGACATTATTAACTCACAGCGGAAGAAAACATGTGTACGGAATCGCCAATCTGAATTTGGACATAATGGAGATGGAGGTGAGAGCGCTGGACGCAGTGGGAACAGAATCGGAATTACAACAGCTTAACTCAAGACTTCTACAAAATACCGTCTCTCGAGGAAATAGTTTCCTAATGTCTGGATGCATCGAAGATGAAACAGGGAAGGTAGCAAACGTAGATATAAAAGAAGGAGATAACGGTCTTTTGGGCACAATCTCTTTGAGTCGAGTAGATTCCAAGATTTCCTTCATTATAACAACAACCGAAGGCGTAACCTTTACTGCTAAAGATTGGCGTGTGATGAATGTGCCTAAGAAGGTTTCACTTTTTTCTCAAACAACTAAAGATCGTTTCCAAAATCAGGAGGATTACTTCAATACAAATTGGTATAATATCGAAGGAGAAGGGGCTCTTAAAGGTAAGACTTTCGGATTTTACATATTGGAGAACACTCATACCCCCAAGGCTTTAATACCTTCCGGACTTGAATTGTTAAAACAATATAATTACAGAGAACTACAGGAAAAGATTCCTGTAACAGGAAAGCCCAATCAGACGGTAGTAAACGGCGCCTTTATCTATGCTCCAGCTCGATCTTCTTATGTTCAGTTAAGAGGAGTATTAACTTATAAAAACAGTGCGCAAGTTGACATAATTGCAGACGTGGTATATACCATCCATCTAGGATACCGTTCTTATAATGATATTCCGGACGCAAATGATTATGATGCGATTCGAAACTCCCATTATACTTATCACATTACTATCAAATCGGCCGAAAACATTCAACTTGAAGTAGATAAAAAGGTGGAAAATCAACCAGGAGCCGAAGGTGCTGTAATACAAGGAAATGCAACCTATAGTTTTGATGCCCATTATGAAGCTCAGTCTATAACATTTTCGGCAAGTTCTATCGTTAATAATTTGGATTGGTACGTTAAGACACCTTTTTCGGAAGGATTTTCAAAAGATATCCCCAAAGATAAAGATTGGATTTTATTCAAGTTAAATGAAACTTATGAAGTTAATATTGGAAATGGTAATGGTACGAACAAAGAAGTCGTGACTTATTATTATGATAATCTTGCAAGATTCTCAGGAGAGCAATACAGGTTTATTGGAGACGATCTGAATCACTTTAAATCAAATAAATCAATGCTCTTGACTGTTGATCAATTATTATCCATATTAAAACAATGCAAAGAACGATATAATTCAATGGATAATAATATAGAGAATCATTTATTCGGATTTGACGGAAACATAAAATTCACAGCCTTCATCAATGAGAATTATTACGAGAATAATCCGGAAGATACGAATGACAAATCGGTCGACCTCTGGAAGCAATTTGTAAACCAGCCGGAACGTATTCTCAACATATTATCCGAACAGGCCTTTAGTCCTGACGGAAACAGTATGATGACACGTTCTGTCATCTCTTTCCGACAGGCTTCTATCCAAACGATGTATAACACAGAATTAGGTGCTGATAGACTACTAACGGCTTGGGGTTCCGAAATGATACAGGATAAAACTCAATACTCCTTTGGAAACGTTACCAAGTCCCCTACCAATACAAGAAATGGCAGACAAAACTGCATCACATTATGGGGCGTGGACGGAAACACGTATTGGGATACTTACATAAATTCCTCTGACGGTACACTGAAAGATTATTATCGCAATGCTCAATTTGCTTGTTTGCGTTTAAACCGCGATAATAATGGAAATGGAAAAATAGATAAAGATGAGATTCGATGGTACCTGACAAGTATTGATCAGCTTACCGACTTATGGATCGGAGAGAACTCATTTGATCCCGCAGCCAGACTTTATGATAAAACGGAATGGGTTCACGCAGATCAATGGTATGTTAGCAGTAGTTTTTCAGCTGCAAACGATCCAACAGTCTTGTGGTCATCCGAAGGCTCCTCTATCGGCCCTTCTAGTAGAATAGATAAAACAAAGTTATATTACAGGAGTGCTCGAAATTTAGGAAATGTCGCAGAAGGCGATACTCCTCAGGATTTTGCCAATTATGATCGCAATACAGGGATAATCTCGCTCGACGCACTAAACTATAAATCGATCAGAGGATATCCTGCTGTTACTGAACTCCGTAGGCATCATGAGCGAGAAGCTGACAATATGCCCAGAAGAAGATTTGAAGTGCAGAAAGGGTCAGTAGCAATGGGAATAGACTGGCCTGAAATGCAGACGTTGGTAGACAGTCCTAATTCTCCTATTAAGAAACTCGGAACAGGTTGGCGTATGCCAAATCAAAGGGAGTTAGCTCTAATGCAGTCCCGCATAGGTAACGACGGCAATTGGCAAAGTGATAATCACATGTCACGCACCCGTTTTAGCCTTAATCCAATTAATGGAACTCGATATGGCTTCTCGGTGAGTTATAACAATTACAATTTATACTTGATCAACAGTAACAATGATCGCGGAAACGTCCGTTGTGTCCGTGACCTTGAATAAAAGCTTTTCTTTTCCATACCGCGCCCAAATCCCCTCGGTTTTGGGCGCTTTTTATTTTTCACAGCTCTTGCGACCCCTCTTTTTCGACCGGGGAGTTTTACTTTTTTCACCAATACACCCTTCCTATTCTTGCCAAAACTTCTTATTTTATTGTATTTTTGTTGCGATTATTTATACGATAACTACATGTATCTTGATAAAGAGCAGTTGTTGAGTCATCTGCAGCATAATATTTTTAAAATCATTTCTGAGGAAGCAGGTCAGCTGGGCCTGGAGAGTTATGTGATCGGAGGATATGTTAGAGATATTTTCCTTCAACGTGATTCGAAAGATATCGACGTGGTAACGGTGGGAAGCGGTATCGAACTGGCTTCCGCCGTAGCGAAAAGATTGGGTAAGGGAGCACATCTCTCCGTATTCAAGAACTTCGGAACCGCACAGGTGAAGTATTATGATCTTGAAGTTGAATTTGTAGGAGCCCGCCGGGAATCCTATACACACGACTCCCGCAAACCCATCGTTGAAAACGGTTCGTTAACGGACGATCAGAATCGCCGCGATTTTACCATCAACGCCCTCGCACTTTCCCTCAATCAGAATAATTTCGGCGAATTGATAGATCCTTTCAACGGTCTGGCCGATATGGAGAATAAAATTATCCGTACCCCGCTCGATCCCGATATCACTTTCTCCGACGATCCGCTGCGCATGATGCGCGCCATCCGTTTCGCTACACAACTCGGTTTTTACATCGAAGACGAAACGTTCAGCGCCATTCACCGCAACCGCGAACGGATCAACATCATCTCCGGCGAACGAATCATCGATGAGATCAATAAGATGATGAAAGCTCCGAAACCCTCTGTCGGTTTCCTGTTGCTGGAGAAATCGGGACTCTTGGAAATTATTTTCCCAGAACTGCAGGCGCTGAAAGGTGTTGACAGTAAAGACGGGCGCGGACACAAAGATAATTTCTACCACACGCTTTTGGTATTGGATAACCTGGCCGCGATGTCTGACAACCTGTGGTTGCGCTGGGGTGCTTTGCTTCACGATATCGGCAAACCAATCACCAAGCGATACGATAAGAAGTTGGGGTGGACATTCCACAACCACAATTTCGTAGGTGAGAAAATGATCCCCGAGGTGTTCCGGAAAATGAAACTTCCGCTTAACGATAAGATGAAGTATGTTCAGAAACTGGTGGGTCTTCATATGCGCCCGATCGTTCTTGCCGAAGAGGAGGTTACTGATTCAGCCGTGCGACGCTTGCTTTTTGACGCAGGCAATGACATCGATGACCTGATGACCCTTTGCGAAGCGGATATCACTTCGAAAAACAAGGAAAAGGTGAAACGCTTCCTTGCTAATTTCAAACTGGTTCGCAACAAATTGAAGGAGATTGAAGCGAAAGATAGCATCCGTAATTTCCAACCTCCCGTTTCGGGCGAAGAGATCATGCAAATCTTCAACCTTACTCCGAGTCGCGAAGTGGGCGATTTGAAATCAGCGCTGAAAGATGCGATTCTCGACGGAATCATTCCGAACGAAAGAGAAGCGGCGATGAATTACCTGATGTCGATCGCAGAACAAAGAGGTATGAAACCCGTTCAGCCGGTTTCTTAGAAGCATCTAATGAAAATTACAATAAAAGGGTTCCGCTCCATTCAATTGGAGCGGAACCCTTTTTGTTTGCGAACCACTTCTTTAAATAGTTGTTATGTATGTAAATACAACCTTAATATTTACAGATATGAGTCATCATAAACATCGTAATAATCAAACTCAAAACGCATCGCACAAATTTAATTCGAAAGTCGTTCTGCGTTGGGCAGCCATCATTCTGGTTATCCTGCTACTCTTTTGGCTCTTCATCGCTGAAGATATCGGCGCATATATGGGTTGGGGCAATCCTTAACGAAAAAAATAAAAGGAGGTTGTCTAATCCATTCCTAAGAATGCCAGACAACCTCCTTTGTGCTAATTTCAAATCTCGAACTAATTAAATACTTATCTCTTGTGCTAATTTTCGAATACAAAGTTAGAGGAATCCCAAATAAGCAGCAATCCCCACTAATAATGAAAAAGCAGCTCGCGATTCACCATATCTAGTGAGCACAAAAACAGTTAACTCCCTCTATTTGTGCACCAAAAGACTTTTACCCAATTAACATTATTAAACAAAAAGCTTAACAAAAGGCTTTGCGTAGCAAAAAAACAAATAAAGCTTCTTGTTGCTGTTCTGCGAATATTCCCCAATATTTTCTTACGATAATTAATCCCCGCAGCGATTCATTTGAATATGCTTTATTTTGCATTGATTTTCAATAGTTAACCAAAGCACTATTAATAATATTCACATGAAAGTTAAAAAGTATCTCTATGGGATTTCACTGCTCATCCCCCTTGCCATTCAGGCAATTCCATTTCGGGATGAGGTGATCATCAGAAATCAAAAGCTTCAAAACAAGCTTAATCAGATTCCGGATTCCCTTTTCGAGGAGGTGAAGAAAGAGGATCTTCTCCAAGACGAAGTGTACATTAAACTCGCCCGCGATGGTTGGGATAGTGAAGAAATCCGATCTGTCATGGGACATTACATCCGGAAAAACCGGAAAAATGTCCGCGGTACGAATGAGTATGGAAAATATGCCAAACAATGGCTTCCCACACACGGGTATACGCCCGGAGGCGATACCCTGTATCAGTTCGTCGACTCCACCTATAATGAACAGATGATGCGTAACATACGCTCGGTAGTTGGTGCGGAACTGGATAACTATTATAAATCGGAACCTTATACGGTAGAAGATCGTCGCAGCGGGAAACGCCAGCCGGGGATTTTCCGCCCCGTGCTGCATAAACCCTCTTCGGGACGTATCCACTGGATTCATGTTCATCCCGAGAACGACGACTCACTGATGGTGGTGCCCGACGGCTGCGGAATTTTCCGTACGCACGATTTGGGACGTACCTGGGATTGCATCACAGACCGAATCCCGGTGCGCGAACACCGTAACACCGCTACTCACTCGGCGATTCCGGTGGATCCGGACGATTGGAATCACGTCTTTGCCTTTATGAGCAACGGAAATCCGGTGTATGAAACACGAGACGGTGGTGATTCGTGGAGACGCGTAGAGGGGGCTACCCACAAAGGATTTAAACGCGGCTATTGTTTCCGCGATAAAGCCGGTAACCTGAAATTCATCGGTGCCGTACAAAACGGCGGCTCTTATTGGAACAGTCCGCTATGGATCAGCGAGGATACTTGTAAAACGTGGACACAGGTAATCGTGCCCGACGAATTGAAAGACGTACATCCTGAAAGCGGAGCCAAAGGGGTGTGGTTTCAACAAGTGGAGTTCGATCCGCAAAACCGCGATTTGATCTATCTTCCAACCTCTCAGAGCATCTTCTACTTTGACGATGGAGCCAAAAGCACTACCGTTAATGGCAAGAAGGTGTACCAAATCAAGAAAATGCAACTCCGCGTTCACGATCAGGCGGGAACCACGCTTCGGAGCGATACGACCGTATTTCCGTTTACCGTGGCCAACTCGCAGGGATTCCTGAATGTAAACCCCAATAACCCAAATCAGCTTTGGTTTGCGGCAGGTCGTCGCAACCCGCTCCAAACGGCGCTTTACTTCTCGGAAGATAAAGGAAAGAACTGGATCACACTTCAGGAACCTTCTGCCGGAATCGGCTCGGGACGTTTGTTCGGAAACGAATCGCCTTGGGGATGGCTAGGCGGCTTCGGTGTGAATTTCACCGATCCGAACTGGGTGTACGGATGCTCGATGAGCTCGGCGATCAGTAGCAACGGGGGTCGCGATTTCAATGAATACGCTTGGGGACACCGTATGAAGGCGCTTCATGACGACGGCTTGTATTATGGGGTTAGTAACTCCAGACACAATGCTGACAACCATTGCATCGTATCGCATAAATCGGGACGCGTTTTCCGTGGTTCCGACGGTGGTATGCTGATGAAAGATCCGAATATCAACGATCATCAGTGGACGAATATCGGAAGCAACATGGGCCAGATGCTCTATTACTCGATTAAGGTAAACGAGTTCGGCGATCATTTGCTCTTCGGTAACACACAGGATATCGATGCCCAGACTTACCGCTACGGCCGTTGGGGTGCGTATCGCGGATACGAGGGAAGCACGGCGTTCGTCAATCCATACAGCAACGCCTGCTATTACTCCGGAGGTGGAGGCGGTATCGAGGATTGCGAATTCGGTTCGTGGAACAATGGCTTTACCGCCGCCGACGTTTGTACCGGCAATTGGTACCTGCGCAGAGAGGCAAGTGACAAATCGTTTTTCCGTCTGAACGATGTGGGTCGCAGTATGACCGACATCGCGGCTAAAATCGGCTACAAAGTGCGCGATTTCGGATTGTGCCGCGATAAAGGACACACTACCCTGTTCGTGCTTACCTCGGATAAGAAGGTAAAACGTTCAGTGGATAACGGCGAGACATTCGTAGATCTGTTCTCGACACAGGCCTCGGCAATCGCAACCGATCCGGACAACAGCGATGTTATTTACCTGGCGTTGCAGGGACAAGTGGTTCGCCACAACCTGAAAGACGGCTCGCAGGAGGTATTCGCGAATGGTTTACCGAACGTAAACGCCCGCTCGCTCTTTTTCCATGAAGGAAGCGGCGACCTTTACCTGCACCACGACCAAAGCGGGGTGTATCTCAAAGAGCATGACTCGAACGAATGGCGACTTTGGACCAAAGGGTATAATCCGGCGAAATCAGGTTACGCTGTAATCAACTACACTTCGCAGGAATTCGTGCTTCAGGATTACGGTCGCGGTATCTACGTAGCGGACCTGCAGAATCCGGCCGACCGCTTTTTCAAAAACGGTTTCGCGCTGAAAGAGCTTTCCAATGTGGAGGGGCGCCGCACACTCGGTATCGATACCTATTGGATCGTTCCTTTGTATTACCACTATGAATGGCGTGTAAACGGCATCGTACAGAACAATCCGTATCAGTACCTTACAACGGCACTGAATCCGGGAGACCGCGTACAGCTCAAACTCACCCTGCGCGAGTCGCCGGACGTATCCACCCTGTCACAGGAATTCGTGGTAACGGAAACGGCTTCGGTTACTCCGAATAAGAAAGCGGGCAACGCACTCTACTCAAACCAGAAAGGTCGTTTGGACCTGGGCTACGTGGATTATTTCTTCAACGACTTCACCATTGAATTCTGGGCGAAGCCGCAGAGCAACGGGATCTTACTGGGGAATCGTCAACGGGATGATCGCGACGTGAAAGGATGGTACCTGGCTGTCGACGGCGATCAGCTGAGATTCAAATACTGTCCGGCGAACAACTTCTCGCGTCCCGTTTATGAAACGAACATGCCGGATCAGCAGAAAGAACTGAATGCGGGCGCGCTCAAATTGGGCGAATGGTCGCACATCTCGGTAGCACACAGCAGAAACGGCGATATCCGAATCTTTGTGAACGGAATACAGAAGGTTTCCGCTCCCCGTATCCTGCCGGAACATACCTTGAATAACTCGATGTATCTTTCGCTATTCGCAGACGGGTATGACCTGAACGCGATCAATGCCGCCGTAGATGAGTTTAAAATCTGGAACTACGCGCTTTCGCAGGAGGAAATCCGCAAGGTGATGTATTCGCACGAAGCGGACCGAAAAGAGGGATTGGTGTATTACAACGGATTCAACGGCGAAACACTGACCGACAACAAGGAGACTTTCTCCCGTCAGGAACCGCGTCCGCGTATCCGTGGGGAATTTACAGCTGTCAACATGCCGGTTTCGGTGGGCGCATCTCATGCGGTGACAGCTCCGCTTTCGGGAACGACGTTATTCGCTAAGGGAGAGCTTAAACTGATGAGTATCACGGCGAAAGACGCCGCATATACGCCAGAACTGACCGTATACGGATATGACACGCAGGTGCTGACCGAAAAGGAATCGAACCTACACCCGGACTATTACATCCTCTCTCCTATCGGTTATCAGATCAAGAATTTTGATAATGCGGTAAGCGAGCGCGATACCACCGACCTAAGCTTCTTCATCGACAATTACGATGCGGCGAAAGAGTACCACCTCTACGTGGCGGATGCCGAAAAAGAGAATAAATATTGGGAGGCTTATCGCAAATTGCGATACGATGGCGGTACGGCGACTTTAACAGCCGATGCGGCACGCATCTCCGAACTGGGAGGCAAATGCATGCTGATCGTCACCTATCAGCCGGCGATCGAAGTAACCATACGCGAAATGAATCAGGCCGGCGTGCTTTCGGTTTATTCGCAGCAGAAGTCAGACTATACGCTGGATGCCCGTTTGGTAGGCGACTTGATGGAACCATTCCAAGCTTATTCTGTAAAATCAGATCATCCGATTCTGCAACCGACCGAGGCGTTCCATTTCACCAAAGGAGTGGCAACGGGTAAGATGAAGATCAACCCTGCAGAGCTCGGCGCGTTCGGCGAAGCAACGCCAACTTACCTGCGCGGAGAGGATCACCAGATGATTCCGTTCCCGGTAAAAGTGACCAACAGAATGATACCGGCCGAAGCGGGACACTCGGTTCAACTTATTAAAGGGGGACTCACCATCGGAAACAGCGCTACGTTTGCACCGGTTCACCTGTCGAACACCGTTTCAATCATGGGATGGATACGCATTGATTCGGCTGCGGTACTCTCCGGGATGAAACCACTCTTTATGTTCCGCGGCGGCAGTCCGATGGTCGCTACCGGCATTCACCTGGAGAGCGGCAATGTGCGTTGCCACTGGAACGAGGAAGGCTGGAGCTGGGGAACTTCTACGGCATTGAACGTGACACCGGATCAGTTGGGACAATGGATCCACCTGGCACTGGTAGCACGTCCCGACGGAATGGATTATTACCTCAACGGAACGAAATACACCGTGAACCGCACCATCAACAAAGCGCGCATCCAAGCGCCGCTGATGCTGGGACAGAATTTTTCCGGCGACCGTTGGTTCAGCGGTGCATTCGACCAGGTGGGATTGTGGAACCGCTCCTTAACACAAGACGAAGTGGTGCGTTACATGCACTCCGCTCCCCTACTGAACGATTCGGCATTGGTCGTATACACCAACATGGATTACCTCGATGAAGAGGGAGTGATTCTAGATGCGAAAAACGATGCAGCCGTCACACAGTTCGGAATGGCGGTAAAAGGTCACCGTTCGTCGTTTCCGTTCAATTCGACAGAAAGCACTCGGCACGATGCACAGACAAACGGATCGAACACGACTAGCGCAAACGGGGCATGGCAGGCGACATTGCCGGCCGGTACCACTGCAGGTTATTATGTGAACCGTTTTGCGGAACTTCCGTACAACTACGCAAACGCATCCCGTTCAGGATACCGCCCGCTGAAAAGAGAGTACGCAACACTCCTGTTTGACCGCAAAATGACACTCGCGGCTCAAGACACGGTGGTGCTTACCGTTTCGGACGAAGCGATTCTCGAAGGCGATCCGATTACATTGACGATTCGTCCCATCGGATCGGAACAGCCGTTCGATACGTATGCGAACGCCACGGCCGTAGCCAACGGAACGGCAACCTTCCGCATTGCCGGAAACTTGTTGAATCAAGGGGCCACACTCCTGCTTCAGATCGCTCCGGACGCGGCTCAACGACCTATCAAAGGGGAAGTGATCGTACCGGGTATCACTGCCGGCAATCCGAATATCATCCTCAAAGAGGGCGATACTACAATTCCGCTGCAAGTGAAGATGAACAGTTACAATGCGGGCGATATCGTACTGCTTTCGGTGAAAGAGAGCGCTTATGCCTCGCTTGACCGCGACACGGTGGATATGAACTCGGCGAACGGCAACTTCTCCGTACGCATCGACAGAGCTAAAATAAACAAACTGGCATGGAACCCGGTAACCGTTTCGCTCGTGGGGGCTCAGGCCGAAACCATCGAACTGCAGGTTTCGCTTGAACCGCGCGTTGAACTGCGATTGAAAAACGGCACCGATGCAAACCATTTCACAGCGATCGAGCCGATTTCTACCCTCGAGGTGGAAGCGGAATTGATTCAAGGTGTCATGGAGAACGACGTGAAGTTGACCACTACGGCCGATGTCAACAACGTTCTCAACACGGGTAACGGTACATTGCTGAGCAACCGTGCCGTAACCATCAACGGACTGGAGCATTTCTCCTCTCCATTGGGTGTGGCAAATGAGGGATGGAACCTGATCGGAAACCCTTACCTGGCGAATATCAACTTGACCAAACGCCAGAACATCGATTTCGATCCGGCAAAACTGACTCATTTCGTTTATCAGTACAACCACGAAAGCGAAACGTTCGAAACGTCAGACATGACCAACTACGAACAGTCGCAACAGATCGCTCCGTTCCAGCCTTACTTTGTGCAGGCGATGGAGAAAGACGCTTCCGTGACGGTATTGCCGGCAGCGAAAGAGGCAGAGATCAACCGACGTAACTTCGACCATTATACGGCCACCGAACGCACCTCGATCCGTCTGCAACTGAATACCGGCGATCGCTATTCAGACCGCACCGACATTGTTCAGCAGGCGGATGCCTCTCTGAATTTCGTACTCAATGAGGATGCGCCGAAGATGTGGAGTGTCGGCTCGTCAGCCAACGAAATCATCACGCTGGCCAACAACACCCCGGTTTCGGTAAATACCATTCCGGTGATGGACATCGAGATTCCGATCCTGATGATTATCCGTGAGATCGGTCCGCTTTCTATTCAGATCGCACACCTTTCGGGACTCAGCGAGAGCGAGGTAACCATCCTCGATCGTCAGACAGGTAGATCCTGGAGTCCGTCGCTTCACACAACAGAGCAGATCGAGATGAATGAAACCGGTCGCTTCGGAAGCCGTTTCGTTCTGAAAATCGAACGCTCGGTTACAGGAATCGATGCCGTACGCTCTTATCCGGTTTATGTACAGGATAAACATTGCATCATTTCCGACCTGCAGGGAGATGCCCGCGTAATGATCTACGATCTGAGCGGTCGCCTCATCGTGAATGAAACCGTTCACGCATCGAGCTATGAAACGGTGCTTCCTGAAGGAGTTTATATGGTGAAGATTGCTGAAAATGGAAAAGATTACGTAACAAAAATCATTGTCAGATGAAAATATTAAAAGCTATCAGATATTACTTACCCCTGCTCTTGCTGCTCATCCCGGGGATGTTGTGTGCCCAGGAGCTTGAATTGTTGGGGTTATATCCCGTCGGCAGCGATTATCAGCTGAAGGCCCGCATCGCGCTCAACGGGAAAGTGATCCGACACGTTACAACCTATACGTATCGCATGACAGACGGCTTTACAACAAGCGCCCGGTCGTACGATCTGATCGACAATCAGTTCCTATCGGCCGATGTGGCCCTGCAGGAAAATGCAACCTGTACCTATCGCATGGAAGTGGTATTGGCGGAGAATCTCTCCGCCGACACTGCCGGCGATATCAAACTGCTCTCTCCCTGCATCGACGCCGCGGGAGGCGCCCCTTTCATGTGGCTGGGTGATCTCAACTGGAGTTCTGCCGTTTCGGGGTGGGGCAATCATCCCCCTCAGGTGGATAAGTCGGTTGACACTTCGATGAAAATCATTTTGAACGATACGACTTACTATAAAGGGGTATCCAATCATACCGAGGGGCATCTCGAATATCAGTTCTCTACGCCGTTCTCCCGTTTTGTGAGCCGCTTGGGCGTACAGGATGCGATGGCGAACGGTGATGTGCGTTTCCGCATTTTAACAAACGGCACGTTGCATTCAGAGTATTCGATGTATTCGAAAACAAATCCCAATCGTGGAAATCGTCCCTGCTACGAAGATATCTCGATCGATTTCAATGATGTAACCGCATTGCGCATCGAATATCAGATGCTCGACGGAAATAATGCAGCCGATCACGGTCAGTTGGCAATGGCACGTCTTTACCTAGCCGAATCGGGATCGACAAACAAACAGGCCCAGACGGTGACGTTTAATACAGCCGGCGGAGTGATTCCGGAAAACACCAAACGCATTGCGTTGAACGCAACAGCTACTTCGGGGGGTAAAATCCATTACCGCGTTGTAAAAGGGGAAGAGCTGGCACGCATCGTCAACGAAAACGAACTGGAGTTGCTGCACGGCAAAAAAGGAGAGATCACCGTTGAGGCAACGCAGTACGGCAGCGAAACGTATGGTTGTGCGAATGCGATGATCCGTTTCGAGATGAACCGCGAACCGGTTTACGAACTGGTCACCATCGGTACGTTCTCCGACAATGAGAAATTCGCATACCTGTACCTCGATACGAAAAACCGCCGTATGGACTCACTCCGGGTGGTTTTCTATGACAATGCGCTTCGTCTGACGCCTGTTCGCGAGATGAACCTGATGCCTTTTATCGCCGACAAAACCTTCGATACGCCGCAGGTAGCGCGTCTACCTTGGAGCGATGAGGAAGTTTGCCGATTTGAATGGGTATATGAAGGTGAAAGTGAAACGGAACGCAGCGCTTACTACCAACACACATCACCTTATGATTACGTGACAGACATCACCTACCGTGCCGGAACCAACTACGGAAGCATTGCCGTAGACAAGGCATACGGTAACAGCGGAACCATCAACATCACCGGTCAGCAGTATGCAAAAGGTCTCGGAATCCATGCCACGGCTTGGGTGGAAGTGAACCTTCCCGAAGGGAAATACAACCGTTTTATGGCGCACGCCGGAAAACAAAGCGGCAGGGGCGGAATGATCGAATGGGTGCTTAAGAGCGACGGTTCCGAAGTGACACGTACCGGAAGAATCCCGCATACGCAGAAAGGGGACTGGGATTATCCCGTGAATGAAGCGGCCCTTTTACGTCTGGAGATGAATGACGGGGGCGACGGAAACGGAAGCGACCACGGTGCATTGGGCGCCCCGCGTCTTTTCCTTTCAGGAAATCAGAAAACGGCGCAGGAATTGATCTGGAAGAAAGAACAACCCTTGATCCGCAACAAACCGTTCCGCCTCACACTCGATGCGAAAAGCACCTCGGGACTTCGTCCTGTTTATCAAATCGTGAAAGGGAAGGCGTATGCCACCCTTGAAAACGATACGGTGTTGAACATCCACACCGTGCCGGACAAAGATTCGATCGTTGTGGAGGCCTTCCAACCGGGAAATACGGTTTATGCGCCTACAAGTGTGAAATCATGCGTATTCAACCTCACAAAAGGGTATGTGGTGCAACGCAACGAAAAACTGGTATTGACCGAAGATGAACAAATCGAAGAGATGACCGTGTATGGCGATGCCTTGTCATTCGGACAGGTTGTGGTTCGCAAAGGGATTGTTCAAGTGAAGAAACTGATTCTGAAATACACCTTCACTCCCGGTAAATGGCAACTCATCTCTTTCCCGACAGATCTCAACCTTGATAAGGTGAGCAACCTGAAAGAAGCGGGATACGCCTTGAAAGCGTACGACTCGAAAATGCGCTCGGAAGACCTCGACGGCAACTATTGGGTTACGTACGATTCACCGAACGTAAAAGGGTTGACCGGGTACCTGATCCGAATCGATAAAACGGCGGATAACCAACCGAAGGAGATCACCTTTACGATTGACAACGTAGCGCTCGACTTCGAATCGCCGATCCGGATTCTTGACCTGACGCTCGATCTGACCAACAGTGAACCGTTCGGACAGCAGGATATCTACATCTCGCCGGCCAATGTGAAAGGAAACACGCTCAAAGTAGCTGTCAGCTTCAATCCGCAGAACACAGACGAATTGCCGCTCAACTATGAAAAAGCGCTCCGCGAATCGCGCGTCACCTATACGCCGAACCGTTCGGGAATCCGACTGACACTGCCCGACCCAACCGAAGCGAAGATCGCCATCTACGATAAAAAGATGAAGAAGCTTTTAAAAGCAGTCCGTTACGTATCGCCGATGATGATTGACATCGCCGATCTGCCGGAAGGCACCTACAACATGGTCGTTTCTTATGGAAATGCCATCGAAGTAAAAAGTTTCGAGAAATAGTATGAACTGAAAAAAGACCGACTCCATTCCGGAGCCGGTCTTTTTTGTTTTATCAGATATTCCCTTTGATATGATCTTCGAATGCCGAAAGAGAAGCTTTGGCTCCCTCTCCCATCGCAATAACGATCTGTTTGTACGGAACGGTAGAAACATCCCCCGCGGCATAGATTCCGGGAACCGACGTACGGCAATGCGCGTCGATCAGAATCTCTCCCATACGGTTCACCTCTACTAGCTCTTTGAACGGCGAGCTGTTGGCCGTCAAACCGATCTGCACGAATACACCATCCACCTCCAGCGGAATCACCTCACCTGTTTCACGATTCGTATACTGCATCGACGTCACCTTCTGACCGTCGCCCAGAATCTCTTTCGTAGCCACATTGGTAATGATTTCAACGTTTGGCAAGGCATGCAGTTTCTCCTGCAGCACGCGGTCGCCTTTCAACTCATTCATAAATTCAAGAACCGTTACGTGCGTAGCGATACCCGACAGGTCGATCGCCGCTTCGAGGCCGGAGTTACCTCCGCCAACGACCGCAACTTTCTTCCCTTTGTAGAACGGTCCGTCACAATGGGTACAGAATGCGATACCCGATCCGATGTAATCGCTCTCGCCCGGCACGTTCAGCTTTCGCCAACTCGCACCCGTGGCGATAATCAGAGCCGGAGCGCTCAACTGTTCGCCCAGCGAGGTATTCAACACCTTCCGGCCCCCCTCGATACGAGCGGAATCAATCTTGCGGTTTTCCAGCAAATCCACCGAATAATGATCCAAGTGCGCTTTCAGGTCGCTCCCCAACTGCTTACCGGTAGTTTGCGGTACGGAAATCAGGTTCTCAATCCCAACGGTTTCCAGCACCTGACCGCCGATACGCTCCGCCACCAACGCGACAGACAACCCTTTACGTGCAGAATAAATCGCAGCGGATGTTCCTGCGGGCCCTCCTCCCACAACGATCACGTCGTACGCTTTTTCCACCACCGGCTCGTCCGATTTCTCCGAACCGTAACGGTTTTCCAGTTTCTCCAACAGTTCGCCCAGCGCGGCACGACCGGCATGCATCATCTCGCCTTCGGTATAAACCGCCGGCACCGCCTGAATATTCAACGCATCCACTTCCGCTTTGTTGATCGCCCCGTCGATGATCTCATGACGGATCGCCGGATTCAGAATCGACATCACATTGAGTGCCTGCACTACGTCGGGACAATTCGTACAGCTCAGAGAAATATAGCTTTTAAGGTGTATATCCCCTTTCAACGCCTTAATACGACGCGTAATCACCTCATCGGGAAGATTCTTTCCCTTTCCTTCCAGATTCAGGATAGCCAGCAACAACGTGGTGAATTCGTGACCCGTCGGTACCGCGTGGAATACGATTGAAGTGGGTTCATTGTCTTTCAGGATTCTGAAAGACAAACCTTCACCTTCGTTCAGCTTGCACGAGATATGCTCTGAGCAGGAAGCCACTTCATTCAATAAGGTGATGAAATCTGTTTTGCTCGCATGTGCTTCGCTAACAGTAATATCGAAAATATAGTGAGAATTCAGCCCTTCGAATAAGGCACGAACTTGTTGTAATAATGCTTGATCTAACATAAAATTCTGTTTTAAGGAAAGGGAGTGAATGATACTTATAGTTTTCCTACCAAATCAATGCTTGGTTTAAGAGTTTCAGCGCCCTGCTGCCATTTAGCCGGACAAACTTCGCCGTCGTGAGAAGCTACGAACTGAAGTGCCTGAAGGCGACGGAACAACTCATCCGCGTTACGGCCTACATTTCCTGCTACAACTTCGTAAGCTACGATCTTACCTTCAGGATTTACAACGAACGTACCGCGTTCTGCCAATCCCGCTTCTTCGATCATCACTTCGAAACCTCTTGCCAATACGGCTGTCGGGTCTGCCAACATCGGGTATTCGATTTTTTTGATGGTGTCAGAAGTATCGTGCCATGCTTTGTGTACGAAATGTGTATCGCATGATACGGAGTAGATTTCACAACCCGCTGATTTGAAATCCGCGTATTTGTTCGCCAAGTCTTCCAATTCGGTAGGACATACGAATGTGAAGTCTGCAGGATAGAAGAAGAATACTGACCATTTACCTAAAACGTCTTGTTTCGATACTGATTTGAATTCATTGTTTACGAATGCCTGAACGTTAAACTCTACGATTTCTTTTCCAATTAGTGACATAATATTAAGCTTTTATTTGTTTTATAATTAGCGGGATAATCCCGTTGTTTTTTGATTACGTTGCAAAGATAGGAGTCGCGATAATATAAATCAAACAGATAAAATCTATCTTTGTATTCATAAAATCTATATCGTATGACTGTACAGCAAATGGAGTATATCGTGGCGGTGAATAAATGCCGTCATTTTGTGAGTGCATCGGAACAATGTGGCGTAACACAACCCACTTTGAGCACCATGATTCAGAAACTGGAAGATGAATTGGGTACAAAGATTTTTGATCGGACCAAGCATCCGGTTGAACCTACGGCGATGGGGATGCGCGTTATCCGTCAGGCCGAAGTGGCCCTGGCCGAGATCAAGCGGATCAAGGAGATGGTAGAAACGGAGACGGAAACCCTTTCGGGCGTGTTGCGGATCGGTGTGATTCCCACCCTGGCCCCTTACGTGATACCGGAGTTCATCAGCATTTTCAAGGAGAACTACAAAGATGTCAACCTCATCCTTTCGGAGATGCGCACCCGAAACCTGATCGACGAATTAAGGATGGGAACGATAGACATGATGATCGCCGCTACCCCCCTCAACGAGTCGGACTTTCTGGAGATTCCGCTATATTATGAGAAGTTCGTGGCTTATTTCGCCAAAGAGAATCCGATGAAAGAGCATCCCCTTTCCGCATCGCACATGCCGGGAGAGAACCTTTGGGTTCTGCAGGAAGGGCATTGCATGCGTGACCAAACCTTCAACTTCTGCAAGAATTTCTCCTCTTATAACCAGACCTACGAAGCGGGAAGCATTGACACGCTGGTGAAGATCGTAGACAAAAACGGGGGATATTCCGTGATACCGGAGTTGCATTTACCTTTTCTCACCCCCGAACAACGTGAAAATGTTCGCGAAATTTCATCGCCTCCTGCCGTAAGAGAGGTATCTTTGGTAATTCGTAAAGACTTTATCAAGGAACGCTTATTGAATGCCGTAGCGGATACCGTCAAAGAGATCATCCCCACAGAGATGTTGGATGAACGTTTGAAAAAGTTCTCGATTCGGCTCTAATCTAAACCTGCATACATTAATGAATTTCATCACACGAACCTTATTGTTATTACCTCTTTTGGCCGGAGGAGGCATTTGTCTGGCACACAACACACCCACGCCGGTTGACACGCTCCATGCACTCCAACCCGTCAACTTAGACGAGGTGGTTGTTTCTGTCAATCGCGAAAAGAACCGCAAGTTATTCTTGCCCCGTCAGATCACCACCCTTCGAAGCGCAGTTATCGCCAATGCCAACACGCGAAGCATGAGCGACCTGTTGATGGAGAGAGGTTCCGTGACGGTACAGAAAAGCCAACAAGGAGGCGGTAGTCCCGTAATCCGCGGTTTCGAAGCCTCGCGTGTTCTGCTGCAGGTTGACAATGTACGCCTCAACAACCTCATTTACCGCACGGGACACCTGCAGAATGCCATTACGGTGGATCAGAACATGCTTGAACGCATCGAAGTACTCTACGGACCCGCCTCCATCGCCTACGGATCGGACGCGTTAGGGGGAACCGTTCATTTCCACACCCGGAATCCGGAATTGAGAACCTCCTCACTTCTTCCGGCAGCAAAAGGAAACGCTTTCATCCGATACGGAAGTGTCAATAACGAACTCACTTCCCACCTCGACATCAACATCGCAGGGAAGAAATTCGCCTCCCTTACCTCATTCACCTATAGCGACTTCGGCGATCTGAAAGCGGGGCGTCAACGCAATCCATTCCTACCGGAAGAGGACGATTACATCCGTCTGAACAGCTACATCGTATCTGAAAACGGATCGGACGCGGTGCGCGCCAATGGCAAACCCCACCTGCAGAAATATTCAGGTTACGCACAATATGACCTGCTGCAGAAATTCCTTTACAAGCCCCACCGTAACACAGAACACCTGATCAACATACAACTCTCCAACAGTTCAGACATCAACCGTTACGACCGGTTGACGGAAACAAAAAACGACAAACCGAAATTCGCCGAATGGTATTACGGTCCTCAACTCCGTTTGATGACCGCCTATGAAGTAAATTCGAAAGAGAAGTTGGGTGCAGACCGCACCTCGCTGGTATTGGCATATCAGCATGTGGAGGAGAGCCGTCACAACCGTCGCGCGTTCAACGACATTCTGAATAACCGCACCGAAAGCGTAGAGATGCTCACGTTGGGTACCGATTGGGTGAAGCGGATCGGAACGCATACCCTCCACACGGGTATCGACGCGATGATGAGTTCGGCCAGCTCTGTAGCATTCGGCGAGAACATCCGTACCGGAGAAATCTCGCCCGTGAGTACCCGCTATGCGGACGGTGCCAATCGAATGCACAGCGCAGAAACTTATCTGACGCATACTTGGCACATCAATCCGCTTTGGTCTATGCATAATGGAGCACGCTTCGGATACAGCTATCTTTTCGCCCGATTCAACGATAAAACCTTTTTTCCATTCCTAGAGGGCACGGTAACACAGCACAATCCCACCTACAGTGTGGCTTCGGGCATCAATTACCTCCCGGCCGAACGGTGGAAGCTCGCGTTCAACATCGCATCCGGTTTTCGCGTTCCGAACATCGACGACCTTGCCAAAGTATTCGATTCACAAGCGGGACGTGTGGTGGTACCGAATCCGGAAATCCGTCCCGAACAAACGATCACCGCCGACCTCAACGTCACCTTCCACATAGACGATCACCTGGTTTGGGAAAACGTAGGGTACGGCACCTATTATTTCAATGCCATCACCTTATCGCCGGCAACGTTGAACGGAAACGATTCGATCCTCTATGACGACGTAATGAGCGAGGTGTACACGAGTCGAAATGCGCGACGTGCATTCGTATGGGGTGTTTCAAGTACGCTTCGGGCTCGGCTGGGCGCGGGCTTTTCTGCCGAAGGATCGGTCAGCTATACACGGGGACGAATCCTAGAGGAGCCACGCAACCAACCACTAGACCATATCCCGCCATTATTCGGACGCATCGGGGTAAGTTACAGCGGTTTGAGCGATCGAATGTTGGTGGAATTCTATTCGTTGTTCAATGGACGTAAAGCGCTAAAAGATTACAACACCGAAGGGGAAGACAACATCAATTATGCCACTGTGAAGGGAGCGAAAGGTGCGGGTACGCCGGCTTGGTTCACCTTGAATCTGAAGGCCGGATTCCGCGTGCATCCCCAAATCACGGTTCAGGGAGGCATCGAGAATTTGTTGGATACCGAATACAGGATGTTCGCCTCCGGTATCAGCTCTCCGGGACGCAACCTGTACCTCACTTTACGGGGTAGTTTCTGATTATAAATCTTTTATCTTGGTGAATATAAAATCGTAACCGGGTTCATTGTCCTCCTTGGTGAGCGGTCTCATTGTTCCTTCTACAATCATAGCCTTTTTTGAACCGACCGACATTAAATCCAGGACATTGTAACCCGTTGCGGCTTCCTTCACGAACGCATTATTCACCTCGCTACTTATTATCAATGTGTTTTTAGGATTATATACTTTCGGATTCTCCGTTAGTAATTTTTCCAAACGAATATAAGCTTTCAGATTTGCATCCGGATTGACTGAAATAACATGTTTATAAGATGACTTCCATGCTTTTTTCAGACTTTCAGCTTTTATCAGAGCGATACCATCGGATTCCATCGTTGAAATTATAATCTCATCTCGCTTCTGAGATGTTGGAACTTGAGCGAATGTTAAATTAAACCCTAGGCTTAACCAAGCAAGAATGAGCAAAATTCGGTTCTTCATGATTTGATTTGTTTACATTTATTTTCATAAGATCTAGTGTGTCAACCATATAGACACAACAATGAATTACTTAAAGAGGTTCAATGAGTAAGTTAATCAAATATTGGCATACTTAATTTAAAAAACACAAGAATATCGTTATCATCCGATTGTAAATTATCGATCATGTCGGCAATTGCAGGATCCATCTTCCGATTGGATTTATCGTAATTTTCTTTCAAGTGCAACAGATGGGCTGCCTGAACGTAACCAACTAAGTAATCTTCGTAAGCAGTTAATACCGAAGCGAAGCGAAATTCCGTATCGTATTCCAGATCGCAAGGCCGGAAAGAGATCATTTTATCTGAAAATTTGTCGTAATAGCTGTAAAACTCATCCGATACGTCGGGAGTTTGCGTTTTAAACCACAAAAAATTATCGGTAAACAGAATAGGGGGTAACATACGCGTAGAAGAGAAAAGGAAATCCATGTTGTCACCATTTTCATCGCTCGAATTCAGATCCTCCAACACAAAAGGTTTGTCGAATCCGACATAGTCGAAATGATATTTATGCACCAATGTATCTTCTGTGAATTCAAAAAAGTCAGGGGTAAGAAGGGGAGTATACCCAACTCGATCTTGATTCGAACTGAAACTGGTCGGGCTGTAACGAGGAGTGAAATTCATTGGTGCCGGTAGCGTTCCACCCAAAACGTTCAATGCCGAATCCGTGTACAAGATATTATAATGTTCCAACTCCTGGATATGGGAATTATCTTCGGTCCGGTTTACGCCGAATGCAATCCGATTTGGTGTAATAACCCGAATGTTTTGATTACTTCTTAAAGACATCTGTTTCGTAAACAAAAATTGGCCGTCTAAAGTGAAATAAAACAGTTTATCGAGAAATGCATCATACGCTACCAAGTGTCGGTTAAACGGATCGACGGTGAGAGCGGTGAGTCGAATCATTTCACCGGGACCCCTTCCTGTTTTCCCTATTTTGTTAATGTATTTCCCGTCTATATCAAAAAGATATGCCATTCTCGTTTCGACGTCTTGAATGCATATTCGGTTGTCGAAAATATGAATGTTTTTATATTGCCCCATCAAAGCACTATCTGCGGTTTCAATCGGAATATATTTGAATTCTTCAATTAACGCAGATGTTTTTAATTGTTTTTTAGCGGGGTGGGGAACTCTTACTTTGACTACATTACGATCGACTGTGACAAATGTAGTGGTGTCATTCAAGTCTGTTTTCTTCAGATTTTCCGTTAATACATCATTTTTCTTGTGTTGGCAACCGATGACTGCGAAAAGGAACATCGAACCTAAAATTGTATGCTTCATTGTTTCTTATTAGATTTTAGATTAATTGTGAAAATAGGCAAGAACAGATAAATACCGATTACGGAGAAGATGAGTCCCCCGATGGTTCCCGCGGCGAGGGGAAACCAAAACGCTTCTTTATCCGAGCCGATTAAGAACGGGATAAACCCCAGGATTGTAGAGACTACTGTTAGGAATATGGGGGTGATTTTGGCATTCCACGCTTTCAGATATACCCGTACAGGGTCTTTGAAAGGATAGGTGCGATTCAAACGATTGTATTCATTCAATATATAGATACTCGCATTCACCGTTATTCCGCACAACAGGATGAAAGATGCGAAGCCACCCTGATCGAAGTTCAGCTTAAACAAATAAAACGTCAGAAAAACGCCGATATAGGATATTGGAATCACACAGATTACCGCTAAAGGTTGCCTCAGGGAATTGAACAGAATAGAGGTAGTAAAGAATATGATCGCGATGATCAACAACAACAACAGATATTGTCCCTTGGATTTATTATTCCAGCCCCCCCTTTGATCAACGGATTTCGCACTATACCCCATTGGGAGCGTTTTATTGTATTGCTTCAGAACCCGTTCCTGAATCTTGGCGGCCTGACTTGAGGATCCGATGTATTCATATTGCAGACAAAGTCGGTATTGTTGATCCACTTTCACCACTTCCTGCGCTACCTGCTGTTTCTCAATTTTAGCCAAACGATTCATCTTATATGCGCGGGCACTTCTCCCCTGTGGGATGTGCTGCATTCCCCACACATCTACCGTAGAAGCCTGGCGGGAGAAGAGTTTCACTTTTTCCTGTTCATCTGCTCCCGGATAAAGCGTGGCCACATGAAGATCATGCCCGAATAGAGGCGAAAAAGAGGAAAATAACTGCCCCGGCGATATGCTGTCTCTGCTCAAGGATTTACGATCCAGATCAAACACAAACTCTTTGTAATCGTCTTTCCACCACGAATACTGAGAATTGATCAGAACCTCTTTGATGCGACGGTATCCCAATAACGTATCCCGTAATGCTTCGGCATGCGCATACAATTCATCGTAATTATATCCATACAACTCTATTCGGCTGGAACCCGCCGTTTCGCGAACATCATTACTAAATCCCTGATCTTGGAGACCATATACCCCCCAACTTCCTCCTCCGAGTTGAAATGCTTTGGTTATCACCTCGCTTTTCAACTGATATGGAAATCCACCTTTCTCCGACTGAGGGGTAAAATAGACATTGATCTGGGCCTGCCGGGCACTATGAACCGATGTCTGAAACTGACGGATGCCATCGTATGTAGTTAAGTATGCCTCCATCTTCTCTACCAAACTATTCATCTGCGAGAGCGTGGTGCCGTTCGGCATCGAAGCAGTGATCGTCAATACCGTCTCCCCTTTGCGAGAGAAATAACTTCCTTCATACACCTTCTCCACAAAAAGGCGAAGCGTTCCACCGAACATTATATTCATTACCGGCTTCACATTACTCTTGTAAAGATCGGATCCGGCCAGCTTGTTGTAATATTCACCCAACAACGTCAAACGGGCGTTCCCTTCCGGTTCGATTTTGTCGGGTAAAAGGAACAAAGGCAACCCAAAGGCTAATACCAACAACGCAACGGCACTCTTTCTCCTCGAGCTTAAAAATTTGATTTGTGCCCTATAATAATGGGAAAAGAGCAATGTCAGACGTCGGGTGGCACGCTTGCGGAACGGCGACTGCTTCTCTTGCACCAAGCCTAACTTCTCTTGATGTGCAGGTACAAAGAACAAGGCGATCAGCAGCGAAACGGCCAGATTGATGATGACCACCGCGGCAAAATCCTGAAGATTCAAACGCAATGACTCATCTAAAAAGAAGATGATCACCAAAGCCCCGATGGTGGTGAGCGTGGCCGCCAAAATGGCAAGAAACGCTTTCCGGTTGCGTCGGATGCGGATATGATCCGCCATCACGATAGTATTATCAATAACCAGACTCAGCGAAATCGTGATGCCGGCCAAAGAGTAAAGCTGAATCTCCAATCCGGCCAGGTAATAAAAAATAAATGCGATCGAGAGATTCACCAACAGGCTCAACACGATTAAAAGAAGATAACGCAAACTCCGGCTGATCAACAATACGAATAACAAGAGAATCAGAATGGTAAGAAAGGTACGAACATACACTTTCTGTAATTCCTTCCGGATGTATTCAGTGGCATCATACCGTTTGTGAAGTTCATAACCGCTCGGCAGTCCCTTCTCAAAAGAGGCGATCTCGTCGGCAATGCGGTTGCCTAGTTCCAATTGATTGACATGTTCATCCGCCACAAAAGAGATATAAACCGAATTGAGACCGTTGATGCGGAAATATCCCCTAGGCGTCTCCTCCCGGTGCGTCACCTTTACCAGCTGGTCCAGACGCACCAAAGCGCCCCACCTGTCGGCTACGGTAATCGCACTCGGATCAAACTGCGAGTTGTCGCCCTCCGGACTCAAAGCCAGACGGATCCATCGCTTCTGTTCTCCATTTGTCTCCTCTTGAATTGCCGTCCCTAAGAACTCGCGGTTGTAATGCTTCCCGATGGCACTTCGGATCTCCTCTAAGCCGATTCCGAGCCGACTGAGTTGCGATGCATCGTATTCCAACCGATATTCCGTGGGAGTAGCGCCGCTCACCTGAATTCTGTAAATGCCGGGAATATGAGACAACCGTCTGGTGATCTCACGCTCCGCATATCGTTGAATCACAATGGCCGATGCGGGAGCATTCAAGGTATAAGTCAGAAACGGACCGTTACTTTTATCGTCGGGAGACTGCATCGTTATGGAGGGGTAACTGACCGATTCGGGCAGTTGACTCCATGCCTGTCGAACAATGGCCGAGGCTTCGAAACGGGCACTCTCGGTATTCGTATGGCGGTCAAAAGCCAAAGAAATCGTGCCCCACCCGTTGCCCGATGTAGAAGAAATAGATTTTACGCCCCGAATTCGACACAACATTGATTCGAGTAAAGAGGTAGCCTGCATCTCCACTACGCGCGAAGAACTCCCCGCCATATTAAATTGCACCGTCAACCGGGGCAACGTATCAGAAGGAGCAAGTTTTACGGGTAATAAAGGCAGAAAAGCGATACCGGCCAGAGCCACCGCCAGAAAAACCACCAGAATGGAAAATGCCGATATTTTAAATTTCATAGCAATCGATAAATCTGTTGTTCTTTTAAATCTCCTCTTTAAGACGCACCATCGGAATTCCTTTTTCGAAATCGTACAAAGTCAACTTCCGTATCTTAAAATAACTCAGCCAATAATTCTTCAGAGCCGTCACATAATTCTGTTGTGCCGATTGCTGCCTATTTTGCGAAAGGGTAAGGCTATTGATATCACTCTGCCCGATCATAAAACGCTGACGGGTTTCCTGATAGGCAAGGTCCGCCAGATCGAGCGCTTCCCTTGCACTTGCGATCAGTTGTACACGAACGTTGAAATCACTCACCGTCATGATCACTTCCTCCTCTACAGACACCTCCTTCTGACGTGCTGTCACCCGATTCACATTCAGGTTATTCCGGGCGATATTCCGTTTTCCTTTTCGGATGCCCCAATCCACCAACGGGATAGAAACCGAAAGGGTAACAATATCCTGCTGAAGCAGATCCCGATACGCCTCCCCCAGGTTGTCGGCAACCTGATTAAATCCGACACTGGCATTTACCGATGCATTGAACATCGCTTCGCGTGAGGTTTTGTCTACTTGCTGCTGCGCTTCAAGAATTCGCTGCTGCATTTCAATGAGATCGGGGTTATTCTCTCGTGCCATCGAGAGCGCTTCATCCACCGTAATCGTATTTACCCTCGGATGGAGGGGCAACGTAAGGCGTATGGCGGTGCTTTTGTCAAAATTCAGGTAAGAGGCCAATGAAAACATGGCGCGCTTTAATGCGATGGATGCATTTTCGAGTGCATTGCGGGCATTCACCACATCGAGTTTCAACGTCAGCAGATCGGCTTTACTGATCGAAGCGATCCGATGCCGCCGTTCTCCCGTTGCATACAAGGTATCCGCATAGGTCACACTTTCGCGTGCAAGGTCGTATTCAGCCTGCGCCATTGCCAAAGCAAAAAAGTATTCCGTAGCCGTTTCACTGATCTCCTCGCGCGAATAGAGATATTTCCGTTTCACCTTTTGATATTTCAGAGGCTCTATCCGGCGCTCCCACTTGAAGGGGTTGTAACCCAATAACTCCTGTGAATACCCCAGCCGAACGGGGACGGAGGAAAACTGACTGTAAGTGTCCACCCCCCTATTCCGAAGATAGCCCAACCGACTGTCTAACGTAAATCTACCCCCAAGTAAATCAAAGTTCTGATTCACCTGTAAGGCACCTCCGGCATAAAAGGACTCCTGTTTGCGATACACATCCACATTATTCTCGAAATCATAACGACTGGTAAAATCGCGGTAATACTGTGCCGGCGTCAGGTTCAGCGAGAGACTCGGCAAACGGCCGGCTTTAAAATTTCGGAATTCCCAATAGCCGCTCAAATACTCGCTCTCATTTCGAAAGGCCTGCAAAGAGCTGTCAGCTGCAATCGCAATCGCGCGGTCTAAGGTCAGTACAACTTCCTGGCCATACAAAACTGATGCTGTGTTTACACACAGAATCAGTATAATCAATCTCATTCGGTTCATTTGTATGTCGTCTATTTTTAACATCAAGGTGAGATGCGTCGTTTATATACTTTTCGTTTGATAACTCAACTTGAGGTGAGCTATATAATAATACACCACCGGAATCACAAACAAACTCACCAGGGTACCCACAACCATCGCTGCGATCATCCCGATTGCCAGCGGTTGTTGAAGTTCACTCCCCATATCAAATGTAAAGAGTATGGGAACCATGGCGAATACCGTAGTCAGTGAAGTCATGATGATCGGACGCAAGCGGCGCCTACCCGCTTCATGGATCGCCTCCATCAGGGGTAAACCTGCTTTTCGCAACTCATTGATCATATCCAGTTTAAGTATAGAGTCATTGATAATGATTCCGCAGGTCACCACGATCCCGATGGCACTCATCAGATTCAGGGTGTGTCCGCATAGCCACAGTATACCCAGAGCCGCCGCGGTATCGACCGGAATCTCCAGCAGAACGATCAGCGGTTGTGAGAAACTTTCAAACTGAGCAGCCAGAATAAAATACATCAGCAGAACGGAAATCAGCAAAATCACCACCATTTCAGACAACATCTTCCGGTTTGTAAAGAAACTACCCGTAAAATCAATGTTCCACTCCTCCCCTTTGAGCGCTCTTACCTGCTCCATTACAAGTTCGGGATTTACGGGACGATAAAAACGAAAAGGGATGAACTCACCGTTTTTCCCGGCATGGATCGTTTTCAGATCCTCCGTTGGAATCACCCTTACCAACGTGTTTAAAGGAATACTCCCCGAAGGGTAAGATCCTTGTGAGATTTTGGCAGATCCCGACCAAGGAGTATTTGTGCGGATCATTGTCTTACGCAATACCTCCTGAAGGCTTTGCTCCCCCTCACTCAGGGTAATGGGTAAATATTGCTGATAAGAGCGTAGCAGTGCAACTTCGTTTTCCCGAAAGGCCGTTTTCAACACCCGGTACACTTCGTTGTAATCCACATTATAGAG
Organism: Bacteroidales bacterium; assembly: GCA_036655355.1. Taxonomy (GTDB): domain Bacteria; phylum Bacteroidota; class Bacteroidia; order Bacteroidales; family JAUNSR01; genus JAUNSR01. The sequence goes on from JAVVQG010000002.1 coordinate 303,531, forward strand.
CAACAGTTTCTGCTTCTCTATACTTAAGTTCAATTGATTATCAAAAGTGACTCCTTCAGGCGCTTCTCCGGTAGCTTCACGCATCCGATTTTGCAACTCATGCAGTTTTACAGCTTCCGGAGCGACATCTTTCTTGCGACTGCTTACGGCTGCTACCAAATCGGCCTCGCCGGTAACGAAAATCTTTTCAAACAGCGAACCGGGAGGAGAGAATGAAAAAATAGCTTCGGGATAATGCGATGTAAGCCAGCGTCGGATCTCGCACTCAACACCGGCAATCTCTTTGGCATGAGCCATTCGGACATACACTTCCGCTTCAGATCCCGTGAGTTCGTTTTCTCGGTTCAATAAAAACTGTTGCGTGCCTACATAAGCGGTATGGTGTGCACCCAAGGAATCGAGGTAATGACAGAACGCTTCGGTGCGTCTACGATTCTCATCCAGATGAATGCGATCATTCCACTCCAGGTTGACTACCGTTTCGGTATGATCCAATTCAGGCATACCACTCTTCGGTATCCCCAAGAAAAGTGCCGCACACAACGGTAACGAGGCAAAACAAAACAACATCACCTTCCGTTTGTGCCGAAATGCAAAATCAATCCAACGGTCGTACCAACAATCCAGAGAGGCGGTGAGTTTCCCCGCTTGCGACATGCGACGGGATACCACTCCCGACAACCGAAACCAGCGGCCGAATTTATCGGATACGCTCCCATACAGGAACTGATAAAGAACAGGGAGCAACATGATCCCCGTAAAATAGGAAACCAATAACCCGACCGTTACCGCAAAGGCTTGATCATAGAAAATCGCTCCGGCGATCCCACTCATAAATACCAACGGCACAAACACGGCAATCGTGGTAAATGTAGAACTCAGCATGGGCGTAATGACTTCGGTTGTACCCCGATCACACGCTTGTTCGAGAGAATATCCGCGACTTCGGTATTGCGAGATATTCTCCGTAACGATGATTCCGCTGTCTATCATCATCCCCAGCGCCAGAATCAGCCCGGACAACGAGATGATATTCAGCGTCATGCCAAAAAGATAGAAGAAAAGGAAACTCACAACGATACTCACCACCATGCTTAGGGCTATCACGAAGGGACTCTTCACGTCACCCAGAAAAAGAACGGATACCATGAAGATCAGGATGAAACCCAACAACAGATTCTGTTTCAGATTAGAGATGGTAAAATCAAGTAACTCGGTTTGATTTCTGGTAATGGAGAATTCAATATCGGGATATTGTTTTTGGAAATCTTTCATGACCCTCTGAAGCGACTCCTTCATCTTCGCCATATTATCCTCACCCTGTTTGATGACCGCAAGCGTAACTGCTCGTTTACCTCGGGCCAGCGAGGCGCCGGATTCGTGACGCGGGATAATCGAAACCTCGGCAAGATCTTTCAATTGGAAAATACGATCCTGCTTTCGAAGGTAAATCTCACGCACATCCTCTTCCGAGCGAAGCAACGTGGAGAACTTGATATTGTATTCATAATAACCGTCACGCACCACCATGCTTCCCGCCTCCACATTATTTGCAGCAAGAGCCTGCTCCAAATCAGAAAGAGAGAAACCGGCCGAGGCCAGCCGATTCATATCGGGAACGATCTGCAATTGACGAGACAAGGTTCCGGTCATATCCACCATCGCGATTTCGGGCAACTGTTCGATGCGTCGTTTAATTACATTTCCGGCGAAATCGGATAATTCAAGAAAACGATCCACATCATCATGCTCCCGACGTAGCGTAAGATTCAGATAAAATACGGGTATATCGGTGGCACTCGCTTTTATCACACGCGGACGCTCGGTTTCACGGGGTATATAACTCATCGCGGCGTCAATCTTCTCATTCACTTCGATAAAAGCGAGGTCCGTATTGGTTCCGAACTCAAAACTGAGACGAATCACCGCACCTCCGTCGCTCGCATTGCTCTCGATATTTCGCAGAGAAGCAACCTGTAACAGTTGTTGTCGAATGGGACGAACGATGGTATTTTCCAACTCACGTGCGGATGTATTGCGCGAAGTAACCTGTACGGTGATCTCCGGAATGGCGATATCGGGAAGCAACGAAACGGGAAGCGTAAAATAAGTGGCGAGTCCGATTAGAAAAAACGCAGTAAAGGCCATGAGTACCGCAATAGGACGACTCAAAAGAAATTTTATCATAATGTGTTCACGGGCGCCTCATGGGCGAGATTTATATTATTATCCACAATCACCAAATCCCCTTCTTGAATCTCTTCTCCTCGAATCGTATATTCATGTTCATTTTCAAGAGCGGTATTGACGTAATTCCAAATCGCTTTTCCTTCGCGCAACGTAAAGACCACTTGTTTTCCGCTACGAAGTACTACCGCGCTCTTCGGAACCACCCATTGGTCAGGCACGACTCTCAAAATATTGATTTGCACATTCATCCCTTCGAAAAGACGATCGTTGCCATTCACAGATGCCCTCACTTGTACCATTCCGGAACTCTCCACCAAAGGATTTACTTCGGTAATTATACCGGTATAACTGTTATCCGTTGTGGAAAAAGGCTGCACCCGTACCTTATCGCCTCGATGAATCATGGGTAGTTCACTTTCAAGCACCGTAAATGCAGCCTCGAGCGATGACGGATCGATCAACCGACAAAAAGGTACCGAAAGAGAAGGTGCATTGAGTTCCGCCATAAACAGATTGGCCACGATTCCGGCAAAAGGCGCTGTTAAGACAGCCTCTTGTCGTTCTCGTTTGGCAAGCTCATAATTTGACAAAGCCTGGTCATAACCGCTCTTAATGCGAACCAATCGCATGGTAGAAACGGGCACAGACACGCTGTCTTCGGGGGCATACCCCTGTCCGATCAATAAATCTGCCAGATCGAGTCGCGATTTCTCAAGAGAGACGGTAGCCTGTATCAGTTTCTGATTCAGTTTAAAACTATCCAGTTCAGCTAACTTTTCCCCTTTTGCGACCCGTTGCCCATTCTTTACATAGATTCGGGCCACCGGTTCGGTATTCTTAAAATACAAATCCACCATCCGTTTAGCGGTCAATTTCCCATTACTGATGAGCTCCTGATTAAAAGCCTTCGATTCGAGTTTAATTACTGAAACAGCCGGTTTATCGGCGGGAAGCAAAGCCGCCGTCTTCATCGTTTCCTCTTCAGAAGATTGAGCTCTGGTACAACTTAAAATTGGCATAAGCATGATGCCGGTTAGGAGTGTTGCCACAACACGCTGTGATCTTGAAATTATCATGGTAATTATTTTGTGGTATCGAAATGTATAGTCGTAAGTTGCCCTTCATGTGCTTTCTTAGCTGGAGGTGAGGATTGTTTGTAAGAATTGAGTGGGCATTGACAAGTTTGACTGTTTTTGCGTAATTGGACTTGCAAAAGAATTATTTTAGCGATTTTTATTTTAACCTAAAAGATTCTTGTATGTTTTTGACGATTGATATTGTATTATCTTTTTTATAAAATTCTTCAGTGGTAGAAATCTCTACATAATGAATTAGTTGGTCTTTTTTTAAGATAATATATTCTCTGTGATAAGTGGTAAAAGTACCGTCCATATTTTTACCTTTCTTGCGAAAAGATATTTTCTTTTTGTTAGAAGAAATAGTTTTTTCTTCTAAAATATCTTTTTGAGACACATCATTCAATAACATAATACGATTCTTTAGATCATTAATAGATAACTCTTTGTTATCTATTCGAGTGTAACTGTACATGCTTAACATTATAGTCTTAGGGATATCTGTTTCACTTCTTATGGGGCTATTCCAAACAGTCGTTTCTATCATATATGTATCTGTAGTTCTTTTTCTTATAGAACGATCTCCTCTGTAGGGCTCCCAATTCGAAGGGATACTGAATGAATACAAGGGATAATCAATAATCTTGCTCTTTTGTTCCTTAGAAAAAACAGAGGATATAGAAGAAAGAATAAATAGTATGAGAATTGTTGAATGTTTCATGCGCGAATTTTAAGTGCCCCTCATGGTTTATAGGACTAATTTTACAATATTATTTATATGGCGAATTATATATTACAGAGGTAATTGATGTGTATATATTTGATTTTCATCATCCTGATCAATTGCATATATTGTATTATGCTCTTCAGAAATAGTAATTAACGAAACTGGTTTATTCAATTTATAACAGATGACAGGATTTCCTTTCCAATCCCAAACTTGTAGTTCCTGAGTTGGTGTCGGAGCTTTTTCTGAGTTCTTATTGGAACACAAGACATAAATATATTTAGATGTAGCTTGTGGACTTAAGTAGTATGAAGCCAAGTCATCAGGATGTGTGCTTGCTATTTTTTTGATATATGGTGATATATTAACAGAAATATCTTGAAGTAAATCTCCATTATCGTTGTGAATTCTTATGCATTTCATTCTTCCATAAAAAGCTGCATATAAATGACCTTTGGGATGTACAACACAGTTTTTAATCCCTAAAATGAATCTTTGAAATGGTTCAAAATCTTTTGTCCATTCTGGATATTCACTAACTCCAGTCATTGACTTGTTTTGGTTATTAAAAATATAATATTCATTTGAATCTTCTATATTTCCAAACATCAGGTATTTATCGTCTGCCAAAGGATAAAATCCATTACTTGCAGAATGTTGATCAAATATTTTTTCAGAAGCAACTATTTTTAATGTGTTTGATATTTCCACTTGCTTTAAGAGATGACTCCCTGACTCAAGGACAGAAAACCCTTTTTTTGATGGAATGAAACTTCTCGCATCCAATGAACCAAAATCTGCAGGTCCGGGTCCTTTTATTCCGGCACTAAATAAATACTCAAAAGGCTCTAATGTGAAAATATCAAACAAATAATCATCTTTTTGTTTATATACAATGAGGTGGTTATTTGATATAAACATAGCTCTTGGTAATAATATTGGATTAGGAATGGTATATGAATCCCATATCAGTTCTTTTGTCTTAGGAAATTTTGTCACTTCACGTTCTAATGTATTTTGTGTGTCTATACACGATGATATTATTGAAGTAAATAATAATATTATCATTATTCTTTTCATTAAATTGGAATTATTAAGCTGTTAATTACAATCATTAGCAATGATTAAAAACTATAAAACAATGAGACATATTAAATAGTGGTCCTAATCATTAAATCTATAATCTAAACAATCAGAAACTAGGATTTCAAGTTGAGAAGCCTTTTCTTAAGTAAAAGAATTAGTTTGTGCCTTCGAATTAGCAACCCGAAAACCAGCTATTTTGTATAGTACTCCCTTTTTTCGGCCACTTGAACACCTCTCTAAGTTTAGTTCTTATTCTGAACATTACGCATCTACAGATCAATAAAGAATGGATACTCCTTTATTTTAAATCTGTATTTAATTGATGATGTTTGGCCATTGAATCTCTTTTGTTCCGCACTTCTAGACAAATAAATGGGTTTATAACCATCGATACCAGAATATTACCTTTTACATTAAATAACCCATGTGTTTTTTAACGCTGTTATACAACTCCTGCATTTACGTGACTATGGTAAACATACTCTTATTTTAACATTATCCAAAATATTTCTGAATTAATATCATCCTATGCTATCCCTTCACCACCCAAGCTTATCTGTCTTCCTTTTTCACACGAATTACAACGATAATTTTCGAGAATTGAGTTCGGCCGGATGTAATTCCGTTCATTTGTTTCCGTTACGGTTTCTCTGCGATAGTCTATATGTGATGTTTGAATTGATAGATTATAATTACGGGATTATCATCTTCGCCAATTTCAAGTGCTGAGGGTCCTCCAATTAAATGCCCCTTTTCTCTTAAAGCTGAAATTAAAGACGCACTGACAACTTGTGCACGACTATTCTCATTACAGTGAAATTCCGGCCAAAAAGGGATGCCTCCGTCAAAATCATTCTTTATTCCTATAACATTATTTCCGGGTATCATTCCGCTCGATGCAATATAATCGTCATGAGCCCGCTGCGACTTAAGTTCCCCTGTACTTTTATCATAATGCAATAAATAGATATTCTCCCCTTTATACAACCTGACAAAAAAGGAATTTCCCGTTTCAAAGAAGTCATAGACACCTATTGTCTGTTCATTTTCTATAGCTGGATCTCCGAGACGACTTATATCTGCGATGTTCGCGTAATAATCTGATTCATTCTGGCGTTGTAAGATATACGCAGGTGTAATGCCATTCGATGAAATATCAAAAACGGTATCGTTACAACTCGTAAAAAGTAAAACATTTTTAGATGAGGGAGAGAAACATATCTCTTTCATAAAACACACATCTTCCTTTAAAGTGCTAGGATAAAGATTTTTGGAAGCTTTCAAAGCACCCTCTTTTGTCATCAGAGCACCAGCCCACGGCGCATTCTGAATTGGACTCATAATCAATCCTTTTAATGCAAAATCACCATTTGGCAATTTATACATTCCTGCTGCTTGAGAAGGAATGACTGAATCCTTTCTCAAAAAGACGCCATCAAAAGAGTATATCAATCGAGAATCACCATATTGAAATATTGATAACTCCCGAAGGTCAGTTTCTATCGCCAATTCACTTACCAAACCGTATTCACCCGGCCCACCTCCGGGACGACCGATGGGGCGGACAAATTTACCTTTTCGATCAAACTGCAAAACCTGTCTGGTTTTACCGTTATACATGAACAGATACTCATCGGAGAGCTGTAAATTAAGAAGATTACTGATTAGACAAGAGTCATTCGTTTCTAGAGGTATGTATTCTACATGCGCTATTTCCTTTTTTAGTTCAATTGAAGATTCTTTTCCAATTATTGTTCTGACATCAAGTACCGGAATCTGAGAACTTGGCTGTTGCTTCGGTTGGCAGCCTAAAAGCGTTACAGCCATGCAACTGATATAAAATGCATGATGGATGGATTCTTTCATGGGTTTCTTATTATTAGTTCAAACTAATATGGATAATAGGGACAAAGCATATATTTAATTACAAATTTCTCAATTCCGATTCTTCTGAAAAACTATTTAATTACCAGCTCTTTCTATACAAGCAAATTAAAAGTCTTTGAGATAAAAAGGGATTTTAACCTCTTTGGATAAATCAAAATCGAGACTTCGGGAAGTGGTGTTTTCTCCTGAAATGTAATACATTATCATATTTTCGTTATCGAAAAGCAATTGAGATCTGTAATTTAAACTTCCTCTTCTAGTAATCAACTTCGCTGTGTTTTCCTCAATTTTGTGCGCTACAATTATTTCCATTTCATGAGGACGATGATAAAATTGAATATATCCCCAAATCTTTCTATTGATTGCAGGAAGTATTTCTTCTTTATTGTATAAGTTGAAACTCAACAAGGAGTGAGAATCTGTTTCCCATTTCCCTAAAAAAGGCGTTTTTTTAAGATTATCAATGTCTGATTGGTACCTTATTATTCTTTTATCGATAATCTTAAACTGATCTTCTCCCTTTATTTCTGATTCTAAATAAACCAGGTTATCAGCTTTATCACGCATTTCCTTTACAACTTCGTATTCTTCTGTATCATTTTCTATTCTCCCTGGTGTTGATAATAACCAATTATTTATCTCCTTATTGCAATAGAGTGTATCTATATCCTTAATAGATTTCCATTCCTCCCCTTCGCGCTTAAAAAATTGTTTCTCCTGCTTCACCGAATAAACAGAACCATATAATGGCTCACCGTTCAGATATCCGGTTGGTGTGGATTTTTGTTGAGAAGAACAGGACAGCAACAAAATAGATACACATAGCTGTATTACAATGTTTTTCATAGTAGCCAACGTATTATTTTAATTTGAATAGTATTAAATTCGGATTGCTTTCATCAACAATATCATCACTACCCGTATTAAAGGCTCTTCCTTTCCCCTGCACCCGTTCTAACCGATCCGAAAGTCCAACCGGATTAAATGCGGAGATGAGATATTCGTCCGTTGAACCACATATACCCACCATGCTTTGCAAATCCAATATTTCAATTAATTCTGAAAGAGTGCAAGTATAATTTAGCTTATTCTTCTTATCATAAAATCCTAGAAATAACTTTCCATTATGAATGTATTGTATGAACAAAATCCTATTGGTTTCTTCTATTTTACAGTCAGTTATATAATCAGAATTAAATAGATTTGTTATGAAGTTTTCTTTATTACTATTTGATTTCAGATAAGAGATTGTTGGAAAATCTGCAGTCTGGAAAGAAAAATCCCAAGCTAACTCAAATTCCGAATCAGACACATTGTATATTCTACCTTCATAAGGAGGATATAAATAGACTGAATCGTTGTATTGATAAAAATATGAATGAAATCCGTAGCCGTAGCCACTAAAGAATTCCGATTTACACCCCTTTTTTAGAACATTGAAGCCTAAATCTGTTGTAATAAAATATGTTTCCGGTTCTTCCCGAGGATATCCTACTTTAGAAAAAAAGATATAGGTTGAATCTGATAATGGTTTTGAATTCCTAAAATTGAACGGGACACTAATCTTATCCATAAATTCCAGAGAATGTCTGTCATAATTAAGAATTGCTTGTTGAGAGATATCCGTAATCATGATTTTATCTTTTCCCGGAGTGAGGCTAATCGAATTAGGTGAAACATATCCTTTTGGACCCTCTCCTTTCTGACCTAATTGCTTGATAAAATGACCTTGTAAATTAAATGCAAAGATTTTACCTTGTATGACGTCCAATACAAACACCGTATCTCCGCAGATCACAACTTCACCAATGTTTCTGATTAACGCATCATCTGTGGTTTCCAATGGTATTATTTTATATTCAAAGGAGTCTCTAAGTTGCGATACATCATTATCTCCGAATTCGATATGATCCACTTTTGACTGTGATGTACTGCACGAGATTAATAACATGGATATTAAAAGACTATATATATGCTTCATAGATTGATCTACCTTTGTAATTTTATCCCCTCCGTATCATAGAAATATCAGATTTAAGATTGTTCCTTCTTCTTATAGAGAACAAGAATCGTGTTGTTATCGTCTTCATCCGGCTTTTTATTACATGATAACGTAAAAACAGAAGCTATAATCCGGATGAACACGTTTGTCTTTTTCATGAATATAATCTTTCTGTAAATGAGTAAAACAAGAATTACTGTGTATATGATTTACATTAACAGAGAAGCATTTAACTAGGATTTTAAAAAATACAATAACAAAATATAGTTATCTTCTTCGGTTACATCTTTCACAATAGGGAAATACTCTTTTAACCCCGAATAGTCTGAGTCTATAAGTAATATTGGATTTACAGGTTCTATAAGTATATTCTCACTGGAAAATCTGGGTAAAAATCTATTATAGTTATTAATAAGATTGTTCTTAATTTCTCCTCCCATAATATTGCTTTCTAGTTTATTTTGGAATGCATAACGTATTTCGTTATTCTTATTATAGAAAGAAATAATATTGTACTGATTAGAAATGAAGACTGATTCTTTTATTTAATAAGGAAAATCATTTGAATAATTAGTTGATTCAAAGAATGATATATTATTATCTGACGGGAAAGCGTATTTCCCGAAATCTAAACTCGAATACAGGACTAATTTCCCTTCCTTTATCTCAAAAACATTATTGCTCCCTCTGTCTGAGTAATAAATAATACTCCCATCTGAACTAAAAACATTTCCATCTCCCCAACAAACAAGGTTATCAATTTCGTGATCTTGTATTTTTATATCTCGCTTAGATATGTTAGTTGTTTCATTTCCTTTAATGGCCAATAATTCATAATCCACCCCAGATGATTGACCAAAAGCATTACATAGGAGTTTAATGTGTAAGAAAATCAAATATAGGCATATTTTTTAATTAATATTTTACAATATATACATTTACCCGTTTTAAAGCATTCCCGGCAAACTACCCGCAATAATAAACGATCTGGATGAAGCCTAAGATCAGAAAAAAAGAGCCGATTAGCAGATAAATGGTTTATTCGAAACTGAAGTGTAGAATCTAGATATAATTTGAAGAGGAGTCACGAAGAGAAAAAATTGATTATATTTCTAATTATCAGCGGTATTGAGATAAATAGTCCTTATATTTACAAAAACAAACACTTATTCAAGTGTATAAACACTCAGTTTCCACTCATTCCCCAAACTTTCGGGAGCTGAAAACGACGGATTCATCGCAATTAATTAAAAATAGAACGTCAGAGAGAACGTTCTTACGCAACTGAATAAAAGGAGGCGTCATTAACTCGTTTCCGATTAACAACATAAAAAGAGGTTGTTAAATTTTATTTTCATAAATCGCATTCCATTTTTACTTTTTAACAGCTTTGATTTCACGCCGATGAATCCATGCGGATTCCCTCCCCAAAATTTCATTCAATGATCCTTCGAAACCCCTTCCTGAAGCAGGAAAACGTTAAACTGATGCCTAGACAATGATGTCGGGACCGCGGTGAAACGAAACTTCATCCGCCGTGAAACGAGCCGTTGGACACGGTGATACGAAACTTCAACCACGGGGTAATCATTGTTTTATAGGAGCACATTGACTTTTTATCGGATTCAGTAAAACTTTCACTGGAAAACTGGTTGTTATTGAAGGTTTTAACATCGCTTTCCCTCTGTTTTCATTGAAAAATTAACCAAAAAAGATCGGGTCAAAACGAAAGATTCATCCGTTTTGACCCGATCTTTTTTGACGATGCAAGCTGAGACTCGTCGCTATATAATAGTTACAATAAACTGATTTATTGCTTAACCCAAACGCGGATACGCATGCGTTTCTACAAGTGTATTTAACGTCAATCGATTTTCTCCCCTTTTGGAGATGAAAGCATTTCAATGCTATTTTAAACTCAAATTCGGCGAACGACTGTGTTATTCTAAGGATATTTTCGGGGAATGAATACATTATTCTCAGTAAATATTCTGAGAATAATGTATTCATTCCCCGAAAATGAGGTATCATAGAGAAACAAATGCGCCATCTATATACCTTTAGTTCGGTAACTCAACTTTAGATGAGCTCTGGCGATTTCATCAACAAAAAAAGGTTGCCTGAAAATAATATTCAGACAACCTCTTCGTTTTATTGTACTCCCGCGCGGAATCGAACCGCGATCAAAGGAACCGGAATCCTCCATTCTATCCATTAAACTACGGGAGCAGCTTTTGATGCGTGACAAAAATAGAAAATAATCCTTAGCTTTGCAAATAAGAACTAATTAAAAGGCAATTGACATGGAGGTACAAATAGAAGAAAGCTGGAAAAAAAAGCTGGCGGATGAATTTGAAAAGCCCTATTTTGAACAACTTACGGAGTTTGTCAGAAATGCATACCGCACCTCAACGGTATATCCGGAAGGAAAAAATATTTTTAATGCATTTTATCACACCCCGTTTGATAAGGTAAAAGTGGTGATTATCGGACAGGATCCCTACCACGGCCCCAACCAAGCACACGGACTTTGTTTCTCTGTGCAAGACGGCGTTAAGGTGCCCCCTTCTTTGGTGAATATCTACAAGGAGATTGAAGCGGAAACCGGTAAAGCCGCGCCCGCTTCCGGAAATCTGACCCACTGGGCGGATCAGGGCGTATTCCTTTTAAATGCCACGCTGACCGTAGAAGCCGGTAAAGCAGCCTCCCATCAAGGGAAAGGGTGGGAAGAGTTCACAGATGCCGTCATCAAGAAATTATCAGACGAAGGTGAAAATATCGTTTTCCTGCTCTGGGGAAGTCCGGCTCAAAAGAAAGGTCGCTTCATCGATCGGACGAAACACTTGGTTCTGGAATCACCACATCCTTCGCCGCTATCCGCTTACCGTGGATTTTTAGGAAATGGTCATTTCAATCGTACAAATGAATACCTGACGGCACACGGGTTGACTCCGATTAACTGGTAACTCCCTTTATACAAAAAGGAGGCTCTTTAATTCAAACCAATGAATTAAAGAGCCTCCTCTTTTTTTCCGGGTTAATTCCCGAATGTCGTATTTAATACCATTCAATCTTATTTGACGGACTGCTTCGTTTATCGTATTTCAGGTCGCTCAACAAAGAAGATTTCACCCGGATACTGAAATTGTATGAAGCGTATGGTCCAACGGGAACAAAACCGGCAGACATCGTCCAGCAGTGCATATCGCGCGTAACGTTACAGTTCATGTAGGCCAGCTTCTTCATGTCGAAGTCGTAACTCGTCGTGAAATTGAAAGACCAGTTCTTCGTGAAAGCGATGTTACCCGATAAACTCAGGTTCTGATTCAACTTGCGGTTGTATTCGAGTTTTTCATTGTTGAACTTGTCATACCCGAATCTGATTCCGTAGTTGATAGACAAACTCCACGGCACTTTCCATTTCATATAACCGTCACTATCAAACTCGCTGTTCGATTCCGCTTCGGTACTTGACGATTGTGCGATGGCTTCATCGAGCGGTTCGTATCCTTCGGTATCCGGAGGAGTCGTCTCGGAAGAAGTCCCCTTTTTATTCTTATCCCCCTTCTCCTTATCACCTCCGAAAAGTTTACGGAACGTATCGTTGTTCAGGGTGTAGCTGAATGAGGTGCTGGTACTTTTCAATCGAGGGAAATTACCGGCTTCCCAACGGGTGGTATTGATCTTGCGACCATTCTCACCATACATGTAAGAATCCAATGAACCGCTCAATTGAAGGGTGAACCCTTTGGTTACCTTAAATCGCACCGACACCGGAATGTCACTCCAGCGAAGGGAGTCTGCTGCAAAGTTGTAACTAATCCCCCCGATGGTCAAGTCGTCTATCAGACTGATTTTTTTTGTCCCGGTTGAATCGCTGTCGCTTTTCACCTTGGCCTCGAGGTTATGCTTCATCGTAAAAGACAACGTCCCCGACTTGCCTCGCGGTGCGGTACCGAATTGTCCGTGGTCGAACGGCGAATAGAATACATCCTGCCACCCTTCGGCATCCGTGTTGGTTGGTTCCTGATAGCTGTCATAAGCTCCCCAGAATTTCTTACTAAAGTCCGGCATCGCCGAGAAGCTGAAGCTCGGGGTAAAGACGTGGCGTATGATTTCCACCTTATCTCCCAGGAATGGCAGCGGCTTGTAGAAACCGTACATCTTCGTATTCGCGCTGATGCTGAAATTGAAGTTATAGACGTTGTAAAAACCGTAGGTGGTATCTCGCGCTACCGCTCCGGGATTTCCCTTACTGTCGAGCAAATCCGGATCCCAGCTTCGTGTGATTTTGTTTGAATACATTCGGTCTACAAAATTGAACGAAGGAGAGATATTGATGTATTTCAACAAGTTGAAAGTCGTAGAGATCGGAATGGTATGTTGCATCCCGTTCTTCCAGTCTTTAATCAAACTTGATTTCAAGAACTGATCTTGTTTGGTAGTGATCGAGTTACGGAACAAACCGGTATAACTCATCGTAATTTTTTCATACCAACGTTCACTTCCTACGGCATCTTTTCTTTTAAAAGGATAGATTCGGCTCATGTTCAACGTAAAGTCAGGCAATGAAACCTGCAATGTGGAGTCTTGCGAGCGCTGTGTCACATTAAACGTTGAGGAGATGCTGAACGGACTGTTCGGAAAGTTGTAAGTCATGTTGACCGTTGAACTTTTGGTATTTTCCGTAAACTGATTGGCGTTGTAATAACTATCCAAATTGTTTCGGTCATACCCCGAGGTTGCGAAGTTCACATTCGCCGAAAGGGTCATGTTGGGATTTGCCTTGCTGTCTTGACTGTGGGTCCACGTCACCTTGAAGTTTTTCATCTTCAGGTAATCGGGCATCCCTTTATCGCCGGTAATGGTGATCTGATACCCCATGTTGAAGGCACCGGAGAATTTATAGCGTTTGGCATAGTTTGAGTTGGCGTTCAATCCCCACGATCCTTTGGTAAAGATCTCACCGGTAAGTGCGAGGTCCATGTAATCGCTCAGCGCGAAATAGTATCCGCCGTCACGCAGATAGAAACCACGCGATAACTCATCTCCGTAAGTGGGCATGATGATACCCGAGGAGTAGCTTTCCGAGAAAGGGAAATAACCGAACGGGATGGCCAGCGGAAGCGGCACATCCGCTAAAACCAGATAAGCGGGACCCGTTACGATGTTCTTTTTCGGCTTTACCTTCGCTTTGGTCAGCTGGAGATAGAAGTGGGGACAATCGTGATGGTCGCACGTGGTATATTTACCATTCACCATGTAAAAGGAGTTATCCTGCATCTTTTTCGTCTGGCCGCCGGTGAGGTACCCCTCTCCTTGCTGCGTCACGATGTTGGTGATGAATCCTTTTTGGGAACTGAAATTGTAGTTGATGGTTTTGGATTCATACTCGCCGCCCCCGTCTTTGAAGACCGGTAGTCCCTGAAACACACCCGCTGAGTCGGGTAAACCCTGGGCATATACGGTGGAGCTGTCGAGGTTCATACGAATCTCATCGGCATCCAACTGGATATCCTGGTATTTCACAACGCCGTTACCAAACAGATAGGCCAGGTTCGAACCTGTAAATACGAGCGAGTCTTTGGCTTCGAAGGTCACGATATCTTCCAAAGGCGATCTCTTCTGCGGACGAAGCAGCGTACTGTCTACCTGCGTAGAATCAGTTCTGAGGCTATCCACCGCAGGAACGGGTAATTCCGTATTCACCGCTTGTGCGAATAAATCGGCTGTGAAGAATATATTTATGATGAGTAGTGTGTACACTACCAATTGTCTCTTAAATAATAGCATCCGTGTAGGTTAGTTATTGTAATGCAAAACTACACATTTTAGCTTAAAAACGGGTGAGAGAGGTTGCATTTAATATAAATTCAGAGGAAAAGAGCACACATTTCTTCGAGACGCTCAACGGAATCGGTTCCGAATTTGGCCATCGATTTACGAATTTTCTCTATGGAGCGTTCGCGGTCGGGATGAGACTTGGAGTAGAATTTATCGGCAAAGCATATCAGCTTCTCTTCCAGCGAGATGGGCAGCATGTCCCTAACAGGCAACGGAAGGTGATTTTGCTCAATCCGGGCGGCAGTAAGTCCCGTTCCGGTATGACGTTCACAAACCAGGGCATGTTTCTCCAACCCCTCCTTACGCAATAGTTCCGCTCCCAGAATACCGTGACGGATATAGGGTTCGGTGCCGTAACAGGCGATGTCCGGCGCGTCGCAAAGGAAAATGCCGATGTCGTGCAACATCGCTGCTTCCTCCACAAACTGAAGATCCAGTGGCAATTCGGGGTGATTACGGGCCAATTCCAGTGCTTTGTTCGCTACCAGTCTGCTGTGATCAACCAATACTTTATAACGCTCGCTCCCTTCGGGATAATAGTTTCGGATAATGTCTAACGGATTCAAAACATCAAAAATTTAAGTGTAATTCGTTATCACAATGTTACAAAATTTAAAGCGATTTCAGATCACCTGATTCATTTATTCTTGACAAAAAGAATCCCGTAAGCATTGTCACACACTCACGGGAACCTTATGTTAAACGCATTCAACTTCTTTATAGATTCATCATCCCGATCAGAATAGACTGGGCCGAATCGGCAAGTACCACTATCGCGCCGCTAATAATGGCCAAATCTTTGATTACCAAACGACCGGCACCGCTCAAAAGCGGAAAACCGTGTTCACGTCCGCCCAAATCGGGCACCCATACTTCGGGTGTGGTGAACAGGAAGGAGAGTGTTCCAACGGTCATGATAATGGCAAGAATAGCACCGATCAGACCAATTACAGGGAAGAAGATTCCAAGAAAAACAAGCGTACCGATGGCCATAATCAGAATTCCCAACCCTTTGGCAAAACCGTAGGTATTATTCTTCACATGCCAATCGTGCTTCGCCTGATCGAACTCGCCCTCTTTCAACTTGTATTTTTTATATTCCGGAGCTTTGAATTTATAGAAAAAGCTCATAAAGGGACTGTTCGCTACAAAAGGCACAATTCCTTCGGCCTCGTAATCGTAGAATTTCAATGCACCGATCCATATAAAAATGATAAATATGGCGATTCGGATCAGATCAATGCCAAAGAACTCGGAATTTGCCGCAAACTCGAGAAAACGCACATATAACTCTTCCATTGTTTTGTTTTTAAAGGTTTAATATTACGATTCTGTATTATTCTTTTTTGGTCAACCGCTTAATCATTCCGTTAAAGATGAAATGATGGAGCGGCATGGTAGAGATCCAGTAAAGTCGCCCTTTCAGTCCTTTGGGTCGGAAGGTGGCTTTCTGAGTAAGAACCGTCGTGCCGTTTTCCTCTTTGAGTCGGAAATCCAGCCAACCCTCGCCCGGCATCACCATTTCGGCATACAATAAGAGTCGCCCCTCTTTCCGATCCGCAATCAATACGCGCCAGAAGTCGAGCGCATCGCCCGGTGCCAAAATATCCTTATTGGTTCGCCCGCGCATCCCCACTCCCTTATCGAAGAGGTCGAGCAACCCACGCGCTTTCCAAAGCCAATTCGCATACCACCACCCGTGCGTTCCGCCACTCTCCCACAAGCGATCGAGCACCACCTCCCGCGGAGCTTCAAGCGCATGTTGCACCTGATAGGAGAGCACACCGTATTCCGGCACCTTGAGGTGTTGCGAGATCTTATAATTCAGACCGCTACTACTGAAAGAATCCTTCCAACTGGTCAGCACATTGTCTGAATCCATCTTTTCCAGTGCCGTTTCCACCGTTTCCCGAAACGTGGCGAGCTGTTGGGGAATCAAGTCACGAATGGAGTTTTCGGTACACACCACCCGGTTCTTCATACTATCGGAGAGGTTGACAGCCAATTTATAGGAGGTTGAGGTGATAAAATAGAACCAATGGGCACACAATTTGGCAGAGATCCAGGGGACGGTGAACAGTTTCCGTTTCAGTTTCCGAACCGAAGCGATCTCCAACAACATCCGGCGATAAGTGATAATTTCGGGTCCCCCGATATCGAACGTTTTGTTAAACGTAGCGGGGTTCATCAGCACCTCTTTCAGGTAATAAACCACGTTACGAACCCCGATCGGCTGGCACTCATTGTTAAGCGAGTCGGGTCCCACCATCACCGGCAGCTTATCAACCAGATCGTACATGATTTCGAACGATGCGCTTCCCGCTCCCACGATAATTGCGGCCCGCAGGGTTGTGAGCGCATAATCGCCCGTGGCCAGGATTTCGGCGACGTGTTTTCGGGAGGCGAGGTGCATGGAAAGGTGTTCTCCGGCGGTGATGCCGCTCAGAAAAATCACTTGACGCACCGAAGTACGGTTCATATAGGCTACGAAATTGGATGCCTGCACACCTTCGGCCTCATCGAAATGGGTCAAAGAGGTGGTCATGGAGTGAATCAGGTAATACGCCGCATCCAGATCGAGCGGTAAATCGGCCGTTTCGGGATGCATGAAATCCACCTCCACGATTCGCAGGTTGGGGTAATCGCGATACGCTTGCGGAAAACGATCCTTGTCTCGCACACAGGCATACACCAAATGGCCCGCCTCCAATAATACCGGTAACATCCGGCCCCCGATATATCCGGTCACGCCGGTCAGCAATACCTTCATCATACGCTGTAGTGTTAAGGGAAGACTCTTTTTTAGAACTCCCTATATTTTATAAACAAGTGAAAGGAAACTAAGTTGAGAGAATGGATTATCTTTGCACCCTAATTATTTAAGTGATTCTTATTATGGATAATATCAAAGTAATCGGCTTCGATGCGGATGATACATTGTGGGTATGTGAGCCGATTTTCAGAAACGCGGAGAAAAAGGTGTGTGAACTTTTGAAGCCGTGGGTCGAAACAGAGGAACTACTGGATAAAATCCTTCAAATACATGTCAGCAACCTCCCTTTATACGGTTATGGAATCAAGGGGTATATCCTTTCGCTCACAGAAACGGTATTGGAGGTGACGGATGGCCGGGTACCGGGCGAGTTGCTGAATAAAATCATCGCCTTGGGGAAAGAGATGCTGCAGGAACCGATCGTGCTGCTGAATCATGTGGAAACGGTGCTTCCCCGTCTGAAGGAGAATTACAAACTGGTGGTGGCTACGAAAGGCGACCTACTCGATCAGCAGCGGAAACTGGAAGCGTCCGGTTTACTTCGTTATTTTGATGACGTGGAGATTATGAGCGACAAGAATCCGGCGGAGTATCAGAAGATGTTCAACCGTTTAAATATCAAACCGACAGAATTCATGATGGTGGGAAACAGTCTGAAATCAGACATCCTTCCCGTGATCGAGTTGGGAGCCAAAGGGGTACACATCCCTTACGAGATCACCTGGGCACATGAAAAAGTGGAAGAGGTGGATCGTAACAACCCGCTCTTCCACGAAATTTCTCATTTGGAGGAACTTTATGATATCTTGAACTGATCAGTTTACCGGCTTGATGGAGATGGCTACGCCTCCCCCGGCGCCCATCTTCACGTCGAGCACGGAACCTTTCTGTACCGAATGGGTTGAAATCACATAATCGGTAGGATTCTGAGTCCAGTCACTCCCCTCGGCATCGGCATATACGATCGCTTCATAGGTCATTCCGTCATTCAGAAAATCAAGTTGCAGCGTGGTGGTCACGCCCTCTTTTCCGGCAATGCCACCCACAAACCAACGCTCACTCCCTTTCTCTTTTCGAGCAATAATCACTTTTTCTGCGATTTCAGCTTCCAATACGCGGGTATCGGACCAGTCAACGGCTACGTCACGAATGAATTGGAAGGCCGGCTGATTGACATAGTTTTCAGGAATATCCGCAACCATTTGCAACGGCGAGTAGAAAACCACGTACAGCGCCAATTGGTGGGCCAACGTAGATCGAACCCGGTGCAGCCACTGATAATCGGCTTTCTGTGCATCGGAAAGGGTTTTATACGGTTTGTTGATCGTATTCAACAACCACACGTCGAAGATGCCGGGTGTAAAGTCCATCGGACCGGCAAGATTCCGAGTGAAAGGTAGAATCACGTTGTGCGTAACATCGTTTCCTGCGCTCCAGGCATTGAATTCCTGTCCCCGCATCCCCTCCCCGCTCATCAGGTTGGGATAGGTACGCGAGATACCGGTCAGGTGCACCGGCTCGTGGATATTGACCATGATCTGATAATCGGCTCCTTTAACAAAGGTGGAATTGAAATGATTCACCATAAACTGATCGTTGTGGTAATTTTCATCCATTAGGCCGACGTATCCGGTTTTTACGGCGTGCACTCCATAACTTTTATAGAAGGCGAATGCGGAATCCATCTGCGAGATGTAATTCGCAACGTCGGCTCCCGTTTCGTGATGCCCGATCAAAGAAACGCCCTTTTCTTTGGCATACGCCGCGATCTTGGCCATATCGAAATCGGGATAAGGCTCTGTGAAGCGGAAATTCTTCCATCCGTCCCAGCCCACGTTCCAACCCTCGGCCAACACCCCTTTGATGCCGTTGGCGGCAGCAAAGTCTATGTATTTCATCACATTCTCGGTCGTTGCCCCGTGGCGACCGCTCTCCATGCTCCAATCCGCCAGTTTGACATGCATCTCCCACCAAATACCCACATATTTCATCGGGGTGATGTAGGAGGTATCTTTCAGTTTATTGGGTTCATTCAGATTCAGGATCAGCGAAGAGGTTAACAACTCTCCCGCATTTTTCCCTAACATGATCACACGCCAAGGTGTGGTAAACGGAAGTAAAACAGAAGCTTTCGCTTCGTTTTTAGAGGCCAGACTAACGGTGAGTTCCGCAGTTTTGGGGTCCATGCACAGAGACATACCGGGATAATCCCACAGGGCGGCTTCGTGGATGGAAACATAGCTGTTTTGCGGAGTAACCATGGTCAAGGGGGTATTAAAACCAACCGCACACGGTGTAAAGTTGCCATAAGTACCGGCTACGGAGCTGTCTCGCAAAGCGGGAGTCGCCTCACGCAATTTTGATTGAATGAAGATGTGCTCATCGTTCTCCCAATCGCTCCCCGACCAGTAAGCGTGATTTTCCGGATTTACATTAAAGGCGGTATATTCATTGAGTATATCGGTAGAGGTGTTGCCCGGAATGCGATAACGGAATCCCACGCCGTCATTGAATACCCGGAAGATGATCACCAATTTATCTTTCTGCGGGGTCTTCAACTCAACGCTCATCTCGTTGCAATCGGATTGTATGGTATCGAACTGCCCCCAAACCGGAGTCCAAGTCTCTTTCTTATTGACATGCTGCACCACGTTGATTTGCAGTTTCGAAGCGTAATCAATCTCCTTGAGTTGCAATCCCAGACGCGAATTATGCACGATGGTATCGTTGTCATAAACCACTTCATAATACGGCACACCCGTCTTATCGACAGATAGCGCCACTTTTATTCGACCGTCGGGCGAGGATACCCGGGTATTGGGTTTCTCTCCACATGCGCCCAGCAAGAGGAGATTCAAAAGAGCGACGAGGTAAAACAGTTTCGGCTTCATTTCTACATTATCTGATTATTGTTTTTAATTTCCTTATCATAACAACAACATCATTGTGAAATTTGTTTAAAGAAAAAGCGGCGAATGAAATCGTTTAAATTCCATTCGCCGCTCAGACGGTTTCGTATCGTGATTATTTATAATCGGGAACCAGTTGCACCGGTTTCATTCCGTCTTCATTCAGAATCGAATCGTCGGCTCCGTGTTCCAACAACAAACGGGCGATTTCGAACTCCTCATTTTCATAAGCGTAATGAAGGGCGGTATTTCCGAACAGATCGACGGCATTCACTTGCACGCCGCTCTGCAGAAGCAGCTCGGTGACCTCCTGACGGGCATTCCCGGCTGCAAAAGTAAGGGCGGTACGTCCGTTGTAATCACGGCATTCGGGATCGGCGCCGTTCTTTAGTAGCACACCCGCGGCATAAAGCTGTCCCAGCGCACACGCCTCGCACAAAGGGGTGGTGTCGTACATATCCTGTGCATCGACCCGAGCACCCGCATCCAACAACGGCTGAATGATTTCGGTATTGTTAACAGCCACAGCAATGTGGAGTGGCGTGTTCCCCAAGCCGTCGGTACTGTTCACATCGCTGTGACGGAGCAACAACTGCCGCACCTCTTCCATGTCGTTGAGCAGGATCGCCTTGTGCAGGGGCGAACCAACCTGAGCTCCGGCCGCAATCAGCTTACTTACGACAATCGGCGAATAGTGTTCACAAATCATAAGGATCTGAAAGGGTGTAAATCCGGCTGAATTCAGCGCATTCACATTGGCTCCCGCCTCTAAAAGGAGATTGATAATCTCTTCGAACCCGTTCTCGGCGGCATAATGAAGGGGCATCCAATTCTCCGCATCACGTACGTTGGGACTCACACCGGAGGCGAGGGCTGCTTTCACCTGCTCTAGATCGCCTTCCTGACAACCTTTAAATAATAATTCGTTCATTTTTAATTTACGTATTGTCAATTTACGTATTGTCTACTTCTCCACTCTCAACTTATCCATTGTGGATTCGTTCTTCCGGGAGGAACATACGCTTCGGGAATCCGGTATCGGCGCTACATTTTCTGAAGCCGCATTACCATTTCTGAATCTGTTTTATTTATTGATGCTGGTCGCGTAGCAGGTCGTTCACCGTTTTTACCGGATTAAACGTTTCAACAGGCACCTCTACGAACACCGTATTCCAGTCAGACATCGCGCCATTCCACAATCCCGGAAGTTCTAGGGCTTTTAGTTCCTTCCCATTTTTTGATTTCAGAGAGATGAAACCGGTCTGCGGATCCACAAATTTCAGAAGATCGTAGGCATTTCCGGCTTTGTCTTTGGTTGCACACACCAAATCCACCGGATTAAAATGTGTAGAGCCTTCGAAAGAAGCTTTCGCTCCGGCATCGTTCATATCGATCTGAGAGCTTTCAAGAATCTGAGGAGACACGGTACCGTCTGCATTAAAAGCAAGGAACGGACCGCCGCCCGGTTCACCCACATTCTTCACCATTCCGCAAACACGAAGCGGACGCTGAAGTTTGGTGCGGATGTAATTCGCTTTCTCCTCTCCGTCTGCATATGCAGGAGTGGGATTCTCCACATAAAGGGAGTTTTCAAGGAATGCCAGCATCTCATCAAGCGTTTCCTCCGTATAGGTACTCTGTTCAAGCACCTCCAGGTAATGGAAGATCTGTTTCTGCAGCGACACGAGTACGCCTCCCAGAATCTGTTTGTAACGAACCGTAGGTTCTTTGAGACGGTCAGGCACGACATTGTCAATGTTCTTAATAAATAGGACATCGGCATCGATCTCATTCAGGTTCTCAATCAAAGCACCGTGACCACCGGGACGGAATAGCAATTTGCCGTTATCGCGGAACGGATTGTTCTCCGAATCGGCCGCAATGGTATCCGTTGAACTTTTCTGAACAGAGAACGTGATGTGGTAAGTGACACCGAATCTCTTTTCAAAATGAGATTTACACGCGAGTGCCAACGCTTCAAAAAGCGCACGATGCTCCGGCGATACCGTGAAATGAAGATTCACCTCACCGATGCCGTTCGCCGCATAAAGGGCTCCCTCAACCAGATGCTCTTCCATCGCCGTACGGGGATCTTCGGGATAGTTGTGGAATTTAAGAAGCCCTTTGGGAAGATTTCCATAATTCAGCCCTTGCTCACCCAATAGTTCGGATACGATGCTTTTATATCGTTTCGCTTCAATCAGTTCATCGAGCGTTTTCCCCTGATTCTTCAATGCCGATGCATTCAAGTCGGCATAAAAAGCGAAATCGTGAAGATGCGCAAAGAATTTTTTCTCAAAATCCGTTACGGGTTCCTGTTTCTCTGAATCAAGAAATTCAAAGAGGTCTTTGAACATACGGCTCGCCGCCCCCGAAGCGGGCACGAACTTCAGAATACGTTTGTTATCTTGCAGGTATTGAGTCCAGTTCGCAATAAAATCGCTGGCCGCAGAATCGCCGATCACCAGAATACCGTGTTGAGGTGAAGCACTTCCTTTAAGTTTCAGATAAGGAAATCCCTGACGGAAAGCCCGGAGTTGTTGCTGTACTTTCTCTTCTGAAATTCCTTTTTTCAGGAGTAGCTCCTGATCTTGCTGATTGAACATAATTACGGCTAATTAATTTATGATATTTGTGTATTTTTATGTAAGAGTCAAAAGTACAAAAAGAGAGGGAAAGTTTTACTTCGTCGGAATAAAAAAGTATATTCGCAAAAATGAATGGCATTCTGCCAATAGGTTGGATGTTTAGTTATTAAGATGAGATGGAAGAGAAAGCTTTTTTTACTCCGGAAGAAAAAACCGAGTTCATCGCTAAGTACCGCATAATGAACCAACAGGCGCGTCCGCTTTTCACCCAAAAAGAGTGGTTGCGGATTCGTGCGCTAATCAGAGAAGCGGTAGACAAAGAAGTATACACGCGTACCGAGCAAGGACTCAACTTGCTGCTGAAAAACCTCAACACCACCGTCATTCTATGGCAGGAAGTGGGCTTGAAGAAAAGCGCCTTGGTTGCGGTGATGCTTTATCCTTTGGTGGATCGGGGACTCATCTCTGTGAAAGAACTCCACGACGAGTTCGGCGAAGATATCGAAGCGATCATCACGGGACTTTTGAAAGTGAACAGTCTGTATGTAAAGAACGAGGTGATCGAATCGGATAATTTCCGAAAACTATTGCTCTCTTTTGCGGAAGATATCCGCGTAATCATCGTCATGATTGCAGACCGTTTGGCGTTGATGCGTATGGTGAACCACCATCCGAACGCCAATTACCGCGATGAGATCACCCAAGAGTGTGCCTTTCTGTACACCCCGCTGGCGCATCGCCTGGGCCTTTATTCCATAAAATCGGAACTGGAAGACATGACGCTGAAATACCAGCACCGTGACATCTATACCGATATCGCCCGAAAGCTGAATGAAACGAAAGTGGCGCGCGAGGCGTATATCCGCTCCTTCATCGAACCGGTGAAAAAGAAGTTGGAGGCTACGGGGCTTCATTTCGAGATCAAAGGGCGAACCAAATCGATCTTCTCGATCTGGAACAAAATCAAGAAACAGAACACCGACATTGAGAATATCTATGACCTCTTTGCCATTCGCGTGGTACTCGAGACCGAACCCGATCGCGAGAAGGCGGAGTGCTGGCAGGTATATTCCATCATCACCGACATGTATCAGCCGAATCCCAAACGTCTGAAAGACTGGCTTTCCATCCCGAAAAGCAACGGATACGAATCGCTCCACATCACGGTGCTCGGTCCGCAGAAACGTTGGGTGGAAGTGCAGATCCGAAGCAAGCGGATGGATGAGATCGCCGAACGCGGATTGGCCGCCCATTGGAAATACAAAGGGGTGAAAGGGGAAAGCGGAGTGGATCAATGGCTCAACAACATCCGCGAAGTACTTGAAAACAACACTTCGCCGAACGAGCTGATGAAAGATTTCAAGATGGACCTCTACAATGAGGAGATCTTTGTATTTACACCCAACGGCGATTTGCACAAACTGCCGAAAGGCGCCACTGTGCTCGATTTCGCCTTCATGATCCACAGCAAACTGGGATCGCGCTGTGTGGGTGCCCGCATCAATAACCGAAATGTAAAGATTAACCATACCCTCAACAGCGGGGATCAGATTGAGATTCTCACTTCTCCGCAACAAACGCCGAAACAAGATTGGCTTAACATCGTGTGTACCTCGAAAGCACGCATTAAGATCAAGCAGACACTGAAAGAGGCGGAACACAAAGAGGCTGAGTTCGGGAAAGAGCTGCTGCAACGCCGTTTCAAGAATCGCAAGATCGATATGGAGGAGGCGATCATCATGCGTCTGATCAAAAAGATGGGTTTCAAAACGGTAACCCGCTTCTATTATGCCTTGGCGAAGGAGGAGATTGAGATGAATGCGGTGCTCGACCTGTATTTGGAGTTGGAAAGGCAGGACAAAGAGCCTACCGAGAACAGGGAATTTCGTTCGGCCGGCGAATACATTCCGATAGCGCATGAGGAGGAGAATTCAGACCAACGCGACGATGTGTTGGTGATTGAACAGAATCTCAAAGGGATCGATTACAAACTTGCGAAATGTTGTAATCCCATTTACGGCGATGAGGTTTTCGGGTTCGTATCGATTCAGGGAGGCATCAAGATCCACAAAAGCGATTGCTCGAATGCGCCCGAGATGCAAAACCGTTTTCCGTATCGCATCGTGAAAGCAAAATGGTCCGGTAAATCGGGGAATGTGTACACCATTACCCTGCGTGTGATCGGAAATGATGACATCGGCATCGTAACGAACATTACCTCATTGATTTCAAAAGAGAAGAACCTATCTTTACGTTCGATTTCAATCGATTCGAACGATGGTCTTTTCCAAGGTCATCTGAGTGTGAATGTGAGCGACCTTTCTTCATTGACATCGCTGATTAAGAAGATCAAAACGGTGAAAGGTGTGAAGAAGGTGGAGCGTGTTTCTTAATTCTAAAACAAAGTATTTGATTCATCTATATGCGTAAAATTATTGCAATGCTATCGTTTGCCGCTCTGTTTTCGGCTTGTTCGAACAACGGGGATAAAGCGGCTCAGTTATTGAGTGAGGCTAGAGCCTCTTATGAAACGGGGTCTTTAAACAAAGCCAAAATTCAGATCGATTCGATCCGTTCCACTTACCCGAAGGAGTTCAAAGTGATCAAAGAGGGTATCCAGCTGATGCGTGAGATTGAACTGAAGGAGAATGAGCGCACCTTGAATTATACCGATTCGTTGCTGGTTGTGAAAAAGGCGGAAGCTGAGGAGTTGGCGAAAGATTTCGTACTGGTTAAAGATACCGCTTATGAGGAGTTAGGTAATTATGTGTTGAAAGGGATGACCGTGGAGCGCAACGTTGAACGCAACTACATCCGCACGGGAGTGAACGAATACGGTGAGATGTATATCGCAAGCGTTTATTTCGGTGGCAGAAATATCAACCATACCGGTATCCGCGTTGAAGTGAAAGACGGCTCGAATGCCGAGACTCAGGCGATTCCTTATGACGGCGGCAGAAATTACCGATTCACGGACGGCGGTAACAAAACGGAGATCGTGACCTATAAGCAGGGTAGTGACAACGGGGTGATCAATTTCATCAATCATTACAAGGAGGAACGTATCAAGGTGACTTACACGGGCGATAAGCCATATGTGATTTACTTGGATGATTTGTCTAAAAAGGCAATCGTGAAAACCTTCGAACTGGCGACGGTACTGAGTGACATCACCCGTTTGCAGCAGGAAAACAAGGTAGCGGCAGGTAAAGTGGAATTTCTGAAGAAAAGAATCGCGGAAAAAGCGATGGATTTATCGGAGAAGTAATTTCTTTTTCTGATGATATACCTAGCTGAAAGTATATCGATGGTGCATTTATACCTTGATGTTAGAAATAAACCATATATAAATGACATAAAATAGGCTGTCTCAAAATAGATAAATGAGACAGCCTATTTTTATTTATCCCGTTAACAGCGCGTTGTTTCGAAAACGGTTCGAAGTAGTTGTTTTCTACATCCCGTTAACGTTGTGGTGTTTCGGGTGATTGATTTAATTTCTCTCCGATAATGCGTGCAGCCGTTTGTACGATTTGGGAACAAGAGCATTTCCCGGGTTTCACTACCGGATGACCGTCTGTTCCAATCTCCGGTTGCGTCCCTTTTCGGATATCGAGCAATTCGCGGCAGATCATCGAACCGAATGTTTGTTCGAACGCGGTTCCTGCATTTTTCACCAATTCATAATTCTTATTTTTCGCTTCCCGGTCTTTGGGGTCCGTCATCGGATATTTCAATCCGGCGATCAATGCCATTCCGGACACTGCCCCGCACACCTCACGCATACGTCCCATACCTCCTCCGAAAGGAGCGGCAATGGTAGCTGCCAGTGTTGGATCCAAATCGAAACAATCGGCATAGGCCAAAAATACAGCCTGACTACAATTATAACCTTGTGCGAAAAGTGCCTTCGCTTTCGCTTCTCTTTCTTCTATATTAATCTGCATACTTCGGTAATATTAATCGCTGGAGATCGCAGGATTATTTCCAAAATGATCCCCGACGTAGATTTTAACTCCCGAAAGTATAAAAAAAATCAGAAATTATCCGCTCCTACTCACGCGCTAAGCTCAAGGATCTCTGCCGTTACGGTTTGCTGACGGAGTTATATGTGTTAGAAATTATCCGCTTCTGCTGCCGCACTAAGTTCAAGAATCTCGGCCGTTACGGTTTGCTGACGAAGTTTATTTGATTCTACGGAAAGTTGATCAAGGAGGTTCTTGGCATTATCCGAAGCGAGTTGCATCGCCAAGGTACGAGCCGCTTGCTCTGAAGAGAAAGAATCCAATAAAGTTGAATAGATGCGGGTTCGTAACACCTTGGGCAACAATTCATGAAGCAGATCCTGATAATGGGGCTCCAAAATATAGAGATGCAGATAAGATTTCTTGCTATTCTTCTGCATTTCGGAGTAATCGAGAGGAAGGTAATCTCTTATTCGCAATTCGTGCACCATGGGGTTGACGTAATGAAAATAGATCAGTACCACCTTATCGGTTTTTTTCTTTTTATAAAGCTCCATCAGATGCTCGGCCAACTCCTTTGCGCCGTCGTAAGAGGGATGTTCAACAAGTCGGTTCCACTCTTCATACGGGTATTTATCTTTCATTTTGGCTGCAACCTGCGTCACTTTTTTACCCACCGTAATGAGACTTATCCGCTGTACGTCTTTTGCTCTCCATCCGGCCACTTCGCGTTTCAAAGCATTGATCACAATATTATTGAACGAACCGCAGAAACCTGAATTCGAAGAGAATGCGACCAACGTCACATGCCGCACTTTTCTTTTCTGGACATAAGGCGATTCCGATTCCTTTTCATAGGCAAGGAAATCATTTAGTATCGAACGAAGCATCTCCTGATAAGGCACGAAGTTCTCCGCCGCTTTGGCTGCCTTTTTTAGTTTGGAGGAAGCAACCATCTGCATGGCCGTCGTAATTTTACGGGCTGATTTCACAGAGTTGATTCGCTCTTTTAGTTCTCTTAAACCTGGCATTCCGTTCTTTTTTATGAATTAAAGGGGTTGGTGACCCTAACTCTTGAAAGTTTCATTCACTTCTCGGGCCACGCGGGTCAGAATAGCTACGATTTCATCGTTCAGGATTCCCTCTTTTAATGGAGTCAACACCTGATCGGCATATTTGACACGCAGAATATCGAGATAACTCTTTTCGAAGTCCGATACTTTAGAAAGCGGCACGTCTGTAAGCAACGCATTCACTCCTGCAAAAAGTACGGCGATCTCTTCCGCAACGGCCATCGGATCGTATTGCGGCTGTACCAATAAACGGGTGTTCTTTTTTCCCTTATCGAGCGTACGCATGGTAACGGCATCCAGATCGGAGCCGAATTTGGTAAACGCTTCGAGTTCCTGATATTGCGCCAATTCAATTTTCATGGATCCGGCTACTTTCTTCATTGACTTGATTTGCGCAGCCCCTCCCACACGGGAAACGGAGATACCCACGTCGATCGCCGGACGTATGCCGGCATTGAACAGGTCGTTATCAAGAAATATCTGTCCATCCGTAATGGAAATCACATTGGTCGGGATGTAGGCTGAAACGTCGCCCGCCTGAGTTTCAATGATAGGTAGGGCGGTGAGAGATCCTCCCCCTTTCACTTTTGCGCGGATACTGTCGGGGAGATTATTCATCTCTGCGGCAATCTTATCGCTATTTATGATCTTTCCGGCACGCTCAAGCAAACGGGAATGGAGATAGAAAATATCACCGGGATACGCTTCACGTCCCGACGGACGGCGCAGAATGAGCGATACCTCGCGGTAGGCTACGGCCTGCTTGGAAAGGTCATCGTATACAATCAGCGCATCGCGGCCCGTATCGCGGAAATATTCGCCGATGGCTACTCCCGCAAAAGGTGCGAAATAGCGCATCGCAGCCGTATCAGCGGCCCCGGCACAAATCACCACGGTGTATTCCAACGCTCCTTTTTCGCGCAACAGATTCACTAAATTCGCTACGGAAGAATCTTTTTGTCCGATCGCCACGTAGATGCAATAAACAGGATGATCTTTGTACACGCGAATTTGATTCAAGATTGAACAGATGGCGATGGAGGTTTTCCCGGTCTGACGGTCGCCAACGATCAGTTCACGCTGACCTTTACCAATGGGTACCATCGAGTCGATCGCTTTGATGCCGGTTTGTAGGGGTTGCGTAACGGGCTGGCGAAAAATCACACCGGGGGCTTTTCGCTCGAGGGGCATTTCGTACAGCTCCCCTGCGATCGGTCCGCGACCGTCGAGTGGTTCACCCAACGTATTGATCACCCGTCCCAGGAGTCCGTCGCCCGCAAAGATCGACATGGTACGATGCGTTCTTTTTACGATATCGCCCTCTTTTATCTTACTGGTCGGTCCGAGAAGCACGGCGCCTACATTGTCTTGTTCGAGGTTCATCGCAACCGCTTTGATCCCGTTTTCGAATTCCAGCATCTCATTCGCTTCCACCTCGGCAAGTCCAAAAACACGAACGACTCCGTCACTAACCTGCAGCACCTCGCCTGTTTCTTCAAATCGGGCTTTGAGGTCGATTCCTTCGAGTTCCATGCGAAGCACATCAGACACTTCACTTATATTGATTCTATCCATTCTGTTTTGTTTCGATTAAAAACATAAATAATTTGCGTGCATTACGCGAGATTTACTCTTTTAATAAATTATTCTTCAAGTAACGTAATTCAGCCGCAATTGAAGCATCGATCCGCAGCGAGTCTAGTTGCAGAATAAATCCCCCTACGATGGATTCATCCTCTTTCATTTTTAGTCGCACTTTTTTCCCGGGAATGATTTTTTCCAATAATTGGATCAGCGATTCGGCCAAGTGTGGTGTCGGCTCTTTCACCGTAATCAGTTCACCTTGGAGGATGTTATGCTTCTTATACCAAATCGCCACATACGCTTTTGCGATGCGTCCGGCAAAAGCGCCACGTCTTTTATGGATCAGCAAAGAGAAAAAGCGGTTTAGAACGGGGTTCTCTTTATCGCCGCAAGCCAACTGCAGGAGAAGGTATTTCGTTTTGTCGGGAAGGAGCGGATCGGCCATTGCATTTCTTAAAAGGGGCTGTTCTTTCCAGTTCTCAACCAATACATTCAACAGTTGAAGCAGCGACTTATCCTCCTTTTTTTCATCGGCATACTCAAACAAGGCCAGCGCATACCGACGGGATAAAAGACTTTTGTTCATGATTACTAATTTTTAATCGGATTCGTTTCGGGTTTCGAATCCCGTCAACTACCATCGAAAGCAGTATCTGAATTCAATGCAACGGGTTAGTTTCGGGTCTCTAGTTCCGTCAACATCTTACCGATTAGTTTCTCTCGCGCTTCTTTATTCTGCAAATCCTCACGAAGAATTTTTTCAGAGAGTTGTATGCTAATGGCAATCACCTCTTTTCTGATATCACTCAGCGCATCTTTCTTTGCCATTGCGATTGCTTCATTGGTTTCGGCCATCAACCGACCTTTCTCCTTCGCGGCATCCTGTCTGGCTTCTTCCATGAGTCGATCTCGCAGTTTTTCAGTTTCATTCATCAGACGAATCTGTTCTGAATAAGCTTTAGCCAGAATCTCTTTCTCTTTCAAATTTGCATCTTCTAATTTCCGGGCGGCCTCTTCCGCATCTTCCACGCCCTGACGAATAAACTCAGATCGTTCCTGAACGGCTTTTATAACAGAGGGCCACACTGATTTACCCAGGATAATTACCACTAAGAAAAATGAGATTAACATCCAGATAATCAAGCCCGGTTCCGGCGTAAATAGTGACATAATCGTTTTAGATTATAAAAAGACTACCAAAAGACATACAATCACCGCAAACAGCGCTACACCTTCGATAAGTGCCGCAATCACAATCATGTTGTTACGGATATCGCTCATTGACTCGGGCTGTCTGGCAATGGCTTCCATTGCGGAAGCTCCAATCTTACCAATTCCTATTCCGGCTCCGATTGCAGCTAATCCTGCGCCAATACAAGCGCCAATCTTACCTAAAGCGGCCATTGAAACTGCCTGTAACAGAATTACTAATAATGTATCCATTTTCTTTCTGAATTAATATTTGACATAAAACTTATTTCATTTGTATATATTCTATTTTTACATTAAGGTCAAATGCGCCCTCTAAATACCTTCTGTTGGGTAACTCAACTTTCGGTGAGCTATGGCGATTTCATTTGTATAATCTATTCTTTAACGTTAAGGTCAAATGCGCCCTTTAAATACCTTCTTTTGGGCATCTCATCTTTCGGTGAGCTAGGGCGATTTCATTTGTATAATCTATTCTTTTACGTTAAGGTCAAATGCGCCCTCTAAATATCTTCTGTTGGGTATCTCATCTTTCGGTGAGCTAGGGCGATTTCATTTAATGATCGACTTTTGCCAATCCGATAAATAGTGTCGTTAACATAAAGAACACGTAGGCCTGAATAAAACAGACCAATACCTCAATCAAAAGCATAAAGACGGAAAAAATCACAACGAATATCGATGATAATCCTTCCACCCAAACTCCAAACGGAGCGAATATAAAAATCAGACTCACCAAAACGATTGAAATAACATGCCCTCCGAATAGATTGGCGAACATACGGACCATCAAGGCAAAGGGTTTTGAGAAGATGCCGAAGATTTCAATAATGGTCATGATGGGCAGTGGTGCGTTCAACCACATCGGCACATCCGGCCAGAATATTTCTTTCCAATACCCTTTCGTTCCTGAGAAAATCGTAATTACCAGTGTACATGCGGCCAATACCAAGGTGACGGAAACATTTCCCGAAAGGTTCACCCCTCCGGGGAAAACCACAATTAGACCCATCAGGTTAATTGTCAATATAAAAAAGAAGAGTGTCAATAGATATGGCGTATACTTTTTATATGATTTCCCGATAGTAGGCTTAATCACTTCGTCTATCAGCATAAACATCAGCATTTCAATCATCCCCTTGGTCCTTTTTGGCATCTCTTTGGGTTTTCGTTTGTAAAAACGTTTAAAAGAGAGTAGGAAAAAGACTAGAATTGCAGATGAAAGAAATAGAGCAAGGGCATTTCGGGTAAATGAAAGGTCTAATGGACGTTCTTCTTCTCCCGAGGAGTTTTTGTAAACAATTTTTCCTTGATAATTTCCCTCTTTGGCGATATAAAATCCTTTGTATGAAGCACCCTCCCACAAACGAAACGACTGAAAGAAGTACCATTTATGATCGGGGCCGTATAGGATAACAGGCAAAGGCAGTGTATAGGATTTTTTCTCTACTCCGAGGAGGGGCCAGAAATAACTGTCTCCCAGGTGTGAGTTTATTAATTCCAATGGATTGACAGCCAATTGGGAATCCTTCTCCGACTCTTGAGCCTTGATGGGCTGAAAAGTGATGAGAAGTATCAAAAATGTCAACCAAAAGAATTCAATTCTTTTCATTTATATATAATCTATT
The DNA here is from genome assembly GCA_036655355.1 of Bacteroidales bacterium. Taxonomy (GTDB): domain Bacteria; phylum Bacteroidota; class Bacteroidia; order Bacteroidales; family JAUNSR01; genus JAUNSR01. Next base: position 336,072 of record JAVVQG010000002.1, read on the forward strand.
ATTTACATTAAGGTCAAATACGTCCTCTATATACCTTTAGTTGGGTAGCTCATCTTTCGCTGAGCTAAGGCGATTTCATTTGTATATCGTAGAGGCGACTTACGTATTTTCTCGGGCTGCAATCTTCAGGAAACGGGCAAATCGCAAGACAAGGGCCGTATCGACAATCAACGTTACCAGAAACAGAAGAGCTGTGGTGACTGAGAAATTCAGAATCTGCCCCGGGTCCAAGAGAATGCAGACCATTAGGAATCCGGTTGAGAAAACAAATTTCATCACCTTTCCGACTGTTAGGCAAGTAAAAAAATTCATGGGTCGTTTCTTTTCTCCCCATGCTAACAGGGCGGAAAAGAGGGCGGTTATCACAGAGAAGAATAAGACGACCCACCAAAAGCCTTCGTAAACATTCCCAGTAGAGAAGGCATACAGGAAAAGCCAGTTCAAGAAGGCCACCAGCAAAAGCGGTGTTTCGTAATATTTCCAGATCCTGATCATATCTTTTCAATCAATACAAACTTTAATCAAATCGTCTGCAATCTCAGCAAAACCGCTTTCAATCTCCATCTCTTTCATCTCGCCGTTTAATTGAAATTTTATTTCACCTTTGGTCAGAGCGGCTATCATGGGTGCATGCCCTTCCAGAACCGTAAATATGCCTTCAACTCCGGGGAGAATAATCATGTCGGACTCCGTTTTCAACACGGTTCCATTCGGCGATATAACATGCAATACCATAATTATCTTCTTATTAGTTCATTTGCATCCAATCTATTTGCAACATCAAGATCAAATGTGTCCTCGATATTCCTTTCAATCCTTTTCTATGCATTCTGTTCTTCTTTAAGATGCTTCCCTTTCTCAATCGCTTCTTCAATGGTACCAACATTGAAGAAGGCCTGTTCAGGCAGATCGTCCAGCTGACCGTCAAGAATCATTTTGAACCCTTTCACGGTATCTTTTACAGGAACCATTACCCCTTTCACACCGGTAAACCGTTCTGCTACATGGAACGGCTGCGACAAAAAACGCTGCACTTTTCTGGCTCGGTTGACAATGAGTCGGTCTTCGTCAGAGAGTTCCTCCATCCCCAGAATCGCAATAATATCCTGTAACTCTTTGTATCGCTGAAGAATCTGTTTCACACCCTGTGCCACTTCATAATGTTCATGTCCCACGATGTTGGGATCGAGAATTCGCGAAGTGGATTCCAACGGATCCACAGCCGGGTAAATTCCCAGACTCGCGATTTTTCTACTCAAAACGGTCGTTGCATCCAAAAATGTAAAGGTAGTAGCCGGTGCTGGGTCAGTAAGGTCATCTGCAGGCACATACACCGCTTGAACCGAAGTGATGGCTCCATTTTTAGTTGAGGTGATTCGCTCTTGCAAGGATCCCATTTCAGAAGCCAACGTAGGCTGATACCCTACGGCCGAAGGCATCCGTCCCAACAAAGCGGATATTTCAGATCCGGCCTGTACGAAACGGAATATATTATCCATAAAAAACAAGATATCGCTTCCCTGGGTATTGTTGTCACGGAAATTTTCCGCTTCCGTCAGTCCCGAAAAGGCTACTCTGGCACGTGCACCCGGGGGTTCGTTCATTTGTCCGAAGACCAACGTGGCCTGAGATTTAGACAATTCGGTTTGATCGATGAGCGAGAGATCCCATTCTCCCTTTGCCATCGCTTCACTGAATTTCTCTCCATATCGGATTACACCCGATTCAATCATCTCGCGTAACAGGTCGTTGCCTTCGCGGGTACGCTCGCCTACACCGGCAAATACGGAGTATCCCTCCTGCCCTTTGGCGATGTTATTGATCAGTTCCATGATCAGAACGGTCTTGCCAACGCCGGCACCTCCGAAGAGTCCGATCTTTCCACCGCGAACATAGGGTTCGAGCAAGTCGATTACTTTAATACCCGTAACGTAAACCTCCTGCGAAACTGAAAGGTCTTTAAATGGGGGTGGGAGGCGGTGAATGGGCATCGCGCCTTCTTTACTGATCGGCCAAAGTCCGTCGATCGGATCGCCCAGTACATTCAATAAACGCCCTTTCACTTGATCGCCTACCGGCATCTCGATCGGGTGCCCGAGGTAAACGACCTCCATTCCTCTTCGCAAACCATCCGTTGAATCCATCGAAATGCATCGCACGGTATCTTCGCCTATGTGCTGTTCCACTTCCACAATAAGTTCCGATCCGTCCGATTTACGGATGCTGAGGGCTCCGTATATCGGTGGCAGGTCTATCGTATCATTTTCCTGGTTGAAACTCACATCAAGAACCGGACCGATGATCTGAACAATGCTTCCTTTAAGTGTATTCATTTTTTAATTTATATGTCACCTTTGATTTATTTAAAACACCTTTGTCTCAATAAAGTTTAATCAAAACGAAAGGATGTAGCGATAAGGATGCAGCGAAAGCATCCGGGATAAATGGGGGTGGGATTGAACATCTCTCATTGCGTGACGTTAATAATAAATTACATATCGATGAAAAGGAGCGATTATTTCGAATGCTCTTTGCATAAAGAGGTTTCGGGCGCATTTATAAACAGCAAAATTGTATTACCTTTGCTTCTGCATTAAGTACGCTCTTTGTAGTTTCTGAGTTTTAAGAAGGAGAATCGGAGGGCGTTAAATATTACTCATTTTCAATCGTTATTTTCTCCGCACAGGCTTATCGCATTTTAATGTCATAAGGTTGTGCTTAAAGGGAATATTCATATTTATCATTTAACTATTAATTTTCGAAATGGGAAAAGTTTTGATTATTGGTGCCGGTGGTGTAGGAACAGTGGTAGCACACAAAGTTGCTCAGAATCCGGATGTTTTTACTGAAGTTGTGTTGGCGAGCCGCACGAAATCAAAGTGCGACGCTATCGCTAAGGCAATTGGAAGCGACCGTTTCACTACGGCACAGGTTGATGCTGATAACGTAAACGAGTTGATTGAACTTTTCAACACTCACAAACCTGATATCGTAATCAACGTTGCTCTCCCATACCAGGATCTTACGATCATGGAAGCTTGTTTGGCTACGGGTGTTAACTACCTGGATACAGCAAACTATGAACCTCTTGAGGAAGCTAAATTTGAATATAGCTGGCAGTGGGCTTATAAGAAAAAATTCGAGGATGCTGGATTGACTGCGATCCTTGGCTGCGGTTTTGACCCGGGTGTTTCCGGCGTCTTTACAGCTTATGCTGCGAAACATTACTTTAACGAGATGGAATATCTTGATATCGTAGACTGTAACGCAGGCGATCATGGTAAGGCTTTCGCTACCAATTTCAATCCGGAAATTAATATCCGTGAGGTAACTCAGAAAGGTAAATATTGGGAGAACGGAACATGGGTTGAAACAGAACCTCATGAAATCCATCAGCCAATTACTTATCCAAATATCGGACCGAAAGAGTCTTATGTGCTTTATCACGAAGAATTAGAGTCATTGGTGAAGAATTTCCCAACAATTAAAAGAGCTCGTTTCTGGATGACATTCGGTCAGGAATATCTGACACACCTTCGTGTTATTCAGAATATCGGTATGGCTCGTATCGACCCTATTATGTATAACGGTGTAGAGATCGTGCCAATTCAGTTCCTGAAAGCCGTTCTTCCGAATCCGGGTGAACTAGGAGAGAATTATCACGGTGAAACCTCTATCGGTTGCCGCATCAAGGGTAAAGATAAAGAGGGAAAAGAGCTTACGTATTATGTTTACAATAACTGTAGCCACGAAGCAGCATACAAGGAAACAGGTGCGCAGGGTGTAAGTTATACAACAGGTGTTCCGGCTATGATCGGTGCGATGATGTTCTTGAAAGGGGAATGGAAACGTCCGGGAGTATGGAATGTAGAGGAGTTCAATCCAGATCCGTTTATGGAGCAGTTGAACAAGCAAGGATTACCTTGGCATGAGATCTTTAACGGGGATCTTGAAGTGTAAGATTTGAATCTTAATATATTAAATGGCCTTCTTCAATGATTTGTCCCAATAGCTTTTCGGCTTTTGAGACAAATCATTGGAGAGGGCCATTTTTTTGTATCGAATTATATTTTATCTGTTTGCATCTTCGCAAAATTAAATTTAAAGCCTTTCTCGGCTACATAAACTCCCATAAGGATCAAGGTAGCGCCGATTAATGCGATGGAGGTGATTGTTTCGTCAATGACAATCGCCGAAGTTAGTAAGGTGACTAATGGCGACAAATAAAGATAATTGGACGATCTGATCGCCCCTAATTTCTGTACAGAAACGTTCCACATGATGTACCCCCCCATCGAGGCAATAACACCAAGGAAAAGGAGGTTGCCAATTACAAGTGGATTCAGAAACACGGTCGGTTCCCAAGTAATAGGTCTAAAAATAAATACGGGAAGAATCGTTAGGATTCCGTAAGCAAACACTTTTCGTGTTATAAAGAGTACCGTATACCGGTTATCTAATTTTTTGAGTAATAAACTGTAGATTCCCCATAATAATGCTGCAGAAAATGAAAGCATGTCTCCAAGCGGATTAATCTGCAACATAAAACTCCCATTGAAAACCACAAATCCAACCCCGATCAATGCCATAACAGAGCCATACACAAAATTCCTTCTGAGGTTCTCTTTTTTATAGAAAAGACGTAACAACATTGCTGTGAAAATCGGTGCCGTACAAATAATAAGCGATACGTTTGATGCCAGGGTAATACCTAGGGCTATATTTTCAGCCACAAAATAGAGGGATCCTCCACTTAATCCCACTCCTACCAACATAAGCTCATCTTTCCAGTTAGCGGCCCATATTTTTTTTGACGAGATGAACCAGATACAGATATAGGCAAGTACAAAACGAAAGAACATAATCTCAACAGGAGACAATCCGTTGTTTATCAACACCTTTGTAGATACAAATGTTGTTCCCCAAATAGCAGAAGTAAGAAATGCGAGAAAATGGTAGAGGTAGTCTTTCTTGGTTTCCATATCGCAATATTCATTTTTGTGGAATAATATGCAATTATAGGAATTTATTTCTTAATTGTTCAATTTTATTATATAATAAAAAACAGGTCAGTTCGGATTTCTCCAAACTGACCTGTAAGGTATGTTCTGTGTATAGTTCTAAAGGAACTATCGCAATCTTTTATTATTTCACTTCTTCGAAGTCAACATCAGTTACACCACCGTCATTGTTATCCGGAGCTGCCGCACCTGGCTGAGGACCAGCCTGAGCACCACCTTGTTGAGCTCCGTAAATGTCTTGAGCTGCAGATTGAAGAACGTTGTTTAGTTCTGTTGTTGCAGAATCGATAGCGGCAACATCTTGTGCTTTGTGAGCATCTTTAAGTTTACCAAGAGCTGCTTCGATAGCAGATTTCTTATCAGCAGGAATCTTATCGCCAATTTCTGAAAGTTGTTTTTCAGTCTGGAAGATCAAGCTATCTGCATGGTTCAATTTATCGATTTTTTCTTTTTCTTTCTTATCTGCATCGGCATTTGCAGCAGCTTCTTCTTTCATTCGTTTGATTTCAGTCTCTGTCAAACCGCTTGAAGCTTCGATACGGATACTCTGCTCTTTACCTGTTCCTTTATCTTTAGCAGATACGTGAAGGATACCGTTGGCATCGATATCGAATGTTACTTCGATCTGAGGAACACCGCGCTGAGCTGCAGGAATACCATCCAAGTGGAAACGACCGATTGTTTTGTTATCCTTAGCCATTGGACGTTCACCCTGAAGTACATGGATTTCAACAGATGGCTGGTTATCTACAGCTGTAGAGAATGTTTCTGACTTACGTGTAGGGATTGTTGTATTAGAAGCAATCAATGTTGTCATTACACCACCTAGGGTTTCAATACCCAAAGAAAGAGGAGTTACGTCAAGCAACAATACATCTTTAACATCACCACTCAATACGGCACCTTGGATAGCTGCACCTACTGCTACAACTTCATCCGGATTCACGTTTTTAGAAGGAGCTTTTCCGAAGAATTTCTCAACTTCAGCCTGTACGGCAGGAATACGTGTTGATCCACCTACCAGGATTACTTCGTCAATCTGTGACGCAGAAAGACCTGCATTTTTAAGAGCTTTACGACATGGCTCGATAGTAGCTTTGATCAGGCTATCTGCCAACTGTTCGAATTTAGCACGAGTAAGTGTTTTAACCAAGTGTTTTGGAATACCGTTAACCGGCATAATGTATGGCAGGTTGATCTCTGTTGATGTAGTTGAAGAAAGCTCAATTTTAGCTTTCTCAGCTGCTTCTTTAAGACGTTGAAGAGCCATCGGATCCAAACGAAGGTCTACACCTTCCTCTTTTTTGAACTCATCAGCCAACCAGTCAACAATAACGTGGTCAAAGTCATCACCACCAAGGTGCGTGTCACCGTCGGTAGATTTAACTTCAAATACGCCGTCGCCCAATTCAAGAATAGAAATATCGAATGTACCACCACCAAGGTCGAACACTGCAATTTTCATATCTTTTGTTGTCTTATCCAAACCGTAAGCCAATGCAGCTGCAGTTGGCTCGTTAACGATACGACGAACAACAAGACCGGCGATTTCACCAGCTTCTTTTGTTGCCTGACGCTGAGCATCGTTAAAGTAAGCAGGTACAGTAATAACAGCTTCTGTTACTTCTTGTCCAAGATAATCTTCTGCGGTTTTTTTCATTTTCTGAAGAATCATCGCAGAAATTTCCTGTGGAGAATAAGTACGACCTTCAACTTCTACACGAGGTTGATTCGCTTCATTACAAACCACTGTATAAGGAACACGAGGAATCTCATTCTTTACCTGATCACAGCTTTCGCCCATGAATCGTTTGATAGAGAAAATAGTTCTCGTTGGGTTAGTTACAGCCTGACGTTTTGCAGGTTCACCAACACGGCGTTCACCACCATCCACGAAAGCTACGATTGAAGGCGTTGTAGGACGACCTTCAGCGTTATTAATTACAACCGGTGTGTTACCTTCCATTACGGCAACGCAAGAGTTGGTTGTTCCCAAGTCAATACCAATAATCTTTCCCATTGTAGTATAGTTTTTAAGTTTGTTGTTTTCTTAGTTTAAAGAAGCTTTTTCATCCCATTTATATAAGGAGAATCACCCTTCCGAATAATTACTTTACAAATGGCATGCCAATTTTATTTCGATTAAGAATATTATTTTTTGTCAGTTTGTGTTTCTGAATCGGTGTTTTATAAATGTCAAGTTCTGCCATAATGACGCTTTTGAGACACGTTTATCCATCTTTTGTCCTTTTCGTTCCGATATTATTTCCACTTCATGCATCTACTCAAAAACAAAATTAGGAATACCATGGAGTAAGAGCTATCAGTGAACAGATACAATCAACGGATGTCGAACACGCAATGCAAAGTTCTTTACGTAACCATTCCAATCGGCCAATGTAGGAAAACCACCTTTACTCCATCCGCCTCCCGAATAATAGATTAATCCTTTTCCAGCCATATAACTCGGTTGGTAATTCATTAATCCGATCAATTGATTGCCCAATACTCGCGTGTTAAGCAAAGCGACATCTGAAACTAATCCTAAATAGATAATGCCTTTTTCGGGATCTTCAGGTTGTGCGTACGCTATATATCCCTCTTCTGCATTGAGGTCGTAAGTTTCATTTCCATAATAAGGAAATCCGGCCGCTATTTGCAGTGGTTCCTTAATATCCCCATAGTTTTCAATAATCTTATTGAGATTAGAGCCGGCATCCAAACTTATGATTCTGGTTTCATTTATCAATACGCTGTCTGCTCCGTAATATGGATCGTAAATTAATTTAAATACTGTGCGAAGTGGACCGTTGTCCAATATTTCATACGATTTGAAATTCCCATTACCGTAATACAATGAATCTTTCAAATAGGTTGCCGCCGCTCCGGCTCCTAACGTCCGTCCTACTGAATAGTAATCGCCTCCTTCGGGTTTAATGTCATTTAAACCTCTTATACCTGCTAAATCATCTTGATACCATTGATTGGCAATCAAGTTCGGGGTTGATTTTACCCATAAATCGATTCCACCGGTGATCAGTTGTTCATTGGGGTCTATTTCCATTGCCGGCCCATACATTCTGAATGCGATTCTGTCATTTTCCCAAGAGATATCATCTTTATATTCTTTCATGAAACGGGCATGGACTAAAGATTGAACAGAGTCGGGGGTTCCCCTTCGTACTTCAAAGTTTGAAAGTTGTCCCGGTTTAAAGGAGGCCTGAAATATCAGAAGTTCCGGTGTTGTATTTCCATTGTATACGACCTGATAAGGAATCTGTTGTCCGGCTTCATCCTGAATGATAAACGATTTTGTCTTATCGAATTTGAATTTTTCCTGAAGCAATTGCCAAGAAACCTCCACCATTTCATTATCCCGCGTGAGCGTGGATTTATTTTCCACCGTTATTGTTACACTCTTTTCTTTCATACATGCGGTCAACAAAAAGACACCTGCCGCTAATATCATTATCCTTCTCATGTGCATATAGTTTTTTAATTTCAAGGCCATTTTCTTTATCAGTCTATCCTTGATCTGATATCGTTTAAGGCACAGATTATTGTTGATTCATGTTTCTTGTTTCTAATTTAAAACACGGAATCCCTAAAGTAGTTCATCTATTTGCTTCTATTTTAGTGAATAAGAGATAATAGAAAAAGCCCCGTTACATTGCTGTAGCGGGGCGCTGTTTCATTTGTATATAATCTATTTTTCACATTAAGGTCAAATGCGCCATCTATATACCTTCTATTGGGTATCTCATCTTTCGGTGAGCTATGGCGATTTCATTTGTATCTAATCTATTTTTCACATTAAGGTCAAATGCGCCATCTATATACCTTTATTGGGTATCTCATCTTTCGGTGAGCTATGGCGATTTCATTTCCAAAAGTCTTAAAACAAGAAAAGCTCGTCGATTACTCGACAAGCTTTCTTTAAAAACGGC
>JAVVQG010000003.1:0-307164 GCA_036655355.1 Bacteroidales bacterium
TCTTTCTATAACTGGATAATGTTTAACCAGTCTAACTTTTTGGGGTCACTTCATTTGGTACACCCTCTTTCTTATATCAGGTTCCTTTCAATGGAAACATTCATCGTGCAGGTTGATTATTTACCTTTACGTTTACGTTCGCCTTCATCAAGGATGATCTTACGCATACGCAAGTTGTTCGGAGTTACTTCCAGGTATTCATCTTCTTTGATGTATTCCAAAGCTTCTTCCAAAGAGAACACTACCGGCGGGATAAGTTTAGCCTTATCGTCTGCACCGGATGCACGCATATTCGTTAGTTTTTTCGATTTTGTAACGTTCACTACAAGGTCGCCCTCTTTTGAGTGCTCACCTACTACCTGTCCCGCATATACATCGTCCTGAGGGAAGATGAAGAAACGGCCACGGTCTTGTAGTTTATCCACAGCGTAAGCAAAAACCGTACCTGTTTCCATCGCGATGATAGAACCGTTCATACGTTTTTCGATTACTCCTTTCCAAGGCTGGTATTCAAGGAAACGGTGCGCCATGATCGCCTCACCAGCAGAAGCGGTAAGGATGTTGTTACGCAAACCGATGATACCGCGAGAAGGGATTGTGAATTCCATGTGGATACGTTCGCCCTGAGCTTCCATCATCAACAACTCACCTTTACGGCGTGTTACCATGTCGATCATTTTGCTTGAGTACTCTTCAGGACAGTTGATCGTCATCGCTTCAATCGGCTCACATTTCTGTCCGTCGATCTCTCTGATGATAACCTGAGGCTGACCTACCTGTAGTTCATAACCTTCACGACGCATCGTTTCGATCAAAACCGACAAGTGAAGGACACCACGTCCGAATACAGTCCACACGTCTGAGTCCAAAGATTTATTTACACGAAGCGCAAGGTTACGGTCCAACTCTTTCACCAAACGGTCGTTGATGTGGCGAGAAGTCACGAATTTACCATCTTTTCCGAAGAAAGGAGAGTCATTGATCGTGAACGTCATCGACATGGTCGGCTCGTCGATTGCGATACGTTCCATCGGTTCAGGGTTCAAAGCATCTGTGATCGAGTCACCGATTTCGAAACCTTCAACACCTACAACTGCACAGATATCGCCTGAACCCACTTCGGTAGCACGGGCTTTACCCATCCCTTCGAATACGTGAAGTTCTTTGATACGGCATTTCTGCATGGTATCGTCTTTTTTGCAAAGCATCACGTCCATACCCTCTTTCAACGTTCCGCGGTGAACACGGCCGATCGCGATACGACCTACGTACGAAGAGAAGTCAAGAGAAGTGATCAACATCTGCGGAGTACCTTCAAGGAATGTTGGTCCCGGAATATATTCGATGATCGCATCCAAAAGCGGAGCGATTGAATCTGTCGGAGTTTTCCAATCTTCACCCATCCATCCGTTCTTAGCAGAACCGTAGACAGTGTGGAAGTCCAGCTGATCTTCCGTAGCGTCAAGGCTGAACATCAAATCGAATACCATTTCCTGAACTTCTTCAGGACGACAGTTTGGTTTATCAACTTTATTGATAACCACGATTGGTTTCAAGCCAAGCTGGATAGCTTTCTGCAAAACGAAACGAGTCTGAGGCATCGGACCTTCGAAAGCGTCGACAAGAAGGATACAGCCGTCGGCCATATTCAATACGCGCTCAACCTCACCACCGAAGTCGGCGTGTCCGGGAGTATCAATAATATTGATTTTGTGATCTTTGTAGCGGATCGAAACGTTTTTAGAAAGGATCGTGATCCCACGTTCGCGCTCAAGGTCATTGTTGTCAAGGATTAGTTCACCGGCTTCCTGGTTCTCACGAAATAAATGTCCGGCCAAAAGCATTTTGTCAACCAATGTTGTCTTACCGTGGTCAACGTGCGCTATAATAGCAATGTTTCTGATTTTTTGCATCTTCTGATTTTTTGATGGCGCAAAAGTACGACAATTTTTCCGAGAGTATGTTATAAAGCAATGTGTTTTAACCCAAAAGAGGTCGTAATGAAGCTTTTTTGTTAGTTTTTTTAATTCTAGCCGGTAAATAATCGATTGATTAACAAGATTCATCGGTTCAAGGAGGGAGCGGGTACGACCTCTTAAATCTGAATCTATTCAGAGAAACGGTTCTTCTTAAATTATTTTTAGTATATTTACATTTATAAATAATTTAATACAATTAAAACATTCCACTCCCTACCCCCGAAGGAGAGAAAAAGGATCGCAGGTAAAAAGTAAAAGAAAACACAGCAGCATCAAGTGCTAATATTAACATTGCAAACCGGCATAAAAATTAACATAGAATCGCAAGATTAGCCTAAGAGAACCTACTAATTAACTTATAAGCAATCCCATACGAAACGAAGGAGCAGTTCCGACCGACTCTCCCCTATTTACAGACGTAACGAAGCGTAAGAACATTTTCCTACTCCTAAGAAACGGTAACGGGATCCTACAAAATGGTGATTTCACGGCCGGGAAATGAGCTTTCGTCGTCCGCGAAATAAGCTTTCGTTCCCCGAGAAATAAGCTTTCGTCGCCCGTGCGCAGATCTTTTCATCGGATCGCGTTGGTTTTAGGCTGTTTTCCGACAAATTTCCGAGCCTTTTCCCCTTTATTTCGCTGTTTCGGCACTCCAACAGGAGGAAAAACAAGTTAATCACAATGGAAAAGAAGTGTTTTGTAATCTCATTTTTAACCTAAATACCACCGTCTATAATTCCATTGCTTTTGTTCGAACGCACTTTCCGGCAAATTGTCGCTCGTCAAAGCTCCTCCATTTTGGCAAATGCGCCCCAAAACAGGGGTGGAGGGTTGATATAGAAGCGGTTCGGTTTTCTTAAAATAGAAAAAACAAATGGAATCATTTGGTATTCAAGAACAAATACTTAACTTTGCAGCCACAAACACTATTGTTTAATAAATAAATTTCTAAGAATGTATTTAACAGCTGAGAAAAAAGCGGAAATCTTCGAGAAATACGGAAAGTCTAACACTGATACTGGCTCACCAGAAGCGCAGATTGCATTGTTTTCATACCGTATCTCTCATTTGACTGGTCACCTAAAGTCAAATCACAAAGATTATAACACAGAAAGAGCTCTTAAAATGTTAGTTGGTAAACGTCGTCGTCTTTTGGATTACCTTAAGGCTAAAGATATCGAACGTTACCGTGCTATCATCAAGGAACTTGGTATCCGTAAGTAAAAAAAATTACGCTTTCACAGGCAGACAAACAAACAAAAGAAAGCCTCCGAACTATTCGGGGGCTTTTTTTGTTATTATAACAACCACGGATTATAAAACCCGCGCGAGTCGCTTTATTGGTTATTCTACTGCTCTCAATCAAAAAAATTAACCCGTACAGATTCGCAAAGTTGAAAGATTCGTGGTTTTCTTTTACCTTATCGCAATACCGTTAATTTTATACCAATTGATATAATTTTCTACTATTTAAGGCTGTCAACTTAGGAAAATACTTATTTTTGCCCCTAATGCTATTAATTTATAAGCAGACAACTTAAAAAATAAATCAAATCATCATAAATCCCATGGGTAAAAACAGAATCATCGGAGAAAGAGTAAAAGCGATGCGCGAAGCGAATGAATTAACGCGCACACAACTTGGAGAAAGATGCGGACTCAATGAAGATCAGATCGCAAATATCGAGGAAAACACTGAAATTCCATCCCTGGCACCACTCATCCGGATCGCACGGGCATTGGGCGTACGGTTGGGAACATTCTTGGACGACCAGCAGAACCTGGGTCCCGTGGTTTGCCGACAAAATGAAGAAAAACCAGGCATGAGCTTCTCGAACAGCAGCGAAAATGCCCGTAAACATATGACCTACCATTCCCTTTCAAACAACAAGAGCGGAAGACACATGGAGCCTTTCATGATTACGCTGGAACCTAAATCGGAAGCCGATTTCGTTCTTTCGTCACACGAAGGGGAGGAATTCATTCTGGTACTTGAGGGACGCGTAGAGATCAACTACGGCGAAGAGGAGTATGTGCTGGGAAAAGGCGACAGCATTTATTACGACTCGATCGTTCCGCATGTGGTGCATGCCGAAGATGAACAGGGTGCACGCATCCTTGCCGTGATCTACACGCCGGTATAACCTTATTAAGCTATCACTTATGCAATTATTCGAAAAGACACTCGGCGACTGGCTGGAATACTGGGCAGATCGTCAACCAGATCATGACTTTATCGTATATCCCGACCGGGGTATGCGTTTTACCTATAAACAGTTCAATGAACGCGTGAATCACCTGGCCAAGGGATTAATGGCGATCGGCGTTACACAGGGATCCCACGTGGGAATCCTGGCTACGAACGTACCCGATTGGAACGCCTTCCTCTTCGCAACGGCTAAGATCGGAGCCGTATTGGTAACGGTGAACACCAACTACAAACAACACGAACTGGAATACCTGACCGAAAACGCAGACCTGCATACCCTCTGCATCACCAACGGGACGTTTGACAGCGATTATGTGAAGATGACGTACGACCTGCTTCCCGAACTGAAAACGCAGCCGCGCGGATTCATCGAGAGCAAACGGTTCCCCCATCTGAAGAATGCCGTCTTCATCGGCCAGGAGAAGAAAAGAGGGATGTTCAACACCGCCGAACTGATGTTGCTCGGAAGTACGCTGAAAGAGGAGGTGCTTACCGAAGCACGCACGAAGTTCAGCTGCCACGACGTATGCAACATGCAATACACCTCCGGTACCACCGGCTTTCCGAAAGGGGTGATGTTAACGCATTACAACATCACCAACAACGGATTCTCAATCGGTCAGCGGATGAATTATACGAATGCCGACAAACTGTGCCTACCCGTACCGATGTTCCATTGTTTCGGAATCGTACTGGGAATGATGGCGGTGGTAACGCACGGCGCAACGGTCGTGATGCTTGAGAAGTTCGATCCGTTGGTGGTTCTCGCCTCGATCGACAAGGAGAAATGCACTTCGCTTTACGGGGTGCCGACGATGTTCATCGCCGAACTCCACCATCCGATGTTCAACATGTTCGATATGTCTTCACTCCGCACCGGAATCATGGCGGGCGCACTTTGTCCGCAATGGCTGATGGAGGAAGTGTACGAAAAAATGAACATGCGCGAGATTACGAGTGTTTATGGGTTAACGGAGACTTCTCCGGGAATGACGCAGAGTTTCGCCGACGATTCGTTCGAAGTGAAAACAGCATCGGTGGGTCGCCCGCTTCCGCACATCGAAGTGAAAGTGATCGATCCCGAAACCTTGGAAGAGTGCCCGCCCGGAGTACAGGGTGAGATGTGCTGCAAGGGTTACAACATCATGAAAGGGTATTATAAGAATCCACAGGCGACGGCCGAAATCATCGACCGAAACGGATTCCTTCACTCGGGAGACCTCGGGGTGATGGACGAAGCGGGTAATTTCCGCATCACCGGACGCATCAAGGATATGATTATCCGCGGAGGTGAGAACATCTATCCGCGCGAAATCGAAGAGTTCCTGTTCAAAATGCCGGAAATCAAGGACGTGCAGGTGGCCGCCGTTCCATCCAAAAAATACGGTGAGGAAGTGGGTGCCTTCATCATCCTAAAAGAGGGTAAATACCTGGAAGAAAGCGATGTGAAGCAGTTCTGCAAAGGACAGATATCCCGTTTCAAGATTCCGAAATATGTGTTTTTCGTAACGGAGTTCCCGCTCACAGCCAGCGGAAAGATCCAGAAATACAAACTGAAGGAGTTATCGCTGGAATTGCTGTCGAAAGAGGGAATCACTCCTCCGTAAATTCTATTAAAATCAGAGAGATATGAAGATGATCTTATCAGTCGTGTTAGCGACTTTACTCGTAGCCACCGGATGCCATCAGGCACCGAAGGAGGTGGAAACAAAAAAGATTGAAACCAATGCGGAAGAAGCGGATTGGGAAATCACGGTTACCAAACCGGTATTCTCCTCAACGAATCCGGAGTTGAACAAACAATGCATCCCGCTGAATGAGGCGATCGGTGCGCTGTTAGGCGGTCTGGAGGATTCGCTGAAAACGGATGCGACAGCACTGTTCGCTTCGCTGGAAGCAGATTCGATCAGTCGCCCGCTATGGAAATACCAACTGTTCGTAACAGATAGCGTATTCCTGGCCACGGAGCGGTTCATCAGCGTCAGACTTACGGCTTACACCTTTACGGGAGGAGCTCACGGAATGACCCGTTTCTATGCTTTCAACTACGATGTGAAGAATCAAAAGCTACTCACGCCGGAAGAGATTCTGAATTACAAGCAACAGGCCGCGATCGACAAACAGATCCAAAGCCATTTCCGGAATCCCGAGGGTTGCTTCGATAAGCAGCCGACGCTTCCACTCGCTTCGGTCATCAATCTCAACGACCGGGAGGTGTGTTTCACCTATGAGCATTACATCCTGGGCGCTTATTATTGCGGAACGGCGGAAGTGAACGTGCCGCTCGACAAACTAAAAGGTTCGGTAATTTTGAAATAAACGCAAAGCGCCCCCGAAAAGTGATTCATTTTTCGGGGGCGCTTTGTATTTATCGGGTTCTTCGAACCGAGCGAACCGGTGCACTACCGGAGGATTTGGTACTTCCCGAACTGCTCTTCGAAGCAGCCGGTTCACTGACTTTCTCCCGAGGATTGGTGCGTCGGGTGGAGCGGATGGTGCGCTCCGGAGCGGCAGAAGACTCCTTGGAGGTTGCCGATGCCTCGCCGTCCGGGGTGAGCGAAACGCTCTTGGATGCGCCCTTCACCGCCTCTTCGGGACGGGGTACCCAGAGTCCCTTTTCAAACCTCTGAAGGTCCTGTTCAATCTTCTCGCGGGCGATCTTCAATGAATCGGGATGGGGATATTGCTGCATGAGCGATTGGTTGCGGAGGTTCATCGTTTTATAGATATCGCCTTTGTATTGACGCATCACAAAGAAGTCGTGAAACGTGTAGCGCAATGTATTGTTCATTCCCGCAGACATCACGCGGTGTTGGGTGAGGTAGGGGCGAATCGTTTCATAAGGGATCCAAAACATCGGATATTTGGTTACGTCGCCACCGAAATCGCCCGAACGATGAAGAATGGGACAAATCGCTTCCACTTGCGAAAAGAACATCGAGCCTTGTTGGTCGAACACCCATTTCTCCTTGATGTAATAGCTCTGCACTTCATTGCACGGGATATCGCTTTCGTCGATTGTAAATTGCGGTGTACTTTTAGAGCCGCGTGCCGGTTTCTCCTCATAAAGGATGTGGAACTTATCCAGCATATCCTTCACGTTGAGTTCGTATCGGGAGGTAAAGAGTTCGCGTCCGTCGAGGTATTCGTAGGCGGTAAGTTTATTTTCGGTCATCAGGTTGATGATCAAACGGAACAGATTGGTTTGTCCCTCCATCGGTTCTTCGGGGAAATAAAGGGAGGCATTCGAGTCCTGCGTCAGATCGAGCTCGCGGTAAATGACGCGAGACCACGGCGCATTGTCGGCCGAAAGTGCGGAATTCTCATAAAAGGTTTTCGCACGTACCGACATCTCACTGCCGGGGCGTTCGACGTTGGGGCCTGTTTCTATTTTTCTTACCTGTGCTGCCAAAGCGGGCGTGATAAACAGCAAGAGCAAAGGAAGTATTCTTTTCATCTGTGTACAATCTATTTTTTTACATCCGGATTTTATTCATTCACGTTCCGTGTCTTAATTCACGATCACTTCGATCGGCGACAAGGTTCGTTCCACACCGTCCGGTCCGACCGCGCGGACGCGTGAGATATAGAAACGCTTTCCGCGACTCAGGCGACGAAGGGCCTCTTTCTGGCGTTGTGAGAAGTTACCACCCTCCGAAACTTCAGGCAAAGCGTTGCCCATCGAATCGAAGAATACCGTTTCAAATCCCAACACACGGAAATTCACATTCAGCAGGTCATCGTCGATAGCGGCATTGATACCGCCCGCCTTCAGCAGGTAAGCCTTCGGGAAACCGGTGCCCCCTTTGTATTTACGCTGTGTTCCTTTTTCATCGGCATAGGCGATGTAAGGCATCGGATCGGGCAATTGGCGTACCCGGAAACGGGTGTTTGCCACCACAACCGCACGTCCTTCATTCTGCGCCGTTACGGTAATCACCGCCTCCTCACCCACCTTGGCGGGTTTGGCGATCCAACCGTTTCCATTGCGACTCAGCACCCCGTTGCTCATGGATGCGCTCATCTGATTGACGGGAATTCCGGGAACGGAGATGCTGACCGGATTTTCTATTCCGGCATACATCACGTTCATCATCGTATTGGATACGGTTGCGGTTGGTTCCGACACCAGGTAAGAGGTATTGAACGGCAATTTCTCTTTGGTTCCGTCGGCGCGGGGTACTTCGATATACCCCTCGAGCTGTTGGGTTCCCACACTGCCGGCTACGGTTTCGTAATAGCCGTTCTTCGCCTCTTCGAGCTTCTTCCCGTTCACAAAAATATCGGGTGTCTGGGTGGAGTCGATGGCTGCCAGAACGATCTGTGCAGTGTATTTAGAGCCCCGCATCACATTGCGGGAAGCAGGAATCACAAATGCGTTGATGCGGTTTACGCGCAGGTCTCCCTCATCCACACGTTGCTTGAGTGCAGAGAGCGCTTCCCCCTCGGCATTCCGCAGATCGCCCTGCAGCTTGGTAAGAATGGTGACTGCGGCGGATACCGGGACGTTCTCAAACATGGCCGATTGCCAGCTTTTCCCCTCGGAGATGGCGTTTTCGGGCAGTTCGGTGCTTAGGTACTGACGGATCACGTCCGCTTCACTACCGGCAACGTATTCCGAAATCATCTCGCGATAAGAGTCGATCTTCTCCCGAAGCTTTTTCCCTTCCCCCACAGCGGGAGAAAGCATGATGAAGTTCGTTGCCTCGAGGTTATCGCGACGCTGGATATTCTTCACATCCCCCCCTTTTCCGTCGGCATTGCAAACGATACGGAGTTTGAGTGACTCCACGTAATTGTAAAGGGAATCGGCGTGTTGACTCACCTCGGCGGCACGGTTATACCAAACCGTGGCTTTCTCGGGATTCGCCTCTTTCAGGGATGCGAGTTCCTCCACGATCTTTTGATTCCGCGACATAACGCCGGCGTTCGATTTCGTGAGACTGTCTTCCACCTGTTTGAACCCGTTCAGCACATCCGACGATACATTCATCGCGAGCATCGCCAAAAAAACGATGTACATCAGATTGATCATCTTTTGTCTCGGAGACAGTTTATTTCCTGAAGCCATAAGCTGTATTTCTTAACGGGTTATCGGCCGGAAGCCGGGTTTTGCATATTCACGGTCATCGCCGTAAGCATACGTTCATAAATTTTATTCAGCTGTGCCAGGTTATCGGTCATCTTCTCCGTTTCCTGACGGATCTTGAAGCTGTCCATGGTGGAGTTGTCATACAGGTTCCGGATGTTGGCCAGACCGTTGTTCACTTTATCGATGGTATCGAGTTGCGAACTCACACTCTTGAGCTGAATCTCATAGATCGTATTCAGTCCGGTGATGTTGCGGTTGAGCGCTTCCATCTGCTGGATGTAATTGGTCGAGTGCGTACTCAGGTTATCGAGTTGTGCGGTTATCTTCGATATCTCTTGAACGTATCGCTGGGTAGCGAAGGCCGCCTCGGACGTATCCACGGCTACGTCGGGGAACGTATTCACCGGAGAATCGGCCGAAGGAGCGGGTGCGGCAGCAACGTAATTGGGAGAGGATTGCATTTTCTGCACCACTGCAGAAAGATCGGGACGATCTGCCGGGTCTTCTGATTTCAATACCGGAAACACCTCTTCCCAACGATAACTGGTGGCGGGTTTGTCAAATGCGGACAAAGCGAAGATCAATGCCTCGGTACCCATGCCGACACACAACATGAGGTCTGCCATCGGAAAATGGATCAGTTTGAACAATGCACCCAGGATAACGATGGCCGCTCCAAAGCTGTAGGCGAAGTTAAGAAGTCGCTGTCCCTCTTCGCTGGAGAAGTATTTCTCCAATCTGTTTTTAAATCCCTTATATTTTCCCATAACTCTGATTATTTTCTTTGAACCGTTTTCATATTGGTAGCACCCTTGCCGAATTCCATCGCACTGCGAACGCAGCGGAATCCGATGAACGAACGGTGCTCATTCTGATACTCCCAGCTACGTACGTCGGACCGCACGAAATGCTGCACGTCTTTCCACGAACCGCCGCGCGTTACCTTGCGTTTCATCTGGTACGGGTCTTCTTTGGCTGCATCGTAGCGATATTCTGGGTTCAGATCGGCTGTGATTTTATTTCCCGCTTCAGACCATGCCGTGGAAGTCCACTCCGAAACGTTGCCGGCCATATCGAACAAACCGAACGGATTGGGCATGTAGGAGCCTACGGGAGCGGTAATCAGGAATCCGTCGTGCGTATAATCGCCGTCGCCGGGTTTGAAGTTACCATTAAAACAGCCTTTCTCCGTCCGGGCCATTTCCCCTTCCCACGGAAAGCGGTTTTGGTTCACACCCGCACGGGCCGCATACTCCCATTCCGCTTCGGTAGGGAGACGGAACGGTTCGAAATGGGATGCTCCGCGCATACCATAGGCATTTTTCAGGTAATCCGTGCGCCAATTGCAAAACGCATTGGCCTGTTCCCACGACACCCCCACTACGGGATGATCGTCATAACCGGGATGCGAGAAATACAAACGGGCATAGTTTTCGTTGAAGGCATTCGCGAAATCGTTCACCCAAACGGTGGTATCGGGATAAACATTCACGATGCGGGTATGCAGAAAATCGTAGATACTGCTTAGGGGACGCACAATCGTAGCGTTTACGATGCGTCCGTCTTCATCGATGAAAGCGGTATCCTTAGACACGAGCACCTCCTCGTTCGGATCTACGATGATGTCGGTATTCAGTACACGGCGCTGGGTATCCAGACGGTGTTTTCGAAGGGCATAGCCGGTGTAGTCGAACACTTCGAAACGGTAATTCATCTGACTTGCGTCCAACATCTTTTCGCCCGTTATGGGATTCGAGATGTAAACACTCTGAATGGCACGATCCTCATCTTCGTTCGGCTTACGCCACGGAATCGGTTTGTTCCAGTTCAGGTGAGGCGTAACGGGTTCGCCGTAACGGTCTTCCTCAATCTTATACACCTCGTTGCCTCCGTAAGCGGGATCGGCAAGTCGTTCGCGGATGATTGAATCGCGCACCCAATGAACGAATTGGCGATACTTGGCATTCGATACCTCTTTCTCATCCATCCAGAAAGCATCCACGGAGATTCCTTTGGCTTCCTGCTGGTTACCCCACAAGGAGTCGATCTCGGCAGAGCCCATTGCGATCGCTCCGCGTTTTACCAGAACCATTCCGTAAGGAGCCGGCTCGGACCAGGCACGTCCCCGTACCCCGGTCAACTCCCCTCCCCGTCCACCGGAAACCGGTCCGGCGCAAGATGAGAGCGACAATAATGCAATCAGTATTAAAAAGATATTCTTCATAAACGTTTAGAGTATGCGTATGCTTTTGTGTTTGTTTTTTGTTTTTGGTCCGATGTTGAGCTTGATGTTGTATGAAGCGAACACCTCGTGACTCCCGTTGCTGGCTGCTGCGATCGCCGACGTGGAGATATCGTAAGAATACCCCACCCGTACCCCTTTGAATTCGGCTCCGGCCAAGATCACCACGGCATCTCCCCAACGGTAAGAGACACCTCCCCAGAACATTTTATTATAAACCATCCGCAGCGTAAAGTCCGCCTGATAAGCGCGCAGGTCCGATTTGAATAAAACAGAGGGTTGCAACTCATATAACGGATTGGAAAGTTCAATATTGCCTCCCGCCGTTAAATAATACACGGTTTCGATGTGGGCGTAACTCTTTTCGTCCAACTCCAGTTCGGGCGACGTGAGGTGTGTGGCGGAAATGCCTGCATAGAAGCTTTTGTGATGGTAGTAGGCACCGAAAGCGGCATCCATCGCCATCGCGGAGACGCTGGTGCGGGGAATCGCCTCATCCGAAGGTGCATGATCGGGTGTAGCGGGAATATCCACCTTGGTACCGTCAAAAACCTGATCGATCGCACCCAGGCGCAAACCCAGTGAGAGTCGCCCGCTACCCAGTCTCTTTTGAAACGCGTATTGCAGGGCAAACGTGTTCGTTGAAAAGAGACCCGCCTTATCACTCACCACGAGGAGTCCCACGGCATGATTCTGTTTGAGAAAACGAAAAGGGGTTTCTGCTGTAATCAGGAATGTTTTGGGAGCATTGGGAATGCCCGTCCATTGCATGCGGTTGAGAGCCGCAACGCTGAGTTTATCGGCCGCCGCTACGGCAGCAGGGTTGATATAACCGGGAAAGGCCCAGTATTGACTTAACTGAGCTTCATTCTGTGCGACGATTCCGACACCGCACGACAGGAAAAGAAGGATAAAGGCAAAAGCAATCCTGCGCATTCCGGTTAGACCTTGGTTCTCTATATTAAACTAAAAAATAAGCGATTAATTGTATGAATTGAGAAAAACAAGGCAGACCACCCTTCGGTAGTCTGCCCGTAAATCTTTATTAACCCGTGATGACGGTATCAATACTCCTCTTCATTGAAGAAGAAATCTTCCTTACTTGGATAGTCCGGCCAGATATCTTCGATGCTCTCATAAATCTCACCTTCGTCCTCCATCTCCTGAAGGTTCTCAATCACCTCCAACGGAGCGCCTGAACGCATCGCGTAGTCGATCAATTCATCTTTAGTTGCTGGCCACGGAGCATCTTCTAGTTTAGATGCAAGTTCAAGAGTCCAATACATAGGTCTATATTATTTAGTTTGTTGTTTTACTTAATTTTCCGCAAAAATAAAACAAATAGCATCATTCGCAACTTTTATCCCAAAAAACTTCTCTATTTAAAGAATTTACATTATTCATTCTTGAAAATACAAACAAATAATCGGATAGTCGGTTCATGAAACGCAGTATTTTGTCGTCCACCTCATGCACTTCAGCGACACGGAGGATGGCGCGTTCGCTTCGACGACACACCGTACGGCATACATGGGCCAATGCGGAGATGCGTGTTCCGCCGGGCAAAACGAAATTATTGAGCTTCGGAAGGCGCGAATCGATTTCATCGATGCGGCGTTCCAATTTCAGGATCGCCTCTTCGCTCAGCAGACTCGCTTCCCGGAAAGAGGTGAATGAAGGATCGGTAGCCAGGTAGGAACCGATGGTGAAAAGTTTGTTCTGCACATAAGTCAACAGGGCCGAGTCTTCGAAAAGACCGTTCTCCACAATCAGCATCCCGATAAAGGAGTTGAGTTCATCCACTGTGCCGTACGCCTCCAGGCGCAGATCGGTTTTGGAAACACGTTCACCGCCCACGAGACTGGTTTGTCCCTTATCGCCGGTCTTCGTATAGATATTACTTTTCTTCATTGCTTGTGTTTTTATAGGTTTACACTATTCAGAGGGTATCAGAAGGCTACAATATAGTTTTGCTTATACAGCTTATCGTGGTTGACGGCGAGTCCCACCTCATACATATCCATGGTGACGCGTACCGCGGGATCATTCTTGAAAAGTCCCCAAAGCTTGCGCATCTCCGGATCCATGTGAATCGCTTCCACCAGAACCAACGTATGGGAATGCATTCGAGGCGAGACGACGCGAAACATCTGCTCGGCACAATACCCCTTGGGGAATCGGTGAATCAGAATAAAATCGGCCTTATAACCCGCAGGCAATTCAGCCAACGCCTCTACGGGATCCTTCTCCGTCAGGTGAACGTTACGCGGTTTCTCTCCGGCAATGATACGGGCCGCCTGACGCATCTTCTCGGGCTGATTGCCCACCGAGAGTACTTCGGCTTTACTATGGGGCATCGAAAGCACCATGGTGGCGATTCCGCCGTTGTTATTCACCTCCAGGATCCGCTGTGGAGAGAAGCGGTTGATGAGACGGTACAACAGGAAAAGCTGCTTCTGGGAATACCCTTTGCGAGAGGCTCTGCCGGGCACCGGGATCGGTAAGCGGGAAGTTACGTATTTTTTCCGCAGTTCACGAATCTGATCGTAAGCATAAAATGGAAACTTCTCATCGATCACCTGGGTAATCAGCGAAAATGCGAACGGAGAGTGAACCCCGAATCCTTTTCGGTGCTTAATCTTCCGAATACCTTTCGTTACGTATTTCTTGAGTTTCTTCTTTGCTAACATCTTCATTCTTTAATATGGATCGTGGACGACGAAGTTTCAGATCCGGTAAGATACGGAAATAAAAAAAGAGACTGTCTCAACAAGTGAAACAGTCTCTTAGTACCCAGAGCCGGGATCGAACCGGCATGGAAGTGAATCCACTGGTGTTTGAGACCAGCGCGTCTACCGATTCCGCCATCTGGGCATTAACATCGGTGTGTCATTCATTTCGACGTTGCAAAAGTAGGGTAAATATTTTAATCTGCAAACTTTGGAGCCCTTTTTTTCAAAAAAAAATTAGTTAACACCTCCATTCTGGTTTTATTTTCTACTTTAGCATCTCGATAAAAAACGTATAACGTACTTACTATGAACAACAACTATTGCATTATAATGGGCGGAGGGATTGGAAGTAGATTTTGGCCGATCAGTACAACAAATCGTCCGAAACAATTCCTTGATTTCTTTGGAACGGGCTCTTCGCTGCTTCAAATGACATTTAACCGATTTAGTAAAATCATTCCAAGCGAAAATATATTCATCGTTACCAACGAAAATTATGCCGGTCTGGTCCACGAACAGTTGCCCTCTCTAAAACCAGAACAACTGCTTCTAGAGCCACAGCGCAGAAATACGGCACCCTGCATCGCATGGGCATCGTATCACATCCGCCAATTAAACCCGAATGCGACGATCGTGGTTTCCCCGTCGGATCATTTGATCCTGAATGAAGAGGAGTTCCTACAGACAATCAACCGGGGACTCGAATTCGCAAAAGGAAACAACGTGCTGTTAACGCTGGGCATCAAACCCAACCGTCCGGAAACGGAATACGGCTACATCCAGATGGACGAGGAGGAGCGTGAAGGCTTCCGCAAGGTGAAGACATTTACCGAGAAACCGAATCTGGAGTTGGCGAAAGTATTCTTGGAGAGCGGGGAGTTTCTGTGGAACTCCGGTATTTTCCTGTGGAGCGCAGATACCATTATCGAGGCGATGAAACTTCATCAGCCGGAGATCACCGCTCGCTTCGAACCGGGAATCGGCATCTATGCCACTGCCGACGAGAAAGAGTTCATCGCTCAGAATTTCCCGGCATGCCCGAACATCTCGATCGATTTCGGCGTCATGGAGAAAGCCTCAAACGTATTTATGCTGGAAGCGAACTTCGGATGGTCGGATCTGGGCACCTGGGGAGCGCTATATGAACTGTCCGATAGGGATGAGAACAACAATGTCAGCTTGAAATGTCAGACAATGGCTTATGAAAGCAGCAACAACATCGTTTCGCTTCCTCAGGAGAACCTGGTGGTGATTCAGGGACTAGAGGACTATATTGTAGCGCAAGACAACAACGTATTGCTCATTTGCAAGAAAGATGACGAACAGAAGATCCGCCAATATGTAACGGATGCCAAACTTAAATACGGCGACCGTTTTATTTAGACGCAAGCTGAAACGAATAAAAGAGGCGAATAAAAGAGGAGGATAAAAGAGGAGGATAAAGGAGGCGGATAAACAGAGGAAACGGATAAAGTAAGCTCCAAGCGTAAAAAAGAAGTTCCTTAAAAAACAATGCACCCCGAAAGTCTCGATTCGAACTTTCGGGGTGCATTGTTTTTTTAAGAGGCTGTTTATTTTTTTGTCTTTGTCAGCGCCCGTACCGGATAGATGGCAGCGAAGAATCCGATCACGCCGACGGTAATCACGACGCTGATCAAATCGCTCCACAAGAGCAAGACAGGGTAGGAATCAACGATAAACATGCCGCTGGCATCGCCCAATCGCATGATTCCGAAATATTGTTGTGCCAGACAAAGCGACACACCCAGAATGACTCCGACAAACGCCCCCACTCCGGTGATGAGCCATCCCTCGAAAAGGAATATCTTTCCGATGAGCGAATCACTCGCCCCTAGTTTCTTCAAGGTATCGACATCGGCCTTTTTGTCTATGATGAGCATCGAGAGCGACCCGACCACATTGAAAGCGGCAATCATCAGGATAAACACCATGATGAGGTAAGTCACCCATTTCTCAATCTCCATGATGCGAAAAGAATCAGCCTGTTGCTCCATGCGGTTCAACACGCGGTAATCGTCGCCCAGTTGTTTCTTCAGTTGCTTTTTAAATGCTTCCGGATTCACGTCCGGTTTCAGTTTCAGCTGTATGGAACTCACCAGGTTCTCCTCTCCGAAGAGATCCCGTGCAAAGTCGATTGAGGCGATGAGGAGTTGATCGTCGTACTGCATCTGATTAACCCGGAATACGCCGCCGACAAAGAGTCGTCCTTCGTTAAAGGAATCCGCCGGATTAGCAAGGTTGATTTTTCCGGTACGTTTGGGTACGTAGAGTTCCAACGGACGAACAAATCCGGCGTTAACACCCAGCTGTGAAGCCAGTCCCACACCGAGCGTGGCATAATTCGTCACTTGATCCTTAAGGCGGAACTTTCCGTTTACAATGATACGGTCTATCGACGAGAGGTGTTCGAAATTAGGCGAAACCCCTTTCACCAATGCCGGCAATTGCCTACCGTCATAATTGATCAGTGCGTTTTCCTCCAGCACTTCGGAGAAAATCGCGATCTCGGGCATTTCGCGCAGATCCGCGATCAAAGAATCGGTCGTATGAAAATACTTACCTTTCACACGTTCCACTTTCAACTCGGGATCGAATGCGGAATAAAGGGTGGAGATCAGGTCCTGAAACCCGTTAAAAACAGAAAGCGTACAAATCAAAGCCGCGGTAATGACAGCAACGCCACATACTGACACCAACGAGATCAAGTTGATTGCATTATGTGACTTCTTCGAAATGAGATAACGTTGTGCCAAACGGAGGGGAAGATTCATACGCGGATACTGTGTGATTTATTTCAATAGAGAATCAATCTTCTCGATATAATCCAGAGAGTCGTCCAGATAGAACACCAATTCAGGCATTTTACGCAACTGGAAGCGCACCACCTGCGCCACTTCGTGACGGATATTTTTCGCATTTGCCGAGATATTCTTCAGCAGTTCATTTGATTTTTCCGAAGGGAAAATGCTCAGGTACACTTTTGCTACGCCCAAATCGGGACTCACGCGTACGGCACTAACAGAGATCAGGACGCCATGCATCTGGCTGGTCTCTCTACGGAACACTTCGCCCAACTCTTTCTGAAGCAGGCGGCCTATCTTACTTTGTCTTGTAGTTTCCATATGTAAATATAGTGATAATTATAAATGCCAATGCGAGTTGCGAATTCCAACAAGAAAAACTCACTTGAAATTCACAACCCGCAGGCCTTTTTATTTTTTCCGGATCAGGGTCATACCGTCCCGGATCGGTAGAATTACTTTCTCCACTCTGTCGTCGGCAGCGATCTTATCGTTGAAGTTCATAATCCCCACGCTTTGGGCATCTTTGGGTAGCGGATCTTGCACCACTTTCCCATCCCACAGCGTATTGTCGGCGATGATGAGTCCCCCGGGTCTCACCTTATCGAAAATCAAGTCGTAATATTCGCTATAGATCCGTTTATTGGCATCAATAAACACGATATCGAACATACGGTCGATTGTCGGGATGATTTCGATGGCATCACCGATGTGAAAATGAATTTTCTCTGCATAAGGCGAGCGTTCGAAGAAAGAGGAAGTAAACTCCTCCAACTCATCATCGATATCGATGGTATGAAGCTCTGCCAACGGATCCTCTGCAAGAGATTCCGCCATGCAAAGGGCCGAATAGCCGCTGAACGTTCCGAGTTCGAGAATGTAGCGCGGCTGAACCAGGCTACATAGCATTTTCAGGATTCTACCCTGTAAATGACCGGAACACATGCGCGGCTTAAGCAGCTTCACATGTGTTTCGCGGTTCACGCGCTCCAGAAGCTCTCCCTCCTTATCGATACGATTCAGGATATACTGCTCTAAAAGCTCGTCGTTCATTATTTCGCTTCTTCCAGGTTAGGCAATACGTAATGGTTGTATTCTCCCAAAACCTTTCCAACTTTGTTGATTTCAAGGAAAGAGGTACCACCACCTTCACCGAAACCGCCACCAAGGTAAGCGATCTTATCTTCGTTTGTAAGCAAACCTTTCTCGATCAGACGGTTCAGACCTACGAAAAGATATTCGCGGGTTGTAGTTTTCTCCTCCTGATAGATTGGGAATACACCGTAAGAAAGAGCAAGCTCACGCATTACTTTTTCGTTGTAGCAAAGAGCGTAAACAGGAGCTTTACCACGGTAAGCAGCGATGTTACGCGCTGTTCTTCCAGAGAAGCTGTCTGTTACAACTGCGTTCACACCCAGTTTGTTCTCCGCTTTAACGGCTGCTTTTGTCAAGAATGCCGTAACGTCTACATCGTCAGAGCTCATTGGCACGCGGATGTCGTTTTCAGCAAGTTTTGTTTTTTCTGCTTCTTCAGCGATTTTCGCCATCGTTGCTACCGCTTCAACAGGATACTTACCGTAAGCTGTTTCTCCGGATAACATCAATGCGTCTGTACGGTAATAGATAGCGTTCGCGATGTCTGTCACCTCCGCACGAGTCGGACGAGGGTTTTTGATCATCGTGTGAAGCATCTGAGTTGCAACGATTACCGGTTTTTTCGCCTGAACGCATTTCTTGATAAGGATACGTTGGATTCCAGGGATTTTTTCCTGCGGAACCTCAATACCCAAGTCACCACGTGCAACCATTACACCGTAAGCTACTTCCAGGATTTCGTCGATGTTATCGACACCTTCCTGATTTTCGATCTTAGCGATGATTTTGATCGGACTGTTGTGCGCGTCAAGGATCTCCTGAATATCAAGGATATCCTGTTTTGAGCGTACGAAAGAGTGAGCGATGAAATCAACATTCATCTTGATACCGTGAAGGATATTCTTTTTATCCTTTTCAGTCAAAGACGGAAGGCTGATACGTACACCCGGTACGTTCACACTCTTACGAGCACCAAGTTCCCCATTATTTTCAGCAACCGCAACTAGATAGTCAGGGTGCTTCTCTGTGATTTTGAATTCAATCTCACCATCGTCGATCAAAACGTATCCGCCTACTGAAAGGTCGTTTACAAAGTTCGGATAGTTAATCGCGATCTGGTCTCTCGTTGTCAACACGTCAGGATTTCCTACG
Organism: Bacteroidales bacterium; assembly: GCA_036655355.1. GTDB lineage: Bacteria > Bacteroidota > Bacteroidia > Bacteroidales > JAUNSR01 > JAUNSR01. The sequence goes on from JAVVQG010000003.1 coordinate 19,324, forward strand.
AATTTAACTACGTCGCCAGTCTGGAAGTTGATACGACCTTCGTTTTCGATAGCCGTTGTTCTCAATTCCGGACCTTTCGTATCCATCAGAATCGGAATTTTGTTAGAAACCGCTCTGACGTTGTTGATAATTCTGTTAAAACCTTCTTCGTTAAGGTGGGCTGAGTTCATACGAACCACATTCATTCCATTTTCAAAAAGTGCGCGGATGAATTCAACATCGCATCGCAAATCTGAAACTGTCGCTACAATTTTGGTGTGCTTTGACATACAATCTAATAATATAGTAATATCTGTTTAATATCTATCAAGTTAATAACAGCGCCGGGCTGCATTCGGTTTATCAAGGAATGATAAAAGATTCTATTGCGAGGCGGTAGGAAGTTAAGCCGAAACCGGCTATCACTCCTTTACAGGCAGATGCGATCATCGACTGATGGCGATAAGCCTCTCTCTTATGAACATTTGAAATATGTACCTCAACTACAGGCGCGGTGATTGCCCGGATAGCATCGGCTAATGCAATTGATGTATGGGTATAGGCACCGGCGTTAAGCACGATCCCGTCTGCGGTAAATCCCTCTTCGTGGATCTTGTTGATCAACTCCCCCTCCACATTGGATTGGTAATAACTCAACTCGACCTCCGGAAAGAGTTCTTTTAACTCTGAGAAATAGCTCTCAAATGGTTTATCACCATACACGGAGGTTTCCCGCTTTCCCAGCAAGTTCAGATTCGGGCCATTTACAATGAGTATATTCATAATATAAACATATATCGGATGAAAGATCTGTTTTAAATCTCTTACATTATATTTGTAAGAGAAATTGCAAGATTTCCAGACCACTGAAATAGGTCGCCAGTTAATCTGAATGCGCAAAGGTAGTCAAAATATTTCGAATTACAGATATGATGAATATGATCAAGACACAAGAAGAGCGATATATAAAGAAATATTATACCTATCTGAAGTTTGAAAAAAACCTTCTTCCCAACTCAATCGAGGCGTATATTTCGGACGTCACAAAGCTTAAAATGTTCGCCTGCGACCACCAGAAAGAGCTTACGACCCTCTCCGCCCCCGACATTACGGAATTCCTTTGCGAACTCCATGAGATCGGAATCCACCCCCGTTCACAGGCCCGGATTCTTTCCGGAATTAAGTCTTTTTACAAATTTCTGCTACTCGACGGCTTCATTACGGTGAATCCGACCGACCTGATCGAAGGCCCGAAGATCGGACGCAAACTCCCCGAGATACTGAGTGTGGCGGAGATCGACCTGATCATCCAAAGCATCGATGTTTCCACCTCCGAAGGGCAACGAAACCGCGCCATCCTGGAAACCCTCTACAGTTGCGGCATCCGCGTCTCCGAACTGACGGGATTGCGTATCTCGCAGATATATAAGAACGAAGGATTCATCATGGTTCAAGGAAAAGGTGACAAACAGCGCATCGTTCCCATCGCCGATACCGCCCTGTCCGAAATCGAGAAGTACATGTTCTACCGCAACGAACAGTTCATCCGAAAAGGGAACGAGGATATTCTGTTCATCAACCGGTTGGGCACGGGACTCTCCCGTGTGATGATCTTCAACATCATCCGCAAACATTGTGAATTGGCCGGCATCCGCAAGAATGTGAGTCCCCATACCTTCCGTCACTCCTTCGCCACCCACCTGCTCGAAGGGGGATCCAATCTGCGTGCGATTCAGCTGATGTTGGGACATGAAAAGATCGCAACCACAGAAATTTACACCCACATCGACAGACAATTTCTTCGGGAGGAAATTTTAACATACCATCCCCGCAATAAAAGATAGAGGAAAACAGCGTTTTTAGCATAACAAATCCAAACGAAACGAACCCCTGTCAGAGGGGCTTAGAAAGCTGTTTTATAGCTTGCAAAGGGGGTTTTGGAGACCACGAACTCTTTCCCTTTCGCATTCAGTTCGTTGCGTATTTAAAACTTTAGCATAAAAAATATAATATTAAATATTGCGATTTTAGCTAAAAACTCTTTTAATTAGAAATATATTGCTATTTTTGCTCCCGTTTTAACAAATGGATTACTTAGAATTCAAAATTAATAAACTCACTATGAACAGAAAGCTTTACTTGCCATTACTTATGGCGCTAGTTCTTGCGTTCACTTCTTGTAGCAAGAAAATGGGCGAATTGAGCTCAGATTACTTCACAGTAACTCCTCAGCCACTTGAAGCTGTTGGCGGACAGGTTCCGGCAACAATCAACGGTACTTTCCCTGAGAAGTATTTTAACAAAAAATCTGTTGTAACTGTTACTCCGGTATTGGTTTACGCAGGTGGTGAAACTGCAGCTGCTCCATTCATCTACCAAGGTGAAAAAGTAACTGGTAACGATCAGACTATCTCATACAAAATGGGTGGTAACATCGCGATGAAGACTTCTTTCAAATACATCCCTGAGATGAGAAAATCAGAGTTGTTCCTTGATTTCAAAGTTCAGAGAGGTTCTAAAACGTATTCTCTTCCACGTGTAAAAGTTGCAGACGGTGTGGTTTCTACATCAGAACTTGCAAATGCAGCCGGTGTAACTCCTGCGATCGCTCCGGATAAATTCCAGAGAATCATCACAGACAACTACGTAGCGAAAATCCTTTTCCTTATCCAGCAGTCTAACCTGCGTAACAACCAGATCAAATCTACTGAGATGGACGCGGTTAAAGCAGCTATGTTGGATGCTAAAAACACAGAAAACAAACGTCTTGCTGATGTAAACGTTGCTTCTACAGCGTCTCCTGACGGTGCGCTTGAACTAAACACGAATCTTGCTGAAAACCGTGAGAAAAACACTGTGAAGTTCATGGAACGCGTTATGAAAAAAGACAAAGTAACAGGCGATATCTCTGCTGAATTCACTCCGGAAGACTGGGCTGGTTTCAAAGAATTGGTTGAAGCTTCAAACATCCAGGACAAAGATTTGATCCTTCGCGTTCTTTCTATGTACAACGATCCTGCGGAAAGAGAGAAAGAAATCAAAAACCTTTCTTCTGCTTTCACTCAGCTTGCTGAAGAAATCCTTCCACAGCTTCGTTACTCTAAAGTAACTGCATCTGTAGAAACAATCGGTAAATCAGACGAAGAGATCTCTGCTCTTGCAGCAAAAGATCCTAAAGCGCTTAACGTAGAGGAACTTCTTTACGCTGCTACTCTTGTTAAATCTAACAATGAGAAAATGGCGATCTACAAAAAAGTATCTGAAATCTACCCGAACGACTACCGTGCATACAACAACATGGGTATGATCTACTTCGAAGAAGGTAAATTGGCTGACGCTTCTGCTATGTTCAACAAAGCAGCTAAGATCAACGCTAACGCTCCTGAAGTAGCGATGAACCTTGGTTTGATGGATCTTGCAAACAACGAAATCCGCAAAGCTGAAGCTGCATTCGGTAAAGCTGCAGGTGTTCCTGAACTTCCGGCTGCTCTTGGTACGCTTTACACTGAAAGAGGTGAATACGCGAAAGCGGTTGCTGCATTCGGCGATACAAAATCAAACAACGCTGCAGTTGCTCAGATCTGTGCCGGTGACTACAACAAAGCGAAAAACACTTTGTCTTCTATCGAAAACAAAGACGCTATGACTTACTACCTAATGGCAGTAGTTGGTGCTCGCACAAACAACGAAAACATGGTTGCTTCTAACTTGAAAGAAGCTGTGAAACTTGACTCTTCTCTTGCTGCTTTCGCTGCAAACGATCTTGAGTTCGCAAAATACAATGTTGCTTCTTTGATTAAATAATCAACCGAACATATTGAATAAAAGGGTGCTCCTTCGGGTAGCGCCCTTTTTTTTTTTGCGGATTTCATTATCTTTATCCCTGACTAATAAGAGCATCCTTTTATTGGCTTTAAATTCATTTTAGCGTTTATTTCAATTCTTATGACAAAGCTTAACCTCAAAAGGATTTGGCCTTACCTGGCCTGCATCCTGATTTTCGTTGGAATCTCGGCGGCATATTTTTTGCCGGAGATCGTCGAAGGGAAAGTTCTTTTCCAGGGAGACACACAGCAAGGAATTGCCATCGGGCAGGAAGCGAAACTTTTCCGCGAGGCAACCGGTGAACAGACCCGCTGGACGGGCTCTCTCTTCAGCGGGATGCCCACCTACCAGATGTCACCCTACTACGGTATCCGTCCCGTAAACGGATTCTTGGAGAGAGCCTATGCCCTTTTCATGCCGTCGCCGGTATCTCTGGTATTCGTGATGATGCTCGGATTCTTTATCTTCCTACTGGTATTGGGGGTACGCAAAGACCTCGCCGTTCTGGGTGCGGTGATGTACGCTTTCTCCTCCTACTTCTTTATCATCATTGAAGCGGGCCATATCTGGAAGTACCTTACCTTGGCTTACATACCCCCTACGATTGCCGGAATACTCCTGGCATACAGAGGGAAATACCTGGCCGGATGTGCCCTAACCGCTTTCTTTGCGGCTTTTCAGATCGCATCCAACCACGTGCAGATGACCTATTATTTCCTTTTCGTGATTCTGGCGCTGGTGATCGGCATCTTTATCGACGCCTATAAGAAAAAACAATTGCGCGATTTCTTCAAAGCTTCCGCCTTCCTTGTGCTGGCCGGCGTACTGGCCGTTGCCGTGAACGGAGCAAACCTCTATCACACCTATCAGTATAGCAAACTGACCATGCGCGGAGGCAGTGAACTCAGCCGTACAGCGGGTGCCTCGGATTCGTCGCAGAAAAATGACGGGTTGGAGAAGGAATACATCACGCAGTGGAGTTATGGAAAAGCGGAGACTTTCTCGCTGTTGGTTCCCAACATGAAGGGGGGAGCTACCGGACCACTCGCGAAGAATGAAACCGCGATGAAAAAGGCAAAACCGGAGTACCGCGAGTATTTTGGACAGTTCAACCAATACTGGGGCGATCAGCCCTTCACGTCTGGACCTGTCTATGTAGGGGCTTTCGTGATATTCCTTTTCGTTCTGGGGATTTTCATTGTGAAAGGATGGCTTAAATGGTCGCTGGTGATCGTTACCGCTCTGACAATCCTGTTGTCGTGGGGAAAGAATTTCATGGTACTGACCGACTTCTTCATCGATTACATCCCGCTATATAACAAGTTCCGTGCGGTATCTTCCATCTTGGTGGTAGCTGAATTCTGCATCCCGGTACTGGCGATTCTGGCACTGAAAAAAATCATCGAAGAGCCGCAGATCCTCAAGAGCCGCGCCAAGGATTTTTACATCTCTTTGGCTTTGACCAGTGGGTTGTCTTTGGCTTTCGCGCTTTTCCCGTCGCTGTTCAACAGTTTCCTCAGCGAACAAGAAGCTGCTAATTACTTGCCGCAGGCCGCTCAGCAACCCCAGCTGATGGGACTGATCGACAACCTGATCGACGCACGCGAATCGATATTCACCGCTGACGCATGGCGCAGTTTCTTCATCATTGCCGTAGGGGCTGTGATCCTGTTCCTTTACTCGAAAGGAAAAATGAAAGCGGGATTGATGGTTGTTTTGGTGGGTGTATTGACATTGGGCGACCTGTGGAGTGTGGATAAACGCTATCTGAATGCATCGAATTTCGTTCCGAAGCGTCAGCTCTCCAATCCGTTCCAGATGAGTCCGGCCGACAAAGAGATCCTGAAAGATACCGATATCCATTACCGTGTACTGAATCTGGCCGTAAATACGTTTAACGACCCGACCACCTCTTATTATCACAAATCGATCGGGGGATACCACGCTGCGAAATTACAGCGCTACCAGGATCTGATCGACCGCCACATGTCGGGCAATCTGAATCCGGCGGTAATCAATATGCTGAATGGGAAATATCTGATCGTACCGGGTGAGAACGGACAGCCTCAGGCGCAGCTCAATCCGGATGCACTGGGAAATGCCTGGTTCGTAAAAAACATCGACTGGGTGAATTCGCCGGATGAAGAGATCAATGCCCTGAACAGTGTGAATCCTGCAACTACGGCGATCATCGACAAACGGTTCGAGAAAACGCTAAACGGCTTCACACCGAACGGAACCGACTCTACGGCTACGATCCGACTCACCAAATATGAGCCGAATCAGTTGGTATACACCGCTTCCGCTACCAAAGCGGAGTTGGCGGTATTCTCGGAGATCTATTATCCGGGTTGGAAAGCCACGATCGACGGAAAGGAAGCGGAGATCATCCGGACCGACTATGTATTGCGTGCGTTGGTGATTCCGGCGGGAACTCATGAGATCGAGTTCTCTTTCCATCCGGCATCGATCGCCATCACCGATACAATCTCCTACATCGCGATGGTATTGATCCTACTGGCGGCCATCGGAGCGATTCTGCTCGGTTTGGGAATTTGCCGCTGCAAAAAGTGCTGTAAAAAAGCGTAATCCGTTACGCCACCCTTCCGGTAATCTTTGCCAGAAGGGTACGTGCGGCAAACCATACATGCAATGTCACTACGGTAGGTAAGCCGTAGTAATGACTCATAATCCGGAAGCGCTCTTTCAAAGAAGCCTTCCGGTTTTTTGTTGTCATCCCCTCACTCAGGTAATCGGCTAGAATCAGTTCTGTATTGTGAAGATGCGCAGAGGCCTTCATGCAACGGATGCACCAGTCGAAATCGGCCGAAAAACGATATTGTTCATCGTAAAGGGGTGCGATGGAACGCTTGGCGATGAATGCCTGATGACACACCAGCATACCCATGCGGAAGCTCTTCCAATTCAATTTCGCAGGAGCTTTCAGACGACGCATCTGCAGAAAGTTACGCGCTTCATCGACCAGAGCGGTTTCTCCGTAAATCACATCGGGCAAAACAGGCAATTCACGGATCTGCTCAGCAATCTTACGTACCGCATAAGGTGAATGAATGGCATCGCCCGCATTCATAAACCATACGTAATCGCCTGTAGCGGCTTTGAGGCCCTTATTCATCGCGTCGTAGAGACCTTTGTCTCGCTCTGAAACGACATAAGCGATCTTCTCGCGGTAACGTCCGACGATCTCCAGGGTACGGTCTGTGGACCCTCCGTCGATAATCAGATATTCAATCTCCGGATAATCCTGTTCGAGAACGCTGCGGATAGTGGGTTCGAGAACGGCTTCTGCATTGTAGGTAATGGTAATGATTGAGAAACGGGGAGTGGACATAAGCGGATTGGTTTACGAAGTATCAGTTAAAAAAAACAGATGGATCTTACTAAAAAAGTACCGTAATAACGCGGAGCTTCTTATATTTGAACTCTCAAAAATACAATTCAAATCGATGAAATACAAGCACTTTATCCTGACACGATTCAACCTGAAGATTTCCGGTTTCCGCACGAGCGCCGGATTCGGCTCCGCGCTTCCGAAAGAGTGGCTGAAAAACCGCTTCGACCTGTTCGAAAAGTACTGTTTTCCATCGCTACAGAATCAAACCTGTCAAAACTTCACCTGGCTTGTATTTTTTGATTGCGACACACCGGAAGTGTATCGTCTCCGCATCGAATCCTTACAAAAGCAAATGGGTAATTTCGTACCGGTTTTTCTCTCCTCGGGCGAACAGCCGCAGTTCTCTGCCGACCTGAATGAGACGATTGTCCCATTCCTGAACGAAGAGGAGCAATACGTGATCACCACCCGCATCGATAATGACGATGCCTTTCACTGTGACATGGTGCAGGAGATACAGCGGAATTTCTTGGAATCGGAGGATTGCTTCTTGTCGTTCGTCAACGGATTGCAATACGACGTGAACAGAAAGTTCCTCATCACGTTCCGCTATCCGGATAATCATTTTATTTCCCGGATCGAGAAACGCTCACCAATGCACCCCCTTAGACTGGTGATGGGAGCCGATCATACGAAGATACGCTCCATAGCACCCGTCCGTTACATCAATAATCCACCGCTAAAAAAGCCGATGTGGATTGAATTTGTCCACGGTGCAAATGTAGCCAACTGTACCAATTTGGGACTTCCCCTTTCCGCCGTTCTTCGCTATGAGTCGCTATTCAGTATTGCTTTGCCACTAAGTCAAGGTGCTACCCTGCGTTATGTATTCGCAGAGGTTCCGCGGATGTTTCTCACCAAAAGCATCGCGCTTCTGAAACGAAAAATGGGAAAGTAAAACCCCTCAGAGCACACTGCGCACCATGCGCCAGATTCCGCGCAACAGGTACTTCGTCTTGGTGATCTTCGAATACTCGTGCGCATACACCTTGCCGATGGCCAGGCGCGCCGCCGCATCCTCCTTCACCGGTTGCGCCGGATCGATCGCGATGGGGCGAGACGTATCCAGCTCCGTGTAATAATCGGCCGCATTGGTGAAATTCGTTCCGCTTCCGTCCGTACCGATGTTCAGCACGAGCGAGCGACCCGCATTCAGTGCCAATCCCCCTTTCAGAAACATCGTGGCGTTCCATCGGATCATCCACGAATGGGCGGTTCCGGCAATCTGTCGGCGCAACATCCGTGTAAAAGGATAAAGGCCCCCGAAATCGAACTCCCGGGTTAATCCCCGTTCCTCCAGCTGAGCCAACAGCTTCCGGCCATCCGGTTCGAACTGATCCCAGGCTCGTTTCCACGTACCCCAGCCCCAACTGTTGGTGAAACGGATGAAGAAACTCTCCGGCATCCGGTGCGCCGTATGCAACACATGCCCCTGCACGTTCATCACCCGCTCATCCTCCTGGTAAAGCGTTAGTGCCTCGTTCATGAAGGTGAGAAAATAAGGAGAGGTCATCAAGTCGTCCTCGAGCACGATCACCTTCCCGAACCGTTCGGTCATATCGGTTACCCCGGCAATCACGTTGGCGGCCAATCCCCGGTTCACCGGCTGCTCTATGACGGTGACGGACTTGAAGCCGGTCAGCGATTTGAGCATCATTCGAACGCCCTCCACGGCCGCCACATCCTTTTCGGAGGCGGCTCCGTCACTGTAGATGAAAAGATCGCTCTGCGCCGCCAGTTCATTGGCCTTTAGAGCGTGAAGCGTACGAGCCAAGTGGTCGGTACGCGTATAGGTAAGCAAGAGTATAGGTGCTAAACGAGGTGCTAAGTCCGGTGCTAAATTCATTGTCTTATAGATGAGTCGTACAGAAAGTTTTTAATAGTTACAGTCTCTCCAAACGTTCGCCCAAGAGGCGAGCGAACGCATCCCAATTGTGGCGATGCAGAAACGCGCGGTATCCCTCCTCCGAAACCGGTTGGGGATGATTCTTTACAATTTCCGGAATCTCCTGAAAATCGGTAAAAGTGAATACCTTCAGTTCGGGTTCGTTGGCGTAATCACGGAAAGAGCCGGCATCGGGCCCGATCACTTTCGCCCCGAAAGAGAGCGAGTCCATCAATGCCCCGGAACTCAGAACACTCTCGGAGTTATAGGGTATCAGCACGAAAGCCGATTCGCGTATCATTTCAGGCAGTTCATCGAATGAAACCACTCGGTTTTCGAAGGTCGACCCTTCGGGTAACGAATCCGTGATCTGCTGTAACAGGATCGGATCGCTGCAACGTCCCACGATCTTCACCCGAAGCTCCGGCTTTTCCCGTTGCAGGTACGCTACAAAGTGATGCACACCCTTATAGGGCGATATCGCACCCCAGATCAGCAGCTCCTGCTTTTCAGGTGAATCGGATTGGGTTACGAACCGCTCTTTGGTGGGATGGTGCGCAAATAGGGTCTTGGCGACATAGTGCGGGTATTGCTCTTCAATTACCCGAACCCCCTCTTTGGAGTGCGTCACAATCAGATCGGCACAACGAAGCATCATTCGATACAATACTCTTTTCATCCGACGGTGCTTGCGGGCATGCGACTCCTTGTTGTGAAAGAACCAAACGACTTTACCACCGCAGATACGGATACGAAGCATCAGAACGAAGAGAAGCAGAAACTGCAAAACGCCGTACTTGTAATCGGGAACGTTTTCCACCCAATGAAACAGATAATAATCACTCTTCGCAGGATGTGTGAGTAAACTCACCAACGGATTCTTATGCGGCTGATTAGCGATCACAAACCCGTTGTTACGCATCGCCTCCATAAAGTCGAAGATGTAGGGATTAAATCCGCTTCCGGCTTTTACAATGGGATTGGGATAAACCGTTATGCTCTTTTTTCTCATTTTTCGATACGTACAAAAGGTATATCACGGATATAAGCCGCCGTTTCAGAGAAAGAGCTTCCGGCCGATCCGATGATTTTCTTGGTTTTGGAAAGCAGATACAACTCCATCACGGCATCCTGCATACCCGCCGCATCGAGGCGATTGGCGGTTTTAGGAGATAGTAACAGTCGTTCCTTAAAATGGGATTTGAAATGATCCTTTACCTGTGCCGAATCGGTGGCCAGGTAGAATCCGCGACAACCTCCGTCGTAAAGTTCGCGCTCCATCTCCTCTCTGAAAAGGGTATCGGGCGAACGGGATATCGACACCTCGTTATCCCCTCGTCGGATGTGTACTCCTACGAAATCGTTCAGATCGTACGCATCGATCCGGTCACGAATGGCGGCTGCGGGAACGAAACACTGAAAATCACCCGGTAAGGCGGTCATCTGATAACACGAAGCGATGTACACGGAACCGGGCTGTTCAAAGATCGGAAAGTCCGCTTTCCGTTTATCGCAAAGCGCCGCATCCCGTTCGTAGAGACGGTGCCGGAACATCAGTCGCTGAAACAATGCCGGCAGGTGGAGATTCTTTCTGCGGGGACGATCATAAAGCAGGTAATCCACTCCTCGTGCTTCACGTAACGTGACGCCCTCCTCCCTCAGCGGTTCGAACAAAGAGCTGAACGTGGCATTCAGCGCATGATCTTTAAACCAGATGATTTCCAGCGGGCGACGGTATTTTCGGCACATTCGGATAGCCGAATCGATGGCACGCATCCTGTTGGCCAGTCCCCCTACCGGTATCAATGTTATTTTGTTCTTCATATTCTCATTCAATGGTAATTCAGAGCAACTTTACTCTTTTTTAAAACGACTTTTCGCCATCCCGATGCCGTCGAGCAACGTCTCGTCTTTCAACAAAAACAGCACCGAAAGATACAACACCCCCATGATGACAATCTGAACCCCCATCTGAAGATACATGTTGTTAAAGAAAGGCGTGGTCTGATGCAATCCCACTGCCAAAACCGCGGCTGTCAGAAACGGACGATATGCATCCCCCAGAAACTCGCGATAGGAGTAGTGAAGCGTAAAACGCATGTAATACAGTGACAACATCACAGACACCACCATATACCCTACCCAGAGCCATGCCAAGGCGATGATACCGCTTTTAAACAGCAACGCGATACCGCCGAACAACAGCAGTTTACGCACGAACTCATACCGTAGGGTGAGTCCCGAACGCCCCATCGCTGAGAACGAATCGCCGAACATCATGGTAAACGGCATGAAAGCACCGGCGATACAAAGCACTTGGAAAATGGGCACCGAAGGGAGCCACACATCGGAGATAAGCGCAACGATGAGCGGCTTGGCAATTACGATAAGCAAAAACATGACGGGAAAAATAATCAGCGACATCATGCTGATGATGCGTCGCAACACGCGTTTGGTGCGTTCGGCATCCTCATTGACCCGCGATAAGACGGGGAAAAGAACGCTCCGGAAAGTATTGTTGATAATTCCTGCGGGCATCTCCTGGTATTTATTCGCCTGGTTGTAATACCCCACATCAGACCGGTTATAGATTTTACCGATCAGCAGGCTGTAAAAGTTATTGGCTACCGCATTCATCGCACTCACCAGAATCAGACGCGAACTGTATCCGAAAAAAGAGCGGATCACCCCGAAATCGAATCCGAAGGAGATATGCCATGCCCCGAAAACCCATAACAAAAGGGTACGTAGAAAAGCCAGCCCTACCGTTTGCGCCACCAGGGCCCAAACGCCGTAACCGGAAGTGGCCAGAACGACGGAAATCAGTGATGAAAAAAACAGTGCGATCAGGTTGATCTTACCCAGCAGTTTAAACTCCAATTTCTTGGTCATCTGTACCTGTTGTACGATGGCGGAGGAGTTGAAGATGACGGCAAGGAAAAGAATACGCGCTACGGGCGTGATTTGAGGCGTTTCATAAAATGCCGCAATCGCCGGAGCGGTAAAAAAAAGGAGCAGGTAGAGGAAAAGACTCACTCCCATATTGAACAGAAAGATCGTTGAATAATCAATCTCCCGGGCATCTTGTTTGCGGATGAGGGAGGAGCTGAATCCGCTTTCGGCCAAAATAGTGGAGAAGGCGATAAAGATGGTCAACACCCCTACCAGACCGTATTCGGCCGGCGTAACGATGCGCGAAACCACCAACCCCGTAAGCAGGTAGATCAATTGCTGACCGAACTTCTCTACGAAATTCCAGAAAAGCGCCATGACGGTCTTGTGTTTCAGATCACTGCTCATTGATACCTGGTTTGATGGTTGGATAACCGCCCCCTTTCTCCGCAGGAGTTGCAGCGGAGGCCGTTAAATATGAATAGATGTAACAAAAATAAAAAAGAAAAGCGGATTCCGGGACTTTTCGCTCCCCGAATCCGCTCTTAAGCGCGAGTTTGCAACTCGTGCTATGAATATCTTAGCAACGCGTGCTACGAACAGCTTCTTTATCCTACAGATACTCCCGATTTAACCAAATCCGACGGAGTGATCAGAACCAGACGTCCGTCTGCATCTTCTGCAGAAAGGATCATCCCCTGAGATTCGATTCCTTTCAGTTTACGCGGAGGGAAGTTGGCGATGAAACAAACCTGTTTGCCCACCAATTCTTCCGGGTTGTAGAATTTCGCGATGCCCGAAACGATGGTGCGACCACCCATTCCGTCATCAATTTTGAACTGCAGCAATTTATCTGCTTTCGGCACTTTGGCACATTCCAAAACGGTACCCACACGGATATCCATTTTCATGAAATCGTCAAATGAGGTATCCTCTTTTACAGGAGCCGGCGTATATGCCTTCAATTCATTCGCTTTCTTAGTATCCAACAGTTTCTGGATCTGCGCCTCAACCGTAGCGTCTTCGATTTTCTCGAACAACAGTTCGGCAGGAGCCAACGCATCGCCCGCTGTCAACAGGTCTGTGCTGCCCAGCTCTTCCCAGTTGAACTCATTCAAACCTACGAACGCACGCATCTTAGCGGCAGAGAAAGGTAGGAACGGTTCGAATGCGATACCCAGGTTCGCCACGATCTGAAGCGAAAGGTTCATGATGGTGGCAACGCGCTCCATATCGGTTTTCGCCAATTTCCAAGGCTCCATGTCCGCAAGGTATTTATTTCCGATACGCGCCAAGTTCATCGCCTCTTTCAACGCATCGCGGAAACGATACTGATCCAGGTAATGCTCCACGTCCGCTTTCACGTTCGCAAAGTCAGCCAGCGTCTGCTGATCGTATTCGGTCAATTCCCCTGCAGCAGGCACCTTACCGTCAAAATATTTGTGTGTCAGCACCATCGCACGATTCACGAAGTTACCCAGAATCGCAACCAATTCGTTGTTGTTGCGTGCCTGGAAATCTTTCCATGTGAAATCGTTATCTTTTGTTTCCGGTGCATTGGCTGTCAAAACGTAACGAAGTACGTCTTGTTTACCAGGGAACTCTTTCAAGTATTCGTGCAACCAAACGGCCCAGTTACGCGAAGTTGAGATTTTATCTCCTTCGAGGTTCAGAAACTCATTGGCAGGAACGTTTTCAGGAAGGATATAGCTTCCGTCAGCTTTCAACATCGCAGGGAATACGATGCAATGGAATACGATGTTGTCTTTTCCGATGAAATGAACCAATTTGGTATCTTCATCTTTCCACCATTTCTCCCATGTGTCCGGAAGCAATTCTTTCGTATTCGAGATGTATCCGATCGGCGCGTCAAACCAAACGTAAAGCACTTTACCTTCAGCTCCGTCTACCGGAACGGGAACACCCCAATCCAGGTCGCGACTCACCGCACGTGGCTGCAGACCCATATCGAGCCACGATTTACACTGACCGTACACGTTCGGTTTCCACTCTTTGTGGTTCTCAAGAATCCACTCGCGAAGGAACGGCTCGTGCTTGTCTAGCGGCAAATACCAATGCTTCGTTTCGCGAAGAACCGGTACGTTACCTGTAATGGCCGATTTCGGATTGATCAGGTCGGTAGCGTTCAAAGAAGTTCCGCACGCCTCGCACTGGTCGCCATAGGCACGGTCGTTTCCGCAATGCGGACAAGTACCCGTGATGTAACGGTCTGCCAAGAACTGGTTTGCCTGTTCATCGTAATACTGCTCGGAAGTTTTCTCGATAAACTCCCCTTTATCGTACAATTTACGGAAGAAATCGGATGCCGTTTCTTTGTGGATGTCAGAAGATGTACGTGAATAGATATCGAAAGTAATACCGAACTCTTCGAATGAGTCCTTAATAATGGTATGATAACGATCTACCACATCCTGCGGAGTGATTCCTTCAGCTTTCGCTTTGATTGTAATCGGCACCCCGTGCTCATCCGATCCGCCGATCATGATCACTTCCTCCCCTTTTAGGCGAAGATAACGCGTATAGATATCGGCAGGAACATACACACCGGCAAGGTGGCCGATATGAACCGGACCGTTTGCATAGGGCAAAGCGGTGGTGACAAGGGTTCTTTTGAATTTCTTTTCCATTTATATTGCAGTCTTTTAATTATTCTGGCACAACGGTTTATCACCCGAACAGCGATAAACTTCGGGAATGCAAAGATAATAACAAAAATCCTACAAACATAGGAATCAATGGTTTTGGAAAGCGTTAACACCCGCAAGGGGTTTATTCAAAACAATTATATCGTATCTTTATCCCCACACATTATCGCACCTATACTATAAAAACTGAACAAACTATGAAACATCTTTGGTGTGGGGCTCTCCTGGCCTCTGCAACGTTGTTCTCCTGTCAGGCGCCCCAGTCCGCACAGGAGATCGCCATCATTCCCGAACCCCTTTCCGTAAAAAGCACGCAAGGAACTTTTAAACTGAATAGCCAAACCGTTATCGAATACGATCGCTCGAATCCGGAAGTGGCAGAAGTGGTTAAGAACCTGCCGGTAAGCGAAGAAAAAGGAAGTAAGAACAACATTACGCTTTCAATCGACCCTTCGGTTGATGGTGCCGAGGCTTATCGCTTACAGGTAACTCCGGAAAAAATCACGATTACGGCGGCAACTCCGACCGGCTTGTTTTACGGAGTGCAGACCCTGAATCAGTTCGAACAGGAGATTCCGGCGATGGAGATCGAAGATGCTCCACGCTTTGAATGGCGCGGGATGATGCTCGACGTTTCCCGTCATTACCAACCCAAAGAGTATATCATCAAGTTCATCGATATGCTGGCATACCATAAAATCAATAAGTTCCACTGGCACTTGACCGACGGCATCGGCTGGCGTATCGAAATTGAACAATATCCGGAGCTGACTGCAAAAGGGGCATTCCGTAAAGTGAAACATGCGGATGCGCCGTGGATGAATTTCGAATTGGCGGAAAAATCGGAAGGGGAAGATGTGTATGGCGGTTATTACACCAAAGCGGATATCCGCGAGATCGTTGCCTACGCCACATCGAAACACATCGAGGTGATTCCGGAAATCGAGATGCCGGGGCACTCCGAAGCCGTTACGTTCGTTTATCCCGAATACATCTGTACGGGAGCGAAACCGGGAAGCGGAATCTATTGTGCCGGAAATGAGCAGACCTACACTTTCCTGCAGAACGTCTTGAGCGAAGTGATCGAGTTGTTCCCGTCGCAATACATCCACATCGGTGGAGACGAAGTGGGCAAAGAGCAATGGGCGAAATGTCCGAAATGCCAGAAACTAAAAGCAAAAGAGAACCTGAAGGATGAGCACGAGGTACAGAGTTATTTTGTGAAACGCATGGAGCGATTCATCAATGCCAACGGCAAACGCCTAATCGGATGGGATGAAATCACCGAAGGCGGTCTGGCCGAAAGCGCTACCGTAATGAGCTGGACAGGATTCGAAAACGGCATCAAAGCGGCAAATGCACACCACGATGTGATCATGGCTCCGCTGGATTATGTTTACTTCGACCACTATCAAGGATACAACCCGCACGAACCGCAGGCGTGGGGTGGCTATAACTCATTGAAACGGGTGTATGACTTCCCTGTGATTCCGGAAGGTATCGCTCCTGAAAACGTGAAATATGTAAAAGGGGGACAAGCAAATATGTGGACCGAGAATGTTCGTGAAACGGCACATCTGGAATACATGCTGTTTCCGCGTATGGCCGCTCTTTCTGAATCGTTGTGGTCTTCTTCTAAAGACTGGGATGCGTTTAAAAAGAAAATGGACCACCAGCTAGACCGTTACGAGGCAAAAGGTTGGAACTATGCGGGAAGTGCGATGACGCCGATGATTGCTTCTCAGACGGCAACAGCGGGAAAAGTGACGATCGAACTCACTTCGGAGCTGGATTATCCGATTTATTACACCTTAGACGGTAGCGAACCGTCTGTTAAGTCGTTGCGTTACCGGGGAAATATCTCGGTGGACAAACCGGCAACGCTGAAAGCCCGCGCTTTCCGCAACGAAAAAGCGATCGGCACGATTCTGGAAATCCCGAATCTGCTCAACAAGGCAAACAACGCGAAGATCGCCTATACCAACAAATACAATGCAAGTTATAACGGAGGCGGCGATTCGGCGTTGATCGACAACCGTTATGCAATGCATCGTGGCGACGATAAAGCATGGCAGGGGTTTGAAAAAGAGGATATGAATCTGACGATTCAATTGGCCGAAAACCAACCGGTTTCAACCGTTGACCTGCGCTTTTTCCAACACGAGGCAATCACTTCCGTGATGTTGCCGCTCGCGGTAAGCATCGAAGTTTCAACAGACGGAGAGAACTTCTCGAAGGTGGTGGAAGAAGCGATTCCGGCAGAAAGCAATGTGAGTGCCTTTATCAAGAACTATACGTTCTCATTCGCAGAACAGGAGGCTCGATTTATACGCATCGTTGCCAAAAATCGTGGAACGTTGCCTGTAGGACATCGTTTGGCGGGTGGTAACGCATGGGTTTTCTGTGACGAAATAGCGATCGACTAACACACAGTCAATCAATAAAATTTAAACCGATTGGAAGGGATATGAAAGAAAATATCGTTTTCCAATCGGTTTTTATTTTCATCTTTGTTTAAAATTATCATATTTAGTAATATTTTAACCTTAGATGCATTCTTCATGAAACACAAGTTACTTTTATTAGGTGCTATGTTTACCCTCAACCTTTCGCTTCAGGCTGAGCAGGTAGACTCCTTGCGTGCCGTAGACATCGCACGCAACTTCATTTCAACACAAAGCGGGGGGATGCGCAAAGCTCCTGCACGCAACGCCTTGCGCCCTGTACGTCAAGTCTCGGAAAATTCAGAGTTTTACATCTTCAACGTCGGAGAATCGGAGGGATTTGTAATCGTATCGGGAGACGACAACGCCATACCGGTATTGGGATACGCTACCAACGGCAGTTTTAACACCGGCGAGCTGCCACCCGCATTGGAAGCATGGCTCGAAGGATATGCCGAATATGTGCAGTATGTGCGTATGAATCCGCCCACACGGATCGAAGAAACCAAAGCGGTGATGAACACGGAGATTCCTCCCTTGTTGGGTGAGATCAAATGGAATCAGAACGCCCCCTTCAACTTACTGATACCCGACTACCTGCCTACGGGATGTGTGGCTACCGCCGGTGCCCAGATCATGAAGTACCACGAGTGGCCGGTGCGGGGAACGGGAAGTGCCAACTCCGTAGATTTCTCGGCGACGGAGTACGACTGGAAAAACATGCTTCCTTCCTATAACGTGCCTCCGGTTCTGAATGTCAACAGAACGGCGGTAGCGACCTTGATGAGAGACGTAGGAGCCGCGGTAAACATGAAATATGCGGCCTCGGGGAGTGCGGCGGCAGATTACGATTTGGCAAAAGCACTGAGCGTACATTTCGGATACGATAAGAATATCCAGGAATTCCAGCGCGTTTATTATTCGCTCGAGAAATGGAAAGAGATACTTTTAGCCGAACTCACTGCAAGCCAACCCGTAGTTTATTCCGGTCACAGCGACGTAGATGGCCATACGTTTGTTTGCGACGGTTATGACGGAAACGATAAATTTCACATGAACTGGGGCTGGGGAGGTGCAAGCGATGGTTATTTCGCACTCACGCAATTGGTTCCTTCGGGCGATCTGGGTATTGGTTCGGGACAAGGATCTTTCAACCTGAATCAGCGAATGATCACCGGAATCAGGAAACCAAGCGACAGCACGAAACCTCGTTACGAAATCACCGTGGACCAACAGATCACCTCAAACCTTACCAACGGGCTGCGCACCGCTGAGTACTCGATAAACATTCCGAAGATTTCCAATTTCGGGATTATCCCCTACACGGGCAGCCTCGGATTGGGCTTGTTCCAGAATGGAGAGATGAAAGCTGATCTGGCTTCGATAGATTGGAACATCCCGGCACAACGGATCCTCTCTAATACCTCTTTAACGGTGACTTTCCCGACCTCTATCGCAGACGGGACTTACGAACTGTTACCTTATTATGTGAACGATAATGTCAATATCCCGCTATTGGTGAAAGAAGACAATCAGGTAGCCCTTGACGTCACCTTGAAAGAAATGCAGGTAACCTTGGGTGCGAATGTCGAGGTAGCAGATTTGACTATGAATGCCCTCCTTGAGCACTCCGAATTGGTAGCGGAGCAGCCGGCGGAATTCCGTGTAAAAGTGAGAAACGACGGAGATAAAAAATATAATTCCACCATCGGGGTATTCCTTTTCGGTATAAACGGAACTCCGAACACCTGGTTTCAATACACTTTCAATGTAATCGTAGAGCCCAAAGAGGAGAAAACCGTAACATTGAAAGCCAACGCCCCGGCCACGATCGGCCAATACACCGCTTCGGTACGCTTCGACCCAACGAATTCCCAATCAGCTACGCTGTATCGTCTCGAACCGGCATCACTATCCGAGAAAGTGGTGACCGTAACCCTCACCAGCGGAGTGGAGGAAACACGCCAAAACGCGATTCGGGTGAATACCGACCCTACAGGTGATCTGTTGCGCATCTCATCGCCGATTGCATATCAGCGGCTGCAAATCATGAATTTGGCCGGAATGGTGATAACGGAGCCTAAACCCACTTTGGTTGCGGGCGAGCAGGAGCTATCGATCGGGCATCTACCCAACGGCGTTTATCTGCTACGGGTTCATTCCGAATCGGAAGTGAGAACCTTTAAGTTCTACAGAAAATAACACCTCTCACGAATAAAAAAGCCTCTCGATATTAAACATTTCAAATGGATAATGCCGAGAGGCTTCTTTGCATTATAAAAAAAACTATATTTACGATACATTATTTATATTTCATTAATCAAAAAATACCATCCGCATGAGAAAAACTCTGATTTTGACACTATTATTCACTACGCTCTTCCTGCCGGGCCTTTATGCCCAAAACGAAGTGATACAGGAACAACTTCCTGTTCAGGAGAACGAATCCTACAAAGGATTGAAGAGAAAAGTGGCGATTCTTCGCTTTAGCAACGAAACACAGTATGGGAAAGGTATATTCTACGATAAAGAGAATGATCCGATGGCAAAACAGGCGCTTGACATCCTTTCCTCAAAGTTGGCCTCTTCGGGTAAATTCATGCTTTTGGAACGAAATGACTTGAGTTCCATCCTCGAAGAAGCGAATCGAAATAATGTAACCCCTCAGGCGATCGGTGCCGATTATGTAATTGTGGGATCACTCACCGAGTTTGGACGTAAGAACGTGGGAGATGCCGGTGTATTTCGCTCCAGCAAAGAGCAGATCGTAGAAGCCGGTGTCAATATCCGCATCGTAGATACTTCCACCGGATTGATCATCTATTCGGAAGAGGGTCGCGGCAAAGCTCAGATTAAAACAAAACAAACACTCGGAATCGGGGGAAAAGCGGGTTATGACGCCACATTAAGCGATAAGGCGATCTCTATGGCGATCTCGCAATTGGTGGAAAACATCATCAACAACTGTACCAACAAACCGTGGAAAGCCTATTTCATGGCGTATGACGAAGATGCGGTCATTATCTCCGGTGGCGAATCGCAAGGGGTCAAACCGGGCGATAATTACTTGGTGATGCAGAAAGGAAAAACCGTAAAGAATCCGGCGACCGGAATCAACATCGAACTGCCAGGAAAACCGGTGGGTAAGATATCCGTACTCTCTACGGGGGGCGATACGGCCGAGACGGAATATTCGCTGGTAACTTTCACTGAAGGAAGCATCGATAAAGAGGCGTTGTCTAACTACTACATCCAAGAGATGAACAACGAATGATCCGGGAATGGCGCATTTAACCTTATTCTTAAAAATTAAATGATATACATATGAAATCGCTAAAAATATTTATCTACATCTCCTGCCTGTTGGTTGCCTTTACAGGCTGCAAGGTGGGACGAACCACGGAGACTTCCGGATATGAGAATGAATCTTTTATCACCTTCACTACGAATGCCGAGAAACCACGCACCGTGCAGGTGATCGTCGATAACGACCTACGCTTCGATGCCGAAGTGAAAAAGGTTTCCGTTCACAATGTGAAGGGGAAAATATTCGCGATAAAGTCGGGCAGACACCTGCTTGAAGTGAAAGAGGGAAATAAGGTCGTGTATAAAAAAGAGATATTCCTGTCGGCCCAAGAAACCAAAACAATTCAGATCCCATGACAACATTTGCTTCCCCTTACAAAACAGGAGTAATCGTATCACTTTTTCTTACCATCGGACTGTTTTCTTCTTGCGAAACTACGAAGCCGATGTATTACTGGGACGATTACATGTCTGCGTCTTACAATTACTACAAAAAACAACGTCCCGAAGACACGGAAAAACTTGTAAAGACCTTTGAAAATATCATCCGTAAATCAAATAACAGCACCCGGCAGATCGCACCTCCGGGAATTTATGCCGAATACGGTTTTCTCCTAATCCAGACAGGAAAGAAAGAGGAAGGAATGGCCATGCTCCACAAAGAGATTGAAGCCTATCCGGAATCAAAGTCCTTTATCGAACGTATTATTAAACAGGCAGAACAATGAGATCAAAATTAATTATAACGGCCGGAGCAGCCCTTTCGCTTCTCCTTACCGCCTGCTCTCCGACGATTTCAAATTCGGGATCGGCACCCGTCACCCGTGGCAGCAATTACCCGAAGATGTATGAAGAAACTCCGATGACCATTCTGATCATGCCGCCGATCAATAACACGGTAGATGTGGATGCAAAGGAGTATTTCTACACGACAATGGCCATGCCGCTTTGCGATAAAGGCTATTATGTGATCTCCCCTTTCCTGGCGATGGAGTTGATGCGCAGCGAGAGTGCCTATGATTCTGAATTATTTCTAGAGAGCGATTTAAAAATATTCAATACGGTTTTCAATGCGGATGTGGCGCTGTTCACCGTTATAAATACCTGGTCTAAGTCCGGTATTTCCGGTGAAGTATCGGTAAACATCGATTACATCATGCGTTCCACGAAAACCAACGAAGTGCTTTTTCAACGAAACGGCGAAGTGGTGATCGATACCAGTGTATCATCCGGAACCGGCGGTTTGCTTGGATTAGTGGTTGATTTGGCAGCCACGGCGATCAACACAGCCATGACGGAGAAGATATCAGCGGCCAGAGAGTGCAATACGTTCATCCTGTCTGATCTTCCCGAAGGTAATTACAGCAATAACTACCTAAAAGACAAAGAGCAAGACGCAAAAGAGATCAACTACAAAGGGGTCATAAAGAAATAGTTTGCTTACTGGTAAATTTCCGGATGAATCAGAAAGCGGAAAATCACCCGTTTGGAATTAGAGGAGTCGGCGAAATTACAAGAGGCGGCTCCTCCGAAAGGAGCACCCCCACTGGCAAAAGCCGAGTCGGCCAATGCCGGATCCACCGAAGCGAAGAAATTGGAGGATCTTCCGGGCAGAATATTGTATTCGGCTTCAATAAAAGGCTTCACTTCCTGTGTAAGCAAAGCGATAAACCGCTGTTTGAAATCATCACTTCCCTGATCGGGGTAAAAGGTACGAATCCACACCACCACACACTCTTTTGCCTCTAAAGAGTCATTCATCACACCCAAAGTATGCGCACAGATCCACTCGGAATCGAACAGGGAGAGGTCATTGGCATCTTTCTCGGGATCGTGTACATAAAGAACTCCGTATTTCTTCCATTCGGAATAATCCGCAGGAAAACAGATATCGAGAGCCGTATTCTCCAGATAGGTTGAATGAAAAGGGTTTTTGGTAACGATGATAGGATGTTCTTCCAATCCGGCTTCTTTCTCTGTGCATGCAGTACCGGTCAAAAAGAGCAGAATGAATATCGAAATAACGAATAACACCGACTTCTTCATAGTACATAAGGTTCTTATAGCCTTAATAACAAGAGAAAGTGTTATTTTGTTTTATGTATATTTATTATATTTGGTTACTTTAAATACTATGTCATGATCAACACACAACTTCTCAATCCCCGCTCCATCATCATCGTAGGGGGATCCGACAACACACGCAAACCGGGTGGCAAAGTGATCCGGAATCTCAAAGAAGGACGCTTCAAAGGATCGCTCTACGTAGTGAATCCCAAAGAAAAAGAGGTACAGGGAATCGGATGCTACCCCTCCGCAGAAGAGGTTCCCGAAGCCGACCTTGCCATTCTGGCGATTCCCGCCGCAGCTTGTCCCGAAACGGTGGAGACGCTCGCTTCCAAGAAAGGGGTGAAAGCCTTTATCATCCTCTCCGCCGGTTTTTCGGAGGAAACGCCCGAAGGAAAGGCACTCGAGGAACAGATTGTGGAAACGTGCGGGAGATACGGTGCCGCGCTTATCGGCCCCAATTGCATCGGCATGATGAACCATCACCACCACAGCGTATTTACACTACCCATCCCCGCTTTCGACCCCCAGGGTGCGGACCTGATATCCAGCTCGGGCGCTACGGTGGTGTATATCCTTGAATCGGCTTTTGCCAAAGGACTCCGGTTCAATTCGATCTGGTCCGTGGGGAATGCCGCACAGATCGGAGTGGAAGATGTACTGGAATACATGGACCGTCACTTCGATCCGGAATCGGATTCGAAAATCAAACTGCTTTATATCGAAAACATAAAAGATCCCGATAAACTGTTGTTACACGCCTCCTCTCTGATCCGTAAAGGGTGCCGAATAGCCGCCATCAAATCAGGTAGTTCGGAATCCGGATCGCGGGCGGCTTCATCCCATACCGGAGCGATGGCCAGTTCCGATCTCGCCGTGGAAGCGCTCTTTAGGAAAGCGGGAATCGTGCGCTGTTATAGCCGCGAAGAACTGACTACCGTTGGTGCGCTGTTTACCCTGAAGGAGATCAAAGGGCGCAACATCGCCATCGTTACACATGCGGGGGGACCTGCGGTGATGCTTACCGATGCGCTTTCGAAAGGGGGACTGAATGTACCCGATCTGCGCGGAGCGGTAGCCGATGAATTGAAGGAGTTGCTCTATCCGGGCTCTTCGACCGCCAATCCGATCGATATACTGGCTACCGGCACCCCCGAACACCTGGGCATCGCGATTGATTTCTGCGAGAATCGGTTCGATCAGATCGACGGAATCGCCGTAATCTTCGGAAGTCCCGGTTTGGTACAGGTATACGATGCATATAAGGTATTGGACGAGAAGATACGGAGTTGTAAGAAACCGATCTTCCCGATTCTCCCGTCCGTGGTAACAGCGGGTGATGAGGTGAAGTATTTCCTGGCGGAAGGAAATGTGAATTTCGCCGACGAAGTAACGCTCGCCACCGCGATCTCGAGTGTTTACAATGCCCAAAGACCCTCTTTTGAGGGACCCGATATGAACGGCGTGGATGTGCCGCGTCTTCGTAAAATCATAGACGGAATCGATCAGAACGGCTATGTATCGCCGGAAGTGGTTCGCCAGTTGTTTGAATGTGCCGCCATACCGATGGTGGGCGAGTTCGTTTCGGACGATAAGGAAGCGATTCTGGTTAAAGCGAATGAATGGGGATATCCCGTCGTGGCCAAAGTGGTGGGTCCGGTACACAAATCCGACGTGGGCGGCGTGGTGCTCAATATCCGCTCGGTGGAGCACCTGGCTCTCGAATTCGACCGACTCATGCAGATCAAAGACGCCACGGGTGTGATGATTCAACCCATGCTCAGCGGTACAGAACTGTTCATCGGTGCGAAATACGAACCGCGATTCGGCCATATCATCCTCTGCGGATTGGGAGGCATCTTCGTGGAAGTGCTCAAGGATGTCGCCTCGGGACTCGCTCCCCTCACCCTCAACGAAGCGGAATCGATGATCCGCTCCATCCGCGCATATAAGATCATCAAAGGCACCCGCGGACAAGAGGGGGTCGACGAACGGCAATTCGCTGAGATCATCGTGCGACTCTCCACCATGCTCCGCTTCGCAACGGAGATCAAAGAGTTGGACATCAACCCGCTCCTCGGGCGAAAAGACTCCGTCATAGCGGTCGACGCGCGCGTATTGATTGAGAAATAAGCCTAAAAATAAAGAAGCCCCGGACTCCTCCCCGCGACCTTTCGGTCAAGGAGAGAAGCCCGGGGCTTTCTCTTTAGTAGACGCCCGTATTCTGGTTAAAAAATAAACGAATCATTCTAGCCACACTCCATTCAGGTGCAGCTCTGCATCGCCTTTCAATTCCGGTATTCGAATCTCAACGGATTCTATCTCCTCTATATGAAAAGGGATCTCTTCTCCCGCTACAAAATAAGCATCCGTAAAAAGCGGATACGCCCTCGGGATCAATGCCGTACCGGTCTGTCGGAGATCTGAAAAAGGGATCCGGTAAACCCCTTCGCGTACAGCGGGTAACGTGAGCTGCGCCGTATAGGTAAGTCCCAGTTTCGAAACGAAACCAACTTCCAGTTTTTCCGGTGATTCCTGACCGACCGATATCGCAAGAAGACACTTCTTCTTCATTTCGGATGAACCACCGGAGAGAAGTTCCCCAAGGTATTTTCGGATGTAAAAAGAAGTTTCCTTTCCTTTTGTGACCAACCGGTAACGTTCATAATCTGATTTAAAAGGGGTTCCCACCGTATATTCGCACGTCACCCAGGCCTCCGGATCAATCGCAGCGAGGGTCCGGTCAGAAAAGGCCCCGTCAGAAAATGTACGTTCCGGACGTAACAAAACCATCGGAGTCTCGGCTGCGTAAAGTGCGCTTCGATAGAAAAGAGAGGAATCGAAATCCCAATCCAGCGGCATTCCCTCCTCACCTCCGGGGTAAGTAAAACACTTCCCTCCGGAATAAACGACCAGACGATACGCCTGCTCAGCACTTCCGGTTCCGGTGGCTAATTTCGCACGATAGGTGTAAGGCTTTTCCTGCTTCATCACCACATACGGATTGTAATCAGACCAAAAAGAAACCGCATCGGTATAAATCAAGATCGAGTCCACCGGTACATCATACACTACGGTTGCTTCGACAGAGAGTGAATCGCCGGCATTCACTCCCTTTTGGGGATGGTGGACGAAGTAGCGTTGCCTCCGGGATGATTCCGGTGCGACGAATTCACCAAGTCGAATATTCTGAAAACGAGTCTCCGCCCTCCATCGGTCCGACACTACACCGGAGCGACTCAAAAGGTATGCGCCGGGAGCAAGCCTCACCTCCCCTTCGGTGGCTTGCCTACGCACGTCATTTCCTTCATTCATTCCACGTACATGAAAATCCGCACCCAAATCGGCTAATGAGATCGTTATGGGTTGTTCGGCAAAGGCGATGGTTACTTTCTCTTTTTTAAGAGAGGGTTTACTGAATGGATCAGCTACCTGCACGGCATCGGGCATCAGTTCCAGACGCCATATCCCCGATTCGAGACGATCCAAGAAATAAGCCCCGGTACCGTTAAAAGATACAACCGGGGAATTGCCGCATCCTGCAATTGCCTCCAATTTTTTAGGCGAACGCGGTATTTCGGTTGTTGAATTGCTGTAAAAAAAGGACTTCCCGTCATTGAAGACACTCATATCCAATAAATAACTCACCCGGAAATCGCCAAAGAGCGTGTCGGCAGGATAAGTCGGAAATTGTTCCAAGCGTTTTACCTTGCGGGCGACTTCGGCTGCAATCTTCATACTCAGTGCCTTTTGGGGCGTATAAGCCAAGTTGAGGAAATGAGTCTGATATTCGGTATTGAATGCGGCCATATCAATCGGATCGTAAGCGAATTGGGTAATCCATTGAAATCCCGCACTACGGAAGGTACGTGCCATTGCCGGATAAATGTGCGCATAGGTGATGTCTGCCGGATCAAATTCATAAATCAGTTTCGCTTTCGATTCAAATCCGGGAGTTTCAGAGAACGGAATCGTATAACGATCTATGTAGGGGAGGAAATTTCCTTTCCGAGTATGACCTCCGACCAAGCCGATCGGATACCACTGATAGGTACCCCCATCAATCGGAGTATCGAAATAGGCTCCGGTATGTTCCAGGTTATGGCTGACATTATAGAACACAGGTTTCTGATTACCAACCGATCCGATAGCGGATAACATGCGGTTTATATACGCTTTTGTTTGTTCGGGAGTTCCGGAATGACAAGGTTCATTATTGATCTCGAAGCCCACCACACATGGCTCCTCAAAGTAAGCATGCCCGGTGTAGGGATTGATGTGGCGAACCAATTGCGGCAGGTAGTTCTCCTGAGCGGCAACGGCATCCGGATCGTTGTGCATGTTGCACTTATCGTAAGCATAGGAGAATCCCCCGGTTTGGATATTCCTTTCCGGATAGCCGTTCCCGAAATTGGTCTGAGCGGTGAGCAACGTGCTGATACCGCGCTCCTGCAAACGGAAAATGAGGTAATCCAACAGATCGAGGTGCTCATTCGCAATCAGGTTTCCTTTCTCATCTGTAATCTCCACATCCCAGATATGAATTCGAAAAGCATTGAAACCCAAACGGGCGAGATGATAGACGTCTCTGTCAATGGCGCGCTTGCGGTCTGTTCCCAAATATCCGACCGCCCTATAGGCATGCGCAAAAGGCAACGTGTAGTTTACCCCATAGAAGGAGACTTCCTTTCGGGTATCCTTTTCACGCATCACCCCTTTTCTATCCACATAGATCTCTTGAAACACCTTTGCCTGAACTGAATAGCCCAGGCAAAGAGATAATAGTATCGTTAATAATCTGATCATTATATACAAATGAATATTTGAATGAATCTTATCTTGAACGAATCGTAAAAGAAGCGCTTTTCACGCCCGGGGCGGAAGCTTCGAACGTTATTTCGCCCTGCTGCCCGTTATTTTGTACGATTGCCGCCAACTGCCCGTTGAACAAAGGCATGACGGGTTCGTGAAACAGATCCAGACTTGTGGGATCCCCATTGGCGGCCGCGCGGAAATATCCCGCTCCTTTCACCCGAAAGGAGACTTTCCGGTGATCCGAGGGACAAATATTTCCTGCTTTGTCAACAACCTGTACGGTAATGTAAGCAAGGTCTTTTCCGTCTGCACTTATTTCGTCTCGGTCGGAAATCAATTTCAATGCCGCCGGTTTACCGGCCGTGCGAATCCGTTTCTCTTCGCGGGGAACTCCCGCCTCATCGTAGGCTACCACTTTCACTTCACCCGGTTCGTAACGTGTTTCAGACCACATCAGGCGGTAACGGTGTTGCAACGTTTCATTGCTTTTCTTTCGTATCCCCTGACTCTTTCCATTGATAAACAACTCGGCAGAGGGATAGGAGGTGTAAACAAAAACCGGAGTCACCTCTCCCTCCCTTCCTTCCCACGTCCAGTGAGGAAGCACATGCAATGTAGGTGACGCATTGTTCCAGATGCTACGATAGTAGTAAAAACGATCTTTGGGCAACGTTGCCAAGTCGATGATTCCGAAGAGTGAACTATGACTCGGCCACGCGTCGGTATCGTAAGGAGAAGGCTCCCCCAGGTAATCGAAACCGGTCCATACGAACTGTCCCATCGTCCATTCATGATCCTCAGCCAATGCCATATCATCGTCGGGCAGGTTCGACCAATCACAATATTCCACATCGTACGAGGAACTTTGATGATCGGGATACATCCGCCCGGGAGCGATCACCACCGGAAATTTATACACTCCGCGCGAACTCACTGTTGAGGAGGTTTCCGAACCGAGAACCACGTTACGGGGTAAGGCATCGTAAGTTTCCTGATAACGATGCGCCCGGTAATTGAGTCCCGGAACATCGAGCATCGCCGCAAATCCGTTCTCCAATACGCATGAAACCTGGTCCATACCACACGTCACGCTTCGCGTAGGGTCTTCCCTGTGACAGATATCTTGAAGAAAAGAGGCTACCTTATATCCTTCGGGACTGCATTGCGTAGGCACCTCATTGCCGATGCTCCACATCACGACACACGGATTGTTTCGGAAATGATGAATCATGTTAACCATATCTTTCTCGGCCCATTCTGCAAAGAAACGGTGATAGCCGTTCGCACATTTCGCCTGGTCCCATTCGTCGAAAGGCTCGATCATCATCATAAAGCCCATCTCATCACAAAGCTCCACCAACTCCTGAGCCGGCATGTTATGAGCGGTACGGATCGCATCACACCCCATATCCTTAAGCAACGTGAGCTGACGTCTCAAGGCAGCCTTGTTTACGGCCGCACCCAGCGCTCCTAAATCGTGATGATTGCATACGCCGCGGAATTTACGATTCTTCCCATTGAGGTAAAAGCCTTTATCCGGAACCACTTGTACCGTACGTATTCCAAAACGGGTTTCATATCGATCTATACACGTATCATTCTGCCACAATTCCGTTTCGAGCGTGTAGAGATTGGGCGTTTCGGGCGACCAGCATTGCGGATTGGAAACGATGAAGTTCTGTTCGGAGGAGTTATCCCCTCCGTTGCGCGCTTTCTCTTGACGTTGCGCCACCACCGAACCGTCGGCAGAATAGATGGTACTTTTCAGAAGAACCGGCATCTCCGTTACGCCTTCAACCCGGGTGCGAACCCGAACGGAAGCGTACTCCTCCGAAACAAAGGGTGTGGTCACATAGCTTCCCCAGATAGGAATATGCGTCTGATGGGTAACAATCAGCTTCACATTGCGATACAGCCCCGCTCCCGAATACCAACGCGAAGATTGGGGACGGTTTTCGAGACGAACGGCCAAAACGTTATTCCGACCGTCGCGATTCAGCAATTTCGTGATGTCGTAATGGAACGCATTGTATCCGTTCGGCCAGAAACATGCTTCCCTGCCGTTCACATAAACCCGAGCCTCGCTCATCGCTCCGTCGAAGAGTAACGAAACAGATCGTTCTTCGGGATTAAAACCGGCGATGTCGAATGAAGTACGGTACCAGCCGGTACCAACATAGGGTAAGCCGCCGGTACGACCGGTTTTGACGGATGCTGCCGTCTCAAAGTTCTGTGTCACGGCCACTTGTTGCAAGTCATGTTCACGACTAAAGGGACCATAGATCGCCCAATCGTGAGGTATGGTAACGGGTTGCCAGGAACTATCGTCGAATAAAGGATCCGCAGCATGCTGCGGATCCCCTTTTACAAAACACCAATCTTTCTCTAAAAACCGCTCTTCGCGCACCTGCGGAGCACTCACCACAGTAGCTCCCCAGGCGATCAATATCAATAAGGACAGAAATATCTTCTTCATGTGTAATTACTATTTAAACGCATCTAGGGCAACCGTAGGACGACCCTGATTATCAAATGCACCCAGAGAGTAGCCGTTCCATCCGCCATACGATTGGGGCTCCCAATAGAATACCCCCAAACATTTTTCATCTGGTATCTGCTGCGCTCCGGCAATCAGCGCCGACAGAAAATCGTATGCCGCTTCGGCCTCATCCCAACTCATTCCCACTTCACAAATCATCACCTCGCAACCGTATCGATGGATTAGGCTACGGGCATTGCCGAGACATTTTTCAGTTTCGGTCTGCCACGTTTTGGCAGTGGGGTAAAGAGACATTCCGATCACATCCCATTTGCCGCCATTCCTCTTCAGTCCGTCAAAAAGCCATTGAAACAAATCACTGTCTCCTCCGTTCTGAAGGTGTACAATCACTTTGGCATTCGGACAAATCCGTTTTACAGCATCGTAACCGGCATTATTCAGCACGGCATACTGATCCATGTGTTCAGAGGCTCTCCCCTCCTCCCAAAGCATTCCGTTACCGGTTTCATTTCCCACCTGAACCCATTCGGGTTCGATCCCGTTGGCCTTCAATGTGGATAAAACATCCGCGGTATGTGAAGCTACGGCCTCGGTAAGCGCTTTCATATCGAGCGACTTCCAAGCCGCGGGTTTATTCTGCTGACCCGGATCGGCCCAACTGTCGCTATAATGGAAATCGATCATCAGGCGCATGCCAAGCGCGTGTGCACGGAAAGCTTTCAGCAGTACGTCTTGCTTGTTGTTCCATCCTTTGACGGGATCTACCCAGACACGAAGCCGAAGAGAGTTCATCCCGAGTGATTTCATCAGTTTCATACACTCCTTCTCATTACCGGCAGCGTCGTAGAATTTTATTTTTGAAGCTTCCATCTCCGTCACCCAGCTAACGTCCGCACCCTTGGCAAAACGACTCCGAGCCTCCGGATCGGCTACCCGGTTATCGTCCGAACAAGCGAACAGAAAGAATGCTGCGGAGAGAATCGTTAATAGTTTCTTTCTCATAATATTGATTATTTATAGGAAGGAATGATTTTCAATCCTGTTTTTCAAGCTTATAGGTCATGTGTTTGGCATTACGCAGATCCACCGTTATTTTATAGACCCCTGCACTTTCGGGCATGATGTTTACGTTTGAGTTCTTTGTCAGTTCCCCCTCGCCCGTTTCATCGCTGTAACACCAGTTCCAATCGCCATTCACAATAAACTTGATTCCCCAGCCGATCTCCTTGATATTGCACGTTACGCTCCATGTTTTAGAAGCAGCATCATACTGAAGGTTGTCGCTCGATTCACTCCATCCGTTGAAATCGCCTGTCACACCGATCGAGGTTACCGCCGTTTTCGTCCAAATCAGTTGGTTGAGATCCGCTTGAAGGAAGAAGAATCCCTCTTCATCGAACCAAATATCCCATTTATCTCCCGATTTATCAAGCGAATAGAGTGCATCGGGTTTTGAACCGTACACCTCATCGCCGTCGATGGATGTATAAAACCGGAAATTCTCCCATACGTACGCTTTATAGAAACCTTCGTACACCTCATTTCCCTTAAAGGAATACAACCGATTGGTCAGGTCTTCAAAACCACTATCCTTGGTGGCTACGAAGAGGTAATTCGGGTCGCTGTCATCATTCGATTCCTGTGGTTCATACCCTGTTACATTCACCGTCACCACATTGCTTAAGACGGCAGGTTGGTTGGCCGCAATCGTAGAATACAACCGGAAATAAAGCGGATGCGATTCGGTCTGAGTGAGTGCCATCTTTTTGAGTAGCGCATTGAGTTCTTTTCCGGAATAACTCACCGAAGCCCCTTTTTGCGTCGACTGCAAAGGATTCTCGAATCCCGGTTCGGCTGACACCTGAAGGATATTGGTGCGCAAGGAGGAAGAAATCCCAACAGTAGGGTCATCCAGCGACAATTCACTATCCGCCCAAGCGATGGAAAGGGCAATCTCTTCGGATTTGGACTCCTCCAGAATCACTTCCGGAAGCGTAGCCATAAGTACTGCCGGTTCAAAACCGGAAAGGTGTATTTTGTCTCCGTCCTTTCCGCATCCGATAAAGGCATACAATGCAGATATGACGGTGAGTAGTTTTATTGTTGATTTCATAACTGTGCATTAATAGAATTCATTTTTCATATTGGGATTCGCGGAAAGTTCAGAAGTTGGAATCGGGTAGATATTGTATTTCGCATCCGTAGAGATACCCTCCTTCACACCGCCTTTCCAATGCCAGGTGTAACTGTCGCCGGTAAACTTACCGAAACGGATCAGGTCTGTTCGGCGTACGCACTCCCAATAGAGTTCGCGGCCGCGCTCATCCAGTAAAAAGTCGAGCGTCAGTTCATTTTCGCCAATTGCTCCGGTTTGATTACCGTAAGCTCGTTCCCGGAGCAGATTCACCAGCCGTAACGCTTCGCTTTTCGAACCACCCGCTCCTCCGCGTACCACCGCTTCCGCATACATCAGGTACACATCGCCCAGACGGAAAAGCGGAAAGTCGGTAGACACACCTTTCGAGGAAGTGGGTGACGCTGCTTCGCCGGCATCGGTAAGGTTGGTCCATTTCTCCACCATATATCCTTGAGATTGATCGTCCATCTTGTCCAGCGTAGCGGCTTGACCGTCTGTATAAAACATAAACCTGCCGTCGCCTGTATTTTCATGATCCCCGAATAAAGCCGGTAATTCAGGTCGCACACGAAACATGCTCCAGGCTGTTTCACATCCGTAATCGGCAGGTTTCTGGGTGGAATTACCGGAGATAGCCCCACACACAATCAGCGTGGTAGCGCCCCACGATACGGTATTGACACCGTCTATGGCCAAAGGAAAGATGATCTCATTGGTTCGTTTGTGGTTATCGGCATTGAATAGACGTGCGTATTGCGGTTCGAGTGAATAACCCGCTTGGATGATCTTATTGCAATAAGCGATGCATTCGGTATTGAACGGTTTACCGCTGTACACCTCGCCATTGAGATACAAGCGTGCCAAAAGCGTCCAGGCCGCACCTTTCCCGGCACGAGCGTATTCACAAGTAGCTCGGTCGGAAAGCTGCTCCTCGATATCAGTCAACTCATTGATTACGAAATCGAACAGATCGGCCCGTTTATAGCAAGGGGGTATATACGCTCCAACGGGATCATTTTCATCTACGAAAGGCACGTTACCGTAGAAATCGAGCGCATGCGAATAGGCGAGCGCCCGCAGAAAGCGAGCCTCGGCACGGAATGTCTTCAGTTCATCCTGTTCCTGTGACGGGAAAGAGGCGATCTTCTCATCGGATGCGTTCCGCAAGAACTCATTGCAAAGGGCAATGGTATAATAGATGCGGTAATACATATCGCTTACCCAGATGTCGTTGGCATCCCATTTCATGTAGGCCATACCCGTCATGCTATTCCCTTCCAGCCACGTATAGGCGATCTCTTCGGTGGGCACCTCCTGCAGGTTAAAGAAGATACGCATGTAATCGTGTCCCGAATTACTGGACAGATCGGCATTGCCACCTCCCTCTTCCTGGCCCGCTATTACGAATGAGGCGTACAATTTGGCCAAAACGGATTTATAACCCGCCACGGAAGTATACACTTTGGACGGAGTGGTTTCGATCACCGGAACCTGATTCAGGTCGTCAAGGCACGATGTCAATGAGCAGGAACCGATCGCTGCTGCAAGAATATATTTATAGAGTGTTTTCATTTGTATTTTATCTATTTTTCCTACTTAGAATTCAAAAGACACATTTACCGAATAAGTTCTCGGACGCGGATAGAAAGAGCTGTCGAAGCCGTTCGGAAGTTCCGGATCCACTCCGGTATAATTGGTAATGGTGAATACGTTTTGGATCAGTGCGGAAACGCGCAACCGGGCACCTTTTACAATCTGACCGAAATCATAACCGACGGAGAGGTTGTCCATCTTCAGGAATGAAGCATTCTCCACATAATAATCCGATAAATGTTGGCGGGAGCGGAATCCGGTTTCAAGGTAACTCCGGGAGAGGTTGTTCAGCTGATAATCGTTGTACGACATCGTTCCGAATGCTCCCGTGTTCATCGCCATCGCATTGTATGCATAGTTGCCGATACTGGCCCGCAACACAGCCGAAAGCGACCAGTTTTTATAGCGTACCTGTGTATTGAAACCCAGCAGCCAATCAGGAGCGGGAGAGTGGTATCGGTAGAGGTCGCCCGAGTTGATCACCTCGTCGCCGTTGAGGTCGGCATACGCTCCTTCGATCGGTTTCCCCTGTTCGTTATAAAGCTGTTTATACACATAAAACATGTAGGGGGAGAAACCTTCGGTAAGCACCTGCACATAGGTGTTGTCTACCGTCGGACCGGCAGGCGTATTGGTGATTGCGGCCCCCTCTACGATAGAGAGGTTGGTGATCTTGACAGATTGGAAAGTGGCATTTACACCCACGTTCCAATTCACATCCTTTGTGTCGATCAGAACTCCGTTGAGCTGCATCTCCACACCATGACTGGAAACCTTACCAACATTGGTCAGAATCGTTTTATCGAAGTTGGTACCCGCAGCTGCCGGTACGGTGGCAAGAAGGTCTTTTGTTTTACGCGAATAGTAATCCACCGTTCCGTTGATTCGGTTATTGACAAAACCGAAATCAAAGCCTGCATTGTAAGATTTCGTGGTTTCCCACTTCAGGTTGGAGACATATGCTTCGGGACGATACGTGGGATAATAAACATCGCCGAAAAGGTAATAGGCTCCGGGCTGACTGAGGGTATAGACGGGGAGGTAACCGTAATTACCGATTCCTTCCTGCTGTCCCGTCACCCCGTAGCTCAAACGCAATTTGAGGTTGCTGACAGCCTCTGCCTCCTGCATAAATTCCTCCTGAGTGATACGCCAGCCAAAAGCTACCGAAGGAAAGGTACCCCAGCGGTTGGCACTGCCAAAACGTGACGTACCGTCGCGACGAATGGTTGCCGTAAGCAGGTATTTGGAGTCGTATGAATAGTTTGCACGTCCATAAAAGGAGATCAAGGTGTGTCGCTGATCGATAGCCCCGATCACGTTCTGAGCCTCCCCGAGCGTATTGTATTCCGAATAAGCGGGCGTATTGGAGCGCCAATACTGATAATCGTATCCCCCTGTCACGTCGAGCATACTGCTTATCTTTTCAAACTCTTTGCGATAATTCAGGTAAGCGGAGAACAGCTTATTGGTTTTCTCCTGAGGTCCGTATTTGTAATCGCGTCCATTAGAGGTGAAAGCGGATGCGGCTTCCGCGGGCACATACACCGTACCTTCTCCGGTAGCATAATCGTAGCCGAACGTTCCGTGAATACGCAATTCGGGCAAGAAATGGAACTTATAATCCGCATCTGCATTTCCCACAAGACGTTTCACCGTACTTCGTGAATCGCGTTGTTCAAGCACCCCCAGCGGATTGAGTACGGCACGCGTCACCGGAATTCCGGAAGGATCTATCGCTTCTGTAAAACCGCCGAACCGATCTTCGCCCGAATAGATGCCCAGGGTAGGATTCATGGTCGCCGCATTCCAGATTGCGCTGGCATCGGCAAACCGGTTCTTATTGAGTGCACCTTTCACATTGAGGTTGAATTTCAGATAATCCTTGAAGAAAGCGGGATTGAGGTTGAGGTTTCCCGTCACACGTTCGGCTCTGTCACTCTTCAGAATCCCCTC
Source organism: Bacteroidales bacterium (assembly GCA_036655355.1). Taxonomy (GTDB): domain Bacteria; phylum Bacteroidota; class Bacteroidia; order Bacteroidales; family JAUNSR01; genus JAUNSR01. The sequence goes on from JAVVQG010000003.1 coordinate 54,804, forward strand.
TTGGTTGTAGTAACCCACCGAAGCGCGGAAAGGGAAATTACGTACGATGCGTCCGGTGAGACTCACGTTATTATCCGTTCCGAAAGCATTCTGATAGATTGCATCGTTCCAATTCGTGTTTTCGGTTCCCAACAAAGATCTCTGATTGCCGTTTCCCTCCGTTTGTACCACGTTCACAAACTCTTCATACGATAACATCGAAGCGGTTTTCGTTCGTGTCTGAATCGATTGGACCGAGCTGACAGAGAGTTTCAACTTCTCCGAATCACCTTTTTTCGTAGTGATCATCAACACCCCGTTGGATGCTCTCGAACCGTAAATCGCGGTGGAGGAGGCATCTTTGAGTACCGTCATCGTTTCAATGTCATTCGGATTGATCAGGTTCAGAAAATTATCGCTGTTACCGCTGATACCGTCGGCTTCCAACGGAACACCGTCTAATACGATTAACGGCGCATTACTTGCGTTCAGCGAAGCTCCTCCACGGATGCGGATCGTACTCCCGGATGTGGGTGAACCGCTGTTGGACATGATCTGTACACCGGCCACCTTTCCATTGATGAGCTGCTCCGGAGAACTCACTCCTCCGTTAAAATCCTTTGCACTGACCGTCTGCACCGATCCCGTGAGGTCGTTCTTACGGGTGGTTCCGTAGCCGACCACCACCACTTCATTCAGATTCTTCGACTCCGGCTCCAGGGCTACGTCGATCACCTTTCTACCTTTTACGGGAATGATTTGTGTCTGATACCCCAGGTATGAGAATTGCAGGGATTTGTCGGCAGGCGCTTCGAGCCGGTAAGCACCGTCGAAATCACTCACCGTACCGCTTTTTTCTCCCATGATCAAGACGGCGACACCAATCAGCGGTTCACCACTTTCATCTACTACTTTTCCCGTCACGGTATGTGTTCCGGACTGAGCTTTCAGTATCCCGCTGCCACACCAGGGAAGGAGACAATGCATGAGCATGACAAACACTACCCGAAGGAGTGTTGAAGTTGTGTGTTTCATTCGTATTTATTTAAGGGTTCCATAATAATCGCATGCCATCGGCATTCCTACCAAAGTGAAATTCTGACGGTAGAAATCGATTACGATGCAATATTAGGCCTTTTTGATGCCCTATTTTAGGATAAAATGGACAAAAAATGACAGAATTTAGACATATTTGCGACATCTTATTTTTCATATCCCTTGAAGTACCTGATTAAACCATGAGAATTCAGACCATTATCTATTTTCTCCTTTTCTTTCTCATCTGCCCTATGCGTACGGTAAGTATGGGAATAGAAAGTAAAGAAATCATACCCGATCAATTTTATACCTTGAATAAAAGCGAGGGGTTGTCCGACCCCACTGTTTATTGCTTTTTACAAGATCGGGAAGGGTACGTCTGGATCGGAACAGCAAACGGGCTGAACCGGTACGACGGCTACCGAATGACCGAATACCGTGCCGTATCGGGTGATTCGACTTCCCTAAGTCACTCCCGGATCAACTGCATGATTGAATTGAATTCGGGAATCCTGCTGATCGGCACCGACCAGGGGATTAATCGTTTCGACAAAAGCACCGGACATTTCTCCTCCTTACCGATGGGGCGCTCCTTATCTGCCAAATTCTTCTGCCTAAGTCCCGAGGGCCTCCTTTGGATCGGTACCAACAACGGTTTATTCCAATACAACCTCAACTCCGGAACATGGATCCATTTCAACAGAAATTCCGCAGAACACTATTTCCCGGGCGATTACGTCCCGTGCGGTTTCTTAGATGACGACGGTTGGTTGTATACCGGATCGCACAACTGTTTCTGCAAGATCTCCCCAGCCGGAGAAGTGGTTCAACTTACATTCCCCACTCCCGCATCCATTTCGGGTAGGGGTACGGGCGGCGATTTGCTACTGTCGATACACAAAGACCTTTCAGATTCCGCTCAGTGGTTTCTGGGTACTGAAAAAGGATTATGGAAAGTGAATACACGCACCGGAGAGAGCAAAGGATACCTACCGAACAACCCCATCAAAACACTTCTTTACGACAACGAGCAGAATCTCTGGATCGGAACCGACAACGGCCTCGTTATTTATGATCAGAGCAGAGAGCGTTTTGTGCTCAGAACACACAATATCGAAAATAAAAGTTCATTGATCAACAATGTGGTATGGAGCATTTTCAAGGATGCCGACAACACCATGTGGCTCGGTACGGCAAATGGCATTTCGCTCTATTTCGACAACACGAACTTCCGCTTCGTTTCCGTTAAGAATCTTACCGGCGTAACGGACGGCATCGAGGTATCTTCCATTTTACAGGATGAGGAGGTGCTTTGGCTGGGGGGCTCCAACGGTCTGATCCGCCATGACCTTCAACGACACGCTTCCGATTGGTTCAAAGCCGAGTCGAACGCTCCTCACGCCCTATCGCACAACAAAGTACGCTTTCTCTATCCCGATGCGAATTCCGTGTGGATCGCCACGGACGGTGGATTAAACCGATACGACCGGAAAAGCGGAAGGATCATCTCCTATGTGATAACCGAACCCAGCGGACTTTACAATTCCAATTGGATGTATAGCATTGCGGAGGATCGTTCGGGTGCTTTGTGGCTGGGTACATACGAAGGAGGGATCTTTGTGGTTGATAAAGAGAAACTGCTGGGCTGCAACGGAGTAGTCGCAGCGGATCGTCATTTCAACAATGCACATCCCCTAGCGCCATTATCGGAAAATATCGTGAACTCCATCGTAATTGATTCCTTGGGTTCCGTTTGGGCGGCGACAGATAATTACGGGGTGAATCACATACTTCACGATTCGGCAACGGTTCGTCAGATACGCCTGGAAGGGAATCAGCTGAACTGCAATCAGACCCGCTGTTTGTCGATCGCTCCCGACGGCAGGATCTGGCTCGGTACGGAGAACGGCCTTTCGGTACTTTCGCCCGATAAAAAGAACTTTCGACCCTTTGCGGGGGATAAGATTCACGGGGCGGTATCCTTTATGACCTTTGTCGGCCCGCAGGTTTGGTTCTCCTCTCCGAATGGTCTTCAGGCAGTGGATTTGGAGCGACAGACGATACAAAATGTCTCCCTGGGCGGCTACAGCAGCTACTGCTCTTATTTTCATCCTCAGAACAATACGATGTATATCGGGTCGACCGACGGCTTTCTTCTTTTTCATCCCGATTCGATCCGTGAACCGGAGCGTCCGTTACTCGCTGTCACCAACCTGTTAATCGCCAATAAACCGGTGGAAGTGGGTAAAAGCTACCATCATAATGTCATTCTGCAACATTCGATGAGCGTGCAGAAAAGCATCCGGCTCGACTATAACCAAAATTCTTTCGCATTGGAATTTTCGTCGTTCTGCTTCGACCCCTCGATTGAAACGGGATACGGCTATCGTTTGAAAGGGTTGGACGATGAATGGCAATTTAATGATGCCCGAAACAACAAGGCTACTTTCATCAACGTTCCGCCGGGCAACTACCTGTTCGAAGTGTGTAGTCTGGGAAGCGACGGGCTGCCCACCGACAACATCCGTACACTGGCGATAGAGATCCGAAACGTATGGTTTAAGACCCTGACGGCTAAGATTCTTTATGTATTTCTATTTCTGGCCCTGCTGTTTTGGATTCGGCGCACGGTACGAATGAAACACCGTTTCAACATCGAACGGGTGAAGATGAATCAGGCCTTAACACTCATCCGTTCGAAGACCGATTTCTTCGTAAATGCATCGGAAGAGTTCGTGACTCCTTTAAATACCATTTTAAGCGAAGTGGGACGATTGACGATCTCCGAGCGCGAGAAGCTACACGCCCGTGATTTAAAGGCGATACAACAGAGCGCCAAAGAGATTCAAAACCTGCTTACGGGGATGTTGTTGCATAAAGAGGAAAATATCAGGATTCCCCTCTTACCCTCCTCCACCCTTTTGCCGCTTTTGGTGGAGGGCGTTTTTGAACGGATGCGACCTACATTCGAGCAGAAACAATTGAAAGCGACGCTGTTCTGTGAGGATGTTCCCTTTATATTCCAACTGGATCAGGCGAAGATAGAAACCGCTCTGACGCACTTACTCACAAATAGCATCCGGTTTACGGCACCGGGAGGTGAGATCGGAGTGGAAGTACGCATCCGCGAATTACACGAACAACGCATTACGGTGGGTATAGAGATTGCCGATTCCGGATGTGGAATTCCGGCAGAGGAGCTGCCTAAGGTCTTTGACCGTTATTACCAAGCCGGAAAAAGTCCCCTCAACGGTCGCCAGGGATCGGGAATCGGTCTGTCTGTGGCCAAAGCGATTCTTGAAGAACACGACGGCTCTATCCGTATTGATTCGATACCGGGACACGGTACAAAGGTCACCCTGTTGATAAGTTCTTTTCCCGAACCTCTACCGGAAAAGAACAGTCACACCCTTCCGGAAACAATTGCAAACGGAGATCCAACCCCTTACCGTTCCGAGAAGGAGTCGGAAGAGGTTCTTAAGCGGGAGGAGATCGATCCGCGAGATGAACAATTCATGCAGCAGATTACGGCACTGATAGACGGTTCTCTCTCTGATCCGGATCTGAATGTGGAGTTTTTATGTAAGAAAAGCGGGTACGGAAATAAGTATGTATATCGTAAAATCAAACAGAATACCGGCATGAACGTGGTGGAATACATTCGGAGCATACGCATAAAAAAGGCAGCTATGCTCTTAAAGGAGAACAAGCTGCCGATTTCTGAGATCATGTATCTGGTAGGATTCTCGAACCACTCTTACTTTACGAAGTGTTTCAGAAACCAATATGACGTCTCACCAAAGGAGTATATGAAACAGGAAGGATAGTTTTATTCACACCTTATTCATACCTTATTCATACCTTATTCATACCCATCAGTTCTTCCAGGTAGGTGCGACTGTTGCTTAGGCGTGGTATCTTATGCTGGCCTCCGAGCTTCCCTTTGTTTTTAAGCCAGTCGTGGAAGAGTCCCGTACGGGCCGGGATCAGCTCCAAACGGTCCAGGAAGAGTCCTTTATAGCGTTTGGCTTCATAATCGGAGTTCAGGTTCTGCAATTCGCGGTCAAGGATTTCGGCGAACTCCTCCGTAGAGGCAGGCGCTTTTGAGAACTCGATGAGCCAGGTGTGGTGTCCTTTCTTATTTCCACTCATGAACGTGGGGCCGGCTGTGTATTCTGTCACGACCGCTCCCGTTTTCTCACAGGCGATTTCGATCCCCTTATCGGCATTCGCCACCATCAGTTCTTCCCCGAAAGCGTTGATATAATGCTTGGTACGTCCGGTTATAATGAATTTATAGGGATTTACGGAAGTAAACTTCACGGTATCGCCGATGATGTAGCGCCAGAGTCCCGAGTTCGTACTGATCACAACGGCATAGTTGCGGCCCGGTTCCACCTGCCACAAAGGAACAACTGTGGGTTTCGGCGCATCAATCTCCTCCAACGGAATAAATTCGAAGAACACCCCCAAGTCGATCATCAGAAGCATCGATGCATCGTTGAAATCGTTCTGAATGCCAAAGAATCCCTCCGAAGCGTTATAGGTCTCCACATAATGCATCTGATCGGAAGGGATCAGCTCTTTGTATTGTTCGCGATAGGGCGCGAAACTGATTCCTCCGTGAAAGAACACCTCCAGATTCGGCCACACTTCGAGCAGGTTCTTCTTATTCTCTTTCTGCAGGATTTTCTTAATCAACACCAGAAACCAAGAGGGTACGCCAGACATGTTTGTTACGTTCTCCTTCACTGTTGAGTTTGCCATCGCCTCTAGCTTGGCTTCCCATTCATCCATCAGTGCGATCTCCTTACTGGGTACGCGAATCATATCCACCATGAAACTGACGTTCTGAATCAATACGGCCGATAAATCGCCGTAATGAATATTCTCTGCCAACTCATCGGGTTTGTGGCTTCCTCCGAGAATCAACCCTTTGCCGGACAAGAAGCGACTCTCCGGATTCATACGCAGGTAAATGGCTACGGCATCCTTCCCGCCCTGATAATGGCACTCGTCAAGCGCTTCGCGGCTGACCGGAATGAATTTACTTTTGTCATTGGTCGTACCCGAAGATTTTGCAAACCAAACGATGTCGCTTCCCCACAAGATGTTCTGTTCGCCACGCAACATCCGTTCCACGTAAGGTTTTACCTCTTCGTAAGTTTGGAGCGGCACCCTTTTGGAAAACTCATCGTAGGTGTCGATCGTATTGTAGTCGTATTTTTTTCCCCATTCCGTATTCCGTGCTGCCATAATCAGACGGTATAACTGATTCTGTTGGATCATCAGGGTGTCTGTGGCATATCGGTCTATCTCTCGCAATCTCTTCTGAAATGCGAAAGTGAGTAATTTAGTTGTATTCATTGACACTTCATTTAATAGGTCAGTTGCAAAAATATCGTTTTATCCACAGGATAAAAATTTGATTACGCTTTTATTCTTAGTATCAGAGTATAATAATACTAAAAAGTTTCCGAGACATTCCCTGTAAAATTCCCAATTGACCCATCTCGTTCAATTTGGGAAAGGAAATAGCTGAAAAAGCACCGCGATGGTTCGCACCTTATAATTTATCTCAATTCAATCATTGACTTTCCCGATTCGTTTTGAGTGCTCAACAAAAGAAATGCATCCGTATCGAAGCTTTTAAGTGGGTTTGCCATGTCAGATCGTAACAAATGGGAGGTTAATAGGTTCGTAAGTGCTACCATATCACTTATTTCAAAGATTATTAATTTATTATTCGGCAGAACACTAGTGATATTTTTTATATTTGTAAACAATTAATTCAAAAAGCAATACGCTTATGAGAATCGGTATATTGACCTCAGGAGGAGACTGTCCGGGCATCAACGCCACGATACGCGGTGTGGGCAAGACAGCGATTATGCACTTTGGAATGGAAGTTTTAGGTATCCATTCGGGGTACAAAGGGATTATCAATGAAGATGTGGAGCCTTTCACGGAAAGGTCACTATCGGGAATTCTGAATCTCGGAGGAACGATCCTCGGAACGTCCCGCGAGAAACCGTTTCGCAAGAAGCTGATGGCGAATGAAGACAATATCCAGGAGGAACTGTTGCGTAAATACCATGAATTAGGCCTCGACTGCGTGGTTTGTATCGGAGGGAACGGCACGATGAAAACAGCTAATGTAATTTCCGAACTGGGAATGAATGTAGTGGCCGTACCCAAAACGATCGACAACGATATTTGGGGAACCGATATAACATTCGGATTCAATACGGCTGTAAATATCGCCACCGAAGCGATAGACCGACTTCACTCCACAGCCAGTTCACACAAACGGGTGATGGTGATCGAGGTGATGGGACATCATGCGGGGTGGATCGGGCTTTATGCCGGCATGGCGGGCGGAGGAGATGTGATCTTACTGCCTGAACTGGGATACAACATCGACCGGGTGAATGAATTCGTCATGAATCGCGCGGAAAAAGGAAAACCGTATTCAATCGTAGTGGTTGCGGAAGGAATCGAGACTCCCTGCTCCAGCAAACCGGCCGAATACATCGCCAAGGCCATCAACAAAGCTACCGGAATGGAAACCAGAGAAACGGTGCTGGGACATATCCAACGGGGCGGAAACCCCTCTCCTTTCGACCGCAACCTGGCGACGCTGCTGGGCGGTCATGCTACGGAATTGATCTCAAGAGGTGAATTCGGAAAAATGGTCTGCGTGCACGGAAGTGAAATCAGCTCGGTTCCACTCTCTGAAGTCGCCAACAAAATCAAATATGTCCAAGAAGACAATCCGCTGATCGTACAAGGAAAACGAATGGGAATCTGTTTCGGTTAATTAAATTGACAATGATACCATAACGTGTTCTTAAAGCGATCGAAGAGTTGTTTGGAAGCAATTCCTTGATTTTGCGATACCATCTTCATTTTCAGAAACTCATTAAAATGATTCCGTGTTTGAGGGCGGATCGGATAGTTACGGCTCATCACGCGCTGATTCCCCATCTGAATCGCCATCAATACGGCTTCTTCATACACTCTCGGCATCTGTTGCTGCTTCCATCCGATCATCTCCAAAACAGAGAAAAACCGGTCTAGATCTTTATTTAGAAGGAGCGTACACAGCAGATAATCACGTGCAACCGTGTTATTCCCATCCCGATCCAGCAGACGTGCCAGATCGGATAGGAAAGGACGTGCTCCAAAGAAGAAATCGCCTTTCGAATTTTGATTTTCAAATTCAGAATCCCATGCTGCTTCTAACTTCCGAATCTCCTGAATCTTCGTTTTCACCCAGGAATCGTGTAATGTAGAACGAGAAAGTATTTTGATATATTTTCGGGCTAGAACAAATTCACCTTTCCGGATATAAAGAGAGATCAACGCCCGTAAGTTGCGGAAATTCACTCCCTGAGGGGCACCGGTATTCGCCTCGTAGTACATCTGCATGGCAGCATTGTACACTCCCAACGATTTATACAACTCTGCAGCCCATACCATTCGGATCGGTTGTGCTTTATCGTCCAGTTTGAATGCCTGACTGTTATTTTGCGGATTATCAAAAAGTTTCTCGGGCAATATGCCTTGATTGGCACACGCCAGATTTGTAAAGAATAGCATCTCTTGCGATTGAACCGGATGGTTTGACGCAAGACGAAGGATCTCGTTCCACTCCCCTTTATTAGCAGCTTGTCCCATCCGCAGACAATCCTCCACAGCGGATTCATCGAAATAAGTGCGCCAGGTTGTAAATGTAATCAGCGGCAACAGCACGAAAAGAATCAGATTGAGTCGTAAGGAGAGATTCCGTTCCGGAAGATAACTCCGTACGAAAGTAGCGATCGGAAAAACCAGATAAACCGGAAGAAGGAATTTGAGGATATTGTTCGTCCCCGCCTCACTCATGACGGCCACATAACTGCTGTTCGGAAAAGGGAAAAGAAATAACTGACAGCCACGCAATAGGATGAGGGCCAAAACGATTGAAAGAACCGCATGCACCAAAGCCGAATCACCTCCCTGCATCCGTCGGATTCCATACAAAGCAAACAGAAAGAGCAATAGTATTATCGGCGGAAATAGGAGAATCCAAAGCGGCATCAGGAACAATCCGTACCACCGGGACGCACGCGTTCTATTTACATAAAACGCGGCACGTAAAGCCGTTACAAAAAATAGCATCTGAAAGGTATCGGTAAGCTGCCACTGTGTGGAGGTTTGTAGTATTCCCAACAAAAGAACAATTGTCGTTGAAATAACAGGCAACCCATTTTTACGTATCTGCAATCCAAACGACCGAATTGCGGACCAGATGAGTAGCATAAAGAGCGATTGAAGAAGTGCTCCGACGACCTGCCAACGATAGAATTGCGATACAAAGGCACCCAAATACGCGCTCAGACCACCGGGACGGGTAAGAAAAGGCAGGAAGAATTCGCCGCTTCCATCAAAATAGCTCCGCTCTTCTATGAGCAAAAGGTGACCGGGATACCTCAGATACCAGAAAACAAAAAGCGATATGAGAAAGGGAGCGACCAAGGTCGATATCCCGAACGTGCTATTTAAAGTGCGACGGTTAACGTTGTTTTTCATGAATATTAAATTACATCATAACTGGATAAACTCATAAGCGGCGATTCGTATCGAGAGCGAGCCTAATCGGCCTGCTTTGGGGAGAGGTCATTAATAGACGCAGCCAATTCATACTCCTTCATCTCAACCTTTCCTTTTATGAATTCAGGAATGTTATAGGATTTCAGGAATAACGTATTCTGCTCTGGATCCTTTTGTGGTAGAAGGAACGGTTTATGCATCTTACCCGCTTTGTCAAAATAAGCGATGAACAAACGGGTATAACGACCGTCGAAACGACGGCTGCTAAAGATGACCCATCTGCCGGAAGAGGACCAGGAGTGATAACTCTCCACGTCATCACTATTCAAGGATGAAACATCAACGGGTTCCATCGATTGGGTATCAATCATGTGCAGGTCGGCTTCTTTATGCCAAATCGGGAAGGTTCCATAATCGCTCAGGGTGTATAACAGGTATCTTCCGTCGGGAGACAAACGGGGGAAGGAGGCACTCTTCCGGATGCTATCGCCATCTAAAATCAACTCCGTGCTCTTTCCGAATTGACCCGTTTCGGCATCAAAGCCGATCCGATAGATCGAGTAACGTGCTTTCTCTACTTCAAAAGGCATTTCCCGGGCTCCACTCCGGCAGAAATAGAGCCATTTTCCATCCGGAGACCAGGCTGGGAAGGTTTCCCACTGATCTTTTTGGTTAAAACGAGGATCCGTATGCACCTTTTGCTGCTCCACATCATACAAAATAAGATCAGATTCCAAATCGTACACCTCGATTTTCTTTTCTTGAAAAGCATGAAAAGCTTGTCTGGTTGTATTATCCGAAAGGATGATATAACGTCCGGAGGGATGCCACATCGGATACGTACCGTTCCCAATGCTCTTCTTTGTCTTCAGATTCATCTTTTCAATCTTACCGTCACGCTGAATCACGGTTCCACCACCACTTTTTCTGAGATGGAACATCCACCGTTGGGGCGAGTAGTTATGAAAAGAGTGGCAATTGACGCACCCTTTATCGAGCAGATCATTCTCAATAATGGCATCCTCTTTGAATGAAGCTAAATCCCGTTGATAAATACCCATTTTACCCCAACGCTCGTATCCGGGCTCTATGAGACGATACGCAATATGGGAATCAATCGAGTCGCTGCTTACGGAGATATCGAACGACAGATATCGTCTCCATTTGGATTCTCCGGGATGCTGAGCCGTGATCCGAACGGATATTTTTTTCCCTTTAGCCTGCTGAAGCAGCGCTTTCCATTTATTCAAAGGGATATTAAAATGCGATTTACCTGCTACCCGGAAAAGCGTCGTTTCATCCGTACCGAACTCGGCGATCGCCTGAGAGGTTCCTGGAATCCGGAAATTCAGAGGAGCTATATTGCAGGGTATCGTTACTCCTGCATAATCGGGGAACAAGGCGGGATATTGTTGGATCTCCTCTACGTCTCGAGGATCAGGGGTACAAGAGGTCAGGCACCAAATAAGCAACAGTAATTTCAGGTATTGAGACATTTGTCAATTTTAATGTATTTAATGCAAATATAGCAAAATACGCTACAACCAAAAAAAATGGCTCCCTTTCCTGATACATCCTGGAAAGGGAGCCATTTTCTTAGACTCGGCAAGTTGGAAACCCGCAAGTGTGATTCGGAAGGAATCATGCTTCCTGAGACTCCTCCTTCACGACAGCGGTTGTTTCATTTGAATCAGACGAAAACTCGTTCTGATCAACACCCTTGTCGGTTATTTCTTGTTCTGCTTCCTCACGCAGGCGAATCTCCTCGCGAGCAGAAGCCAGTGCATCCTGGAAGGTCTTATCGCTCTGAATTTTCTTCAGAGTGGCCTTTGCTGCATTCTGTTGCGATTCTTTTTTGGAATAACCCGTGCCGATACCGCCCGGAATATCACAAACTAGAATCTGCGTCTGGAAAACAGGATTATTATCACCGTCTGTAAAGGACTCGATCAATTCGAATTCAATCTTCACCTTATTTTTCTGGCTCCATTCGATTAATTTCGATTTGAAGTTCACTTCCTTTCGTGCAATCTGCGCCAGATTCAAATAAGGCGCAATCACCCGTTCGTCGATGAATTTTTTACATACGTCGTATCCCTGATCGATATAGATCGCTCCGATAAATGCTTCGAAAGCATTTCCGTACATATAATTGTTATGCGAACTTGTCCGAGTAGAGGATACCACCAATTTATCAAGGCCCAATTCGAGGGCCAGTTTATTCAGAGTTTCGCGTTGCACGATTTTGGAACGGGTATTGGTGAGGAACCCCTCCTTTTTCGTTTCAAATTCATGAAACACCACATCCGCGATGATTGCGTCGAGTACCGCATCGCCCAGAAATTCAAGTCGTTCGTTATTGATCCATTTCCCTTTTTCAGTTTTAATGGAAGAGGAACGATGCAGAAAAGCCTGTTCGTAAATACTCAGATCATCGGGCATAAACCCCAAAATACGATAGTAAACGGAATAAGGCTCCTTCGACCGGAGCCGCAAGAGCCTTATTCTATTGTAGATTGCCTTTAGCACAATACTTTACTTTACAAATTTCTTAACGATGATACTTGCATTGTGGCCACCGAAACCAAAAGTATTCGATAGAGCTACATTTACCGTACGTTTCTGTGCCTTGTTAAAGGTAAAGTTCAGCTTGTAGTCGATTTCCGGATCCTCATCACCCTCTTCGTGGTTGATTGTAGGAGGAATCATATCGGTTTCTACAGCTTTCACACACACCATCGCTTCCAAAGCGCCGGCTGCACCCAAAAGGTGACCCGTCATAGACTTTGTAGAGCTGATGTTCAACTCATATGCATGGTCGCCGAATACTTCTTTGATCGCTTTCGCTTCAGAAATATCTCCGACCGGAGTTGATGTTCCGTGTACGTTAATATAGTCAACAGCTTCAGGAGCTAATTCAGCGTCCTCCAAAGCGTTTTTCATTACCAGGATGGCACCCAAACCTTCCGGATGAGTAGCCGTCAGATGATATGCATCCGCCGACATTCCACCGCCAACAACCTCAGCATAGATTTTTGCTCCGCGAGCCAAAGCATGTTCCATCTCCTCAAGGATCAGTCCGCAAGAACCTTCTCCCATTACAAAACCGTCACGTGAAGCGCTGAAAGGACGAGAAGCCTTCGTCGCATCGTCGTTACGGGTTGAAAGAGCATGCATTGAGTTAAATCCACCTACACCTCCTACTGAGATAGCTGCTTCCGCTCCTCCGGTTACGATAACGTTAGCCTTATTCAGACGAATCAGGTTAAACGCATCGATGATGCCGTTTGTTGATGAAGCACATGCCGATACCGTCGCATAGTTCGGTCCGTGGAAACCATAAATCATGGAAATATGACCTGCCGCGATATCCGCAATCATCTTCGGAATAAAAAACGGATTGAATTTTGGACCAACTTCTTCGTTGTAACCGCCCACTTCCTGTTCGAAAGTGCGGATACCGCCGATACCTGCCGAGAACACAACCCCTACTTTATTTTTGTCAACCGTCTCCAGGTCAAGACCTGAATCTTCAATCGCTTCCTTAGCGGCAGCGATACCCAGTTGCGCATAACGGTCATACTTACGTACTTCCTTCTTTTCAAAATATTGTAGCGGATCGAAATCCTTCACTTCGCAAGCAAACTGCGTTTTAAACTTAGAAGCGTCAAAATGAGTAATAGGTCCGGCACCACTTACTCCGTTAAGCAGGGCATTCCATGTCTCATCAACATTGTGCCCAAGCGGGGTAATTGCTCCCAGACCTGTTACTACTACTCTTTTTAATTCCATAGTTGAATTTTAGAGTAAGATTATTTCGCGTTAGCTTCGATGTAAGTGATAGCGTCGCCTACAGTACCGATTTTCTCAGCCTGATCATCTGGAATAGTGATGTTGAATTCTTTTTCGAATTCCATGATCAATTCCACAGTATCCAATGAGTCAGCACCCAAGTCGTTTGTGAAGCTTGCTTCAGGTGTAACTTCTGATTCTTCTACTCCCAATTTATCTACGATAATCTCTTTTACTCTTGATGCAATTTCAGACATAACTTATAGTTTTTAGTTAATTAATAAATTTACTTTCTTATTTTTGCACTGCAAAGAAATACATTTTTCTCGATACAAAACAAATATTTGCGCCACAAAATACAGAATTCTGCACATAAAACTTCAAATTGTGCATCAAACTTTACCAAATGAAGAAAAGAATCGCCATTTTCGCTTCAGGTTCGGGATCAAATGCGGAGAATATCGCCCGATATTTCGCTCAAAATGAAAAAATTGAGATCTCCCTGATAGTTTCAAACAAAAACGATGCTTATGTTCTCCAACGAGCCGAAAACCTCGGAATTCCGGCTGTCGTAGTCACAGGAAAAGAGATGAACGATTCAGAGAGATTGCTTTCCACGCTGAAAGCGTACGATATCAACTTCATTGTGTTGGCAGGCTATCTTTTAAAAATCCCCGCTTACTTGATTGAAGCTTTCCCGCACGCCATCGTGAATATCCACCCCGCCCTTCTCCCTGACTTCGGAGGCAAGGGTATGTATGGGGATAACGTCCACAAGGCAGTAGTGGCAGCCGGAAAACGTGAATCGGGTATCACCATCCATTTCGTAAACGAAAACTACGATGAAGGCGCAATCATTTTCCAGGAAAAATGCGAAGTATTGCCTTCAGACACTTACAAGGAGGTAGCCGAAAAGGTACACACCTTGGAATATGCCCACTTTCCCGAAGTGATCAAACGAATTTGTGAAGCTTAAAACCGCTTTTTACAGAACAGCGTTCAAATCTCCGGTTGACCGGAAATTTGAACGCTGTTTTTATTTTCACCTATTCTTTCACGTCGAATCCGAGTTCGCGAAAGAGGGACTGTTCCCGAAGCGGGGTATTATATAAGGTATAAGCGGAATATTCTCGACGCAACGGGTAATCTCCGCGTTGTTTCTCGAATGTTTCCGGACTCTCCCTCAACCGGGCGGAATCTTCCCTTGGATCGTAGGTACGTAAGAGCGCCTCAACCTCCGGGTTTGCATCGTACTGACTCAGATCGATCACCGGATTCTGTGCTGCCGGCGGTTGAATGGAGGAAAGGTCGGGGTGTAAGCCGAAGAACCGCGCGATGTGCTCTACGGCCATCCGGGTAGCGTTCGACTTTCCGTCTGCCGAATATCCTGCGATATGGGGCGTGGAAAGATATGTTTTCGCCAATAGCTCCCGATTGATTTTGGGTTCGTGTTCCCAACAGTCGATAATCATTTCAGAAATACGCTGCTCCTCATACGCCTTCATCATCGCCTTTTCATCAATCACCTCACCGCGTGCGGCATTGATAATGACGGGGTTATTTCCCAGTTTACTGAAAAACGACTCATCCGCCAAATGCTGGGTTGGATGGGCTCCTTCTCGGATCAAAGGGGTATGGAACGTGATTACGTCGCATTCGCGCGCAATGGTTTCCAAATCTACAAAATCCGCATCCCCTTCCGCTTCGGCTCTGGGCGGGTCGTTGCGCAGGATATTCATACCCGCGATACGGCAAACCCGTTCTACCGCTTTCCCCACGTTGCCCACTCCCACGATTCCGAGTGTTTTCCCGCGCAACGTTTCATTACGCTGACTCATCAACAACGATAAGGCGGAGAGCACATACTGCCCCACCGAAGAGGCATTGCAGCCCGGGGCACTTTTCCATACGATCCCCTTGCGTTCACAATACGCACGGTCGATGTGGTCATAGCCTATTGTGGCCGTAGCGATCATTTTCACATTACTGCCCTCCAAGAGAGCCGCATCGCATTTGGTTCGGGTACGAATAATCAAGGCATCCGCATCCCTTACGGCGTCGGCATCGATCTTTTCGGGCGACAGGTAGATCATCTCGGCAAACGGTTCAAGCACACCTTCCAAGAAAGGAATCTTCGAATCCGCCACAATCTTCAATTTCTTCATAACACGTTTTCTTTCAGGCTGTTTTTCAGCAAAAGCCAGTATTAAAACAAGGGAGTTGACAAATAAGTTTATAGAATCAGATCTTGTCTCTTCTTTTTGTAATCTTCAACCAGTAATATTTTACCGGATTCGTATATTTCAGCAACTTCCACGGACGACTGCTGTGCGGACGATGCCAAACCGGCAGGTTCGTAAACAGGTAGTTCGTGAATCCCTCCTTGAGCGACTGGCGCGAGATGGTGACATCATGCCAATTCTTTTCCGGGTTCAACGTAGCAAAATCAAACTTGCGAAGGTAATTCAGCGTAAGCAACGAACAACAGAAACTGAGGTGCTTACGGGTTGGGTAGGCACTGTTTTCTTTTCCTTTGGCGAAAAGATAGGGGTAGTTGATCGCTCCCGTCTCATCCACCGTAGCCGACGCCGCAATTCCACAATCGGGACGGTTTTTCGCCTCCTCGAACAAACGCTGCACCGTATCGCTCTTCACAACTACGTCCGACTCGATAATCAACAGTCCCGCTCCGGCCGAAATCGCTTTTTTCTGTGCGGTACGCAATACCAACAGGTAATTGGGAGACGGATTGGTGGTGATATCTTCCAGATTAACAAGCGTGAAACCGTATTTGGCCGCGGCATCTTTTAGAATCGTGGTATTTTCAGGGGTACTGAAGTCGTTGTATATCGTATATTCGAATGGTACGGATACCGTTGAATTCATCACCGCTTCGATCGTCTGAAGCGTCAGCTCGATCGAATCCTTGACGGGTGTGATTATATGTAATGCTTCCATTTGCTCTTTTAATTTAGGTGACAAAGGTAGTAAAATCTTGAAAAATCACTCAATGAGGAGATTAATCGCTATTTTTCACACATTCTAGAGTGCCGTTCTCAAAAAAAAATTAATTTTGCGCCACTGTTTTCCAACAAAAAGACAGATCTCTGTCTAAACCGACACCTTATAATCGTTGATAACATATCATTTTACCATGAATAATGTCGATTACTGCATAGTATCAAATTTATTCCAATCATTATGGATTCTGTAAAAGTTTCAGTCATCATACCCGTTATGAATCAGGGAGATCACATCTGCGCCTGTCTCGATTCGGTGATGAACCAAACACTTCAGGAAATAGAAATAATCGTAGTTGAAGGTGGCAGCAAAGACCGTTCAACCGAAATTATCTGCGCCCATATGGATCGCGACCCCCGTATCCGCATGCTCAACAAAGCAGGCGAAGGGTTACCCATGGCCCGAAAGGCCGGAGTCGCTTCAGCCACGGGTAAATATGTATATCACCTCGACGGCGATGACATCCTGGAGCCACAGGCTCTTGAACTACTATACAACCGCGCCGAAGAAACCGCGGCAGACATGGTCGTGCTCAACTTCTGGATTCAGAACGACTACAATAAAACAAAGAAAAGATCCAATTCCATCCGTTTCATCCGCTTTTCGGGCATCGATTTCATCCGAAGCCTCTACCTGCGTCAGAATTATTGGATGGTATGGAGCGTATTGCATAAACGGTCGCTTTACGAGAACCGCGACATCCGGTTCGAAGCGCATCTCTCCCTGGGGGAAGATGCCCTGCTTACCACCCAATTGGCTTATTGCTCGAAAAAGGTGGTGAAACTTGACAGCGAACCGCTCCTGCACCACTATGTGCGTAAGGATCCGGAAACGAAAAGACTCTCTCTGTCACAAAAGAACCATTTCGACCTGCACACCTATCCCGAACTGATCCGTAAATTCCTACGCGAAAAGCCGGAATATGAAACGCTCGAAGAAAGCATCAACTGCCTGCGCCTGCAGACCATCGCCCGCAGTTTCCAATACCGCTGTTTCGACTGCGCCTGTGAGAGAAGTCGCGAGGCACTCCACATTCTGCGTCTGCACCCCTCTTTGGCGTGCATTACCGGACCGCGTATGAAGCGCGTTTTCCATGCCTATTCGCTCTCTGAGAAATTAGGCAAACTGGTGAGTAAACTATTGCTGTAATCAGAAAGTTAAATCCGCCGGATATAAAATGTTATCCTTATCTTTGCGAGTGATACGACACCGTATCGTTTGTAAAACATCAGAGCGATAACAGATTAAGAATGAACGACGATTTTGATATAAGAGATTCCCGAGTGAACGAGCCGGAGCGCGATGTGGAAAGAGCGCTCCGGCCGCTTCGCTTTGAGGATTTCAACGGACAGGAGAAGATTGTGGAAAACCTGCGCATCTTCGTCATGGCCGCCCGTATGCGAGAGGAAGCACTCGATCATGTGCTCCTGCACGGCCCTCCCGGGCTGGGTAAAACAACTCTTTCAAACATTATTGCGAACGAATTAGGAGTGGGCTTCAAGGTCACTTCCGGTCCCGTATTGGATAAACCGGGCGACTTGGCGGGACTTCTAACCAGCCTCGAACCGAACGACGTGCTTTTTATCGATGAGATCCACCGTCTGAGTCCCATCGTAGAGGAGTATCTTTATTCGGCGATGGAGGACTACCGCATCGATATCATGATCGATAAAGGTCCCAGCGCACGCTCCATCCAGATCGACCTGAATCCGTTCACCTTGGTCGGAGCCACGACCCGCAGCGGTTTGCTGACCTCTCCCCTGCGCGCACGTTTCGGAATCAATTCGCACTTGGAATATTATGACAACGAGGTGTTGGCGGGAATCGTCGGGCGCTCGGCGGGAATCCTCAACGTTTCCTGTACCGAAGAGGCGGCCATCGAGATTGCACTTCGCAGTCGCGGTACCCCCCGTATCGCCAACGCACTCCTACGCCGCGTACGAGACTTCGCCCAGGTGAAGGGAAGCGGCAAGATTGAGATTGAGATCGCCCGTTATGCCCTGGAGGCACTGAATATCGACCAATACGGATTGGATGAGATCGACAACCGAATCCTCTCCATCCTCATCGATAAATTCAGAGGGGGACCGGTGGGACTTACCACCATCGCTACGGCACTGGGGGAAGACCCGGGCACGCTGGAGGAGGTTTACGAACCGTTCCTCATCAAAGAAGGATTCATCAAACGTACCCCGCGCGGACGCGAAGTGACCGAATTGGCTTACAAGCACCTCGGTCGGTCTCGCGCACCCGAAGCAGGTACATTGTTCTGACACACAGGCCGGCATTTTCAAAATTCCGGCCTCTTTTCGCATTAACGCAAACTCATCACTATGGCAGGAATGAAAAGCCTCGCTAAGGATACCGCTTTGTACGGACTTAGCTCTATTCTCGGAAAACTACTGAACTGGTTATTGGTGCCCCTTTACGTAGTCAAAGTCAACGATTTTGAATTTGGTGAAATCACACAGCTTTACGCCTGGACGGGTTTGTTGCTGGTGATGCTTACTTATGGACTTGAAACGGGCTTCTTCCGTTTTGCGAACAAGAACGAAGCGAGTGACCCGATGCTGGTATACAGCACCTGTATGACTTCACTCTGGACCACCACCGGAGCTTTCCTGGCTTTGATCTTCCTGTTCCTGAAGCCTTTGGCCGGGGGACTCGGATTTACCGGTCATGAAAACTACATCAGCATGTTGGCGGTGGTTGTGGCGATGGATGTCATCTCCTCGCTCCCATTCGCTTACCTGCGCTACCAAAAAAGACCCCTTCGTTTCGCAGCCATCAAGCTTCTTTTCGTTTTTGTCAACATCGGGTTCAACCTGTTTTTCCTCGTTGCCTGTCCGATTCTGTGGAAGAGCAATCCCTCACTCATCTCTTGGTTCTATCACCCCGAACAAAGCGGAGTGTTTTACATCATCGTTGCCAACCTGATCGGAACGGCACTCATGCTCTCGGCTCTTTTTCCGGAACTCTTCCGCATCAAATACCGCGTGGACTGGCCCTTGTTGAAGTCGATCCTGCGTTATTCGTTTCCGCTGCTGATCCTGGGCGTAGCCGGTATCATCAACCAAACCGCCGATAAGATCCTCTTTCCGATGTTGATAACGGACCAATACGAGGCCAAAAGCCAATTGGGCATCTATGGCGCCAACTTCAAATTCGCCGTCGTGATGATCATGTTCATTCAGGCTTTCCGATTCGCCTATGAACCGTTCGTATTTGGTAAGAACCGCGATAAAGACAACAAAACCGCCTACATCCAGGCGATGAAATACTTCATCATACTTGGGTTGTTCATCTTTCTGAGTGTGGGATTGTTGATTCCATTCCTGCCCGAAATCCCGGTGGTTCGCAGTCACATCAAACCGGAATACTTCAGCGGATTGGCGGTCGTGCCGATTGTTATGATGGCGGAATTCTTCTTCGGCATCTTCTTCAACCTCTCCTTTTGGTATAAATTGACAGACAAGACGCAATGGGGAGCCGCCTTTTCGGTGGGAGGATGCGTCCTCACCGTGGTGATGAACATCCTGTTTGTGCCCCGTTTCGGGTACATGGCGTGTGCGTGGACGGCCTTCACGGTTTATTTCCTGATGATGGTTACCTCTTTCCTGGCCGGACAGAAATACTACCCCATCCGCTACGAGGTGAAAAATGCACTGTTCTATTTCGTTCTCGCGCTGGGACTCTATTTCACGGGAATGCTCATGCCGGTAAGCAACACCATTATTTTATTTGTTATTCGATTTATTTTAATCATTTTCTACCTTTTAATTGTTCTTAGAAAAGATATACCTTTAAGCGAAATACCTTTCGTTAACAAACTGATAAAACGATAACTTATGTCAACCGATCAAACACCCGATAGCCAAAACACACCTGCGCCGGCTTCCGAATCCGGAAGTCTGCAGATCAAACACATGACCCTTGAGGAGATTTACCGCAAAGGGAAGTTCCTGGCGAAAAAATATTTTGACCTTCAACGTGATAAAGTAGACAATACACAGACCTATGAGGCGATCGCCTCCGGTATCGAGTTTAAAGGCACGAACCTGTGGGTACTTATCTTTGCGATTTTCGTGGCTTCCCTGGGGCTCAACATGAACTCCATTCCGGTTATTATCGGAGCCATGCTTATCTCCCCGTTGATGGGTCCGATCATGGGGATTGGTCTCGGACTGGGTGTGACGGATCCGCAGCTGATTACCCGTTCACTCAAGAACTTGGCTGTAGCCACCATTTTCGGGATGCTCACCTCTTGTCTTTACTTCCTGATCTCGCCCATCGACGAGGCGCGTTCGGAACTTCTTGCCAGAACCACACCGACGATTTATGACGTGCTCATCGCCTTCTTCGGAGGGATGGCCGGAATCATCGCCACGGGTAGCAAGGAGAAGGGGAACGTGATTCCCGGCGTAGCCATCGCAACCGCACTGATGCCGCCGTTGTGTACGAGCGGATATGGATTGGCTACGGGACAATGGAATTTCTTCTTCGGCGCATTCTACCTCTATATGATCAACTGCGTCTATATCGGTTTTGCGACATGGCTGGGCGTACGTATTCTCAAACTGCCGAAGCAAACCATGGCGGATACGAAAAAAAGACGCCGTATGATCAATTGGATCAGCGCCTTGATTCTGGTAACGGCACTTCCGAGTGTTTACATCACCTACAAGATCATCAAAGAGAACATTGTGACGGCTCAAATCAGCAATTTCGTTACCAACGAATTTGATTTCCCCTCTTCACAGGTATTGGATAAGAAGCTGACCAGCAACAAGGAGAAACAGAAAGTACTGGAAGTGAGCATCATCGGACAAAGCATCCCGCAAGACTCGATCAACATGATCGCATCGCGCATGCCTTTCTACGGACTGAATGACATCCGCCTGCGTGTGGTTCAGGGATATACCCCCGATCAAGCCGCAGATCAGAAAATCATGACCAGCACTATCCTTCAGGACCTCATGAAGCACAATCAGGAAGTGATGGATAACCAAAAGAAAGAGATCGCACTACTCCAAAACAATCTGGTAAGTTACCAGCGACTCGATTCACTGGGTGTTCAGATTGCGCCGGAACTGAAAGTGATCTTCCCTCAGATTACCGATATCGCAGTGGCGAACACCTATTTCAATCAGGTCGATTCATTGAAACTTCAACCCGTAACGTTGGCGATTGTCTATTCCGAAAAAGGATTTACAACAGCCGAAGAGACGAAACTACGCGAATGGTTGGCTGCTCGTATTCAGACGAAACACCTGCGGTTATTTATTGAACGTTAACCGGCACCAACCGCACACCCATAAAAAACCCCTTATACGAGTCTGGATGAACAGACTCGCATAAGGGGTTACTTTTTATCCCGGAATGGAAATTATTTCTTATCCTTCGTTGAACAACAAGGTTTCTTTTCCGCATTTTGAGAAGTACACTCGCTTTTTTTCTCTGTGCATTTCTTAGCCGGAGTACATTCTGCAGCAGGTTTTGCCTCTTTTTTAGAAGAGCAACAGCTTCCTGCAGGTTTTGTTTTGTCTGACTTTTTATCCTTAGCCGTAGCCGGAGTAGCAGACTGTTTTTTATCTTCTTTATTCTTATTCTGCGTACAAGAACCTTTCTCGGTACATGTTTTTGCAGCCGGACATGCGTTTTCCTTTTTCTCCTGTGCCGTAGCGGAAACAGAACCCAAAGCAAAAACCAACATCATCGATAGTAGTACTTTTTTCATTTGTCGTTGTTTTATTTATTTACGTTAAGGTCAAATGCGCCATCTATGTACCTTCTGTCGGGTAATTCAACTTTAGGTGAGCTATGGCGATTTCATTTGTCGTTGTTTTATTTATTTACATTAAAGTCAAATGCGCCATCTATGTACCTTCAACTAGGTAACTCAACTTTAGGTGAGCTATGGCGATTTCATTTGTCGTTTTTTTTCATCTGATCAAGCCGTAAAAGTATTATTTAACGCTCTTAATTCTTAATCATTTAGTTTATTACAAATATATAAAAGTAGCATAAAAAACAATGGATTCCTACCTCCTATTTCCTACATTTGTAGTATTAAAAAAAGTTCGACAATGGAAAATTGGTTGGAAAGAACAATCCTCCTAATGGGAGAAGAGAAGTTGGAACGACTCAAGAAGGCACATGTGCTGGTGGTTGGAGTCGGTGGTGTGGGTGCCTACGCCGCAGAGATGATTTGTCGTGCCGGAGTAGGTAAAATGACAATCATCGACGGGGATGTGGTGAATGCCTCCAATATCAACAGGCAATTGGTAGCCAGACACAGCACCATCGGAGAGAAGAAAGTGGATATCCTCTCGAAGCGATTGCTGGATATCAATCCGAACCTTGAGTTAGTGGCAAAATATGAATTTATCCACGATGAACTGACTGAGGAGCTGTTAGACAGCGATACCTTTGACTTCATCGTAGATGCGATCGATACGTTGAGTCCCAAAGTAAACCTAATCGCTTCGGCGATGCGACGGAAAATCAAAATCGTATCCTCGATGGGAGCCGGTGCCCGCATCGACCCCACACGGATCCAGTTTGCCGACATCTCGGCTACCCGCGAGTGTACGCTGGCCAAAGCGGTTCGCAAACGTTTGGCAAAGATTGGAATACGCAAAGGCTTACCGACGGTATTCTCTACCGAGGCACCAAACCGCAGTGCCGTTTTATTGACGGAAACGGAACGCAACAAAAAATCAACCGTAGGAACCATTTCCTATATGCCGGCCATCTTCGGATGCTTCCTGGCTTCACATGTAATCCGCAAACTTTAAATCCTTACGCATGATCAGTGCATCGAATATCACCAAGAGCTTCGGCTCATTACAAGTTCTCAAAGGAATAGACCTTACGATCGATAAGGGCGAAGTGGTTTCTATCGTCGGAAAAAGCGGCGCCGGAAAAACCACCCTGCTCCAGATTCTGGGTACACTCGACAAACCGGATACCGGCAATGTAACCATCAACGGAACCGATGTTCTTAAACTGAAAGAGAAAGAGCTTTCCGCATTCCGGAACCGCAACATCGGATTCGTTTTTCAGTTCCATCAACTGCTCCCCGAATTCACCGCCCTTGAGAACGTGATGATTCCTGCCCTGATCGGCAAAGAAAAATCGTCCGATGCCAGAAAACGGGCCAAAGAGATTCTCGATTTTCTGAATCTGGCAGACCGTATGGATCACAAACCGGCCGAGTTGTCGGGAGGCGAGAAGCAACGTGTCGCCGTGGCCCGCGCGCTGATCAACGATCCGGCCGTGGTTTTTGCGGATGAACCTTCGGGCAGTCTCGATTCCGCCCACAAAAAAGAGTTGCACCAGCTATTCTTCGATTTACGAAAAGAGCTGAATCAGACATTTGTAATCGTCACACACGATGAATCGCTGTCTGGAATGTCAGACCGCGTCATCCACATGCAGGATGGAGTGATTCTCTGACCTGCGGCTTGTTATCATTAATTTTATTAACTTTGTAAGTGTAAAACAAATCAGATATGACACAGAAACTAACCATTTACAATACGCTTCACCGGAAGAAAGAGGAGTTCGTTCCTTACCATCCGGGGCATGTGGGGATGTACGTGTGCGGTCCGACCGTTTATGGTGACGGTCACTTGGGACACGCCCGTCCGGCCATCACGTTCGACCTTTTGTTCCGTTACCTGCAACACCTTGGCTATAAAGTACGTTATGTGCGCAACATCACAGACGTAGGTCATCTTGAGAACGATGCCGATCAGGGAGAGGATAAGATCGCTAAAAAGGCACGCTTGGAAGAGTTGGAGCCGATGGAAGTGGTGCAGTATTACCTGAACCGCTACCACAAAGCGATGGAAGCGCTCAATGTGCTTCCTCCAAGCATCGAACCGCACGCTTCGGGTCACATCATCGAACAGATCGAGTATGTGAAGAAAATCGAAGAAGCGGGATACGCTTACGAAAGCAACGGATCGGTTTATTTTGATGTGGAAAAATACAACAAAGAACACCATTACGGCAAACTGTCGGGTCGTAACATCGAAGACCTTCTGAATACTACCCGTGCCCTTGACGGACAGCAGGAGAAACGGAACAGCTTCGACTTCGCGCTTTGGAAAAAGGCCGACGATGCGCACATCATGCGCTGGCCTTCTCCGTGGAGCGACGGTTTTCCGGGCTGGCACCTGGAGTGCTCGGCCATGGGACAGAAATACCTCGGCGAACATTTCGACATCCACGGCGGCGGTATGGACCTGCTGTTCCCACACCACGAGTGTGAGATCGCCCAGTCCGTAGCGGCTCAGGGACACGAATGCGTGAACTACTGGATGCACAACAACATGATCACCATCAACGGACAGAAGATGGGTAAATCGCTGGGCAACTTCATCACATTGGATGAGTTCTTCACCGGAAATCACGAATCACTGGCACAGGCTTATTCTCCGATGACCATCCGTTTCTTCATTCTGATGGCGCATTACCGCAGTACGGTGGACTTCAGCAACGAAGCGCTTCAAGCTGCAGAGAAAGGTCTCAACCGCCTGATGGAAGCGTATTCGAACCTCGATAAGCTGACGGCGTCACCGAACTCAACCGTGGAAATCGCTCCGCTTCGTCAGAAAATGTACGATGCGATGAACGACGACCTGAATTCACCGATCGTCATCTCCCACCTTTTTGAGGCGGCGAGTATCATCAACCGCGTGATTGCCGGCAACGACACGATCGATGCGGAGAACCTGGCGCTGCTTCGTGCTACGATGGAGCTGTTCATGTTCGACATCCTTGGATTGAAAAAAGAGGAGAAAGCCGGTTCAAATAACGAAGAGGCGTATGGCGAGGCGGTAAATATGTTGCTGCAACTGCGTATGCAGGCCAAAGCCAACAAAGACTGGGCTACTTCGGACATGATCCGCAATAAGCTGACAGAACTGGGCTTCGTGATCAAAGACACCAAAGACGGTTTCGAGTGGAAGCTTGACAAATAACAACCGTTCAGATACAACAAAAAGAGGCTGCCCCAAATTCATGCGAATGAACCGGGCAGCCTCTTCTGCTTTAAAAATAGAAAGAGGTTCTTAAAATCCCTACCCGTGGAATAGGAGATCGTTTTTCAGCTATAAAAGGCTGCTGTGCTCCTTTTATCCCTTTATAATTCCGAAAGGATCCTCTGTTTATTCCGAAAGGATCCTATATAATTACCTCTTCAGACCTTTGAAGAAGGCTCTTCAGTGCTTTGAAGAAGGCTCTTCAGTACTCTGAAGAAGGCTCTTCAGTGCTCTGAAGAAGGCTCTTCAGTACTCTGAAGCGGCTCATTCAGTGCTCTGAAGAAGGCTCTTCAGTGCTCTGAAGCGGCTCATTCAGAGGTCTGAAGAAGGCTCTTCAGTGCTCTGAAGCGGCTCATTCAGAGGTCTGAAGAGTCATTTTAAATGCTTCTGGGGATGAATTGCTTCTATCAATTCTAATATTGGGGAGTATATTTTTCTCTTATTTCTTGATCCAAGGGCTACCCAGCGGAAGAACCGTTTTACCCGCCAGCGGATTGATGATCTCTGCCGCCATCATATACCATGCGGCAAATGCACAAAGAATCAAATCAATAGCTGCAATCGTCTTCATCCACGGGAAGAAGAAATGTTCCAACACCAAGAACGCGAATCCGGCGAACAACGTACCGAATGTAACGATCATCGCGGTGTGGATTCTCAACGCTGCAATCAGCATGATTCCGGTGTAAAGCATGAACGCAAAGAGGAAGAATCCCACTTCGATTCCATTTGAAGCGTATACGCCGTAGTGGTTACACAGCCAGATGATACACAAACCGATCCAGAAAGCTCCGTACGTTACGAAAGCGCTGTAACCGAAATTGTTACCGTTGGCTTTTTCCTGGAAACCGGCGATAAACTGCGCCAATCCGCCAAAGATGATACCCATCGCAAGCACCGGTCCCAAACCGATGAATCCAAGATTATGAAACTGTAATAATAAGGTGGTCAGACCAAACCCGGCAAGTCCTACAACAGCAGGATTTCCTTTTTTCTCCATTTAAGTAATTGTGATTGATTAAAAATAGTGTGCGCAAAGATAGCACATCTACCGCAAAACACAATTACTCCCTGATCTCAGCTTGGAGCGATCCGATCGGCAACTTACCCTCCACCTTAAGCGGCACACGCCTCCCGTCGTCACTGAGCCACACGGAAATCGGGTCGTCGCTCTCTTTCAGGTTATTATCATTGATAAAGCTCAAATAAAGCTGTATACTTTCATATTGTTTCTTATTGCGAAGAGACACCTTCCCTTTTCCACGGTATTTCACATTCATTTTCACCACCTTACGACCCGTAAAGATCGGAATCTGAATACTCTCGTTGTAAATCATCTTACTGAAGTCCACATTACGCAGAAAATAGAAAACAGTCAGCATGTCGAATCCCGGCCCCAACACTTTTACCGTTGTATCGCGTGGTTCGCGATTCTTGCGGTGAATGGTGGTTTTACCGTGGGTATGCTCTCCTTTATAATGGTATTTCAACTCATCCTTACCCCACCATTTCCCTTCGTTGGCTGTTTTCGAGTAATACAACGGCGAGAGATCAAGCGTGGTGTAGGCATCGAGCGTATCGCGTACCTGCATGATTTTATCGGCAAAATTGAGCGTTTTACCATACAGGTTCATCCGGTAGGCCGGCTGCCCTTTGTAATCGGAAAAATTCACACAAAGCACCCCTTCTCCCGCTCTTTTCCAGATGATCCCCCAGTGATAGAAGATGTCATAATTGAGTTTTTCACCCGCCCGGAAAGGCACATCCGGCAGACTCGC
This sequence comes from Bacteroidales bacterium, assembly GCA_036655355.1. Taxonomy (GTDB): domain Bacteria; phylum Bacteroidota; class Bacteroidia; order Bacteroidales; family JAUNSR01; genus JAUNSR01. Next base: position 82,057 of record JAVVQG010000003.1, read on the forward strand.
CACGTTCAGTGCGGAAGACTGCATCAAATTCTTCTCTCCGGCAAACAGATGCGCCGAAGAAAAAGTGATCATCACAATAACAATGGAAAGCAGGATTTTCATACGCCTTGAATTATCGTTGAGTATTCGGAGAGAATGTCTGGGGACCCTGAGTACCGGTTACCTTACCTCCTCCAAAAGAATTACCCCCCCATTGCGAGTTGGCGTCATTCTGTTTTTGGGATTCCTCTCCGGCCGGTTTCTTCTCTTCCTTCGGTTTGTTTTTTGTGATGTCAAGCGGTTTTTGTTGGGTCAACGGTCGGTCGTAAAGATCCCATTCCTGCTTCACATCCCAATTGGCACGAAGTTCAAACGATCCGGGATAGTATCTCACCTCTTCCGGTTGCCGTTTTTCCTCATAATTACCGGTATCGAATTTACCATTTTCATTGGTATCTAACACAATTCGAGCGAAATATGTTCCAGGTTTAACATGGATAAATTTTGCTTGACCTTGTTTCACAATTGCCTTCATCACCGGCTTATCGCTTTTATCGAGTAACTCGACAAAGGCAGCGCCTTTCACAGCGGGTACGCTCAACAACAGATTGGCATACTCCTCTACGGTTTTGAAGCGGATCGTTTTAGACAATCCCTTGTTGTGGGTTCCGTACAGACCGGTAAAGGCGGCGGAATCCACCGTCATCACATACTCCTCTCCCGGCAGGTATTTGGCGTTGAGATAAAACTCGCGCGGTTTCAGCGTATCCTGTACCAGTTGCGACGGCTGAAGAATAAACACCGAATCCTTTTTCAGTTCCAGGTGAATACCCTGCGGATTGAACTCGGCGATCGGTTCATCAAAGATCAGACGCGGCTTGGCTCCGATCTCAGAAGAGACCTCCTCTTTCACAGGAAGGTATTGAATCTCGATCGAATCACTCTTGGCACGGTCGGCGTTCTTATCGTTCTTCTTCTCCTTTTTTTCTGATTTCTTGGAGGTTTTCATGAAGATGGCGAGGGTATCGCTTTTCGGCACGAGTTGATTCAGTGTGTCGGTATACATGTACCCGGCAATCAGATTAAGCGTATCGAGTTTATAAACCAACGAGTCTTTTATCCAGTAAGTTACGGTATCATTTCCCGGAGATTTCTCTACGAGAGCCCAATCCTGTTCGTCAAAGTTCAACCCTTTGATCGCAGGGAGCGAATCTTCAGGAGCACTGAAGTAAAACGTCACCTTGTTCTTCGTCAATCTTTCTGTTTTTTCAAGATAGACGTTCTTTTTATTCTCGTTGAATGAGAGCAACACCAGATCGTCCGGATAGAAATGCATCACTTCGGTCATTCGGGTGCTGTCTGCCTCTTCGTCGTCGGCGTGTGTGGTATCCGCATGTAATTTGATCTCGGCGTAAGGCGTTACGATGGAATCCAGATAGGCGATATCTTCTGAAGGAATATCGAACTTGTAGTTCGAGTTAGCGTCTTTCAATGCATATACGCGATAAGAACCCGGCGCCATGTTGCGTACGGTAAAGCGTCCCAACTCATTGGTCTTGGCGATACGCAGGAACGGCTTGGTCTGAAAAGCGGAATCTGCCAGATCGGACTGGATACCCACGTAGTTTCCGGTGATGGGTTCAAGGTTCTCGGCGTTAAGCAACGTCCCGGAAATCTGCAACGAATCGATGTGATCACCCGTAGAAAACGAGAAAGCGAAGTCTTTCAGCGGATTACCTTCGTTGTTATCACGCACGGCATCGGCAAATTCAATGGTGTAGGTGGTATTCGGAATCAGCGAATCCTTCAGCTCTACGGTGAGTTTCTTCCCGTTGGAACTGATGATCGGCATCGTGGTTTGAGGAGGTGAAACCACCACCTTTTCCATCGTCTTTTCCAGTTTTATATTTTCGTTGAATTCAATCTGTATCTTGGTGGGGGATACGTTGGTCTGCCCGGGTACGGGAGTACTTTTCACATATACCGGAGGCTCTTCGTCTTTGGGACCTCCGCCCGGACGAGCCATATTTGCACATGAATAAAGCATTAGGGAAACACTCACCACCATCAAGAGGGTAAACAGGTGTAGAAGGAATGGCTTTTTACTAAATCTCATCTAAATACGGTCATTAATTTTCACAAAATCACTCCCGTTTCACGAACCTTCCGTTCGTTTTTAAGGAGCATTCACATTACTATGAAATTGTAATACTTAAGGTTGTAAAGATAAGAAAAAGTATGAGTGCAATCCGACTCCACTTTCCATATTTCCGAGGAAAGGTTTTGAAACGTAAAAAAACAGGGGATAAAAACCCTCATTGCACAGATAAAAAGCAAATTAATATTACGTAATGCTACGATAATTGAAAAAAAATCTATATTTGCACCTTAATAAAAAACGTGAAATCCCGATTATTATCTGTTGTAGAACTTTTCAAGCGCTCCTCTGAGGAGACCTAAAAGTGCGTAGATTCATTCCAAAGGAGAGATAATTGCGTTGTTTTTAACGCTTTCGTCTGTTCGGAACACCCAAGAAGTGAATGAAAAGATCAGTTTGTCGGATTACGTCACGAGATACAAATGAATTTAATTAATCTAAAATCATAAAGTAGTAATAAGATGCAAAACAAAGGATTTGTAAGAGTTTTTGCGATATTACTCACCCTGGTTTGTATTTTCTATCTTTCTTTCTCGGCTGTAACAAGTTATTACAACAAGAAAGCAGTAGAATACGCAGGTGGAGATGTCCTGAAACAGAATTATTATCTTGATTCTATCTCATCTGAGAAGGTTTGGTTGAGCTACACGTTCAAAGAAGCCCGCGAGATGCAGGTCGGATTGGGATTGGACCTTAAAGGTGGTATGAACGTGATCCTTGAGATCTCGGTCGCTGATGTGTTAAAGTCTTTGTCGGACAACAATCCGGACGAAAACTTCAACAAAGCGTTGGCAGCAGCCACCAAACGTCAGAACACAAGTAATCAGGACTACATGACTTTGTTCATGGAGGAATTCAAGAAATTGGATCCGAACGCTCGCCTGTCTGCTATCTTCAGCACATTCCAGCTGAAAGACAAGATCAACCCGAACAGTACGAACGAAGAGGTTCTTCGCGTATTGAAACAGGAATCAGACGATGCGATCAGCAACTCATTCAACGTGTTGCGTACGCGTATCGACCGTTTCGGGGTAGTTGCTCCGAACATCCAGAAATTGGATAAAGACGGACGTATCCTTGTGGAACTTCCGGGCGTGAAAGAACCTGCCCGTGTGCGCAAACTTCTTCAGGGAAGCGCGAACCTTGAGTTCTGGGAAACGTACGAACTTACTGAGATCTACCAGAACCTGGTAGCGGCGAATCAGGTGATCGCAGCACAGCAGAAAGCGCTTGCTCCTGCAGAAGAGGCGAAAACAGACGCTGAAGCTACTCAGTTGGTAAACGAAGAAGACAGCATCGTTACTTCTACCGATTCGTTGGCGAATGAAATCGCTGCGATCAAAGGTGCCGACGAAGCGCTTCAGGATCAGAAAGCATTTGAAAAAGAATATCCTCTTTTCGCGAAACTATCGATCAATCAGTACAACGGACAGATCGCTCCCGGTTCCGTAGTGGGCTATGCAGCTTATCCGGATACGGCGGCTATCAACGCGATGCTGAACATGAAACAGGTTCGCGACCTGCTTCCACGTAACCTGCAACTTCGCTGGTCTGTGAAAGCGGTTGACGAAAAAGAGCAGTTCTATCAGCTGTATGCATTGAAACAGACAGGCCGCAACGGTCGTCCCGCCCTTGAAGGCGACGTGATCGTTGATGCGCGCGAAGACTTCCAGCAGAACACCAACGCATTTGAGATCAGCATGTCGATGAATGCGGAAGGTGCTAAAGTTTGGGCTCGTCTGACTAAAGAAAATATCGGCAAACAGGTAGCCATCGTCCTTGACGACGTGGTTTACTCGGCTCCACGCGTTAACTCTGAAATCACCGGCGGACGTTCGTCTATCACCGGAGACTTCTCTGCAGAGGAGGCGAAAGACTTGGCAAACGTATTGAAATCAGGTAAGATGGCGGCGAAAGTGCGCATCGTACAGGAAGACGTTGTTGGTCCGTCACTTGGTAAAGAGGCGATCTCAAACGGTTTGATTTCATTCGTTGTGGCGCTTGTATTGTTGTTCACGTACATGATGGCTATCTACGGATTGGTTCCGGGTATGATCGCCAACCTCGCGTTGATCATGAACTTGTTCTTCACGATGGGTATCCTTTCTTCATTCCACGCGGTACTGACGCTTTCGGGAATCGCCGGTTTGGTGCTTTCACTGGGCGTTGCCGTGGATGCGAACGTATTGATTTACGAACGTGCGAAAGAGGAACTCCGTTCAGGTAAAAATATCAAGAAAGCTGTTGCGGATGCATACTCAAACGCATTCTCGGCAATCTTCGATGCCAATGTAACTTCATTGATCACAGGTATCATCCTGTTCATGTTCGGTACGGGTCCAATCAAAGGGTTCGCAACCACATTGATGATCGGTATCGTTACTTCATTCTTTACAGCGGTATTCCTAAGCCGTTTGATCCTGGAGCGCGGTCTTGAGAAAGGTTGGTTCAGCAATATCACCTTCACAACAGGCCTAAGCAAGAACATCCTTGTGAAACCGAACTTCGATTTCCTTGGAAACCGTAAAAAAGGATACATCTTCTCAGGTGTAATGATCCTGATCTGTATCGCATCTTTCTTTATACGTGGCTTGAACCAGGGTATCGAGTTTACAGGTGGTCGTAACTACATCGTTCGTTTCGACGAGCCGGTTAAGACCGGTGAGATCCGCAATAGCCTTGAGGGTGCTTTCTCCGGAAGTTCTTTGAGCGTTATCACGATCGGTGGCGACAACCAGGTACGTATCTCAACCAACTACAAAGTGGCTGACGATTCAGAAAACGTAGACAACGAAATCATCAACCTAATCTATAAAGGGGTTCAGAACGAACTTCCACAGGGTACTACAGAAACTCAGTTTGCAGAAAACAACATCATGAGTTTCCAGAAAGTGGGACCGGCCATTGCCGACGATATCAAAACCAGCGCGATCTGGGCGGTATTGTTCGCGATGCTTGCAATGGGTGCTTACATCCTGATCCGTTTCCGCGACATCGCGTTCTCGGTAGGTACGATCGCTTCGGTAGTACACGATACAATCATCATCATCGGGGTTTACTCGCTTGCATGGGGCTTGCTTCCGTTCTCTATGGAGATCGACCAGGCATTCATCGCCGCGATCCTAACCGTGATCGGTTACTCCGTGAATGACACCGTGGTAATTTTCGACCGTATCCGTGAGGTGACGGGCATCTACCCGAACCGCGATAAGAAAGAGGTGGATAATGAAGCGTTGAACTCAACCCTTGCGCGTACATTCAGTACATCGCTTTCTACAGCGATCGTGTTGTTGTGTATCTTCGTATTGGGTGGCGATACGATCAGAAGCTTTACCTTCGCAATGCTTGTGGGTGTTGTATTGGGTACTTACTCTACATTGTTTATTGCCGTACCGTTCGCTTACGAACTTGTATCTAAGAAAAAGGCGAAATTAGCAGCGTCTAAATAACCTTTTCACTGAAATATCAAAAGGCTGTTCCGGAATCCGGAACAGCCTTTTTTTGTTAGGGGAAGATGAAACAGCTTCTTCGAAATTACAACGGAAAAGGGCTTCTCAAAACTGAATTTGAGAAGCCCTTTTTACGTTATCGTACCCTCGCCGGGAATCGAACCCGAATCTAAAGTTTAGGAAACTTTTGTTCTATCCATTGAACTACAAAGGCAATTGTTAATGACCACAAAAATAGTATAAATTCGCCGATTGCACAAAAGAAGGGTGTGAATAATGTCACTACTTCTCCAAAGAGCGTTCCCCCCTTACCCAAAGAGCGATTTAAGAATCTCGAGCGATTTGATCTCTTTCAGATCAGGGAGATGCAATCTGAAATAGGCAACCAGCACATCCAGGATAAATCCGCGCTGTTCGCGGTTCAAACCGAAAGAGGCAAGATCGCCGTATTCAAGAAGGAGCACAGCGTGGAGCAATGTAGCTTGTGTCGGTTCCAGATAGTAAGGATGGTCAGCCGCACGAGGTGTAAAGCTACCCTCCGCCATATCGAACCGGTAACCGGGCGAATACGACTCCCGATGGATACGGAATCCCAGAAACTCCGAGATCTTCAGCAGAAAAACCAGATGGAAATTAGCCTTCCCCTCCTCCAGTAGGTCGTACAGGTTCACGGAATCCACAATAAAGTGGTAAAGCGGCAGGTTCTGCTCCTGTTCTCGCACAGTACGACTGAGCGCTTCGGCTAGAAAAAGCACCACGGCGTTTTTCACCGGATCGAAAGGGATCGACGTATGCGGTGAAAGTACCCGGGCTTCCGCTATTTTCTGAATCTCACGGGTAGGAAGATGCTCTACGTCGAGTTCCAGGATGGAGAATGGAGCGAAAAGCGAACGACTCAGTCGCCCCCGTTTTCCCTTGACGTTGGGCAACGAATAGGTGACGCGTCCGAATTTTTCCGTATAAATATGAACAAAGGAACTCTTATCGTTGTATGCAATTACAGACAAAACGATGCCATTGGTTTTTTCACGCATAATCTGTGTATCTTTGTCGAACAAAGTTATAGAATTTCTTGATGACAATGGAAGAATTAACCCTCACAACGCCGTCGCTTCTGTTTTCGGCGGTATCGCTTATCATGCTGGCCTACACCAACCGTTTCATATCCTATGCTCAGTTGGTTCGTAACCTAGCGGAAGATTACGAGGAACACCCGTCGAAAGAGTTGGTGGACCAGATCCGCAATTTGCGCAGAAGACTCTATCTGATCCGTTTGATGCAGGTACTCGGCATCGTGAGTCTGTTTTTATGCGTGGGCACCATGTTCTTATTATACATTGGATTGCAGACGGTGGCGGTGTATCTTTTCGGACTCGGAATGTTCTCTCTGATCGCTTCGCTTGGTGTTTCGATTCAGGAGATAACCATCTCGGTAAAAGCACTCGAGATCCGATTAAACAAGATTGAGAAGGGCAAATAATAAATTGATTTAATTATTAAAACTCTTTTCAAAACAACCTTTAACAAAAAGGCTCACAAAAAGAAAAAACACACTTTCTGCGATTTTTTTTGTGCATTTGTTTGGTCATTTCGGAAAGTGCTTCTATATTTGCACTCGCAATCGGGAAACAAGGTGTTTACAGAACAAACACTTCCCGTAAGCGGATAACGGTCCATTCGTCTATCGGTTAGGACGCCAGATTTTCATTCTGGAAAGAGGGGTTCGATTCCCCTATGGACTACGAATAACAAAAAAATTAAATAGATTAGTCGAGATGGCAAATCATAAATCATCAATCAAAAGAATCAGACAGACGCATACCAAAAATCTGCGCAACAGATATTATGGTAAAACTACCCGTAATGCGGTACGTAAATTGCGTGCAATCACTAACAAAGAGGAAGCGGTAACACTTTACTCTACAGTAAGCGGTATGTTGGATAAACTTGCTAAAAAGAACGTTATCCACAAAAACAAAGCGAACAACTTGAAATCTAAGTTGGCTTTGCATATCAACAAATTGGCTTAATAACGTCATATCTTCGGTCCATTCGTCTATCGGTTAGGACGCCAGATTTTCATTCTGGAAAGAGGGGTTCGATTCCCCTATGGACTACGAAAGAGCCGTCATACTACAAAACATGTGTGACGACTTTTTTTTGACGGCAACGCCAGACCACATGGTCCCTTCGTCTATCGGTTAGGACGCCAGATTTTCATTCTGGAAAGAGGGGTTCGATTCCCCTAGGGACTACAAAAAGGAGGTTATACGAAACGTGTAACCTCCTTTTTTTGTTTCTTTCTGTTTATAATTTTTCTATATTTGCATATCCTTTACTTGGGTGATATTTAACACACTAAAGATTATGTCTGAAGAACAAAATAAATCATACTCGGCCGACAGTATTCAGGTACTCGAAGGTCTGGAGGCGGTAAGAAAACGTCCCGCCATGTATATCGGGGATATCGGTATCAAAGGGCTCCATCACCTTGTTTACGAGGTGGTTGACAACTCTATCGACGAGGCGTTGGCAGGTTACGCCACTCACATTGAGGTAACCATTAATGAAGACAACTCCATCACGGTAGTGGACAATGGCCGCGGTATTCCGGTTGACTGGCACGAGAAAGAGGGTAAATCAGCCCTGGAAGTGGTTTTGACGGTACTTCATGCCGGTGGTAAATTTGACAAAGGTTCTTACAAGGTATCCGGTGGTTTGCACGGGGTAGGTGTATCTTGTGTGAATGCACTCTCTACTTACCTGCGAGCAGAAGTTAGACGCGGCGGTAAGGTTTACATGCAGGAATTCTCTTGCGGAGCTCCACTGCACGGCGTTGAAGAGATCGGAACGACAGAAGAGAATGGTACGACCATCGTTTTCCGTCCCGACGAAAACATCTTTACGGTTTCAGAATACAAATACGACATCCTAGCCGCTCGTTTGCGCGACTTGGCTTACCTGAATGCAGGTATCCACCTAACTTTGACTGATCGCAGAGAAATTCTGGAAGACGGTTCTTTCAAAAGCGAGGTTTACTACTCTACAGAAGGTCTGAAGGAATTTGTCCGTTACATCGACTCTGCCCGTGAACACCTTATTGAAGACGTAATTCACATCTCTACCGAAAAACAGGGCATCCCTGTGGAAGTAGCGATGACTTACAATACAACTTACGGCGAGAATGTTTATTCTTACGTAAATAATATCCATACCATCGAAGGTGGTACCCATTTGGCGGGATTCCGCCGCGGTTTGACCCGTACACTGAAGAAATACGCAGAGGATTCAAAAATGCTTGAAAAAGTAAAAGTGGATATCAGCGGGGATGACTTCCGTGAAGGTTTGACAGCCGTTGTTTCGGTGAAGGTTCAGGAACCTCAGTTTGAAGGACAGACCAAAACCAAATTAGGAAACAACGAGGTGATGGGAGCGGTTGATCAGGCCGTAGGTGAAGCTTTGGGTAATTACCTGGAGGAAAATCCGAAACAAGCCCGTGCAATCGTTGAGAAAGTGATCCTTGCAGCTACCGCTCGTTTTGCAGCCCGTAAGGCACGTGAACAGGTACAGCGCAAATCTCCGCTTACGGGAGGTGGCCTTCCGGGTAAACTGGCAGACTGCTCTTCGAAGAACGCAGAGGAGTGCGAGATCTTCCTTGTCGAGGGAGACTCTGCGGGTGGTACGGCTAAACAGGGTCGTCACCGTAACTTCCAGGCTATCCTGCCGCTTCGTGGTAAGATCATGAACGTTGAGAAAGCAATGCTTCACCGCGTTCTAGACAGCGAAGAGATCAAGAACATGTTTACCGCACTCGGTGTACACATCGGAACCGAAGAAGATGCGAAAATGTTGAACATCTCGAAACTGCGTTACCACAAAGTGATCATCATGACCGATGCCGACGTGGACGGTAGCCACATCGCGACGCTTTTGATGACTTTCTTCTTCCGATACATGCGTCCGCTGATTGAAAACGGCTATCTGTACATCGCTACACCGCCGCTTTACCTTTGCAAACGCGGAAAAGTAGAGGAGTATTGCTGGAACGAACAGCAGCGTCAACAGTTTATCCTGAAATATGGTAACGGTAATGAAAACGTGGTACACACACAGCGTTATAAAGGTTTGGGTGAGATGAACGCTCAGCAGCTTTGGGAAACAACCATGGACCCGGAACACCGTACCTTGCGTCAGGTGACTATCGAAAACGCGACGGAAGCCGATCACGTGTTCTCGATGTTGATGGGTGAAGATGTTGAACCTCGCCGCCAGTTCATCGAAGCAAATGCAACTTATGCGAATATCGACGCTTAAGCGACGTCATACGATAATCAATCGCCCTGAAACGGTTTGGAAACAAATCGCTTCAGGGCGATTTCATTTGTATATAATCTATTTTTACATTAAGGTCAAATGCGCCATCTATATACCTTCTGTTGGGTAACTCAACTTTAGATGAGCTATGGCGATTTCATTTGTATATCGTTTGTTTAATAATCTACAATTTTAAACACCGCTTTAAACTTATTGCCGATTCGGCAGTCAGATAGCTGTAACTTATAAGGAAGAAATACGATGAAATTAAAAACAGTGCTGCTTACCGGCCTGATTGTGTCGGCGGTACAAGCATTCGGTCAGGAGATCAAGGGCAAAATCATAGATAAATCAAGTAAGGAACCGATTGAATTCGTCAATATCGCCCTGTATGAAGAGGGTACGGAAAAAATGGTGAAAGGCCATACGACCAACCTGCAGGGACAATTCGAATTTTCGGACGTTGCACCGGGAACCTACACCCTTCGCATCTCTTTCGTGGGATATGCAACGGTGAATATTCCCGTGGCGATTACCACAAAGAAGAAAGAGGTGAATCTGGGAAGCATCTCGCTCACGGAAGACTCCAAAGTGCTTAAAGAGGTGCAAGTGACCGGACAGAAGTCACAAATGCGTTTCGAAGTGGATAAAAAGGTATTTAATGTCGATCAGAACATCGCCAGTGCGGGTGGATCTGCATCGGATGCACTTTCGAACATCCCTTCCGTAACGGTAGATAACGAAGGTAACGTATCGCTGCGCAACAATTCGGCTGTAACGATCTGGATCAACGGACGGCCGTCGGGACTTTCCGAAGACAACCGCGCACAGATCCTTGAACAGCTCCCGGCCGAGAGCATCGAAACGATCGAGGTGATCACCAACCCTTCCGCCCGATTCAGCTCTGAAGGCTCTGCCGGAATCATCAACATCGTAATGAAGAAAGAGAAGAAGATGGGTTACTACGGAGGCTTTTCGGCCAATGCCGATACCCAAGGCGGATACGGAGCAAGCGCGAATATCAATATGAACTACGATAAATGGGAGGGATTCGCCAACATCGGATACCGTCGTCGCAGAATGGAGACGAACGGAACGACAGAGCGTACCTCTTTCCGCGAAGACCCGATTACCTCGAACCTCGAGGAGAGTATCCTGTCACAGCAGAGCAAGGGAAGCGGCGGTATGGGGGGACTCTTCGCTCGTGCCGGCGTGGTGTATAATTTCTCGAAGAACGATGTCCTCTCATTCACGGGATCTACCATGCAGGGGAATCACGACCGCAATTCAACCATCGATTACACCAATACCGCTAACGATATCGCTTCGAAATGGCGACGAGAAAGCGATGTGAACAACAAACACACCATGTATTCGGCTCAGATGGACTACATCCATACGTTCTCGAAAAATCACGACCTGCGTTTCGCATTCGAATACGATTACATGAATCGCGGCGGTGACTCCTACTACGATCAGATCTACAGCGATACCACGATTTATCAGATTCAGGAGAGTCCCAGTCATCGCAAAGGGTTCGAAGCACAAGTGGATTATACCAATACCTTGTCTGATAAGTTGAAGATCGAGGCGGGATATAAGGCGGATGTGAACTCACACCGGTCGGATGCACAGACGTGGAATGGAAAACAGGCACTTCCGGCTTATGAAGACCTCTCGCTTTACAACAGCTTCGTTTACGACGAGAACATCCAGGCCGTATACGGAACCGCATCGGGGAAACTGGGCAAATTCAGCTACCAGGCGGGGCTGCGTGGCGAATACACCCATTACAGCACCAGTTCCACAGGAAAAGATCAGGAGAGCGGGAATACGGTAGCACCGGAAAAGGCGTCAAAAAGCTATTTCGACCTTTTCCCAAGTGCATTTCTCTCCTATTCATTGCCGAAAGGGAACGAATTGCAATTGAATTATACCCGACGCATCAACCGTCCGCGGGGACGTCAGCTCAACTCGTTCATCAACATTACCGACTCGGCGAACATCTCGTTCGGTAATCCGTTGCTGAGTCCGGAGTTCTCTCACTCCCTCGAACTGAATTACATTAAGAACTGGGATAACCACATGCTTTCTGCATCCCTTTACTATCGGGCAACGGAAGATGTAATCCAACGGGTGAGTTACATGCAGGGAAATTCGCTCTACACCACGTATGACAATGCTACGAATTCAAGCCGTTCGGGTATGGAACTGGTGGGCAAGAACCGCCTCTTCGGCTGGCTAGACCTCACCACTTCGGCCAATCTTTATTATTATAAAGTGGACGGATTTACTTATAAATACGGCGAAAGCAGCTTTACTTACGACGGTTCGAAAGACTTCTCGTGGGATGCGCGCATGATTGCAAACATCATGTTGCCATGGAAAGTCAGCCTGCAGTTGACCGGTAATTATACCTCGCCGATAAAGACGGCACAAGGGAAAGATTTTGAGCAGTATTGGCTGGATGCGGGACTTCGCAAAACATTCCTTGAACGCAGACTATCCGTAGCCATTACCGGACGTGACCTTTTCAATTCACGCAAAATGAAATCGTATCGCTATGGCGATAATTTCCAAGAATACAGCAAGATGCAGTGGGGTGGACGCCAGGTTGGTTTCACAATCTCCTACAACTTCGGTAATTCGAGCAACACAAAGAAGAAAAACGGCAAAACAGAGCGCAATACAGAGATGATGGGTGGCGATATGATGGAAGATTAATCATATATTCATAATTTTCACCTATTAACTAACCAAATTGCCAAGTAATTGTTTTACTTTGTATAGAGATGAAGTGACTGTGCGAAACAGTCGCTTCATTATAATACAAAGCGGAATATGGCAAAAAAAGAAAACTCATCGTCAAAGGGACGATTGAAAAAAGCGGAGTTGCTCCCTATGATTCAGGGCTTCTTCAACGACGAGCCTTCACACTCCTTCAACTACAAACAAGTATCTGAAGCGATTGGCGTAAAAGGCGATATGCAACGTCAGCAGGTATTCGGACTCTTAGAAGAGCTGAAAGCTGATGACTACCTGATCGAAACTGCACTTGGTAAATATAAACTCAACAAAAGAGGTAAGGAAGTAGTCGGCAAATTCGAGCGACGAAGCAATGGTAAGAACCAGCTCGTTCCCGAAGATGGCGGCGAACCGATTTTCGTGGCGGAACGCAACTCCATGCGCGCCATGAACGGTGATAAAGTGAGAATCCTACTTTGCGCCCGCAAAAAAGGACAAACACCTGAGGGTGAGGTGATCGAAATCATCGAGCGCGTTCCTCAGTCTTTCATCGGCATACTCGATGTGCAACCGAATTATGCTTTCCTAATCAACGACAATAAATTTCTTGCAAACGATATTTTTATCCCCCGCGACAAACTCAAAGGAGGTAAAAGCGGAGACAAGGCGGTAGTGAAAATTACCGACTGGCCCGAACATGCGAAAAATCCGATTGGCGAGGTTGTCGATATCTTAGGTACCGCAGGCGATAACAACACGGAGATCCATGCGATTCTTGCTGAATACGGACTTCCGTACAGCTATCCGGAATCGGTAAATGAGGCGGCCGACAAAATTCCGTTCGAAATTCCGGCGGAAGAGATTGCCAAACGTGAGGACTTCCGTAACGTGACGACCTTCACCATCGACCCGAAAGATGCAAAAGACTTCGACGATGCTTTGTCTATCAGACAACTGCAGAATGGCAATTGGGAAATCGGCGTACACATCGCAGACGTAACCCATTATGTGAAGCCGGGAGACATCATCGACGAAGAGGGTGTAAAACGCGCTACTTCGGTTTACTTGGTTGACCGTGTGGTACCGATGCTGCCGGAACACCTGAGTAACGGTGTGTGTTCACTTCGTCCGAATGAAGAGAAACTCTCTTTCTCTTGCATCTTCGAATTGGATGAGAACGCTGAGGTGGTGAATTACCACATCGCACGTACGGTGATCAATTCAGACCGTCGTTTTACTTACGAGGAAGCGCAGGAGATCATTGAAACCGGACAGGGCGATTTCAGTCAGGAGGTTCTGAAAATGGACGAATTGGCGAAGAAATTACGCCAGAAGCGTTTTGATGACGGCGCCATCGCATTCGATCGTCATGAAGTGAAGTTCGACATCGACGAGAACGGGAAACCGCTCGGCGTATATTTCAAAGTATCGAAAGATGCGAATAAACTGATTGAAGAATTCATGCTATTGGCCAATAAGACCGTAGCCGAATTCATCGGCAAACCGGAAAAGAACAAACGCATCAAAACATTCGTGTATCGTGTGCATGACCTGCCGGATCCGGAGAAAATGGATAATTTCGCATCCTTCATCCGCCGTTTCGGATACAATCTGAAAACCGAGGGTTCGAACAGCGACATCTCGAAATCGATCAACCGCTTATTGGATACCGTTCAGGGTACCCGTGAAGAGGACCTGATTGAAACGGTAGCGATTCGCTCCATGGCGAAAGCGATCTATACGACCGAGAACATCGGTCACTACGGTCTGGCTTTCGATTACTATACGCATTTCACTTCTCCGATCCGTCGTTACCCCGACATGATGGTGCACCGCTTACTGGAGCGCTATCTAGCAGGTGGACGCAGCGTGCCGGCAGAGAAATACGAAGAGTTGTGTAAACATTCTTCCGAAATGGAGCAGTTGGCTGCAAACGCCGAACGCTCTTCCATCAAATACAAACAGGTGGAATTCCTAAGCGATAAGCTGGGACAGGAGTTCGAAGGTGTTATTTCGGGTGTTACCGAATGGGGTATTTATGTAGAGATCAACGAAAACAAATGCGAGGGCATGGTGCCTATTCGCGATTTAGACGATGATTACTATGTATTCGACGACAAAAATTATTGTCTGATCGGCAGACGCAACAAACACATCTATCGTTTGGGCGATCCGGTGAAGATTCAGGTAGCTCGTACCAACCTGGAGAAGAAAATCATCGACTTCGCATTGGTTCCCGATAAGGATAATCCACCGTTGGCCGATGCGGCAGACTTGATTGATTTTGAATCGGTTGAAGCAGCGGCAGACGAAAAACGTCGTCAGAATTCATCACGCCAGGGCAACCGAGGCGGTAGCGGACGTGGTGGTTCTTCGAAAGATAAAGGTCGTCGTAAAAGCGGCTCGAAACGCGATGACAATCGAAAAGCGAACGGAAGGGGATCCGCATCAGAGAAGAAGACGCCTGCGGCAGCTCCGAAAAGTAAAATGAAAAGCGCCTCGAGAGAAAGAGGTCGTCCAAAAAAGAAAGAAGATTGATCTGAGAATTTCAATCACTGAGATATCAGCTGAACGCCGATACCACTCCTTAGGATGGTATCGGCGTTTTTTGTGTTGTTTCGGAAGCCCGCTTCACATTGTAACGGTAGGCGAAGAGCGCAAGGACAAAATACACAGCACATTGTATCCAGAGCGTCGTGTACTCTACGTTGATTTCCGAGATCCCCGCTCCCATCGAATTGACTTTCACAAAGGCCAATGTGGCCGGCGCTACCGGGAAAATAAAATGTGCCGCACGCCAATACCACGGCATCAGTTCGAGTGGATAGGAAACTCCGGAGAGAAACAGCAATCCCACCGAAAAGAAAGCAATCATCAGCAACGGTGCATCCTGATCGGTATAGAAAACAGATGCGGCCAAACCCATAAACGAGGTCGCCAACAGGTAGGGAATCATCAGACTGACAATGTCTGTCCACCGTCCGATATCGGGCAGGTCAAATACAACCGGCATCAATCCCAATAGAAAGATGGAGAAAATCGCATACATCAGCGTGTAGAGCAACGATTTGGCTAGAATCACCTTCATCATCCCAAAACGGGTTTCGGCAAACACACTGTAGTAAAGGATCGACCCGCTTTTGCGCTCTTTCCCGGAAATCATCGCAATCACCATCATCAACGTCTGAAAAATGATCACCATCAGCACAGCCGGAATCAGATAGGTACCGTAACCACCCGTATAGTTGTATAGAGCCGTTCCCGTAACGGATACCGGAGATTGGGAGCCGGCCATCACCGGCGCGGCATCGGCAGGAAGGAATACGAGTTGATCGGGACGAATCTCGCTATTGAAACTCTGCATGGCAAAGGAAACCGCAGTCTGCATCCCCAAATAATATAAGAAGGCGATGGTATTTTCATACATGATCGTAATCGACTCCTCCCCTTGCTCGATCTTCTTTTCAAACTTATCCGGTATAAGGAGAATGCCGATCGCCTTTTTCTCTTTCATCATTCGCTTCGCTCCGGCATAATCGAGTCCGTCTGTCACCACCTCCACCTCAGGCGTGGCGTTGAGCATCTGTATAAATTCGCGACTCATCGAGGTCTTGGAGTTATCCACCACCACAACGGGTATGTTACGGACCACATTGGGCTGATACATGTAGTTATACAACAATCCGTACACGAATATCCCCCCTAGCAAAACCAGCGTAATGGCATAACTGGTTGCAATCGTGCGGTATTCACGACGCATCAAACCGATCATCTGCTCCAAAGAATCCACTATTTTATTCGATTCCTTCATATTTATGTGTGATTATAAGTCGCTTGAGCCGTGGTAAAAGCAACAACGGCAACAACAAATAGATAAACAAGACCGCATAATTGTGCCAGGTAAAGGTGAATCCGTAATCTCCGTAAAGCAGATTCTGATTGATGAGCACAAAATGCCGGATCGGAAAGAGCGTACTGGCTGCATGAACGATCGGGTGCATGTCCGGCACAGGAAATGTAACCCCACTTAACGTCGCTCCCAACGAACCCACCATTGAAACAATGCTGATAATCAAACCCATCACCGGAAACAGGCTGAATAGGAACAACCCCAAGCCCTGCGAGGCCAACACCAGTAATATTGAGGATAGGTTCAAAGGCAGATAACCGCATGAGAATGGAATATGCATCAATCCGAACATCACATAATTCGCGAAGACGGTCAGGATAGAGAAAACGACCGTGTAGGGAAGGAATTTTCCGAATATGGCGATGAAGATGTTTCCGCGGGCGGTATCGAGCCAATCTTCCGCAGTACCGAAATTGATTTCACTCCCCACGATGTATACCGATGTCAACAGAATAATCACCTGGAAAAATACGAAGAAGAAAGGTACACTCAGGTAAACCGAATAATCGAGGTCCGGATTGAAAAGCGGATGACTGCGTTGATCGGTCGGCATGATAAAGCTCATGATTTGGTCCGAAGTGAGTCCCAGACTTCCCCCCGTCATCACGACAGGAGTGATGGCGATCGGTTCCAATACATTCTCAAAAGCACCCAATACCTCACCCCCCACGCTGAGCAATGCATAGTGGTAATAATAATCGAGGGTGGTGTTTTTTCCATCCATCATCCGCGATTCGAATCCGCGGGGTATCACCAGGTAACCGTATATCTCTTTTCGTTGCGTGGCCAGACGTGCGGCGGCAGGATTTTCAAGATGCTCCGTAACCTTAAACGTAGGTACCGCAGCCACATTGCGCACGATATTCCGCGAAGTAGCCGTCTGATCAAGATCCACGATTCCGATCGGTATGTTCTCCATCTGCCCGGTATTAAAGATCGTAGCCATGAAGAAAATACAAAACAACGGCAGGATAACGGTTACCCCGAAATAGAGTCGGCGCGAAACCATCCGCTTGATCTCGCGAAGCACAACCGCCTTAAACCCTTGTTTCGGAACATTCTTCCACATCGTATTATTGCTTATTCATATTTATCAAAACAGACATTCCGGGACGCAAGTCCGGTTCGGAACCCTCCGGAGCGGCATGAATCTCAAACGTACGCAGGTCGTAGCTTCCCGTTTCCTTCGTAGAACGCCAGGTTGCGAAACTTCCCATGGGACTGATGTAGTAGATCTGAAAACGAATTCCTTTTTTATCGATGGCGGGTACGTCTGCCGTAAAGGTGCCGTTCATTTTAAAGCGCGGCATCAGATCTTCGCGAACGTTTAAGACCACGTGCACGTCATTCAGTACCACGAGGTTCATGATCGGCATGCCCGCACCCAGCAACTCCCCTCTTTTGGGGAAAATCTTTGAGATCTGTCCCGCTTCCGGAGCACAAAGCAGCGTATCCTTCAACAGAGAAGATACCTCCACGACTCCCTCACTCGCCACTTTCACCATGGATTTCGAACTCTCCTTATCCTCCACCTGAAAACCATCGGCGGCCATCTGATATTGCGCATGAGCGGCCTTTTCCGCGGCTACGGCATTTTGATAAAGCGTCTCCGCCTCATCTTTTCGCTGAGAGGTCACCACACTGTCCTGATACAACCGGTTAATACGTTCAAAGGTAGTGCGGGCCAGATTCAGATCCGACTTAGATTGGTTCCAAAGCTGACGAGCCGCTTCAATCAGTTGCTTCCTCGTTCCGTTATCCACTTTGGTATTCTGATATTTAGCAACATCCTCGAGTGCGGAAACCTGTCCGTATTTAGCCACCGCCTCGGGCGAATTAATCAGAACGAGACCCTCTCCGGCATTCACATTCTGCCCCTCTTTCACAAGGAATCGGTCTATCCTACCGGGTAGTTTTCCCGAGATCCTGATTTCGGTTGCTTCAATCTGTCCCTGGAGGATATCGGGTTTTTCACGCATCGAGATGATACCGGCAGCCGATATGATCATTATAATGAGCAGGATGGCGGTAAAGGAATACAGCAATATCTTTTTTGACTTTTCCATAAGGCGTTATCTAAGATTAAAAAGGATTACTCAATAATAAAACGCTCCGCTTTCCCTTGTTCCTTGAGCGCCACAAACTCTTCGGGGATGCCACAGAGCGAGAGCAGCGTCATAAGCGAAGAATCGAACTGGTAATAAGCCAACAGCGAAGCGAGTCGCACTTTAGAGAGAACCACCTGCGCATCGGTAACCTCGGTAGCGGTAGCCATCCCTTCTGCGAATCCCTTCTGACGCATCCGCAACAGTTCCCGGCTCAGTTCGATGGTACTTTTCAGTGCGGCAACGTCATCCAGTGCGACCTGTAGTCGTGTATACTGTTGATCAACAGCCACCAGCAGATCGCTCACCGCCTTCTCCTTTCCGAGCGAGAGGGTGATCTCTTTCATTCGTGACTGACGGATACGCTTCTCTCGATCAAATCCATCGAATATATTCCAGGTGAACCCCACACCGATCATCGTTCGTGGCATCAGATACTTACTCACGCCGTGCATATAAATGTTCTGCTTTCCGATCAGGGCTATATTGGGGGCGTAGCTTCCTTTTGCGATATTACCCTCGTACTTCGCCACCCGTTCCTGTTCGCCAATCTGCTTAACCAAGTAGTTTGCTCCGGGCAATACCGATTTGAAATAAAGTACCGATGGGATTGAATCGATGATAAACAAAGGCGACGTAGGGTCAACGAAGGCAACGGTATCAATCGCCAACAAACTTTTAAAGGCCTGTTGTGCCACTGCGTACGCTTTCTGAGCCGCCTCATATTCACGCAACGCCTCTTTCATGGCCACTTCCACCACAAGACGATCCGCCTTATTGATCATCCCGTTTCGCTCGAGACTCAGTGCATCCTCATATTGTTTGGTAAAAGCCCCGAAGGTCTCCTTGCGTACTTCCACCACCTGACGCCCCAGACGCAACGCATAATAACTGTCAACCAAGGCCACCTGCGAAAGTGCGGTTACCTGTTGTTCATTGTAACGGGCGATTTCCACCATCGAGCGTCCGATCTTACCGGCATAGATTCGTTTACCGCCTGTGAACAGCGGCCATACGAGGTTGGCATCTATCGATGTAAGATCCTGATTCATCAATGGAAAAGTAAGCGAATAGGAGCCGATCTTATCCAATATGGATGAGATGATCTGATCGTCGGGAAGGATGGCATGAATAAAATCCTTGGCGGGATTGGTAACCGTCGATAAAGGTTCTTTCACCTCGATCTTATTTGAAAGGTGCATGTAGGCACCGGAAGCAGAAAGGTTCGGATACCAGAAGGAGTTCAGCCGACTGTGTTCGGTCTGCATGATTTCAACCTCTTTGCGGGCAATCTGTATACCTTTATTATTCGCTTTCAATAAATCCAGTGACTCTTCGTAACTGATCGCCAGATTTTTATCCTGCGCATCCGTCACGCTGATTCCGAATAGGGAAAACAGAACAATGAAAAGAATTCGATTAAACATATTTTAAAAGTTGAGTTAGATCTGATACTAAAACAGAAGGCGTTTACTTATTGTTCACGCTTTTTTGAATCTTCACGATGCAGATCTGACTCATGAAATCGTTCCGACAGCCGGAAATAAAAAAAGATGGAAGAATTCGGATTTTCTCCGAAACTCTTCCATCTCTTCATTTAATCTCTTAAGATAATCTCGTAAGAAAATCTCGTATGGTATTCTCTTAAGTTATTATCGATAAATTAGGTGTAACGACTTAAATGCCCTCTGATCAATTCAATTCAATTTCGTCTAGGAACATGTAAGCATTTTTCCCTTTACCACCGTGCCATGTTGGCAAAGCGGGCGTATTTTTAACGGTTACGCGAACGAATTTTGCTTTTACAGGTTCGAACGAAAGTGCATAGTCATAGATACCATTGCGGTCTTTCTCTCCCAACACGTTGTATTTTTCAGACGCTACGTTTGTAAATTTAACGCCGTCGTTAGAAACAGCCACTTCGAAAGCGGTAGGAGCGAAAATCCAGTCGCCTTTCTCTACGAGCGCAGAAGTCTTAGCCGAGCTAAGTTCTGTTTCATCACCCAAGTTGATCACCAATTCAAGGTCGTTTCCTACGAAGCCGATCCAACGTCCGGTTTTGTAGTTACGTGTTCCTTTCATACCGTCGATTAGGGCAACCGCTCCGTTGTAAGTGTATCCTTTGGCAGCTTCATATTTCATTTCCACCGGTTTAAGACTCGCCTTATTCAGGTTGATCTCCTGCGAAAGAACGCGGCTTGATCCGGTTGCACGGATGATGGCAGCTTTCAGTTGCGCAGCATCTTTCAATTTCAACGGTTCGGCATATACGGCAGAAGCTTCTGTCGGTTCCGTTCCGTCCAATGTGTAACGAATTACATCAGCCTTATTCAAAGAAGACAATTTCACCTCCAGTACGCCCTCTTCTACAAGCGGCGTATATTCTGCAGTCACATCATACATGTGTTTCGCATAGTTATAACCGTTTCTGTCGTAGAATGCAATCAGCTGAGGCATACGGCTCTGGAAGTCCTGGAAGTCTTTCAACTCCGGTTTTGTCCATTGTACCTCCGCCAAAGCAGCAATACGCGGCAACATCATGTATTCAACCTGTTCAGAAGTCGGGATGTATTCCGTCCATACATTCGCCTGTGCACCGATGACATATTTAGCCTCTTCAGCTGTTAGTTCCTGAGGAACCGGCTCAAAGGCGTAAACGCGTTCAACCGGAAGGTATCCGCCGATAGCAATCGGTTCATTCTCTACGTCGGTTGTCTGGTAGTAATCGAAATAAACATAGTTTGTAGGAGTCATGATCACATCATGCTTCTGTTTTGCCGCTTCGATACCGCCGGCCATACCACGCCATGACATCAACGTTGCATTCGGTGCCAAACCTCCCTCAAGGATCTCATCCCATCCGATGATCTGACGACCTTTTTCATTCAAGAATCGCTCCATACGGCTGATTACGTAGCTCTGAAGATTCTCTTCCGGTTTGTGGGCTTTGTTCAGATCCAGTTTCTCCGCTTTGATGCGAGACTGGCATTTCGGACATTTTTCCCAACGCACTTTCGGACATTCGTCTCCACCGATGTGGATGTATTCAGAAGGGAACAGTTCCACCACCTCAGACAATACGTCTTCAAGGAAAACCATCGCATCTTCGTTTCCGGCACAGATTACGTCATCGAAAACGCCCCATTCGCGACCCACTTCATAAGGACCTCCGGTACAACCGAATTCCGGATAAGAGGTGATCGCAGCCAACATGTGGCCCGGTAGATCGATTTCAGGAATAACAGTAATGAAACGGTCCTGCGCATAAGCCACAATCTCTTTCACCTGCTCCTGTGTGTAGAAACCGCCATACGGTTTACCATCGTATTCACCTGAATTATGACCGATTACGGTTTCGGAACGTTTCGAACCGATCTCCGTAAGTTTCGGATATTTTTTGATTTCCAAACGCCATCCCTGATCCTCTGTAAGGTGCCAGTGGAAACGGTTCAGATTATGTAGCGCCAACATGTCAATGAATTCTTTGATGAAATCCATCGAATAGAAATGACGACCTACGTCCAAGTGCATCCCGCGATAAGAGAAACGCGGTGCATCTTCGATCGTAACCGGAGACATCTCCACAGATGCTCCCATCGCCGTAGCAGGAATCGATTTACGAAGTGTCTGAATACCGTAGAAGATACCCGCTTCTTTCGAACCGCTCAGTTCGATACCCGATTCTGCAATCTGCAATTTATAACCCTCAGCATTCGCTACGTTCTCATTCAGAGACAACACGATATTATTCGCTGCTTTTTCTTTGTCGGACGATACCACACGCAAGGTGTACCCTGTAGCTTCGGCGATGTATTGCGACAAAAACTCTGCAGTTTTCTGAAGGGTCTCATTACCGGCAGGATAAACGATTCTTGTACGAGCCGACAATAGGAACGGAGTTCCGTCCACGGCATTCACTGCCAGCGGTTTCGGAATCACGTCATAATCAGCCTTCACAGTTTTCTTTTCTCCGCAAGAAGAAAGCATCAACGCAGCTGTTGACAGAAGGAAAAAATTACGTAAAACTTTCATGTATTGGTGTATTAGGTGTTTTGATTAATTTATCCAAACGTTAAATTAATTAGATGCAAATATAGTTTTAAACCTTAAATTTAGAAGCGTAAAATTGACAATAAACTATAAATCACTATTACTTCGTACCTTGGCGACGGAATTTCGGGCAAGATGACTTTTGATCCGTTAAAATTTAGAATTATAGCGGAATATGCTAAATTTGTGTGTTTAAGAAGCTATATGAGACCTATGGAAGAGAATACGAACATACAGAACGTGACGGAGTACGGCTCCGATACGATTCGCACACTTGATTGGAAGGAACATATCCGCCGCCGCCCCGGGATGTATATCGGAAAACTAGGCGACGGTACTCACGCGGAAGACGGGATCTATGTTCTTCTGAAAGAGGTTCTTGACAATGCCATTGACGAATATATGATGGGATTCGGCCGAAGCGTGGATGTGACCATTAAAGAGGGAACTGTTACCGTACGCGACTATGGTCGCGGTATTCCGCTGGATAAAGTGAACGATGTGGCTTCCAAAATGAATACGGGTGCCAAATACGACTCGAAGGCGTTCAAGAAGTCGGTGGGTCTGAATGGGGTCGGTATCAAAGCGGTGAATGCCCTTTCGACCGATTTCTTTATCGAAGCCTTCCGCGACGGAAAAGCCAAGGCGAGTGATTTCAGTTGTGGAGAGATACGCAGAGACGAACCGATAACGAACTCCGAAGAGTCGAACGGAACGATGGTTCGTTTTACGCCCGATGCCTCCATCTTCAAGGAGTACCTGTATCGCGACGAATACGTAGAGAACCTGCTCAAGAACTATACGTTCCTGAATTCGGGACTCGCAATCTATTATAACGGGAAGAAATTCCTTTCGAAAAACGGATTGGTGGATCTTTTGAATGAGAACATCACTTCCGAACCGCTCTATCCGATCATCCATCTCAAGGGGGAGGATATTGAAATCGTGATCACCCACAGCAACCAATACGGCGAGGAGTACTACTCGTTCGTGAACGGTCAGCATACCACGCAGGGAGGCACACACCTCTCGGCATTCCGCGAGAACGTATCCAAAACGATCAAGGAGTTCTACAATAAGAACTTCGATTACGCCGATATCCGTAGCGGGATGGTGGCGGCAGTGAGCGTCAAGGTGGAAGAGCCGGTATTCGAATCGCAGACAAAAACCAAACTCGGATCGAAAGACATGTCGCCCGACGGTGTAAGTGTGAATAAATTTATCGGAGACTTTCTGAAAAAGGAACTCGATAACTACCTGCACAAACACAACGAAACGGCAGAGATCATGCTCAAGAAGATCCTTGAATCTGAAAAAGAGCGTAAAGCGATCGCCGGAGTAACCAAATTGGCACGCGAAAGAGCCAAGAAAGCCAACCTACACAACAAAAAACTACGCGATTGCCGGGTGCATTACAACGATGCCAAAGGGGATAAACGGGAATATTCATCGTTATTCATCACCGAGGGGGATTCCGCTTCGGGATCGATCACGAAGAGTCGCGACGTAGAAACCCAGGCCGTTTTCAGTCTGCGCGGTAAGCCGCTCAACACCTTCGGTCTGACCCGTAAGGTCGTATATGAGAACGAGGAGTTCAACCTGCTTCAGGCCGCACTGAATATTGAGGAGGGAATTGATAACCTACGCTATAACAAAGTGATTATCGCTACCGATGCCGACGTGGACGGGATGCACATCCGATTGCTGCTGATCACCTTCTTCCTGCAGTTCTTTCCGGATCTGATCAAAAAGGGACATGTATACATCCTGCAGACTCCGTTGTTTCGCGTACGCAATAAAAAAGACACCTATTATTGCTATTCGGAAGAGGAACGCGTGGCAGCGATGAAGAAAGTGGGAGCCAATCCCGAGATCACCCGATTCAAAGGTCTGGGGGAGATTTCTCCGAACGAGTTCAAACATTTCATCGGCGCCGATATCCGACTGGATCCCGTTACGCTGAAAAAAGATATGCTTATCAAAGAGTTGCTTGAGTTCTACATGGGAAAGAACACCATGGAACGACAAAACTTTATCATTGAAAATCTTGTTATAGAAGAAGATGTCGAATAAAAGAATCGCATTATTCCCCGGTACGTTTGATCCGTTCACAAACGGACACCAATCGATCGTGGAGCGCGCATTAAACCTTTTCGACGAGGTGATCATCGCCATCGGGGTCAACGAGTCGAAAAGAACATTTTTTACGCTGGAAGAGAGAATTGAAATGATCGGAAACCTGTATGCGGGAAATCCGAATGTGAGTGTGGGAGCGTATGATTACCTGACTGTCGACTATGCGCGGGAGAAGGGTGCAAAATACATTTTGCGCGGTATACGATCCGTCAACGACTATGAGTATGAGAAAACCATAGCCGACGTAAATCGGGCCATATCGGGCGTGGAAACCGTCATTCTCTTCACAGAACCGGAACATACGCACATCAGTTCCACCATCGTACGTGAACTTATGAGATACAATAAAGATGTATCGGCTTTTGTTCCTGAAAAACTGCGCATGCATGAGATTCTGAACAGACCGAAGTAAAACCAACCTATCTAAATGAAAAAACTAATGTTATCACTCGCCGCGCTATTATGCTTGGCGGGTAGCGTCGGGGCTCAGAATGAATCTGCCGCTATGCGTAAACTGAACCTGGCCGCTTACGCGATCGACCGTTTTTATGTGGACACCGTGAATCAAGACAAACTCGCCGAAGATGCCATCGTAGGGATGCTGAAGGAGTTAGACCCGCATTCAACCTACATGAATGCCGAGGAAGTAAAGGAGATGAACGAACCGCTTCAAGGAAACTTCGACGGGATCGGCGTTCAGTTCAACATGCTTAACGACACGTTGTTCATTATCAATACCGTAGCGGGGGGACCTTCCGAAAAAGTAGGCGTTCTGGCAGGCGACCGCATCATCGCAGTGAATGACACCGCCATCGCAGGGGTGAAAATGACTACGCCGGACATTATGAAACGGCTACGCGGCGCCAAAGGAACCGCAGTTAACATTAGTGTGCTTCGACGCGGCGTGAAAGAGCCGATTCAGTTCCGCATCGTCCGCGATAAAATTCCGATCTATTCGATTGACGCAACCTACATGGCTGATGCCAAAACGGGATACATCCGCGTGAGCCGTTTCGGAGCCACCACCTTCGAGGAGTTCGTGGCAGCCTTGGATACCTTGAAGAAAGAGGGGATGCAAAACCTGATCCTTGACCTGCAGGGGAATGGCGGCGGTTACCTCAACGCCGCAATCGATATGGCGAACGAGTTTCTCAATGCCAACGAACTGATCGTTTATACACAAGGCAGACAGTTCCCGCGTGAAGAGGCGATCTCGAACGACAAAGGGCGATTTAAAAGTGGAAAGTTGATTGTATTGGTCGACGAATCGAGTGCTTCGGCTAGTGAGATCGTATCGGGCGCGATTCAAGACTTGGATCGTGGCGTGATCATCGGAAGACGTACCTTCGGAAAAGGGTTGGTACAGCGTCCGATTCCGCTTCCGGACGGTTCGATGATGAGACTGACCGTATCGCGTTACTATACACCTTCCGGAAGAAGTATCCAGAAACCTTACCAAGACGGCATCGAAAGCTACAACAAAGACTTGATCAACCGTTATAACAAAGGGGAACTCTCTTCGGCAGACAGCATCCATTTTCCGGATTCATTGAAATATAAAACGATTTTCAAGGGAAGAACGGTTTACGGAGGTGGAGGAATCATGCCAGATGTATTTATCCCAATTGATACGACTCGTTATACGGACGTTCACCGTGACATCGTAGCGAAAGGTGTATTGCTACAATACGTAATGAATTATTTCGATGCGAACCAGAAATCGCTGAAACAGCAATATCCTGATTTCAAAAGCTTCGACAAAGGGTTCACCGTAACTCCGGAGATGATGTCGCAACTGCAGGCGGAAGCTGAAAAGGAGAAGGTAAAGATCGATCCGGAACAGTTCGAGAAGTCCGCTCCATTGATGGCGTTACAGATCAAGGCGCTCGTGGCGCGCGACCTGTTTAACATGACCGACTACTTCAGGGTGATCAATGCCGACAACGATTCATACAAGAAAGCACTTGAGATCATTAATGAGAATAAACGTTATGATAAAATCCTGAACCCCTGATCATCCGAAGGGTTCAGAAAACGGAAAGACCGGATACAAATAAAAATTGTATCCGGTCTTTCTGTAATCCCATTACTTATATGCTTTATTTATAATAGGTGATTGTACGTTCCACCATACTGCCGGTTTCATCGTCATAGGGAAAAATCTTCACCGTCCAATTACCGGCGGAATCACATTTGAGAACGGTGCCGTCATCGAGTATATTCTGCGAATAGGGATCTTCACGCTCCTCATTCACCTTTCCGTCAACCGTAAAGATGGTTCGGATTCGTTTCCCGGAGCGATCGTACTGATGGAAATTGTGGAAATACTCCTTCCCATCTTCAAAAACCCCCTGCTCCTCCACCAATTTATCATCCGGATCGAGTACCATCGTATAGTTGACCGGACCCTCTTTGTATCGGAAGATACGGTTTCCTTTCTTGTCGTAAGCGCAACTGTCTGTTATTTCCTTCCGATTGCCCGCCGCATCGTAATGATAAATTGCGGTTTGGCGTCCCAGACTGTCATACTGCGGTATTTTACGGCCGATCAGTTTCCCTTGTGAATCATAAACCGAATACGCTTGCAGTTGCTTATTGTCCCGAAAAGCAGCCACCTCGTAACTCAACAGGTTATTGCGGGTATCGAAATGCCGCACTTCCGTGATCTGTGAATCCGCATTGCGTACGATGCGTTTGCGACGGATCTCTTGCAAATCATCCGAAAGATACTCCTCTTCAAGAACCAGCCCCTGCGGATCGTACTCAAAATAAGAATCCACATAATAACCGTCTCCTCCGTAATCAAGCGGAGCGGCTTCCATACGGACCACCTGATTTCCGCTTTTTTTATAGTTGTAAGAGCGGGTGGTGCAGGTATGTACTTTACCGGTGAGACTGTTCTTCTGTACATCCGAACGCATCACGGGAAAAGCGACAGTGGTGATTGCTAGAAACGAACCACACAGCACAAGGTTTAAAATAGATTGCTTCATGAACGTAAGGAATAGGCTTTCTTAATAAAAGCTAAACAAATCATAAAGCAGAAAAGTTGCAGAAAATGAGAGAAGAATTTCAATAAGCCTTCAAAGCAACTCCATAATTCTTATTTCGCGCTTTGCGGTGACGTGT
The DNA here is from genome assembly GCA_036655355.1 of Bacteroidales bacterium. Classification (GTDB taxonomy): domain Bacteria; phylum Bacteroidota; class Bacteroidia; order Bacteroidales; family JAUNSR01; genus JAUNSR01. The sequence goes on from JAVVQG010000003.1 coordinate 110,032, forward strand.
CCACGCTTTTTGTGCCTCGTAACACCCCCAAGCGGTTGCGGCGCCCAATACGGCTCCTGCAAATACGTCCGAAGGATAATGCACTCCGAGTTGCATCCGAGAATACCCTACGGCCGAAGCCCACAGGTAAGCGGGAGCGATTACATACCATTTCGGGAAATTAAGCGAGAGTGTGGTAGCCAGCGCAAAAGCTCCCGCCGTATGATTGGAGGGGAAAGAGTAGCCCTCTTCACTAACGCGCGGAATGATATAACCGGGATATTTCTCAAAAGGACGATCCCTCTTCACAATCTCTTTCAACGTCATACTCAATGCATACGTTCCTACGATCGAAGCGGTTACGCCCAACGTCTTATCCAAATGGTCACGATCCCGGGTAATCAGGTCATAGATACCCATGCCGACGGGAACGCCGACCAAAAAGAATACCTCCGAGTTAGACACGGCCTTGTTGAAATTTGTAAGAGCCCTGCCATCGGCCTTGTTCATGGCATGCAGCCATTTCACTTCGCGCGGCTGGGCGGAAAGAGAGGTTGCTACCGTCAACAGTAGGATTGCCGGCAACATGGAAATGCAATTGTTTTTCATGCTATAATGATTTTTACGAGGTTCGTACCTTCTATTATCGAAATGCCTTGATCAAAAAGGAGGATTTCCCATCACGGAAAATCCTCCTTTTTGATCATCGCTTCCGGCGATATTCCAATGCTTAGTTCTTCAAACCGCGATTACGAAGCAATGCTTCCGGATTCGGCTCTGCGCCGCGGAACTGCTGATAAAGCGTCATCGGCTCAACGCTACCCCCTTTTTCAAGGATATTGTCACGATATAGCTGCGCTGTTTCCTGATCGAAGATACCATTCTGTGCAAATGCATCGAATGCATCGGCATCCAACACTTCAGCCCATAGATAGCTGTAATATCCGGCAGAGTAACCTTCGCTTGAGAAGATGTGGCTGAAGAAAGGACCGCGGTAACGGTAAGTGATCTCATCGATCAGACCGATTCTTTTCGTAACGCCGTTCTCGAATTCAGATGCGTTGAATCCTTCGATATTCGTATTTGTATGGAAATCCATGTCCAAGAGTGCGGCAGCAACCAACTCGGTTGTTGTGAAACCGGTATTGAAGTTACCCGCTTTCTCCATTTTTTCAATCAGAGCGTCTGGAATTACTTCGCCCGTCTGGTAATGTTTCGCATACATTTTCAATACATCCGGATGCGTAGACCAGTGCTCCATGATTTGCGAAGGAAGCTCCACAAAGTCACGCGCTACGGATGTACCGCTTACCGAAGGGTAAGTACAATTTGTCAACAAGCCGTGCAGACCGTGACCGAATTCATGAAACAACGTCTGTACCTCGTCGATGTTCAGCAAAGAAGGCGTATCGCCTGTCGGTTTGGAGAAGTTACCAACGTTCACTACGATCGGACGGATATTCTCTCCGTTCTCGATGCTCTGATCGCGGTATGTATTCATCCAAGCTCCGGCTCTTTTTCCGGCGCGCGGGAAGTAATCCACATAGAACACGCCGATGTGAGAACCGTCTTTATCTTTCACTTCGAATGCTTTCACATCGTTGTTATAAACAGGCATGTTTTCAAGCTCCTCGAAAGAGATTCCCCAAAGTTTATTCGCGACCATGAAGGCACCTTCGCGAACCTGATCCACATTGAAGTAAGGTTTGATTTCAGACTCGTCTAGATCAAATTTCTCCTTACGTACTTTTTCAGTGTAATACCACCAGTCCCAAGCCGCAAGATTGAATTTGCCACCCTCTTTGTTGATCAGTTTCTGCATATCGGCAGCTTCGGCTTTGGCAGCCGGAAGAGCCGCATCCCAGATCTTATTCAATAGTGCGTACACATTCTCGGGAGTTTGTGCCATACGGTTATCCAACGCATATTCCGCAAATGAATTGTAACCCAAAAGGTTTGCTTTCTGCAGACGAAGTTTCAGGATCTGAGCGATCACCTCTTTGTTATCGTTTGCGTTGTTATTATCGCCGCGGTTTACATATCCCTTGTACATTTTCTCGCGCAATTCGCGGTTATTGGCATACTGAAGGAATGGAATCAGACTTGGTTTCTGCAGGGTAAATACCCATTTGCCTGAATCGCCTTTCGCGTTCGCCTCTTCGGCAGCAGCAGCAATCGCCCAGTCCGGCAAACCGGCTAGATCAGACTGATTGTCGATTACCAATTTGAAGCTGTTTGTTTCAGCCAAAACGTTGTCGCCGAATTTGATATAAGCCAATCCCAGCTCCTTATTCAACGTTTTCAGAGTCTCCTTCTGTTCCGGATTCAAAAGAGCGCCCGAACGAACGAAATTCTTATAATATTTTTCCAACACCATCTCCTGCTCTTTTGTCAGTCCGGCGGTTGCTTTGTTATCATAAATCGTTTTGATGCGAGCGAATAGCTTATCATTAAGCATCATGTTGTCGCTGTGTTCCGACATCAAAGGAGCGATTTCTTTCTGAATATTATTCAACTCCTCATTTGTTTCAGCACTTGTCAGGTTGTAGAAAACACCGGCTACGCGATTCATCAGCTTTCCGCTGAATTCTAGAGCTGCCACCGTATTTTCAAAGGTAGGAGTCTCCGTATTATTCGCAATCGCCTCGATTTCGGCATTATGCTCTTTCATACCCTCCATGAAGGCAGGCATATAATGCTCTGTTTTGATACTTTCGAACATAGGAACTCCGAAAGGTGCGGTAGAATCGGTAAAGAAAGGATTCGTTTCCGCCTTAGGTGCACACGATGTGATCATAGCTGCAACGCATGTGGTGAATAATAAATTCTTCATTTATTAAAATTTTAAGTTTATGAAACAAAGATAGGTGAAGTTGGCAATATGTCAACAAATAAGCAATAATATCATAAATCGGTTACGTTATTCCGGCAAATCAAGCGAGACTGTGACGGGATAATGGTCGGAATAGTTTACATGATGCACCTCTGCATTGTAAGAATGAATGGAGGCGCTGTGAAAGATATGATCGATTCGGAATAGAAAATTATTCTCATGATAGGTGATGCCGAGACCGAATCCCGAATTGCGATACGCATCTTTCAGCGGTCCCCGTATCGTCTGATAACAGTAAGAAATAGGGGTATCGTTTAGATCGCCGCAAACAATCACCGGTGTCTTCACATTGGCAATGATCCCTTTCAGTTTTTCGGCCTGCAGGGCACGGATACGGTATGCGGCCCCCAGTTTATGAATCAGTGTGGAGCGGATTTCGGGAATTTTATCCGTTTCAAAATTCTTAATCACCGAGTTATAGAATTTACGATCTTCAGGCGATAACTTATTCGACTCAAGGTGGTTGTTTATCACCGTGATCTTCTTTCCCTTCACGTTGACCTCGTACAGACATGAATTGTTGTAGATACTTTTGTATTCGATCGCTTTTGAACGGGTGATGGGATATTTGGAGAAGATAGCAAGTCCACTGTTGGTATAATTGGCAGAAGCACTGCTAAAGTGATAATAAGGATAGCTGGAAAGCGCTTTTCGGATCTTTTTTTCCGACAAGGCTCCCTTTTCATTTACGAAAGTATATTCTTGCAGACACACGATATCTGCATTCTGCTCTTGTATGAATTTGAGTACGTTATTGCTGTTTTCGCGGGTTCCGTGGTTATAACTTCCCATGCCGCAGGTATTATAGGTAAGCAGTTTCAATGAACCGGGTTGCTCATCACTCCGCATCATGTGATAGGGTATATAACGGGTCACGGGTTCCCAGCAGATCAGAAGAGCCGCAAGAGAGATCAGGGCATACACTTTCAATCGGAGTGCCCAATAGATTGTAAAACCCAAGAGGATCAGTAAGAAAAAAGGAAACAAAATCCCCAAGAACGAGGGATAGATGATGGAGTTGGGCGAAATGCGATCAGAATAAGCGGAAAGGATGAAGATTAGAATCACCACCACATTGATCGTTAGTACCAGACCATCAAAAACTCTTCCGATTATATGCATTTCTATTTTTTTCCGGCATTAAACAATTTTCTTTTCTCTTCTGCTGTCAACCCATCGTATCCGGATCGTTTCATCTTATCCAGAATCTGATCGATCTCCTCCAGCTGCTCCTTCTTACGTCGGTTGTAATCCATGTCACGTTGGCGATCTCCCATTTGCACACGCATCTTCGGACGCGGTTTAAACCAATTCACCACTTTATCTATGAGCATGTTCACCCCTCGCGTAAGGTCTGTCCCCTTCTTATAGGAAACCACGAATAGAAAGCCGAATAAAGCGCCCCCCAAATGGGCGATGTTGCCTCCGGCATTGTCCGAAATCACATTTACGAAAGAAAGTGCCACAACGAACATGGCGATGTATTTCAATTTTATCGCACCCAGGAACAGCAGGTAAACCTCATCGTTCGGCGCACGCATGGCCGTAGCCACCACGATGGCCAATACGGAGGCCGATGCGCCCAACAGAAATGAATGTGACACGACATCGGTAAACATCGGAAAGAGATTGTACGACAGGATATAAAGCAATCCTCCGAAAATGCCTCCCATGAAATAGATTCCTCCGAGTTGCTTCTCTGTGAACCAGCGCAAAAAGAGTTGCCCGAACCAATAAAGCCACAGCATATTGAAAAGCAAATGCAGGAAATTGGTATGCAAAAACATATAGGTGACCAGCGTCCACGGCTGATAAAGCAACGTAGCGGGATTAGAGGGCAATTCAAAATAGCGCAACAACCGGTAACCGTCGTAGTTAAACAGACGCGTCGTCACCAGCCACACCGAAGCCACAGCAAAAAAGGCTACGTTTATAAATAGCAGACGGAACAGCAGGTTCCCCTGAAAATACCTTCGTTTGAGATCAGTAAAAATATTTGCCATTGTTGAAATCCTGTTTTTTCCAGATTTTAATCAGAATATAACCGAAAATCATTCCTCCGAGATGCGCGAAATGGGCGATATTATCGCCGTTAAAGCTAGCCACTCCCAAGAAGAGTTCCAAGATACCGTAACCGATCACGAAATATTTCGCACGGATCGGAAATGGGATGAACATCATGTATAATTGTGCGTTCGGGAAAAGCATACCGAATGCCAGCAAGATGCCGAATACAGCCCCGGATGCTCCGATGGTAAGGAATGCGTTATTCAGATAATCAGGTAGGTAATTGATTAGGAAATCGGCACGATCTATCACATATTGTCCCAGTCTAAACGAATCCTGACTCAACAGTTCGCGAACCTGAATCCACCAAACTCCCTGCTGCACCAATGCGGCTCCGATACCCGTTACCATGTAGTAAATCAGAAAGCGTTTCCCTCCCCACGTATATTCCAGGGTCTTTCCAAACATGAACAGAGAGAACATATTGAAGAATATATGGGAGATGTTGGCATGCATGAACATGTAAGTGATGAGCTGCACGGGATTGAAAGCATTTGCTCCGAAATAGTGAAGACCCAGGATATAATTCAGGTTGACTCCGGAACGGGAAAAAACAAAACTTGCCGCAAAACAAAGAAAATTAATAATAATAAGGTTTAGCGTTACCGGTGGAATATTGGATAGAAAACCAGAACTTCTCTGAAACATAGAAAAAAGATTTACGTTAGTGTATATCAGTAACAAGCCATGTTATCAACCCTTTGTGGGGCGGCTCTACTCACAAATGTAGTGATTATTTACGATTTTCACCTTTACAGCCCTTTAATTCTAAAAATCAGCACTTAAAATCAATATTTCCAACTCTTTTTCTTTGCGTTATGGATTATTAATATATATATTTGTTTGTCATTTTTAATGAATATAAACTTTTTATCTTAATCTTTTTAAATATAGTCATTCATATGAACAAGTCAGAACTTATTACTGCTATGGCCGAAACTTCAGGCCTTAGCAAAACAGATGCTAAAAAAGCGTTGGAAGCTTTTGTGGAAAGTGTAGAAAATGCATTGGTGAACGGCGATAAAGTGAGCCTGATCGGTTTTGGTACTTTCGCTACTGTAGAAAAAAGTGAAAGAACAGGAATCAATCCTGCAACCAAACAGCAAATCACGATTCCGGCTAGAAAAGTTGTTAAATTCAAACCTGGTACAGAATTTTCCGATAAGATTAAATAATCCGGAATTCAATCAGATACGAAAAGAGGAGGTTGCCTAAAATTCATCTGAATGAATTAGGCAACCTCTTTTTATTCTCCTTATTATTCTCCTTATTATTCTCCTTTTATTCTCCTTTTAAGGTACTCTTTTTTGCGCTCTCCTGTTAAGCCCAAATGCACCCCTGTGTTTATCAATACAAATACTTAACATACAATTACTTAAAGAGAAAAATCGGCGCGTCACTGCCGTGGTTCACCCGAACCACCGCCTTGCTTCGGGCGAACCACCGCCTTGCTTCGACCGCGCCACCGCCTTGCTTCCGGCATTATCGTGTTTCTGCGGAAAGAAGTATAGGATCCCTGAAAGATTTGTTGGGCATCGCCTAAAAAATCGTTTCGTTCGAGTGTTCAGAAAGAGGTTATTCTCCATCTAAATGAATGGAAATTGAGGTTTCCGCCCGATGGTCTCCCGTATAAATAGTAGATTATTTTGTTTAAACATAGTTTATACCTCTAAAATCACGTTGTCCCCCTCCAGCCTGCTTATATCCCTTATATTTACTATCTTTGTGCAAAATTGACCATCCTCTCCCGGTTGGTTTGAGCGAACGTATAAACTTAATATTGATCAATTATATATGAACATTGAAGTAAAGCTTGCTGACTCTGTAAAGAAAGCGATTTCAGACCTTTACGGTGTGGAAGCGCAGGATTCTCAGATTCAGCTTTCGAAGACAAAAAAAGAATTCGAAGGGCATCTGACACTGGTTGTCTTTCCATTCCTAAAAGTTTCAAAGAAAAATCCGGAAGCTACCGCTAACGAGATTGGTGAATACTTGATGAAAAATGAACCCGCGATCAGCGCTTTCAATGTAATCAAAGGATTTTTGAATCTGACGATCGCTCCGGCTGTTTGGGTTGAAATGTTGAACGGCGTGAATGCTACAGAGAACTTCGGTGTGAAAACGGCAACGGAAAACGCTCCGTTGGTAATGATCGAATACTCTTCACCAAACACCAACAAACCACTTCACCTGGGTCACGTACGTAACAACCTACTTGGTTTCAGCATCTCTGAAATCCTGAAGGCCAACGGTAACAAAGTGGTGAAAACCAACATTGTCAACGACCGTGGTATCCACATCTGTAAATCAATGCTTGCTTGGAAGAAATGGGGCGAAGGATGTACGCCCGAGTCTACCGGTAAGAAAGGCGATCACCTGATCGGCGACTTCTACGTATTGTTCGATAAACACTACAAAGCGGAATTGGCCGAATTGCAGTCGAAGGGCATGACCAAAGAGGAAGCGGAAGCAGCGTCAACCCTGATGGCTGAAGCGCGCGAAATGCTTCGTTTGTGGGAAGCGGGCGACCTTGAAGTGTACGCTATGTGGGAGATGATGAACAACTGGGTATACGCAGGGTTCGACGAAACCTACAAAATGATGGGTGTAGATTTCGACAAGATCTATTACGAATCTCAAACCTACCTCGAAGGTAAAGATAAAGTGCTGGAAGGTCTTGAAAACGGTGTCCTTTACAAGAAAGAAGACGGATCCGTATGGGCAGACCTTACAGACATGGGGTTAGACCACAAATTGTTGCTTCGTGCTGACGGAACATCGGTTTACATGACACAGGATATCGGTACGGCAAAACTTCGTTACCAGGATTATCCGATCGATAAGATGGTATATGTTGTAGGTAACGAGCAGAACTACCACTTCCAGGTTCTTTCAATCCTTTTGGACCGCCTTGGCTTCAAATGGGGTAAAGATTTGGTTCACTTCTCTTACGGAATGGTTGAACTTCCGGAAGGTAAGATGAAATCGCGCGAAGGTACGGTTGTAGATGCCGACGACCTGATGGCCGAGATGATCGCTACCGCGAAAGAAACCTCTGAAGAGCTTGGCAAATTAGACGGATGCACGCCGGAAGAGGCATTTGAGATCGCTAGAACCGTAGGTTTGGGTGCTCTGAAATATTTCATTCTGAAGGTGGACCCGCGCAAGAACATGACCTTCAACCCGAAAGAATCGATCGATTTCAATGGAAATACAGGTCCTTTCATCCAATATACACACGCTCGTATCCGCTCTGTATTGCGTAAAGCAGCAGAATTAGGCATCGAACTACCGTCTGCATTGCCTGCTGATTTGACTTTGTCTGAAAAAGAAGCGTCATTGATTCAGAACCTTGCGGCCTTCCCAAGCGTTGTAAAAGAAGCCGGCGACAATTTCAGCCCTGCTGTAATCGCTAACTACGTTTACGATCTTGTGAAAGAATACAACCAGTTCTATCACGACTTCTCAATTTTGAAAGAGGAGAATGAATCGCTTCGCGCATTCCGTCTTGTTCTTTCTGAAAATGTAGCCCGCGTAGTAAAAACAGGTATGAACCTATTGGGAATCAACGTTCCGGATCGTATGTAATCGGAATCCTCAACAATAAAAAAAAGCGTCGGTCGGGAGTAAAACTCCTGAGCCGACGCTTTTTTTATACCTTATATAATCAGAAAAATGGATAAAACGCAATTAAAAGCGATGCTTGCCTTCCAACGGAACGAAGCTGCGATGACGATTCTATACCGCGAACTCTCTAAAGTGGTAAAAGAGCCGCACAACCGCGAGGTACTTCAGAATCTATCTGTCAAAGAGTGGGATCATTATGAGAATGCGCGTAGTTTTACCGGGATTGAAATCAAACCCCGACGCTGGCGTATCCGTTTATTCTTTCTCTTGTCACGAACCTTCGGACTCACATTCGGCATCAAGATGATCGAATACAATCAGAAGGAGATGAAAAAAATTTTACCGATCATCAGCACTTTACCGGGATATAAAGAGAAAGTGGAGGCCGAGGAGTTGGAAGAACAGGTGATGATCAGCAAGATCGAAGAAGACCGACTGCAATACATGAGTGCCGTTGTTTTGGGAATGAACGATGCCATCATTGAGTTTACCGGTGCTTTGGCCGGGTTTGCACTGGCGTTTCAGAAACCTCAAATCGTAGCGATGGCAGGTGCCATTACCGGAATTGCGGCCGCACTTTCGATGGGAGCTTCGGAATATATGTCCACGAAAACGGAGAGTGAAGGGCGGAGTCCGATGAAAGCGGCATTTTATACGCTAACAGCCTACCTGATCACGGTCATTCTGCTTTTATCGCCTTTTATCTTTATGAAGAATGTGTATTGGGCCCTCCTGGTTTGTCTGATTACAGGAAGTATCATCGTGGGTGCCTTTAATTTCTATTACGCAATCGTAAAGAGCGAGTCCTTTTGGAAACGCTTCCTCGAAATGCTCGGCGTAAGTACCAGTGTAGCCGCAATCAGTTTCGGAATAGGATGGTTACTGAAATATTTTACCGGTATAAATATCTGATTTGACTTGGGGAAATACCTTATATGGATGGCGTATTTGACTTTAATATTGAAAAATTAGATCGTATTAAAATGAAAAAGATTCAATTTATTCTGAGTTTAGTAGCGGTCGGAGCGGGTTTACTCTGTTTCTTCCCTTCTGCGAAAGCTTGTACAAGAGCACTTTACGTTGGAGAGCAAAATTTGGTGATTACCGGGCGTACGATGGATTGGAAGGAAGATATGAGAACCAACCTCTATGTATTTCCGCGAGGAATCGAACGAAAGGCAGGTCTCACAGAAAATTCAATGAAATGGACCTCTAAATACGGAAGTGTGATCGCAGCCGGCTATGACATCGGTACAGCCGACGGGATGAATGAAAAAGGATTGGTTGCAAATCTGCTTTTTCTCGTAGAATCTGATTATTCGAGACCAAACGATACACGTCCGATCATGGGCATCTCTTATTGGGCACAATATGTATTGGATAATTTTGCTACCGTTGAAGAAGCTGTCCAGACATTACAAAAAGACCTTTTTCGGTTGAACGCCCCTAAACTTCCGAATGGTGTTGAAACCAAATTACACCTCTCTATCTCTGATGCGCTTGGAAATAGTGCTATCGTGGAATATGAGAAAGGGAATGTAGTGATATATGAAGGACCGCAATATCAGGTAATGACTAACTCTCCTTTCTACAACCAACAACTGGCAATTAATAATTATTGGAAACAGGTGGGTGGTTTACAGATGCTTCCGGGAACAAACCGTGCAGCCGACCGGTTTGCTAGAGCATCATTCTATATCGATGTTATTCCGAAAACGGCTAATGAACGGATTGGCGTGGCAGGGGTATTCAGTGTCATGCGTAACGTATCGGTTCCGTTAGGAATCTCAACAGAAGACCAACCCAATATTTCCACCACCATTTGGCGGACGGTTTCGGATCAGAAAAATCTAAAATATTATTATGAATCCACTCTATCCCCAAATGTCTTCTGGATAGATTTGTTGAACGTAGATTTTTCACCCGGCGCATCTGTAAAAAAACTACCACTTGACAAGGGTGAGATTTACGCGGGAGATGTTTCTTCGCACCTCATACCGGGTCCGGGGTTTACATTTGAAATCGATGAATAAGGAATAATCACCGGATCCCGGTTTAGCAGCCGCAGCCGGATTCGGGCGATTAGAAAGAATCCCGTTCTCCGAAAACGCTTTACAGTTTCCGGAGAACGGGATTTCTGAGTCGGAATGTTCCGGTTATCCGAAATTCCGATTTATGTCAACGCGAGGTGTGGGATGCGTGCGAGGCATGTCCGTGGGGATGCTTCTTCTCCGATTCCTCTCGGGCAAGTTCGTTTGCTTTTGCTACCGCACCGTTAATGTGATCGAAGATGTTATCCATACCGATCTGACCGGCAACCTTACTCTTTTCGAGGGTAGCCAATACATCGGGACGAACCCCGGAGAGGATGACACGGATGTGCTCCTGTTTCGACTGATTGATAAACATCTCCAGGTTATGAAGACCCGTTGAGTCGATAAACGGCACCTTGCGCATACGCAAGATACGGATGCGTGGCTTATCACCGATGATGCGCATCTCCTCATCGAATTTATTCGCCATACCGAAGAAGAATGGTCCGTCGAGTTCGAACACTTCCACTCCTTTGGCCAAGTTCAATTTCTCACCCTGATCGTCGGATGTAGCAGCATCCGTACCCTCCAACAAACTAATCTCATCGCGCAATACAGAGACGTTCGAAGTCTCGGAAACACGTCTCAAGAATAGCAGAACCGCCATCAGCAAACTCACCTCAACAGCCACCGAGAGGTTAAAGACCACGGCCAGACCTACCGTCGTACAAAGTACGGCTACGTCCGACTTCGGATTTTTCAACAACGATTTAAGCGATTTGAAGTTTGCCATATTGTAGGCTACCACCACCAGCATACCGGCCAGACAGGCTGTGGGGATGTGCGCGGCAAGCGATCCGAGGAACAGCAGGATAAGCAATACGATCACCGAATGAATCATCCCCACCAAGGGAGTGCGTCCGCCGTTGCTGATCCCCACCATGGTACGTGCAACCGCGCCGGTAGCGGGAATTCCACCGAAGATCGGGGTGATGATGTTACCGATTCCCTCGGCGATCAGTTCCATATTGGAGTTATGCCGGTCGCCTGTCGCTCCGTCTGCCACCGAACACGATACGATCGATACGATCGCTCCCATCGCCGCAATGGTTATCGCCGAAGGAAATAGCTGTTCGATCGTAGACATATCGGGAAATTCGAATCCCGAAATCGAAAGGGAGCCGCTTAAAGAGAATCGATCACCGATGGTTGTGATTCCGGTAACCCCCGCATACTCTTTCAGGATGTAGGCGATCAGCGAAACAACAATCACCGCAAACAGATAAGGCGGGAACTTCTTCAATAACCGGGGAATATACACGATGATCAGAATGGTGAACACAGTCACCAGCACGGTCGTGAGGTCGATCGTATGGATGTGTCTGAAATAGACTACCCATTTTTGGAGCAAATTGAGGGGCAATTCCATCGGAATCACTTCTCCAGCCTCATTGATTCCTCCGGTTAAGCCCAGTGCATCTTTGATCTGCGATGAGAAGATGGAAATGGCGATACCGGTATTCAGGCCGATCATGATGGGATACGGTATGTACTTGAAAATCTTACCCAGACGCAACGCTCCGATCGCAATCTGAATCATCCCTCCCATCACGGAAGCGACAATCAGTCCGGAGAGACCGAATTGCATGTAAACGCTCGAAACAATCATCACAAAGGCTCCCGTAGGACCTCCGATCTGAGTTTTTGTTCCCCCCAGTAAGGATACGATAAATCCGAAGATAATGGCGGTGATCAACCCTTTTTCAGGCGATACACCTGCGGCAATGGCAAATGCCAGCGAGAGAGGTAATGCGACGACACCTACTATGATACCTGCTACGAGGTCTTTTCTGAACTGCTCAAAGCTATATCCTTTAAAAGCGGTCAGCGTTTGGGGTACAAGACGATTCATGTTCCGTTTTATATGTCTTTTAACAATAACCTCCTTTTTCACAGAGGCTTTAGAGGATGCAAAGGTAATGAAAATGTGAAACGTTAAAAGAGACCAACAAGATTAAATGACACCCGTGCCACACGATAAAAAAAAGCACGGGGAGATTCCCCGCGCAATATTGTTTTTATTGGGTATGACTTCAGCGATAATCATCAGATCGCCTTATGAAAGGCTCTTCTTCGTTTGTGTTGTTCGCGTCTGAAATAATCCCATTGTCCCTGTACCTTTTCGTTCTGCTCGAGTTCCGGATTGCTCTCCGCATAGGAGTAGCCGTTTTCTATAAACTGAGGGATCAGTTCGGTAAACAGCAATGCATTTACACCTTTGCTTTGGTATTCGGGATGAACGCCTACGAGATACAGGTCGATCACATCGTTACGACCTTTCAGCGCTTTCAGCAGGTGTATGAATCCGAATGGGAAAAGCTTCCCTTTCGCTTTTTGCTGTGCTTTGGCCAAAGAGGGGATCGCGATACCGAATCCCACCAGGTTGTTCTCTCCGTCGATAATCAGACGGATGCAATCCAACCGTACCAACGGAAGGTACATATCGATGTAATATTGAATCTGACGGTCTGTCAATTCACAGAAACCATACAGACCGGCATAGGCGAGATTCAACAACTCGAAAATCTTCTGCCCGTATTCCTTCACCAACTTCTTGCGGTTCTCCGGCTTGATTACCGTCAGGTTGTATTTCTTCTTTACAATCTCTCCGATACGGATGTGCTTATCCGGAATTCCTTCGGGAATATAGATCTTGAACTCTACCCAATCGGCATCCTTGGTAAAACCTAAACGCTCGAAGTGATCCGCATAATAGGGATAGTTGTAGATTGTAGATGCCGTTCCGAGCTGATCGAACCCTTCGATCAGGCATCCTTCATAATCCAGATCGGTGAATCCCATGGGACCGATGAGGTGAGATTGTCCTTTCTCTGCAGCCCATTTTTGTACAGCCTCAATCAGCGCTGCACTTACTTCCGGATCATCAATAAATTCAATCCATCCGAAACGGGCTTTCTTCTCATTAAACTTCTCGTTTGAACGATGATTAATGATACCGGCAACCCTACCAACCGCTTTTCCATCGCGATACGCCATGAAATGAACCGCCTCGCAAAAATCGAAAACCGGATTCTTCTTTTCATTGAAGGTTCCCTCTTCGTCCAAAAACAACGGTGGGATGTAATAGGGGTTATCCTTATAATGGTCATAAGCAAACCGGATGAAATTACGTAGTTCCTTTTTACCGGTAATTTGTTTTATCTCGACACTCATTCTCCGTAAATTATTATTTATTCACATTTCAAAGATATAATGTTTCCCGCTTCCGACAAACATTTTGGTCAGAAAGCTCGTGGTGAGCGATATTATAAAGAAAAGGGTGCTGAGACCTCTGTTCTGTCTCAGCACCCTTTTCTTTATAATCTTTTCTTTATAATAAGGTGGAATGCATCACGGCATGCGTTTACTCTTTTTCTCCGTAGCAAAGGTCACCCGCATCCCCCAAGCCGGGTACGATATAGGCGTGATCGTTTAATTCTTCATCGATAGCCGCCACCCAGATCGTGGTTTTATCTGCAGGAAATACAGAAGCGATGTATTCTACCGCTTTACGACTGGCGATTACCGCTGCCACATGGATGTGAGCAGGCTCCCCTTTTGAAAGCATTGCTTTGTAAGAAAGTTCCATTGAACCACCTGTAGCAAGCATCGGGTCGGTAATAATCAATTGTTTTTCATCAATACGGGGAGAGGCCAGGTATTCGACGTGAATATCGAAGTGGTCTGCATCTGTATATTTACGATAAGCGGAAACGAAAGCATTCTCTGAACGGTCAAAGCAATTCAAGAATCCTTGGTGGAAAGGAAGACCTGCACGAAGGATGGTGCTGATCACGATTTTACTGGTAGGAAGACTCACATCGGCTATTCCAAGAGGAGTTTGTACTGGTTGTACGGCATATTCCAGGTCTTTACTGATTTCGTATGCCATAATTTCGCCGATTCTTTCAATGTTTCTTCTGAAACGAAGCGGGTCCTTTTGAATCTCAACATCGCGAAGCTCCGCGACAAAACGATTTAATACCGAATTGCTTTTCGAAAAGTCTACTATTTTCATTGGGAATTTCTTGCAAAGTTATATAATCTCGGGAAAAGAGAAAAATGTTTCCAAAAACGTTTGTTTCAGGGAGAAATAAAATTTGTTTGAGAGAGAAATAAAAAATGAATCCAATTGAAGAAATTTTTCCGTAATTGAGTGAACTGTTTAATTATTTATGTTATTTTTGTAGCACTTCAGGTAAGACATAACCTAAATTAAGTAAATAGAGTTTTTTATATATATTAACTACAAATCAATCAATTATCAAAACTATGGCATTAGATTTGACACAGTACGGTATCAACGGAGCAGTTGAAATCCTACACAATCCTTCTTACGAAGTACTTTTCGCAGAAGAAACAAAACCAGAACTAGAAGGTTTTGAAAAAGGACAGGTTACTGAAATGGGTGCTGTTAACGTAATGACAGGTATCTACACAGGACGTTCTCCTAAAGATAAATTCTTCGTTATGGATGATACTACTAAAGATACGATCTGGTGGACATCTGAAGAATACAAAAATGACAACAAACCATTGTCTCAGGACACTTGGAATATCCTTAAAGATATCGCAACAGAAGAGCTTTCTGGTAAGAAACTTTACGTTGTTGATGCTTTCTGCGGTGCAAACGAAAACTCTCGTTTGAAAATCCGTTTCATCATGGAAGTAGCATGGCAGGCACATTTCGTGACTAACATGTTCATCCGCCCAACTGCTGAAGAACTAGCTAACTTCGGTGAGCCAGACTTCGTAGTAATGAACGCTTCTAAAGCAAAAGCTCCTGCTAACTACAAAGAACTAGGTTTGAACTCTGAAACTGCAGTTGTTTTCAACTTGACTGAAAAAGTTCAGATCATCCTTAACACTTGGTATGGTGGCGAAATGAAAAAAGGTATGTTCTCTTACATGAACTATCTTCTTCCATTGAACGGTATGGCTTCTATGCACTGCTCTGCTAACGTAGGTAACGAAGGCGATACAGCTATCTTCTTCGGTCTTTCAGGAACAGGTAAAACAACTCTTTCTACAGACCCTAAACGTCAGCTAATCGGTGATGACGAGCACGGTTGGGACGACGAAGGCGTTTTCAACTTCGAAGGTGGTTGCTACGCTAAAGTTATCAACTTGTCTCAGGAAAACGAACCAGATATCTGGGCTGCTATCAAACGTGACGCTCTTCTAGAGAACGTAACTGTTGCTGAAGATGGTAAAATCGATTTCACAGACGGTTCTAAAACTGAGAACACTCGTGTATCTTACCCAATCTACCACATCAAAAACATCGTTAAACCAGTATCTAAAGCAGGTCCTGCGAAGAAAGTTATCTTCCTTTCTGCTGATGCATTCGGTGTTCTTCCTCCGGTTTCAATCTTGACTCCAGAACAGGCACAGTACTACTTCCTATCTGGTTTCACAGCTAAATTGGCTGGTACAGAGCGTGGTATCACTGAACCAACTCCAACTTTCTCTGCATGTTTCGGTGCTGCATTCCTTTCTTTGCACCCAACTAAATATGCTGAAGAACTAGTTAAGAAAATGAACGCTTCTGGTGCTACTGCATACCTTGTTAACACAGGATGGAATGGTACAGGAAAACGTATCTCTATCAAAGATACTCGTGGTATCATCGACGCAGTTCTTTCTGGTGACATCGACAAAGCTCCAACTAAGGTTATCCCTATGTTCGACTTCGTTGTTCCAACAGAACTTCCAGGTGTTGACACAAACATCCTTGACCCTCGTGATACTTACGCTGACGCTTCAGTTTGGGAAGAAAAAGCAAAAGATCTTGCAGGTCGTTTCATCAAAAACTTCTCTAAGTTTACAGGAAACGAAGCTGGTAAAGCTCTTGTTGCTGCTGGTCCAAAATTGTAATCAGCCAACGGTTAATCAGAAACGATTTATACCAGAATATGAAAGCGCGATCCTTCCGGGTCGCGCTTTTTTTATCTCTACTTACCGAAAAATACGCATGCGATTACTTCAGAGCGTCCGGTTAACACCCAATTTGTAAAAATAAGGTGCATCTGAAAGCATCTTGTTTCTCCCTCCTTCATTTACCTCGTGAATTTAGTTCATGGATCTGCCTATTTCCCCCTTATCAGGAGCAATCGAGAAGAAAATTAAATTTATATATATTAACATTATTGGCTATCGGATGCGCAGTCGTTTCGCTTTTATACCCTTTCCATCGCTTATTTTCACCGCATAAATTATAAATAGAGCGAATCGGAGGAGTTTTTTTCCCATATTTTAATATCTAAAATTTCATATATTTATATTAATATTTAAATATATTATTATATTTGTGATAGAGAGTAAGAACATTTCATCAATATGTTTGCACAATGAGTCTTTCTCGCTTTCTTTTTTAGATATTTTTTCCCTCTTCTAAAAGGTTTAAGCGAATACATCATCCGGATTTCTTCTTCGGAAAAGTGAGACTCTCAACTTCTTCATCCTCTTATTCTCTCCCATTCTCATAAAAATATCATTTGTTTAAAATTCCCGTTCGCGGGTATTGAAGAGCTCTTGTATTCTTCTTTCATATATTTTTAAATTCAAACATGTTTTTATGCAAAAAAAACTACTTTATTGTTTTAGGGTGCTTTGTATATTACTAAGTACCAGCGTGTTTGCACAATCCAACAATTTAAAACCGACCAAAGGAGTCATTCGTGTAAAACTTCAGGAGGAAGTTGCACGACAGATCGCCGCGAAACCGGTTACAATGAGTAACGGAGTTGTCGCAACGGGTATCGAACCTTTTGACCGTGCCGGAAGAGAGGTCAATGCCGTGAAAATGGAAAGATTATTTCCGTATGTTCCCAAAATGGAGGAAAAGGCCCGCAAGCACGGTTTGCACCTCTGGTATGAAATCGTCTTTGACGAAAATACCAACCCGGAAGAAGCGATGCGTATTTACAGCAAGGTTCCGGGGATAACAATCGCTGAAAATATCGTTCCGATGGAACTAAAAGGAAGCGATAAGTTCGTAAAAGTATCGCCGGAAGAGATGGCAGCCTCGCTATCCTCCACGCGTGCAGCGGAAATGCCTTTCGACGACCCGCTACTGAGTCGCCAATGGCACTACAACAACGACGGAACTCTTCCGGGCTCTGTTGTCGGTGCCGATGCGAACATTTTCAAGGCATGGGAGGTGATAACCGGAAACAAGGAGTTGGTTGTTGCCATCATCGACGGGGGAATCGATTATAGCCACACCGACCTGGCCGCCAATATATCCGTGAATAGCGCAGAGCTGAACGGGAAACCGGGACAGGACGACGATAATAACGGATACGTAGACGATGTGTACGGATGGAATTTTGTTACTAATTCAAACGATATTTACGGTCACAGCCACGGTACCCACGTAGCCGGCACTGTCGGTGCGGTAAACAACAACGGCATCGGGGTAGCCGGAATTGCCGGAGGAAACGGCGATGGCGGTGTAAAAATGGTATCCTGCCAGGTTTTCGACCCCAGATCGAGCGCACAGGGTGACTTCGCAAAAGCCTTTTATTATGCGGCAGTGAGAGATGCGGTTATCGCACAGTGCTCGTGGGGCTGGAATTCCCCCGGATATAAAGAACAGGCCGTTTTGGATGCCATTCGTTTTTTCACATCAGAGGCGGAAAGTCCTTTTATGAAAGGCGGTCTGGTGATATTCGCCAACGGAAATACAGGAGATGAAGGAGATTATTATCCGGCCTGTATGGAGGAGGTGGTTGCCGTTGGGTCAATGACCTGTACCAAAAAAGCGGCTCCTTATTCAACCTTTGGCGATTGGGTCGATATCTCTGCTCCGGGCGGATTCATGGACTTCAATGCAGCACAGGGAGTCTATAGCACCCTGCCAAATAACGAATACGGATATAGCGAAGGTACTTCCATGGCTTGTCCCCACGTATCAGGTATTGCAGCCCTGGTTTTGTCTAAATATGGAAATCCGAATTTTCCGAATGAAACCTTACGTCAGCAACTCCTCACCTCTGTAAACGATTTCTACACGTATAATCAGGAATACGAAGGAAAATTCGGCAGCGGATACATCGACGCCCACAAAGCATTGCAAATGGGTAGCGGCAATGCGCCTCAACCGGTGAGTGATTTCACGACCGTTCCCGGACAAGACAATATTTTTATAGAATGGATCATTCCGGCTTCGGAAGATAATAATGTCAACTACCACCTGGTTTATTACAATACTTCGGAATTCTCCGCATCAGACGATTTAAGCAAAATTCCCAATAAAAGAATCGATACGAAATTCAGCTCTTCGGGAGATAAAGTAAATTGTGAAATCAGTGCGCTTTTG
The DNA here is from genome assembly GCA_036655355.1 of Bacteroidales bacterium. Lineage (GTDB taxonomy): Bacteria > Bacteroidota > Bacteroidia > Bacteroidales > JAUNSR01 > JAUNSR01. Next base: position 129,014 of record JAVVQG010000003.1, read on the forward strand.
CCTACCACTACCTATTACATTGGAATCAAAGCGGTTGATCGTTGGGGGAATGCAGCTCCGCTATCCTCGGTAAAATCAGCTACAACCAATAAAGGGCCGAAGATGGAACTGAGCAAATCGGAATTAAGTCTGAAGATAAAAGCCTCCGAGTCCAATACGGCCATAACGGACTTCATCATAAAAAACACAGACGAGGGATTACTGAAATGGCACTCCTTTGCCCGTACGGTATCTATGAAACCGAACTCTTTCGTTCAGGCCGATCCGGGAAGAAAAACCGGTTTTAACGGTTTGATGTCGATGGCTCCGTACAACGAAAATGCAATGGTCAGCGCAGATTATAATGCAGACGATTATCCGGTGTCATTCCGATATTACACCTCTATAGCTGCTTACCTGGGCGAATCCGATTTGAAACTGACCAATTCGATGGCTCAATGGTTTTATGTGGATCCTGAAATTTATCCGGATGGCTTCAACCTGTCGGACCTTTATTTCGAAGGAGCTTATGGAAAGGATCCGATCATAGAGGTTTATGACGGGAACGTGGCAATATCAAAATCCGCCCTGCTCCAGACCGTTAAATATGATGCGTTCTATTACCGGTGGGATATTCCACTGAACGAGCAACTTTATTTTGCGCCGGGCAGCGCCTTCTGGGTTGTGGTACATTATAAAGCCGGAAACGAAAATCCACTTACTGCTGGCTTATCGAAAGAATCTTCTTATAAAAACTACAGTTTCTATAGCTCCAACGGAGGTGAAAGCTGGACGCTACTGAGCGAAGTACTCCGCGAAGGCAACTTGAGCGATATCGCCGATAAAGTCGTATGGGCTATTACGGCGAAAAGCAAGAATCCTGACTGGAGTTCTTTGATGACCTTATCTCCGGATGCAGGTACGATAAAACCGGCCGGTGAACAAAAAGTAGAGGTCAGCAATGACGGACAGAAGATGGTAAACGGAAACTACAAGTTCAATCTTCTTTTACAGAGCAATGAAGCGGGAAACAGTCAGAAGACAATTCCGGTGAACTTCATCGTGGAGGGTTATAAACCGGAACTCCAAACTCCGAAAGTAGTGAACTTCGGGGATCTGTTGGTCGGTCAGAAGAAGACACTAACTGTGGAGGTGATCAATTCAGGTTATGGCGTATTTACAGGAGCATATGGAAGTCTCTCTTCCGCGAACATCTCGTGTACTTCCGATCAATTCGTGGTTCCGACTTACCAGAGCGGGTTCTCGGCTCGTGCTACATCCAGTATGGAGATCAGTTTCCGTCCTACCAAACCGGGCAGTCACACCGCTACGGTTAACCTAATTGATAAAGAGGGGAATAAACACACATTCGTATTGCGAGGCATCGCAGACGAACCGGCAAAAATAGAAATCACTCCCTCCTCTTTTGAACTCGGGGAACTTGAAGTGGGAGGCGAACCACGCCAAGTGAACTTTACCATCAGCAATACCGGGAAATATCCGTTGGAATATGTCCTTCCGAAATATTCTGATGAAACACTTGAGAATGCAGGAAAAACGGCTCACAAGTTCGGATACTCTTGGATTTCGAACCTCAAGGGCGCTTCTGAATTCGAATACGACGGAAATCCGGAACTTCTCAACCCGACGAATATCTCATCTCAATTCTCTGATCAGAACTTCTGGTCGGAAGCAATTCCGTTGGGATTCTCCTTCCCATATTACGGCAAGAATTACGATAAGATTTACATCACAAGTTATGGCGGACTGAGCGTCTCTACAGAGGGATACCTTCATGTTTGTATGATTCCGACAGCCAGTCCGAGTTGTATAAAGGGATTGGGACTTATTGCTGCTTACGGACTGAATTCTCTCGACTTCGGACCGAACAGTAAGATCGAATATGCAAAACAGGATGGTAAATTCACCGTAAGATTCAAAGACGTTATGGCGCTGATGCACGGCGGAGAGTACACTCCGGTGAGTTTCCGCATGAGTATCTCCAGCAACGGCGATATCGAAATCTTCTATGACGACATCAACCCTTCTGGACTGTTCCAACAGGGTGCGGGCCTATTTATCGGCGTAAACGACATCGCCGTACAAGATCCACTTACGATCACAGACAATGACAACAATGACGAACAGCTGTATGCAGAGGTAACAAGCGGGTCTGCTGTCAAGATACTTGCTCCGGGCAAGTCTATGATCAGCGCACTCTCATCTGCGAACGGGGTGATCGGTATCGGCGAATCGAAAGAGATCACAGCAACACTGAAGGCTACGGATGAGATGTATGCAGGAGCGTTAAACAACACCCTTGTGATATTGAGCAACGATCCGCAAAATTCAACCAGCTACGTGCATTTCAATGCCGTCATTACGGGAGAATCGCTCAAGCCGGTAGCCGAACTGGAAACGAATACGCTTGACTTTGGGTCGGTATTCAGAACAAGCACCGTAAAGGCTCCGTTAATGTTGAAAAACAACGGTTCCGACCTACTAACCGTAACGGCTCTCTCTTTGGCTAAGAATAACTTCTCACTTGATCTCAAGACGCCGTTCGATATCAAACCGGGAACAGCCAAAGACATTGTTATCACGATGCCTACAGAAAAAGAGGGCAGCACAACCGATGAACTCACCATCACTACGGCAGACGGTACCACGCTGAAAGCGGCCATCACCGGAACCGTTACCGGTGTACCTGAGATCACCGTGAACCCCGAAACGATCAACGAAACACTCGCCAGCGGTACGCTATTGCAGAAACAGGTTTCAATCGCAAATCCGGGCAACGAGACACTCGAATACACACTGGTTCCGAATAGCTTGATCAACGTTATCGACCAGCAAGACGACAACAACTCATCGATCAGCTACGTTTACAGCGCTTCTATCGATGACCCTGCCGTACAATACCATTGGGAAGAGATCGAGACTTCGGGCGAAGCGACTCATCTGAAACAATCTTATTGGTTGAATCACGATTATGTGGAGGTTCAATTACCATACGACATAAACTATTATGGTAACCGATATGGAAAGATTTACATCTATGGTGTGGGCTTTGTTTCTTTCAACAAGAAAGAGGATCTCAATGAAGCACCGAATCCGCCGTCAACCATACCGACTACGTCCACCCTTTACTCTAATTTCATCGCTCCGCTTTGGGCTTACCATTTCATGGACCAAAGTGCTACGGCAGGGGTGTATTACACCGTGAAAGAGGATCAGGTGATCATCTCATTCATGGAGTATGGTAACTCGGTAAACAGCTGTGTATGTTATCAGCTGATCATGTACCGCGACGGAAAGATCAAATTCCAGTATAAACTGTCGAACACAGATTACGGCTCCTTAGGAAATCTCTTCGGCGTAGCCGGAATGCAGAATAATACAGGCGATAAAGGGTTACTCCTTCCGGAACGATGTGTAGCACCAGAAAAAGCGATTGAATTCTATCCGGTAAAATCGGCTACGGTTGCACCTGGTAAAACCTCTTTGGTGAATGTGAACATCAATACGGATTTACTTGCGGATAATTATAAGACGCAAATGGTGTTCCAAACAAACATCCCGACCGCTCCGAACGTGGAAATTCCGGTAAATCTGACCATTACGGGAGAAGCCGCACCGAAGTTCCCGAAAGAAGTGGCACTTGAGTGTGTAACGGGTACCGTAACGGATATGGGCGTGCTCGAAATTCCGTTTGAAGTATCCAATACCGGTTCGGCTGCATACAAGATCAAGGCGATCGAAGCACCGGGACTGATCGGATATGAAGGTCCTGTTGGTATGCTGCAGTTCTATGGCAAACACATAGACGACTGGTTTGGCGAGGAGTTCGTTGGTTGGGGTATGTACAATCCGGGTACGGAACTCATCATCGGAAAAGATCCGCTGAAATTGAAAGTGATTGCTTTTGATAATTACACGGTTAACAATTACGAGATCCCGATACGATTCACTCTGGAAGGTGCTGATAAGGAAGTGGTTGAGGTTCCGTTCATGCTGAACATCACCCCTGCTCCATCCATCTCTTTCGCTCAGGAAGAAGTGCGCATAAGCGGTGTATCCAACGATTACAAAGGCGAGACCGAGGTGGTATTATCCAATACGGGAGAATATAAACTCTCTTACTCTTTAAGTCTCGATCCAACAGGAATCGGAGCTGAAACGGATAATGCTCCTCAAAGGACACGCAAAGCTAACCGTATCGCTTCTGCGGATCACGATCGCTTGTTGTTGTCAATGGATACGCTCGTGCAGTCTGGAATGAAATCGCTCGGAAACGAAACGCGCTCATCTCTGGATATTCCGGATGAACAGTTCAACCGCCTACTTTACTATCCGGTATACTCAAGCGATGCCAAACTTTACCTGATCGGAGCCGGCAACGATATCGCAACATTCAATATCGCAACCCGTTATACAGCTCCGAAAGACGGTTTCAACTTAAGTAGCATCTACTTCTACGCAACGATAGGAGACCTGAAAAACGTCGATATCAAAGCCCGCATAATCCAGGGTAGCGATGTACGCTCCGGCCGAGAGATCGGAACAGGCACGTTACGAGTAGAATCAGAACAACCGAACGGAGTCGACGCAGAAGGAATGCCTAGATATACGGGGGCATTCAGAACATTGGTTTTGGACAATCCGGTATACCTGAATCCGAATGAGACTTTCTATGTAAGCTTTACATTCCCTGCCGGTTATCCTCACTCTGCCGCAGTAGTTACAAAAGAAGACGCGGTAGTGGAAGAGCGTTACATGTATCAGTTCGAAGGAAGTAATTGGTATGACGCCGCAGCTGATCTGGAAAACTCACTCGGTTCTGTGGGCTATTTCATGACCTGTATTGAGAAATCAACCGGAGAACCGTGGGTTACGCTGCTCAGTCCGTCAGAAGGGAAGGTAGAAGCCGGAGCTACGACTTCAATAAAAATCGCATTGAATGCCGCTACCGCTCGTCTCGAAAAAGAGAATAAAGCTGTTTTGGTAATTCGTAGCAACGACCCTGAAAAACCGATTATCAACTATCCGGTTTATCTTGATAAAAACTCCTATCCTGTGATTGAAGCCCCTGAAGGCATCGTTTATGTGAAGGAGAATGAAAAATCATTGATGCGGTTCAGCGTGGTCGATACGGAAGGCGACTCCTATAGCATCCGACTGTCTGATCCGGCTAAGATCGTTTCGGTAGAGTCCGTAGAGGGTCACTCGGAATCGGTTACGGCCGAAGCAGTAGATGCAAATACGATTCAGGTTACCTCTTCTACTACCGATGAGGCTGCGGGCGTGAACGTAACCGTGGCATTTATGCCGGAATTCGGTCATGCAGGCAATCACCAGTTGCACATCGAAACTGTCGATGTAAACGGCAACGGCACGAAAGCCGCCGTTCCTTATTATGTTGAACATGTCAACCGGGCACCGGTGGCAATAGATCAGGATGATATCGAGGTAGGTGTAGGTACGGCAACGCCGATCCTCTCTTTCTCCGCATTGTTCAATGATCCTGACGGGGATGAGATGAGTTATTCGCTGAAACTTTCGGAAGAGGGTGTGGCCGATCTATTCACTGCATCCGACGGCGTGATTTTCGTGGGTGTGAAAACCGGAGAAGTAACGGCAACCGTTACCGCTACCGATACCAAAGGAGCGACTTCTGCAAACACCTTCCGGGTAATGGTGGTACCGGCTACCTCACTCGATAATGTCACTACAGTCAAAGAGGTGACTGTTTATCCGAATCCGATCGTGGAGAAAGCACACATCACAATCAATAAAGAGATTACAGGTGATGTTACTTATCGCATCCACAATGCCGAAGGAGTTCTTCTATATCGCGAGGTTACCCGCAAATCGCGCGGTGAAGTACATACGATAAATATGAACGATTACCCTTCAGGTGTTTATTATCTTGAAGTGGAGGCGGATGATCTGAAATCAGTTATACCGCTGTTCAAATAATAGAAACTCCCCTTATAAATGAAAATTCCCCGTACCGGCTGAAAGGCCGGATACGGGGAATTTTTTTATACGGATTACTTAGAATCCCTATTGTTATTTATCGGTTTCACTCTTTACTGCTTTTTTCGTTGCAGTAGCGGTGGTTTTCTTCGTTGTAGTACTCTTTTTAGCCGCGGTAGTTTTCTTAGCGGTAGTACTCTTTGTTGCAGCACTCTTTGTTGTAGTACTTTTCTTAGCCGTACTCTTCTTAGCTGGTTTTTCAGCCTCTTCTGAAGTCTCCGCCTTCTCTTTCTTAGCAGCCGGCTTTTTAGCCGTTGTTTTCTTCGCTGTTCCGGATTTAGCGGTACTTTTCTTAGCCGCTGCGGTTTTCTTACCACGGGTCGGCTTCGGATTCTCTTGAGCTTCCTTGATGATCGCCATGCAGTCTTCGAACGACAATGTATGCGGATCGGTTCCTTTGGCAATTTTATAGTTCTCTTTATCCAACGTGATGTACGGCCCGAAACGACCGTTCAGAATCTGTAGTCCCTCATTCTCAGCGAAGGTCTTGATGATCCGTTCACGTTCCTGTTTCCGTTTCTCCTCAATCAGCGCCACCGATTCGTCAAGCGTCACGTTCATCGGATCGTACTCTTTCGGAAGCGATACGTATTTGGCGTCGTGACGGATATAGGGACCGAAACGGCCTACCCCGATCGTCACCACCTTCTCTTCGTATTCGCCCACCTGACGCGGCAGTTCAAACAATTTCAGCGCCTCCTCGAGCGTGATGGTAGTCATTGACTGACCTTTACGCAACGATGCGAAAAGCGGTTTCTCCTCCTCTTCCTGTTTTCCGATCTGCACGACCGGTCCGAAGCGACTGATCTTCACCGAGATCTGTCGGCCCGTTTTCGGATCCACACCTAGAATACGTTCGCCCACCTTGTGTTCGGTACGCATCGCCAGTGTCGACTCCACACTTGGGTGGAACAATTTATAGAACGTATCGATCGCTTTGGTCCAAACCTCTTTTCCTTCGGCCACATGGTCAAACTCCTGCTCTACGTTTGCCGTAAAGTTGTAGTTCATGATATCCGGGAAGTGTTCCGTAAGGAAGTCGTTCACAATGATACCGATATCGGTCGGAATCAACTTGCCTCGGTCCGCTCCGGTAATCTCTCGCTGCGTTGTGTCCGTGATCTCGCCCTGCTGTAGGTGCAATACGTTGAACAGACGCTCCTCTCCTTCCAAATCGCTTTTCTCCACATACTCGCGGTTCTGGATCGTCGAGATCGTCGGGGCATAGGTAGACGGTCGCCCGATTCCCAACTCCTCCATCTTACGTACCAGGCTGGCCTCTGTATAGCGTGCCGGACGCTGGGTGAAACGCTCCGTAGCGGTTACATCCGCCATTTCAAGCGATTCGCCGGCAGTCAACGGCGGCAACATTTTTCCGTCGCCCTCCCCTTTGGTATCGTCGTCATCGGTCGATTCGATATATACGCGAAGGAAACCGTCGAATTTAATCACCTCACCCACGGCGATGAATTTCTCGCTCGCGCCGGAGATGCTGATTTCAGCGGTTGTTTTTTCCAATTGCGCATCGCTCATCTGTGAAGCGATGGTACGTTTCCAAATCAGTTCGTAAAGGCGACGTTCCTGTGATGTGCCTTCGATCTGGGAGTTATTCAGGTAAGTGGGACGAATTGCCTCGTGCGCTTCCTGAGCTCCTTTGGATTTGGTATGGTATTTTCTGATTTGCAGATATTCCTGACCCATCGTCGATACGATCTCCTCTTTCGCCGAATCGATTGCCAGCGAAGAAAGGTTCACCGAGTCGGTACGCATGTAGGTGATCAACCCCGATTCGTACAATTTCTGCGAAATCATCATGGTCTGTGATACCGAATAGCCCAATTTACGGGCCGCTTCCTGTTGCAATGTCGAAGTGGTAAACGGAGCAGCCGGTGATTTTTTCAACGGACGCTTGGTCACCTCCTCGATCGTGAATTGCGCATTCCGGCATTTCTCAAGGAATGCCATCGCTTCGGCTTTCGTTTTGAAACGCGTATTCAGTTCCGAGCGCAGGTCGATGGTCTTCCCTTTGCTGTCTTTCACTTTAAAGACTGCGATTACGCGATAAGCGGCTTCCGGTTTGAAAGCCTGCACTTCGCGCTCACGTTCCACAATCAGACGCACTGCGACCGACTGTACGCGACCTGCCGACAACGCCGGTTTTACTTTCTTCCACAAGACGGGCGAAAGCTCAAAACCTACGATGCGATCCAATACGCGACGAGCCTGCTGCGCATCCACCAGGTTAATATCAATATTTCGCGGGTTATCTATTGCCGCTAGAATAGCGTTTTTCGTGATTTCGTGAAAAACAATTCGTTTTGTGTTTTCCGGCTTTAATCCGAGTACTTCATAAAGATGCCATGCAATTGCCTCCCCCTCGCGGTCCTCATCGGAAGCCAACCATACGATGTCTGCTTTAGAAGCCTCATCCTTCAATTGAGCCACGAGATCCTTCTTATCGGCAGGAATCTCATACATAGGAGCGTAATCGTGCTCAATATCGATACTAAAATCTTTTTTCTTCAAATCACGAATGTGACCATAGCTGGATCTCACCTTGAAGTCCTTTCCCAGGAATTTCTCAATGGTTTTCGCTTTGGCCGGTGACTCGACTATTACCAAATTTTTGGACATGGGCTTTATTTCTATAAACGAACAATAGCGGCCTTTACAGCTTATTGTTTTCGTTTGTATATTATTTATTTTTTATAATCTAGGTCAAATGCGCCATCTATATACCTGCTGGGGGGTACCTCAACCTTATGTGAGCTATGGCGATATCGTTTCTAATGATTTATATTTATCTTCTATATAGATGCGGGCAAAAATAGGAAAAAGCGGTGGTTAACCTAATTGATTGTTAAATATTTTTTAGATTTCTCCCCTTTTCTTCCCTTTAAACGAATAAGGATAAGAGAAAACATCCCTTATCCTTATATAAAACGTTAAAACGTATATTTTGTTCTTTTTTAAAAACGAATTGATCCACCTACTTGAAAACTGAATCCCTGATTTGGCATGCCATACCACAAGTCATATTTCTGGAAAAGCAAGTTATAAACACCCGCAGACAATGCAAAGGTATCATTAAATAGGTAAGTTCCCTTCAGGTTAAGCTGATTTACGGCATCCGCTTTTCCGGTAAGAACTGTTTCCTTCAACAGCACCGCATAGTCTCGCTGAGCAAAAAGATTGTAATTCAGGTCAAAAACCAATTGTTCTGTCGGACGTAGCATCAGATCCAATGATGCCTCCAGCCCCGGTCTATAGGCATTGATCGCTTCTACTCCTTCGCCTTTATCTTTTACACTCCAGCCGTTTTTCTGCACTTTCAGTCCCCCTTCGAAGATCTTTCCGTAACTGTATTTCAGATTCACGCCCAGTTTCCAGTGATTCACATCCTGCACCATCGAAGCGAGTGAATTCACCCCGTTCGCTACCGCCATGCCCTCAGAAGGATTCTTTCCGCCTGTTTGCTGCATCGTAGTGATCTGCGTATAGTACCCCAATTCGTTCTTGGTGTAAGCGTATCCTCCATAGATATCAAACCAGAAACCGGCTACTCGGTTCGAACGCATTCCCAGCGTGAAATCGGTCAACGTATAGCTGTTTTTATGCTGCGAAACAGGTTGGAAATAACGGTGCGTACGTGTTATATCACTCACGGATTGTTGTTTCATTCCCCCGATCCAATCGGCGTACAAAAAGAAACCGTCCGCTACCCGTGCATCAAAGCGGATGTCCGGTGAAATACCGAAATAAGGTTTGGTTCCGTATGCGAAGTCGGCATTCAGTCCCAGCTTCAACGCAATACCGTTATCACTTTTGAAATCGACATAAGGCGTAAAACGCATCAGACCGGCGGATTCATATTCAGCACGCGTTCTGAAGCTTTCCACAGGATCTTTGATTCCGTAGAAAAGCATCTGCAACGAAGCATCTCCTCCCGCTTTCCAGTTATCGCCCATCTGTTTAGACAATCCGAATCCCAGATCTACGGTCGTTTCTTTCAACAAAGAATAATCGTCGTTGAAATAGTTGAAACCGAAGTTCGTTTTGTACATCCATTCCGCTTCACGGATCGATTCACCGCCGATGACGAAAGTCAGGCGCTGGCGATTCTGCATCTCGGCATCGAATGATACGGCTTCCTGATCCGATGCATTCACAGCAGCGGCATAACCGTAATAATTGAAGCGGTTGTAGTCAAACGCCAGGTTGGTGTTCAGTTTGAAATTCTTAAAGAAATGGCGATAATAAAGATTGGCGTGATTATCGTTGATCTTCTGTTTCGTATCGCCGTTAAAGTCGATGTAATCGACAGTTCCCGAAGCGGATTGATGTTCCAGTTCAATGCCGAACACCGCTTTCTGACTGTCGATGAAACGGTACCCAAGGTTTCCGTTCAGGTTCAGGTAATTCCCTCCCGACAGATTCAGATACCCCCTTTTCTTACTGAAATCGTAAGTCGTTCGGATATCTCCGGCGGTAAGGGTGTTTGCTTCCGCTGTGGGAGTTGCCTGTACGCTCAGGTCCGAATAAACGATCTGCGTCTTATTGGCGCGAGGCGCTTCCACTTCGGGGAGTTTGTTGATCTTATCGGCATCACGCACGATCGGATTATACTCCTTCTCAAGCAGGAGTTCACGGTTCAGCGTGCTGTCTTTGGCACTCTCCTGTCCCTGTGCGGCGAAGGGAGCTCCCGCTACCATCGCCAATGCGTATAATGTGACTGTATGTTTTTTCATTGTCATTTTCGCTGTTATTCTCCGATTTTATTAAATCTCTCCTGAATCATACCGGCAATTTCATCGTTGCCTTTGTAGTTATTCTGAAGGCTCTGCAGGTATTGTTTTGCCTGGAAAGCATCCTCTTTGGCGATGTAGATATCGGCCAACAGGATAAATCCGCGTGCCAGCCAATACTGATGCGGTGTAGAAGACTCAATCAGTCTGAATACTTCCGCTTCCGCCTCATCGGATTTACCGACTCTGAAATAGTGATCCGCCAACAGGTAGCTTGCTTCCGCTCCGAACACGTGACGCGTATCTTTCGACAGCTCTTTCAGGTCTTTCATCGCATACTCGTTCTTTTTCAGTTCGAGCAACGCTTTCGCGCGGTTATACATCGCCTCATGTTTCAGTTCGGGAGTCAGGACACCGTTATCCAACAGGTCGTTGGCAGCCAGAACCACCTCTTCACTCAACTCAAGGGATGCCGTTGTGCGCAGAATACCCACTTTGGCAGCCAACTTATTCTCTTTTCTTTCGGCACGAATCGCCAAAGTACGGAATGTCTCCAATGCTTTCTGCGATTCACCCTCCATGAAATAGATCTCCGCTGTACGAGCGAGCGATTCCTCTGTAAACTTATTATCGGGAGCCTGCAGGATCGCTTCGTAATGGTGCACCGCTTTTTCATACGCTTTCGATTGGAAGAACATTCTTGCCAACTCTACATTCGCATTCAAACGGAAAGCACCCTGCTCGAAACTTTGCAGGTAATTGAACAACGCCTTTTCGCTCTCTGCACTATTTCCGCGCATCAGCACTTTTTCGGCAGCCAGGTAAGTAAGGGAATCCTGTTCGCCGGCAGCAAACTGAACTTTTCCTTTCAGCGTCTGGATATAATTGGCGTATGCCGGGATATCGTTCTTCTCGATGTATACCGCCTTCAGGTCTTCAGCAGCCGTACGCGCCTCTTCACTTCCGGGATAATTGTCGATCACGCGTTTGTAAGCTACGATCGATTGCTCCAGCTGATTGCCATTGAAGTAAATCAGTCCCAATTGCACACCCGCCTGACGTGCAGCCGAAGTATTCGGGAAACGGGCCATCAGCGATTCGAACGATTCGATTGCTTTCTGAGTTTGTCCCAATTGGAAATAGGTCTTTCCTTTCTCAGACAATGCATCGTCTGCATAATCGGAGTTCGGGAAGTTGGTTAGCAATTTATCCATCGCCTGGATCTTAGCGGTGTAGTTTTTCTGCAATCCAGCCATGAATCCCTTCTGGAACAGAGCGTAATCACCTGCAGCAGGAGAGATGGCCGATGCCTGTGCGTAGAATTCCTCCGCTTTTCCAAACTGTCGTTTGTAGAAATAGGAGTCGCCGATACGATTCAACGCATCGCCGTAACTATTCTTGCCTCGTTCGGCAGGAATCGCCACATATTCTGAATAAGAGCGGATCGCTCCGTCGAAATTATGTTGTTTGAAACAGGTATATCCAAGGTTGTAATGCCCCAGGGCATACACTTCGGCTTTCTGATCCTTGGTCAGCGCCAGGAACTGACGGAAATCCGATTCCGCCTTGGCATACAATCCGCTGCGGTAATAGCACTCTCCTCTCCAGAACAGAGCCTGCGCACGGGTCTCGGTATTGAGATTACCCAATGCGATGGCCTGGGTGAAGCATTTCTCGGCACCCGCTAGATCGGCATTCGCTACAGACTGCGTACCCAATTGGAAAAGGATGCGCTGTTTCGCCGCCTGGATCTTCTGACCCGGACGTGCAATCTTGTTGATGGAATTGAGTGCGGCTTCGTAGTTGCGCGTAGTCATATACACCTCGACCAAACAGTCGTTTACCTTATCGGTATAGCGGGAATTCGGGAATTCGTTAAGGAATTGCTCGAAAACCACCACCGATTCGTTAAACGGCGAGTAGGAGGATTCGTGGATCGTCAATCCGTAATTATACAATGCCGCTTCTTTCACGGTTTTATTGTAATCGCCCTTCGATGCGGTTTCGAATGCCATGCGGGCATTGCGCGTGTCGCCGCTCTGCAGGTAGCAGTGGCCCAAGTGTAGGTAGGCGTTCTGCGTCAGTTCATCGGAGCCGTTCGTAGCGCGACTCAGGTTGCTGATCGCCGTATCGTATTCGCCGCTTCTGTAGGCCGCGATACCAAGGATGTATGCGCTTGAGCGAAGCGGACGGTCGGTTTCCGCCACATAACGTTTCAGGTATTTCACCGCATTCATCTCCTCGCCTGTCTGGAAATAAGATTCTCCGGCGATGCGATTCAGTTCGGCGCGCTGTTCTGCCGTGCACGCTTTCTTCGACAATAAGTCAAGCGCAGCACGCTTCGCCTCATCGTAGTTATTCTGTACGAAAAGTATCTGGGTGATGTAATAAGGTACGCTGCCTGCATATTCGCCGCTCTCAGGCAATGCCCGGAACGCTTTCAATGCCTGCGCATACTCTTTGTCTGCATATTTGATATAAGCGAGGTAGTAATTCGCAGCATCGTCATATTCCGATCCCATTTCAGACAATACGCGGAAAAGCGGATATGCCTCCTTCGTATTTCCCATCTTGAGGTAAGAAACCCCCAACCGGTGAAAATACACAGGCTGTTCATCTACCGGAAGACGCTCGAAATCAATCGGCGATAATACGTCGATCGCTTCCGAATAAGAGGCGTGCAGGAAATGCCAGCTCCCGATCAGGAAATTCACCTGTTCGATGTGTCGTGACCAAGGGTAATCGGTACGGAACTGCTCTAAAAGAGGCAAAGCATACGCCTTATCTTTTTCAAAAGCCGAAGCGGCAATCATATAGTCGGATTCCTGTAACAGGTCGGTATTCGTCGTCTCTTTTTTGAAACGGACCAGTTGGTCGATACAACCATCCCAGTTTTTCACTTCATACATCTCCTTACCTTTGGTAAAAAGAGCTTCCGGCAGCGATGAAGTATAGGAAACCTGCCCGAAGACAGTACTCCCTGCCGAAGCCGCCAATAAACATAATGGAAGAAGTAACTTTTTCATTCTTAATACATTTTTTACAAAGATAAAGAGAGAGTTAGATTTAAAAAGTCATTTATATAAAAATAACAAGCCCTCGCTTATCTATATGGATAAACGAGGGCTAAAACAATAGAATCTTTAACGCATTATCAGAAAAACACACAGATCAGATTTGAACCGTAAAATCTTTTGAGATGCCGTCACAGCTATTGGGAGCAACCCATATCGTAAAGTCGCCGGCCTCAACCACTTTACGCATGTCGATGTTCCAGAAAGCAAGTTCGGAGAATGGTATCTCAAACGCCACCCGTTTCGACTCTCCGGGAAGTAGCGTGACACGTTCAAAACGTTTCAACTCCTTTACCGGACGCGTAACGGATCCCACTTTATCCTGCACATAAACCTGTACCACTTCCGTTCCTTCATAATCACCCGTATTGACCAGATTGAAGCTCAACTTCACAGGTTGATCGGTTGTGAGCGATTCCGATTCCAACTTCAGGTCGCGGTATTCAAACGTAGTATAGGAGAGTCCGTAACCGAACGGATAGAGCGGATCGAATCCGGCATCCATATAGAACGAAGTACATCCGAGCGACGTTTGTCCCGCCTCCACCGGAATGTCATTCAACAAAGTCTCAAACCGCGTAGCCGGTCTTCCGGTATTGCGATGCGCATAATAGAGCGGAATCTGTCCCACCATTTTAGGAAACGTTACGGGTGTCTTGCCACTCGGCACGCTCTTGCCGAAAAGCAGATCGGCGATGGCGGGACCGCCCATCGTACCGGGATGGAACGAATAAAGAACGGCATCCGAATGAGCCGCCTCTTTTTCAATAGTCAACGGACGTCCGGCCATGACCACCGTCACCAAAGGTTTTCCACTCTTCGAGAGTGCTTCGATCAAGGCGGTTTGCGCTCCCTGCAGATTCAGGTCGGCCAAACAGTGCGCCTCACCGGATAATATGGATTCCTCACCTACGAACGCTACGACCACATCCGCTTTAGCCGCAGCGGAAACCGCTTTGGCGATCCCTTCGGTATTGGTATCGCGACTAAATCCAAGTGCCGGCTCATAGATAATCTTCACGCGTTGGCCATACGACTCGCGCAAAGCTTCCAGGGGAGTATAGGTTTTCTCTTTCTCACCGTCGAACACCCAGGTACCCAGCTGCTCATAAGGCGCATCCGCAAGAGGTCCCACTACGGCAATCGTTCCGATCCGATCGCCAAACGGCAGGGTATTCCCATCGTTCTTCAACAGAATGGCTGATTCCTCGGCGGCTCTCTTCGCTTTGGCGAGGTGCTCTTCGTGGTATTTCACCTGCTGATCCGTTACGATATAGGGATTATCAAAAAGTCCGAGACGGTATTTCACCAGCAGAATATTGCGCACGGCCTGATCGATCGCTTCGGCCGAAACGCTTTTCTCCCGCATCAGCGCGGCCAGGTTCGCCTGATAAGTGCCGCTGACCATCTCCATGTCCAATCCGGCATTCACCGCCTGTGCGGCCGCCGCCTTATCGTCGGCACAGAATCCGTGTGCCACCATCTCTTTAATCGACGCCCAATCCGATACGACAAAACCGTTGAATCCCCACTCTCCGCGCAGGATATCGGTCAACGTGTAGCGGTTCCCCGATGCGGGAATGCCGTTGTTATCGTTGAACGAAGTCATAAACGTCTGACAACCCGCTTTCACTGCAGCCTCAAACGGCGGAAGGTAGACATTCCGCAGCTGTCTCTCCGGAATAAACGTAGAGTTGTAATCGCGCCCACCTTCTGCCGCTCCGTAACCGGTAAAATGCTTGGCACAGGCTGCGATGGCAGTGGGATCATTGAGCGAATCGCCCTGAAAACCCTGCACCATAGCCGCACCCATCACGGCGGTGAGGTAAGGGTCTTCGCCGCAACTCTCGGCGATGCGTCCCCAACGCGGATCTCGGGAGATATCGATCATCGGCGCGAAAGTCCAGCGAATCCCGTCGGCCGAAGCCTCGATTGCCGCTACACGGGCCCCTTCGCGGGCTACCTGCGGATTGAAACTCGCCGCTTGTCCCAGCGGAATGGGAAAAATCGTCTTGTAACCGTGAATCACGTCACGGGCAAAAAGAATCGGAATTCCCAGACGGGTTTCCTCCACAGCCATGCGCTGCAATTCATTGACACGAGCCGGTTCGGTCTCATTCAGAATGGAGCCTACCAACTCCCCCTTGATATGTTGCCGCATCCGGTCCATCTCCGGCACCCCGTTGATCTGGTTCATCTGTCCTATTTTCTCCTCCGGCGTCATCTTAGCCAACAACGCATCCACAAACTTCGCTTCTTCGGTTTGAGGCGCCTGCTTCACACACGAGGCGCAAAGCAGCGATACCAATCCGAATCGTAAAATCTTATTTAATCTCATCTGAATAATTATTTTTTCTGAAATACTCGTACATAATCAACTTCGTAAGTACATGGAAGCGCCTTTTCGTCTACACCCATCGCGCCACCCCAATCGCCTCCCCATGCCAGGTTAAGCTTGAGGTAGAACGGCTCGGTAAACGGCCACGTATCCTTATCTCCTTTCTTGTCGTTTTCAAAAGTGAAATAATTCACCCCGTCCACATACCCTTTTATAAAGTCGGCGCTCCACTCCACGGCGTAAACGTGAAATTCCGAGTCGGCCGTAGCCACGAATTTCTCCGAGGTCTTCTGGGTCCCGATCTTGTGGTAATACGCTTTGCAATGGATGGAGGAGGAGATGTAGTTGGGACGATACCCCACCTCCTCCATAATATCGATTTCGCCATCTTCGGGCCATGATTTATAATTCTTCGGCATCATCCAGAAAGCCGGCCAGGTTCCTTTCCCCTTGGGCAGTTTCAGTCGCGCCTCAAAATAACCGTAAGTCCAACTCTGCGAAGTATTCATACGAACCGAATACACCGCATCGCCCACGCGTTTGGCGATGATCTTCAGGGTACCGTCCGAAACAACGGCACAGGTATCTTTACCGGTTGCGCCCGCAATGTAGTTCTGGATCTCATTGTTCCCCCAGCCGTTCGCTCCGGTTTCATACCACCAGAGACTCTTGTCGGGCATTGAATTCCGACCGTCCGAAGCGGCATTGAATTCATCCTGCCAAACGAGCGTATAGCCGGCCGGTGTAACGATTTCCGGTTCCACATACACAGCGGTTTCCGGTTTAAAGAAAGCGTTGCCGGGTTTAAATCCGCTCCACACATACACCGATTTCAACGCGTCGTTCCCCCTGCAGTCGAGCGACGTCAGGTTGATGTTGCTGCGTATGTCGAGTGCAGACAATTTGTTGTCGCTACAATCGAGCGTAGTGAGTTTCTTCAGAGCCGAGAGGTCTATCTCGGTCAAAGCGTTCCCTTTCACCTGCATTCGTACGACATGAATCAAACGCTCCACTCCTGCAAGGGATGCGATCCCTTTGGAGGCACAATCGATCGAAGTGATTTTCAGCCCCTCCTCTTTACTCAGTGCACCGTCTTTATCGGTATCGAATTGTGAAACGAGGTACTCCTTAAATTTCTGATCGGCAAACTGCAGGTATTCCACCTCATAATTCTGCCTTATCTTGTAGGTGGTCCGGTAAGTTCCGGAACGGAAAGAGAGCTCTCCGTTGCGAACCGAATCGGCGGTATTGGCATCGAACTTCAGGTTACAGGCGCTCTTTCCGGCCAAACCACCGGACTGTTGCGGCTTACACCACGATACATTGCTGGTTACGCTCCATTCTGCATTTGAGTTAACCTCAAGCAATTCGGTCTGCGCCGCATGATTCACCACCATCTCCGTGGGGTTAAACTCCAGAGTGGGAGTTTCCGATTCCGGAATATTTTTTTCATTTTCACCGCACCCTCCCAAAAGAAGTGCGGTGAATAAACTTGGTATTAACATCTTACGCATCGCTGTATAATTTCATATTTCAACTTCTCCGGATCTGCTGATCCGTTTCTTACTCGCTTCAATCGATCTTTTTAAATCGGTATTTCCATGCGATACCACTTTGGATGGATACCATCTCGAGGATGTTGTCACACATACGAACGATCTGGAAACGGGGATTCGTGAAGAGAGCATCGGCTGAGAGGTAAGAGACGTAGGTATTCGGCGGGAACTGCAGGAAGTAGTTGCCATCTGCCGTTTCGAGGGTGTACGAAGCCGTCTGTTCCGCTACCGCAACCTGGAAATCTTCACCATCGTTGGTATTCGCTTCCGGAAACAAGCCGCAACCGGTATTCACATACAACGTTCCTCCCGCGCCCGGATTGAATACATACCCGCCGTCGGCTTTAAAGGTGAGGATATCGTCATATAAACCTTTTCCCTCTTTGTCATTCGCCGGAGCGCTCCACCAACCGGTCGGATTGCCGGCATTCTCTCCGCAACCAAAGTGGCCGCCCACCGAGGGCTCCCACGTCCAGCTACCGATCAGTGCCTTGGCATACTCGGAAGGCATCAATTCTTCACCCTCCTCGAAGGTGTCGGGAGCCGTTCCCTCATTTCCTTCCGCTACAAATCGGTAATGCCAAGCGATGCTGCCATTATCGATCAGCATATCGAGGGTTGTTTCAGAGATCTCTAGTATTTTGAAACGCGGTACGTTATACGCATCGTCGTTCGGGATATACCCCACGAGGGTTTTAGCCGGGAATACGAGGTAGAGATCGGCACCCTCTTCCACCAACTGCCAGGAAGCGGTCTGAGGTTCAGTCGGAACCATAAAGTCTTTTCCGTCGTTCGTATTGTGTTCAGCAAACAGGGTACAGCCCGCATTTACATAAACGGTACCCCCTTCGCCCGGGTTATATAGATATTTGCCATCTGCACCGAATGTGAATACATCGTCATACAAGCCCCAGTCCGCCTTGTCGTTCGGTGCGGCGCTGAACCAACCCAAACCATCGGTACCGCTCTCGCCGCATCCCAGATGACCCTGCGTATTTCTGTCCCAAACCCAGTTCTTGGAAACCGATCCGGCCAACAACTCCGCTTTGGTTTTCTCCGCCACCGCAGGCTGAAGGATATAATGCCATGCGATCGCTCCGTTATCAGCTACCAACTCGAGCAGGTTTTCTTTGATGGTAACCACTCTGAATTTCGGCGCGTTATAGATTTCGTCGTTCGGCACATACCCCAATAATGTTTTTTCAGGGAATTGCAGGTATACGTCGTTTCCTTCCACCACGAATTCCCAACCGACCGTCATCGGATCCACCGGAGCCATAAAGTCTTGTCCGTCGCCGGTATTGTATTGGCTGAATACGGAGCATCCGGTATTTACGAATACCGTTCCCCCTTCGCCGGGGTTATAGGTGTATTCATAGGCATTGGTGAAAGAGAAAAGGTCGTCATACATCCCCCAGGCCGCTTTGTCGCCCGGCTCGGCACTATACCAACCCAGACCGTCGGAACCCGATTCGCCGCATCCGATATGTCCTTTCATGTCGCTCGCCCACACCCAGTTTTTCGTACCGTCGCCCGACAAGCGTTTCAGGTAAGGGGTAAAGTCCATGATGGTATTCTCTATCACGAACTCTTTGAATACCGAACCGTCCGAAATACCGTTTCGGTTGGAGATCTTCACCTCCACCTGATAGGTTCCCGCCACCACGAAGGTTTTGGTCAGTCCGTTTACGGTAGACACCTTGCCGTCCTCAAAGATCCACACCGGATTACATGCCCGGTTATTGATCTTAAAAGTCACCTCATTGGTGGTTTGATCCACCAGAATCTCCGCATTGATATCCGCAGCGAGGGGAATTCCCCCTTCCGAAGGGTGAGAGATTGAATCGGGAGAACAGCCTGCCACCAAAAAGAGGAGGGCTGAAAAGATATATTGAAATAGCTTCTTCATAATATTCTGATTCTAAGGATTAATAATTGTTCTGAGTCAACGTATTCTGCGATGCATCGATCTCAGTCTGCGGAATCGGCAGGTATTTTTTATTCGCCGTCCAGCTGTTGGTACGGTAGCCGTAAGCATCGGGTACCAATACGGAAGCTGCTTTTCCGGTGCGAATCAGGTCCCAGTATCGTTTTCCCTCGCCCACGAATTCCAAACGACGCTCCTGAAGGATGTTTTCGAGCGATGGAGCCACCACATCGGTCAACCCGGCGCGATGATGTACACGGTTGAGGTAATCGGCTGCCGATCCGCTTCCCGAAGCACCGCGAACCAACAATTCGGCTGCATTGAGCAACGTTTCTGAAAAGCGGTAGATGCGAAGGTTATTCCCGAAGTTCAGGTCGGCATCCGCAAGCTGATTGGCGTTATAACCCGTTCTTGCCATGTATTTATTGAGGAAGAAACCGGTATTTTGGTAACGTTCGGTATATTTGTGTGCCCGGCCATCGTAGATTGTTCCTTCGCGACGGATATCCCCTTCGGCATACATCTCATACGCCTCTGCACGTACCGGTTCGAAGCCCCAGCCGTTATCGCGTTCATCGTCGCCGTCTTTCCAATCTTTCGGTGAAATCAGACGCGGCAATACGGTTCCGCCCGCAACCAAGGGAGCGCCCCACGAACGCACTGCGCCTTCATTCTTGTAATTGATCTCCCAGATTGATTCGGAACACCACTCCCCTTCGGCTTTGAAGATCTTTTCAAAATCCTCCTCCAAGGCGTACTGACCGCTGTTGATGATCTCCTCCATGAAACCGAGCGCTTTGTTGAAGCGACTCTCATCATTCTGATACATCACCACTTCGGCATAGAGCATGTAAGCCATCGCTTTGGTCACTCGTCCCACCTTACTACTCTCGGCCACCATCGGAAGACCACCGTTCTCGATGGCGTCTTCCAGGTCGTTCACGACAAAATCATACACCTCGTCGGCCGTATTCTGTCCGGTGATGTAAGGGAATTCCAGGTTGGTTGCGTAATAAGGAACGTTGCCCCAGAACTTCCACAGGATGTTATAATAATAGGAACGAAGTACCTGAGCCTCCGCCAAGTAGAGCGCTTTGTTCTTCTCTGAGATATTTTTCACGCCTCCCATATACTGCAACACGTTATTGGAGCGGTTTATTCCGGAATACGCTTCGATCCAGAGACCGGAAATCACGGCATTGGGAAGCGCCTCGTAGTTCATCATCAGGTGCCAGGGTTGGTTGTCGGTCTTATCGGAACCACCTACCCAGACGTCGTCCGCCATGATATCGGACATGACGTTCAACGGGTTGTATTCCCCCATACCCCAGTCAAACCACTGAAGCGGGTCGTATGCCGCTACCAATGCTTCGAAAATTCTGGATTCCGTGCTGTAATACTCATCCACCAACAGCTTATCGGGCGAGTCTACTTTTAAGAAATCATCTGAACAAGAGGGTGCTGAAAGAAGTGCCAGAAGGCAACCGATAGATATAATATTTTTTCTCATGGTCTGAATTGGGTTAGAAGTTGATACTTACGCCTACGGTGTAGACACGTGCCTGAGGATATACGCCTCTGTCGATTCCCAAAGAGGTACCGCCCGAAGAGATTTCCGGATCGAAACCGTCATATTTGGTGAATGTGAGCAGGTTCTCTCCTGCCAGATAGAAACGCAGGGAGTTTACGAACACCTTACGCGTCAGATTCTTCGGTAGCGTGTACCCCACCTGAAGGTTTTTCAAACGCAGGTAGGAACCGTCTTTCACCAACAGGTCCGAAGAGCGCCAGTTCTGGTTGTCGCCGAATACGAATCGCGGAATCTCATTGGAACTGCCCTCGCCCGTCCAGCGGTTCAACATATAAGCCGGCAGGTTGGTGTAACGAACATCGGTTCTGCGGGTTGCGTCGAAAATATCGTTGCCGATGGTTCCCTGCCACATCATGCTCACATCGAATCCCTTCCAACTTGCACTCAGGTTAAGGCCGTAGGTCCAATCCGGCATCCCCTTTCCGATCTTTGTCTGGTCTTTGCTGTTGATCTCACCGTCGTTGTTCAGGTCCACGAAGCGAACATCGCCCGGAACGGCGTCAGGCATGATCATGCGACGCTCTCCGGTAACGGGGTCGATCGTCGTATAGTTGCGGATCTCCTCCATACTCTGGAAGATTCCGGCTGTCTTGTATCCGTAGAAATAAGGGAACGGCAATCCGTTCTCGGCACGGGTGATGGTGCCGGTACCTTGGTTGGAGTCGAGGTTGGCATAGCCGGTATCGTTGCCGTAATCGATCAATTTATTCTTCAGGTAAGAGAGGTTGCCGCCCACGCGGAAGCTGAAATCATTCACATTGAAGCGGTAGCCGAGTTCGAACTCAACGCCCGAGTTCTTCATCTTACCCACGTTTCCGGTTGGTTTGGCCTCCCCTACGTAAGAGGGAATCGGCATCGTCATCAACATGCCGTCCGTAGTCTTCTCATAATAATCGGCGGAGAATGTGAGGGCATTGTTGAGAAATCCGAAGTCAATCCCGAAGTCGCTCTGAATCGATTCCTCCCAACATACGTTCTTGTTGGCCAGTCCGCTCGGCTTGGTACCGACGACGATGTTCTCTCCGGTTCCGAAAATGTAGTTGTTGCCGGTAGAGGTGAGTGCGGAATAGACGAAGGCACCGATGCTCTCGTTACCGTTCTTACCCCATGAGTAACGAATCTTGGTGGAGGTGTACCATTCGGGACGGGAGCTCATGAAGCTTTCGTTCGTCAGGTTCCATCCCAAAGAGAAGGATGGGAAGGTAGCGTAGTGATTGTTCGGTCCGAAATTCGAAGATCCGTCGCGGCGAACGGTTGCCTGCAGCATGTATCGCTCGTCGTAGTTGTAACTCAGACGTGCGAAGAGCGATGCCATCGTGTGGGGAGCGAATGCACCGCCGTACACGCTCATATCGCCGTTTTCCTGCAATCCGGTGGTGAAGTTGATGTTCGCTTTCGAACCGTCTTCCTCAATCATGTCGTAATTGGCACCCCCGATGTTACGACCGGTGGTTTTCTTAGCGGATTGTCCCAAAACAACTGAGAAATAGTGTTCGTTGATCGATTTGTCGTAGGTAAGCACATTCTCCAACTGCCACACCAAACCGCGACTCATCGAAGAATACACCTGTGAGCGGGTTGCTTTGTTGGTTGAAGTGAGGTAATATTTTTTGGTATAGCCGTCGTTCCCCCAAAAAGCGAGGTCGGTACCGAAGGAGCTGCGGAAACGCAAGTTATCCCAGATGTTCAGTTCGGCGTAGAAATTGGATACGAATTTGTCAGACCAACCTTTGCTACCCGGCAACGAGAGCTGTGCCAGCGGATTGGTGATCTCGTTGTACTCGGGACCCGCAATCGTGTAAAGGCGTCCCACCTCGTCGCGTACGGCAGTAAACTCCGCATTGTCCTTATAAGGAGCCAATGCGGCCTCCTCATCTTCAGCATAAACGGTGAGAATAGGTGAAAGGGCGAGCGCACTTCCCAGCGGAGAGCCGAACTCGGAGTTCACCATAACCCCTTTACTTTTGATGTGACTGTAGGAAACGTTAGCCCCCAGCGTAATCTTGTTCAGCCAGTTGCGTTCCTTGGTTGCGTCGAGCAACGTATAGACGTTGTTGGAACGAAGCGACATACGACGGTAGTTCGAGCGGTTGTAATCGCCTCCGATAATCCCGTCTTGCGAGAAGAGTCCCGCCGAAAGGTAATAGTTCATCTTCTCTGAAGCGCCGTTGAGACTCAATTGATGATTAGACATCGGCGCATTTTTGTAGAAAAGTTCCTCTTGCCAGTCGGTTCCGGCTCCGTATGAATAAGGATCGGCGTATTTGATTTGTTCGCCCGCATTGAGAGCGCCTTCATTCATCATCAACGCATATTCCGAAGCATTCAGCATCTCTTTTTTCTTCCATGGATTCTGCAACGAATAAGAGAAGTCGTAAGAAACGCTGGTCTTTCCCTGCTGTCCGTTTTTGGTTGTCACCAAGATCACTCCGTTCGCGGCACGCGCACCGTACACCGCACCCGAAGCGGCATCTTTCAACACTTCGATCGATTTGATGTCGTTTGGATTCAGGTAGTCGATACCGCCGTCGATCGGCATTCCGTCCACAATATATAAAGGGTTGGAGTTGTTGATGGTTCCCACTCCGCGAACTCGTACACGAGCCGCTTCGCCGGGCTGACCGGAGGAAGAGGTCACCGTAACACCGGCAGCAAGTCCCTTCAGGGCGTTATCGATGCGAACCGGAGCCACGTTTTCGAGGTCTTCGGAGGTAACGCGTGCGATGGCTGCGGTAACGACGCTTTTCTTTTGGGTTCCGTAACCGATCACCACCACCTCTTCGAGCGCTTCACTGTCATCTTGTAATACGATACGCAGGGGATTGGTATTCTTTGCAGTCACTTCCACCTCTTTATATCCGATATAAGAGATGGCAAGCACGGAGTTCTGCGGAGCAGAGAGCTTAAAGGCACCATCGATATTGGTAACCGTCCCGTTGGTGGTTCCTTTTACTACGATGTTCACTCCCGGTAACGGTTCGTTATCCGATCCGGAAATCACGATCCCGCTTATCTCAATATTTTGAGATATGGCCGCGAGTGACGTGCATAGCCAGAATAGCAATGTGAATAGGTTCTTCATAAATTAGTATTAAATTAAGATTAGTGTTTCTAAGGTGTGTTCTCACCTTGCAAACATAAGGTATCCGAACTTAAATGAGGGAGTTAGCAACTATACACGGATACATCAACTTAAAAAATTAAATACGTCAACAATACGTTGAATTTATATATATCTTTATATTTCAATAGATTACAAAATGACGTATTTCGTCAATAAATAAAATTTAATGGTCAGAAGGAATAAATTAAGGATTTGCATGAACGGAAGAGGTTATCTAAAATTCACACCTTGCACCCCTTTCTGATACAATTTCAAAGCGCTGTATACGACTCAAAAGCATTGTATATAATACCGAAGCACATTATACCAACACAAAGCACTGTATATCAAATAGCTAAAACAACTATTGAATCGCCACCCCTTTGGTTCGGTCGAAGCAAGGCCTTGCTTCGGGCGCGCCACCGCCTTGCTTCGACCGAACCAAGGCGGTGGCGCGAGGTCTAAAGTGTTTCTCTTAAAGAAAATATAGGATTGCTGTACGATTCTCTCGGCATTCGGAAAATCTTAAATGTCGTTGTTGAGGTAGTCGATCAGACTCTGTTCACGCTCCAGGGAGAGTTTCTTGCGTAGACGGTAACGAATGGTTTCAACCCCGCGCACCGAGATATTCAATAAAGGAGCGATCTCTTTCGAGGCAAGGTTCATCTTCAGGTAGGCACACATCATCCGTTCGTTTTGCGTAAGCGAGGGATGTTTTTCGCCCAGCCGCTTGGTGAAATTGTTGTGGACGATATCGAATTGCTCTTCAATCCTTTTCAACACTTCGTCCGACTGGATATTATCGTCAATGTTGGAGTTTACGACCATCAGCATCTGGCGTGCCTCGCGTGAACGGTCGTTTTTGAGTACCCCGATCACTTTCTGCAACTCCTGACGGATGTCTGTAAGTGCTTCGTTCTTACGGGCGAAATTAATCATCAGATTGGCCATCTCCTGACTCTTGTAATGCAGTTCATGTTCCAGTTTCTCTTTCTCCAAGGCGATAATCTGCTGCTCTTTCCGCTCGTTCTCCTGCTCATACGCCTGCTCTTTGGCAATCAGTTCGCGGTTCTTCTGCTCCGCGATCTCCGCCTGTTTCTTCTGAACGCGACGATCGTCCCACCAATACACAAACCATCCGAGTAGCAAAAGGAGTATTCCGTAAAGGATGTAAGCCGTCACGGAGCGATACCACGGCGCCTCGATCCGAAACCGGAAGCGCTCTTCGCCGATCGTACCGTCCGTATCGATCGAGCGTACAAAAAAAGTGTAATCGCCTTCACTCAGGTTGTTATACTCTTTGGTCTGCGAGAACGTGAAATCCGACCACCTTTCGTTGCCCGACAAACGGTATTGGTATTTCCGCTGATCGCGCCACGAACCGTATTCAAAGCGTAAATTGGCCCCTTTATAGGGAAGTACGGGGGTAAATTCTTTTTGGAGGTAGTTATTTGAATAGAGCAGAGAATCTTTCGAACCGATCAGGAATACCTTATTGATCAATCGCTCTCCGGGGGAGAGATCGGGTTGTACGCCGGGCTCGAGGTGGAGCAGGGCGAATCCGTAATCGTTGGGAATGATAATGAGTGAATCGGCGATCGGAACGAGCGTTTCGAGCGTACGTACCGGTTCTACAAATTTGTTCCGGAAAGGAAACGTACGCGAGGAGTTTTCGCCGATAAGTGTAATCTCCTGCGAAGACAAAGCCATGAGGGAACCGTGTCCGTGCTCGATCACACGCACTACGGAGGAGTTGTTATTCAGACGGCGGTTCATCGCTTCATCGGGTACCATCCGATCTTTTTCGGCATCGTAGCGAAAAATTCCTTCCGGGGTAGTGAAGCAAATGCGATCGTCGATCTTGTTGACGAAGACTTCGTTATTGGAGGGGAGTCCGGATTCCGTTCCGAAAAAACGAATCTCACGGGCTTTAAGTCCCTGTACATCGAGTGTGATCCGTTCTACTCCGCGCGAGCTGTTGTGAAGCCAAAACGTCGTGTCATCGGCCTGTTCAAGGTTATACATCGCATCGCTGATGTTTTCTATTTTCCCGGAGAGTGTCCATTTTCCCTCCGTTTTCTCCAATAGATACGCCTCGGAATAGGTACCTACCAGCAATTTCCCGGGGTGGCCCATCGGTTCGATCAGCGACCATGCCCCCGAGATATCGGCAATTTTTTCAAGACGCTCCTCTGCCAACAGGAATAAACCGCGGTCATGCAGGCAAAATACGTCCCCGCCTACCCGTTTAAGTCCCCACACCTGTCCCCCGGAATTGGGTACGCTGCGGATCGGAATCTGATCTTCATTAATCTTTACGGGGTAATCCGTCACGAAGAGTCCCCGGTTAGTCCCCAAATACAGTTTATCGTCGGCTAGAATGGCCGAATAGCCGGTTCCGTACGATTTCATCCGACTATAGAGGTTTGTCATGGGGTAATCGAGCAGGATGTAATCGATTCCGTTATCCAGACCGGCCCACAGATTTCCCTTGCGGTCAAATCCGAGCGATAGAACCGTATTGTTCTGCAATCCGTTATTTTCGTTGAAATAACGCACCGATCCGTCAGACAGGTCGATCAACACGACCCCTTTCTGAATGGTTCCTACGGCGATCTTTTCGTCCGATATCTCCACACAGAACGCTTCATTCTTCTGCATGAACCGATCCGCTGCGGTAGGCAACGGTTCACACGAAGTGTAATCGTAATAGAAGAATCCGTCGTAAGCCGTGACCACGATCAACCCCTCCCGGTAAGGCAGAATACCGCGTATCCGCTTTCCCTCCAGCTTTTCCATCCCTTTGGGGGCGAGCAGCGTATTCCCCACCAGCATGAAAACCCCTTTGTCCGTTCCGATGTACAGTGAGCCGTTGACGACGTTCGAACAGTCGATTTTCCGTTCGGACACGATTGTGGTAAAGTTGTTGTTGATTCGCTTCAGGATCCGTCCGTCGGCACAGAAGTAGAGTACGTTGTCAATCTCATGGATTTTCCACACATTTCCGAGTTGGAGCGCATCGGGAAACGAGTCGGAGAGACAGATGTATTCCATCGTCCCGCGCTCACTCACGGAGAGGTAGCCGAACTCGTTGATTCCGCTGATGTAGAGTTTGTCTCCGGATTGATGGACGGAACGAGCCTCCGTTCCATTTTTCATGGGGAAGCGCAGCCACTCTTTCCCGTCGAACTGCAATATGCCGTTGCGGTTGGCGAAATAGGTCCAGTGATCGTCATACGAATAGACGCACCAGGTTTGGGAGCCATTTCCAAACTCCTCCCGATTGTAGTTGGTGATAAAGCTATTCCATTGGGCATAGCTCCGCAAATGGAACGTGATGAATAGAAAAAATAGCAGCAGTGCCCTATTATTCATTTTGTATCAGATTGATCGGTAAATCTTGTAATGTGTTCTTCTCAAGGTGTTCCAAAAGTAGGAATCCTGAATGAAAGATACAATAAGAACCGATCAATTAGAACGAATAAGTGAGAATTAACCGATGAACCGCTCTACACCGGCACGAATCGATTTCAATCCGAACTCTTCGGGACGAATCTGATCGAGAGGCATCCAGAAAAGATCCGCTACATCGTCCATCGCCCGAATGTGGGTGGTATCATTTACCTGACACAGGTAGAAAAGGTCAAGCGTGTGAATGTCCATTCCCGAATATGGATAGATATTGGGAAGAGAAAACAGGTATTCCAGTTCATCTACGCGTAACCCGGTTTCCTCAAGCACCTCGCGTGCCACAGCTTCCTCTCCCGTTTCAAAGGAATCCACGAAACCACCGGGCAGATCCAACGTACCTTTCGCCGGCTCTTTCGCTCTTCGCGCTACCAGCAGTTCGCCCGCTTCGTTCCGAATAAAAGCCACGGTAGCCGCACGAGGATTAAAATAGTAGGTGAAACCACACGCTGTGCACTTTTTCGAAAGGGCGTTATGCTCTTCAAAATGGCGAGAACCGCAAGCCGGACAAAATTTGAATTTCTCTAATGGATGCATCTTGGAATCGTTTTAATAAGGGTATAACAATTGGAAGCGACAAAAGTAAAGAATGAATCGTTTTCTTTTTATGTCGTACATGCATCTTTTTCAGCTATACGCTGCTTTTGGAGGGTATAAAAACAAAAAAGCGCGGAAGAAACTTCCACGCTTTTTTTATGTTGTCTCACAAAGATTCGAACTTTGACAGGCAGAACCAAAAACTGCAGTGCTACCATTACACCATGAGACAATCCTATTGCCTTATTTTTCAAAGGCGATGCAAAGATAAGAAGGATTTTGAAAAATCCAAAGTCCTCATTGTTTTTTTTCCTTAATTTCCGAAATGAGATGTAAAAAGAAACCGGTATCCCCTCCCACCCGAATGGGAAGAGGGGTACCGGTTTACACTATTTTAATCGCCGATTTGGCAAAAAAGGATTATTTCGCGATCAACAAGAAGTAATTTTTCTTCCCTTTCTGAACCAACAGGTATTTACCGTTCAACAGGTTATCGCGGTTGATCACCTGATCAAAGGCTGCCAGTTTCTCTTTGTTCAGTGCAACGCCGCCGCCCTGAACCAACTTACGCATCTCACCTTTCGACGGGAAAACAGCAGCTTTGTCTGTGAACAGATCCACCGCTTTTACTCCTTCGGCGATTTCGGCAGCCGAAACTTCAAAGGTAGGAACCCCCTCGAATACAGAGAGTAAAGTTTCTTCATCGAGTTTTTTCAAGGCATCCGCAGTAGCGTTTCCGAAAAGGATGTTAGACGCTTCAACCGCCGCATCGTAATCTTCGATCGAGTGAACCATTACGGTAACCTCTTTGGCAAGACGTTTCTGAAGCGGACGCAAGTGTGGTGCCGCTGTTTGCTCTTCGATCAGCGCTGCGATCTCTTCCTGAGTCAGCGATGTGAAGATCTTGATGTATTTCGCAGCATCCGCATCGCTTACGTTCAACCAGAACTGGTAGAATTTGTAAGGAGTGGTGTAGCGGCGATCCAACCAGATATTTCCGGACTCGGTTTTTCCGAATTTACCGCCGTCGGCTTTGGTGATCAGCGGACAAGTAAGCGCGAACGCTTCGCCGCCTCTCATCTTACGGATCATCTCAGTACCGGTGGTGATATTTCCCCACTGATCCGAACCACCCATCTGCAATTTACAACCTTTGTGCTCGTTTAGGTACACGAAGTCGTAGCCCTGAAGCAACTGGTAAGTAAACTCAGTGAAAGAAAGTCCCGAAGTACCCTCTCCCGCCAGACGTTTCTTAACCGAATCTTTCGCCATCATGTAGTTAACGGTGACCATCTTACCAACGTTACGGATGAAATCAAGGAAAGAGAATTCCTTCATCCAGTCGTAGTTGTTCACCAATTCGGCTGCATTGGGAGCATCCGATTCGAAATCTAGAAATTTAGCAAGCTGAGCTTTCAAAGCTTCCTGGTTGTGACGAAGGGTAGCCTCATCCAACAGGTTACGCTCTTGCGATTTCATAGAAGGGTCTCCGATCATACCGGTAGCCCCTCCGATCAAAGCGATCGGTTTGTGACCTGCGCGCTGAAAGTGACGCAGCATCATAACGCCTACAAGGTGACCGATGTGAAGTGAATCCGCAGTCGGGTCGATCCCTACGTAAGCCGTTGTCATTTCTTTATTGAGTTGTTCTTCTGTGCCGGGCATCATATCCTGGATCATGCCACGCCATCTTAGTTCCTCTACAAAATTCATTGAAGTATATATAACTAAATGATTAAAAACTGGTTGATTATCGATGCAATTTAAGCAACTGATGCAAAGGTAGTTATTTTTTATACAAATTATCGGTTAATCCGTACACTCAATGGTGAATGAATTGCGATTCGCCGAGATCGAACATGCGTTGAGCGCGATTGTTGATAACTTTTTCGAGCGACTCGACCGAGATTTGTTTTAACGATGCAACTTGCTGATAAATAAGCGATATCGGGAGTTCCGATTCATCTGTTTCAAGGAATAAGTTATCAACAGGGACCCTTTTCACCGTTTCCGGATTGAATCGCGCCCCAAAAGAGAGGCTGATTCCGTGCCGTACCAATTGCTCCGCAAGCTCCGGTTTCCCACGAAAACCATGAATGATCCACGGTTGGCGGGGATGCAGTTCCTTTCGGACCTGAAGAAGTTCGTCGAAAGCTTTGACGCAATGCAGAATAAGCGGTTTTCCGTAAAGTTCCGATAGGCGCACCATCTCGCGAAAAGCCTTCAGCTGAAGCAACAGGGGGGTGGCGCAGACCTTGTCGAGTCCGCATTCGCCGAGTGCCGCGAAACCGGGACGGTCACGCAAAGAAGCGATAAACTGTAGTTGTGGTTGATAATTCTCCTCGGTCAGATGCCAGGGATGAATTCCGACGGAAAACGGAGCCGATAGCTCCGGGGTTTGAATGGTAGCATTGTATATGGAGATTGTATCCGGATCATTTCCGGAGTCTGTTCGATGGGTATGTAGATTGAAGTAAGGCATGCCGAATCGGAATTAAGGTACCGGATCGTATCCGCTTCCTCCCCACGGATGACACCGGAGCAGCCGCTTCACCGTAAGCCAGAACCCTTTGAAGGGTCCGTGCTTCTTGATCGCCTCCACCGCATATTGCGAACAGGTGGGCGTATAACGACAGGCAGCCGGCGTATAGGGAGATATGCAGGCGCGATAGAAATAGATGGGTATCAACAAAAGGAACGATAATATCTTTTTCATCCTGACGGTAGTTTTTTCCGGTTTGCCGGTAGGGCGAGTCGCGATCAGTTTTCCGTTACAGGCTTTGGAGCCAGTTTTTCGGCAAGCTGCGTCAACAACTCTTTCATTTTACTCTCAATACTTTCATATTCGCGGATCTCCTTATCGAGATAGAGAAAAGCGATTCCCAAATGAAGATCGTGCTCTTCGAGAACGGGAAGAAGGATGTTTTTGTTCAACCGATACGATTCCTTAACACGGCGACGGATCAGGTTGCGCTTTACGGCGCGTTTGAACTTTTTCTTAGGAACACTCACAAACATCGCCGCACGCGAATCCTGCTCCTTCGCAGTCAGAAAAGTATACACGATACGGTAGGGGAAAACCACGAATGATTCACCGCCTGCAAAGATCTTATCGATGCTGTTCTTACTGCTTAAGCGTTCCGCTTTGGTTAATTTGAAATTTGGAGTATCCATATAAAACTAAAAAACCCGAAAGCATTGCAATCCATTCCGGCTCATTACCGAAAGAGAGCAAGGCTTTCGAGTGGATTTGAAAGAAGAATATCTATTATTTCTTCTCAGACTTACTTATTTCTTTAAAGTATTTCTCAAGAGCCGCCGTCATTGAAGGGGTTTCCTTGCTCGGAGCCTCAATGTCCAGACGCAATCCCGCATCCTTCACCGCTTTGGCAGTGGTCGGACCGAAACACCCGATCTTAATCTCCTTCTGGTCGAAATTCGGGAAGTTTTTAAGCAACGAATTGATTCCGGACGGACTGAAAAAAATCAGCATGTCGTAGTCAAACTTCTCCTCCTCCGTAAAATCGTTACTTACCGTGCGGTACATCACCGCTTTGGTGTAATCAATCTTACTCTTATCAAGAAGGCTGGTCTGTTCATCATTGTGAACATCCGATACGGGTAGAAGATATTTCTCGCCAGCATGTTTGTTAATTGCCGTCATCAGGTCGTCAAGCTTCCCGGTGTTTCCAAAAAAGATCTTTCTTTTGCGGTAAACGATGTACTTTTGCAAGTAAAGGGCAATCGATTCTGTCAGGCAGAAATATTTCATGGTATCGGGCACAGTGATGCGCATTCCTTCACAAAGGTGAAAGAAGTGGTCAATAGCTGTACGCGCAGTAAAAATTACCGCGGTGTGGTCCAAAATGGAAATCTTCTGTTGTCTGAATTCTTTTGGGGAAACAGACTCTACCTTGATAAAAGGACGGAATTCCATCTGTACACCATACTTATCGGCAATGTCGAAATAAGGTGACTTTTCTGAAGTAGGTTTCGGTTGAGAAACCAGAACTTTCTTAATTTTCAAAGCTAAAAGAGTTTGAGTTCTACAAAACTAAACAGTAAAAATAAACCTTTATATATCACGAATAAAGGTGCTATTTCCAGGGTGCAAAGGTACAAAATAAGGTAGAACAAACTACTAAAACCATTGAAAAAAATCTTAAGCCCTTTTGACATAAATAGCAATCTTGTTACCAAGTAGAGGCCACAAACTATATAAATGAAAGCTGTAAGGGTTAAATTGTGGTAAATTGCCAGTAGCACCGGAATAGTCAAGGCCACGCTGCGAAGGGCTGTAATGCTTGAAAAAGAGGCAATCCACGCCGCCGTACTGCCGCGCGAAGCAAAAACATACCCAATTAACTGATACAAAATGTATTGTAGCAAATAAAAGAGTAAAACCCCTAAAGAAAACAAACCCCATAGCGGTAAGACACGCTCGTCCGTATATATGTGATGTGTATATTTACTGAAAATGATATATAATGAGAGACCTTCTAATATAAAGGTAAAGAAAAGCATGGTCAGTTTCAACCGTACCACGCCCACATTGGAACGCTGAAACCGGCGATTGCGGTCTTTGATCGCGAAAGCCTCCGCCAAGATGCGCTGAATGTATTTGGAGGAGTAACGGAACGAATAGGCAATCAGCAACAGGCACAGGATCACGATTGCGGATATCCAGCTGTTGTTGGCTAGCGTTGGTGTGGGAGGGATGCCTTTTACACCGGCCACCTCGGCCGTATAACTCTTTAGATTGTCTTCCGTAAACGGAAGTGCGGCCGTACTCCGGGGAGTAGACACCAGGGAATCGTTCGATAAGATCGGAGTAAAAGGCATTCTATGAGAATGTGTTAGAGATTTACATAATTAGATAGCCGCAAACTTGCGCGGATTCTCATGCCAACTTTCAGCGGCATAGAGAAGCTCAAGCGCTTCCTGTGGCGTATTGGCCACCATCCACAACTCGCTCTGTTCAGGCTTCATGAAGGATTCTTCGATCGCCTGATTGAACATTTGAATCAGCGGATCGTAATAACCATTGATATTCAGAATCACGATGGGGTTGAAATAGAGTCCCAGTTGTTTCCAAGTGATGATCTCCAGCAACTCCTCGAGGGTGCCGCATCCGCCCGGCATCGCGATCACGGCATCCGAGTGCTCTGCCATTAAAGATTTGCGTTCATGCATCGAATCGGTAAGGATAAGATCGTCGATATTGGGATGATACCATCCCTCTTCATACATGAATCGGGGAATTATTCCTTTTACAGACCCGCCATTGTCAATCACACCATCGGTGAGCGATGCCATCAGTCCTTTCCGACCGGCTCCGCAAATACACCGAATATCATTTTCTGCAAGGAGTTTCCCTAATTCCCGGGCTGCCTCAAAATAAATCTTATTGATTTTAGAACTGCTCGCGCAGTACACACATACCGAGTTTAGTTTCATACTCTTCTTAGATTTTTGGTTTTGCCACAAAAATAGTTTTTCTTTCTTAATATCCCTATATACAAAGGAATATTCCCGTGCTTTCAGCATCTTTAGGAGGTTCTTTGGAGCGATTTCAAACGTTAATCATTATATTTCTACTTTTAAGAAGCTATTCAAATGAAGATATTGATCACCGGCGCCACCGGTTTTATTGGCGCTCACCTTTTGGTGAAACTGTTCCGGGAGGGAAAGAAGATTCGGGCCACCTATCGTAATGCCCGAAATTTTGAGGAGTTGAAGATGATTGCAGCGTATCACGGCATAAAGTTCGGCGAGCTGTTCTCAGCCGTGGAGTGGGTCAAAGTGGATCTGCTGGATGCGGTTGCGCTGGATCGTGCGATGTGGGACATCTCGGAGGTGTATCATTGCGCCGCCGTGGTTTCGTTCCATTCGGGCTCGGCTGAAACGTTGCTCCGGACCAATGTGGAGGGGACGCGCAACATCGTGAAGGCGTGCCTGCGAAAAGAGATAGGCAAACTGTGTTACATCAGCTCGATCGGAGCATTGAACGGAACGAATGGCGAAGGATTTACAGACGAAGATTGTTTCGAGGAGCCTGCGGGAGGCTCGGTTTACTCCCGCTCGAAACACCTTTCGGAAAAAGAGGTGTGGGATGGGATCGAACAGGGACTCCAAGCGGTGATTTTGAATCCGGGCATCGTGCTCGGATACGGGGACCTGCGCAAAGGGAGCCTGCAATTCTTCGATTCCGTACGCAACGGACTGCTTTTCTACACGGCGGGAGTGACCGGATATGTGGATGTGCGCGATGTGTGCCGAGCGGCTTTCGAGTGCATGGAGGCGAACCGGTTCAACCGACGCTTTCTGCTCGTATCGGAAAACCTGAGTTATCAACAACTGCTGATCCTGATCGCCCGTGCCTATGGAAAAAGAGCACCATTTATCAAAGCATCGAAACCGTTGCTGAACGCTGCGCTCTTTTTCTCCTCCCTGAAAACTCGGATCACCGGAAAACCGCAGCGTTTTACACGCGAAACGCTCCGCTCCTCCGTAAAGAAAACCTATTACTTGTGCGAAAATACACGTGCGGAATTGGGATTCGAGTTCATCCCCATTGCCGAGACGGTGCAGGATATCGTTGCGCATTGAGCGGTTAGATCCAGCCGTTCTCTCGGTACCAGCGGATGGTTTCTTTCACCCCTTTTTCAAGCGTATATTGCGGTTCGAAATCGAGCTCTTCGCGTAAGGGGGTGATGTCACAGACCCAGTTCCGCTGCTTCATGATGTTGTATTTATCGCTGTTGAGCGTGCTGGGCTGTCCCGTAAGTCGTGCGATATGCTCCGAAACCAACGAAACGGCCTTGAGGAGGAACAACGGAACGGTGATGGGTATCACCACGCTCTTATTCAGTTCCCGTTGTGCGAAGCGACGGAAATCGGATGCCGAATAGGAGTGCGGTTCCGAAACGATGTATGCTTTACGGGTCACCTGTTTTTCCACGACACGGAAAACACACTCCACCAAATCCTTTACATAGATGAAGGTGATGCGCTGCGGTTTGAATCCCGCCCCGAAATCAAATCCGGCCTTGATGGACTTCACCATGAGGAAGTAATCTTTTTCGCGGGGACCGTAAACACCTGTGGGACGCATGAACACATAAGGAAAGTCGCTCAACGAACGGAGGTAGTTTTCAGCTAGCAGCTTACTTCGTCCGTATGCCGTATTGGGAGTAGCGGGATCGTCACGCCGAATGGGCGTCATCCCCTGCTCGTCTCCCGGTCCGAGTGCACCGAGACTACTCATCAGAATAAACTGACGGGGCACCATGTCGGCTGCGATCAACGCGTCGGCGAAGTGCTTCACATATTGATAATTCACTTTTTCAAAATCGGAGATGTTCGTGCACTTCGTCACGCCCAGGTTGTGGATAATCACATCCCAAGCGCCGTGTTCCGCCTTGTGCGCCGCCAGTTCATCGGCCAACAGCTCGGGACGATGAAAAGAGAGGTCTTTAAAACGGATGCGATGATCCTGGAGGTATTCACGCGAGGTGGTTTTGCGAACCCCCGCCCACGTTTCGAACGATTGGCCGAGCGCTTTCTCCACCAGAAAGCTTCCGATGAAGCCCCCCGCTCCGGTAATCAATATTTTCATTTGTAAGTAATCTATTATTAACATCAAGTTCAAATGCGTCCTCTATATACCTTATATACTTGCCGTTAGGCAACTCAACTTATGGTGAGCTAGGACGATTTCATTTCTTCTTGTTCAAATCCTTTTCAAGCACCACACAGTCCATCTCGCGGGTCCGTTTCATCGGTTCGGCGTGAACGGCTACGTGTGTGCTGAGTCCGTACTGCCGACGCAGTTTATTCTCAATCTCACAGGTGATGTGGTGCGCCTCCTGAACCGTCATCAGCGGAGCCAAGCGGATGTGTACCTCAATGGCGAAGTCATTTCCGATACGGCGGGTACGCAGGTTGTGCGGATCTTGTACGCCGGGCACCTCCCCGATCAATCGCAGAATCTCCTCCTGAATGGCGTCGGGCAACGATTTTTCAAGCAAATCATTCATACTCGGGGCCATCAGCTGAATAGCCACTTTCATGATAAAGCAACTCACCACAACGGCAGCGATCGGATCTAGAATCACCCATTTATCACCTAAGAACACGGCTCCACCGATTCCGAGAGCCGTTCCGATTGATGAGAAAGCATCCGACCGATGGTGCCACGCGTTGGCGATCACCAAATCACTCTTCACTTGTTTGCCCACGATGCGGGTATATTGATAGAGTCCCTCTTTAATCACAATGGAAACCAATGCGGCATAGAAAGCCACCATCTCGGGCTTCTCGATCGGCACCCCCTGCAAAGAGAGGAGGATCTTCTTGGCACCCTCCCAAAAGATTCCGAACCCGACGGCAAGCAAGACAAAACCGATGATTGCGGTTGCCAGCGTTTCAAACTTTCCATGTCCATAGGCGTGCCCCGTGTCTTTGGGTTTGCTGGAAACCCGTACGAATACCAGCACCACAACGTCTGTTACAAAGTCGGAAAAGGAGTGAACGGCATCGGCGATCATCGCGCTACTGTTTCCTAAAAATCCGGCGATGAATTTGATAATCAACAAAAGGGCGTTAAATACAGATCCCACAATGGTTACTTTATAGATCTGTTTCTTTCTTTTTCGGGCGTCCATACGCTTACGGTCATTAATCAATTAAACAAAAAGAAAGCAGACTCAAGCCGCTTCTTAGGGTGAAAGTACGAAATCGATTTTTTATTTCCGCTAATCATTTGTCATTAAGTTGCTTTTATAGCGGCAAATTATAATTATTCTTTTTTATCTTTGCTTTTCCTAAAATAGCTGTCGATTCATGGATTTTCACCTCCCGACAGACCGGATATGCATATAACATTTTAAAACACAATATGAAACAGTACAAGCTTTTAAACAACATCTTCGGATGGGTGGCTTTTGCGATTGCGGCTGTCGTCTATCTGATGACAATCGAGCCTACAGCCAGTTGGTGGGACTGTCCGGAATTCATTACCTCGGCCTTCAAGCTGGAGGTGGGACATCCGCCGGGCAACGCCTTTTTTAACCTTACGGGACGTTTCTTCGCCAACTTTGCGGGAGGTGACGTTACCAAAGTGGCCCTGATGGTGAACAGCATGTCGGCGCTGTGCAGTGCCGGTACGATTCTCTTCCTCTTCTGGACCATTACCCATCTTGTGAAGAAAGTAGCTTGTAAGAATGACAATGAGATGACCGTGGCACAGATGATTACGATTCTGGGAAGCGGTATGGTGGGCGCATTGGTGTACACTTTCTCAGACACATTCTGGTACTCTGCCGTAGAGGGCGAGGTGTATGCCTTCTCCTCATTGCTGACAGCAGTGGTATTCTGGCTCATCCTGAAATGGGAGGCGCATGCCGATGAAGCGCATGCCGACCGCTATATCATCCTACTCGCGTATGTGATCGGACTCTCAATCGGCGTTCACTTGTTGAACTTGCTGTGTATCCCGGCAATCGTGCTGGTATATTACTTCAAAAAACATCCGCACGCCAAACTGAAAGGAACCATTCTGGCACTGATCGGCTCGTTCGTATTGATCGGCCTGTTGCTGTACGGTATGATTCCCGGATTCGTGAAACTGGCGGGTTATTGTGAATTGTTCTTCGTGAACACCCTGCACCTGGGCTACAATACCGGTACGGTGTTCTACTTCTTCCTGGTGATGGCTACCCTGATCTGGAGCATGTGGGAAACGTGGACGGGCAAACACCTGAACCGCATCCGCATCTCGTTCGTCCTTTCTGTGGCGCTGATTGGAATTCCGTTTATCGGAAGCGGAATCTGGGTGGGAATCGCCCTTACCGCAGCTATTGCAGCGGGAATGTTCCTTTGGAAGCAACCCAAACTTAAATTACTGAATACAACGCTGTTGAGTCTTTTCGTAATTCTGATCGGATACTCTACGTTCGCGCAGATCATCATCCGTTCGGCAGCGAATCCGCCGATGGACCAGAATGCTCCGGACGAGATCTTCTCGTTTGCGAAATACTTGAACCGCGAGCAGTACGGTGACCGTCCGCTGTTTTACGGATATACGTTCGTATCAGACGTGCAACGCGATAACGAAGGTCGTCCGAAAATCAAAAAAGGGGAGCCTATCTACGCCAAAGTGGTGAAGAGCGATCCGTCTCAAAAAGATGAATATGTGGTTGCCGGCTACAAAGAAGACTACATCTACACGCCGGAACTGAACATGTTGATGCCGCGTATGTACAGCAAAAAGCCAAGTCACGTGGAGGGTTATAAGGACTGGACAAACTTCAAAGGGAAACCGGTACGTACCTATGTGGGTGGTGAGAATAAGGTGGTGATGATGCCTACTTTCGGCGAAAACATCAAGTTCTTCCTCTCTTACCAGCTGAACTTCATGTATTGGAGATACTTCATGTGGAACTTCTCCGGACGTCAGAACGACGAACAGGGACACGGCGAGATTACGAAAGGGAACTGGATTACCGGTTTTAATTTCATCGATAAATACATGGTGGGAGATCAGGCCGATCTTCCTGCCGATATGAAAGATAATAAAGGACGTAACGTGTATTTCATGTTGCCGTTCTTATTGGGTATTTTCGGTTTGCTTTATCAAGCGTATGCGGGTGAACGTGGCATCCAAGGCTTCTGGGTGGTGTTCTTCCTGTTCTTCATGACGGGTATCGCCATTGTGATTTACTTGAATCAGACGCCTTATCAGCCGCGTGAACGTGATTATGCGTATGCCGGTTCTTTCTACGCCTTCTCGATCTGGGTAGGTTTCGGGGTTGCCGGCGTGGCTAAGTTCATCGATAAGTACCTGAAAAATCCCAAAATCGCCTCGGCGGTCGCTTCGCTGGTTTGTCTTGCCGTTCCGGTACAGATGGCGGCAGAAAACTGGGACGATCACGATCGCTCCGACCGTTACATCGCACGAGACATGGGGTATAACTACCTGACTTGTGTGGAGAAAGACGGTATTATCTTTACAAACGGCGATAACGATACCTTCCCGTTGTGGTATGCACAAGAGGTGGAGGGTTACCGTACGGACGTACGCGTTTGTAACTTGTCTTACCTGCAGACAGACTGGTATATCACGCAGATGAAGAGTCCTTCTTACGACTCGCCGGCTTTGCCGATCGCACTCGCTCAGAAGCAGTACGACCAGGGCAAGCTGAACTTCGCGTATGTGATGAATATGAGCCAGGAACCGTTGGCTCTGAGCACGGCGATGAATTGGCTTTCATCGGAAGACAAACGTACGAAATCGCTACAAGGCTATAACGAGCGTATCGACTAT
Source organism: Bacteroidales bacterium (assembly GCA_036655355.1). Lineage (GTDB taxonomy): Bacteria > Bacteroidota > Bacteroidia > Bacteroidales > JAUNSR01 > JAUNSR01. Next base: position 168,697 of record JAVVQG010000003.1, read on the forward strand.
CTTCCTGCCGATCAGCTTACCATCGCGATTGATTCGGCTCAAATCGCCGCATCGCCGGTAATGAGTGGCATCGATATGGATAGCTTGGTGAAGCGTATGGATATCAGCCTGAAAGGAAAGAATTACGTAGGTAAGAATGAGATAGCGATTCTTTCGATGCTCGACGGCATCAGTCGCGACGGATGGAAACGTCCGATCTATTACGCAACAACCGTTGGACAGGAAAATTACCTGGGACTGAATCCTTATTTCAGCCTGACGGGTCTGGCTTATCAGATCGTTCCGGTGAAAGAGGGATCGATGGGATCCGTTAACACAACGAAGATGTATGACAACATGGTCAACAAATTCTTGTGGGGTGGCATCGATAATCCGAAGGTTTACCTGGATGAAAACAGTCGCCGTACGGCACGCATCCTGCGTATGATGTTCGTACAGCTGATTGACGCGCTGATTGCGGAAGGTCAGGATGAGAAAGCACTGAACGCGCTGAATTTCTGCATGGAGAAGATCCCGGGCGAAAGCGTTCCGCACGATTACATGTCGATTGCACTGGCACAGGCTTACTTCGATCTAGGTAAAACGGAAGCGGGACTGAAATTGTCTGAATCGATCGCCAACCGTTCGATTGATAATTTGGGATGGTACTTTAAGTTGAGTCCTAATTTCCTTCGTTCCACATTACAGGATGTGGGACAGAACCTGGCAGTGGTTCAAAACGTGATTGAGGTGCTGAAAGGCGGCGATCAGACCAAAGTGGCAGATGAATACCAAAAACTTTTCGACGAATACAGAATGGCGTGGGCCATGGCACAACAAGGTCGATAAGATGATATAAGAAAACACGAGGCGGGAGACGAAGTTTATTCAACTCTCGCCTCGTGTTGCGTTTTATTCGAATTAAATCACAACGATATGTTGATAGAACAACCGCCTTACCTCTTTAGAATGTTCTTTACGGAGGCTTTCTGGCGAATTCAAGGGAAGAAGAGATGCGTTTACCTTACGTTCGATGACGGTCCGATTCCCGAGGTAACCCCCTGGGTACTCGATTTACTGGATCGGTACGGCATCAAGGCCACTTTCTTTTGCGTAGGCGAGAATGTACAGCGCAATCCCGATCTGTTCCGCGATATCCTGAACCGAGGACATCGGGTGGGCAACCATACGATGAACCACATCCAGGCGCCGGGATACAGCGTGAAGTCGTATCTACAGAATGTTGCAAAGGCGAATGAACTGATTCACAGCAACCTGTTCAGACCGCCGCACGGTTGGATGAAACGGCCTCAGGCTTTGGCTTTGAAAAGACACTACCGCTTGATCATGTGGGACGTGGTGACACGTGACTACAGTAAAAAGCTAAATGGCGAACAGGTATTTAAGAATGTACGCCGTTATGCACGAAACGGTTCCATCATCGTATTTCACGATTCCCTGAAAGCGGAGAAAAACTTACGTTACGCGCTTCCCAAATCAATCGAATGGTTGCTGGAACAGGGGTATGAATTTAAAATATTCTCATGATGATCGATTCCAAACAAGCGGTTCTCCTTATTAAAAAAGAGGCGGCCCGCCTCGGGTTCGATGCATGTGGAATCGCTGCGGCCGGTGGTGTGGCAGAAACGGATCGTACACACCTGTCGGAGTGGCTCGAAGCGGGTTATGCCGCCGAGATGAATTACATGCACAACCATTTCGAAAAGCGCATCGATCCGCGCGAATTGGTGGAGGGTGCACGCTCACTGGTGATGGTAGCATTGAACTACTACCCTTCTGCCTTTCGGAAAGAGCACGATCCGCAATTCGCATATTATGCTTATGGAAAGGATTATCACGATGTGATTAAGGAGAAACTGAAATCCCTATTTGAATATATCAATACGCATATTGCGCCGGTTACGGGTCGCATCTTTACCGATTCGGCACCGGTTTTGGATCGTTATTGGGCTGTTCAAGCGGGATTGGGTTTTATTGGAAAGAACGGCAATCTGATTATTCCGGGGAAAGGGAGTTATTTCTTCATCGGGGAACTGATCATCGATTTGCAATTACCAGCGGATTCGCCAGTAAAAGGCTCTTGCGGCTCCTGTACACGTTGCCTGGACGCTTGTCCTCCGAAAGCATTGCGAGGTGCCAGAAAGCTCGATGCAAGACGTTGTATCTCCTACCAAACGATTGAAAACCGGGGAGAAATAGACGCGGCGGTTGTTTCGGTTCTGAACAACCGGGTATACGGATGTGATATCTGTCAACAGGTCTGCCCTTGGAATCGTTTCGCATCGCCTCATGCCACGCCCGAATTGCAACCCACCGAGGAGTTTCTCGCCCTCGACCGGGAAGGGTTGGAAAAGATGACTCCCGAAGAATTTAGTCGCATATTCAAAGGTTCTGCCGTCAAAAGAGCGGGATTCAAAGGATTACGAAGAAATGTAGAGGCATTGGGGAAAGGAGAATAACGTTTGAGAAGAGAACTTATTCTTTATAAGATTACCATAAACATAAAAAGGGCTTCCGAAATTTCGGAAGCCCTTTTTTGTTTTTATCCTGTAACCGGAGATTAGTCTGTCAATTTAGCACAGATAAATTCACGGTTGATACGTGCGATATTGCTGATTGAAACGCTCTTAGGACATTCCAACTCACATGCGCGTGTGTTTGTACAGTTACCGAAACCTAGTTCGTCCATTGTAGCAACCATCGCTTTAACACGATCTTTCGCTTCTACTTTACCCTGAGGAAGCAGTGCGAACTGGCTCACTTTCGCTGAAACGAATAGCATTGCAGAAGCATTTTTACATGCAGCAACACAAGCTCCACAACCAATACAAGAAGCTGAGTCCATTGCCTCGTCAGCGTCGTGTTTAGAGATTGGAATATCGTTAGCGTCACGTGGACCACCTGTATTTACGCTGATGTAACCACCTGCAGCCTGGATTTTATCGAAAGCTGTACGGTCTACCATCAAGTCACGGATCACAGGGAATGCAGTAGATCTCCAAGGCTCAACAGTGATTGTTTCGCCATCCTGGAAACGACGCATGTGCAACTGGCAAGTTGTAATTGCCGAGTCTGTTCCGTGCGGACGACCGTTGATGTATAGAGAACATGTTCCGCAGATACCTTCACGACAGTCGTGGTCAAACACGATTGGTTCTTCGTGCTGAGAAACCAGACGCTCGTTCAATGTATCCAACATTTCGAAGAAAGAGCTATCCGTAGATACTTTCTCCATTTTGTATTCTTTGAAGAAGCCTTTTTCTTTCGGGCCTCTCTGACGCCAGATCTTCAGCGTTACGTTGATGAATTTTTCCATTTGGTCAATTTTTTTGAGTTTGAAAGAAAAGGATTAAGCTTTGTAGTTACGAGTCTGAACCTGGATGAACTCATAGTTCAAGTCTTCTTTAAGAAGCTCAGGAGTTTTTCCTTCACCTTCGTATTTCCAACAAGAAACATAAGAGAACAGGTCATCACGACGAAGAGCTTCACCTTCTTCAGTCTGGTACTCTTCACGGAAGTGACCACCACAAGATTCTTCACGGTTCAAACCGTCAAGAGCCATCAACTCACCGATTTCGATGAAGTCGATCAAACGTAGCGCTTTATCGAGCTCCGTATTCAAATCGTCCGCTTTACCGGGAACGTATACATTTGACCAGAACTCTTTTCTTACCCCTTTCAGTTTCTCAAGAGCGATTTCAAGGCTTTCTTTCGTACGAGCCATACCTACGAAATCCCACATGATCAAACCAAGTTCTTTGTGGATAGAGTCAACCGTACGTTTACCCTGAACATTCATGATCTTCGTGATCTTATCTTTCAGTTCTTTCTCTGTCTGTTCGAACTCAGGAAGCGTTGTAGAGAAGCGAGGAACACGGATCTGATCAGCAAGGTAGTTCTGGATCGTGTAAGGCAATACGAAGTAACCGTCAGCAAGACCCTGCATCAAAGCAGAAGCACCCAAACGGTTCGCACCGTGGTCTGAGAAGTTAGCCTCACCGATACAGAATAGACCCGGTACAGATGTCTGTAGTTCGTAGTCAACCCAGATACCACCCATTGTGTAGTGGATAGCAGGGTAAATCATCATCGGAGTTTCGTATGGATTGTCATCAACGATTTTTTCGTACATCTGGAACAAGTTTCCGTAACGAGCTTCTACCGTATCGCGGCCAAGACGATTGATCGCATCAGAGAAGTCTAGGTATACGGCAAGACCTGTGTTGTTAACACCGAATCCGGCATCGCAACGCTCTTTCGCAGCACGAGATGCAACGTCACGAGGTACAAGGTTACCGAATGCAGGGTAACGACGCTCCAAGTAGTAGTCACGATCCTCTTCTGCGATTTGAGTCGGTTTCAATTTACCGGCACGGATCGCTTCAGCATCCTCTTTCTTTTTAGGAACCCAGATACGACCGTCGTTACGAAGAGACTCAGACATCAACGTTAGTTTAGACTGGAACTCACCGTGAACAGGGATACATGTTGGGTGGATCTGTGCGAAAGCAGGGTTTGCGAAGTAAGCCCCTTTACGGTAGCACTGCATTGCTGCAGAACCGTTACAAGACATCGCGTTTGTTGAAAGGAAGAAAGCGTTACCGTATCCACCTGTAGCGACAACTACGGCGTGAGCAGCGAATCTTTCCAATTTACCGGTTACAAGGTCACGTGCGATGATACCGCGTGCACGTCCGTCGATCATCACAAGATCCAACATTTCGTGACGAGTGAACAATTTCACAGTACCTTTTTTAACCTGACGCATCTGAGCAGAGTAAGCACCCAAAAGAAGCTGCTGACCTGTCTGACCTTTTGCGTAGAAAGTACGAGATACCTGAGCACCACCGAATGAACGGTTGTCCAAAAGACCGCCGTATTCGCGAGCGAAAGGTACACCCTGACCTACACACTGGTCGATGATTGCGTTAGATACTTCAGCCAAACGGTATACGTTAGCCTCACGAGCGCGGTAGTCGCCCCCTTTGATTGTATCGTAGAAAAGACGGTATACAGAGTCACCGTCATTTTGGTAATTCTTAGCAGCATTGATACCACCCTGTGCAGCGATTGAGTGCGCACGACGGGCAGAGTCAGTAATACAGAAGTTAAGTACATTGAATCCCATTTCACCTAGTGAAGCGGCTGCAGAAGCTCCTGCAAGACCTGTACCCACAACGATGATATCCAAACGACGTTTGTTAGCAGGGTTCACCAATTTCTGGTGACTTTTATAGTTACTCCATTTCTCAGCCAATGGCCCTTCCGGAATACGAGAATTAATCTTAGTCATATCTATTATAGAATTATGAGTTTAACGTTTTAAACCTAATGGATTAGGCAAGAATTCCCAAAAGGAAAGCGATAGGGAATGAGATGAAACCAAGGCAAACAACTGTTGCGAAGATCTGACCGATCACATTCCAACGTTTGTACCATACGCGGTTGTTTACACCCAGTGTCTGGAATGCACTCCAGAAACCGTGCGACAAGTGGAACCAAAGCGCTGCGATCCAGATGATGTAAACGATATCGAAGATTACGTTTCCGAAATAGATTTTAGCAAGAAGATATGGTGCTACCAATTCCCCCTCAGCGTTGAACAATGCAAGACCGTTTTCAACCAACAAAGGATATTCTTCGTTTCCTAGGAATACCTGTAGCTGCATCTGAGCCCAGAACTGAGTCAAGTGGAAAGCCAAACCTCCAAGAACGATGATACCCAGTACCAACATGTTTTTTGCAGCGAATGATACGTCTGATTTGTTTCCGCTTGCATATTTCTCATGTCCGCGAGCTTTCAAGTTTCTTGCATTCAAGATGAAAGCGTAAATGATGTGAACGATGAAACCTAATGCAAGTACCGGTACAACCGACATTACAAGTGGGCTACCCATGAATTCGCAAGCTTTTCCGAAAGCAGCAGGACTCACGTACATGAACATGTTCGCCGTTAGGTGAACACACAAAAACACGATTAGAAAAAGACCAGAGAGACTCATGATCACTTTTCTACCGATAGAAGAATGAACTAACCACATAGGATTTGATTTTTAGTTATTTGATTGTTAATAATGTTTTGCTTTCTTATCAGTTTTAAACGTTCTAAAAGCTAAAAAATTAAATTTTATCGCTTTTATTTAAATGAAGCGGGACTCCACTCCAATCACTTGGCAAAATTAACTTTATTACCCTTATCAAACAACAGATTAAAGAATTATTTCCGTAATATCAAGCGCTATTTTTACATCACCCCATAAACAAAACACCCGATTACCGAATAGGATCGGAAATCGGGTGTTTATAATGAGTTGTTTTATAAAAGTTTAATAGCCCTTAAAGCGGTAAAACCTGCCCTGTACCCACTGTACGGCTCTTTAACTGCGGTTTTCCGTTGTAATAAACTTTTCCGGATCCCGTCAGAATCGTCTTCAAATCTTTCTGCGCGGTCAACCGGATTACGCCGGTTCCGGTAATCACCGCACTGGCACTTTCGGCATCCACATCCTGGGCACGGATTTCACCGTTTCCTTGAATGGAGTAATCACCGAATCCCACTTTTCCGCTTTTAACCGCGATATCGCCGTCGCCTCCCCCTACATTCAGGTTCAGTACGCCGCAATCGAGACGCTCCGCTTTGATCTGACCCGAGCCGATTACAGAGAGTGAAATCTCCGGAGCATCGAGCGGAGATTGAATCTCAAACGTTCCCGCACCTTCATTCTTCACACTGATCAGCGAGTTTGAATACATGTGGATCAGAATCACTCCGAACTCCGGATCACGCAAACCGGTCAATTTGATCGAAAGAATCCCCTTCTCCGATTTCAGACTCATCAGATCCAGAATATTCTCTTCGCCGTAAACACGCACCATGCCGGCCGAATCGGGATTCACCTTGTAGATGACGTTGAAGGCATGAGAGATATTTACTTTCGAGAAATCATTCAGTTTATATTCGCGCGTCACGTATTTATCGTTTCCGGTTACTTTTTTGAACAACTGTGCCTGCGCAGAAAACGCCAGCATCACCGAAACCAATGCAATCAAGATCGATTTTACATTCATAGTGATAAATTTAAAAGGTTCATTACTACCACAAAGAAAAAGAAAAAAAACAAAAGGAGTATCACGAAAACCTAAAACTATACTTTTAGGATAATTAAAGCGAAAAGCAGGAGAGTGACACAAAAAAAGCCTGATTTTCGGATTGTATCCTCAAATCAGACTTTGCTATTTTGAATGCATTTTATCTCAGATATTCGGCGAAATCGGTTTCGATACGGTTCAATACCGCAAAAAGATCCTCCACGGAAGCCGCTCTTAACATCTCGATTCGCGTATCACGGAAATTCGGAATGCCTTTAAAGATCGGCGTTGCCGCCAAATGGCGACGAATGTGCAGGATGCCGCGATGTTCGTCAAGACGCGCCACACTGTCTTCCACCTGCTGTCGGATAATGGCGATCTTTTCAGCGAAAGGAATCTCCCCCAGGTGCTCTCCCGTCTGCAGGTAATGCTTGATCTCCTGGAAGATCCACGGGCGACCGATCGCACCGCGACCCACCATGATCGCATCCACTCCGTATTTATCGAATTTCTCCTTCGCGATAAGATCCGACGTCACATCCCCGTTTCCGATGATCGGAATGTGCATGCGCGGGTTCTCCTTGATCTTTCCGATCAGCTCCCAGTCCGCCTCGCCCGTATACATCTGGCTGCGGGTACGACCGTGAACCGCAAGTGCCGCGATACCACAGTCCTGCAACTGTTCGGCCAGCTCCACGATGATGCGTGAATCCTGATCCCAACCCAATCGCGTCTTCACCGTCACGGGAATATTCACCGCATTCACCACCGCTTTGGTGATGGCGAGCATACGCGGAATATCGCGCAACATACCCGCTCCGGCACCTTTCCCGGCCACACGCTTCACGGGACAACCGAAATTAATATCCAGGATGTTCGGTTTGGCCTCCTCCACGATGCGTGCCGCTTCAACCATCGGCTCCTCTTCGCGACCGTAAATCTGAATCACAACGGGACGCTCCTCCTCATGGATGAACAACTTCTGCTGTGTTTTATTCACGCTTCTCACCAATGCGTCTGCCGAAACGAATTCGGTATACACCATGTCCGCTCCGAAACGCTTACACATCAGGCGGAAACCCGCATCCGTCACATCTTCCATCGGGGCCAGAAAAACCGGTCTTTCCCCTAAATCTATATTTGCTATCTTCATCTGATAAGGTTCATGTATGATCTCCCGTTTCGCTCCGCATCGCCTAAAAAGCTAACTCTTTGAATCAGAAGCATGCGGTCTGACGGGATTTTTTAAATTGCCTGCAAAGATAATGAAATCCTTTCACACGGGGATTATCTACTTTAATTAGTGGTGCTTACCCTCTCATATTTTATAAAGTTTCACTAACTTTGCCCCCTTACAGGCCAACAAAATACGATTTATCTTACCCGGACGCATGCCAGCTTAAACCGGAAGATCAAATTCAGAACGGAAAGCCTTTCAAATCAGGTGTAAATCTTGAAAATTAGAAATAGGAATGGAATACAATTTCAGAGAAATTGAGAAAAAATGGCAGGAGTTCTGGAAGCAGAACAACACCTACCAGGTGAAAGAGGATGCCTCTAAACCGAAGTTTTATGTTTTGGATATGTTCCCTTACCCATCAGGGGCGGGTCTGCACGTAGGACACCCACTCGGCTACATCGCATCTGATATCTTTTCACGTTACAAACGCCTGAACGGCTTCAACGTACTTCACCCGATGGGATACGATGCTTACGGTCTTCCGGCCGAGCAGTACGCGATCCAGACCGGACAACATCCGGTGATCACCACCAATCAGAATATCGCCCGTTACCGCGAGCAGTTAGACAAGATCGGTTTCAGCTACGATTGGAGCCGCGAGATCCGCACGTGCGAACCGGACTATTATAAATGGACCCAGTGGGCTTTCATCCAGATGTTCAACAGCTACTACGATCAGGCCGCTGACAAAGCGATGCCGATTGCCGCTTTGATTGAACAGTTTGAGAAAAACGGTACGGCCGGAATCAAAGCCGTAGCAACCAAAGAGCTTGAGTTCACTGCCGATGCGTGGAAAAACAAATCGGAAAAGGAACAACAGGAAGTGTTGATGAATTACCGTATGGCTTATCTGGGCGATACGATGGTAAACTGGTGTGCCGCTTTGGGCACCGTATTGGCGAATGACGAGGTGATCAACGGCGTTTCAGAACGCGGTGGCTACCCTGTGGAACAGAAGCTGATGCGTCAGTGGTGTCTGCGCGTGGGCGCTTACGCCGATCGCTTGCTGAAAGGGTTGGATAAACTGGACTGGTCTGACTCCTTGAAAGAGACTCAGAAAAACTGGATCGGCCGTTCGGAAGGTGCCGAAATGCAGTTCCGCATCGCCGACAGCGACCTTGAGTTCACCATCTTCACCACACGTGCCGATACGGTGTTCGGGGTTACCTTCATGGTGTTGGCGCCTGAAAGCGCTTACGTAGATCAGGTAACTACACCGGAACAGAAAGAAGCGGTAGCTGAATACATCGCAAGCATCAAACATAAAACGGAACGTGACCGCCAGACGGATAAAACCGTTTCGGGCGTATTCACAGGCGCCTATGCGATCAATCCGTTGACCAACGAAAAAATCCCGGTATGGGTGAGCGATTACGTATTGGCAGGATACGGAACAGGTGCTATCATGGCCGTTCCGGCACACGACTCGCGCGACTACGCTTTCGCGAAAACATTCAACCTGCCGATCATCCCGTTGATCGAAGGATGCGATGTCTCAGAAGAGTGCTTTGAGGCGAAAGAGGGTAAAATGATGAACTCTTGCGGAAACGGACTCGACCTGAACGGTCTGGACGTGAAAGAGGCCATTGCCAAAACAAAAGCGTTTATCGAAGAGAAAGGACTGGGACGCGTAAAAGTGAATTTCCGTCTGCGCGATGCGATTTTCAGCCGTCAGCGCTACTGGGGCGAACCATTCCCTGTTTACTATAAAGAGGGTATGCCTTACATGCTCGACGAAAGCAAATTGCCTTTGCTGCTTCCGGAAGTGGATTCGTTCCTGCCGACACAGACAGGCGAGCCGCCGCTGGGACACGCTAAAAACTGGGTGACTGAAGCCGGTTATCCGCTCGAATTGAATACGATGCCGGGATTCGCGGGATCTTCCGCTTATTACCTTCGCTATATGGATCCACACAACGATCAGGCGCTTGTTTCAGGTGAAGCCAACGGCTACTGGAGAAACGTCGACCTGTACATCGGAGGAACCGAGCATGCTACCGGTCACCTGATCTACAGCCGTTTCTGGAATAAGTTCTTATTCGACATGGGTACCGTGGTGGAAGACGAACCATTCAAAAAACTGGTAAACCAAGGGATGATCCAGGGTCGTTCGAACTTCGTATACCGTATCAAGGATACCAATACGTTTGTTTCATTGAATTTGAAAGATCAATACGATGTAACTCCGCTCCACGTGGATGTGAATATCGTTACGAACGATGTGCTTGATCTGGAAGCATTCAAAGCATGGCGTCCGGAGTTCAACACCGCCGAATTTATCCTTGAAGATGGTAAATACGTTTGCGGATGGGCTGTTGAAAAGATGTCGAAATCGATGTTCAACGTGGTGAATCCGGATGTGATCGTTGAGAAATTCGGAGCCGACACACTTCGTTTTTACGAAATGTTCCTGGGGCCGCTTGAACAGTCTAAACCGTGGGATACAAACGGTATCGACGGCGTACACCGTTTCCTTCGCAAGTTGTGGGGCTTGTTCTACAAAAACGATCAGTTCCTTCCTACGGATGGGGAACCGACAAAAGAGGCGCTTAAATCACTTCATAAGCTGATTAAGAAAGTAAGCTGGGATATTGAGAACTTCTCTTTCAATACCTCGGTATCCGCATTCATGATCTGCGTGAACGAGCTGACGGCTCAGAAATGCAACAACAAACAGATCCTTTCGGAACTGGTGATCCTGCTTGCGCCGTTCGCACCTCACATTGCAGAGGAGCTTTGGCATGCACTGGGCAACGAAACATCTGTCGTTGGCGCACAATGGCCGGTATTCAACGAAGAGTTCCTGAAAGAGTCGAATGTAACCTATGCGATCTCGTTCAACGGTAAAGCTCGTTTCAACCTGGAATTCCCGGCAGACACGCCGAAAGAGGAAGTTGAGAAAGTGGCGCTTGCCCACGAAAACTCAGCAAAATGGATGGAAGGAAAAACGCCGAAAAAGGTGATCGTAGTTCCAAACAAAATCGTTAACATTGTACTTTAATTAATAGATGAATTTTGATAGCTGAGGGCGACAAACGCCTTCGGCTATCTTTTTGTCTAATTTATTCTTATACCATTAAAAATAAAAGATTTTATGGAATTGTCCAAAAAGCAGATTTGGGTGATGGTTCGTGATTACATCATGATTGTCTTCGGGTTAGCCCTTTATTCATTGGGCCTGACTGCCTTTATTCTCCCTGAAAAGGTGGTGATGGGAGGAATGGCAGGTATCGGATCTCTGGTATTCTATGCAACCGGAATTCCCGTCGCTTACACCTTTTACGCTGTCAACATCGTTTTGTTGCTGATCGCCTTCCGGTATGTGGGACGCACGTTCGTGATCCGTACCATTTTCGGAACTACGGTGATGAGTATACTGATCGGAGTGATGCAGCCGTTATTCACATCGCCCATCGTAGAGGGGCAGCCTTTTATGAATGTTATCATCGGTGCCATTCTTTGTGGAGTGGGTATCGGAATGGTGTTTGTTCATAACGGCAGTACGGGAGGTACAGACATCATCGCCGCTTTGGTAAACAGAAAGAGAAACATAACCATCGGACGCACGATTCTTTATTGCGACCTGCTGATCATCTCTTCCTCTTATATCCTTTTCCATAGTGCGGAAATCATCGTTTACGGTTTGATCGTTCTCGTGATCGTTTCGAACGTATGCGATATGGTGATCAATTCGAATCGCCGCTCGGTACAATTCTTTATTTTTTCGCAGAAGTACGAGGAGATCGCGGATGCCATCAACATGGATGCCAATCGCGGTTGTACGCTTTTAGACGGTACGGGATGGTATACCAAGCAACACGTGAAGATTCTGATGGTGCTTGCCCGACGATCCGATTCGGTGAATATCTTCCGGATTGTGAAGTCGATCGATCCCAACGCCCTGATTTCTCAAGGGAATGTGAACGGTGTTTACGGAAATGGTTTCGACCAGATAAAATAAAATGAATGACTCTCCGTTTCTTTTTAGAGACGGAGAGTTCTTTTTAACAGAAAAACGGGAAAGATCCGTCGTCACCCTTCACCTAAGGATGAACAGTGAATAGAGGAGGGATTTGAACCCGATGTTATAAATTAATTGATAAAGATGAGAACGAAACTAGTTTTTGCAACCAACAATAAGAACAAGGTAAATGAAGTAAAGGCATTACTGGGAGAGCAGTATGAAGTGTTAAGCCTCGAAGAGATCGGCTGTATGGAGGATATTCCGGAAACAGCGGAGACCCTGGAAGGAAACGCTCTTATCAAAGCCCGGTATGTAAAAGAGCATTACGGTTTTGACTGTTTTGCAGACGATACCGGCCTCGAAGTGGAAGCGCTGAACAATGCTCCCGGCGTTTATTCGGCACGCTACGCCGGAGAGGAGAAGAGTCCGAAAGCGAACATGGAGAAAGTGCTTCGACTGTTGGAGGGTGAAACGCTGCGCAACGCGCGCTTTCGCACGGTGATCGCTTACATCCGAGGTTCGGAGGAGACGTTGTTCGAAGGAATTGTGAACGGCCGTATCCTTGAGAATGAACGGGGTACGAACGGTTTCGGATACGATCCGATCTTTGTTCCGGAGGGATTCGAGGTAACTTTCGCCGAGATGGATTCGGTACAAAAGAATAAGATCAGCCACCGAGGGGAAGCGACCCGCAAATTCATTCAATATTTGAAGAAATAATCCCCGTTTCTTTGCCTACACCCCTGATTTGATTTAAATGAAAAAACGCACCCTTACGATTGCATTATTCTTATTGAGCACTTTCTGTTTGCAGATACAGGCTCAGGAGCTGTACAACAAATGGCAGAGCTATTCCTCGTACGTCAGTTTTACCGATATCACGGAAGCTGATGCGGAGGTGTTTGCTTTAGCCGACGGGAATCTGTTTTCGTACAACAAAGAGGATGAATCAATCACCGAGTACAGCAAGCTGAACGGGATGAACGATGCCGATGTGGATTTCATCGCCTATGACGAAGGTTCGGGAACCCTGCTATTGGTGTATTCCAATCAGAATATCGACCTTTATCAGAACGGCGATTTCTTTAACCTCCCCGATCTGAAAGAGAAAACGATCGCTGCGGATAAATCCGTGCTGGGGGTACAGATTCAATCGGGAAAGGCATTTATCGCTACAGCCTTCGGACTCGTAGTGGTGAATCTTGAAAAGAGGGAGATCGCAGAGAGTTATCTGTTTGACAGACGAACCAACTCGGCACTCATCGCATACGATCGCCTGTTGATGTTTACCGATTCCGGCGTATACGGATGTCCCGTGACCGAGAACAGTTACGATAAGAGTAAGTGGACGCTGCTATCTGATTATGTGGGGAAACAGGCCGCACTTCATAACGGCGTACTTTATGTGGTTTCGAAGGGAGAGGATGTGATTCTGATGAAATCGGATTGGAGTATAACGCCCTACATCAGCGGATACCATTCGGTTCGAAACCAAAAGAACCGGTTGGTTTTTACAGGAAAACAGGGAGCGGCATTTTTAGAGGGCGACGTACTCGAAAAGATCTCACTCGAAACGGTAACACCGGTGTCTTCCGCTCAAAAAGGGGAATATTGGATCGCTACCGAAACGGGATTGGCCGGATACAAAGGAAGTGCGGAGAATTACAAACCGATCAATGAAAAAATAAAACCGGATAGTCCCGCACTCAAAGCATTCTACAACCTTGATTTTCAGAACGGAACACTGGTGGCGTCAAGCGGGGGACCGTTCCGTCTGTCCGGAATTGCTCCCGGTAACGTTTCTATATTGCAAAACGGTTCTTGGAAAACGATCCGCCGGCAAGAGGTGATGAATGACGCGGGTTATGAATACTTCGAACAGCTTCTTTCTGTGGCGATTTCACCGGACGATCCCGATCTTTTTTATACATCGACCTTCCGACACGGAATCTTCGAGTTCAGAGCCGAAAAATGTGCCGATCGGTTTGGCAACCACAATTCATTGATTCAAGCCAACGACCCCGCCTACCCTTCCGACTGGATCAGTGCGCTTACTTTTGATTCACAGGGTAACCTGTGGGCGCTCAATTCAAAGGTCTCACACCCGCTTAAGATGATGAATAAGAAAGGAGAATGGTTCCATTATTCCTTATCGGGACTGGAGAATATCGAAGGGTTAGACCGTTTGCTGATCACGCGTAACAGCGGTAAATCGCAGAAATGGATCCTCTCCTGTTTTAAGAAAGCCAACGGTGCCGTTTTGGATGACAACGGAACACCCGAAGATTATTCCGACGATAAAACCGTTCATTTCAGCGTGTTGACGGATCAAGATGGAAACTCATTCTCTTCATTACTCTTTCGGTGCATCACGGAAGACCACGATGGAAAACTTTGGCTGGGAACCGAGAGTGGATTGTTCCTCTTTCCCACTCCACAACGCATATTCACGGATAACAAAAGTTGTTATCGCATCAAGGTACCGCGTAACGACGGCACCAACCTGGCCGACTTCCTGTTGGAAAACGAATCGATTACGGAGATCCTAACAGATCCGGCAAACCGGAAATGGATCGCTACCGCCAATAACGGCATTTACCTGATATCTGCCGATGGGCTTACCACCATTCATCACTTTACGACTGCCAACAGTCCCCTCCCCTCGAATGAGATTTTAGCCCTCGCGCTTGATCCGCAGGAGGGTCGTCTCTATATCGCTTCGCGGTTGGGACTAATCTCTTTCATTTCAGATGCGATTGAGGGAAAGAGCGATTATACGAACGTGTATGCCTACCCGAATCCGGTTCGTCCCGATTACAACGGATTGATTACCGTGACCGGGTTGATGCACAATTCATTGGTAAAAATCACGGATATCGGCAACAACCTTATTTATCAGGCGAATTCACTGGGGGGACAACTTACTTGGGATGGTCGCAATGCGAAAGGTAACCGCGTGAGTTCAGGGGTTTACCTGGTTTACGGAACTTCCGAGGATCAAAAAAAAGGAGTCGTAACCAAGATACTTTTCATAAAATAATCAAGCGGATATGTCCAAAGTGTTACTTTCTGAGGAGACGATAGCTCGTGTAAAAAAGGAGAACAGTTTCGATTTCATACGCTATCTGCTTGCTATATCCATCTTCATCAGCCATTTCTCCGTATTAACGGATTCTTCGGTTCCGTGGCCTATCCCTGCCTCCGTTCGGGTGAAGGGTTTCTTTATCATGAGTGGTTTTCTGGTATTCCTCAGTTTTGCGCGCAACACGCGACCGGAGGTTTATTTTTCCAAACGTTTCTACCGCCTGATGCCCGGCTACATCGGAGTAGTCTTATTCGGATTCCTCCTCTCCCTATTGGTTTGCGAAACTTCTCCTCTTACTTTGTTAAGTGATCCGCAAGCGTATAAATACCTGTTTGCCAATCTTTTCACCCTTAATTTCTTACAGCCCGATCTACCGGGCGTATTTACCAATCAGCCCATCCGGGCCATCAACGGCTCCTTGTGGACCATCAAGGTTGAGATCCTCCTTTACCTTACGGTTCCGCTCGTTTATTGGCTCAGCATGCGCTTTAAAAAAGGCTGGATTATTCCACTCATTTACCTCGCATCGGTACTTTATAGTGAGGGATGCAGCTACCTGTATCAAGAAACAGGCAGTAAGATTTATGAAATCATGAACCGACAGGTGGTGGGACAAATGAAATATTTCTATGCGGGAACTTTCATCCTTTGTTACTTCAATCGTTTTTGTAAATACATCCGGTGGATATATCCGGCAGCGATCGTGCTCTTTATGACGGGCTTCATTACCGGTTTCAACCTCGTTATTCTACGTCTATTGGAGCCGATAGCCCTCGCATCACTTCTGATCGGCTTGGCATATTTCTGCAAACCGTTGAATTTCCTGCGTCGGTATGACAACATCAGTTACGGTATCTACCTGTACCACTACCCTGTAATCCAATTGCTTATATGGAGTGGTTTATATGAGAAGAGCAAATTAGGCACTTTTTTAGTCGCCCTCTTCATGACCATCTCATTAGCGGCGATCTCATGGCATTTTCTAGAAAAGAACTACCTATCGGGAGTCAGAGGGATTGCTTCCGGCACATCACGGCGTACGACAAAACAAGCGGTTTCCGAATAAAAAAATCCTCCCGAATACCAAAAAAAAGAATCCTCCCGGACACCTGAAAAGCGGTCCGGGAGGATTCTTATATTCTATCTAAAAATGAATTACTTCACTCCTAATTTCTTTGCGATGTGTTTTGGAAGCGCATCTTTATGAACGATGTAGTTCATTGTTTTCGCTTTGAAGAAAGGTTCTGAAATGTACCAGAAGCCTTTGTATTTACCTGCTTCACCCCAAGAGTTTTTGATCATGTAGTACTTCGCACCGTTCTGATCTTTAGCGATACCGTAGATCTGCATACCGTGGTCGTCAGTCGTCTCGAAGTTATCGAAGCCCTTCTGGCGACTTTCCTGTGTTACAGACTGTTCGCGGCTCGGACCTTCCATCATTTTCTTGATCTCCTCCTCTTTCTCTTTCGCAGACAATCCCAACCAACGGGCAGCATCCGATCCGCTCAGTTCAGTACCTTCAACATCCGGAAGGATACCGATACCGTCTCTGTTGAATCCTTTCTCGCTTACGTCAGCACCCCATGCAATGGTGTATCCTTTGTTGATCGCGTTATCCGCAATCTCAACCAATTCATTCAAAGGCACGTTGTACGACTCGCTCCAACGCCAGTTGTCAGGAATCTCAAGCGGGAACTGTGTATAGAAAGGATGATGCGTATAAGATGTGATGCTCACATAATCATCGGCATTCAAGCCCAAAGAAGCCGCATAACTTTTAGCATCGTACTCTTTTCCATCTACCTTGAATGTAGCAGGAAGTTCGCCCAGGTAAGCATCCAGGATACCGTCGAAACCATTCTTCCATGCCGGCGTAAGTTTCTTCATGTTAAGCAAAGGCTTGATATAGGCGCTTGTAACTGCATCAAGTTCGTTGTGTACATGTTTCTCTTCACCGTAATTCAATCCGGCATAAACACTTTCAGGCATTGCTCCGTAGTTTTTCAACACATAAAGCACATCATAGAAAGAACCTCCGGGTCCGAAATTATTATTTCCATGCATACGCACATATTTGTCTGCCTTATCAGACAAGCTGTGGTAAACCACGAACATCTCCGAAAGGTCTGTTTCCGGTTTTCCCATACGAATCAATTCCGATTCAAGGAATCCCAAACCGGAGAAACTCCAGCAAGTACTGGAACGGTTCTGGTTTTTAACAGATGTGATCGGTAGTTCTTTCACGGTCGTAAACTCGAAGCCTTTTTTCGCTTCCTCTTTCTGTGGAGTAGCCTCCTGTGCCATTGCCGGCATGGTAGCTGCCGCTACCAAAGCATAGAGTAATGTTTTCTTCATGCCAATGATTATATTCGTGAATCGCAACACGACCTTCAAAAAGAATCCGCGTTGCGATTCGGGTAAGTAGGATTCAGTTATTTATTCAACGTTTTATTGTAAAGCGAAGGGTCTGCTAGAATCTCTTTCGATTTCTTCAGCTCCTTATCACTCTGCAACATGGTGATGATCTCGCCCTTTTCATAGAAATAGCGCTTCACGATCTCTTGTTTCAACATCTGACTGATTTCGGGACGGAATGTGTCCAGGTCGCGGTCTAGATTGTGGTTCAATTTCGCTTCCAACGCTTCAAATTCAGCTTTCGCCTCTTCTGAATAACCTTCGAATTCAGCAACTTTCTTCAATTCTTTCAGCACTTTATCACTCTGACGATCGTACGTGAAATTCTTTGCTTTCACAAAATTCTTGAACTCGTCGTAATCCGCATCGGTCAGATCGAACTTACGGATATCGCCTATCGACTCATGTTTATTTGAATATTCGGTGGCATAATCGAAAACCACCAAATCGCGCATCATGTACAAAGCAATGTTCGACGCACGCTCCTGTTCAACCGTAAAATCGGGGGTGATACCACCGCCATCGCGTACAGGACGGCCGTTGGCTGTCTTGAATACGTGTGTCAGTGAATCGGGAATTCGACCCACACTGCCGTCAGGATTACGGTTGCTGTAATCGATCGCCTGAATCAGACGACCGCTCGGAATGTAATATTTTGCCGTAGTCACTTTCACCATGCCGTTGTAAGGAATCGGACGCGTAGTCTGTACCAATCCTTTTCCAAAGGTGCGTTCCCCCACGATTACCGCGCGATCCAGGTCCTGAAGCGCACCGGCTACGATTTCCGCAGCGGAAGCAGACCCGCGACTCACCATCACCACCAATGGGATTTCAGTATCCACCGGCTCCTGTGTGGTTTTGTAGGTACGGTCCCAATTCTTCACCTTTCCGCGGGTAGAGAGTACCTCCTGCCCTTTCGGAACGAACAGATTGACGATCTGCACCGCATCCTCCATGATTCCTCCGGGATTATTACGCAGGTCAAGCACCAACGATTTCATCGCCGGATTTTTCTTTAGATCGATCAACGCGGCTTTCACCTCTTTGGCCGCCTTATCGGTAAAGCTCGACAGGTAGATATAGCCCACGCTGTCACTCACCATTCCGTAATAGGGAACGGCGTTCATCAATATTTTTTTTCTTGTGATCTCCTTCTCAATCGGTTCCGGAGTTCCGGGACGTCCGATTTTGATTTTCATTTTCGTATTGGCGGGTCCTTTCAACTTCTCACTGACCTGAGCCACCTTTTTACCGATCATGGAAACATCATCGATAGCCAGAATCACGTCGCCTGCACGCAGGTCGTTCTGCTGAGCCGGCATCCCCTCGTAAGGGTCCGTCAGAATCACGGAGTCGCCCCGTTGGGTAATCACCGAACCGATACCACCGTACTCGCCGGTAGTCATCGTATTAAAATCTTCTTGTTCCGATTCGGGAATATAGGTCGTATAAGGGTCGAGCTGCATCAGCATCGCATCGATACCGTTACGCACCACCTCTTCCGTTTTAATCGTATCCACATAATACAGGTCAAGCTCTTTGAAAAGCGAGTTGAAAATATCAAGGTTACGGGTGATGTCGAAATTTCGTTTATCCGCTTTGAACCCCATAAAGGCTCCGGAAGTGAAGCAAACGGTGATCAATAGGATCAGGACGGCCAGGTTTTTTCTTTTGTTATTAATCATGCGATCTCTTCTGTTAATTGAAAAAAAGCCATGTATCCCGTAGCAAAGCAGGATACATGGCCCTAAATTAATCAATTCCGCGAATTCCAAAACTATAATAGTTGCAGCTTTTACCTTAAATTGAGTGCAATTACATATTTATGAGTTTTTTATAGCGCTTTTATCTTCATATTGCTATAATTGCCGCCGTCGAAGTAGATATTTCCTTTTCCCCCTCCGTTCACAGTCGCTCGTAAATAATTGCCGTCCTCTTTCACATCGTCCGTAATTTTGAATTCGCTCTCGATGCGGGATTGTCCGTATTTCATATTCTCCGCCTTCACGTTGAAAGCTGCTGTTTTCGGTAGGGAAAGGGTCACATTGCTATAGCGTGTCTCCATATTGATTTTCTCAAAAGAGGGTGCGATATTTCGGATGCGGAGTTTGCTGTAATCGAACTCATCTGCCACAAAGCTCTTCACAAGATCGGTAATCTGGATGCTTCCGTATTTCATCTCAAAACTGCCTGTGTTCAGTTTTCCAATCGTTACACTTCCGTAACTATCATCCATCTCAATGTTATTTACCTGATCGATCGTCGTACTCGAATATTTACAATTCAGAAACGCATTCTCCACGCTTTTGATATCGATATCGGGACTATAACTTCCATTTAGTTCGAGTTTGACAAGGTTCTGAAGCGCAACCCTTCCGTAAGCGGACTCCACCGTAAGGGGTTGAACAAAATTTCCGGCTTCGATATCGCCGTATTTTGCTTCAAGCTTATATTTACCCAGATTCTCCGCCGGCATGTAGATATTTCCATATTTCTGCTGCAAAGAGGCATTCAGTTTAGCCGGAAGCGTCACCTTGTAATTCACAGAAAAAGTCATATTGTTTCCCTTCATATTCATTCGATTTTCCAAAGAAGTGACAACACTGACCGTACCGTTCTGTTGCTTGAATTCAATGTGCACGCGATCAACCAATTCTTGTGCGATATCTCCCTTTTTGGCTTTCGCCTCGATCACGACCACCACATCCACCTGGTTCTTATCCCAATACCCAATGGTTATATTTCCATAGCGGTTATCGGCTTTAAACAGATCAGCCGTACCAACCTTGAAATTCTGATGCAATTCTTTCTTACGCGTTTCCTGCTCAGCGGTTGCAGCCTGTAAGGGTGCAATCAAAATAAAAAAGCCATAAAGGATCGTGATAATTTTACGGATAATGTCTGACGTTTTCATACTACTAGATTTTAAAAGGCATTTATATCTCTATTCTGCTAAGAAAAGGCTAATTTATAAAATATATCAAAACAAATAAAAAAATCCCTGCTCCGTATTTTATTCATTAAATACAGAGCAGGGATTTCGATCGGTTGATACGGTTATTCCGCAATGATCTCTTCAACCAGTTTCTTAATTTCAGACCAACGGGAAGTACTCATCTTCGGTCCGATCACTTCCACTACATTTCCGGAAAGAACGGCACCGATGCGTGCACATTTCTCCAAAGAGAGGTTACGGGTATATCCATACAGGAATCCGGCCGCATATAAATCGCCTGCACCGGTCGTATCGATACAATTTGCCTTGATGACACCCACTTCCACCACTTCATCGCCGCGACGGATGATAGAACCTTTCGATCCTTTCTTCACAATGGCGATCTCGCACTCTGCAGCGATTAACTCCGCCGCTTTCTCGGGAGTCGCTTTCGTATATGCAAAAGATTCCTCTTCGTTTGCAAATACGATATCCACATAATCGCGTACCAGCATCTGGAAAAATTCCAGATCCTCTTCTACGATATTAAAACTTGCCAGGTCGATGGAAATTTTCAAACCGGCTTCTTTAGCCAATTTAAATGCAGTAAGAATCATATCGTGATCCTGTACCAAATATCCTTCTACATGTAAAAGATCGTATCCTTTGAACATCGCCTGTTCAAAATCGTTGGCATGCAAGGTAGCCGCCGCTCCTAAATAAGTACCCATCGTACGTTCTCCGTCCGGAGTAATCATACACATGGCGCAACCCGAAGCAATCTCTGTTTCGGTCAATAAAGGGTGCACCCCGTTATTGATAAGATCGTCGCGATAAAAGTTTCCGTAAGTATCCACTCCCACTTTTCCGATGAATCCGCAATCCACACCCATACGTGCAAGACCGGAAATCGTATTTGAAGCAGAGCCTCCACTAGCTAATTTAGAGTCCATCCCCTCAATAAGGGCAATAATTTTCATCAATTGCTCCTCATTTATCAATTTCATTCCACTTTTTATCAGACCCATTTTTTCGAAGTAAGCATCTGATTCCAAATTTGTTAATATGTCCACAAGAGCGTTACCTATACCTAGTACCTTCATTTATTTGAAAATTTTTTTGTCAAAGATATTGCATAATTCAAAAACCTGCACTACTTTTGCAATGCAAAATAAGGAAAGGTCTTTCTAAAAAACCTAAACTTAAAAGCAAAACACTCTTCAGTAGCTCAGTTGGTTAGAGCACCTGACTGTTAATCAGGGGGTCGCTGGTTCAAGCCCAGCCTGAAGAGCCCAAATTTTTCAAGTAACTATTCTTCAGTAGCTCAGTTGGTTAGAGCACCTGACTGTTAATCAGGGGGTCGCTGGTTCAAGCCCAGCCTGAAGAGCTTTAAAGCCTGCAGTGATGCAGGCTTTTTTGTTTTCCGGTTATTACAAACTGCGCTGCAATGCAGAAAAGTAGTGGTTTGGAATACTCGGTAGTAATTAACATTTGATTTTAAGTTAATTCCATTGGAGAAAAAGCCCAAATTTCTTCTCAAAATTCTCATTTTCTACCGAACCCCTCCCCTCTAAATCCCAAATGGGTTGAAAAAGAATCTGAATTCTACCCAAATCAAACGCGATACGATAAAAAGTTGTCTTAATTGGGAACAAAAGTTCATTTCACGGCGGACGAAGGCTTGTTTCGCGGCGGACGAAAGCTTATTTCATGGTCGACGAAAGCTCATTTCCCGGCGGTGAAATCATTAAAATATAGGATCTCTGTGACGTTTTATAGGATCAAAAAAGAATTCTGACGGCTTCCGGAAGTTAATACCTGGGGGTAATTACGCCTTGCTTGACGTAGACATCTATAATCAGCGGCTTACAAGTTCATAAATAGTTCCTTTCGGGTGCCTGCTAGACCCTTTATTTGTATTTACTGGAGCAAAATGTTAATATGAGTGGCTTTAAAATTTTATGTTTTCACAATTTTAGTTTTAATATTCGCAGCCACTTCCCTTAAAATTAAAATAATCGATCTCTTTTAATCAGTTGAAATAACAATGATCTGAATTTACCATTTCGTCAAAATGGATTGCTTAGCTGATTGCGATTTAGATTGTATATTATTGTAAATATATGGAATATAATTTTAGCAAAGCGTGTTTTCGTATTATAAATCCAGATGGGGATTGTTTTATAATAACTTTCGGGAACCGCATCGAATAAACCTTCTTTTCTGTATCTCGAAAAAATAGTTTATCACCGTTCAATCGTAAAACGATATAAACTGTGAAGAATCAAATTATTAAGTAACTTTTGGTAGATTGGTCGGTTTTTCACCTTCTTTTAAAAAGTGTTTATTTATATAAAAAACCGCACTTTTTTCCGCCAACCTCTTGCGTGAATAAAAAAGGTGTTCTATATTTGCATCGTCTAAGGGAAACAACGAGTTCTTAAAGACCTATCTAAACTGTCTTATGGTGTAATGGTAGCACAACAGATTCTGGTTCTGTTTGTCTAGGTTCGAATCCTGGTAAGACAACTTATCGAAAAGCTTACAACTTGAAATCAAGATGTAAGCTTTTTTTTATTTATCAACATTCAGTTTGATATCCGCCGGTATCAACAAAAAAAGCGATGAAGTTTATTCTTCATCGCTTTTTTTGTTCCCTATCGTCCGGCACGGCATCGATTTTGATTAGAGTCCCAATTGGGCTGAAATCTCCAACATTCGGTCAATCGGCAATTTCGCACGCTCACGGATCGCTTCATCTACCGTAATTTCAGGCTGTTCGAACTGAAGTGTATTGTATAGCTTGTGAAGCGTATTCAGACGCATGAAGCTGCACTCATTGCAAGCGCAGGTTGAATCCATAGGGGGAGCCGGAATAAACGTCTTCTGCGGACATTTTTTCTGCATCTCGTGAAGGATACCCGATTCTGTAGCTACGATGAATGTATCCGCTTCATCCTTGATGGCGAAATTCAACAATCCCGCAGTAGAACCGATGTGATCCGCTACCGTCAACACTACTTTTTTACATTCCGGATGCGCAAGCACCTTCGCAGTTGGGTACGTTTTCTTCAGATCCAGAATTTTCTCAAGAGAGAATTTCTCATGCACATGGCATGCACCGTCCCAAAGAATCATCTCGCGACCGGTAATTGAGTTGATATAATTCCCCAGGTTGCGATCCGGACCGAAAATGATCTTCTCCTCCAGTGGAAGACTTTCAACGATCTGACGCGCGTTTGTAGAGGTCACAACGATATCTGTGTGGTATTTCACAGCCGCCGTCGTATTCACATACGAAATCACAGTATGTTCGGGATGTTCAGCAACGAATTTTCCAAACTCATCGGCATTGCAACTGTCCGCAAGAGAACAACCCGCATTCAGATCCGGAACCAACACTTTGCGGTCCGGACAAAGAATCTTCGCAGTTTCCCCCATAAAGTGAACCCCGCACATCACAATGATATCCGCCGTCGTTTTCTTCGCCCATTGAGCCAAAGCCAGTGAGTCACCCACGAAATCGGCGATGTCTTGAATTTCCGCCTCCGTGTAGTAGTGCGCAAGGATCACGGCATTCTTCTCCTGTTTCAATCGAAGGATTTCTTCTCTCACATTTTCGACATTCACAGGGATATCAACAAAACCTTTCTTCAAATCTATATTTATCATTATATTTTTCTCTTTAATTTTTAATTCAAAAATCTTTTATGATGATAATAATGGGGTGTTGATAAGGGGGATAGTTTTTTTTTAATTTCCTTGTTTTTGAAGTTATCAAATGCAAAGGTAAAACCATTCACTACTTATGAGCACCTAATCAACGGGGTTATTATTTCATTATCATCAATTTAAGTAGTTATCCACTTTTTTGATGATTTCGCGCAAAGTTAATAACTTTCTTTCGTTGGATATATTGATAACCTACTTAAATATGGTTTATAGAAGTACGGATAAGTTGTGAATTAAATATTTGGAGGTTGAACTTTACTCAGGTTATAAGAGTTTAAATGAATAAACCTATAAAAGTTACATTTTTTGATGACGAACTTATCAGGGGTTATCCACAACCTTATGAATAACCTTTCAAACAGTTACGAACAAGCAATTTTGTTACTTATCTTTGCAGTATGAAAAAGCTGACTATTACCGAACTCAATCGAATCAGTAAGGATGAGTTCAAAGAAACCGATAAGATTCCGCTCATTGTTGTACTCGATAACGTACGCAGTTTGAATAATATAGGGGCGATATTCAGAACGTGCGATGCTTTTGTGGTTGAAGCCATCTATTTATGCGGTATCAGTACGCCGCCACCGAGTCCGGAAATCCATAAAACTGCCTTGGGAGCAGAAGATACGGTAGCGTGGGAATATTTTGAAGATACGCACAATGCTGTTGATAAGTTGAAAAAAGCCGGCTATACGGTCTATTCCGTAGAGCAGGTAGAGAGCAGCATTATGCTCGATAAGATTCAGTTGGACAAACAGTTAAAGTATGCCGTAATCATGGGGAACGAGGTAAAGGGTGTTCAACAATCCGTTGTTGATATCTCTGACGGATGTGTGGAAATCCCCCAGTTCGGAACAAAGCATTCCTTAAATGTGTCGGTAACTGCCGGTCTTATCATCTGGGACTTCTTCAAACAGCTCCGATAAATAAAAAGGTTCAGAAAGTATATCTCTTTCTGAACCTTTTCTGTATTGTACTGTTGTTGATAACTTCGTTTATAACGGTTGAGAACTAAATCATTCCATACTCCACTAGGAAGCAGATCTGTTCGGTTTCGCGGTCTTTTCCCTGCGGATCCCACTCCGATTTGAGGCTGACACCGAACATCTTACCGAATCCCTGCCAGAATCCCGCGGCAAAACTACCCAGATAGGCACGGATCAGTTCATAAGAGGAGGATTGGCATTCACGGTCTATCAACTTTATCAACAACCTAGCCTGGCGATAATTTAGTTTCTTTAGTGTCGGTTTATACTCCTCGAATAACTCCTTCTGCATTTTTTTCAGATGCTTCTCCCGAGCCTTCTCCGTAGGCAATGTTTCGATGTACTCATACGTCTCTATCATGATGCCGTTGATCAGCTTCGCCAAAGGAAGTGTTTTCTTCACATCGCGTACCGTTCTCCAATAAAGTGCCTCTTCTTTCGAATTACGAAAGATCTTCTTCGGAAAACAAGTGACATTACGCAGATAAACCAAAATGACCGTATCCCCGTTGATCACGGTACATCTTTGCAGATTTCCCGGAGGTGGGTTTACAACCATTTGAGCCTGTGTTTTGAGGGAACCCAGACCGAATACTGCTAATAATATAAATATCACTTTTTTCATAGTGACTGCAAATGTACGTGTTTTGAGATTTTATCCGCATTATAACAAATTAAAATTCAAAACATCCCTCCAACAGCCTGTTATATACTTATTTTTAAGTTTAGTACGTATTATTTTAAACAATAAAACATTCTATTCGTTATTATATTAGCAGGAGGATTTTCCATATAACTCAACGCTGACTGCTTGTTAAGTTATGAACAATCCGGTACTGCGATTTATTTTATTGAGTCTCTTCCTTTGTTTATCCCCTTCGATTTATTCAATTACGTTGAAAGAGGTGCGCTCACTCGGATTGGGTGAGATCACCGCTCCCGTCACTTCCTATCTCAATCCTGCCGCTCTGAGTATGAATCCGGCTTCGCTTGCTTCGGTTTCCTGTCAGAATAATTTTTTGATTCATGAGTTATCAACACTTACCGCATGTTATCAACAACCTACCCGATGGATTGATTTTTCGCTGCTTTTAAATCGGTTCGGATATGAAAATTTCAACGAAACGGAGTGTGGAATAAATGTTAGTAAACTGTTGACAGCGCAATTTTCGCTTGGAATCAGATTGTATTATAATCACCTTAATTTTATTGATAATCAGAATAGTTACGGATTGTTTTCGGGCGATATCGGATTACAATACACACCTGTTGATAACTTTCGGATAGGGATGCTTTTACGAAATCCTTTTCGAGTGAAAAAAGAGGTTGATAACTACTGTTATGAACTTCCTGTTGCACTCTTTTTGGGAGTGGAAATGCAATTGACAACCCTCTGTAAAGCGTTGTTGGAAGTGGAAAAGGAGAATCGCTCTCCGCTCTGTTTTAAGACTGCCGTAGAATACGCCGTTCATGAAAAATTAGATCTACGAGCCGGCGTATTGACCGCGCCCCTGATGCCAACTTTCGGACTCGGTAGTACACTCGGAAAGTTGGCTTTTGACGTTTCCGCATCTTATCATACCGTTTTGGGTTTTTCTCCCGCTATCGCCCTTCATTATCTTTTCTGACGATATATTAATACGACATCTTTTATATACTACTCTAAAGAGTTTGTTGCTGTAGAATTTTTTGCGGAGGTAGTGAATGCTCATCCTTGGGATTCGGTGAGCTATTGCGATTGCATTCTTTTATTTCCGTTTACTAAAAATAGTCGTGAATCGAATGCTGTAAATTCAAAACAATTATTTAAAATGAAGCGAATATTATTATTGTTATCAACAATCTGTTTATTTCAGTGGATAACTTCGCAAAATATTGAAATACAGCGTGAAGAGTGGCGATATATACTCGAAGAAAGAGGTGATCCGGAGGTAAATGAACAGGATATCAACAACCTGATCGAACAGTTGTCCGAGCGTACGGAACGTCCCTTTAACATCAATACGGTTTCAAAAGAGGAGTTGGGTGAGATTCCGTTTCTAACCGATCTTCAGATTGAGAATCTGCTCTATTACCGCTACACTTTCGGGGAATTGAAGACAATGCATGAACTGCGATTGGTGGAAGATTTCGATGCATCGCTCATTCTGTTGATAACTCCTTTTTTTAGGATAGAGGAATCGCTTTCAACACCTGTTGATAACCGTGTTTATAAACCCAGGCAAGAGCTGTTAATACGCTTTGATTCAAACCTTAACAAGAAAGAGGGATATGTTGATAAACCCGATTCCGTTTTAATCGCCAATCCGAATAAACAATACGTCGGTTCCCCTTTTTATACCTCTTTACGCTACCGATTCGAACAACGAAATAGACTTCGCTTCGGAATAACGCTTGAAAAAGATGCGGGTGAACAACTTTTTCGCGAGGAGTTTCCTTTTGTTGATTTCTTTTCTTTTTATCTGCAGATCCGGAATCGTGGATTTTTAAAGAATCTACTTGTGGGAAACTTTAAAGCGCATTTCGGAGCCGGATTAGTTATCAACAACGGCTTCGGATTTGGTAAAACTGCAAATTCGGGAGATATGATGTTTCGTAATCAGGGAGTTACACCCCATACCGGAACCGATGAATATAATTACCTGCAGGGAATAGCAGCTACCATGCAGTTTTCAAGATGGTTATTAACACCCTTCTGTTCTTATCGCCGGATAGATGCTGTATTGAATAGGAACGATGGCATTTCCGCTCTCTCGTCCATAAAAAAGGATGGTGTTCATAACTTGTTTCGTGAAGTGAATAAACGCAACAAAGCTACTTTATTCACCGTTGGCACGAACCTCGGTTTTACCGGTAATTTCTACCGAATAGGAGCAACCGCGATTTATCATAAATTCAACTTTCCTTATTTGCCACCCGACAGAAAATATGCCGTACATCAATTTAAAGGAGGTGCGTTGTATAACTTTTCAGTTGATTATTTTTTAAGGAAAAATAATATTTCTCTTAGCGGAGAGTGGTCGATGGGAGAGCACGGAAAATTTGCGACAGTCAATAAAATTGAATTTTATCCGGCTAATTCTTTAACCTTTTTAATGATTCAGCGATACTACGATCCCGGATATCATTCGTGGTTTTCAAAAAGTTTTTCGGAAGGCGGAGACGTTAGTAATGAGACGGGATACTATCTGGCTGCATCTTTTAAACCTGTAAGCGGCGTCTCGGTGAATATGGCATTTGATTTTTTTCGTTTCCCATGGTTAAAATACGGTGTGGACAAACCCTCTTCAGGGTATGAAACAATCTTTCAAATAAGTTATCAACCGATGTTGAAATTGAAATTAGCGGCACGTTATCGGTTGAAAAAGAGAGACAAAAATAGGGTAGGAGCATTACCCGGAGCCGATGCCGTAGAAAGTTATCAACGGCAGGTTGCAGGTATAAACCTGACTTCGGTTGTATCCGATTTTTTTTATTTCCGGAGTGCGATTGAAGGTACTTTCTATAAATTCACACATGATCCGCTCTATTCGGGAGTGGTGATTTCGCAATCCATCGGTTATAAAATGAGTAATTTTCCGCTCCAAGCGGATTTAAATTGTGCTTTTTTTGATACGGATAATGTAAATGTTAAAGTTTACTTATCTGAAAAACATGTTTTATACGGTTTTGGAATCCCCTCTTTCTACGGAAATGGGATGCGATATGCCTCTAATTTGAAATTAGATATTTCTTCAAATTTAACGGTATGGTTAAAGTTTGCTTTAACTTCTTACTTCGATCGGGATGAAATAGGGACTGCACTGGAGAAGATAGAGGGGAGCTCGAAGCACGATATATGGACCTTGATTCGTTATAAATTCTAAAAAAACAAGAACCGGATATAGCGTGTTTTTACGCTACTTGTTATTGTCGTCATTCCTCACTCATTCATTTATTCATCATTTATTTATCAGTTATACATCCGCTATACATCTACTATTTTGCGCTTGATTCTCTAATTCTCTTCGTTCTTTTATCCCATATTTTTTGATTTTAGGAGGGGGGAGGAGACTATTTTTTTGCGTTGTATTTCAATATTTTTCTGTTTAATATTGTTCTAAATTTCTTTTTTTGATTTGTTACTTTTCCTCTTTTTCCCCAGCTTTTTCATACTCTTTTCAACTCTTTTCCGACTCTTTTCGGTTTCTTTTTGTCGCTAAATCAACATGGTATCGCAGCCGTTGGTACGATGAAACAGTATAACTTTTACCGGATACCGCACAAAAGATTTTCTGATGGAGTATAAGGTTTGTTTCCCCGCGCTTGAACTATCGTTTCCCCGTGTTTGAACTATCGTGTTACTGCGCTTAAACTATCGTTTCACCCGGCTTGAAGAGTCGTTTCACGCGGGGGTAAACACCTTTTGCTCGGCATCCCGTTTTCTTTTTAGTGCTTCCGGAAATATTTACACTGCTTCCGGATATATTTCTACTACCTCCGGATATATTTTTAGTGCTTCCGGATATATTTCTACTGCTTCCGGAAATTTCCTCATTGTTTCGGAGAGATAAAAATCGCTCTATTATAAACAAATTGATGTGGGAAATGTAACTTTGTAATAATACGCTCCGTCGCTTTAGAAGCTGTTTGAGTTTACATCTTCTTAGGAATCCAGAGGCGTTAGTTGAAATATTTACCATTAAAATTTAAAGCTGTGGCAACATCATTATTCGGAGAAATTATATTCGGCCCTGTAAAGAGTCGCCGTCTGGGCGTATCGTTGGGCGTAAATCTACTTCCAACCATCGGGAAAGTGTGTACATTTGATTGTATCTATTGTGAATGCGGTTACAATGCAGAGCGAAAAGGGGGTAAATTACCCCGTAAAGAGGAAGTGATCGAGGCTCTTTCCGAACGACTGAAAGGGATGTCAGAGCGGGAAGAAGCATTAGATGTGATCACTTTTGCCGGTAACGGAGAACCTACCGTTCACCCCGATTTTGCTGAAATCATCGACGCGACGATAGCGTTGCGAAACCGTTATTTTCCGAGTGCAAAGGTGAGTGTACTCTCAAATTCCACCCAGATTTTTAAGCCAACCGTATTTGAAGCTTTGAAGCGAGTTGATAACAACATATTGAAATTAGACTCAGCTTTTCAAGAAACGGTAGCGTTGATCGATGTGCCGAATCAACCCGGATTTAATGTTGATAACGTGATTGAGAACTTGCGTGCTTTTGAGGGTAACGTGATCATACAGACCATGTTCCTTCGTGGAAACCACAACGAAAAGGTTGTTGATAACACAACGGATCGTGAAGTGGAAGCTTGGTTGGAAGCTTTAAAGCGAATTGCCCCAAAATCAGTGATGGTATATTCTTTAGATCGTCCCACACCGGAACAACAACTGGAAAAAGTGTCAAAAGAGGAGTTGGAAAAAATTGCGGATCGTGCCCGAGCACTCGGTTTCGAGGTAAGTGTGGCCTAATATAAATTATTTTAGATGAAGAGAGAGATTGATATTACGAATTGGAACCGAAAAGAACATTTTGAATTTTTCTCATCGATGGATGATCCCTTTTTCGGAGTAACGGTACAGGTGGATTGTAAGCGTACCTATGAAGAAGCGAAAGAAAAGGGCATTTCTTTTTTTATTTTGTCGCTCCATAAAATTCTGCAGGCGGTAAATTCTGTTGAAAACTTCCATTACCGTTTGGAAGAGGGTAAGGTTTTTTGCTACGACACCATTCACGGTTCTTGTACGATCGGAAGAGCCGATGAAACGTTTGGATTTAGTTTTTTTGAATACATTGAAGAGGAAGAATTATTCGTTGAATCGTGTATTCGTGAAATTGAGCATGTAAAATCTGCCTCAGGTCTCTGCTTTTCAGATCGAAAAGCGAAGAACGATATGATTTACATGACCACCACACCTTGGTTTAGTTTTACAGAACTGAAACATGCCGGAAGTTTTAAGACCGGCGATTCTATTCCGCGCATCTCTACCGGTCGCTTTGAAAAAGTGAACGATCGTCTTTTGATGCCGATTAATATTTTGGCGCATCATGGAATGATGGACGGTATTCATGTCGCTAAGTTCGTGGAAAAACTTCAGGAGCTTCTTTAATTATCAGCTACTAATTAGATAGATATAAATAACGATACTCCTTTAAAGGCTCAATTCCTTCATTAAATATGCCATACTCAGCAAAAATTGAAATATTCAACTTTTGCTGAGTATGGCATATTGGGGGGTGAAACTAAAATATAAAGATATATGTATGAATATAGTAGAGATCAATTGATGATATTGGTGTAACCATATCCTAGCTGTTGCTTTCCAATAAGAAATCTATATTTTTCTTTGAAAAGTTTGGTATTTTGGATTTCAATTGGAATTTCTCCTGATAATTTATTGTTATGCAATGCAATATCACAAGGTAGAGACCAATACTCTATCGGAACTTCTGTTATATTATTGTCATGTAAATAGATATTTCCTTTACAAGTCATTAAAGAATTAGGGAGGGGTCCGGTAAAGTTATTATTTGCAAGATATAAATATTTAAGGTGCTCAAGTTGCTCAAAACTTCCTGTTATTGATTTATTGAAAGAATGATCTGATATAGATATAAAACTTAAATTCTTAAGTCGGTGAAACTCCTCAAATCTTTCTGTTGTTATTGAAGTTGTAAAAATATTTATTTCACGTAATTCAATAAGATTAAATAAACCTTCTGGAAGTGATCCTTTAACATTTTTACCCTGAATCTGAAACAAACGTAACTCAGTCATCAATTTGATTGAGTCTGGGATATATCCGCCTATTCCAGGATCTGTCAATGTCAAACTTATGATTCTATATTCTCCTATACTATAATCATAAGCAATGGTTACGCCTTTCCATGTTATTGAATCATTTAAATCCCAAGGTTGTTCCCAATTTTCACCGTTTAAAGCATTATAAATTGCCTTTATAGATAACTTATCATTTTTATTTATTGAGATGGTATTTTCTTGGTTTTCCTCATGTATAATGGAATTTAATTCCTTTTGACATGAGAAAAATAGAGTAACAGAACACATCAGAAGAAGAATATTTACTCTTAGCATATGTTGTTTATTTTATTAATGTTTTTGAATATTATAGCTTGTAAAGTAAACAATGTAAAACTTTATGGTGCAAACTAATAAATTAATAATAGTTAAAATTATAAATATTAATTTATTTCATTATGCATTTTAATTATATCCATAAAATATGCAGATACAATTCTATTAACAAAGAATCTTCGATTATTAGATGATATCATTATTAGGAAATAATATGGTATTATAAAATGAATGTTTCATATTTAATTTACATTTCATTAAGGGATAAAATTATCTGAAATAAAAGCCGATCGAACGGTTATTTCCTCTATTTTAGTTTAAAATCCATGTTTTAAAAAATACCTCTTAGTTTGTTCTTGTAGAGCATTATAACGCTTTAAATAGCGCGATTTAACGCACTGAGAATTCGATGAAATGAATGATGCTGCCACTCGTACGTAAATATTTAAATGAAGAAGCTTAATAATTCGGCATTTAAACAAAAAACGGAGGTGTTCGGGGAATGACTCCCGGAACACCTCCGTTATAAATTATAAATCTTGGAGATCTACTTCGTTGCTCCATCAATATTGCTCATCAGTGGAAAATCATTTATCGGCCGGTTACGATTTTCTTAATTTCATTCAATTTGTTAAGCGCTTCGATCGGCGTAAGATTATTAATATCCAAATTTTTGATCTCCTTACTGATCTCACTTAAAATTGGATCGTCGAGTTGAAAAAAGCTCAACTGTAATCCTTCGCGATGGGATGCGATCTCTTTTACCGGTTTGGCGATACCATTCTTGCGATTGTCCGTTTCCAGCTGTTTCAAAATGGCTGAAGCGCGCTTCACGATACTTTGAGGCATACCCGCCATCTTCGCCACATGGATACCGAAACTGTGTTCACTGCCACCCTTTACCAATTTGCGAAGGAAAATAACCTTGTTATCCACCTCTTTTACAGACACGTTGTAGTTCACAATGCGGTTGAATGTTTTTTCCATCTCATTCAATTCGTGGTAATGCGTTGCAAAAAGCGTTTTCGGATGCCCTTTTGCATTCTCATGAATGTTTTCAACAATCGCCCAAGCGATTGAAATACCGTCATACGTACTCGTACCGCGTCCAAGTTCATCGAACAGAACGAGACTTCTTTCGGAGATATTATTCAAGATGTCCGAGGCCTCATTCATCTCCACCATGAACGTTGATTCGCCAACCGAGATGTTATCGGAAGCTCCTACACGAGTGAAAACTTTATCAACATAACCGATTTTAGCCGATTCGGCAGGCACGAAACAACCGATCTGAGCCATGAGCGTAATCAAAGCCGTTTGACGGAGCAATGCCGATTTACCTGCCATATTCGGACCGGTAATCATAATTACCTGTTGCGAATTGTTGTCGAGATAAAGATCATTCGAGATATACGTCTCGCCGATCGGCAACTGTTTCTCAATCACCGGATGGCGTCCCTCTTTGATATCGATTACCAGAGAATCGTTGATTTCGGGACGAACATATTTATTTTCCTGAGCTACTTTTGCGAATGACAACAAACAATCGATGCGAGCAACTAGATTCGCATTCAGCTGTATGTTAGGTATATAGTCGGTCAAGCTCAATACAAGGTCATTGAAAAGCTGTGTTTCAAGAGTTAAAATCTTCTCTTCCGCACCTAGAATTTTCTCCTCGTATTCCTTTAATTCCTGCGTGATGTAACGCTCGGCATTTACCAGGGTTTGTTTGCGGATCCACGCTTCCGGAACCTTCTCTTTATGTGTATTTCGCACTTCGATGTAATACCCGAAAACGTTGTTGAAACTGATTTTCAAACTCGGAATTCCGGTATGTTCAATCTCGCGTTGTTGTATTTTCAACAGATAATCCTTACCTGAATAGGCGAGTTCACGCAATTGGTCGAGTTCGGCATTCACACCCGCACGGATGATGCCGCCGCGATTCAACAGGGTAGGGGGATCAATGCTTATTTCCCGCTCGATACGTTCACGAATCAATTCACATAGGTTGATACGATCTCCAATCTTTTGCAGGCTTATCTGATCGGAATACATACACAATTTCTTGATCGGCTCAAGAGCTGCCAAAGCGACTTTCAGTTGTGCAACTTCGCGCGGATTCACCCTTCCTACAGCCACTTTTGAGATGATGCGTTCCAAATCGCCAATCAGATGAAGCTGTTCATCAAGTAGTTCTTTTACCTCCGGATTACGGAAGAAATACTCAACAACAGATAAACGATCATTGATAGGATTTACATCTTTCAGTGGAAAAAGAAGCCATCGGTGTAGCATACGTGCACCCATCGGAGAGGTGGTCCGGTCTAGAATTCGTAACAACGATGTACCACCGTCATTCATGGTGGAAACCAGTTCCAAACTGCGAACGGTAAATTTGTCGAGACGCACGTAACCCTCCTCCTCAATGCGAGAAAGAGCCGTAATATGGCCGAGTTGGGTATGTTTCGTGATGTCAAGATAGTGCAGCAACGCACCCGATGCGATCACTCCGTTTTTCAAGTGATCCACCCCGAAGCCTTTCAGGTTTTTGGTTTCGAACTGTCTCAAGAGACGGTCGTTCGCCGCATCGGTCGTGAAGATCCAGTCTTCCAACTCGAACGTATAAGCGCGGGTTGTGAATTTCTCTTCGAAGATTGCTTTTCGGCCGCGTTCGAATAGGATCTCTTTGGGTGCGAAATTGTTAAGAAGTTTGTCGATATAGTCGTACGATCCCTCTGCAGTAAGGAATTCGCCGGTAGAGATATCGAGAAAAGCCACACCGCAGTCGCCTTTTCCCTTCCCGAAATGGATCCCGGCAAGGAAGTTGTTTTCGCGGTGATTCAGTATATTATCGTTGATGGAAACGCCGGGAGTCACCAGTTCGGTGATCCCTCTTTTTACCAGTTTTTTCGTCATCTTCGGGTCTTCCAACTGTTCGCAGATCGCTACACGTTTACCTGCACGTACCAGTTTCGGAAGATACGTATCCAGTGCGTGATGCGGGAAGCCGGCAAGTTCCACGTACGAAGCGGAGCCGTTGGCACGGCGTGTAAGCGTGATTCCCAGAATTTCGGAAGCGGTGATGGCATCTTCTGAGAAAGTCTCATAAAAATCGCCCACCCGAAACAAAAGGACTGCATCGGGATGCTGTCCTTTCATCTCATAATATTGTTTCATCAAAGGTGTCTCCACCACAGATTTTGCCACGTTAGAAATGATTTAGGAGGTTGGTAAGGGGGTGAAAACCGGCGGTTAACTCCCTATACGAGAGCCAAAGCGACTCTTCTATACAAATATAGGCAATAATTGGAAAAGAGCGTTTCCCTTTGAAAACGGATCGACGATTATTGAAAACGCTCTCCGCACTTCACTTCTATCGCGTCTTTCAGTTGGGTGGAGAAACAGCGTGAGAGGTGTTCCTGTTTCAGGTGCCACTGGCGGGTAAAACCCTGTGCCATCAGACGTATTTTTTCCCGTCCCAACGAATCATTACAATGATCGACGGCAGCCATCAACCGGTTGTGTTTTGGGCGGTCTACGGTGTCGAACAGGTTTCCCTGTACCTGATCTTTCGGTACGATTCGTTGCACGATCACGCCCGCTTTTTTATATAAATAGCCCTCACGAAAGAGTTCCTGTAGTAGTATATTGGCGTATTTTACAATTTCGATCGACGAACTCGTCGCCACGGGGAGTTCCAGGATGCGCGAGTCGAAATGTTGCGGAAGATCCCTGCGGAAAGGATTTGTGGCGATGAACACAGATAATTCCTTGGCACAACTCTCCTGTTTGCGCAGTTTATAGGCACATTTCGTGGCAAAATTGGAAACGGCTTCGGAGAGGGGGATGAAATCCGATACACTCTCGCCGAAGGTACGGGAGGTGATGATCGATTTCTTCTTATCCGGAATCGTTTCCATTTCGATGCACCGTTCACCGTTGAGCTCTTTCCAGGTGCGGAGACCCACCACGCTCATCTGCTTACGAACCCAGTTTGCATCGCGCCGGGCGAAATCGAGGGCGGTATGTACCCCGTATCCGTGCAGCATTGCCGCATATCTTCTGCCGATGCCCCACACATCTTCCACCGCTGTTGCATGAAGCGCCGTGATGATCGATTCCTGATTGTCCAAGACACATACGCCGTTGCAATCCCCACTCTTTTTGGCGATCCGATTGGCCAGCTTGGCGAGCGTTTTTGTAGGTGCCACGCCTGCAGATACCGGGATACCGGTCCACTGTCTTACCGTTTCTCTGATGTGGGTGCAATACGCAGGTATGTCGTAATACTCGAAACCGTCTAAACAAAGAAAGGCTTCGTCAACCGAATACACTTCGCAGGTGGGAGAGAAGCCCGTAAGGATGTTCATCACGCGGCGAGACATATCGCCGTATAGGGTGTAATTGGAAGAGAATACGGCGATGTTGTGTTTGGCAATCGATTCTTTCAGCTTGTAAGCCGGCTCGCCCATGGGGATGCCCAACGCTTTCGCTTCGTTTGATCGCGCAATAACGCATCCGTCGTTGTTACTCAAAACAATCACCGGACGCCCCTCGTAAGCGGGATTGAACACGCGCTCGCACGAGCAGTAAAAATTATTACAGTCGATAAGTGCGATCATTTTCGTTTGATTACATAGGTAACGACTCCCCATACTTGGAAATTATTGCCCTCTTCGATGCGGATCGGAGAATAAGCGGGATTGGCCGGTTGCAGCCAAATGCCCGTGTTGTCGATACGAAGCCGTTTGAGGGTAAATTCTCCGTCGATGAAGGAAACGACGATCTTTCCGTCGCAGGGACGAATGGATCGGTCGACCACCAGAATATCGCCGTCCTCGATCCCTTCCTCCACCATTGAATTGCCCGACACCCTGGCACAGAAAGTTGCGGAGGGATTACGGATCAACTCCTTGTTGAAATCGATCGATCCCTCCAGGTAATCCTGGCATGGCGAGGGGAAACCGGCGGCTATCGCAGTTTCAATAAAGGCGATGCGGCACTCATAAGTGTCGTTGACCTTCAGCATATTCACGTGTGATTCTTCCATAACCACAAAGTTAATCATAAAAATTTTCGGAAGCTCAAACTTTCGATCTGCGCTTCAACGTTGTGATTTTTTATAGGGGATGGAATGGGGATTTTCGAGCGACTTTTTCAGCCGCCCCAATTTTCGCGGTCGAGGTTGCGATAGCGGATCGCTTCGGAGATGTGTTTGATTCCGATATTGGGAGCCTCGTCGAGGTCGGCGATGGTACGGGCTACTTTTAGGATCCGGTCATAGGCGCGGGCAGAGAGCGAAAAGGCGTTCATGGCGAGTTTCAGACGTGCCAGACTCGGCTGGTCGGGACGGGCGAAGCGGTTGAGCAGGCGCGAGTTCATCTGCGCATTGCAATGTACCCCGGGAATATCCTTGAAGCGTTGCTCCTGGATTTTTCGCGCGGCGATCACCCGGCGGCGAATCTGTTCGCTCGAATCGCCCTTCTGATCGGAGGAGATCTCTTCGAAGGGTACGGGGATGATCTCTATCTGGATGTCGATGCGATCCAGAAGCGGTCCCGAGATGCGGTTCAGGTATTTTTTCACCATTCCGCCGGCGCATACGCAATCGCGGGTGGGATGGTTGAAATAACCGCAAGGGCACGGATTCATGGAAGCCACGAGCATCAGGCCGGAGGGGAAAGTTACGGTAGAGCGAGCCCGTGAGATGCAGATCTGACGGTCTTCAAGGGGTTGGCGCATCACCTCGAGTACCTGACGGGAGAATTCGGGAAGTTCATCGAGGAAAAGCACGCCGTTATGCGCGAGCGATACTTCGCCGGGTGCCGGGTTGCTTCCGCCCCCGATCAAGGCAACGGAGGAGATGGTGTGATGCGGAGCACGAAACGGACGATGCGTAATGAGTCCCGATTCGCTGCGATAACCCGCTACCGAATGGATCGTAGTGGTTTCTAACGCCTCTTCGAGTGAGAGGGGCGGCAGAATGGAGGGCAGCCGCTTCGCCATCATCGATTTACCCGATCCCGGTGGTCCCACCATGAGTAGGTTGTGGCCCCCGGCGGCAGCTACCTCAAAGGCACGTTTTACGTCTTGCTGCCCTTTCACCTCTTCAAAGTCCAGCTCGTAGTTCTCGCGGGTATTGAAAATCTCCTCGCATACGTCGGTACGCAGCGGAGTAATCTTCTCTTTGCCGTTCAGAAAATTCACCACCTCTTTCAGGTGCGAGGCAGGCAGTACGAGCAGGTTATCCACGATGGCGGCTTCTTTGCCGTTCTCTATCGGTACGATGATTCCTTTAAAACCCGCGTTACGGGCAGCGATGGCAATGGGGAGGGTTCCTTTTACGGGCTTGATGTGACCGTCGAGCGAGAGTTCGCCCACCAGCAGGTAGTGTTCTAAAAGCGATGCGTCGACCAGTTCGGCCGACGATAAGATGCCGATGGCAATCGGCAAGTCGTAGTGTGCTCCCTCTTTGCGGATGTCTGCGGGAGAGAGGTTGATGATGATCTGTTTGCGTGGAAAGCGAAGGCCGATCTGTTCTACGGCTGCTTGGATCCGGTCTCTGCTTTCGCGTACCGTAGCATCGGGTAAACCTACCATTAAGATTCGGATTCCTGAAGAGCAGTTCACTTCACAGGTTACGATATCCGCGTCGATTCCACGCACGGCCGCGGAGTAGGTTTTAATGAGCATGGTGCCGGATTTAGAGTTGGTACAATAAAGTAATAACACTAAACGCCACGAATAGTTTTCAACAAAACCGTTTTAATTGTTGATAAGTGGAAAGGGGAAACAAAACAACACGCGCTTGCCGTAGATAAACGTAGAGAGGAAACTAAGTTACGCGCTTGCCGTAGATAAACGCAGCGGGGAAACAACGAACCGAATTATTCAGTAACCGATTTTACCGGTGTCATCTCTTTTTGCACACTTTTTACATCGATCTGCTTTTTACCGCTCTCCCCTTTTTTAGCACTGTTTTTCTTGCGCCCGGTTGCATTTTCCCGAATGAAGTCAGACAATTCGTCGCCGAACAGATTCTTCCGAACAACCACGACGTTGGTATCGGCGATGATGTTGGAAGGTATGGTGCGGATGCCTAGCTTTTGGACGATGTCGTTGTTGAAATTATCCTCCATCAGGATGTTATTTCCCGGAATGTCATACTCCTTTACTTTCGCTTTGAAGATCGAGTCGTTCTTATCGAAGGAGATTGTAAATAGCTCCAGGGGACGTTCTTTGTATTTAGCGGCGAGTCCTTTCAGTTGTTTCACACGTTGTACGGAGAGGGAATCCCAACTCGCCCAGAAGGTGATTAAAGTGAAAGAACCTTTGTTATTCATGATCGGAAACCGTTTCTCATTCTGATCTCGGAACGTGATGAAGGGCATCTTCTGATTCAGCGGCAGTGTTTCAGAAATCTTTTCGATGGTGGCGATCTGTTCCAGCAGCAAGGGTGCCTTCGCCGGTTCCTGCAACTTATTCAGCAGGCGCTTGATGCGTTCCGGAGTGAGTGTAAGGGCGTTCATCCGGTTTTTGATTACGATGAGTGCTGCCGGGTTATCGGTATGCTTGTTTACAAATTCAGAAACCAGTAGGTTCAGCGCATACCCTACGGAATCTTTGGCGGTTTGTTTCTCAAAGAGATAGACGGGGGTATTCACCGTATCGCCTGAAATTACGATATCCGGCATGGAATCGGTGACGGCTACGGATACCTCGTCTGTTTTCTGCAGGTAAAGCGGATACATCTTTGTACGCCCGGCATAATACAGATTCACCTGTACCAACGAATCGGAAGCACCTTGCAACGTAAATCGTCCCCCTTGCACCCGAATCGTGTCCGTTTTAAACGAAGCACTGTCTGTGATGGTCACGGCATACAGCACACTGTCTGCTTTGGAATCCACGGTACCGTGAATCGCATAAAAAGAGGGAGCGACGGTTTTCGGCTTGCAAGCCCCTAACAATAAGATGGAAAGGAGAATCAGAGAGAATATGCGAGTCTTCATAAAACATCATTTTTAACGTGATACAAATGTAATCAAATATTAATTCAAAAAAGAGACGCCATACAAAAGGATTTCTCCTTTCATATGGCGTCTGCTCTCTCTAATCATTAATGCAAATGGCTAAATCAAATGCCAAAAGCATCTTTTATCTTATCAACATAGTCGAGTTTCTCCCATGTGAACAATTCTACTTTTTTCACGATCGTTTCTGCATCGTATCTTGATTTGAACGATTTCTCAACCACTTTAGGCGTGCGGCCCATGTGTCCGTAAGAAGCCGTTTCCTTGTAGATCGGGTTGCGTAGTTTCAAGCGCTGTTCGATCGCTTTTGGACGCATATCGAAGATCTCGTCAACTTTGGCAGCGATTTCAGAGTCGGTCAGGTTCACTTTCGCTTTTCCGTACGTATCGATGAACAAGCTCACCGGTTTCGCTACACCGATTGCGTAAGCAACCTGTACGAGAACTTCGTCGGTAACGCCTGCCGCGACAAGGTTTTTCGCGATGTGACGTGCCGCGTAAGCAGCGGAACGGTCCACCTTGCTCGGATCTTTACCCGAGAATGCACCACCACCGTGAGCGCCTTTACCACCATAGGTATCTACGATGATTTTACGGCCGGTAAGACCCGTATCGCCATGAGGACCACCGATCACGAATTTACCCGTTGGGTTTACGTGAAGGATCAAGTTGGCGTCAAACAGGGCCTGAACACGTTCAGGAAGCAATTTGATAACGCGTGGAAGAAGAATGTTTTTCACGTCCTGACGGATCTGTTCCAACATCTCTTCGTCTGCTTTCAACTGCGCTTCTACGCTCGTGTTGGCAGGAACGATGAAATCGTCATGCTGTGTAGAAACCACGATCGTGTGAACGCGAACGGGTTCGTTATTTTTGTTGTATTCAACGGTAACCTGCGATTTTGAATCGGGACGAAGGTAAGTCATCTGCTCCCCTTCGCGGCGGATCGCTGCAAGCTCTTCCAACAGGATGTGAGAGAGGTTCAATGCAAGCGGCATGTAAGAATCGGTTTCATTCGAAGCGTAACCGAACATCATACCTTGGTCACCGGCACCCTGGTCAAATTCATCCGCACGCTCCACACCGCGGTTGATATCAGCCGACTGTTCGTGGATGGCAGAGAATACGCCACAAGCGTCTCCGTCAAATTTGTACTCGCTTTTTGTATAACCGATTTCGTTGATGACACGGCGAGCCGTATCCATCAGGTCAACATAAGCCGTAGACTTTACTTCACCGGCAAGTACAACCTGACCGGTTGTTACAAGCGTTTCGCAAGCTACTTTAGAGTTTTCGTCACGTGCCAAAAACTCATCAAGCAAAGCATCCGATATCTGATCGGCTACTTTATCCGGGTGTCCTTCCGACACCGATTCTGAGGTGAATAAATAATTCATACCAATAGAGTTAAAAAGTTCAGAAAATCAAACGCACCAACGGGCGAAGATCTCTTATAAATCAGATTTTAAACGTATTGGAAGAACAGGTAGTGCGTCTGATCTGTATCAGCGGAGCATTCGAAAATCTCCCGCAATAACCTAATAGGGTGGGTTTGGCTCTAAAAAGAGGAAGTGCAGTACTTTGATCTTTAGCATTTTTTCGAGTGGTTGCAAGCGGCCAAATCCGTCCACATTCTTTTCATACGCTGCAAAAGTAAAGAAAAAATCAAAACCATCTTATCTTTCAATAAGTTTTGTGATTTCCGCTAAACTTTTTAAAAGTACGGGGTGTATCTTTTCCGGTTCTATTTCGGAAAGGGGATCCATCACGAAGGTGCGTTTGTGCATGAGGGGATGGGGAATGACGAGGTTTTCGACGTTCATCACCACCGGTTTTCCGGGGCCCGTCAGTGGGGCGTCGGGAGTGTTTAAATCTGTTTCGTCCGCGTCGATCTGATCGATCAGTAAGAGGTCGATATCAATGATTCGGTCGGCATAGGAGCCGTTCGATTTGGCGGTTCGTCCGATTTCCCGTTCAATCTCCTGCGTAAGCTTTAACATTTCAAGCGGAGTGAAAGTGGTGATCAGTGCGATGCAGCCATTTACGAATTCGTTTTCCGACTCGAATCCCCAAGGTTCGGTATGATAAAAAGAGGAGCGGGAAATCACCTTTCCCGCTCGCTCATTTAATATATCGATCGCCTGTTCCAGGTTCAAGGTGGGATTCCCCAGGTTTGAACCGAGACTAAGGTAAATCTTGTAAACCATTTACTTAAAATCAGATGATCAACATTGCATCGCCGTAAGCGCCGAATCGGTAACCCTCTTTGATTGCGATCTGATACGCTTTCATCACCAAGTCATAATCTCCGAAAGCAGCCGTCATCATCAACATGGTTGACATCGGCAGGTGGAAATTCGTTACCAGGCTGTCGGCAACGGAGAACTCGTAAGGAGGGAAGATGAACTTGTTCGTCCAACCCGAATACGGTTTCAGATGCCCGTCGGTGCTCACCGTACTTTCAATGGCGCGCATCACAGATGTACCAACGGCACAGATGCGTCTTTTCTCGTCTTTCGCCTCGTTTACCAGTTTCACGATTTCCGGACCCACGTACATCTGTTCGGAATCCATTTTGTGTTTGGTAAGGTCTTCCACGTCGATTTCACGGAAGTTTCCAAGACCTGAATGCAACGTCAGGAAGCCGTATTCGATCCCTTTGATCTCCATACGTTTCATCAGTTCGCGGCTGAAATGCAGTCCGGCAGCAGGAGCCACCACGGCACCTTCGTTTTTGGCGAAGATGTTCTGGTAACGCTCTTCATCTTCCGGTTCGGCTTCGCGTTTCTCCTTCATATAAGGAGGAATCGGCGTTTTGCCCAGTGCATAAAGCGCATTTTTGAACTCCTCGTGCGTACCGTCATACAAGAAGCGTAGGGTACGGCCGCGGGAAGTGGTATTATCGATTACCTCGGCAACCATTGAATCGTCGTCACCGAAATACAATTTGTTACCGATACGGATTTTACGGGCAGGATCAACCAACACATCCCAAAGGCGGTGTTCTTCATTCAGTTCGCGAAGAAGGGTAACCTGAATCTTTGCGCCGGTTTTCTCTTTATTTCCTTCCAGATGTGCAGGGAAAACCTTGGTATCGTTGAATACGAATACGTCTTTATCGTCGAAGTATTCCAGGATATCTTTGAATACGCGATGCTCGATTTCGCCGGTAGCTCTGTGAATCACCATCATGCGTGATTCATCGCGATTTTTAACCGGGTGCAGCGCAATCAGCTCCTCAGGCAATTTAAATTTGAATTGCGATAATTTCATTTATATATAATTTATTTTTTACATTAAAGTATAAATGCGCCATCTATATGCCTTCTATTGGGTAGCTCAACTTTAAGTGAGCTATGGCGATTACATATGTATCTCTATTTATTTTTTTTAAACAAGGTTGAATGCGTCATTTACATGACACTATCCAGGAATTCA
The DNA here is from genome assembly GCA_036655355.1 of Bacteroidales bacterium. Lineage (GTDB taxonomy): Bacteria > Bacteroidota > Bacteroidia > Bacteroidales > JAUNSR01 > JAUNSR01. Next base: position 212,712 of record JAVVQG010000003.1, read on the forward strand.
TCGATCTTGTCTGCATCCTGACATTGTGCCAGGGTTACATCTCCGATTCGGGTACGGATCAATCCGGTCAAGTGGGCTCCGCTGCCAAGCGCTTCACCAATGTCGCGAGCCAAGGCGCGGATATAAGTTCCTTTGCTACAAACCACGCGGATGGTGATTTCCGGGAGGTCGTAACTGAGCAATTCTATCTCATCTATAACAAGCTCTTTGGCCTTTAGTTCAACTTCTTCTCCCTTGCGAGCCAGCTCATAAGCGCGCTTGCCGTCAACCTTCACCGCCGAATAGATGGGAGGGACCTGCCAGATGCTGCCTATGAATTTTTTCAGTGTGTCTTCCACCAGCTCACGGTTGATGTGGGCGGTTTCAAACGTTTTGTCAACCTCTGTTTCCTGATCGAAAGAGGGGGTGGTTTCGCCCAATCGCAGGGTAGCCACATACTCTTTGGTCTGATATTGGAAACTCTCAATCTGTTTGGTGGCTTTTCCGGTGCAGATGATCATCACGCCCGAAGCGAGGGGATCAAGGGTACCGGCATGTCCGACCTTAAACTTTTTCACGTTCAACCGTCTGCTTAGTCGGTTGCGGATCTGTTTTACCAGGTAAAACGAAGTCCAGTGAAGCGGTTTATTAAAATATAAAACTTCTCCTTCTATAAAATCCATCTTCAATAATTGATTAAATGCAGCCTATACGCTTAACCTAAAAACGTATATAGCAACGCGATCGTTCCCACGATTGCACAATAAATGGCGAAATAAACGAGTTTGCCGTTTTTCACCAATTTCAGCATCCATTTACAGGCGATTGTACCGGAAATGAAAGCCGCAAGGAATCCCACTACGAGCGAAACCGTCGGAATGGAGGTTCCTTCGGAAGCGGGTGCCGATAATCCTTTGATCAGGTCCAGCAGCGCTTCGCCCAAGATCGGAGGGATTACCATCAGGAACGAAAACTTCGCCACCTGTTCTTTTTTATCGCCTAAAAGAAGTCCCGTACCAATCGTCGAGCCCGAACGGGATAGTCCCGGAAGCACCGCTACCGCCTGTGCCAGACCGATGATAAAGGCATCTTTGTAAGTTATGTTCTCTTTCTGACGGGGTTTGGCATAATAGGCGAACGACAGCAAAGCCGCGGTCACCCAAAGGCAGATCCCCACAACCAGCAGGCCGTCGCCGAAAAGCGCCTCCACCTGATCCTTGAAGAATACGCCCACAATCCCTACGGGAATCATGGAGATCACGATTTTCGTGACATACTTCGTTTCTTCGTTCCACTTAAAGCTGAAAAATCCTTTGAAAAGAATCTCCACCTCTTTCCATAAAACCACGATCGTACTCAATACGGTTGCCGCATGAACGACTACCGCAAACGTTAGGTTTTCTTCTCCTTGCACTCCTAAAATAGCACTTGCGATCTCTAAATGTCCGCTACTACTGATGGGAAGGTACTCAGCCAATCCTTGTACCACACCCATGATCAACGCTTCAATCCAATTCATTCTTATTCGTTAATGGTGTTAGTTTCTGCGGCTTGTTTGTTTTTGTCTTTCACGAGAATACCTACGATCATCAGGATATAGCCGACCCAGCAAAGGTTCGGGCCGATCACGATTCTTCTGAAGCTGAAGATTGAAGGGTCAAACGTTTCCATCGTGGAGCTGCTTCCTCCCATCAGGATAAACCCGATCATGATAATCGCAAAGGCGATTCCCATGATGATAAAGTTGGTTTTACCCAACGCAAAATTCTTTTTTTCCATATAGTTTAAAATGATATTAAGCTTACACAAGGTACATATCGTCTGATTTCATCCGGATGTAGCGGTTCGCGGCAAAGAACGAGGCGATTCCCGTAATGAGGATGCCCAATCCCAGGATGATGGCGAAGACGATGCCCAGCAACTCGGGGGTGATCAGCGCACCGAATCCCAGAAACTCACTCATCAGGTAGCGGATGAGTCCGGTCAGCATCGCCATCGCCAAGAGTGAAGCGACGATGCCGCTCAGGATATTCGAGAGCAGGAACGGTCTGCGGATGAATGCCGGAGTGGCTCCCACCAGACGCATGGTATTGATTAGAAAGCGTTTAGAATAAACACTTAGGCGTACCGTATTGTTTATCAGCGTAAAAGAAATCGTCATTAGGATGACGGCGAGTCCCAAAAGTACCATCCCCGCACGGCGCATGTTGTCATTGACCAGTTGCACGACATCTTTCCGGTAGTTGAATTCCTGAATTCCGGAAGAGAGGGCGCGGATGCTCTGTTCGATCTGTACGATGCTGTCGTTGTTGGCATAGGGGGAATGGAGTTTCACCTCGAATGAGGCCTGCAAAGGGTTGAATCCCAGAAACTCCTCGGGATTTTCGCCCAACTCGGCCGAGAGCTCTTTGAGCGCATCCTCTTTGCTGATGTATTGTACGTTTTTGACGAATTCTGCTTTGGCAAACGTTCGTTGCAGTTTCTGCACTTCCTCTTTTTTGATGTTATCCTGAAGTACTACCGAGAATCCGATGTTCTCTTTCACCATCACGGACACTTCGTTGGCCAGTACGGCAAGAAATGCGATGAGTCCGAGGACGAAAAGTACCAGTGAGATGCTGATGGTGGAGGTTAACCGGGCATTGATAAACTTTCCGCGGGTTTTTGCAGGCTGTTTGCTCATTTCTTTAATCTTATCTTTAATCCTAAATAGGGTCTTAATGGAAGCCGTACGTCGTAACGTCGGGTTTCTTTATCTCTTTTTCAAAACATAGATAATCGAACTGCTTTGTACCGGATCGGGAAGCGCCTTAGCCAAAGCCAGGGTACCGCGCATCATTCCCCGGAGGAAAGGCAGGTTGTTACCTTTGTATTTTTCGCTCAGCATCGATACGTAGAACGCATCGAAAGGCATCGGGGCGAATTTCTCGATACGGAATCCTTCGCGGGCAGCCAATCGACCGAACATATCGGGCGAAAAGTGCCAAAGGTGACGTGGTACGTCGAACGCTCCCCAATACGCTTGGTAATGATTCGCATCGTAAGAGGCGCTGTTGGGAAGGGCGATGACCAACGTGCCGTTTTCCGCAAGCAATTGCCGCAAGCGGGCGAATGTGCCGGAGAGGTCCTGCAGGTGTTCCAACACATGCCAAAGGGTGATCACATTGAATTTTCCGTTTTCCCGAACCTCTTTCAGGTCCGAAAGCACGTTCAGTCCGAAATGTTCGGCAGCGGCCTTCGCAGCGCCCCGGTTCTTTTCCACGCCCAGTGTTTGCCAGCCACGGGAGTGCATGGTGTTCAGAAAATATCCCGTTCCGCAGCCGATGTCCAGTATTCTACCTTTCCGCACGCCGCTCACCTGTTCCACCATCCGCGCCTTTTTCCGCAACATGTAGGAACGAACCAGGTGATACACTTTGTTCATAGCTCCCTTGCGGGTGTCGGAGTGGGAAACGTAATCCGATGATTCGTAGTATTTTCCGATCTCACTTTCGTCCGGAAAGTCTTGCGTGAAAAGGAATCCGCAATGTTCACATCGAACGATTTTATACGTTTCGCCCGTCGCATAATGATCGGTGCAATTCAGAAAAGGGCTTGTTGCGCTTTGTTGACAGACCGGACAATCATTCAAATGTATTTTTTGCATAACAGACTCTTTTCCGTGATGAATAAGACAGAGGTTTTAACAAAAAACTTCAGGATGTAAAAGCTCCTTTTTAATAAAAAATAAAGGGTGCAGTTTTATCCTTAAGTTGTTGCAAAAGAACAAATATTTTAGGAGATAACACCGTTAAAAAAAGTTATCTATTTATTTAGTTGTAAAGGAGCTACGTTGTTCTTAAAACAAAAGAGGATACGCCTTGCGGCATATCCTCTTGTATATCGATAAAGAGAAAGCGGAAAATTATTCTACGATTTCGCCCAACAACGTCGCCGATGAGACTTCCAAGACACGCACATTGACCAATTGGCCGATGTGATGACCGTTTTTAGGGAAGACCACCACTTTGTTTTGACTGGTACGACCGTACAGGTTTTCACGAGATTTTTTAGAGAAACCTTCCACAAGCACTTCGAATGTCTTGCCTACGTCGCGCAGGTTGCTTTCGTAAGCGAGACGGCGCTGTAGTTCGATAATCTCCTGAAGGCGGCGTACTTTCTCCTCTTCGCTGATGTTATCGGGAAGTTTCTTGGCCGCATAGGTACCCGGACGTTCCGAATATTTAAAGTTGAAAGCAAAATCAAATTGAACTTCTTCCATTAGCGAAAGCGTCTGTGCGTGGTCTTCGAGCGTTTCGTTGTGGAATCCGCAGAAAACGTCTGTCGAGATACCGCAGTCAGGCAGGATTCGACGAATGGCCGCGATTCTTTCAAGATACCATTCGCGGGTGTATTTGCGGTTCATCAAGCGCAGGATCTCGGTACTTCCCGATTGTACCGGCAAGTGGATGTGACGACAGATGTTGGGATAGGCAGCCATCGCTTCGATGATTTCGTCGCTCATGTCTTTCGGATGCGACGTGCTGAAGCGGATTCGGATATCCGGTGCGGCTTCCGCTACCAAACGAAGCAATGCTGCAAAATCCACGCGTTGTCCCTCCTCTTCGTAAAGGTAAGAGTTCACGTTCTGTCCCAGCAACGTCACTTCTTTGAAGTTTTTCGCACGCAGGTCTTCAAGCTCTTTCAAGATGCTCTGCGGTTCGCGACTTCTTTCACGTCCTCTGGTGTAAGGCACGATGCAGTAGGTACAGAAATTATTGCAACCGCGCATGATGGAGATGAATCCCGAGATGCGGTTTCCGCCGATGCGCGAAGGGATGATCTCACGGTAAGTCTCGTCCGTAGAGAGTTTCACATTGATCGCTTTTTCGCCGCGTTCTACCGATCCCACCAGGTTCGGAAGATCCAAATAGGCGTCGGGACCCGCAACCAAGTCAACTTGATAATTGTCAATCAACTCATCCTTTACACGTTCCGCCATGCAGCCGAGCACCCCTACCACGAGGTTTTTCTTCTTTTTGCGAAGCGCGCTAAAATACTGGAGACGTCCTACGATCTTCTGTTCCGCATTATCACGGATCGAACAGGTGTTAACAAGAATGGCATCCGCCTCCTCGATGTTCTCCGTAATTGAATAACCATCCATCTGCATTACAGATGCAACAACCTCGCTGTCAGCTACATTCATCTGGCAACCATACGTCTCAATAAATAATTTCTTCTCCTCTGGAGTAGCAGATTTAAAGTCTGCTTCCTGTGCTTCTTTCATTTGTTTTTAATTAAAATATGTTTGTAATGGTGTTTTTAGCGGAAATATTATAAAAAAAATCTAAAAATAATTTTGAAATAATTTGTTTAAAAAAAACAAAATGCATTACTTTGCTAGTGCAAACAAAAAATGAAAATTTTTTCATAGTTAAGGTTTAGGTTAAATAAGGAAGAGGTGGCTGTGAAGTTACCTCTTTTCTTTTTATCGCCCGAACCTACTGTTTTTTATGTGGTTATTGCTAAATTTGGGAACAAAAATACAAAAACACATGAAGAATTTAGAGGAGTTACTACCGATTCTCATTATTTTAATAGGACTGTTAAATGTTATTTTCAAGGCTTTTTCCAAAAAGAAGGGAAAAGATGAGCCTGTAAAACCCACTCGGTCCGTTTCCCGAAAAACCGCACCTCCTGTTTCCACCGCCCCTTCGCAAGAAGATCAATGGTGGCTCGAAGAGGTATTCGGTATCCCTGCTACGGAAAAGCAACCCGTGCCTGTTGCTGAAAAACAATCTCCGATTAAATCGATTCCAAATAAGAAACCTGTCGTGAAAGAGTCGTTGCAAACCCAACGCGATAACATGCGTAAAGCGGACGGTCCCTCTTTTTCTGCCGCTTCAAAGACGAAAAAGAGCGATGAGATGATGAAGCCGATGGAGAAGATGAAAGTGGAAAGCGTGCATTCCGCTGCAGCCGGCTCTATGGGGCGTTTGTTTCAAAACCGCGAGGATCTGAAACGTGCCGTGGTGATGAAAGAGATTTTATCCAGGAAATTCGATTAATATTCACAATAAATCGCTTTTGCGCCGGCCGGAGCGATACCCGATTGGGTATTAGGAGATTCAACTAAATTATTTTGCGGTTTGAGGGCGATTGAATGGAATTAATTTTTACATTTGGATTCTAACTTTATACAAATGATTTAAATCTTAATCTAAAATACTTAAACACATTATGTCCTTTAAAATTATTACCCCCGAAGAAGCCGCTGGCTTCGTGAAAGACGGTTATACCGTCGGTTTTAGTGGATTTACAGCAGCCGGCACCCCCAAAGCAGTTCCTCAGGCATTGGCTAAGATGGCGGAAGAGTTGCATCAGTCAGGTCAGCCTTTTAAAATAAACGTCTTTACAGGAGCTTCCACAAATGATTTCATCGACGGAGCACTTTCCCGTGCGAAAGCGATTGCTAAACGCACGCCTTATCAAGGGCACAAAGACAGTCGGAACGGTGTGAATAACGGCGAGATTCAATATTTCGACATGCATCTTTCACACACGGCGCAATACCTGCGTTACGGTTTTCTGGGCAAAGTGAATGTAGCCATCATCGAGGCTGCAGAGATTACCGACGACGGCGAGATCACACTCGGTACGGGTGTGGGTTCTACTCCAACCTTTTGTGAACTGGCAGATATCATCATCGTAGAGCGTAACAAATACCTTCCGAAAGAGCTGAAAGGATTCCACGATCTTTACGAGCCGTTGGACCCCCCTTTCCGCAAAGAAATTCCGATTTACAAACCGAGTGACCGTATCGGATCGAACGTGATTCATGTCGATCCGGCTAAGATCGTGGGTATTGTTGAAACCAACTATACCGACGGAGTGAAGGGATTCGCACCGGTTGACGAGGTGACCATGAAGATCGGTGAGAATGTAACGAACTTCCTGATCAGCGAAATGAAAGCGGGAAGAATTCCCAAAGAGTTGCTTCCGTTGCAATCGGGTGTGGGAAATGTGGCGAATGCCGTGTTGGCCTGTCTGGGTAAGAATCCGGATATCCCTCCCTTCGAGATGTATACCGAAGTGGTGCAGGACTCTGTGATTGCACTCATGAAACAGGGTAAATGTAAATTCGCCTCCACCTGTGCGCTTACCTTGAGCGATGAAGTGATGGAGGAGGTTTTCGAAAACCTGGATTACTATAAGGAACGCGTGGTGATCCGTCCGGGTGAGATCACGAATAATCCGGAGGTGGTACGTCGTTTGGGACTCATTACGATGAATACCGCTCTCGAAGCGGATATTTTCGGTAACGTGAATTCAACGCACGTGGTGGGAACGAAAATGATGAACGGTATCGGCGGATCGGCCGATTTTACACGCAACGCATACATCTCGATCTTTACCTGTCCCTCTGTTGCAAAAGGTGGAAAGATCAGTGCGATCGTTCCATTCGTATCGCATCTAGACCACAGCGAACACTCGGTACAGATTCTGATCACCGAACAGGGCGTAGCGGACCTTCGCGGAAAATCGCCAATCGAAAAAGCACATGAGATCATCGATAACTGCGTTCATCCAGATTACAAACAATTGCTGCGCGATTATTTGGCGTTGAGCAAAAAGGGGAGTCATACGCCACATTCGCTGAATGCCGCTTTCGGCTTCCACAACGAATTCAATAAATCGGGCGATATGAAGAAAACGAGTTGGGCCGAATATTTCGAGCCTGCCGTGATGAGTTAATCCGTTCTGTCAAGCATGTTTAAATAGTTCTGCCCCGCAACGCCTTAAAACGTTGCGGGGCTTCTTTTTATGTAGGCTTTTTTATATTATAGTAGAATGTCTTTCAGGACGAATGCGTGCTTTTATTTATATCTTTGCCCTCAATTTTACGCACCTCTTTATATCTACTTAATTCCAGTTATATGAATCTGAAAGATTTTGAAATAATGGCACCTGTGGGATCTTACGATTCCCTTACGGCTGCAATTCAGGGAGGCGCCGACTCTATCTATTTCGGCATTGAGGGACTTAACATGCGTGCTAAGTCCGCGAACAACTTCACGATCGAAGACCTTCATAACATTGCCGGTATTTGCGCCGAACACGGTATGAAGAGCTACCTGACCGTGAATACCATCATTTACGATAACGACATCGAACTGATGTATAAGATCATCGATGCGGCAAAAGAAGCGAATATCTCCGCGATCATCGCTTCGGACGTGGCTCCGATGATGTATGCGCGTCAGATCGGCGTGGAAGTACACCTTTCTACGCAGTTGAACATTACCAATACCCAGGCGCTGAAGTTTTACGCGCAGTTTGCAGACGTGGCGGTGCTCGCCCGCGAACTGAACATGGAGCAGGTTGCAGCGATCTATCAGGATATTCTGAAAGAGAACATTACCGGGCCTTCGGGTGAACTGATCCGCATCGAGATGTTTGCGCACGGAGCGTTGTGTATGGCCGTTTCAGGTAAATGCTACCTGAGTCTGCATGAGCACAACAAATCCGCCAACCGCGGATCTTGTACGCAGCAATGCCGTCACTCCTATACGGTGAAAGATACGCAGACCGGATCGGAACTGGAGATCGACAACCAATACATCATGTCGCCGCGTGACCTGAAGACGATTCACTTCATGAATAAGATGATTGAATCGGGTGTTCGCGTATTCAAATTGGAAGGGCGTGCACGCGGACCGGAGTATGTACGTACGGTGGTTGAGTGTTACAAACAGGCCATCCAATCCGTTATCGATGGCACTTATACCGATGAGAAGATCGAGGAATGGAACGAACGTTTGTTCACCGTATTCAACCGCGGATTCTGGGACGGCTATTACCTGGGACAGCGTTTGGGTGAATGGAGTCCCCGTTCCGGCTCGGAAGCGACGAAGAAAAAGCTTTATGTAGCCAAGGGAATGAAATACTTCGCCAACATCGGAGTAGCCGAGTTCCTTTGCGAAACGCAGAGCGTGAAGGTGGGTGATGAGATCCTGATCACCGGTCCAACAACGGGAGCCATTCAGTTGATTCTTCCTGAGATTCAGGTGGATTATGTTTCGGTGAACGAAGCGAAGAAAGGCGATCGTTTCGCATTCAAGATCGATCAGAAAATCAGACCTTCGGATAAGTTGTTCGTCATGGTCGATTCGAAAGAGATCGATAATAAGTAAGGATAATAAGCTGCTTGCGTTTCCATACGTTATCTAATTTCGGATCGGTAAATTCTTTACATAAAAGATTAAACTCAAACAGCATTTTAGTTGTTATCAAAAGGGAGAGTACTTCGGTACGCTCCCTTTTTTCATTAACGTACACTCCATGAAAATTGCTATTTCGGGTTCTTCCGGCTTTGTCGGTACCCATCTTAAGAATTTTCTTCAGGAACGCGGGGATACGGTGATCCCTTTGACCCGGTCGGACTTTGATGCGGAGCTGCCTGATTCGCTCCAACGTAAGTTAGCGGGATGCGATGCGGTGATTAATCTGGCCGGCTCGCCCATCAATGTGCGTTGGACGAAACAGAACAAGGAGTTGATTCTGAACAGCCGTGTGGAGGTAACCCGGAAGTTGGTTGAAGCGATCAACCGGATGGAGCAGAAACCCGCGGTATTCATTTCAACCTCCGCCGTGGGTTATTACCCCTCCAATGGAGTTCAGACGGAACAATCCGAATCCGATCCGAACGCTTTCTTGGCGTTGGTGACTCGCCGTTGGGAAGCCCAAGCGGCAGAAGTATCGTCCGATGTGAGGTTGGTGATTCTTCGTTTTGCGGTTGTTTTGGGGAAAGAGGGCGGCATGTTGCCTGTGCTGCTGAAGAGCTTTTCGAAACGGGTCGGTGTGATGTTCGGTAATGGAAAGCAAACGTTCGCTTGGATTCACATCGATGATTTGATGCAGATCTTCGCACTGATGTTGCGTGACCGTTCCCTTTCGGGGGTTTTCAACTGTGTAGCGCCCGGAGTAACCGATTTTGAAGCGCTCACCGCGGAAATCGGATTTTACTACAAACCGTTTATACGCATTCAATTACCCCCGTTTATCTTGAAACTTGTTTTTTTGGAAGGTGCCTCCTTTATTTTACAAGGGCAGCATGCCGTACCGCAGCGATTATCAGCGTTGGGATTCCGTTTTAAATACCCTACGTTATCCGAGGCGATGCAGGCGATTTTCAAATAAATATTGATTTTATATCCAATAAACAGCAATTGTTTAAACAATATTTAATATATTTATTGTAATCTTAATTATTGAGGCGTTCGAAGTTGTTTGAGTTCCTGTCTTTTGTTTAAAGAGATTTGTTGCGTTTCCCGCAGTTTTATCTGAAGAATGTTTGCTCAAACTGCTTTTTTCACTTCCTATTCAAAATCAGATTTGTATGAAAAAGTTTATTGCAGAATTAATTGGAACGTTCGCCCTGGTGCTATTCGGATGTGGTAGCGCGGTGTTCGGGCAAATCTTTGTAGGCGCTGATTCGTTAACGACAATGGGCAATCCGATCACCATCACTGCGATCGGGATGTGTTTCGGTCTGGCTGTATTGATCATGGCTTATGCCATCGGGCCGATTTCCGGTTGTCATGTCAACCCCGCGGTTAGTCTCGGTGTTTTTCTGAATAAAGGGATGAGTTTTGGCGAGATGATTCAATATTGGATCGCACAGTTGATCGGAGGTGCATTGGGTGCCATCGCAATCGGTCTGATTTCTCAGCAATGGACTCAATTCGGTTCGAACTCTTTTGCCGAAGGCCACCTTTCGGGTGCTTTCATCGGTGAAGTGATTTTCACCTTCCTCTTCTTGATCGTTATTTTGGGATCTACCAGTGAGAAAGCTCCCAAAGGATTCGCAGGGATTGCCATCGGTTGGGCATTGGCGATTATCAATATCGTGATGATTCCAATTGACGGTGCATCGGTAAATCCGGCCCGTTCTTTCGGTCCCGCAATTTTCCAGGGCGGTGTGGCACTATCCCAATTGTGGGTGTTTATCGTGGCTCCGCTTATCGGAGCAGCCTTGGCCGCATTGGTGTGGAAGATTTTCAAAAAGGAGGAAAATCCTGTTAAATAATACGTTTTGATTGTAAGTTGATAAGTAGTAGGCCCGGTACCTTGTGAAAGGTGCCGGGTTTTTTATTTCCTTTGCAACGTAAAAGAACAGATCGATATGAAGAGTTTTGAAAGAAAACCGCAACTGACTGCAGACGGTACCCATACGCTATACATCCCGGAGATAGATGAACATTATCATTCCGTAAACGGAGCTGCCGTAGAGGCCAATCACGTTTATCTGAAAGAGGCGCTGATGCACCACGGAGGCGCTTCGGTAACGGTGCTTGAAGTTGGCTTCGGTACGGGACTAAATGCTTTTCTGACGCTGCTGCATGCGTTGGAACAAGGAAAACGTATCCATTACGTGACGCTTGAACTTTATCCCTTGGAAACTGAGCAGGTGGAGCTACTTAATTATGCCGCTCAGATCGCTCCCGAAAAGAGCGAACTCTATTTTGCACTGCACCGTGCGCCGTGGAACGAACCTGTAGAGATCATTCCGGGATTCATTCTGGAAAAACGCCATTGTAATTTGGTGACTTGTCAGTTGGATGGAGCTTTCGATGTGGTGTATTTCGATGCGTTCGCACCCGAAAAACAGCCGGAGATGTGGTCGGATGCGATTTATGAGAAGCTATTCGCTCAGATGAACCCCGATGCGGTGATGACCACCTATTGTGCAAAAGGGGTGGTTCGACGTGGATTTCAGGCGGCGGGACTTACGGTAGAACGCATTCCGGGACCTCCCGGAAAACGCGAAATGCTGCGTGCCACGAAACGCGTAGCTCACGGAAACGTTATTTAAACCATTCGATCAAACCGAGGGTGAAAGCCATCCAGATCAGGTATTTGAATAGTTTCCCGAAGAACATTGCGATACACACGATCAGGAAATTAGATCGCATCAACCCGAATACCACGATAATAAGATCGCCCACAAAAGGAACGAATACAAAGAATGCGAGCCAGGCCCCGCGTCCGTCGAGGAAGCGGTGGACCTTCTCCACTTTCTCTCGTTTGACGCGCATGTATTTCACGATTTTCTCCATGCTGCCCAAGTATCCCAGGTAATAGCATGACATTCCTCCCAGCAGGTTACCGGCCGTAGCGGCGGTCAATACCCACCATTTGTCGAGGCCCAGAGCCAAAACCGCACTCATAACGATCTCTGAGTTCGCCGGGATAATACTTCCCGACAGAAACGCAGAAATAAACATTCCCAAGTATCCCCACTGAGCCAGATCTTCCATATCAACCTATAAAAAACCACCCGAATAAGGCGGCATATATTGCTATTATCGTAAAAAATAAGGCGACACTCCCTTTCGATACGGAAGCCGTAAATACATCTCCCGCCAACAGGGCTATCGTCATATACATGATCGTCAAGTGTCCGGTCAGATCGGATGAATCAAAAACCAACAATGCCGAGGCAACCGTACTTAAGAGTATAACAAAATTATAGCATGCTTGTGTTCGGACTTTCTCTTGTAAATTGCTAATTAATAATTTTGTTCCTGAAATCAGACCGATTAAGAACGTTACCACCACGTTTACTTGGATCCACAAAGGAATCTGCGTGATATCGGGAATTGAGAACTCAAACAACCCCTCGAATTGTACGGGGAAAAGCGCCACTTTATCGTTGAAAAAATAGAGTGCGAATTGCAACCAATAGAGCGTAACCAAACCGATAAGAGCGGCCAGAAGCGTCTTCAGTCGCAATGACCGCATCATCCACAGCCCGACGATAAATACCGGGAAGTAGAAAATGGCACGGCTCCACACCATGCTCAGCCCTCCCATAAGCATCCCGATCAGAAAGCCGTGTTCGGAGGATTTCTCCGCCTGATAAGAGCCGAACAGCACAAAAAGAGCCACGGAGATGAGGATCGCTGCAACGCTTCCTTCCGAAACCGATTGCAGGGGTGGGTTGGTGACCTGAAAGAGGAGGTAGAAAAGAAAAGGGAGCGCCGAGCGGAAGTGACTCAAAGCGAAATTCTCATTCATCTTAAAGAGTCCCCAGCCCGTCACCATCACCAATAGCAGGTTGATGAGCACACCGGTACCGAGAAACGAGTTGGTTTCTGAAAAATAGTTCCATATCGGATTCAACGGCTGAACCGAAGGCAGAAATGACTCATTGGTGAAGAACGTAATGCTCCCCAGAACGATGGCGATGACGACTGATACCGGTATGGTAAGGCGATTTCGGGATATGTCAGTTAGGATATAATTCATTTCGGCAACTTTTATCAAAAGGTTTGTCGTAAGCCAACGATCACGACAATGTATAAACGGCCTGCCGGCTCTCCGGTGCGGAGGCGATCGACAGGCCGTTTAAAGATAGTATAAAAAATCTTATGTCAGGAAAAAGGGTTTTGACTTACAGGTCGAAACCGATATCCGAACGGAAATATTTTCCTTCGAATTCTAGCGCACGGGCATTTTTGAAAGAGTTCGCCAACGCTTCCTCTTTGTTTGCACCGTAAGAGCTTACTGCGATCACGCGCCCACCGTTGGTAACGATATCGCCCGCTTTGTCAGTCGTTCCGGCATGGAACAAAATGCTATCTTCCACTTTTTCGAATCCGGTGATCACTTTCCCTTTCTCATAATCGCCCGGATAACCTCCGGATACAAGCATCACGGTTACTGCCGCACGCGGATCTTCTTCCAATACGCGTGTTTCCAGATTACCTTCCGCTACACCTTCCAACAACTCCACGAAATCCGATTTGATACGCAACATCACCACTTCCGTTTCCGGATCGCCCATGCGTACGTTGTATTCGATGGTCATCGGTTCTCCTTTTACGCGGATCAATCCAAGGAAGATGAATCCTTTGTATTCGATATTTTCCGCTTTCAAACCTTTTACGGTTGGAATCACGATGCGTTCCTCCACTTTTTTCATGAACGCTTCGTCTGCGAACGGAACGGGAGAAACCGCACCCATACCGCCTGTATTCAGACCCGTATCGCCTTCGCCGATACGTTTGTAGTCTTTTGCCACCGGAAGGATTTTGTATGAATCGCCGTCTGTCAAGACAAATACCGAGCACTCGATACCGTCAAGGAACTCCTCGATCACCACTGTTTTACTTGCATCGCCAAACATTCCGTCGAGCATTCCCGCCAACTCTTTTTTCGCTTCTTCAAGTGTAGGGATAATCAAAACGCCTTTTCCGGCAGCCAAACCGTCGGCTTTCAATACATACGGCGCTTCCAATGATTCCAGGAATTTGTATCCCTCCTCAAGTGTTTCCGCTGTAAAGCTTGCGTAGGCAGCGGTCGGGATGTTGTGGCGCATCATGAACGCCTTTGCAAAATCTTTGCTTCCTTCCAACTGAGCACCCAACTTAGACGGACCGATCACCGGGATGTGTTTCAATTCGGCATCGTTTTTAAAGAAGTCATAAACTCCTTTCACAAGAGGATCTTCAGGACCAACCACAACCATTCCGATTGCATTGGCCAAGGCAAATTCCTTCAGCTTTGGGAAATCTGACGCTGAGATGTTTACGTTCTCGCCAACCTGAGAGGTTCCGGCATTTCCGGGTGCGATGAATAACTTGTCTGTTTTTTTACTTTGTCTGATTTTCCAGGCAAGGGCGTTTTCACGTCCCCCTGAGCCTAATAGCAGGATGTTCATTTATAGAAAGAATTTAGGTGAAATGTTCTTAGTTTGTTACAGGTAATCCTCGAAATAGCGGGTGATCTTCTCATGAAGATGCACACGGTCTTCGCCACGTACATTGTGTTCGTGACCAGGATAGATGAAATAATCGGGATACACGCGTTTCTCTACGCTTTTCTGAAGGAACAGCAGCGAGTGTTGCATCACCACCACCGGGTCCATGTCGCCATGGATCATCAGCAGTCTACCCTGCAGGTTCTCAGCCTTATTGAGAAGGTTGCTATATTCGTAACCCGCTTTATTTTTATCAGGATGCCCCATGTAGCGTTCGCCGTACATCACTTCGTATAGTTTCCAGTCGATTACGGGACCGCCCGCTACGCCGACTTTGAATGTTTCGGGGTAGGTGAGCATCATGTATGTGGTCATAAATCCGCCGTAGCTCCAACCGTGGATACCGATTCGGTTTGCATCCACCCACGGGTGTGATTTGAGGAATTCGATTCCTTTCATCTGATCCTTACCCTCTTGTTCGCCCAGTTTACCATGGATCGCCTGTTCAAAATCTGCTCCGCGATAATCTGTTCCGCGTCCGTCAATGGTGAAGATCACATATCCTTTCTGAGCCATATAGATGTCCCAGCCGCGAATACCTCCCTGCCAGTTGTCCGTTACCATCTGACTGTGTGGTCCGTTGTAGAGGTAAACGATCACGGGATATTTGCGTGCGGGGTCAAAGTTCACGGGTTTCGTCAAGCGGTAATACAGGTCGCTTTTTCCGTCGGCGCTTTTCAGCGAGCCCAATTCGATCTCGGGCATCGCATATTCCGCGTAAGGATCTGCTGCTTCGAGCAGCGTGAATCCTTTTTGGTTCGCCACTTTAACCAATTCTGCCTTTCCGGGGTTCTTCAACGAGGTGTAATGATCGTAGAAAGCGGTACCCGAAGCGTTCAAGCGGGTATAATGCGTACCCCCTTCACGGGTCAGACGCGTTCTTTTTCCGCTTTTTACATTTACACGGTAAAGTTGCTGACCAATCGGGTTCCCCTCATTCGAGACGTAGAAGATGTTTTCTCCTTTGTCGTCAATCTTCACCACATCCTTCACCACCCATTCACCGGAAGTAAGCTGTTTTAGCTGTTTTCCGTTCATGTCATACAGGTAGATGTGTTTGAAGCCGTCGCGGTCGCTCAGCCAGATGAATTGTTTTCCGGTTTCATTCAGAAACTGTGCCGGATGTTCCGGTTCCACATATTTATCAGAAGTTTCGGTGATCAGGGTTTTGATAAAATCGCCTGTTGCCGCGTCGTACGCATTCAGATCCATCTTATTCTGATCGCGGTTCAGTTCTGCAATCAGGATCTGTTTCTGATCCGGCGTCCAAGCGATGTTGGTAAGGTAGTCATCTTTCGGTTCTTTTTCAGAACGGTTCATCGTAGCTCCCGTCTTGAGGTAGACGGTTTTATCGTTTTTCAGGTCATAAACACCAAGGGTCACCTCGTGGCTTTTCAAGCCGGCCATCGGGTACTTGATGTTCTGCAGTTCCCCTTGACGGGCAAGCACGTTCACCAGCGGATACGTTTTCACCATGGTTTCGTCCATGCGGTAAAATGCCAGTTTGTCTCCTTTCGGCGACCAGAATGTTCCTTTGTGGATTCCGAATTCATTGCGATGTACGGATTGTCCCCATACGATATCCCCCGGATCGTTGGTAGAAACCTCTTTTCGGTTCCCTCCGCGGTCGATTATGAATAAGCGGGAGCCGTTGTTTACGGCTATCGCGCTACGCGTTGCATTAAAATCGAAGCTATTGTCTCCTGCTTCATAAGGGATCGTTTCCACAATTTCGTTTTTGGCGAAGTCATAGCTGAGCGCTTTCTGCTCTGCGAAGAAATAAGCTACGGTTTGTGTCTGATCTTTGGCGTACGAAAATGCCGGAAGACCCTTTAATGGTTTCATTCCTTGTTTTTCGAGCGCTTTGTTGAGGTTTTCCAGGGTAATGATCGGCAGGTCGGCACTGCGTAGGGCTCTCGGATCGCTCAAGATCGAATCGCCTTTCTGGTACACGAATGTATCGCCCCAAAAGGAGGTCCCTTTCAGACTTTCCGGACGAAACTGACCGGATGTTTTTCCTCCGGGAATCAGGTCGTCAAGTGTGAACGACTTTTTTTCTGCATTAGCTGTCATGATTCCGGCAATAGATAAAATAAACAATGATTTGATGAATCTCATCGGACTTATTCTTTAATAGGTTACCAGGTCCACCTTGATTAATCGCCGATTTCAACGATTCAGTGGAGTTATGAAGGTGAAAATAGAAGTTTTCGGGTCAAAGATAACGCACTTTTTATAAAAAAAGAAAATGTCCCGGAAGAGCAGACGCTTCTCCGAGACATTTCATCTCTATTTTAATCTTCATTCTTTTCCGCAGAACGATTCTCCTTTGACGGATTCTCTTCACGTCCCGGGATGTACATTTTACGGTTTGGATTGAAGGTACGTTCTCCACGTGGTTTGAACACACCGTCTTCGCGCAATTCCAGTTTACCTTCAGCATTACGGCGGAAGTTACCTGATTTGTCATACGTACGGCGCGGACGCTCTTCGAAATCACCTTCGCGACGTTCGCCTCTTTCCGGACGGTCGAATTTCTTGAAGGTGCTTTCACGACGGCTTGATGAACCTTCGCGACGTGCAAAACCGCCTTCGCGACGTTCTCCCTCTACGCGAGGTCTGAAACCGCCTTCACGACGCTCTCCCTCTACGCGAGGTCTGAAACCGCCCTCTCTGCGCTCTCCGTCACGACGTTCGAATCCGCCTTCACGACGTTCGAAACCATTGTCACGGCGTGCACCGGTAGATCTCGGACCGCTTCCGAAGCTTTTTCTGTCGCCACGATTACCTGCGGATGCCGGTCTTCTGTCGCGGTTTGCAGCTCCCACCGATTTTTTCTCACCGGTAAAGCGCTCTTTGCGGAGTTCTTTTTTCGTTCTTGTTTCACCTTCAAGGTCCAGTTCAAGACGTTCTTTCTTAAACTCACCCCCTTCGGATTTGAAATCTTTCAATTTTCCTTCGAAGATCTCATATTTGCGGAACTGGCAATCCAGACCACCGTTCATCAGGTCGAATTTCTCAGACGGTTTAAGTCCGATTTTCTCGAAGCACTCTTCGCGGTAGCTCAGAATCCACGCATCGTATCCTTTGAATACGTGTTTAAGTCCGGTTCCGATCATTTCATACAGGCTTAGGATATCTTTCGATGAGATACGCTCTCCGTAAGGAGGGTTCATCACCAGAATCGCATTTTCCGGAGCTTGTGTATATTGTTGGAACGGTAATGTTTTCAACGTCACATAACGTGAAAGACCTGCAGATTTCAGGTTCTCTTCAGCGATTTTGATCGCTTTCGGAGAGATATCCGATCCGTAAATTTTGTGTTCGAATTCTTTTTCGTTTGATTCGTCGTTGTACAATTTATCGAACAACTCCTCATCGTAATCCGCCCATTTCTCGAAACCGAATCCCTGGCGGTAGATACCCGCAGGCGTATTGGTTGCGATCATAGCCGCTTCGATCAGCAAAGTACCTGAACCACACATCGGATCCACGAAATTCTTTTCGCCTCTCCAACCTGTTTTCAGGATCATACCCGCTGCCAACACTTCATTCAATGGAGCTTCCGTCTGTTCAACACGGTATCCGCGTTTGTGAAGCGATTCACCCGAAGAGTCCAATGATAGGGTACACGTATGTGCCGCGATGTGAAGGTTCAATGCAAGGTCTGCATTGGTTAGGCGCACAGAGGGACGTTTCCCGGTTTTTTCCTGGAAATAATCCGCGATCGCATCTTTCGCGCGGTACGTCACGAATTTCGAGTGGCGGAAATTATCCGAGAAAACCACTGAGTCGATTGAGAAAGTTTGTTCCGGTTTGATATAATCTTCCCATTTGATCGATTTGATACGGTCGTAAACCTCATCTGTATTCGAAGCCATGAACGTAGCGATCGGTTTTAGGATGCGAAGCGCCGTACGCAGGTGTAGGTTCGCTTTGTACATCATCTCTTTGTCGCCGATGAACGAAACCATACGTTTGCCGATTTCCACTTCTTCGCCTCCAAGGGCGATTATTTCTTGAGCCAGTACGTCTTCCAGTCCCTGGAACGTTTTGGCGATCATTTCAAATTTTTCAGTATTCACCTCTAATTCTTTTTCTTTTGGGGACACACTCCCCGTGATTTATTTCAGTCTTGTATTTTTGGAAGGAGTACTCCGGTTTCCCGAAGCGTTTTCCCGCTACTATTTCTTTGGACGGGACTGCAGTAGACGTGCGCCGGGCGCAACATCTTCCGTAACCCAGATATTTCCGCCGATGGTGGCTCCGTCGCCGATTGTGATCCTTCCCAGGATGGTGGCGTTCGAATAGATCACCACGTTATTCCCGATGATCGGATGACGTGCGACTCCCTTGATCGGGTTACCCTTTTCATCCAATGGGAAATTACGTGCACCCAGCGTCACGCCTTGGTAGATGGTCACGTGATCGCCTATGATCGCAGTTGCACCGATTACCACACCGGTACCGTGGTCGATCGTAAAGGATTTTCCGATTGTGGCGCCCGGATGGATGTCAATACCCGTTTCGGAATGAGCCATCTCACTGACGATGCGGGGAATCAAAGGCACTTCAAGCTGCAAAAGCTTATGTGCGATGCGGTGATTGCAGATAGCACGCAGACCGGGATAGCAGAAAATAACCTCCGCATGACTGTGCGCCGCCGGATCGTTATTGAAAGCTGCCTCCACGTCGGTGGCCAAAATAGAACGTAGTTCGGGAAGATAGGAGATAAACTGAGAAGTCTTATCCATCGCGACTTCTCGCAAAGAACCAAAATCATGATTGTTTTTAGGTCCATGATTTTGTCCACGATCCGCATTGCAATCGCAATCAAAGCATAAACCGGCCAGAATCTGCTCAAAAAGCAGTTCGAACAGGCGTTCGGTGTTTACACCCAGATGGTAAGGGATCGTGCTGATGTTGATAATGGATTTCCCGTAGAAACCGGGAAACAGGATGGAACGGGCTATTGAGATGATTTCTGCAAGGATTACTCCGGATGGGAATGGCTCTCCGTCTCTGTGTTGGTGGCACAGTCCCTGATAAGAGTCTCTCTTCGAGAGTTTGTCAACCGTTTCGGTAATGACGTGGGAGTAATTATGCAGGCCCATATTCTTCAATAAATTCCGTTTGTATCTAATAGAGCTGCAAATTTACGAAAGAAGTTTGATATATAGGGCATTTCGCTCTTCCGTGTTCCCACTTTAAGGCATTATTTAGCAATGATTATTAAACGGGAGGATGTTTTTAAATAATCCTCCCGTTCAATTTTATCTTTTTATTTATTCATCGAATCGCGCAGCACAAGGATGCTCTCCGGCCCCATGTTAAAGAGGAGGTCGATGATGCTCAGGTTGGGGCGAAAACCCCATTTCTGCTCGAAAACCTGATAGTAATTCACGTCTCTATACTCCGGATCCGCCAACAGATAATCTTTCTTGGGGTGGATAATCTCGCGAAAATCCTTTCCGTCCAGTTGTTCGGAAGGAAGGTACTCCGAGGTAAAGGATACGTTCGGTTTCATATCGAGCAGGTCACAGATCATTTCGCGCAGACTCTCGTTGAAGTCAAACAGGAAATCGTATTTCTTTTCGTAAAACGGGATGAAATAATCTTCGTAATACTCATAGAAAGGGGTATTGTTGTAGGTGCTCTCGATGGCGTAGGAGTGCACCCGGCGCCAGTTGCCGTGATCTGACAATCGGATGTCGCGTGTCAGGCATTTCTCCCCCGACTTTTTCTCAATCGGCAGCGAGAGACACAGCTTTTCGTTTACCGAACCGATAAAACAGCGGTTTCGGTACGTTTGCTTCACATAATTGTCGAACGCCTCTATCTCTACCTTGTCGTAATTATACAGTTTCGAGTAATACTCGATGGGAGCCAGATAGGCAGAGGTTAAATAACAGGTTGACATATTTCTAATGCAGGTTTTTACAGATTCTTAGCGCTCATGAAGAGGCGATTGAAGCGGATGCCGCCGTTAAAGAGCGATTTATCCTTGTCGATCGATAACCATACGAAGAGCGGACTGCCCACAACATGGTCTTCGGGTACGAATCCCCACGCACGTGAATCGGCCGAATTATCGCGGTTGTCTCCCATCATCCAGTAGTAGTTCATTTCGAATGTGTAGCTGGTGGCTTCTTTGCCGTTGATGAAGTATTTACCGTTCTTCTCTTCGAAGGTGTTGTTCTCATAATTTTTGAAGCAACGCTCGTAGAGCGCTACATTGTCCGGATTGAGTTCGACGATCGCTCCCTTTTTAGGAATCCAGATCGGACCGTAATTGGCGCGGGTCCAGTTCTCGTTATACCCCAGCGGGTAAGTGAGTCCCCCTTCGAATCCCGGTTCCGGCACCACTTTGGTTACGATGCTCATCTTCTTCACTTTTTCAAGTGCCTCAGCCGTAAGCGGAATGTTGTAGATCGGGTTGAACGAGCCGTTCGCGTTCGGTGTAAAGCCGAGGTATTGCATCAACGGCATCTGTACGCCGCCGCCGTTGATCATCTGTGACGGATCACCCATATTCTGATCGTCTTTGCTGATGCCCAACTCCTCCCAGTTTTTCTCACCGAAACGTGTTCCGTTGGTTTCCACATAATAGTTCAGCTGCATCTGTTTCGGGTTCGGCAACACTTTTCCGTCGATGTAAACCTGATTATCGATGATCTGCAACGTATCGCCGGGAAGTCCCACGCAACGTTTCACATAATTCTCACGACGGTCAACCGGTCTGTAAACCACTTTGCCGTACAGTCCCGGATTGCGGCGGATCGCCTCCGGACCGCCATAGAAATAGCTCAGCGTATAGTAGTCGGGGTTCGTGATCTTCAACGCTACCGTATCGCCGGCAGGGAAGTTGAACACCACGATGTCGTAGCGTTTCACATCGCCGAATCCTTTCAATCGCTTGTAACCCCATTGCGGCCAGTCGAGGTACGACTTGGTATTTACCACCGGCAGCGTGTGCTGCGCCAGCGGAAAGGAGAGGGGCGTATTCGGGATACGCGGCCCGTAGCTCATCTTGCTTACGAACAGGTAATCGCCTACCAACAGCGACTTCTCAAGCGAAGAGGTTGGGATCTGGTAGTTCTGAAAGAAGAAGGTATTGATGAAATATACCGCCACCAAGGCAAATACGATCGCATCCACCCATTCCATCACTTTGCGAAAGGCTTTGTTCTTAGACTTTTTCCAGAAGGTCCACGGAATGAACTTCGTCCAGTAGATGTCGATGATGAAAGGCAATAAAATCAACAGGAAGGGGTTGCCTACCCAGATCACCCAAGCCACATACAGCACCGAAGCGATGATGCATTTCACAGTCTGGGGAGTGGTGGGTTTGCGTTTGAACCCTCTGATTTCGGTTGTATCGGTTGTCATAATTCGCGTATTAGATTTTCATTAAATCGGCCATCGTCAGGAACCCTTTTTTCCCTTTTACGAATTCAGCAGCTACTACGGCTCCCAGCGCAAAACCTTCGCGACTTTTCGCGTCGTGCGTCATCGAGATGGTGTCTACGTCTGATTCATAAATCACGGTATGGATTCCCGGCACTTCGTCACGACGGAAAGCGGTGATCTCAAGTTCGTCCGCAGCAGGTTCGCGACCCTCTTCCCATTTCGTCTTGCGGTCTACATTTTCCAGAATACCTTCGGCCAGGGTGATCGCCGTACCGCTCGGAGAATCAAGCTTGTGGATGTGGTGCACTTCCTCCATGCGAACATTGTAGGCCGGGTAGTTGTTCATAATCTTAGCGAGATATTTGTTCAGGGCGAAGAAGATATTCACGCCGATGCTGAAGTTCGAAGCATAAAAGAATGTTTTTCCATCCTGCTCGCACGCCTGCTTGATTTCAGGCATCTGATCGAGCCACCCCGTTGTTCCGGCTACCACCGGTACATTTGCTGCGAAACATTTCCGATAGTTTTCCATCGCCGAAGCCGGCATGGAGAATTCAATGGCAACGTC
Organism: Bacteroidales bacterium; assembly: GCA_036655355.1. GTDB lineage: Bacteria > Bacteroidota > Bacteroidia > Bacteroidales > JAUNSR01 > JAUNSR01. The sequence continues at coordinate 235,475 of JAVVQG010000003.1, forward strand.
TGCACTCTTAAACGCATCCGAGTTGAAATCTTCCTGATTATCTCTGTCGATGATACTTACAATTTCATGACCACGATCGATTGCGATGCGTTCGATGGTATGTCCCATCTTGCCATATCCGATTAATGCGATTTTCATATATATGATTAAATATAAATTCCTTACTATGCAAATATAAAGAAATTAGCCCAAACGCTACTTTCTACAACCAAAAAGTACCATGGAACAACTGATGTATCACGTTTGGAGATACCGTTTATTCACTACCCGCTCGCTGATGACGACAGACGGGATACCGTTTGAAGTGATTGATCCGGGATTACGCAATTCCGATTCGGGTCCTGATTTTTTCAATGCGAAATTAAAATTCGGCGATACCGTATGGGCGGGGAATCTGGAGATACATAACCGTTCTTCCGATTGGTATCATCACGGGCACCATCGGGACGAATCGTACGATAATGTGATTCTGAATGTGGTTTCCACGCACGATGCTGAAGTTTACCGTACCAATGGGGATAAGATCAGGCAGTTTGTGCTGCCGCTTTCGGAGGAGTTGCTGGATGATTACAATTACCTCACGACGAGGCCGGAGGAGACGGTGCCGTGTGCGTTTCGGTTTCGGGAGCTGGAGCCGCTCATTCTGTCCGATTGGAAGAGTGCGTTGGCTACCGAACGTTTGCTCGAGAAGGCGAACCGCATCAAGGGGTTGGTGGACCGTTATCAGGGAAATTGGGAGGAGGCATTCTATATCGTGCTGTGTCGCAGTTTCGGCACGGGAATCAACAGCGATGCCTTTGAGCGGTTGGCTCGTTCCCTCCCTTTCAATTACCTGTTGAAGCATATCGATTCACGTTTGCAAACCGAAGCTTTTCTTTTCGGACAGGCCGGTTTCCTGGAGGAGGAAAACGACCATCCTTACTATTGTTTGTTGCAACGTGAATACCGGTTGCTGCGAACCAAGTTCCGGTTGAAACCGCTTCCGGTTACGATGTGGCGCCTTTTCCGACTCCGACCCAACGCTTTTCCGCAAGTGCGCATCGCCTGTCTGGCTTCTTTGCTGTACCGGCAGAAGCGACTCTTTTCCATTTTCATGGAAGCGGAATCGCCCGATGCGTTGCGCATGCTTTTCCGCGTAGAGCTACATGCTTTCTGGGAAAATCATTATCAGTTCGGGCAGGTAGCTACCGAGAAGGCAAAGGGGCTCGGTTCGCAGACGGTCGATTCCATTCTGATCAATACCCTGGTGCCGATGTTGTTCGCCTATGGCGAGCGCACCTGCAACCGGATGCTTGAGGAACGGGCGGTCGCCATTCTTGAACAGATGGCGGCCGAGGATAACCGCATCGTGCGGATGTGGAAACAAACCGCAATCGGTGTGGAGAACGCCTTTGATTCGCAAGCCGTCATTCAGCTCCAAAGGGAGTATTGCGACCGGAAGAAGTGTCTGTTCTGCCGCATCGGACATCAGTTGCTTCGTTGCAGTTTTATTTCTTCGCAGTAGGCGGATAATCGATCGTGTAATGGAGTCCGCGACTCTCTTTCCGTTCGAGTGCTTGTCTCATGATGAGGTATCCCACGTTTACCATGTTGCGTAACTCGCAGATTTCACGCGAAACCACAGAGCGCTGGAAAAGGCTTTCCGTTTCCTCGTAAATGGTATCCAGACGAACCCAGGCACGTTTCAATCGCAGGTCTGAGCGAACGATTCCCACATAGGTACTCATAATCTGTCCCACTTCACGGATACTCTGGTTGATCAGAACCATCTCTTCCGGTGAACGGGTCCCTTCGTCGTTCCAATCGGGTACGGCCGTTTTATAATCGAGCGTGTCGATACGTTCCAGCGTATGTTGGGCAGCTGCGTCGGCATAAACCACCGCCTCGATCAGCGAGTTCGATGCCAGGCGATTTCCGCCGTGCAGTCCCGTGCACGAACACTCCCCAACCGCGTAGAGACGGTCGATTGAGGAAAGCGCATGGGTATCCACCAAAATCCCTCCGCACAGGTAGTGCGCTGCAGGTGCCACCGGAATGTAATCTTTTGTGATGTCGATGCCCAGACTCAGGCACTTCGCATAGATATTCGGAAAATGTTTCTTTGTCGTTTCCGGATCCTTGTGGGTCACGTCGAGGTAAACGTGATCTTCGCCGCGCATTTTCATCTCGTTGTCAATGGCACGGGCCACGATGTCGCGGGGTGCCAGGGAGAGGCGACTATCATACTTCTGCATGAACTCCTTTCCGTCTAACGTACGCAATACGCCGCCATAACCGCGCATCGCTTCGGTGATCAGAAATGAAGGGCGGTCGCCCGGATGGAAGAGGGCCGTGGGGTGGAATTGTACGAATTCCATATCTTTCACGGTTCCTTTGGCACGGTAAACCATTGCGATGCCGTCGCCGGTCGCAACAATCGGATTGGTCGTGGTGAGGTATACCGCACCTACGCCTCCGGTTGCCATGAGGGTCACTTTCGATAAGAACGTATGGATCTCACCTGTCTTCTGGTTCAGGATGTAAGCGCCGTAACATTCGATGTCGGGCGTCTGACGGGTTACCGTCTCGCCCAAATGGTGTTGGGTAAGTATTTCAATGGCGAAATGATGATCGAACACTTCGATATTCGGATTCTTACGAACAGCGGCGATCAGACTCTCCTGGATCTCCGCTCCCGTATTGTCTTTATGGTGAAGGATGCGGAATTCCGAGTGGCCGCCCTCACGATGCAAATCGTAATCGCCACTTTCGTTCTTGTCAAAATCCACGCCCCAGTTAACTAATTCATTGATTTGGGAAGGTGCCTCGCGCACAACTTTCTCAACGGCTTCACGGTCGCTTAGGAAATCGCCCGCAATCATGGTATCTTCAATATGCTTCTCAAAGCTATCCACCAATAGGTTGGTAACCGACGATACGCCGCCCTGTGCAAAGAAAGTGTTCGCCTCTTCCAGGGTAGTCTTACAGATCAAGGCTACTTTTCCTTTGTTTGCCACTTTCAAAGCGAAGCTCATCCCCGCGATTCCCGAACCGATTACTAAGAAATCAAATTTTTGTTGCATAATGGTTGTTTGGTTCTTCGGGAAACATCATTTTGATACTGTTTCCTCGATTCTATTGGCTACAAAGTTGCAAAAAACGGTTCAGTTAACATTCTTTCTTTCAAATTTATTGAATCATTTTTTGTGATTTATTTACTATATTGCAGCAAAACGAACAAAACCTATGCAACGAACATTTAAATCAAAAGTAGATAAATTGTACCATTTCATTATGTGGGGACTGGTTGCGCTGATCTTTTATTTCTTCTGGCACCGCATGATCGGTATGGGATCAGCCTTTCTGTTATTGCTGGTGGTGATGATGGAATCGCTCTTGCGAACCGATTATATCGTATACGGCGATGGGATTCTTTCCGTAAAGAGTGGCTTCTTTCCCCGCTACCGCCTTCTGATCGGCGATATCGTAGAAGTGAAATGCATCCGCAGCAACTCGTTGGCTTACGCCATGTCTTCCGATCGCCTGCAGTTGATCACCCCCTATGACAGCAGAATGATTTCACCCGAGAACAAAGAGGACTTTATCCGCGAGCTACGCAAATACAATCACAACGTGAAAGTAACCGACTGCAGTCGCTCGTAAAAGTAATTACCGCTCCTTCTATCTGAAAAACCATTATACGAAAAACATGAATTACGATTTAGCCATTATCGGTGCCGGTCCTGCGGGATATACGGGCGCCGAACAGGCCGCCAAAGCCGGTCTGTCTGTGATTCTTTTTGAAAAAGAACAAATTGGAGGCGTTTGTCTGAACTGGGGATGCATCCCCACCAAGACGCTGCTCTATTCCGCTAAAACTTACGATCACATCCGGAGTGCGGAGAAATACGGAGTTTCCGTTTCCGGTTTCGCGTACGATCTGCCCAAAATCATCTCCCGTAAAAATAAGATCATCCGGAAGCTAACCGCAGGCATTCGTGCCCGTTTAAAGGCGCAGGAGGTGACGATTGTAGCCGGTAAAGCGGAAGTGAACGGTTCAAAAGGGGGCGTTTTTGAGATCGCATGCGCCGAAGAGACGTATCAGGCAAAACGGTTGTTGCTCGCCACCGGATCGGAAACCTTTGTTCCTCCCATCCCGGGAATCGGTGAGGTGCCTTACTGGACCAGTACCGAGGCCCTCGATTCAAAAGAGGTGCCGGAATCTTTACTCATCGTAGGGGGTGGCGTGATCGGAATGGAATTCGCCTCTTTCTTTAACAGTATGGGATCAAAAGTAACGGTTGTGGAGATGCTCGATGAGATTCTCGGTGGCATCGACCACGAGATTTCGGCGCTCCTGCGTGAAGAGTATCGAAAAAAAGGGGTGGAGTTCTTCTTATCCGCCAAGGTGACCGCATTCGAGGGCAACAAAGCGCGTTTCCTCCATGAGGGAGAGGAGAAAGAGGTGACCTTCGATAAAGTGCTGATGGCGGCCGGACGACGTCCCGTATTGGATTCGGCTGTGATTGCGAACCTGAACCCCGCTTTCGACGGCCGTTTTATCCGGGTGAACGAGCAGATGCAAACCTCCGTTCCGAATGTATATGCTTGCGGTGATATCACCGGACGATCCATGTTGGCCCATACCGCCGAACGCGAAGCCAACGTAGCCGTTCATACGATGATCGGAATCGACGATGCGATGAGTTACCGTGCGATACCGGGGGTGGTGTACACTTCGCCTGAAGTTTCGTCGGTTGGTGCATCGGAAGAGGAGTTGAAACAAAAAGGGATTCCTTATGTCGTAAAGAAATTGCCGATGAGTTATTCCGGACGTTTCGTGGTGGAGAATGAAGCCGGCAACGGATTGTGTAAGCTATTGATCGGCGATGATGAGGCGATTCTGGGCGCTCATGTGATCGGATCACCTTCGTCGGAATTCATCGTAGCAGCGGGAATGGCGATCCAAAACGCTCTTTCTGCAGAAGAATGGGCGCGCACGGTCTTCCCGCATCCTACGGTAAGTGAAATATTCAAAGAGTGTCTGCATGCCTGACACTTCCTGCTAAAGTTGGAGGGTTACACCATCGGATAGGTAATGACGATGGTGGGACCCTCTTTTGTTTCCGGCAGAATCTCATATTGACCTCCCATCCGCTCTATCACCAGTCGGTTGAGCTCGTTTCGCATCTTGGTGGATTGGGTCGGGGTGAACGGATCGGCAAGGGGACTTCCCGCAATGGTCAAGATCAACTGCTCTTTCTTCGCGTTCACAGAGAGGTGGAGATCCACCCTTCCCGGGGTACTTTTCTTATAAGGCGAGGAGAGGGTCGATTTAATCGTATCCGTCAATCGCACAGAATCGGTATGTATCCGGTGTTCCTTCAGGTTTTCCGGAAACGTGAAGTTTAATTCCGTGTCTGGTGTCCTTTCCAATGAATGTACTACCTCATCGCAAATCGTTTCCACATCATGGTCTGCGAGATTAAAACGCATCATGCCCGATTCCAAGCGGGAGAGGTCGAGAATATCGTTGATGAGGCGTATCAGCAGGTCTGAATTGCGTTTTACGATGTTTGAATATTCAGAAATTTCTTTTCGTGAGCTCTGTTCCGTCGAGAGCAGATCCGAAAAGCCCACCACGGCATTGAGCGGGGTGCGTATTTCGTGACTGATGTTTTTTAAGAATATCGATTTCAATTCATTACTCTTCTCTACAATGTAAGTCGCTTCCTCCGTCTCTTTTTTCGAAGCTTGCAACTCCTCTCTGATCCGCTGCAGTTTGATCAGCGAAATGAAAAGCGTCAACAGAACGAACAATGCAAAAAGCAATGTGATTCGGCGAAGTGTCGTCTTGTTTTTTTCTTTCTGTAAGGTCGCCTGTTCCAGGTTATACTTGTGTTGGATCTGTTTTAGTTGCTTGTCTGATACCTGCGTGGTAAGACGGGTACTTCTGGGGATGATCTCCTGATAGAGCGCCAGCGCTTCTTCCGCTTTTCCACACTCCATCAATATGTCAGCCTTTTGTGTCATCAACTCGAGGTATTGCTGCGGGTATTGCTCTTTCGTCAGTGCAAGTGCCTCCTCATTCGCTGCAAGGGCTTTTTCGGTGTCGCCGGTCAGCAAGTTGTAATCCCGACACATGCCGAGGTAAACGATCCGATACATGTAATACGTCTTCTCCGGCACATAATAATGCGTGGCACTATCCTTATAAAGCGTGGCATCGGCCAACTCTTTTTTTCGGATGTAGATATTCGCCTTCATGATATTCATGTAGAGGTAGATGTCATTGTACCCCTCGATAGAGCCGTTTTTGCTGACACGGATCTTCTCCATGGCATCACTCAACATGTTACAGTACGTCAGCACCTTCTCGTTATTATTCAACAAGTCGTAGGTTGAGGTGAGTTGCAGTGTAATCTCCAGGGTGGAAATCGGGTTTTCTTTGTCTATCAACTGATATGCTTTTTCAAGCATCTGCGCACCTTCCTCCAATCGGCCGCTCCCTAAGTATGCCGTTCCGATAGAGCTATAAGCAGATATCTTCCCATTCGGATTATCCAGTTTCTCTGCCTCCTCCATCATTCGGGAAGCCTCGTCAACGGCGAATTCATACTCTTCATTCATCGAATAGAGGTCGATCACAAAGCGTTGACCGTTGAAATACTCATAATACATTTTAGCTTCGAGCGCTTTCGGCTTCATCCGGTCTTTCCATTCGGTAGCTTCCTTTAAATTATCGTAATTGTAATGATAAACAATATGGTAATAAAGTGCCTTCGCTTCATATGCCAAATTGTTTTGTCGCACCGATTCCTCTAATAAAAGGTTTGATAAAAATAAAAAGTCATCTGTGTTTTGTTTCGAAATAGCCAATTTAACGATGTAATCCAATCGGGCGGTATCCGCTTCTATTTTTCGGATATGGGCACAAAGACTGTCTTTCTCCTGTTGGGTGAAAGTGGTGTATTGAGATGCTTCTGCCGCTCCACATAGAAATAATAATAGAATGAAGAGGACTCTGTTCATTAGATCGAATGCTTTGTTGTTTGTGTATTTCCTATTTCACGATCCTTATCCGGTGCAGTCGGATTCGATTTCTGTTTCACGGGATGCGTGAAGATGAACCTGGCGCCCCTCTTATAATCGGGATCAATCCAGATGCGTCCCCCCAGTCTCTCAATAATCAACTGACAAATCGAGAGACCGATACCGCTTCCTTGTGCATGCTCGTTCAGTTTCGCAAATCGCTCAAAAATTTGTTTCTGTTTTTCAGACGGGATCCCGCTGCCGGTATCGGTTACGGCGAAACGCACCCAATCGGGCGATTCCTGCTCCACAGAGAGGGTAATGCTTCCCTGCGGGGTGAATTTCGTAGCATTCACCAACAGGTTGATGAGCATTTGTTGCAGACGTGCCGTATCCGTTTCGATCTGCAACGAACGAAGCGAACTTTCCAGTTTCACTTCGGCTGATGTTTGTTTGATTTTATTCAGGGTATCAATGACGCCGTCGCACAAGTAAAGCACATCGCACGATTCGATATTGAAGGTCATCTCGCCCAGATCGAGCCGCGAAAGGTCAATTACGTCATTGATCAGCTTCAGCAGCAGATCCGAATTCATTCGGATAATCTCATTACTCTGCTTACGGGTTTCGTCGTCCACATCTTCCATGGAGAGAAGCGAGGAGAAGCCGACGATCGCATTTAACGGGGTGCGGATCTCGTGACTCATATTCGACAAAAAGATACTTTTACTCCGGATGGAATCTTCCGCTTTCTCCTTTATGTTCAAAAGATTCTCCTTTACCTCCAGCAGTTTCCTGTTTTTGAAGCGGATGTAAAGAATGATACAAAAAATAATGAGGGCGAAAAGAAAGATGAAAAGAATACTTTGAGTTAGCAATCTGTTTTGCTCCGTCTTATTCTCCAGTTCGATGCGGTCCACCTGGTATTTGGCGCGCAGGATGTTGATCTGTCGGGTGTAACTGGTTTGGGCGATCGAATCAGTCTTCAATTTTATTTTCTGATAGATGCGGCACGCTTCCATCGGCCGGTCCATCTTCTCCAACAGCTTCGCTTTGTCTCTGAAGATACCCATTTGTCGGAAAGTACCGGAATATACGTCTGCTTTCTCCAAGGTCTTATCGTAATTCTCCAGTGCACGCCTGTAATTTCCCGTCATCACATAATAGCGGGCATAGAGGTGGTTGAGGTGGCTGACCAGGTATTCGTACTCTTTGTTTGTGTGATCGAGTTCAATTTTGGAGAGGTAATATTTGGCGGAGTCACCTTTATTCGTTAGAATGTTGTAAAAAGCCCTCCCCATTATGGCTATGCATTCCGACTTCTCGCTTACTTTGCGGAAGCGTTTCTCTTCCATCTGCTCCAGATAATACAGCGCTTGCTCCTGCTCGTTTAATGCAAGAGAGACATTGTATAGCTGATAAATCACCAGTCGCTGATAATTTTCCGTATCGGGTATTTTTTGGAGTAGATCGAATGCCTCTTTGTAAGCGCTAAAAGCATCCTGCATAATTCCCGTAATGAAATAAGCATCCGCGATAGACATTCCGGCAATCGCCATACCCAATTCACTGTGGATCTCTTTTGCTTTTTTCTGCATTTCGCCCACCTTATCAATCGCTACGCTCAGGTCACCCCGTGTAGCGCGAATGGAGATCAACAAGCGATTCAGTTCAAAATAGTGGGAATATTCTTTTCGTTCCTCCAACATCGGAATCAGCTGTTTTGACCACGTTGTTACTGAATCTACCGGCGTTTCGTCGTTAAATAGAACACCGTCTTTCGTTAAATTCAATATCCGTTCCAGACGGATGCTGTCGATCGCTCCCCACCTTCCGGAGTCGGAAAGTAGTTGAATCTCCTCTTGCGGATTTACGGTCATATCGCTCCCCTTTGCATGCAATGAAAAGAGAGAGAATACCAAACAGAAAAGAAGCGGAAGTAAGAGACGCACCATAAATCAGAATTAGAAATTGGTTAATGAACAAATAAGTTTGTTTTCTTTTGTTCATAAAATTAACAAAATAAACAAATATATGATGTAGTTTTGAATAGATTCCGATTAAATTTACATGAAATCGCCATAGTTCTCCGTCTCTCTTCAATGAAGGAGAACAAAACGAAAGGGACCCTATACTTTCGTGAAGAGAAGCACCTGAAGTGAAAAAGCAAGGGCGTGGTTCGGTCGAAGCAAGGCGGTGGCGCGGTCGAAGCAAGCCCTTGGTTCGGTCGAAGCAAGGCGGTGGTTCGCAGATCGTTGTTTTATATAATTGAGATACAGTGCTTTGCAATGGTAAAACAAAGGGTCTGATTTGGTTTTATCAAGCCTCACAGCATAATCCCAATAAAAAAGGAGGTTGCCTCGCTCATTCGTAGGAATGAGAGGCAACCTCCTTGGTATTTTTATAACTGAATTACAGCAGGCGAATCGCCTTATCTGCCGATCTATTAAACGTTGAAACGGAAGTGCATGATGTCGCCATCGTGCGCTACATATTCTTTCCCCTCTACGCTCATCTTGCCGGCTTCTTTACAAGCAGCTTCAGAACCAAGAGCGATGAAATCATCGTATTTGATCACTTCGGCGCGGATGAATCCTTTTTCGAAATCCGTGTGGATCACACCGGCACACTGTGGTGCTTTGCTACCTTTCAGGTAAGTCCAAGCACGAACTTCCTGAACACCTACGGTAAAGTACGTTTCAAGGTCAAGCAATGCGTAAGCCGAACGAATCAGACGAGATACACCCGATTCTTCCAGGCCGATCTCATTCAAGAACATCTGACGCTCTTCGTAAGTTTCCAGTTCTGCGATTTCAGATTCGATTTTAGCGGCAACCACAAGGATCTGTGCGTTTTCCTCTTTCACAGCCTCACGAACCATCTCTACGTATTTGTTTCCGTCTACGGCACTAGCCTCGTCTACGTTACAAACATACATCACCGGTTTGTTGGTCAGAAGGAATAATTCGCGAGCCACTTTCTGTTCGTCTTTCGTATCGAAAGAAACGGTACGGGCGGCTTTCCCCTGAAGCAAAGCTTCCTGGAATTTTTTCAATACTTCGTACTGAAGTTTCGCTGTTTTATCGCCACCGGTCTGAGCCTGTTTCTGAACGCGAGAAATACGACCTTCAATGGTTTCCAGGTCTTTCAGCTGCAATTCGAAATCGATGATTTCTTTATCGCGGATCGGGTTGATGCTACCGTCGACGTGTGTGATGTTATCATCATCGAAGCAACGAAGTACGTGCAGAATCGCATCCGTCTCACGGATATTCGCAAGGAACTTATTTCCAAGCCCTTCCCCTTTCGAAGCACCTTTCACCAATCCGGCGATGTCTACGATCTCAACGGTCGTCGGAACGATACGCTGTGGATGAACCAGTTCGGAAAGTTTGTTCAAACGATCGTCCGGTACGGTGATAACACCTACGTTCGGTTCGATTGTACAGAATGGAAAGTTTGCAGACTGTGCCTTTGCGTTAGATAAGCAGTTAAATAGAGTAGATTTTCCTACGTTCGGTAAACCTACGATACCACATTGTAATGCCATTGTATAGTATTGTATTTATATTTCGGATCCTTAAGTGCCTGATTTTTATCAAGCAGCCGCAAAAGTACAAAAAAGATTGCAGATTTATAGGGGGTTGGAAGTTACGAGGCGGAAAAGAAAGTTAATGTGCCTCCAGCCAGTTCTTTCCGAACCCGCACTCTGCGATAAGCGGCACCCGCATCCGGTAAGCATGCTGCATCTCCTCAATCACGATTTTCTTCACCACATCCTGTTCATCGGGCTGCACGTTGAAGTTCAACTCATCGTGTACCTGAAGGATCATACGCGATTTCACACCCTCCTCTTTGAATCTGCGTGCGATATTCACCATCGCAATTTTAATGATATCCGCGGCACTTCCCTGAATCGGCGCATTGATTGCATTTCGTTCAGCGAATCCGCGCACCACCGAGTTGCGGGAGTTGATATCGGGCAGCATTCTTTTTCGTCCGAAAAGCGTTTCCACGAATCCCTGCTGTTGTGCCACCTCGATGCTTTTATCCATGTATGCCTTTACGCCCGGATAGGTTTCGAAATAGCCGTCGATAAGCATTTTAGCTTCCGCACGGGGGATGTTCAAACGACTTGCCAACCCGAACACGGAGATTCCGTAAATGATACCGAAATTGGCTGTTTTCGCTTTGTTACGCATTTCGCGCGTCACCTCTTCGATCGGTACCTTATAGATCTTAGCCGCTGTTGCCGCATGGATGTCTTCGCCCGACAGGAATGCTTCCACCATGTTGGGATCCTGACTCAACTCGGCCATGATGCGCAGTTCGATCTGCGAGTAGTCAGCCGAGAAGAACATACAACCCTCGTCCGGAATGAACGCGCGTCGCAACTCTTTGCCCACATCCGTACGGATCGGAATGTTCTGAAGGTTCGGATTGCTTGAACTCAGTCGTCCCGTAGCGGTCACCGCCTGATTGAAAGAGGTGTGTATTTTGCCACTTTTCTTATCCAATAGGGTAGGAAGGGAGTCCACATACGTATTCAATAGTTTCTTCAGACCGCGATGTTCCAGAATCAGATCCACTACCGGATGTTTATCCTTCAATTTCTCCAATACCTCTTCGGCCGTAGAGTATTGTCCGGTTTTTGTTTTCTTCGCTTTTTCATCCAGTTTGAGGTGATCAAACAGCACTTCTCCCACCGCTTTGGGCGATCCGATGTTGAACTCCATGCCGGCAGCGGAGTAGATCTCCTGTTCGATCTCCTGCATCTTTTTGGTCAGAATCACCGAAATGTCTTTCAATGCGAGGGTGTCGATTTTCACGCCTTCCATCTCCATATCCGCCAGCACCTTTACCAACGGCATCTCGATATCCCAGAATAGTTTCTCCATTCCCTCTTTCTGCAACTCCTTCTCAAAAACCTTTTTCAGCTTCAGGGTGACGTCTGCATCTTCGCACGCATATTCGGTAACAACGGGTAAGGCCACGTCGCGCATCGAGCGCTGCTTCTTGCCGGAGCCGATCAACTCCTCGATGTGGATGGTCTGGTATTTCAGATACACCTCTGCCAGGTAATCCATGTTGTGACGTTGCTCCGGTTGAATCAGGTAATGGGCGATCATCGTGTCGAACCATTTTCCTTTCACATCCACGCCGTAACGTTTGAGCATGATGTAGTCGTATTTTATATTCTGACCGATCTTCAGAATCGCTTCATTTTCGAAAGCCGTTTTGAATTCCGCCACCACCGCACGCGCTTCCTCCTCATCGACAGGCACCGGAACGTAGTACGCCTCATTTTCGTCCATTGCGAAAGAGAAACCTACCAATTCGGCGTTAATGGGATCGACGCCCGTTGTTTCGGTGTCAAAAGCCCACGAATCGCGCTTGTTTAATTTTGCGATTAATTTTGCTCTTTGTTCTTGATTTTCAACGAGATGATAGTTGTATGGTAGCGCTTTTAAGCTCACGAGAGTTGAATAATTGGTTTCAACCGTAGGATTGTCTTCAATTACGTCAAAGAGAGAGCCCATAAGCGGTGCTTGTTTTGTTGCTTTGCTATTTTTGGGTTCGTTTTTTGCTGCTCCTTTCAGGATTCGGTCTGAGAGTTGACGGAATTCCAACTCTTCGAAAATCTGTCCCAGTGCATCCTGATTCAGCGGGTCGCGTGTCAGGGTTTTCTCATCGAACTCAACCGGGACGTCTGTTTTGATTGTCGCCAGGAATTTTGAATCGCGAATCTGCTGCACGTTATTTTCCACTTTTGTTTTCAGTGCCCCTTTCAGTTCATCCTTGTGATTGAGCAGGTTCTCAATCGATCCGAATTCTGCAATCAGTTTCTGAGCGGTCTTCTCACCGACGCCCGGGCATCCCGGAATATTATCCGCGGCATCACCCATCAGTCCCAGAATATCGATCACCTGTTCCACCCGTTCGATCTTGAATTTCTCCTTGATCTCTTCCACGCCCATGATGTCGAATCCGGCCGACATGGTTTTGGGACGATACATGAATGTATTCTGATCCACCAGCTGTCCGTAATCCTTATCCGGAGTCATCATGAAGGTTGTATATCCGGCTGCTTCCGCTTTTTTAGCAAGCGTGCCGATCACGTCGTCCGCTTCAAATCCCATCACCTCGATGATCGGAATGTTGTATGCTTTGATGATCTCCTTAATCACCGGTACCGACTCTCTGATCACTTCGGGAGTGGCTTCACGTTGCGCCTTGTACGATTCAAACATCTCGTGGCGGAAAGTGGGACCCGGAGGATCGAAACAAACCGCGATATGAGTAGGGTTCTCCTTTTTCAAAACTTCTTCAAGCGTATTTACGAATCCGTAGATCGCCGAAGTATTCTTTCCTTTTGAATTGACGCGCGGCGCTCTGATAAACGCATAGTATGCGCGATAAATCAAAGCATAGGCATCGAGGAGAAATAACTTCTTTTCTTCCATTTTATTTTATACATTAGCGTTAGCACAGGAAAACAAAATGCGTAAATGATCGGAAATATGCTCGCAAGGGGTTCGCTAAAGCGCTGTTTCACTTAGGGGGCATTGCACCGGTGATAACGCTACGGTACGAATGCGGTGAACATTATTCTTTCCTTTACGTTTTTTGTTTAGTTGTAAATTTACAACAAAAACACCTACTGTAATCGAATATTGCTATTTTTGCAATACATTAATTAAATATGGACAGACTTTCCCTTATCCAGGCTCCCATACTCAAAGAGCTGGAGGAACAGAGCTTATTGCTCAATGATTCGTTGAAATCTCAAATCCCCCTTATCAATTCGGTGGTACATTATTTCCTGGAGAAAAAAGGGAAAATGATTCGCCCGGTAATGGTTTTGTTAGCTGCTAAACTTGCCGGAAACGGAACCATTACGCACAAGGCAAAAGATTCTGCCGTAGCGTTGGAATTGCTGCACAATGCAAGCCTTATTCACGACGATGTGGTAGATGAATCGATGGAGAGGAGAGGACATGCTTCGGTAAATTCCCTGTGGGATAACAAAGTGGCTGTGCTCGTGGGTGATTTCTTTCTGGCTCGTTGTTTGGTAAAATCCACCGAAACGCAATCTTTGGAGATCCAGGCGGTATTGTCGTGGCTTTCCTCCTCGTTGGCGGAAGGTGAGATCGCCCAATTGGCCAACGCGCGGGGACGCGTCTTGAATGAAGATGCTTATTATTCGGTGATCCGCAATAAAACCGCTTCTCTTTTCGTGGCGTGCATGCAATTGGGATGTCTCTCTGTAGACGCTTCCAAGGACGCTTTTGATGTATTGACTGAGTTCGGCGATAAACTGGGGATTGTATTCCAGATACGCGACGATATATTTGATTACTATTCCGATCCGACGATTGGAAAACCCACCGGAAACGACATCCGCGAAGGGAAGATTACCCTGCCGTTGTTGTATGCCCTGAAAAACGGACGGGGAGAGGAGCATGCCCGGATGATGAAGCTTCTGGAAAAAGAGGAGTTGTCAAAAGAAGATATCGCTGCGTTGGTGAATTATGCCAAGGCCAACGGAGGTATCGAATATGCGCAGGCCACCATGTTGCGCATCGGTTATGAGGCGAAGGGATTACTTAACTTCTTCGCCGATTCACCAACGCGAACCGCATTTTATGAGTTGGTAGATTACGTCATTGAACGAAATAAATAGGAAACAAAAAAGCCGATCTGATCAGATCGGCTTTTTTTATGTTGGTATGAATCGGTTCTTATCAGATAAAGAACTTAACCTCTTTTCCAAAGATTTCGGTAAGCAGGTTGTTGGCAAGACGGCTTGCTCCCAAACGGAACAACTCCTTGTTCAACCACGCTTCACCCAATACCTCTTTTACGATGCAGTAGTATGTAACCGCTTCTTCCGGAGTTACGATACCGCCGGCAGGTTTGAATCCGATCTTACGACCTGTTTTCTCGTGGTAAGCCTTAATCGCCTGACACATGACGTAAGCAGCTTCAGGAGTAGCTGCCGGTTCCATCTTACCTGTAGAAGTTTTGATGAAATCTGCGTCGGAATACATTGAAAGGATAGAAGCTTTCATGATGTTCGAAGCTGTTTTCAATGCTCCCGTTTCAAGAATAACCTTCATGTGTGCTTCACGGCAAGCAGCTTTGCATTCGCTGATGGTTTCGCACATATCATCGTATTCACCGGCAAGGAACTGTCCGACGTTGATTACGATATCGATTTCGTTTGCTCCGGCTTGAACAGCCATCGCAACTTCTGCAACTTTGATTTCAGGGAAAGTCTGTGAAGATGGGAATCCTGCCGCTACCGCTGCAATGTTCACATCGGAAACTTCCAACGTCATTCTAACAATCTCCGCAAAGTTCGGATAAACACAGATTGCAGCTACGTTCTGCAATTCAGGATGCTCCAATTCGAACTCATTTACACGTTTTGTAAAAGCGGCCACACGTTCGCGATTGTCAGTTGTAGCCAATGTAGTAAGGTCGATGATGCTCAAAAGAAACTTGTAAACATCCGTTGTGCTGTTTGCCGCAAGATTCTTGTCAAGGATCGCTTTCACCTCTTCCTTCACTTTCTCGTCGCTCAGGTCTGTGTTGTACTGTTTCAAAACCAGACTGTATTTATCCGGATTTTCCATAATTTAGTAAAGTTTATTGTTAGAAATATGTCGTTCTTTATCTCGTAGCGTTTTCTTCTCGATGTTCTTTTTCAGAGCTTCGGTGAGGTCCACGCCGGTTTGATTTGCCAGGCAGAGCAGTACCCAGAGCACATCGGCCATCTCATCGCCCAGGTTTTTCGAAAGTTCCTCTTTCTTGAAAGACTGGTCGCCATAAGTACGTGCCATGATGCGGGCCAGTTCGCCCACCTCTTCGGTTAGGATCGTCATGTTGGTAAGCTCGCTGAAGTAACGTACCCCGTAGGTTTTTATCCAACGGTCAACCAACTCCTGCGCCTGTGCGATGGTGATCTGTTCTTCCATGCTTTATTCTTTATTTTTTGAATCGATGCAGATGGTTACCGGTCCGTCATTCAACAGCTCCACCTTCATATCCGCACCGAACTCGCCGGTTCCGATCGGTTTGTCGAGTCCTGTTTCCACCATTTTCAGAAACCGTTCATACAGCGGAATGGCAATTTCGGGACGTGCCGCACGAATGTAGGAGGGTCGGTTTCCTTTGGCCGTAGCCCCATGCAGCGTAAACTGGCTGACCACAAGTATCTCGCCATCGGTATCCAATACCGATCTGTTCATCACTCCGTTGGCATCTTCAAAAATCCGCAGGTGAAGCAATTTGCGTACCATCCACTCCAGATCCTTCTCATCGTCGGCCTCTTCGAAGCCGGCTAATACCAACAGACCTCTTCCGATCTTTGATTTCAGCACCCCTTCGATGGTTACCGAAGCGTGTGAAACGCGTTGAATTACTACTCTCATTTGAAAACCGTATCTAATTTTATGAACACAAAGTTACGGAATTATTCGGTTCTCTTCGAGTCCTTTTTTCAGAATCTGAGCTTTCGCTTTTCCGATCACTTCCGCAATCTCCTCCAGGCTCGCTTCTTTGATTTTCTTCACACTTTTGAATCGCTTCAAGAGGGTGGTTTTCGTCACTTCGCCGATCCCTTTCACCGCATCCAATTCGGAGGCTACCTGTCTTTTGCTGCGTTTCTCTTTGTGGAACGTAATGGCAAAACGGTGTACTTCGTTCTGTATCTGTTCTAATAAACGAAATAAAGGGGTCTGTTGTTTAATCTGAACCACTCTTGCAGGGGATCCGAACAACATTTCGGATGTTCGGTGCCGTTTGTCCTTCACCAATCCGGCGATGGGGATATTCAGGTGTAGCTCATCTTCCACCACTTGGCGGATCACTTCCATCTGTCCTTTACCACCGTCGGCAAGGATCAGGTCGGGAAGGGGCAGCTCCTCTTCGACGGCGCGACTGTATCGGCGACGAACCACCTCTTTCATCGAGGCGTAATCATCGGGTCCGACAACGCTTTTTATGTTGTATTTTCGGTAATCCTTTTTGGAAGGAGCGGCTTTTCTGAACACCACACAGGCGGCTACCGCATCCGTTCCCGAGATGTTCGAGTTGTCGAAACACTCAATCTGCATCGGTATTTTGTCGAGTCCGAGTTCCGTTTGGATCTCCTTCATCAGACGCATGCTGCGCTGTTCCGGGTCGAGTTTCTCGGCTTGTTTCAGTTTGTCGATTCGGTATTGGCGTAGGTTCTTATCACTCAGGTCGAGCAATTTCTTTTTCTCTCCCCGTTGCGGAACCACGAACGTGATGCCGTTTAAAGACATAGCGGGTTCGAACGGAACGATGATCTCTTTTGCGGGACTCTTAAATCGCTCGCGCATCTCTGCGATACCCAACGCCAGGATCTCCTCTTTCGGATCGTCGATGCGTCTTTTGTATTCGAACGTGTAGGACTGTACGATTGCGCCTCGGATGATGTGGAAGTAGTTGATGTAAGCTGAATTCTCCTCTTCGCTGTATGAATACACGTCAACGTTCGTGATGACAGGCTGAACGATGGAGGAGCGGGTGCGGTAATTCTCGATGAGATCGTATTTGTGCTTCACCTCCTGTGCCTGTTCGAACTTCAACTTTTTGGCCAGTTCCATCATCTCCTTCAGCAGGTATTCGCTTAGTTCGCCGGTATGTCCCCGCAGAATCTGTTTGATCTCGTCAATGTCTCGCATGTATTCCTCCTCTTTGACGAATCCCTGACAAGGCCCTTTGCAATTCTTGATGTGGTATTGCAGGCACACTTTGTATTTCCCTTTCTCGATGTTTTCTTGC
The DNA here is from genome assembly GCA_036655355.1 of Bacteroidales bacterium. GTDB lineage: Bacteria > Bacteroidota > Bacteroidia > Bacteroidales > JAUNSR01 > JAUNSR01. The sequence goes on from JAVVQG010000003.1 coordinate 253,301, forward strand.
GATAGGTTCAGGTTGCAGGTGCGCACTTTGTGGATCTGTCGAAACAGTTCGAGTAAGGCGTATACGATCTTCACATTCGTGTAGGGTCCGAAATAAGAGGAGCCGTCCTTAATCACTTTCCGGGTCATGAACACCCGCGGGAACGGTTCGTTCTTGATGCAGATCCAGGGGTAGGTTTTGTCGTCTTTCAGCAGAACGTTGTAGCGTGGCTGGTGCGCTTTGATCATGTAGTTCTCCAGATTCAGCGCATCTTCTTCGGTATTCACCACGATGTACTTCAGATCGTTTATGTTCCGGACCAAGCGGTTCGTACGGGCCGAGTCATGGATTTTATTGAAATAGGAGCTGACCCTGCGTTTGAGGTTTTTGGCTTTCCCGATATAGATTATCTCTCCCTCTTTATCAAAATACTGATAGACGCCCGGGGTATCGGGCATGATGGAGATGATCTCTTTGAGATGATCGATGCGTTCGTTCTTTACTTTTGCCACGTTTATTTTCTTCATCGGTTGAAAAACAAAAAGGATGAAAAATGAAGGATAAATCACCGAAGCCGGATTTGTCATCTTTCATTTTTCATCCTTAATTCAAATCGGCTTGCGATTAGTATTTGATCAAAGACTCAATCTCTACGCCTTCCGGGAAAAGGCTGCGACCATTCAGGTCTTCCAGTTCCACGATGAAGTTGATATAGATTTTCTTTACATTGAATCGTTTTACAAGCTCGTAAGCGGCATACATTGTTCCGCCTGTTGCTAAAAGGTCGTCGTGGATCAATACCACGTCATCTTCCTGAAGCGCATCTTTATGGATCTCGATGGTGTCCAGGCCGTATTCTTTTTCATAGCTTGCCTTGTAGGTGTCTGCCGGAAGTTTCCCCGGTTTACGAAGAGTAACAAAGCCGGCTCCAAGATTGTTCGCCATTACAGGACCCATGATGAAACCTCTTGATTCGATTCCCACTACTTTGGTAATCCCTTTCTCTGTGTACAGGTTTGTCATCAGGTTCGAAAGGTCATTCAGGCATTTTGCATCCTTGAATACGGTAGTCAGGTCACGGAATAGGATTCCTTCTCTCGGGAAGTCCGGAACTACTCTGATTTTCTCTTTAATGGAATTGATACCCATGATTTCTTATTTGATTATAGCGTAAAATTGTATAAGTGACGGTTTGAGTCCACACGCGAGGCATGCACTCCGGTTAAAGTGGAACTTTAGAATGTTTCACGTGAAACATCTTTAAGTTTTACTTCAACGTCCTTCTGCACGGGCAGAAGTTATCGGCCTAACAAAACTAATAAAATATTTATATCGCTCGGCGAAATTCCAGGAATTCGTGATGCCTGTCCGATCGTATCGGGATCGATTTTCGTCAGTTTCTGTCGCGCTTCCGTCGAAAGAGACTTCAACGTAAGGTAGTCGAACTTCCCTTTGATGTTGATGTTTTCAAGACGCGAGATCTTATCGGCGATCATTTTTTCTCGTTCGATATATCCCTCGTATTTCATCATGATCTCTGCCGCTTCGATGATCTCCTCCTTGCGGTTCGGGATCTGATCGATCTCTTTCTGTAGGGCGGGAACGAATTCGGCGATCTGGGTCAGGTTCAGTTGGGGACGAACCACGAGGTTGAACAGCTTGCATCCTTCGCGAAGGGGCGAGGTGCCCAACGCTTCAAGCGCTTCGTTTACGTAGGCCGGTTTGATTGAATACTCTTTGCAGAAATTTACCAGGCGGTCACGGTGCTCCCGTTTCTCCTGAAGCAGGTCGTATCGGGCTTGCGTGGCAAGTCCCAAAGCATACGATTTCGGAGTCAGACGCATATCCGCATCGTCTTGACGAAGCAGGATCCGGTATTCGGCACGAGAGGTAAACATACGGTACGGCTCGTCGACACCTTTTGTAACCAAGTCGTCGATCAAAACACCGATGTAAGCTTCATCACGTCCCAAAACGAACGGATCTTTCCCCTGTACTTTCAGCGCGGCGTTGATGCCGGCCATCAATCCTTGGCCGCCCGCCTCCTCATAACCGGTGGTTCCGTTCACCTGTCCGGCGAAGAAAAGTCCCCCGATCGCTTTGGTCTCCAGCGTATGCTTCAACTGGGTGGGATCAAAGAAATCGTATTCGATGGCATATCCCGGACGATAGATCTTCACGTCGCGAAGGGCCGGTATCTTTTTAAGCGCCTCCAACTGCACTTCCAGCGGAAGCGAAGAGGAGAAGCCGTTCAGGTAATACTCCTGAGTGGTTTCGCCTTCCGGTTCAAGGAACAGCTGATGACGCGTCTTATCGGGGAAGGTTACGATCTTGGTTTCGATGCTCGGGCAGTAGCGTGGCCCGATGCTTTGGATCTGTCCGTTGTAAAGCGGCGAGTCGGGAAGGCCTTTCTCCAAAACCGCGTGACACTCCTCGTTGGTGTAGATCATCCAGCAAGGACGCTGTTTCAGCATCGGCGTTTCATAATCCAGGTAAGAGAACTTATGGAAATCGTTGTCGCCCTCGTGCGCTTCGGCAAGAGAGAAGTCCACGCTGCGTCCGTCGATACGAACCGGCGTACCGGTCTTCATTCGATCTACACGGATGCCGGCCTCTTTCAGCTGGTCTGACAATCCGTAGGAAGCAGGTTCTGCGATTCGTCCACCCGGCAGCTTTGTGCGGCCGATATGCATCAGGCCGTTCATGAATGTTCCGGATGTGAGCACGACCGCCTTGGCACGAAACTCAACGCCCATATTGGTCACCACACCTTTCACCTCACCCTCTTCGAGGATCAGGCGCTGTACGGTGTCTTGCCAGATCTCCAGGTTCGGCATGTTTTCGATGATGCTTCTCCAGGTATCGATGAACTTGGCACGGTCTGCCTGTGAGCGGGGACTCCACATCGCGGGTCCCTTCGAGCGGTTCAGCATACGGAACTGAATGGCGGTCTTGTCGCTGACAATCCCCATATATCCTCCCAGTGCATCAATCTCACGCACGATCTGCCCTTTGGCGATTCCCCCCACAGCGGGATTACAGCTCATCTGGCCGATCTTATTCATGTCCATCGTGATCAAACATGTTTTGGAACCCAGATTGGCTGCCGCGCAAGCTGCTTCGCAGCCGGCGTGACCCGCACCAACAACAATAACGTCGTATATAAAATCCATGTAGTAATTTATCTTCTTAATTTTCAGAGTGCAAAGATACAATAAGTTTTCGGCACCTCATTTAAATAGTCTAAAAATGCTTTTTTATAGATTATCAGATGGTTAAGAAAAGCAGAACGGCTTCACAAAAAGAAAGCCGTCCGAATTTTCGGACGGCCGTATGGCGTAGTGAACCGTTTTCTTATTTGCCGATTAGGGCAAGCGCTTTGTTTTCGTTCTCGATCATGTTGGCACGTTGTTCGGGACTTTGGTCGTCGATTCCGCATAAGTGCAGGATGCCGTGGATGATTACGCGGTCTAGTTCTTTCTCGAACGGTTGTTCAAACTGCTCGGCATTGCTCTTAACCGTATCAACGCTGATGAATATATCTCCACCGATTTTATCCCCTTCGGTGTAATCGAATGTGATAATATCCGTGTAATAATCGTGTTTCAGATATTCATTGTTCACCTCGAGAATTTTCTCGTCGTTACAGAAAATGTAAGCTACTTCGCCCACCTTCTTTCCATGAATGGCCGCAACTTGTTTGATCCACTCCTTGGTTTCTGTTTTTTTGATCGAAGGCATTTCGATGCCCTCCGCATAAAAGTTAATTGCCATATTGTTTACGGTGTAAAATGGATTCTTGTATCTATCAAAGTTAGCCAAAAAAGAGATAAGCAACTAATATCGCCGCGATAATTCCCACCAGATCGGCAAACAATCCCACTCCTGCCGCGTAACGGGTCTTGGTGATGCTTACACTGCCGAAATAGACCGCCAGGATATAGAACGTGGTGTCTGTGGCTCCCTGGATGGTGGAGGCAACGCGCGCTACGAACGAATCAACGCCGTACGTATTGATGGCATCCACCATCATGCCGCGTGCGCCGCTTCCGCTCAGCGGTTTCATGAGGGCGGTAGGCAACGCACCGATGAAATCGCTCGGGATACCCACTCGGTCAAATAGCCACCCCAGACCGTCTGTCAGGTAATCCATCGCACCCGATGCTCGGAATACGGCGATCCCCACCAACATCGCCACCAGGTAAGGTATAATCATCACCGCAGTTTTGAAGCCCTCTTTGGCACCTTCGATGAAGGTATCGAATACATTGATCCGTTTGCGTAATCCGGCAAAGATGAACCCGGCGATAATCGTAAACAGCAATGCATTGGAGAAGAACGTGGAATAGAGCGACACCTCTTCTTGATTCATGCGACTGAAGACCCAGATGATCGCCACGATGATCGCGGTCAACGTTCCCAGGGATCCGATGATCACTTTGTTGAAAAGGTTGATCTTTTGTTTTACCGCACACATCAGCAATCCCGCCATGGTGGAAAAAAACGTGGCGATCAGTATGGGTAGAAAAACATCCGACGGATTCGCCGCACCCAATTGAGAGCGGTACACCATCACGCCGATCGGAACCAATGTCAATCCGGAGGTATTCAGCACCAGAAACATAATCATCGGATTGGTAGCCGTGTCTTTCTCCTTGTTAAGTGATTGCATCTCTTGCATCGCTTTAAGTCCCAGGGGAGTTGCCGCATTGTCGAGTCCAAGCATGTTGGCCGACAGATTCATAAAGATCGATCCCAAAGCCGGATGCCCTTTGGGGATGCCCGGGAACAGTCGGGTGAAAAGGGGACTTACGATTCGGGAAAAGAACCCGATCACGCCGCCTTTTTCGCCCACTTTCATCAACCCTAGCCAGAGTGATAAAACGCCCGTTAGTCCCAGTGAAATCTCAAAGGCGGTTTTCGCCGCACCGAATGTGGCGTTGATGATTTCTGACCAAACGGTCATGTTGCCTGTAAAAAGTGTAGCGAATAGCGCCAGCACGAATGCGATAAGGAAAAAGGCAATCCAGATATAGTTTAAAACCATAGTCAGCCGAATATAATGATGAATAGTAAGTTAATTAAGATTGACATTGCGGAGAACGATCAGGTAAAAATAAATATTTAGTTTTGTGAAAGAAAATATATTACAGTTTATAGTTCGGTTATGGAAAAACAACAGGTAAAGTATGTGCCTCAAGGCGGCGTATGTTCAAAGATGATGATTGTTGAAGCGGTGGGAGGTAAAATCGAGACCGTTTGTATCGAAGGGGGATGTAACGGAAATCTGAAAGGATTATCGGCATTGCTCAAAGGAATGGATGTGCAGGAGGCGATTGTCCGAATGGAAGGGATCGACTGTAAAGGACGCGGCTCCTCTTGTCCCGATCAGATCGCACAGGCATTGAAACAACTCTGAACGGATGAGTACCACGGCCAAAGAGGTGCGGGAAACACTGACGATGTTCGCCGATCCCGCGAAAGCGAAGATTCTGAGCGGTTTCTTTAAAACCGGGAAGGGGCAGTATGGTGAGGGCGACCGGTTTCTGGGTATCCGCGTACCCGATACCCGCAGCGTGGCCAAAGAGGCCCGTTCACTTCCCTTGGCGGAGATTTCCGTTTTGTTGGAGGATCCTTATCATGAAGTGCGTTTGTGTGGTTTTCTGGTTTTGGTAGACAAATACCGGAAAACAAAACTCCCCGAGGAGAAAGAGGCGTTGGTGAATTTTTACCTCGCCCATGCTCGAAAAGCCAATAACTGGGATTTGGTGGATCTCTCCGCTCCGAAGATCCTCGGCGATTGGCTGCGTGATAAAGAACGCACCATCCTGTATGAATTGGCTCAGAGCGATTCGCTTTGGGAGCAACGTATCGCGATGGTGTCTACTTGGACGATTATCCGGCAGGATGATTTCGACGATACCCTGCGTCTGGTCGAACTGTTGATGGATCATCCGCACGACCTGATGCGAAAAGCCGTGGGGTGGATGTTGCGGGAAGTGGGAAAACGCGATCGCGAAACACTCACCCGATTTCTTGAGGCGTATGCGACCCGTTTGTCGCGTACCTCTTTGCGTTACGCGATCGAGCATTATCCGCCCGAAGCGCGTAAGCGTTTTATGAACATGGGAAAATAATTTTATTTCCGGCTTATTTCCGCCCGAAATCAGCCGGAATCTCTCCCCATAATTTAGTTTCCCATTTGATGATCGGAGTTGAATACGTATTATTTTGAAGCCATTTCTCGGCACGTTCGATCATTTCGAAAATCTTCTCGTTGCGCGCCGTACGCACCAGTTTCGTTTTACACTTTTTATTCTTCACCCACAGCATCGCATTTACACTGTCCGTATAGATTGGCAGCGGGATGTTGCGTTGCTTCATCAACGAGAGTCCGTGTACAAGTGCCAGGAATTCTCCGATATTATTCGTGCCGTCATCTAACGGTCCGATACGAAAAATCTCTTCTCCCGTACGTACGTACACACCGCGATACTCCATCGGTCCCGGGTTGCCGCTGCATGCCGCATCCACCGCCAAACTCTCCGGATTGTATTGCATCTGCATCTGCGACCCCTCATGAACGGCTTTCGCCACCGCATTCAGAATTCCGATGTGATCGGTGTAATTCTCTCGAAAAGCTTCGGTAGCGAGTTCCTTCGTCGGAAAACTCTTGTATTTGGCTCCCTGATAGCCCGTAATCTGTCGTTTACACTCCTCCCACGTATCGTAGATACCGGGGGAATGACCTTCCCATACGACATAATATTTGAAATTAGCCATGTTTCCTGCTGGTTATGAGTATATATGAAGGCTAAAATTACTCATAAAAATTTGAATATCGAAAAAAGATCCGGAGAGCTGAAAACGTTGCGCCGGATCGAAAAAAGATTTACCACCGAAACAAAGAGTTGTATGTCAAAATATTATAATTTTGTATCATTAGAGAGATATAAATAAGAGATATACATGAGAAGAGTATTCTTAGTCGGATATATGGGTGCGGGAAAAACGACGCTGGGTCGGGAAGTGGCGGCTAAACTGGGACTGGCCTTCATCGACCTGGATCATTACATTGAAAACCGCTATCACAAAACCATCAACGTGCTGTTCGACGAACACGGTGAGGCGGGATTCAGAGCGTTGGAAAGCAAGATCTTGAAGGAGGTGGGACTGTTTGAAGATGTCCTGATCTCCACGGGAGGCGGTACGCCCTGCTTTTTCGATAACCTCGATTATATGAATGAACATGGCGTGGCGGTGTACCTCAAAACCTCCCCCGACGTGTTGTTCAGCCGTTTGCGTGTCGCAAAAGCCAATCGTCCGATTCTGAAAGATAAAACCGATGAAGAGCTCATCTCCTTTATTGCGGAAAACCTGTTGAAGCGGGAGCCTTTCTACCTCCGCTCGCGTCTGATATTTGATGCCGATCAACTTGATTCGCGTTCGCAATTAAACACTGCCGTAGAGAAACTGGCGGGTTTGTTATTAAATGATTAATTAAAATCGGAATCACCATGCGGGAAAACTTCATTTCATTCACAAATGAGTCGCTGATGCCGGAAGAGAAGATCTGTACGCCGGTACGCGACAACAATTCGCTGTTCATCGGGATACCGAGAGAACGGGGAAGTTTTGAGAAGCGATTGCCGTTGACTCCCGAATCGGTGGGATTGTTGGCCTCCGAAGGACACCACATCATCATTGAATCCGGTGCCGGTGAATCGATCCATTATCCCGACGTGGCGTTCTCGGAAGCGGGAGCGGAGATCACCGATTGCCTATCGTACGTATGGGGTGCGGACATCGTCTTGAAAGTGGCGCCTCCCACACCGCAAGAGGTGATGATGATGAAGCCCCGTGCCACGCTCATCTCGTTGCTTCAGCTGAGTTTCCTGCCCAATGAATCGATCGAGGTGATGCAGGAGCGCAAGATCAATGCGGTGGCGTATGAACTGATCACCGATTCACACGGATTTCACCCCGTTATCAGCTCCATTTCGGAGATTGAAGGACGCACGGCCGTGGTGATCGCCGCCGAATTGCTCACCAACCTCAACGGAGGCAAGGGAATTCTTCTGGGCGGATGTGCCGGAGTCACGCCAACCGAAATCGTGATTATCGGGGCCGGCAGGGCCGGACGAGAGGCTGCCCGTACTGCAGATGCGCTCGGTGCTACCGTGAAAGTGTTTGATAACAATGTAGAACTTCTGCGCGAGGTGCAACGTACGTTGCGACAATCCATCTTCACCTCCAATCTTCACCCCAATGTACTTCGTAACTCGCTCCATTCGGCAGACGTCGTGATTGGAACGTTGCGTTTTGAAAACGGAGAACGGCGTTTCCGCGTTTCCGAAGAGCTGATCCGCTCCATGAAAAAAGGCGCGTTGTTGATTGATCTCAGCGTTGACCAGGGCGGTTGTTTCGAAACATCCGTATCGCCCAATACCCTTTCTGAGGCCATCTTTGAAAAATACGGGGTCACGCACTTCTGTGTCCCCAATATAAGTTCGCGCGTGGCGCGCACCACCTCCATTTGTTTAAGCAATCATTTTACTCCTTTGTTATTGCGACTCGCCGAATTCCCTTCCGTGGCCGATTACATCCGTCATCAGGAGTGTTTCCGGTACGGCGTGTACGTTTACAACGGCAAAATCGTGAATAAGGTGGTAGGAGAACATTTCAGTCTACCTTGGAGTGACATTGCATTATTCTTGACTACTTTTCAATAAAATAATAATACGTTGTCATTTATTTAAATGTTTTGGCTTAATTTGCCCGTCTGTAAGTGCATCTATGAAAAACACAACTAACTACTTTCTATAAAAAGATAATCTATGTCTGAAAAAACATCAATTATTGACACGGATAGAGTGGTCATACGCTTTTCCGGCGATTCCGGCGACGGCATGCAATTAGCCGGCACGATTTTTTCAAATCTGTCTGCTGTTTTCGGAAATGAGATTTCAACATTCCCGGATTATCCGGCAGAGATTCGCGCACCTCAAGGAACTTTAGGGGGCGTTTCAGGTTTCCAGGTACATCTTGGGAAAAAGGTATATACTCCGGGGGATAAATGTGACGTATTGGTAGCAATGAATCCGGCTGCCCTAAAGACGAACGCAAAATTCATTAAGCCGAACACCATCGTTATCATCGATGAAGAGTCTTTTACGGAGAACGACTTGAAAAAGGCCGATTTTAAAACAAATGATCCTTTTGCGGAACTCAACCTGTCAAATATCCAGGTGGTTTCCGTGCCGGTGGAGTCTATGGTGAAAAGTAGTCTTTCCGACATGGGGATGGATAACAAGGCGATGTTGCGCAGTAAAAATATGTTCGCGCTCGGACTGGTTTGTTGGCTTTTCAATCGTCCGATGGAACATGCGATGGAGATGCTTAAAAACAAATTCGGTAAGAAACCGACCGTACTCGAAGCAAATATCAAAGTGTTGACAGACGGATATAATTACGGAAACAACATTCATGCTTCCGTATCCACTTACCGTATTGAAAAGGATGCCTCCAAGAAAGGATTCTATATGGATATCAACGGGAACAAAGCCGTTGCATTCGGACTGGTGGCGGCTGCCGAGAAAGCGGGTATTCCGTTGTTCCTGGGTAGTTATCCGATTACGCCGGCCACCGATATTCTTCATGAACTGGCGAAACTGAAAGCATTGGGCGTGAAAACCGTTCAGGCTGAAGATGAGATTGCCGGGATTTGTACCGCTATCGGCGCGTCGTTTGCCGGACAATTGGCGGCGACTTCCACTTCCGGTCCGGGATTGGCTCTGAAAAGTGAAGCACTCGGGTTGGCTGTGATGTCTGAAATTCCGTTGGTGGTGATCGATGTACAGCGCGGAGGTCCTTCTACCGGTCTGCCGACGAAAACCGAACAGACCGACTTGCTTCAGGCTCTCTACGGACGAAACGGGGAATCTCCTGCGGTTGTGTTGGCGGCTTCAACGCCGACTGACTGTTTCGATATGGCTTTTACGGCATCGAAGATTGCGCTCGAGCACATGACACCGGTGATCCTGTTGACCGATGCATTCGTCGGAAACGGCTCCTCGGCATGGCGAATTCCTGAAATGGAGAATTATCCGGAGATCCGCATCCCGTATGTCACACCGGAAATGAAGGAGGGATGGCGTCCATATACCAGAAATGAGGAAACAAAAGTACGTTATAAGGCGATTCCGGGAATGGAGGGATTCGCACATCGTTTGGGTGGTCTTGAGAAAGATTATGTAACGAGTGCCATCTCTACGAATCCGGAGAACCACCAAAAAATGACGGATACCCGTCAGGCGAAGGTGGAGTACATCGCCAATGAGATTCCATTGCTTAATGTGATGGGCAACCCCGATGCGAAAATCCTTGTTGTAGGCTGGGGCGGTACTTACGGTCACATCTACTCTGCCGTAGAGGAGTTGAATCAGGCGGGTAAATCGGTTGCATACGTGCATTTCAACTACATCAACCCACTTCCGAAAAATACGGAAGAGGTGTTGAAACAGTACGATAAGGTGCTGGTTTGCGAGTTGAACAACGGCCAGTTCGCAGGTTACCTGCGTTCGAAGATACCGGGTGTGAACGTGCTGCAGTTTAATCAGATGCAGGGTCAACCTTTCCAGGTGAGCGATATTGTGGAAGCAATCACTAAATCGATGGAGGAATAACAATGGAACAGTATACAGCTAAAGATTTCAAAAGTGATCAATATGTGCGCTGGTGCCCGGGTTGTGGTGACCACGCGGTAGTTAATACCCTTCAGAAGGCGATGGCCGAAGTGGGCGTAGCGCCGCACGAAACCGCGGTAATCTCCGGAATCGGTTGTTCGTCTCGTCTACCTTATTATATGAACACGTACGGATTCCATACGATACACGGTCGCGGTCTTGCAATCGCTACCGGTGTGAAGACGGCCAATCCGCGCCTAACCGTTTGGGCGGTGACCGGCGACGGCGACTGTCTTGCAATCGGGGGAAATCACTTTATTCATGCCGTGAGACGCAACGTGGACCTAAACATCCTGTTGCTGAATAATAAGATCTACGGGTTGACGAAAGGTCAGTATTCTCCCACTTCAGACCGAGGTGCGGTTACTAAATCATCGCCCTATGGTACGGTAGAGGAGCCATTCATCCCGGCTGAACTTACCATCGGTGCCCGTGGGAATTTCTTTGCCCGTTCCCTTGACGTTGATTTGCAGACTTCGCGCGAAGTGATGGTAGCGGCAGCGCAACATCCGGGTGCTTCCGTGGTGGAGATTCTTCAGAACTGTGTGATCTTTAACGATGGTATTCACAAATTCGTTTCCGATAAGGAATACCGTTTGGACCGTTCCATCGTATTGGAACATGGCAAACCGATGATCTTCGGAACGAAACGCGACAAAGGTCTCGTTTTGGACGGATTTAATTTAAAAGTGGTGACGATCGGAGAAAACGGAATCACTGAAAAAGATCTGTTGGTACACGATGCAAAATGTGCAGACCATACGCTTCATTTCAAACTGGCGATGATGGGGGGCGATCTTCCGGTGGCTTTCGGTGTCATCCGTTCTGTTGATGCTCCGGTTTACGATCGGGAAGTGGAGAAACAGATCAAAGAGGTTCAGGAGAAGAAAAAAGAGCGTACCCTGCGTGAGTTATTGATGAAAGGGGAGATCTGGGAAGTGAAATAAGCTTTGCTTCTAGGCATACAAGCGTATCTTCGGATAAAAAATACGATTAAACACGATACGATAAAATAAGAAAGGTGGAAATGCGCCGGCTTGGTCCGGATGCATTTCCACCTTATTTTATTTCGGTCTTATTTACTTTCACCTTATTTATTTCGGCCTTTCGTATTTCATTTTTTCATCTCCACCTTATTCGGCGCTTTCGATGATTCCGCCACCCAGTACCATGCCGTTTCGGTAAAAAGCCGCAGCCTGTCCCGGTGCCACCGAGTTGACCGGCTCCAAAAAGGTGACGATTGCCTTTCGTCCGGGTAACAGCTCCACACGGCAAGGCGTTTCCTGTTTGCGGTAGCGGATCTTGCAGATCACCTCTCGGTCGTTCGCTACTTCATCGGGGTAATTCACGTGTACCTCCTTTAGGTACATCACGGTTTTGTACATATCCTCGAGATGAGCCAACACCACTTTGTTCTCTGCCGGTATGATCTCTTTCACAAATACGGCCTTCTGAAAATTGATGCCCAATCCCCGGCGCTGCCCCACGGTATAAAAAGGATACCCTTCGTGTTTGCCGAGAACCTTACCTTGCTGGTCCACATAATTTCCGGGAAGGATGGTATTGGAATCCACCTGGGTCTTCAAATAGTCGCGGTAATCGCCCGGACAGAAGCAAACGCCCAGACTGTCTTTCTTCACCGACACTTTCTGGTAACCGCGCGCTGCGGCCATCGCCCGTACTTCCGCTTTGGTGATATCCCCCAAGGGGAGCAACATCCGGTTCAGAATCGTTTCGGGGAGTCCCCACAGAAAAAAAGACTGATCTTTATCCGGATCGCTTCCCGCGATGATGTGGATTCTGTCATCGTGCCGCACCGTACGCACGTAATGACCCGTAGCGATGTGGTAAATACCCTCTTCGTCCGCGATTTTCGCCAGAAGCGGCCATTTCAGATAGTTGTTGCACAGCACACACGGTACCGGCGTTTCCCCTTTCATATACTCCTCAACGAAATAACTCAGAATCTTCTCTCTGAATAATTCGCGTGCATCGTAAACGATGTGGCGTATGCCGAGTATATCCGCCAGCGCTTTGGCATCTTCCAGGTGATGTTCGCCCCCATCGTGAAATACGAAGGTGACTCCCACGACCTCATATCCTTGTTCCTGCAATAAAATGGCAGCCGTAGAACTGTCTGTTCCCCCGCTCATTCCTAAAACCACTCTTTTTTCACGCATATTTTTTTCTCGCGTAGTTTCTTCACGCGTAGTTTCTTCAAACATGGTTTTCTCAAACATAGATCAATGTAGAAAGTTTCGATTCGTCAAATATTTCGTTTGCGGTTTCCAGGATATCGTTAGCGGTTATGTTTTGAATTTTTCGATACGCCTCATCCAGCGTATCGAAACGATTGTAATGGAGATAAGATTTCGCCATCCCCATGGTTACGTTTTCCTTGTTGTCGTTCGAGATGCCGAGTTGACCTTTGATCTGTCTTTTCGCTCCTTCGAGTTGAGAGGAGGTGAGCGACTTATCGCGGAAATCTTTCAGCTCTTTATGCACGAGTTCGATGCATTTGTTCAGGTTTTTCTGATCGCAGCCGAAGTAGACCGAGAACACACCCGTGTCAGAATATGGCGTGAAGGCCGATTCCACGTTATACACGTATCCGCGTCTTTCACGCAGGGAGAGGTTCAGTCGGCTGTTCATACCCGGTCCCCCCAACATGTTGTTAAGAAGGGCGAGCGAAGCGCGTCGCGGATCGAACATATTGAACGCACGGTTTCCGATGATGACATGGCCCTGGTGGGTGTCACGCTCTTCACGCAGATGCGTCGGCGTATAAAGGGTGGGTGCCTGACGCTGATTTCCTTTCCATACGGCCGGGTCGGGATTAAAATACTTCTCCAGTGCGCGTACCACTTTTTTGAAATCGGTTTTTCCCGTCGAGAAGAATACCATGTTTTCCGGGCGATACCATTTACAGAGAAAATCACGACCCATTTCCGGGCTGAAAGATTCGAGCGATTCCTCTGTTCCCAAGATGTTGCGTCCCAGGGCGTGTCCTTGAAATAGTTTGTTCTCAAACTCATCGTAGATCAGTTCCGGTGGGTTATCGCGGTAAGAGTTGATCTCGTCCAGAATCACATCGGTTTCCTTTTCAAGTTCATTTTCCGGGAAACGGGAGTTCAAGACCAGATCGCACAGCAACTCGCTCGCACGGTCGAAATTCTCCTCCAGGAAAACCGAGTAAACGAAAGTCTCCTCTTTTGTAGTGTAAGCGTTCAATTCGCCGCCCACTTTCTCCATCCGGTTCAGAATATGCCAGGAGCGGCGCTTATCCGTTCCTTTAAAAATCATATGTTCCACCAGGTGAGCCATTCCGGATTCCGTAACCAGTTCATCGCGTGTTCCGGCATTTACCGCGAAGCCGCAGTAAGAAACATCGGAAGTCGATGGCATGTGAATGATACGGAGTCCGTTGGGAAGCGTATGTTGTTGATAATGCATGTATCTCTTTTTTATGTTAGGATACAAAATTAAAAATAAATACTTTTGCAGCGTAAGGTTCAATACCTCAATATCAAAATGAAAACCATTACCTTCCGTTTTTACGATATATTATGGTAAATCAACGGATTGGTGATTCATATAACGGAACAACATCAGATCGCCATAGCTCACCTAAGGATGAGCTACCCCACGAAAGGTACTTAGATGGCGCATTTGACCTTAGTGTTAAAAATAGATATATACAAATGAAAGAGACTATACGTACGATCCTTCAGAAAGAAGCTGAAGCGATCCTGAATCTTCCGATTACAGATGCTTATGAAAAAGCCGTAGCTTTGATTGTGGAGCAGGTGCATCAAAAAGGGGGAAAACTTGTGGTGAGCGGTATGGGAAAAGCGGGACAGATCGGCATGAACATCGCTACAACGTTCAGTTCTACCGGAACTCCTGCCATCTACCTACACCCGAGTGAAGCGCAGCATGGTGATTTGGGAGTGATCCAGAAGAACGATGTGATGCTTCTGATTTCAAACTCCGGGAAGACCCGCGAGATTTTGGAGCTGATTCTCTTGGCGCACAACCTTAATCCGGGCATTCGTTTTATCGTCATTACAGGCAATCAGGAGAGTCCGTTGGCTGAAGAAGCCGATATTTGTCTCTTTACGGGCAATCCGTCGGAGGTTTGTCCCCTGGGACTTACCCCGACCACCTCAACTACGATGATGACCGTTATCGGCGATTTGCTGGTGGTGAATACGATGAAAAGTATTAACTTCACAAATGAACAATATGCCAAACGCCACCACGGCGGCTATCTTGGCGAGAAATCAAGAAAACAATCGACTAACGATTGATTAAGAATACAATGAGTAAGCGAAAAGTAATAGGGATCGGAGAAACCGTTTTTGACATCGTTTTTAAAAACAACCAGCCTGTGAGAGGTGTACCCGGAGGATCGGTCTTCAATACGATGATCTCTTTGGGGCGTTTGGGAGCCGAAACGACATTCATCAGTGAGGTGGGGCGTGATAAGGTTGGGAAACTGATTTATGCTTTCATGGAGGAAAACCATGTGAAGACAGATCACATGTACGCTTACTTTGATGGGAAATCGCCCGTTTCGCTCGCATTTCTAAACGATCGGAACGAAGCGGAGTATGATTTCTATATGAATTACCCCACCGATCGCCTGGATATCGTATGGCCCCGGATCGATGCCGACGATATCGTTATCTTCGGTTCGCTTTACTCGCTGAATCCGGCCATTCGTCCGGTTCTGACCGATTTGCTGAATTATGCCAAAGAGCGTAAGGCAATCATCTATTACGACCCGAACTTCAGAAAGAACCACGAATCGCAGGTGATGTGGCTCAAACCGGCCATCATCGAGAACTTGGAATTCGCCGATATCGTGCGTGGATCTACCGAAGATTTTGCAACGATTTATAAAGAGAGCGATATCGATAAGGTGTATGTAAATCACATTCGCTTCTATTGCCCCTATTTTATCTGCACCGACGGGGCTGCCGGCGTATATTTACGCACGCCACAGGTGAAGAAACATTACCCGGTACCCGCGCTTGAAGCCGTGAGTACGATCGGTGCCGGAGATGCACTGAATGCCGGAATCCTCTATGCATTGCTGAAATACAACATCACTTTGGAGATGATCCCTTCGCTCGAAGAGGAGAGTTGGGATAAGCTGATTGCCGAAGGAATACGGTTCGCCGGTGACGTTTGCATGAGTTACGATAACTATATTTCGACTGATTTTGCTGGCAATTGTCTCCTTTAATGTTTCTTTAACAGTAAAAAATATACCAAAGCACTCTTTTGAATAATGATTTGATATATTTGTGTTTGTAACTCCCGCTCTTATGGACAAGAAAAAATTATTAATGATATTCTCCTTTGCATTGCTTTTGTGCTCGTGTGTCTCTCAGTCATACGATGTACAGAGTGTTTGTGAAGTGACCGATCTGTATAATTATGTCTTAAAATGGGAGATCTCGCCCCGAATGGAGGGCGAAGTGATGATTTACTCCTCTAATGATCCGGAGAAGTTCGACATGCGTCGTTGTGTGGCGAAGGAGAAGATCTCAAAAGGGCGAGCGGATATCGTTGTGAAAGGTTCGCTTGATCGTCGCTATTTCCTACTTAAATTCGATGATGAAACCACTTCGGTAGTAGGTGTGAGAGCCCAGAAACTCGAGATGGTGGAAAACTTCCGCGATATGGGAGGCTATCTCAATAACGATCATCAGACCCTTAAATGGGGCAAACTGTACCGTTCCGGCAACATCGATTCCATCCGTGGCGTCAATGCCAAGCGCATCGAGAAGATGAGAGTGCGCACGTTGCTCGACTTCCGTATGAATCCTTTCATTACCGAAGCTCCGAAAGAGACCGGTATTCCGCATTATGAAAACCTGCCGATCCGCACCACGCGCCAGAATGCGTTGCCGCTTATTCTGCAGAAGAAGTTCAAACGCGGCGATGCCGTAATCTATATGCAGGACGTGTCGCGTGAGATGATCCTCATCTCGGGAGATTCCTTCAAACGCATGTTCGAAATCCTTTCGGAGGAGAAAAACTATCCCGTTATTCTGAGTTGTAAGTACGGTAATTTGCAGACCAGCATTGCCGCCGCACTTGTTTTGTACGCATTGGATGTTCCGGAACAGAGCATCATCGACGACTACCTCTTGAGCAACCGTTACTTCAACATGCGCAAGTTGGCCGTGATCGCTTACGACCTGCCGCTGGAGTACCAGGATGCCATCACCTCGATGATCATCAGTGATGAAAGGTACCTGATGACGGCGATTGACGTTGTGAAACGCAAATACGGTTCAGTCAATGAATACCTTAAAGAGGAATTGGGTGTTGACGAGGCGTATAAAAACAAATTGAAGGCTATCTTGTTGGATTAATTTGACTTAGGATTAACATCTTATCTCTATTTTAATGCAATTTTATTGTTATAAAACATATATCGGCTTTCTAAATCGGAAATATATCCCTACCTTTGCACTATCAAATTTCAAACTGTCAATAGGTTTGTTTGGTCTGTAAATAAGTGACGACCTTCTTTATTCTTAGCTCGTGAGGGGCGAAATATACTCTACTCCTGATTCCCTATTGACTCCAAATTACATTTTATAATGAAAACATTCGAAGAAATAGGTATTAACTCTGAGGTTCTTAAAGCAATTACTGAGATGGGTTTTGAAAATCCCATGCCCGTGCAGGAAGAGGTGATACCGTATTTATTAAGCGCAGACACTGACGTAGTGGCTTTGGCGCAGACTGGTACTGGTAAAACTGCGGCATTCGGCCTTCCGGTAATTCAAAAGATTGACATCGAAAACGTTCAACCTCAGGCATTAATCCTTTGTCCTACACGTGAGCTTTGTTTGCAGATTGCAGGCGACTTGCAGGATTTCTCGAAATATGTCAAAGGGTTACACATTCTTCCGGTTTACGGAGGTTCTAGCATCGACAGCCAGATCCGTTCACTGAAGAAAGGAGTACATATCGTGGTAGCAACTCCGGGTCGTTTATTAGACTTGATGAACCGTAGAACGGTTAGACTGGATGGCGTGAAATACGTGATCATGGACGAAGCGGATGAGATGTTGAACATGGGATTCACCGAAAGCATCAACAACATTCTTGCAGAGGTTCCTCCTACACGTAACACACTTCTGTTTTCTGCGACAATGCCTGCTGAAATCGCACGCATTTCAAAGAAATACATGAATAATCCGAAAGAGATTACAATCGGACATAAGAACGAGGGAAATAAAAATGTGAAACATGTCTATTACATGGTTCACGCGAAAGATAAATATGCGGCACTTAAACGTATCGCCGATTTCTATCCGAACATCTACGGTATCGTTTTCTGTCGTACTCGTAAAGAGACGCAGGAAATCGCCGATAAATTGATCCAGGACGGATACAGCGCTGATTCATTGCACGGTGAACTTTCACAGGCACAGCGTGATGCGGTAATGCAGAAGTTCCGTTTGAAAAACGTACAGATCTTGGTTGCGACAGACGTTGCGGCTCGTGGTTTGGACGTAGACAACCTGACTCACGTTATCAACTACGGTTTGCCGGAAGATGTTGAAACGTATACACACCGTTCAGGCCGTACAGGTCGTGCCGGTAAATCAGGTATCTCAATCGCTATCACACACGTTCGTGAAAAAGGACGTATGCGTGAAATCGAACGAATCATTCAGAAGAAATTCGAAAAAGGTCACGTTCCGACAGGTGAAGAGATCTGTGAGAAACAGTTGTTCAGCCTTGTGGACCGTATCGAAAAAGTGAAAGTAGATGAAGAAGAGATCGCACAGTATCTTGATCCGATCTACAAAAAACTTGAATGGTTGAGTACTGAAGATCTGATCAAACGTGTTGTTTCTCTTGAATTCAACCGTTTGTTGGAATATTACAAAGAAACTCCTGAATTGGATATCCCGGACGAAAATGCACGTCGTTCTGATCGCGATGGCGATGGAAGAGGCGAGCGTCGCAGTCGCGGAGCTCAGAGCGGATACACACGTATCTTCATCAACCTGGGTAAATCAGACGGTTTGTTCCCGAACACATTGATCGAACTCTTGAATAAAAACCTTCAGAGTCGTATCGAGATCGGTAAAATCGATATCCTTCAGAACTTCTCATTCTTTGAGGTGCCGGAAGATGCTTCTCGCTACATCCTTAAAGATTTGAACGGAGCGGAATTCAACAACCGTGAAGTTTCAGTTGAAGTTGCTCAGGATAAGAAAGAGGGCGGATCTCGCGGTGGTCGCGGTGGTTTCGGAGGCGGTGGCTTCCGTGGACGTCGTGACGGTGATAGCCGTGGCGGATACCGTGGCGGAAACGATCGCGGTGGAAACCGTGGCGGTTTCGAACGTCGCGAACGTAAAGATCGTGATGCTTCTGGTCCACGTACAGAAAGAAGAAGAGGATAATTATTCTCCGAAAGATAAATAAGAGGGTGTCAAAAACAATTTGTTTTTGACACCCTCTTTTGTTGTTTCCTAGGAGCTGCATCGATAAAGGAGCGGTTGGGAAAATAAAGGATGGCTCATAATTATAAACGGGAGACAAAAGAGCTCATTCCGGATCTGAATCGTTTTCTTTTTCAGCTTTATCTTTCTTGTGCATGATGTCATGTAACAAATTCTGATAATGAGTCAGACTGAGGTATTGTTTCTGAATATCACGTGATTGGGGGTCCGAGAAGAATACTTTGTCGTTTTTCATATCAAACTGTTCCGGATAAATAACGGTGAGGTTGGTGTGGCTGAAATACTTTGAAAGCACTGCTGGCAGACGTCCGAAACTCGGATGATAGGAGATGGAGGTATGTCTGGCGCAAACCACCACAAACAGATCGTGCTGATGGACGATGGTACTTAGATTTGTGAAATCGTCCCAGTCATTCAGACGCTCGAACCCGATACGGAATTGGTATTTCCGGCTTTTAATAACTGTCCGTATACTTTTCTCCGTTGCTTCGTTGCAATATATCAGCGCTTTACATCCACCTTGCGCGGAGATGTTCGCGATACGGTCTATCCATCGTCCGAATCCGGTTTCGAATTCTGCTTTTGCCGGTACTGCGATCACCATCTTGTTGATGGTGTTTACCGGTGTATCCAGCTTCACGATCGTTACCATCCGGTTGGTTCCACGCACGATGTTCTCGGTGGTAGGACCGAAGAAAGTGTCTGCGATGTTGGCCTTGTGATGGAATCCCATCACCAATTCCGAAATCGTATTCTCTTTGATGGTGTGGATGATGCCGCTGGCAATGTTCACATCGTATCGCTCGAGCATGTGCACGGGGGTATCTGCCGAAGATGCCAGTTTGGCCACTTTCGGGAGAATCGATTTGGAATAATTCGATTGTCCGTCTTCCTTATCCACATTCACATAAAGGGCGTACAAAGGGGATTTCTTGGTGGGGTTCTTCAGCATCAGCGCCAGATTCACCATGTTCTCTACGGTTGCCGGATTCGCCACCGGAATCAGTATGCGTTCCTCCAGATGATCTTTCGAGTCGAGCTGTTTCTCATCTTCCAATTTGCGAGTCGCGAGTTTGCGTGCTGCATTTTCAGTAACAATGGAACTGATGGTACAGGTAACCAAGATCATGATGATGGTGCCGTTCAAAATGTTTTCATTCAACAAACGGATCGGATTTCCTTCGGGATCGGTACCGATGATGATGTTGTATCCGATGAGTACGGCAGCCAATGTAGCGGCTGCCTGTCCGTTGCTTAATCCGAAGATCATCTGGCGGTCAATCTTCTTTAGATGAAATGTTTTCTGGGTAACCCACGCAGCCAGCCATTTCGAGATTGTTGCCACTACGGTCATGTTTAGGGCGACCAGTAAGGCCTCGCGACCGTGAAAAAGCACTTTCAAATCCACAAGCATACCCACTCCAATCAGAAAATAGGGAATGAAAAGCGCATTACCTACAAACTCGATACGGTTCATTAAAGGAGAAACCGACGGGATGTAACGGTTTAAAACCACTCCCGCGAGGAAAGCACCGATGATACCTTCGAGTCCAGATAGCTCCGCCGCAAAGGCTGCGGAGAATACCATGGCAAGTACGAATATAAACTGGGTGACGTTGTCGTCGTATTTCCGAAGGAACCATTTCGCGATGCGCGGAAAGCCAAAGGCAATCAGTAAACCGTATAGCAGGTTAGAAATTCCAAAGCGTGTCCAGAACATCGCATTCAATTCCCCTTTATACATTCCGGCTATAACGGCCAAAATCAGCAAGGCAAGCAAAACGGTGACGATTGTCCCGGCAATCGTGATGGTAACCGAACTGTTCTTGGCTACTCCGTAACGACTTACGATGGGATAGGCTACCAATGTGTGCGAGGCGTACATACTGGCTAGCAAAACCGAGGTGCTCCAGGAGAAGTGTAATAGGTAATAGCTGGCTAGTGTACCGATTACCATCGGTATGAGAAAAGTATACAGACCGAATATCAATCCTTTCGTCCGATTTTTTCGAAAATCATTCATGTCCATTTCCAATCCCGCCAGAAACATCAAGTAAAGGAGTCCCACTTTTCCGAATATTTCGAAACTCGTATCACGCAACAAGATGCCCATTCCGTTGGGTCCGATCAGTACGCCGGCCAGAATCAATCCGATGATATGCGGAACCCGGATTCGGTTCAACGCAATCGGAGCCAGAAGTATGACGCTGAGTACGATGAAGAAGATCAACGTGGGGTTTGTAAACGGAATTTGGATGATGGAACGTAGGTAATCCATAACGATACTTATAATTTTCACAAAAATAGTAAATTAATGAGAACTATAGTTACCGTGATCCCTTCTGAAATTACTACTCTATTATTTTAAGGGGTAACCGGGAAGGGGAGTTTGGTGCGATGTACAGCCCCTTTTAGGTTAAAATACTCGATCAAAAGGATGTAGATTCCCGGAACGGGCATTCGTTTATTATACCACTCCGAATTCCATGAGATTTCGCCTGTTTCAATGAGTTCCAAATTTACCGCCGGTCTTCCAATCAATATCCCTTTCGTATCATATACGGAGAACGTGGCTACATACCCCGCGTCGTTCAGCCGGTAATGTACCGTAAGCGGTCGCTCATTGGCCGTACCGCTTAATCCGACGGCAGGATAGGGTAGCCAGAACCCAGGTTTGTGCGCTTCGTCAACAGGTAGGGAAAGGTCCGGATCCGGAGATGAGTTTTGGTATCCGGGCGTAGCGTTTCCACGATTGGCGGAGTTTGCAGATTGCCAGTTCGAGGGAAGTTCCGACTCCTCTTCAAAATCAATTCTTTCGAGGGATATACCCGATCTGTCGGTAGTGGGAGTGGTATGCATCCGGTCATGATACGTTACCCGGTCGATGCAATTATTCTCCCCATCGAGTAATCCGATACGGCCTCCACTCTTTGATAAAGTGAGTCGGGTCGGCGAAACCACCAATGGTTCTCCTTCATATTGATAAAGCCGGAAAAGAGAAATCGGGTCGCAATGAATCAAAACATATTCATGAGGATTTATGTAACTACTCCCTTCCGAAAGTGGATAAACCGTTCCTATTTCACCGGATGTTTCAATCTTGCAAAGTTTTAATTCGTTCAGGTCGAATAGTTTATCTGAATTGTTGTACAACTCTACAAAGGGAAGCGTGCCGGGAAGCGGGTTAAAGAGAATTTCGTTGATTACGAGATCGCCCTCGAGTGGCGTTTTTGGGGTAGTGAAATGCAGCGGTAGACGCGGTTGCAACGGATTGCCAGAGAGCGAAGTAAGGTTACTAACCGTCAATTCGAGTGGTTCATCCGTAGCTTTTCGATCCGGAACTAATAACACCTGATTGCCGTAGGGGTAATTGATCACTTCAATTAAAAAATTCATCTTTTCATTTGGGGGGTCTGCCACGATCTGGCAGTGCTCAAACGAACCCATCGGTAAGTTGAAATCGAGCGATATGTGTCCCGATTCATTCATTGAATGTCTCACCAGTAATGGTTTATCCAGGTCAGGATTTCTGCGGTCGATGCTGTTCTCCGTTCCGGGCGTGCCTCCTTGGGTAGAAACCGACGCACTCCAATTTTGTTGTGTCGGCATGGGATTTTCCGGATCAATTATCTCAAGAGAAAAACCTCCTTGTGATTTTTGAGAATCGCCATACCATTTGTCGGAATATGCTACCCATGAAATCGGTTCGTTTGCCGGATTCTCCAATAGAAGGAGTTTCCCGCTGTTCGCAAGTACCGGAAAAGAGGGGATCGGAAGCAGTGGTACCGAAGCCGGAAACAGGGATGCCTTCTCGGCATGACACATGATCACCCGTTTGGCCGCCTGCAGCTTGTAAGCGGGCAATACGAATTTTTTCACATCGTAATAGAAGGTACAGCCTTTCAGATTAATCTCTTCTTCTGTCCGGTTGTAAAGTTCCACGTATTCAACTTCCGGCAATCCTGTTATCCCTTTTGGATTTGCCATTATTTCTGAAATCACGACGTCGTGAAACCCGATTTTGCCGATTTGTTCCTCGCCCGGATCGGGATTTTCACCTCCCGGTCCCGGATTTTCGCCTCCCGGATCCGGTTTCTCTTCGGGGTCGGGTGTTCCATTGCTGATTTTGAAGTAATCGAAATAGAATTTCTCCGAATAGGTTTTACTATAGGTGCAGAGGGGGCCGAAATTGGGGTACAGCTCTGTGCGCGAATCGGTACATTCCCCCTCATGGGCGAAATCCGGTTCGGCGTTTATTTTTGAAGCGAGTTGCCAGCGGTTGGTGTCGTCGCGCTCCAACCGGATCGTGATTTCGTTTCGAGTATCGAGTATTCTTTTTTTTGAGGAGATAAGTGCGGTTTCCGTTAACCCTTTTTGGTAATAAAGCGAAACTTCATCGTTGCTACCTCCCAATAAAATAAAATAGCCGGTCAGCGGTTTCGACAAATCCCGTTGATCGGCCATGATGTATATTCTGGAATAGTTGTATTTTGAAGGATTGAATCGGAAGGTTACCTTACATTCGAAGATGAATGCCGGTTCCGGTTTAAACAATGCGCTTAGGTAGGAGGTGGCGGCATTCCCCGCATTGGATAATTGCAGTTGATTGTCACTATTTATCAGAAAATGACTCAGATTGCCTTGCCAATTTTTATTATTTATCGAAGCGGATTCTGAAAAATCATCAAAGAATTGCGGATAACAACAAAATGATATGCATACATAGAATAAGGTTAGAAAATTTCTCATAGTTTTGGGGTATATCTATCGAATTGTTCTATTTTTGCAAATTAAACAAAGAGAAACAAAACGTAGTGTATTTTAATACAATGTTTGCAAAATAATATTTTTAATAACTCCAATAATATAGACAACAAATGAGAGTAGCAATTGTTGGTGCCAGCGGCGCAGTTGGACAAGAATTTCTTCGTGTACTCGAAGAAAGAAACTTCCCAATGGACGAACTTCTTCTTTTCGGCTCTTCTCGAAGCGCCGGAACAGTGTATAAATTCAGAGGTCAGGATATCGTTGTGAAAGAGTTGAAACACAATGATGACTTCAAGGGGGTAGAGATCGCCTTTACATCAGCAGGTGCGGGGACTTCGAAAGAGTACGCGGATACGATTACGAAATTCGGTGCGGTGATGATTGACAATTCAAGCGCTTTCCGCATGGACGACGATGTGCCTTTGGTAGTTCCCGAGGTGAACGGAGAGGATGCGAAAATCCGTCCCCGCAACATTATCGCCAATCCCAATTGTACTACGATCCAGATGGTTGTGGCACTGAAGCCTCTTGAGGAGTTGTCTCATATTAAAACGGTACACGTTTCCACTTATCAGGCTGCGAGTGGGGCCGGTGCGGCGGCGATGGACGAATTGGTGAATCAATTCGCCGAACTGCAGAGCGGTGCGGCTCCGACTGTCGAGAAATTCGCTTACCAGTTGGCCTACAACGTAATACCTCAGGTAGATGTTTTCCAGGATAACCTATATACCAAAGAGGAGATGAAGATGTTTCATGAAACACGTAAGATCATGCATTCTGACATCAAAGTGAGTGCAACCTGCGTACGTGTTCCGGTGATGCGTGCTCATTCCGAATCGGCATGGATTGAAACGGAGCAGCCGATTTCGGTGGAGCAGGCGCGTGAAGCTTTTGCTGCTGCAGAAGGTGTTGTGTTGATGGATGAGCCTGCAAACAAGGTGTATCCGATGCCGTTGGATATCGCAGGTAAAGATCCGGTTTATGTGGGTCGTATCCGTAAAGACCTTTGCAATGAGAATGGTTTGACATTCTGGTCTGTGAGTGACCAAATTAAGAAAGGTGCTGCTTTGAACGCGGTGCAGATCGCCGAATACTTGATCCGTGAAAATGCGCTTTAACAAGCTAAAATAATAAGAGGTATAAAAAGAGACATCTCCGAAAGGGGATGTCTTTTTTGTTTTTCGCTTCTGAATCAGTATATTCGTAATAATCAAAAATGTAACGTTATGATAATTCCGGAATATCTTAAAAAAGGAGACTCGGTTATGATCTTGTCTCCGGCGGGTAAGATTGCTCCCGCGGTAGTTGATAAAGCCGTGGATACCCTTTTGTCTTGGGGGTTGCGACCGATTGTATCCAATTATGCTCTTTCTGAAAAAGGGAGATATTCTTCATCCAAAAGCAATCGGTTATCTGATTTCGTTCTTGCCCTGCGTAATCCGGAGGTAAAAGCGATCTTGTGCACCCGCGGGGGATACGGGGCGGTGCACTTGCTGGAAGGGATTCCTCTTCGGGAGATCGCGGATCATCCGAAATGGTTGATCGGGTATAGCGACGTTACTTTGCTGCATTCGCTATTTGTGAAGGCAGGGGTGGTATCGCTCCATGCTCCGATGGCGAAACACCTGGGTGAACTGCCCGAACAAGCCTCTACTGCGATGCTTCGGCAATTTCTTTTCGGAGAGATTCCCTCTTATAGGGTAAATCCGCATCAACTGAATCGAACCGGTAGTGGAGAGGGACGACTCGTAGGAGGAAACTTGGCGGTAATGAGCGGTTTGCGGGCTACACCTTACGACTTTGATTTCAAAGATGCCATTCTGTTTATCGAAGATATCGGAGAGGCTCCTTATAAAATAGACCGGATGTTGTATAACCTAAAACTTTCTGGCGTTTTTGATCAGATCAAGGGGCTCGTGGTGGGGCATTTCACCGACTGCGACCAACATGCTTCGCCCGATGAAAACGTTTATAACAATATTTATCAACTGACCCGTGATTATGACTTTCCGGTCAGTTTCGGTTTTCCCGTAGGGCATGAGGAGGATAACCTTACGTTGCCGGAAGGGATGAAATCGCGCCTCACGGTGGGACATGATTCCGTAACGCTGGAATTCATCAAATAACCCCATTCGGAAAGTGGGATCGCAAAGAGCATCAGAGAGGGTTGGCTGAATGGGGGAGAATGTCTATTTTTACACTTTCTATTTTATTCTTTCTATTTTATCTCTCACTGATTTATCTCTCTCTAAACGAATTAATTGAATCATGATCGGAAAATATATGAATCTATTTCTAGGTATTTCGCTGTGCGGTGCATTGCTTGCGTGTTCGGGAACGAAGAGCGAGAATAAAGGCAAAGAGCCGGTGCAGACCAAAGTCCAAGAGGTCAGTGTGCCTTCGTTTGATGCCGATTCTGCTTACAGCTATGTAGCTCGGCAATTGGATTTCGGGTATCGCATCCCCAATACCGAGTCGCACCTGCAGGCCGCTGAGTGGCTCGCATCGGAGTTGAAGCGTCACGGTGCCACGGTAATTGTGCAGGATGCGCCTGTTACAGCCTTTGACAATACGATATTGCAGGCAAAAAATATCATCGGTCAGTTTAATCCGGAGAAGAAAGAGCGTATCCTATTGTTCGCTCATTGGGATAGCCGTCCGTTTGCGGATCACGATCCACAAAAATCAAACCGGAAGAAACCGGTCACGGGGGCCAACGATGGTGCCAGTGGGGTGGGTGTTTTGCTGGAAATCGCCCGTCTTATCGGGAAACAGGCTCCCGATAAAGGGATTGATATCATTTTTATGGATGCCGAAGATTACGGTACTCCGGAATTTTGGCAGGGGGAACATAAATCCGAAAGCTGGGCTCTGGGTACTCAATATTGGGCTCGTCGACCTCATAAACCCGGTTATCGTGCCCGTTATGGAATTCTGCTGGATATGGTTGGTGCCAAAGATGCGGTGTTTCCACGTGAAGGTTTTTCAAACTATTTCGCCCCTTCGGTGGTTGATAAGATATGGAAGGCTGGCCGTAACCTAGGATATGGAAATTATTTTGTGGAGCAGGAGGGCGGTACGATCAATGACGATCATTATTATGTGAACACCATGATGCGTATCCCGAGTGTGGATATCATTCACCTTGATCCGAACAGCGAAACGGGATTTTTTCCTTATTGGCATACAACGGGGGATACGTTGGATAAGATTAGTACCGAGACATTAAAAGCTGTTGGAGAAACAGTTACTTACGTGATATATAATGAGTAATAATATGACAATTAATCAAATTCAAGACAATATCATTGACGATTTTTCTGCGTTCGATGATTGGATGGACAAATATGCCCTGTTGATCGACCTGGGTAATTCGCTGGAACCGATTGACGAAAAATACAAAGCACCGGAATACCTTATCGAAGGTTGCCAGAGTCGTGTGTGGCTTCAAGCGGATTACGTAGATGGAAAGATTATCTTTAAGGGGGAGAGTGACGCAGTGATCGTAAAAGGGATCGTTTCACTTTTGATTCAGGTGTTGAGCAATCATACGCCGGATGAGATTCTGAATGCCGACCTTTATTTCATCGATAAGATCGGATTAAAGGAGCATTTGTCGCCGACACGTTCGAACGGGTTGGTCTCCATGGTAAAACAGATGCGTTTGTATGCGATGGCATTCAAGGCAAAGAACGGATAACGATATTTATTCTGAATAAAAAAAGCGCGGAACATCAATCCGCGCTTTTTTTGTTTATGAAGTATTGGTTCAATTCGATGAATCACCTCAGAATAAGCTGAGTTGCGGATTAAGCAAACGGAAGCTCATGCGGTGGTATTTGCATGGACCGAACGTTTCGATTGCTTTCCGGTGTTTCGGCGATGGGTATCCTTTGTTGCTGTCCCAAAGGTACATTGGGAATTCGGCGTGGATTTTCATCATAAAATCGTCACGGTAGGTTTTCGCCAATATGGACGCGGCAGCGATGGATAACATTTTTCCGTCGCCTTTTACGATCGTTGTGTGTGGAATATCCTTGTACGCCTTGAAGCGGTTCCCGTCTATCAAAAGGTGTTCGGGCGTCACTTTCAGCTGTTCCACGGCACGGTGCATTGCCAAAAAAGAGGATTGCAAGATGTTGATCTGATCGATCTCTTTCTCGCTAACGATCCCTACCCCCCATGCGATGGCCTTCTCTTCAATGAGCGGGCGTAGCTGGTAGCGTTGTTTTTCAGTCAGTTTTTTCGAATCGTTCAGTAGTTCGCATTCGAAGTCGGGTGGCAGGATAACCGCTGCGGCAAATACAGGACCGGCCAAACAACCTCGTCCCGCTTCATCGCATCCCGCTTCGATAACCCCTTTATTCAGGAAAGGTAAAAGCATTTCTATTCTGTATGAAGTTAGTCATTTATCAGATGAATCGGATTTCCAAGTTCAGTTTGATCAGCCATTGGCCGTTCTCTTTTTCAATTGATCCGAATTTATTCTTATCCTCGTTCGGCAGACTGAAACGAGTATTGAAGAAAAGGAACTTTTCAAAGTTCTCTTTCTCGTTCGGGTCGTAAGAAAGGAGTTCCCCTTTTTTAGTGATGAAAAGGTGCGTGTGGTTGTAGCCGTTTCCACGCCATGTTTTGGTGGGTTTCATTCCGCATGCTGCAGCGTAGAGGAATTGGCGGATCTTGTATTCGTAGACGCGGCTCTTTTCAATCATCTCATCCTTCACTTTGAACGGATTGTTGCGATTCAGCTCCTCCGTAAGGTCACGTACCGTAAGCAGATCGGTCGTGTAGAAATTACGAATCATTTCGGCCAGTAGTTTCGGTAACTGCATGTCAATCAGCTGCAGTGCGCTTAGGAAGAATTTTCCCTCCGTGCCGGTGAATTTCAGTTTCCCTCCCAGGCGGAAAATCTCGTCGAGGCGCAGGATCGAACCTGTTTCATTATCGCCGATGGCGTTTATCTTATTTGTTTCGGGATTTGAGAATTTAACCTGTGTGATGTCGTATTTGAAATTCGATGCCCGGTTGGCTGCAACCAGGTACAGGTTGGAGAGGTTTGATTTGATTCGGATGCGACGGAATTCCTCGCATTCTGTCTTCTCATTAAAGAATACAGCTTCGAAGTCTTCCCCTTCGAGCGCGGAAGGGTTAAAATCAAAAATGCCGAGTTCATCGAGCAGGGTTTCTGCTTCGGGGCAGATGAATTCCTCCTCTTTTCCTTTTAGGAGCAACAGCAAGCGGTCGGCCAGTTCGGAAAACCGTTGCAGGGGAATCTTTTTCTCAATGCCGTTCAAAACAGCGGTGATTTCATCTGAATAACGAGTGATTTTCAAAGAACCTTCCCCTTCATAGCGGGTCAGTCTGAGTAAACGGAGGTTTTCATCCTCCACGGGTTGTTGATGGCGGTTCCCTTTCGCAAGGTTGCCGGCTCCGATCAGGCGAAAGATGGCATATGCCTTCGCCCATTCCTGTTTGTTCGCTTTTAGTTGCATAGCAATTTGGTTACATTCAGTACAAAGTTAAGGAAAAGCGGGCAGGAAGGGAGAAAAAAAGCATAAAACGGAGAAAAAAAGGAGGGTTATCAAATCAATTACAGGAGATTATACAAACAGAAACAAAAGGGTTCTTTTACTCCGTTAAAAATTCTGATAATCATTGAGTTATTGGGGTTTTTATTTTATCTTTGCGACACGAAAATTTCAGGAAGGAATAAATGGCTGTGAGGTGTAAAACTTTTTGAACAAAATGAAAGCGGGTTTCCGAAAAAAGCGATGAATCGTTAACGTCTGAATCGGAAGGCGAAATAATTAATAAATAACGTATTAAAAGCGCGGTAAAAAACTAAAATGTTTGTATTTCATTTGGTTAGAAATCCGAAACGTGTTATATTTGCACCGTTTTTGCGTTATGATGTAGTTGCTGTACTCGTTAAACATTTGATTGTAACGGGGATAGTAGCTGTTTTTGTAGCAGAAAATACTATAACGAGAATCATATATTAATTTTTAAGACTAAAAGTTCTAAGAAATGCCTACAATTCAGCAATTAGTAAGAAAAGGACGGGCAGTTTTGGAAGACAAAAGTAAAGCGCCAGCGCTAGATTCATGTCCACAGAGACGTGGTGTTTGCGTTCGTGTTTACACTACAACTCCAAAAAAGCCGAACTCAGCAATGCGTAAAGTTGCTCGTGTACGTTTGACAAACGGTAAAGAGGTGAACTCTTACATTCCGGGAGAAGGTCACAACCTACAGGAACACTCAATCGTATTGGTTCGCGGTGGACGTGTAAAAGACCTTCCAGGGGTTCGTTATCACATCGTACGTGGTACATTGGATACTGCGGGTGTTAACGGTCGTACACAGCGTCGTTCTAAGTATGGAGCTAAGAGACCAAAACCAGGTCAGGCACCAGCTGCAGCAGGAAAAGGTAAGAAGAAGTAATATTCTTCGGTAAAACCAACACAACAAAGAGATTATTAAAAAATTAGTTTACATGCTAGTTTGAGTTTGTTGGGTAGGCTTACAGGTTGAGTAAATAGGTACGGCGGTATCTGTTGAAGCAAGCATTAAGGCAACCAAAAACAAGAACACAATTTTTTGCAAAAATGAGAAAAGCAAAACCAAAGAAGCGGGTTATCCTTCCGGATCCCGTGTTCAGCGATGTGAAAGTAACGAAGTTCGTTAACCACCTAATGTTTGATGGTAAAAAGAACACTGCTTTCGAAATTTTCTACGGAGCTTTAGAAATCGTTAAGACTAAATTAGCGAACGAAGAGCGCTCTGCTCTTGAGATCTGGAAAAAAGCTCTAGATAATATCACTCCTCAGGTAGAAGTTAAGTCACGCCGTGTAGGTGGGGCAACTTTCCAAGTTCCTACAGAAATCCGCCCGGATCGTAAGGAATCTATTTCAATGAAGAATCTTATCATTTACTCTCGCAAACGTGGTGGTAAAACGATGGCAGACAAACTTGCTGCTGAGATCGTAGACGCATTTAACGAGCAGGGTGGTGCATTCAAACGTAAAGAAGATATGCACAAAATGGCTGAAGCTAACCGCGCATTCGCACACTTCAGATTCTAATTTTGATTTTCCAATAAAAATCTACACAAATCAATATTTACGATGGCTAAAGATGATATGCTAAAATATACCAGAAACATTGGTATCATGGCCCATATCGACGCCGGAAAGACTACGACTTCAGAGCGTATTCTTTTTTACACTGGCTTGACACACAAGATCGGTGAGGTGCATGAGGGTGGTGCTACAATGGACTGGATGGAGCAGGAGCAGGAGCGTGGTATCACAATTACCTCAGCTGCTACAACCGCTCAGTGGAAATACTTAGGACAGCCTTATAAAATCAACTTGATTGACACCCCGGGACACGTTGACTTTACCGTAGAGGTAGAACGTTCTCTTCGTGTATTGGATGGTGCGGTAGCAACATTCTGTGCAGTAGGTGGTGTTGAGCCTCAGTCTGAGACTGTATGGCGTCAGGCTGACAAATATATGGTACCACGTATTTGTTATGTAAACAAAATGGACCGTTCTGGTGCAAACTTCCTTGATGTTTGCCGTCAGATGAAAGACATTTTGGGAGCTAACGCTTGTCCAATCCAGATGCCAATCGGAGCTGAAGAAACTTTCAAAGGTGTAATCGACCTTATTCAGATGAAAGCTATTCTATGGCACGATGAAACCATGGGTGCTGAATACTCTGTAGAAGAGATTCCTGCTAACCTAATGGAAGAAGCTTTGGAATTGCGCGACCAGATGCTAGAAAAAGTAGCTGAAGTTGATGATGTATTGATGGAGAAATACTTCGACGATCCTTCAACAATTACAACTGACGAGATCTATGCAGCGGTTCGTAAAGCGACATTGGAAATGCACATTTTCCCAATGTTGTGTGGGTCATCTTTCAAAAACAAAGGTGTACAGACCCTTCTTGATGCAGTAGCGTTGTTCTTGCCTTCACCAATGGATACTCCGGCGATTGTAGGTCACGATCCTAACGATCCTGAAAAAGAGATCGTACGTCACCCGTCTTCAGACGAGCCGATGTCAGCTCTTGCATTTAAGATCGCAACAGACCCTTACGTAGGTCGTCTATGTTTCTTCCGTGTGTATTCAGGTGAGATCCCAGCAGGTTCTTACGTATTCAATACACGTTCAGGTAAGAAAGAACGTATCTCTCGTCTATTCCAGATGCACTCAAACAAACAGAATCCGAAGGATGTGATTGGTTGTGGTGATATCGGTGCCGGAGTAGGTTTCAAAGATATCCGTACAGGTGATACTTTGTGTGCAGAAGATGCTCCGATCGTACTTGAAGCAATGGACTTCCCTGAACCGGTTATCGGTATCGCAATTGAGCCTAAGACTCAGAAAGATATGGATAAACTAGGTATCGGTCTTGGTAAGCTTGCTGAAGAGGATCCAACATTTACAGTAAAAACAAACGAAGAAACTGGTCAGACAGTAATCTCTGGTATGGGTGAGCTTCACCTTGAGATCATCATCGACCGTCTACGTCGTGAGTTTAAAGTTGAATGTAACCAAGGTCGTCCACAGGTATCTTACAAAGAGGCAATCACTAAAGCTGTTGAAATCCGTGAGGTTTACAAGAAACAGTCAGGTGGTCGTGGTAAATTCGCAGATATCATCGTTCGCGTTGAACCAGCAGAGGAAGGCGTAGAAGGATTGGTATTCGTTGATTCGGTAAAAGGTGGTAATATCCCACGTGAATTCATCCCTTCAGTAGAAAAAGGTTTCAAAGCCGCTATGAAGAATGGTGTATTGGCAGGATATCCGCTAGACAGCTTGAAAGTAACATTGATCGATGGTTCATTCCACCCGGTTGACTCTGACCAGTTGTCATTCGAAATCGCAGCGAACATGGCGTTCAAAAAAGCATGTGAGAAAGCAGGTCCGGCACTTCGCGAGCCAATCTTCAAAGTTGAAGTTGTAACTCCGGAAGAGTCAATGGGTGATGTAATCTCTGACTTGAACAAACGTCGTGGACAGGTTGAAGGTATGGAATCTAGCCGTTCTGGTGCTCGCATCGTGAAAGCTAAAACTCCACTTGCTGAAATGTTCGGTTACGTAACATCTTTGCGTACGATCACTTCAGGTCGTGCAACATCGACAATGACTTTCTCTCACTACGCTGAAGTTTCTAAACAGATCGCTAAGGCTGTGCTGGAAGAAGCAAAAGGACGAGTGGATCTTATCTAAAAATATTCTTAGTTTATATAAACAATATGAGCCAAAAAATCAGAATCAAATTAAAATCTTACGATCACAACTTGGTTGACAAGTCTGCTGAGAAGATTGTTAAGACGGTGAAGGCTACAGGTGCAGTTGTTAGCGGACCAATTCCACTTCCAACTCACAAAAGAATTTTCACTGTAAACCGTTCGACTTTCGTAAACAAAAAGTCTCGTGAACAGTTCGAACTTAGTTCTTTCAAAAGATTGATCGACATCTACAGCTCAACAGCGAAAACTGTTGACGCTCTAATGAAATTGGAGTTGCCAAGTGGTGTTGAAGTAGAAATTAAAGTGTGATTTATTAAAAGTTAAAAGAAATGCCAGGATTATTAGGAAAAAAAATCGGAATGACATCCGTTTTCAGTGCCGATGGTAAAAATGTACCATGCACTGTTATCGAAGTAGGTCCTTGTGTAGTTACTCAGATCAAAACTATCGCTACAGATGGTTATGAAGCAGTTCAGGTAGGTTTCCAGGATAAAAAAGAGAAACATACAACAAAACCTGAAATGGGACATTTCGCGAAAGCGGGAGTAACTCCAAAGAGACACTTGGCCGAGTTCAAAGGTTATGAAACAGAGTACAAACTGGGTGACGTTATCACTGTAGATTTGTTTGCTGACGTTGAGTTTGTTGACGTTGTAGGTACTTCTAAAGGTAAAGGTTTCCAGGGTGTTGTTAAACGCCACGGATTCGGTGGTGTAGGTCAGGCTACTCACGGTCAGCACAACCGTCTACGTGCTCCGGGTTCAGTAGGTGCATGTTCTTATCCAGCACGTGTATTCAAAGGAACTCGTATGGCAGGACAGATGGGTAATGAGCGTGTAACAGTATCTAACCTACAGATTTTAAAAGTTATTCCTGAACACAACCTACTATTGGTTAAGGGTTCTGTACCAGGATGTAAAGGTTCAATCGTAACAATTGAGAAATAATGGAACTGAGCGTATATAACATTAAAGGTGAGGATACCGGAAGAAAGATTACCTTGAGCGATTCTGTATTCGGAATCGAGCCCAACACTCATGCCATCTATTTGGATGTTAAACAGTATTTGGCTAACCTTCGTCAGGGTACTCACAAATCTAAAGAAAGAAGCGAAATCTCTGGTTCAACAAGAAAGTTGAAACGTCAGAAAGGTACCGGTGGTGCACGTTCTGGTGATATCAACTCTCCGGTTATGGTAGGTGGGGGCCGTGTATTCGGACCACGTCCACGTAACTACGGGTTCAAATTGAACAAAAAAGTGAAGAATCTTGCACGTAAATCTGCATTGACTTTAAAGGCTCAGGAAAATGCGATTGTTGTTCTAGAAGATTTCACATTTGAAACTCCGAAAACTAAAGCTTTCGTAGAGATGGCTAAAAACCTGCAACTGTCTGATAAAAAGGTAGTTTTGGTTTTGTCAGAACTAAATAAAAACGTATATTTGTCGGCTCGAAATATTGAAAAGGCAAGTGTTGTAACAGTTTCAGAATTAAACACTTATCGTGTTATGAACACTGCGGCAGTAGTGTTGACAGAAGGTTCTGTAGCTGCGATCAATAACATTTAATGTAAGGAGGCTAAAATAATGAAAGTTATTATCAAACCGATTGTTACTGAAAAGATGACCCTGTTGACTGATAAACTTAACCGTTTCGGTTTCAAGGTTAATCCGGATGCTAACAAACTGCAGATCAAAGAGGCAGTAGAAAAGATGTACAATGTAACAGTTACAGACGTAAACACTGCTAACTTCGATGGCAAAAAGAAAAGCCGCTACACTAAATCAGGATTGATCACAGGTAGAACTGGTTCTTTCAAGAAAGCTATCGTTACGTTGAAAGAGGGAGATACTATTGATTTTTACAGCAATATCTAATTAAGAAATGGCAGTACGTAAATTTAAGCCCACTACACCGGGGCAGAGACACAAAGTTATTGGTGCATTTAATGAAATCACTGCTAGCGCACCAGAAAAGTCTCTTGTAACAGGTAAAAGAAAATCGGGTGGCCGTAACAACGTCGGTAAAATGACAATGCGTTATATCGGTGGTGGTCACAAAAGAAGATTCCGTTTTATCGACTTCAAGAGAAATAAAGACGGTGTACCAGCAATCGTAAAAACAATCGAATACGATCCAAACCGTTCGGCGCGTATCGCATTGCTTTATTACGCTGATGGTGAAAAACGTTATATCATTGCACCAAACGGCTTGGAAGTTGGTACTCAGCTTATGTCTGGGGAAAATGCAGCACCAGAAGTAGGAAACAGCCTTCCATTGGCAAACATTCCTGTAGGTACTGTAATCCACAACATCGAATTGAACCCAGGACAGGGAGCTGCCCTAGTTCGTTCAGCTGGTACTTTCGCACAGCTTACTTCAAAAGAAGGTAAATATGCAATCATTAAATTGCCTTCAGGAGAAACTCGTAAGATCCTTGCTTCTTGTAAAGCAACTGTAGGTAGCGTAGGTAACTCAGAACACTCACTTGAGAAATCAGGTAAGGCAGGTCGCACAAGATGGGCAGGTCGCCGTCCACGAGTTCGTGGTGTAGCGATGAACCCGGTAGATCACCCAATGGGTGGTGGTGAAGGCCGTTCGTCTGGTGGTCACCCACGTTCACGCAAAGGCTTGTACGCTAAGGGTCTTAAGACAAGATCTCCGAAGAAACATTCTTCGAAGTATATTATTGAAAGAAGAAAGAAATAATCTGATTAATTGAAGTAACTATGAGTCGTTCCTTAAAAAAAGGCCCATATATTAGTGTGAAACTTGAGACTAAAGTTTTAGCTATGAACGAAACTGGTAAAAAATCAGTTATCAAAACATGGTCTAGAGCTTCAATGATCTCTCCTGATTTCGTAGGACATACGATTGCAGTTCACAACGGTAATAAATTTATTCCTGTTTACGTAACTGAAAACATGGTAGGTCACAAACTTGGTGAATTCGCACCAACTCGTAACTTCCGTGGACATGGTGGTAACAAGAAAAGATAATAAGGGTCTAAAAAAAAGAATATAAAAAATGGGTGCAAGAAAAAGAATATCAGCTGATAAAAGAAAAGAAGCCCTGAAGACTACATACTTTGCGAAACTGAATAACGTTCCGACATCTCCACGTAAAATGCGCTTAGTAGCGGACATGGTGAGAGGAATGGAAGTATTCAAAGCGCTAGGAGTATTGAAGTTCTCTAACAAAGAGGCTGCTCAGAGAGTAGAAAAGCTTCTTCGTTCAGCGATTGCAAACTGGGAGCAGAAAAACGAACGTAAAGCTGAAAGCGGTGAGCTTATGATCTCAGCTATTAGCGTTGACTCAGCGGCGATGTTGAAAAGACTTCGTCCAGCTCCACAGGGTAGAGCTTACCGTATCCGTAAACGCTCTAACCACGTAACTTTGTTTGTTGATACAATGAGTAAAAACGATAATCAAAATTAATTGCTAGATGGGACAGAAAGTAAATCCGATAAGTAACCGTTTGGGAATCGTCCGTGGATGGGATTCTAACTGGTATGCAGGCAAAAATTGCGGAGATGTTTTGTTGGAAGACAGCAAAATCCGTAAATACCTGAACGCCCGTCTGGCAAAAGCAAGCATTTCACGTATCGTTATCGAACGTACGTTGAAACTTGTTACTATTACTATTTGTACAGCTCGTCCGGGAATTATCATCGGAAAAGGTGGACAGGAAGTAGATAAGCTAAAAGAAGAGTTGAAGAAAATCACTGATAAGGATATTCAGATCAACATCTTCGAGGTTAAAAAACCAGAACTTGACGCAGTAATCGTAGCGAACAACATCGCTCGTCAGATTGAAGGTAAAATTGCTTATCGCCGTGCTGTGAAAATGGCTATTCAATCGACAATGCGCGTAGGTGCAGAAGGTATCAAAGTAATGGTATCTGGTCGTTTGAATGGTGCTGAGATGGCTCGTTCAGAAATGTACAAAGAGGGACGTACTCCACTTCATACATTCCGTGCTGATATTGACTACGCTTTGGCTGAAGCTTTGACTAAAGTTGGTTTGCTTGGTGTGAAGGTTTGGATCTGCCGTGGTGAGATCTATGGTAAAAAAGACCTAGCTCCATCATTCGTTCAGCAGAAAGAAACACGTGGCGGAAACGCTAATTCTGGAAACAGAAAAGGTGGTTTCAAAAAGAACAAAAAGTAATCGTTTAACGAATTAGAACTTAAAGAACATGTTACAACCAAAGAAGACAAAGTTCAGAAGACAGCAGAAAGGCCGTATGAAGGGTGAAGCTCAGCGTGGTCATCAGTTGGCTTTCGGTTCATTTGGTATCAAGACTTTGCAATCAAAATGGATTACTGGTCGTCAGATTGAAGCAGCTCGTATCGCCGTAACGCGTTACATGCAGCGTCAGGGACAGATTTGGATCCGTATCTTCCCAGATAAACCGATCACAAAGAAACCAGCTGAAGTACGTATGGGTAAAGGTAAAGGTTCGCCAGAAGGATTTGTGGCTCCTGTTACTCCAGGTCGTATCCTTATTGAAGTTGAAGGTGTACCTTTCGAAGTAGCTAAAGAAGCACTTCGTCTAGCTGCACAGAAACTTCCAGTTACAACTAAGTTTATCGTTCGCCGTGACTACGATGCGACACAAAATGCGTAATTAAGTTATGAAAATAGCAGAAATCAAAGAATTAAGCACAGAGGAATTGGTAGAAAGAGCAGCTGCATTGAAAGCTGCCTTGAACCAGATGGAAATCAATCACAGTATTTCTCCTTTGGATAATCCTGCTCTAATCAAACAGAACCGCAGGGATATCGCGCGCATGATGACAGAGTTGCGCAACAGAGAACTAAACAAATAACCCACAGAAGCCTGATGGAAACTAGAAAACTAAGAAAAGAAAGAATCGGGGTAGTTTTCAGCAACAAAATGGATAAAACCATTACAGTAGCTGTGAAATGGAAAGAAAAACACCCTATCTACGGTAAATTCGTTAACAAAACGAAGAAATACCATGCTCATGACGAAAAGAACGAGTGTAACATTGGCGACACTGTAAGATTGATGGAAACTCGTCCGCTGAGCAAAATGAAAAGATGGAGATTGGTTGAAATTATCGAAAGAGCGAAATAATTATGATACAACAAGAATCAAGACTAAAAGTAGCTGATAACAGCGGTGCTAAAGAAGCACTTTGTATCCGCGTTCTAGGTGGAACTGGAAGACGTTACGCTTCTGTTGGGGATATTATCGTAGTTTCGATTAAGAGTACAATCCCATCAAGCGATGTTAAAAAAGGAGCGGTATCTAAAGCAATCGTTGTTCGTACTAAAAAAGAAGTACGTCGTCCGGATGGATCATATATCCGTTTCGATGACAACGCATGCGTATTGTTGAACGGTGCAGGTGAAATGAGAGGATCTCGTATCTTCGGACCTGTAGCTCGTGAACTTCGTAATGCAAACATGAAGATTGTATCACTTGCACCTGAAGTGCTTTAATGTCCAAAACAAAGTAAGTAATGAGCAAATTACACATCAAAAAAGGCGATACAGTTTACGTTAACGCTGGTGAAGACAAAGGTAAAACCGGCCGTGTGTTGAGCGTTCTTGTGAAAGAACAGCGTGCAATCGTAGAAGGTATCAATATGGTGTCTAAGCACACTAAGCCTAATGCGCAGAATCCTCAGGGAGGAATTGAAAAGAAAGAAGCCCCTATTCATATTTCTAATCTGAACTTGATCGATCCTAAGTCTGGTAAAGCGACTCGTATCGGTCGTAAAGAAAACGAAGAAGGTGTTTTAGTGCGTTATTCTAAAAAATCAGGAGAGGAGATCAAATAATGGCTAATACAGCAAGTCTTAAGAACGAATATAAAGAAAGAATCGTTCCTGCTTTGATGAAAGAGTTTAACTACTCTTCTGTTATGCAGGTTCCTGTTTTGAAAAAGATCGTTATCAACCAGGGTCTTGGTATGGCAACAGCTGATAAAAAGATCATCGAAACAGCTATTAATGAGTTGACAGCTATTACTGGTCAGAAGGCGGTAGCTACTCTTTCTCGCAAAGACATCTCTAACTTTAAGTTGCGTAAAAAAATGCCGATTGGTGTTATGGTAACTCTACGTCGCGAGCAGATGTACGAATTTCTTGAAAGATTAATTCGCGTTGCTCTTCCACGTATCCGTGACTTCAAAGGTATCGAGAGCAAATTGGATGGCCGTGGTAACTACACATTGGGTATCCAGGAGCAGATTATGTTCCCGGAAATTAATATCGAGAATATTAACAGAATCTTGGGAATGAATATTACCTTTGTGACTTCAGCTAACACTGATGAAGAGGGTTATGCTCTTTTGAAAGAATTCGGTTTGCCTTTTAAAAACGCTAAAAAAGACTAAGATATGGCTAAGGAATCAATGAAAGCCCGCGAAGTGAAAAGAGCGAAATTGGTAGCAAAATATGCTGCTAAACGTGCAGAACTTAAAGCTGCAGGTGACTATGAAGCTCTTCAGGCACTTCCAAAAAATGCTTCTCCTGTTCGTTTGCACAACCGTTGCAAAATGACAGGTCGTCCTAAAGGTTACATCCGTCAGTTCGGTATTTCACGTATTCAGTTCCGTGAAATGGCATCTGCAGGTTTGATCCCGGGTGTAAAGAAAGCAAGCTGGTAAGAAATTATCTTTATTGTTAAATATTGTCGGGAGTAGCCCGATTAATTCAACAAATTATTATGACAGATCCAATAGCAGATTTTCTGACGAGACTTCGTAATGCAATCAAAGCAAACCACCGTGTGGTTGAAGTTCCAGCGTCAAATTTGAAAAAAGAGATCACTAAGATCCTTTTTGCAAAAGGATACATTCTTAACTACAAATTTGTAGAAGAAGGTCCTCAGGGTACAATTAAGATCGCTCTTAAATATGACCCGATTAACAAAGTAAACGCAATCAAGAAATTGATCCGTGTTTCTACTCCAGGTCTACGTAAATACGTAGGTCATAAAGATATGCCTCGTGTTCTAAACGGTTTAGGTATCGCTATCCTATCTACTTCGAAAGGAGTAATGACAGATAAGGAAGCTCGTGAACAGCAAATTGGTGGCGAAGTAATTTGTTATATCTACTAATTGTATAGGAGGTTTATATTATGTCAAGAATAGGAAAATTACCAGTCGCTATACCTAGTGGTGTAACCGTAACCGTAGAAGGTAACGAAGTTAAAGTTAAGGGTCCTAAAGGTGAACTATCACAGGTAGTGAACCCTGATATCAAAGTTGAAGTTGTTGACGGACAGGTGATCGTATCTCGTCCATCAGATGATAAAGAGCATCGTGCATTACATGGTTTGTATCGCGCTTTGATCAACAATATGGTTATCGGTGTATCTGAAGGATACAAAAAGGAAATGGAACTTGTAGGTGTAGGTTACCGTGCTAACAACAACGGCCAGGTGCTAGAGTTGTCTCTTGGTTACTCTCACAACATTTTCTTCCAGTTGCCAAAAGAGATCAAGGTTGAAACAAAATCTGAGAGAAACAAAAACCCACTTATTATCCTTGAATCAGCTGACAAGCAATTGATCGGCCAGGTATGCTCAAAGATTCGTTCTTTCCGCAAACCTGAACCTTACAAAGGTAAAGGTATCAAGTTCGTTGGTGAGGTTATTCGCAGAAAATCTGGTAAATCAGCCGGAGCTAAGTAATTCATGTAAATTGAAATTATCATGACAACGAAGAAAGAAAGAAGACTTAAGATCAAACGTCGCATCCGTGGCAAAATTTCTGGTACAGCATCACGTCCGCGTTTGACTGTATTCAGAAGCAATAAACAGATATATGTGCAGGTTATTGATGACCTGGCGGGAAAAACTTTAGCATCAGCTTCTTCAGCTGGTATGGAAGCAGCTCCAAAAGCAGAACTTGCTGGTAAAGTAGGTGAAGCGATCGCTAAAAAAGCACAGGAAGCAGGTATCACAAACGTCGTTTTCGACCGTAACGGATACTTGTATCATGGTAGAGTTAAAGCATTGGCAGACGCTGCTCGTAACGGCGGACTTAAATTTTAATGAACATGGCAGGAGTAAATAACAGAGTAAAAAATGCCAGCGAGATCGAGTTGAAAGACAGATTGGTGGCAATCAACCGTGTTACTAAAGTAACAAAAGGTGGTCGTACTTTCAGCTTTTCAGCAATTGTTGTAGTTGGTAACGAAGACGGCATCGTAGGATGGGGTCTTGGTAAGGCGAGCGAGGTAACAACAGCCATCGCGAAAGGTGTTGAAGCTGCTAAAAAGAACTTGATTAAAGTTCCTGTTCTTAAAGGTACAATCCCTCACGAACAGTTCGCTAAATTCGGTGGAGCTGAAGTTTTCATCAAACCTGCATCTCACGGTACAGGGGTTAAAGCAGGGGGTGCGATGCGCGCCGTGCTTGAAAGCGTTGGTGTAACAGACGTATTGGCAAAATCTAAAGGTTCTTCTAACCCTCACAACCTTGTGAAAGCTACAATCGAAGCTTTGGGAGAATTAAGAGATGCTCGTACCGTAGCTCAGAACCGCGGAGTGTCAATGAATACAGTGTTTAAAGGTTAATTGAAAAGCAATAATGGCAACTATCAAGATTAAACAGACAAAAAGTAGAATCAAGTGCCCCGCTGTTCAAAAACGCACACTTGACGCTCTTGGTTTGAGAAAAATGAACCAGGTGGTAGAACACGAAGCTACACCCCAGATTCTTGGGATGGTAGCGAAAGTAAAACATTTGATTACTATCGTAGAGTAATTCATAGTTCAATAAAATAAAAGATTTAAAATATGAACTTGGGTAATTTAAAACCCGCTGTAGGGTCTACTAAAACTAGAAAAAGAATTGGTCGTGGTACCGGATCTGGTTTAGGTGGTACATCTACTCGCGGTCATAAAGGTGCGAAATCAAGATCAGGTTATTCAAAGAAAATCGGTTTTGAAGGTGGTCAAATGCCTTTGCAACGTCGTCTACCTAAATTTGGTTTCAAAAACATCAACCACGTAGAGTATAAAGCAATCAACCTTGACACAATCCAGGAACTTGCAACTGCACAGAACCTGACTAAAGTTGACTTGAACGCGTTGATCGCTGCAGGCTTTATCTCTTCAAAACAATTAGTTAAAATTCTAGGTAAAGGTAACCTAACTGCTAAATTGGAAGTTGAAGCTAACGCTTTCTCTAAAACAGCAGAAGCCGCTATCATTGCCGCAGGTGGAACAGTAGTTAAAATCTAAGATACATGAGAGCAGTAGAAACTATAAAAAATATTTGGAAGATCGAGGATCTGAGAAATCGTATCCTTACAACAATCCTGTTGGTAGCAATTTACCGATTTGGTACCTATGTTGTTCTTCCAGGTATTGATCCGCAAGCTTTAACAGCCTTGCAGAACCAAACAAAAGGAGGTCTTTTAGCGTTGTTGGATATGTTTTCCGGTGGTGCATTCTCAAACGCCTCAGTTTTCGCATTAGGTATTATGCCTTATATCTCGGCATCGATCGTGATCCAGCTACTGGCTATCGCGGTGCCTTACTTCCAGAAGTTACAAAGAGAAGGCGAAAGCGGACGTAGAAAGATTAACCAGTATACGCGCATTTTGACCATTGCAATTCTTTTATTCCAGGGACCATCCTATTTGATTAATTTGAATTCGCAACTTAAAATGGCCGGAACGACAATTCCTGCAGGATTTTGGTTTATAGTTTCTTCTACTGTTATTCTTGCTGCAGGCAGCATGTTTATCATGTGGCTGGGAGAAAGAATCACAGATAAAGGTGTCGGAAACGGTATCTCGTTCATCATCTTAGTGGGTATTATCGCCAGACTTCCTCAATCCCTTCTACAGGAGTTTTTACTTCGTAAAGGTGGAGCGGGAGGTTTGGTACTCTTCCTGGCTGAGATTGTGTTCCTTCTGCTGGTTATCGCTGCTTGTATTCTTTTGGTACAAGGTACACGAAAAGTTCCTGTACAGTACGCCAAGAGGATTATTGGAAACAAACAGTATGGCGGTGCAAGACAGTATATCCCTCTTAAGGTGAATGCTGCAGGTGTAATGCCTATCATCTTTGCACAGGCAATTATGTT
Source organism: Bacteroidales bacterium (assembly GCA_036655355.1). Classification (GTDB taxonomy): domain Bacteria; phylum Bacteroidota; class Bacteroidia; order Bacteroidales; family JAUNSR01; genus JAUNSR01. The sequence goes on from JAVVQG010000003.1 coordinate 296,637, forward strand.
TATCCCTTTAACACTGATCGGCTTTTCAAAAACAGAGTCAGTCCACAATTTCTGGTCTGCGTTTATGGATAATACCGGTTTCTGGTACAATTTTGTTTTCGCTTTGTTGATTGTTGTCTTTACATATTTCTACACGGCGATTACAATTAATCCAACTCAGATGGCTGAAGATATGAAACGTAACAACGGTTTCATCCCAGGTATCAAACCTGGTAAAAAGACAGCTGAGTATATCGACGGTATCATGTCAAGAATCACATTGCCGGGATCTGTATTCCTTGCAATTGTAGCGATCATGCCAGCTTTCGCAAGAATTTGCGGTGTAAGTATGGAATTCTCGCAGTTCTTTGGCGGAACCTCTCTGTTGATCTTGGTGGGGGTTGTCCTTGACACACTTCAGCAAGTTGAAAGCCACCTTTTGATGCGTCATTACGATGGTCTTCTTAAGTCTGGAAAGATTAAAGGAAGAGCGGGTGCTGTAGCAGCTTATTAAGAATTTATATACGATGATTTATCTTAAAACAGATGAAGAAATCGAGTTGATGCGAGAAAGTAATCGACTGGTTGGGAAGACACTTGGCGAAGTAGCCAAGTGGATTCAACCAGGAGTTACAACGCTAAAGCTTGATCAGATAGCGGAACAATTTATCAGAGATAACGGTGGAGTACCGGGTTTCAAGGGTTATGGTGGTTTTCCATATACTCTTTGCATCTCGCAAAACGACCATGTGGTACATGGTTTCCCTTCAAGTTATGAACTGAGAGATGGTGATGTTGTTTCTGTTGATTGTGGAGTTGTATTGAATGGGTTTAACGGAGACTCAGCTTTTACTTTTCCGGTAGGAGAGGTGAGTGAGGAAGTTCTTCAACTCCTGAAAACAACGAAGGAGTCACTTTATCAGGGTATCGCTCAAGCAATCCCTGGCAATAGAATCGGAGACATCGGTTCTGCAATACAAACCTATTGCGAAGCGAAAGGTTATACAGTGGTTCGCGAACTTTGCGGACATGGGATCGGTAAGAGATTACATGAGGATCCCGAGGTACCTAACTACGGTCGACGTGGAACCGGAACCTTGCTGAAACCCGGAATGTGTATCGCGATTGAACCAATGATTAACATGGGTTCTAAAAATATCGTGATGGAAAAAGATGGCTGGACTGTCCGGACAAAAGACGGAAAACCTTCTGCTCATTTTGAACATACCATTGCAATCCGTCCTGAAAAAGCGGAGATTTTATCAACCTTCGAGTTTATCGAAGAAGTTTTAGGAAACAAATCATTCTAAAGTATTTTATAATATATGGCTAAACAGTCGGCAATCGAACAAGATGGCGTAATTATTGAGGCATTGTCTAATGCAATGTTTCGTGTTGAATTGGAAAACGGACATGAGATCACTGCTCATATCTCTGGTAAAATGCGTATGCACTACATTAAGATCTTACCAGGAGATAAAGTGAGAGTGGAGATGTCACCATATGATTTGTCCAAAGGAAGAATTGCTTTTAGATATAAATAACAAATAAAGATATGAAAGTAAGAGCATCATTGAAAAAGCGTACACCGGATTGCAAAATCGTTAGAAGAAATGGCCGCTTGTACATTATTAACAAGAAAAATCCTAAGTATAAACAACGTCAAGGATAATTTATTATTTTTGCAAATAAATATTCGAGTATATGGCTATAAGAATAGTTGGGGTCGACTTGCCACAGAATAAACGTGGTGAAATTGCTTTGACCTACATTTTCGGTATTGGTCGCAGCGCAGCTAATACCATTTTGGAAAAGGCCGGTGTTGATAAAGACATCAAAGTTAAAGACTGGTCTGATGAACAAGCAGCGAAAATTCGTGAGATTATCGGTGCTGACTTTAAAGTTGAAGGTGACCTGCGTTCTGAGGTTCAGTTGAACATCAAACGTCTTATGGATATCGGTTGCTACCGTGGTGTACGTCACCGTATCGGTTTACCATTGAGAGGCCAGAGCACAAAAAATAATGCACGTACTCGTAAGGGTAAAAAGAAAACAGTTGCTAACAAGAAAAAAGCTACTAAATAATAAGAGTTGATATGGCAAAAAAAACAGTCGCAGCTAAGAAGAGAAACGTAAAAGTTGATGCTATCGGACAGGCGCATATTCATTCTTCATTCAATAACATCATTGTTTCTCTTGCTAACGGTGAGGGCCAGATCATTTCTTGGTCTTCTGCAGGTAAGATGGGTTTTAGAGGTTCTAAAAAGAATACTCCTTATGCAGCTCAAATGGCAGCGCAGGATTGCGCTAAGGTTGCATTTGACCTTGGATTGAGAAAAGTGAAAGCGTATGTAAAAGGACCAGGTAACGGACGTGAGTCTGCTATCAGAACTATCCACGGTGCTGGTATCGAAGTAACAGAAATCGTTGACGTTACTCCACTACCACACAATGGTTGTCGTCCTCCAAAAAGAAGACGAGTATAATTTACTTATCTCTTTATCCTGAATCTTGGATTGTGAATAGATTGCACTATCTCCTCTCTGTAATCGCGGCTGCACGATTCCGGGTTCGCAATAAAATATTTTTTTAAAAAGTTATAGAAATGGCAAGATATACCGGACCTAGAACAAGAATCGCACGTAAATTTGGTGAAGCTATCTTCGGACCAGATAAGGTTCTTTCTAAAAAAAATTATCCTCCCGGACAGCATGGCGTAAATAAAAGAAGAAAAACTTCTGAGTACGGCATCCAGCTTCGCGAGAAACAAAAAGCAAAATATACTTACGGAGTGTTGGAGAAACAATTCCGTAACCTTTTCGAGAAGGCATCTCGTACTAAAGGTATCAAGGGTGAAGTACTTCTTCAGTTCCTTGAAGCAAGACTAGACAACGTCGTTTATCGTTTAGGAATCGCTCCTACAAGAGCAGCTGCTCGTCAGCTAGTTTCTCACAAACACATCGTAGTTGATGGTAAAGTGGTAAACATTCCTTCTTTCTCTGTTAAACCAGGACAAGTTGTTGGTGTTCGCGAGAAATCAAAATCTTTGGAAGTTATCGCAAACTCTTTGTCTGGATTCAACCACAGCAAATATGCTTGGATTGAGTGGGATCAGGCTTCACTAAGCGGTAAATTCCTGCACTTGCCAGAAAGAGCAGATATCCCTGAAAACATCAAAGAACAGTTGATCGTAGAATTGTATTCTAAATAATAATTGACTCTATGGCGATATTAGCATTTCAAAAACCCGATAAAGTATTAATGTTGGAGGCGGATCCATTCTTCGGAAAATTCGAGTTTAGACCGTTGGAACCCGGGTATGGTATTACAATTGGTAATGCTCTACGCCGTATCCTCCTTTCTTCACTTGAAGGCTTTGCGATCACCTCTATCCGAATCGATGGTGTGGAGCATGAGTTTTCAACAATTCCTGGAGTAATCGAAGATGTAACGAACATCATTCTTAACTTGAAACAGGTTCGATTCAAACAAATCGTTGAAGAAATCGAGAGTGAGAAAGTTACTATTAGTGTTTCGGGTTCGGAAGTGTTTAAAGCTGGGGACATCGGTAAATATCTTACAGGATTTGAAGTTCTAAATCCGGATTTGGTAATTTGTCGCATGGATTCAAGCGCAAGTTTTCAGATTGATCTGACGATTAACAAAGGACGTGGTTATGTTCCGGCTGACGAGAACAGAAACCCTAACGACGAAGTTAACGTTATTCCAATCGATTCGATTTACACTCCTATCAGAAATGTAAAATATACGATTGAAAACTTCCGCGTAGAGCAGAAAACAGACTACGAAAAATTAATACTGGAAATTACGACCGATGGATCCATTCATCCGAAGGACGCAATGAAGGAGGCTGCGAAAATTCTTATTTATCACTTCATGTTATTCTCTGATGAAAAGATTACTTTAGAGACTTCAGATGCTGATGGTAATGAGGAGTTTGATGAAGAAATTCTTCATATGAGACAGCTACTTAAGACCAAGTTGGTAGACATGGACCTTTCAGTTCGTGCTCTTAACTGCTTGAAATCTGCAGATGTTGAAACTCTAGGTGAACTAGTAGTTTTCAATAAAACAGATCTTCTTAAGTTCCGCAACTTCGGTAAGAAATCTCTTACTGAACTTGATGAACTCCTAGCGAGCCTGAATCTGTCATTCGGAATGGATATTTCGAAGTATAAATTAGATAAAGAGTAATAACGATGAGACATAATAAGAAATTCAATCACCTTGGGCGTACAAAGTCACACCGTGAAGCAATGCTTGCTAACATGGCGAATTCTTTGATTACCCACAAGAGAATTTTTACAACTTTGGCGAAAGCTAAAGCTCTTAGAGTGTATGTTGAGCCGCTTATCAACAAAGCGAAAGAAGACACAACTCACTCAAGAAGAACAGTGTTCAGCTACCTACAGGATAAAAATGTAGTAACTGAATTGTTCCAGGAAGTAGCAACTAAGATTGCAGACCGCCCAGGTGGTTACACTCGCATTCTTAAAACTGGTAACCGTCTTGGTGACAACGCTCAGATGTGTATGATCGAGCTTGTTGACTATAACGAAAACATGCTTAAAGCAAAAGCAGAGAAAAAAGCTACTAGAACTCGTCGTTCTAAGAAAGCTACTGCTGCTGAAGCTCCAGCTACAGAAACTGCTGCTGAATAATACTATTCTATTTAGCCATATAAAAAAGGGATTCCGGACGCGGAATCCCTTTTTTTGTTAGACTGTATTCATCTTCTGTTCTTCTTTTTTCCTTCCCCTTTTCCTTCCCCTTTTCCACTTCCCTTTTCCTTCCCCTTTTTCCCTTCCCTTTTTTGCTTGCTCCTTACTCCTTACTTTCTCTCTCTTTCCTTTATACTCTAAATACGGTCTTGATTATTTCCACTCATAAGACTCTCCTTCCTAGTTGCTTCCTCTTCCCAAATAACCCCGATATTTCTTACTTCCGCTTTTCATACTCGGGTTCTTTATCTTCATCTACTTTTTTGTATAAATTATTGACACGCTTGTATGATTTTTATACATTAAAAGAAGAGTTTTATTTATCCAAGTATCATATTATCAGGTGTATATAATTTATGGTATTACTTTTGCTTTTCGATTACATGAACATTTTAATCTTTAATCGATATGAAGCCAATCCTCTTTTTTTTTCGTGTTCTGAACAGAAATAAAATGCATTCCTTTATTCTTGTTTTTGGTTTTGGATTCGCTCTTTCTTTTGTCATTCTTTTATCTCTTTATCTGAAGCAGGAATTAAGTGTAGACGGATTTCATCCATTAAAAGAGAGAATAGTGGGGATTTCGAATGAAAAGAAATGGGGTTTTGCTGGACCCGTCGGACCGGCTATTGTTGATCAATATCCAGAGGTGGAAAATTATTGCAGGATTTTTAAATTTCAAGTTCCCGCTTCCAAGGAGAGAGAGTCGGCAAATCTAAGCTGCCCTATAATTGTAAATGGACTTATGGTGGATTCCTCTTTTTTTAAGATGTTTAATTTTCCCGTTGTTATTGGGAACTCAGATTTATTGTTTCGTTCAAAGTATGGGATAATTTTGTCATCTTCTGCCGCCTATAGGATTTTTGGAGAGAAGGACCCTATTGGTGAAATTCTAACTTTTAATCCGGAATTTAAATGTGCGGTTGTTGGAATCATGGAGGATTTTCCAATAAATACAAGTTTCGGAGTAGCGGATGCGATTTTGGATATATCTTCAATCAATGAGTTTTCAAACTGGAAAGACGGGGATATGCTCGGTAATCTCCAAATGAATATGTTCTCCACACTTTTTCTTGAGAAGGAAGGTCGTTCTTTAGTGGGGCATGAAGAAGAACTTTATAATACTATTTCTGGTATATTACCTGCCTATAGCGAAGAATATGCTCCGAAACGTATCGTGATTGAACATCTGGAAGAGATGTATTTTTCTCCTTATTTTTTTCTATATAAATCAAATGACAAAAAAATAATCATTGTTGTTTTGGCTGTTGCTATTTTGATACTTTTATTAGCCGTTGGTAATTATATTAATTTGTCTGTCGCTCAAACGACTCTTCGGAACAGAGAGTTTGCCACTCGGAAATTTTTAGGCAGTTCATCGAAACAACTCTTTTTCCGTTTTATTTTTGAGTCCGTTGGAATATGTCTACTCTCTTTTTTTATTGGGGTAATTATGTCTGTATTATGGATACCTTTTTTTAATAAACTTCTTTTTACTGATATTAATTATCGCCTTATACTTGATTTCCCTTTATTAATATTCCTTTTGGTCGTTGTAGTCTGTATTGGAGTTATTTCGGGAGTGATTCCTGCCTCTCTAATTGTAAGACATAAAATGTCTGAAATACTAAAAGGTAATTTTCAGAAAAAGTCTAAAGAAGTTTACGGTAAGATATTAATCTCTATTCAGTATTTCATTGTAATGTTACTGATGGCATGCTCTTTTGTCCTTTTAGGACAGACTTATTTTCTGAAGACGTTCGATTTAGGTTACCTCACGGATAATGTAATAAGAGTTCCTTTTTCTTTTGACCCTACGAAAAGAGAGACTATCAGAAATGAACTCTTTAAATTGCCAGGGGTTTCTATGGTTGCATTTGCTAATGGCGACCCTATCGATGGAGGAATTAAGAGTACGATCGACTATAATGATACAAAGATAGAAATGTCTCTTATAAGCGTGGATACTTGTTTTTTTCGTTTAATGAATATGGAGGTGAGCCCAACGGGTGGATTAGAGACAGAGGGAGCTGCATATCGAAATTGGAGTATGCGAAATGGGAAGACTACTATTTTAAACCTTAAATATCAAAACGCATGGTTAAATGAGACTGCCGTTCGTAAATTGAACCTAGGAAATTTGCCAAAAGAATTCAAGATAGGAGAACGGATTCAACCCGTTCGAGGAATTGTAAAGGATTTTTATGCCCAAAATCTTGAAACTACTATTCCTCCTTTTATGATACTCCCTCTTCAGGAAGAGGAGACTCCTTTATCTTTATTTATTAAACTTGATTCAATTGCTTCAGAAGAGAGTTTATCGGAGATCAGAAATACCTTAGGTGCAATCACGAAAGACAATAATATAGAGGTCACTTTTTTATCATCTGTTATAGCTCAATGGTATCAAAAGGTGACAAGTATGACTAAAGGGATCGTTATTTTTAGTGCATTGGCTGTAATATTGGATATAATGGGACTTTATGCCATGTCTTCTTATTATATAAATCAACGAAAAAAGGAAATTGGTGTTCGGCGCGTCTATGGAGACACTCCTGAAGGTATATTATGGATGTTGATTAGAGGGTACCTCGTATGGATCTTTATATCTTTTATTTTGATGATTCCCATCGCCTATATTTTAATGGATAATTGGTTGAATAGTTTTCAGAATCATACATCTATTCATTGGTGGGTATTTCCATTGGCGGGAATAATTACTTTTTTTATTACAAGTGTAGTTATTGTTGTTCAAGGTTTCAGAATCGCAACTCAAAACCCTTCCGATTCAATGAATAGTGAAGGATGATAATGGATTGTGCTTCGATTTGCCTTTCTCTTCCTTGAAATTTATAGGTCGCGGCCACTCTATAATGAATTATTTCTGATTTATTTTTTGGACGAACCGCAATGATAGGTGAAATGAAAACAATTCGGCTCTCTATTCCAATCAATTTTAAGTGTGATTTACAATAAAACGAAGGTCAAGAGGAGATATGCTTACTAATACCGGCAAATGAAATTTGCCAAACTTATTCTTTTATCATAAAAATATAAGTTTGAGGGATCGTCCAATTTTAAATATGCATAAAGCGTTTCCGGGAAAAAATAGGAGAGAAGTATTTGTTCTTCTCTCCTATTTTTTTTAAAGCGTTCACTTATTTTCTAATCAGTTGTAATTTCCTTATTTGATTCGGGTGAATACAACTTTATCTAAGAGCTTCAACTTCTTCTATCGTCAGTGGAATTTTCTTTCCAAGGCGTCTACCACCATCTTCTGTTATTAAATAATCCTCTTCATTTCTTATGCCTCCAAAATCTTTATAGCTTTCTACTTTTTCGTAGTTGATAAATTCTTGAAATTTGCCTTCGGATCTCCATAGATCAATTAAATCCGGTATGAAATAGATTCCTGGTTCAATCGTAAGCACGAATCCCGGTTCTAGAGGGCGAGCCAAGCGGAGGGACTTTCGCCCAAACTGTGTGCTTTTCGGTTTTCCGTCGTAACCAACCCATACTTCGCCGAAATTTTCCATGTCATGAACATCTAAGCCCATCATATGGCCTAGCCCGTGAGGGTAAAATAAAGCATGAGCTCCACATTTCAATGCCTCCTCTGTATCACCCTTCATTAAGTTTAATGACTTCATTCCCTCGATTAGGGTTCTGGCTGAAATATCATATACCTCTTCAAATGGTATGCCTGGTTTTAAAGCTTGGACGGAGTTAATATGCATCGCATTTTGAATTTCATAAATTTCACGCTGCCGATCAGTGAATTTATTATCGACAGGGAAGGTTGATGACATATCTCCTGCATATCCCATCTCTGTTTCAGCTCCCGCATCTAATAGGAATAATTGACCGCTTTTTGCAATGTTTCCGTGGTAATGATTGTGGAGCGTTTGGCCATTAATTGTAGCGATGATTGGGAAGGATAAAGAAGCACCCGAATTTTTTGCGACTGATTCGACGGCTGCAGCAATCTGATTCTCGCTCATTCCGGCTTTTAACATTCGAATGGCCTCTATATGCATGTCGGCAGTAATGTTACAAGCTTTCTCTATTTCTATTATTTCTTCGGCCGTTTTGTAATTTCTTTGATTAACTATGGCACGGATAAAATTAATTGATGGTACTATTTCAGATACTTTTATTCCTAGATATTCCATCAGTTTTAATTGATGCTCTGCACGATAGGTGGGCAGATAATGAATTTCTTGATTAACAGACTTGGAGTTAGCAAGGTAAATCGGCAATTCAGCAGATGGTCGTACGTCAGTAATCCCTACTCCATCGCAAGTCTCTCTTAGGGATGGTTGTTGACCCATCCAAACAATAGAATCGATAGTTAATTCGTCACCAAAAATGATGTCGCGGTCATTATCGATGTCAATAATCGCATTTAAGCCAGGTTTGTTAATGCCGAAGAAGTAAAGAAAGGAGGAGTCTTGGCGGTAACGGAAACAATTATCCGCGTAATGTAGCCCTTGCTCATCATTGCCAAGGAATAATAAAACTCCAGATCCTACTGTAGATTTTAATTTCTCTCTTCTTTCAATGTACGTGTTTTTGTTAAACATAGGCGTGTGTGTGTTGTATTCTTTATAAAAAGATAATGGTGTATTTTAGATATTGTGAAATCTAAAGATATAAAGTTAATAGTTAGTGTCTGCAAAAACTAAAAAACGTTCTTTGTATTTAGAGAAAAAAGAATTCGAAAGTCATAACAATGCGGAGTAGATCGTACTAATTCACCGCTAACTGGAAAGAGATTAATGTCGCTTAAAGGAGAAAAGGGGAAAAGAAGCATTCCGAATTGTGCCAATTGCGATCAATACAATCCAGGATTTGATTAAACTCACTGAAAAATTTATTCTCATTTTACAAATGTCCCTGTCATATTATGAAAAAAAGGACTGAGTATTTATAATATTTCGAGAAATTCATAGAAGAAGAAAGTAAGTTTCAAACAATATAATTGGGGGAGGTCTTTCCAAAAGCATTTATGAAACTTTTAGATTCCTTTGTTCTCTCCATGAAGTCAAGTTAGATATTCATTAATACTCGAGATATTCTTTAAAGTATCCAGTCGCATATTATTATATTCCTTAATATTTTGATCGAACTTGCAATCCAGTTTAAAACATAAAGAGTCAAAATATAATAGGAAAAGAATATTTTCTGTATTCCGGGAAGGTAGAGAAGATTTCGAGGTGTTTGGATTTCTTTGCGGGGAGTAAGAAGTGTTTATTGGAGGTGAGGAGGGCACTGCGGGAAGAATCGAAAAGATCTTTCAAGAAGAAAGGTGTTTCAGGAGGAAAGAGGGTAAACAATAGAAGGAAAGATGCGACATTGGGAAATGGAATGAAAGGATTCGTTGGATAGAGCAATTTTTGCCTGATAAAAGCCTTTTGTTGGAGGATCGTAGATAATTTTGCGAAGGATGGTGGCATATTTGAAAGGATGAATATAAGATTCCTATATATAATAGAATATTCTTAAGAGAGAAGAGGGCATATTGAAAGAATCCGTGTAAACTTTCGAAGGAAGTAAAGCTTAAAAAAGGAGCTCTGAAAGCCCGATTCCAAGTAAAAACTTGAAATCAAACCCTCTCATTTGTGAATGGTCAAAATAAAGTGAAAAAAAATAAGACGAGAATCTCCTAGAAATCAATGCTATGTCGTAAAACGCTTGAAAATGGATGAAAATATTTTACACAAACGCTTGCGGAGACGGCAAAAAGCGCTACCTTTGCATCGCAATCGAGAGAGAATGCGACGCGAATAACAAATGTGATTAAGTTAA
>JAVVQG010000004.1:0-195466 GCA_036655355.1 Bacteroidales bacterium
AGACGTTAGGAGTGATTTTTCCCAATCTCTCCCCCCAACTTTTACTGGTGAGCCCAAAATATCCGGTTGTTTTTAGTTTTTCTCAACCGGATATTTTACTTGAGCCGTTACTCCTCTGACTACGGGACTTACTGTATAAATGAGAGAGGAAGCATTAAAATCAAATCCTTTTCCTGCTTATTGAAAAAACCATTGCTTTGGTTCAGTCGAAGCACCGCCTTGGTTCGCCCGAACCACCGCCTTGCTTCGGGCGAACCAAGGCGGTGGCGTTTCCTTTATTTCCGATCAGAATTGAAAAAGGGTTTAATAGATAATAAAAACGAGGTATCCTTAGCGTATTAAGCTTAGAATACCTCGTTTTTTTGGCTCACCTGTGGAAGATAAAAACAGATCGTATCATTTCGTCGGAGCTTGTTCCGGTTTCACTTCTCCTTTTATAATCAGCGTATTTTTCTCAGGATCCGTATTCGACATTACATATACCGTTTTCTGAAAAGCACCCGGACGACCTTTCGGGTTATACGTCACCTTAATTTTACCGGTTTTACCAGGTGCAATAGGTTCTTTCGGATAATCCGGAGTGGTGCAACCGCAAGAAGCGGCGGTACGTGTGATCAACAAAGGCGCCTTTCCGGTATTCTTGAATTCAAATTCGGTAGTCACCTTCCCTTTTCCTTCATCAATTGTTCCGAAGTTGTGAGTCGTCTTTGTAAAAGAGATGGAAGTTGTTTTTTCCTGCGCAACGACAGAGACCAACAAGAAGAAAACAGAAACGGTCAATAAGATAAATCTTTTCATAACGTATTTGATTAATTAGTTTGTTCCAATCCGGTAACTTTATAAAATCATATTAAACAGGTACCCCGAAAATATGATGAATGCAGCTACAGTTCCAAAGAAAATGGCGATCAAACGCCAAGTCATCACCTTCTTAAGCATGGTTGCTTCGGGCAGGGAGAGGCCGACTACAGCCATCATAAACGCTATCGCCGTTCCTACCGACACCCCTTTTGCAACAAAGACCTGGATAACCGGAACGATTCCGGCAGCATTCGCATACATGGGAACCGCAAGAATCACAGCCAAAGGTACAGCAAAGAAATTATCTCCGGATAAATACTTCTGAAAAAATCCTTCCGGAACGTATCCATGCATGGCTGCTCCAACGGCAATCCCCACAATGATGTACAGAAGCACCCCTTTCACGATTCCCCATGCATCACGTGCAATCGAAGGAAGACGTTGTAGAAATGGAAGATGTTCCGCTTCCCACTCCTCTGATTCCTGTTCACTCTCTTGTTGAAGTTTCAATACCCACGGACTCAGGTAGCGCTCCAAATTAAGACGCCCCAGAAATATTCCGCCCAGAATCCCCAAAAGAATTCCGCTTATCGCATAAATAAGCGTGATCTTTAATCCGAATGTCCCCAGAAACATCGCAATCGCTACCTCATTCACCAAGGGGGATGTAATCAGAAAGGCAAATGTAACACCTAACGGTATCCCCCCTTTTACGAATCCGATAAAGAGTGGAATCGAAGAGCAAGAACAGAAAGGAGTAACAGCTCCAAATACAGAAGCTAAAACATATTGGAAGCCAAAAAGTTTTCTTGTATTAAGGAAATTTCTCAATCTATCTATCGGAAAATAGGCATTGATGATTCCCATCAGAAAACTAATAATGAACAACAAGATGATAATCTTAATCGTATCGTAAAAGAAAAAGTTTAACGCCGCACCCAGATGACTCTCCGCATCAAGTGTAAAGAGATCATATACGAGCCAATCGGCAAATTTCTGAATCATATCTATGTACTTAAAAAAACAACAGTTGTGCTTTCATAGCTTATCTTTTGTGTGATTTATTTTACAAGCAGTTCCTTTACTTCAGCGAGCGATAATTTCTTACCCGATGATACAACCTTCCCATCGATCACCAACCCAGGAAGTCGCATCACATTATACGCCATGATCTTCATCAGATCCTCCTCTTTTGTTAATGTCGCCTCTAGGGATAACTCCTCCATCGCTTTCTCTACCGTGTTATAAAGATTTTTACAACCCGCACACCCTGTTCCTAATACAATAATTTCCATATACTTCCTATTTTTAGTTATAAATAAATGAGTCAAGAACAAATGAACGACCTTTTGGCAAGTGCCGCCCGTTCTTTGTTCGCAAATTTACGAACATCAACAGTGAGAAGCAATAGATAAATAATAATTATATCGTGATTTAACAATGTAATTCGCACTCTTTCGTAACATCTATCACATTTATTTCGATGTTGAATCACTAACTTTGCTCCTACAAATAAAAGACTATGTTACGTACAGTTATTCAAATCGACGAAGAGAAATGCAATGGGTGTCAGGCGTGTGTAAGCGGCTGTCATGAAGGTGCCATACAGATGGTGGAGGGTAAAGCAAGAATGATAAGCGATCTATATTGTGACGGTTTGGGAGCATGCATCGGGGAGTGTCCCGTGGATGCGATCACATTTATAGAACGTGAGGCGGAACCGTATGATGAAATCGCAGTGATGAAGCGATTGATTCCGAAAGGGGAGGCTACAATCATTGCGCACCTGAAACACTTGAAAGAACATAATGAATTGGAATACCTTCGCATTGGAAGAATGTATCTGAAGGAACAAAATATAGAGATTGATCTTTCTTCGATTCATTCGGCGACATCGAAAAGTTTTTCTACGCTTCAGAAGAAACCGCAGGTTAGCTCGGGTTGCCCCGGAGCACAGAATCTTTCTTTCGGCAAACCGCAGGCATCACCTGCATCACCTGCATCACCTGCATTTCAACCTGCATTTCAACAGCAAGGTGAAACCGTTGGCACAGAGTCGCAACTTCGTCAATGGCCCGTACAATTGCATTTGTTGAATCCGGGAGCTTCGTTTTTCAAAAATGCCGATGTGGTTCTTGCCGCAGATTGCGCAGCATTCGCATATGGAGATTTTCACAATCGTTTTTTGAAAGGTAAAGTACTCGCTATCGCTTGTCCCAAATTGGATTCAAACAAAGAGGTTTATGTGAATAAATTGGTTTCCATGATCAACGAAGCCCACATCAATACGCTGACAACGGTGATTATGGAAGTTCCTTGTTGCAACGGATTACTTCAACTTGCACAGAAAGCGCTTGCTGTGGCTTCTCGTCGCATCCCATTAAAGGTAGTCGTGATCGGAATACAGGGAAAGGTTCTTAAAGAGGAATGGCTATAATCCTGTCATACCAAAAAGCGATACAATAGTTCGGTAAGATTATCTCGGCATCCTGATACGATGAAGCTGTTTCTTTTTAGACTACCCTTGAGGTGAGCGTTAGAGGCATTTATTTCTGCGCCTTATTGAAATATTTGGTAAAAAACAGCACGTGGTAGTCAAGTGAGTTTCTCCAATAATCCCAATTATGCGTTCCGGGACGAACTTGGAAGTCGTGATCGATCTTATATTCCATCAGTTTCTCATGCAATTTGGTATTCACATCAAAAAAGAAGTCACTATATCCGCAATCGAAATAGATCGCCTGTTCCATATTCTTTATAGAGGGCACCAGATTGATCACCGTATGCGCATCCCATACTTCGGGATGCTGATCCCGTTCACCTAAATGCTCTTTCATATTCCAATTGTTGGGAAAAGGTCGGATGTCCACCCCTCCGCTCATGCTTGCGATCGCACCGAACACATCCGGATGACGCAGACCGTTCCACATCGCACCGTGTCCGCCCATGCTCAACCCTGTAATGGCGCGGGCTTCACGCACGGGGTTCGTCTGATAGGCGCTATCGGCAAAAGCCACAAGTTCTTTGGAAATAAATTGCTCATATCTCGAAGAGGGATTGCTTGGACTATCCCAATACCAACCGGTCTTTCCATCGGGACAGATGAAGATCAATTTCTCACGATCGGCAATCGCTGTGAGAGCCGGATTCTTTTCAACCCACCCTCTGGCATTATCACCATAACCATGAAGTAAATAAATTACCGGATACCCTTTTCCAGAGGGATCTCCTTCGGGAACCACCGTAACAACCTCTATCGCGCTGTTCATCCCCTTACTAAAAACGCGGAGTGTGTCTACCTTCGCTGCATAAGCTCCTAACGAGAGGAGTAAAAAAGAAAATAGAATAAGATTTTGTTTCATAATGTGTTTAATGCAATGTATTCAAAGCATGTGTTTAATGCATGTATTTAATGCAAAACTACACTATTCTTATTTCCATCCTCTTTTTGTATATTTTTTAACATTCGACACACTCTTTGTCCCGCTACCCAACCTCGAGAGATAGGAATGATAGCGTTTAAAGGGGTAGGTTAAATCACTTCAACCGCTCTAGAAGCAAAGGCATTAATTCTGAAATGGATTGTTCTGTCTGAGCCGTAAAGAAATTTCCGTCCTCCATCACCGTATCATCTACCGCAACGCCCTGTTGAATCGCCGGTTTGGCCAACGGATGCACTGCCAGTTTTCGAGTAGCACCGATTCCGGCAATCTCAAACATCAGCGCCGAGGCACAATGTCCGATCATCATTTTATCTTTACCGGCAAACTCTTTTATTACCTCAAGCATATCGAGGTTGTATTGTGCTGCGGCATGATCGCGAAAAACGGGAATAGCATCTCCGCAAGCAAATACCAGTGCGTCGAATTCGGCTGCCTTCCCTTTCAGGTTCGCTACGACATCGTCTGTAACAAGCGTCAAACCGGAATTCGTTTTGATGGTTGTTGTATCCGCCACGGCAAAAACTTTATAAGAGATGCCATTCTCAAAGAAATTCTCCAAATAATTAAATAAACCAAATCCGTTTACCGGGTTAACCGCTAAAATTGCAACGTTCTTTGCCATCATCTTTTTTGTTTTAATTGAAACAATAGTTATTTTTAGTAAGTATATTACTTTTGTACAGCAAAGGTGTATAAACAGAATGACCAAAACAAGAACGCACCTATAAATTAGATACTTACACCTATGTAAGTATTGTTGTAACGCAACAGATTAAGACATTGTTAAAATATGAAAAATTTCCATCACACACAAACTTGTCCCGTTCGCGACATCTTGAGTCGTCTCAGCAGCAAATGGGCGATGTTGGTTCTGGTAACACTGAATGCCAACAACACCATGCGATTCTCAGATATAAAAAGATGCATCGGCGATATTTCCGAACGCATGCTCACCGTTACCCTGCGTTCATTGGAAACAGACGGATTGATTGATCGGAAGGTTTATCCCGAAGTGCCTCCACGCGTTGAATATTGTCTGACCGAGAAAGGTTACAGTTTCATTCCCTGTTTACAAAATCTGGTGGACTGGGCGATGGCAAACATGCCTGAAACCGTAAAGGAAGGGTAAAGGTAGCGCGTCGAAAATAGGCACATTGTTTAATTTATCTCAGAATCGGTATCGTTTTTTGTATAAATAAAGCTATTTTTATCACCTTTATTTCACCTTTATATCACCTGCTTATCACCATCATTTCGATTACCATTCATTATCTTGTTTCAGGCTTAATCGCCGTTACTCCCCCCAGTTGGATTTCCAACCGAAGGAAACGCATGATTTGTCTGGAATTATGTAAAAATAAATCAACCCGATGAAACAACTCTATTTATCACTTTTGCTCTCGTTTTGTGCTTCGGCTGGAATGGCCGAAGATATTAAAGTGCGCGAGATGCTCCGTTCTCAGGAGATGACGATCCGCAAACCGATATTAATCGACTCGGTCAATGTTAAAAAAGAAACCTTCTCCAATCAATTCCTTCTGAACAGTGCCGTAACGGCAGCGAATGGGGAATTTCAAGTCGTTGAAGCAGATACGGCCGGATATTTTGCGGTGAACGGATCAAAGGAAGCGATCACGTTTTCATTGTATCGCTTCTACCTTCGTTCAGACCGTTATGCCAATGTGACATTGGATGTAAAGACACCGGGAATGGTTCAGATTTTTGCCGACGGAAAAAAGATCGGCGATAAAACCACTACGCAGGACTCCCTCTCCTCAGCGGGGAGCGCCACGGCAAGAGTGGTACTCGAACCGGGTCAGAAGGAGATCACGATCAAATACCTGTCACTTCCGGACAGCAAAGAGAATCCCGTTTTCTGTGCAACGGTAAAACCGGCGAAAGCGGACTCCCTGGCACAGATTGAAACCACTTTAGATGCACAACATCCACTGACGATTGAAAACCTGATGACCGGAACACGCATCTCTCGTCCTTCGGTTTCAGCGAACGGCACGTATGCGATCCTAAACTTCTCCACCGTTTTACCCGATGGCAAAAGAGTGAATGAGAAGAAAGTGGTAAACCTGCAAAACGGCCGGAATATCTTTGACTGCAATGACAAAGCTGATCTAGGCTGGCTACCGAAGCGCAATTTACTGTATTACACCTCAATGGGAATGAAAGGTCGTGAACTGCGCACCTTGGATCCCGCATCGGGACAGGAAGAACTTCTGGCAACAAACCTTCCGAAAGGTTATTTCAATTGGAGTCCGGATGAATCGTATCTGATCTACTCGGTTCAGGATGAATTTCCCGCTTCAAAAAGCGAATTGCAACAGATACTCGCTCCGGATGACCGCATCGCCGGTTGGAGAAACCGCAACATGCTTTACCGCTATTCTCTTGATAACGGCATGATGGAGCAACTTACGTTCGGATACCACAGCACTTACCTGAACGACATAAGCGCCGATTCTAAGAAAATTCTATTCTCGGAGAGTGAGACCTTCCTAACGGAGCGTCCATTCCGTCGCAGTTCGTTCTATCAGCTGGACCTGGAAACGTTTCGTGTGGATACAATCTGGTATCAAACCGGATTTATCAACTCGATTCAATATTCACCCGATCAAAAGGAACTCCTGGTGCTGGCATCCGGGGAATCTTTCAATGGAATCGGACTGAATGTGAAGCCGGAACAAACCGCGAACATGTACGACGTACAGGCTTACCTTTACGACCTCGAAGCGAAAAAAGTGAAACCGATTTCTAAAGAGTTCAATCCTTCGATCGGGAATGCACAATGGAATGCGAAAGATGGAAAAATCTACTTCACTTGCACGGATCGCGATTATGTAGATGTGTATAGTTACGATCCTCGCACGGCCAAATACAGCAAACTTCCGCTTTCGGCCGATGTGGTGAATTCATTCGTAGTAGCAGAAAACGCGCCGGTTGCGGTGTACGCGGGGACCTCCACTTCCTGGCCGGATAAAGCGTTCGCTTATAACTTGAAAAACGGTCGTTCCACATTACTGAGCGATCCGCAACAGGAACAAGCGGAATTGTACGAATTGGGCGAAGTGAAGGAGTGGAATTTCGTCTCGACGGACGGAACGACTATCGAAGGACGCTATTACTTGCCGCCGAATTTTGATCCGACGAAGAAATACCCGATGATCGTTTATTATTACAGCGGAACAACACCGTCTGACCGTAATTTCTTCCATCCCTATTCGATGCACCTTTATGCAGCACAGGGATACGTGGTTTACACGCTTCAACCATCGGGAACGATCGGCTTCGGACAGGAGTTCGCCGCTCGCCACGTAAACGCATGGGGAATACAGACAGCCGACGATATCATTACGGGAGTGAAGAAATTCTGTGCGGAACATTCATTCGTCAATGCAAAAAAAGTGGGTTGCATGGGAGCTTCCTACGGAGGCTTCATGACGATGTATCTGCAGACACGTACCGATATTTTTGCCGCTGCGGTATCACATGCCGGAATCAGCGCCCTTTCAAGTTATTGGGGCGAAGGCTATTGGGGCTATTCGTACAGTGCCGCGGCAAGTGCGAACAGTTATCCGTGGAACAACCCGAAACTGTACACCGAACAAAGTCCCCTTTTCCACGCCGACAAAGTGAATACGCCGATTCTGTTGTTGCATGGCAAGGTAGACACCAATGTTCCGATGGGAGAAAGCATCCAGATGTTCAATGCGTTAAAGTTATTGGGCAAACAAGTTGATTTCATCCAAGTAGAGGGTGAGAATCACGGCATCGCTGAATTCAACAGAAGAATCGCATGGAAAAAGAGCATCTTCGGATTCTTCGCCAAATGGCTGAAAGATGATCCGCAATGGTGGGAAGCCCAATATCCCGTCTTGAATTTGGAATAAACATACGGCAATGGGAATTGCCTAAAATGAGAAAATCTTCTGTTCGTCCGCTTCCCTCTTATCAAAAAGGGACGGATGAACAGAAGATTTTTTATTTCAGCCTGTTGCCGGTCGGAACGACGGATCTTACTTGGTATAGGAGTTATAAATCCGGTTACACACCGGCTCATAATAAGTACGGGAGAGCGGGATATCGGGAACATTCTCAAGATCCATCTGCAGGCACACTCCGTTATTTTCGCGTTTGATCACTTTCACCAGATCAAAGTTCACCATAAAAGAGCGATGGCAGCGCACCATGTTGGTATTGATCAAAAAGGTCTCCATATTCTTCAAGGAGTTGCGGAGCATGTATTTGGATAGTTTTCCCTTATACAGATACCATATCAACACATAGTTGTCTGCCGATTCGATATAAACCAAGTTATCCTTCTTCACGGAGAAGCGGAATTCACCTTTTTCATCGTGAAAGGAAAACACCTCATTGTTGTTCTGCATCGGATTGTTTTCTTCGAGCAACTGCAATTTACGCACCTTATCCTGCCATGAAAAATAGAGCCATAACACAGAGTAAGGTAAAAGCAAAACCAAAACGGTATTGATGGTGGAGCTTTTAAAAGTGAGCATCAGGTCTTTTTCCGGATTCAGGAAGAGTGTATAGCAGGTATAAAAAACAGACATCGCTGCGATTTCTATCAAAATCCAAATCGCATACACCCCATAGGAGATGGTTTTCTTTCGTGCATAGAAAAACATGATGATCCGACTGATTACCACTACCAAAACTCCGGTTAGGATGATCAGACTGGAATAAAAGAAAAACTTCGCCTGCGATACATTATACCAGTTTTCAGAACTGAACGGTTTATAGATATTAATGAATACCAATGCAAACACAGCCGTCAGGAGAACCAGATGAATCAGATTCTTCTTTTCATAAAGGTACGCGGGGATTTTAGCCTTAAAAAAAATCATAACTACTTGTTTTATTCAAACAAATTTAGGATTCTTTTTAAATCAATTCACCCCTTTATCTCTTTTTTTACCCCAAAATAGCACTTTCCACCCCTTGTAGGGAGTGCAAAACCCTTTAAAATGGAAAATCCTCCGATCGTTTGTTTCTTTATATATCAAATCATTCAATTCAAAGACGATGAAGGACTTTATTTGCCGACACAATTACCTGAAAACGCTATTTGAAAACGACAAAAGCATACGAATTGCGGATCGTTCGATACAAATAGACCACTTTCCTTTTAAAGAAACCACCCCGAAAGCAGAAATGAGAACGTTGGCCCGTTTAGTTCCTCAGGGCACCGATTTTTGTGCCGATCCCGACAACCTGATTCAGGAAAACAAAGCGTTCAATTATCCGCTTTTTTACCCGCTCGGAAAAGAGAAACACGATCGCTGCATTCTATTATTACACGGTCTGAATGAACGCAACTGGGATAAATACCTCTCCTGGGCCGAATACCTCTGTGACTCAACAGGAACCCCGGTATTACTTTTCCCGATCGCTTTCCACATGAACCGCACGCCCCAAAGTTGGATTGCTCCGCGCAACAACATGCCCTGGGTGAATTTCAGAAAAACGTTACATCCCGAACTCAACAACTCCACTTTTGCCAATGTGGCGCTGAGTCTGCGTCTTTCGGCTTCCCCCCTACGTATGTACACCTCCGGGCGGGAGACGATCCTTAACCTTTGTCAGCTGATCCGCCAGATCCGGGAGGGAAAGCATCCGCTGTTCAAAGCGGGTTGCAAGGTGGATCTGTTCGCCTACTCGATCGGTGCGTTGCTGGCACAGATCTGCATGTTGGGGAATCCGAAACAGCTGTTAACAGACAGTAAGGTGTTCCTATTCTGCGGCGGATCGATTTTTGACAAGATGAACGGGAGTGCGCGCGAGATTCTCGATCAAGCGGCATGGGATCAGGTTCACAACTATTACGCCTCCTATTGGGGTAGTGAGCAGGGGTTAAACGATTCCGTCATCCCGGACCTGCGCAAAGAACCTCTGAACAAAGCATTCATCAGCATGTTGAGACAAGATATATTGCCCGAGTTCAGGAGGAGTTTCTTCGCCGAAAACAAAGAGCGGTTGCAAATCGTCACGCTCAAGAAAGACACCGTGATTCCCACTCCCGGCGTTTGGGAAGCATTGGGCGATAAAGAGAGTCCCATTGCCTGTGAACTGGACTTTCCGTTTCAATACACACATCAGAATCCATTTCCGGCAGAGAATCGGAAGATCGACACAAATGACCTGAATACGGCGTTTGATACGGTATTCACCCGAGCCGCAAACTTTCTGGCATAAAAACAAAAGGGCGCCTCAAAACTTAATTTGAGACGCCCTTTATAAACCACCTAACCCTCTTTTTTTATTTCTCGCGATTGAATTGATACACAACCTGACCTTCACCATTCATCATAAAATAAGTCAGTTTGTTATCCTCCATGGATACGATAGAGAAACCGGCTTCGGGACTGCAGAAAACGGTTCCCTCCACCTCTTTTACTTTTCGCGAAAGCGAACCCGATGAGTTCACAACATAATCCACTTTGCTCCCCGGCACACGGATGTGCTGGAAGTTATGGATGTGTCCGCAGATGTATGCGTCTACATTGTTTCTATCCAGGATGGGTTGAACCCGGGACTGCATATCGGTACGTTCGGAGATTCCTTTTTTTGTTTCGGCATAAACCGGATGGTGCCCCATGACCAATTTCCATTTGGCATTGCTCTGTTTCAGTGTTTCATCCATCCATTTCAACTGCGCTTCCATATCCTGTTTCACGGCATCCGGATAAGTTTCCGAATCGGTGCGGTATTTATCGATCAAAGGAGTCGTATCGATGAACAGAAGCAAAGCGGTTTCATTCTCTCCCGCTTCAACCGTACGAGAATAGTAGCGAGACGGCATGTTCCATCTTCTGCTGATCGCCGTATAATCCACTACGGCCTGTGTATTTCCACGATATTCATGATTTCCGCACACGGCAAACCAATCCAGCATCAATTCGGGATGCGTATAGATGTTTTCGTAATTTGAAACCCAAAGCGGATCGCTCACACTGCCCACCCCATCGAAGTGATGCGTATCCCCGGCAGCCACAACGAATTCGATGTCCACTTCGGTAGCCAGTTCTCCTAACAATTCGGCAATGGGCTTCTGTTGATAGTAACCGTTACGACCCAGGTCGTTCACTACATAAAAATTCTTAGCACTTTCACTGATTGCCGGAACCTGAAATGTTATCTTTTCTGAAGCTGTTGCATTTGTCGGCTGCTGCGGTTGTGTACCGCACGCAGTACACAACACAAGAGCCAACATCATTGAAGAGAAATATCTTTGATAAGATCTTACCATTATTTGTTTATTATTTTATTGATATTATTTTTTTCCGTACGCTCCGAAGTAAGAAGCAGGAGCAGGCGATTTGAATGTATTCTCTTTTACGATTTTGTCAAGACCTTCAAATGTGATCCCTTTCTCCATAAAATGAGGTTTGAAATCCGTTTTACCTCCTGTCAAAGCGGGAGAAGATGCCGTCAAGTGCAAATCCCAGTCATTTCTGAATTCGGCAGGTACATCCCCTTCGTTCGAAGAAACGTTGATGTTTATGTTGTCCTGCTGTTTGAAGTTAACGAACAACGGATTCTTATCTCCTGCCTGCTGACTTAGGATATCGTTCGCACCGTTCAGAATGCCATCCGCATCGCTTGCCTGCATCTGTGCTACTCCGGCTTCGGTAGAAGCGAAATAGTAATTCGGTGTGATTACGGATGCGGCATCTTTCTGCTCTTCCGTACTCTCTTTCAAGCCCCAACGACAATCGTAAACAAGGTTGTTATACAGCTCGGCCAAAACACTCTTCTCCAACCAGATGCTTCCCCCTTTCACTTTCGGGCGACGCCATCCGGTATTCATAAAGGTGTTGTTGTAACAGATTAAATGAGACTGAAGCGTATTGAAGCCGGCATTCGAAAGCTTCAACGCATTCGTATTGGCATCGTAAACCACATTATAGGCGATATCCGCAAGACACTCCGATTTGTAATTGATCGCTTCACCTCCGTCAAAACCACATGTAATAAACTGGTTATTGGCGATGATTGATTTTCCGCCTGTAATGTACATGTGATCTTCGGCGTTGTTTCTGAATACGGAATTCCGAACCACAAGCGAACCTTCCGTGTTACAGAAATGCAGTGCGGGAACGCCCTCGCCTGTCTCCGTTTTAAACAATTCGTGACGGAAAGACAATGAATTTTCGGTAGTCTGAGCACCTCCGTATTCAATTACCGTATTTTCCAAAAGCACCTCTTTTGAATCATATCCACAAATAATACCGCCCCAATTACGTGAGAAACGGTCTCCTTTTGAAGCTTCCTCAACAGTAAAGACAACCGGTTTTTCAGCCGTCCCCATGCTGTAAAGGTTACCCAACACTACGATTTCAGGTTTCACCTCTGAGTTTGAGGCAATGATTGTAGCCCCCTGTTCGATATAAAGGGATTTTCCTTTCTCTACCAGGAAATGATCTTTCAATAGTACGGTAGTATCTTTCTTCCACACGATAGAACCCGCAGGATAAACTGACTCCGTAGGAGTTTCGATTGGTTCGTCCGTTGATCCGTCGTTCACATCAGCATCTGTACTACAAGCTGTTAAAACAGCCATCGAGCCGAAGAAAAATAAACTTTTAGCATTCATAGCTTTAATTGAATTGATTTGTTTTTGTTTTATTTTTAAAATCTATAGCGTGCACCGGCTAATAAAGTCTGTCCGTGAAAATCCTCGCGTATCAGGGTTTTGCCACTTGCGATGTTTTGATTCTCGAAATTCGCATTGTACGGATTCACCGTTTTGATGAATCGGCGAACCGGCGTATTAAGCAGGTTATTCCCTTTCACAAAGGCGGAAATACCCGATTTGAATTTCTTTTCGATTGAAACGTCCAACGAGAAAGACCCCTCCTCCCAATAGTCCGAGTCCAGGTAATGGGATGCGATCACGATCTTCTCTCCGGAATAGGTTACGGCCACCTGTGCATCCCAATTGTACTTCGTATCCTTATACAATAAAGAGATGTTGGCCACATGGGGTGCCTGATTCACCAATGGTCTGGTTTGATCCACCAACTTACGTTCCAGTTTTCCCGATTCATCGCGACCGTAAAGTGTCTTTTCGGTTGTGATGGCTGAATGGGTATAGGTGTAGTTGGCTTTCAACCCGAAATTGCGCACGTATTTGATCATATCCACTTCGAATCCGTAATTGGCAGCGTTCCCCAGATTGGAGGGACCGTACCCGAACTGACGGTTGTTTACCGAAGAGTATGCGTATTCGATCGGGTTTTTGATTCTCTTATAGAAGAAACCCGCCATGAACTGCTCGTTGGCTGAAGGGAAATATTCCAGACGGAAATCGATGTTATCGATCTGTGAGCGTTTCAGGTTTTTATTCCCGAATTCCATATAATCTTCGTTGATGATCGAGTAAGGCACGATTTCAAAGAAACCGGGACGATTGATCGAGCGGAAATAAGAAGCACGGATGTTCATCTTCTCGAGCGGCATATATTTCAGGTGAACCGAAGGGAGGAAATCCCAATAGTTCTGCTCACCATACGGATCATCGCCCGCTGCGGGAAACTCCATCAGATAAGATTGCAGGGTGTGTTCGGCACGTATCCCTGCGATCAAATGCCATTGCTTGGTTTCAAACGACCCCATCGCATAAGCCGCTCCGATTTTCTCTGCCGCTTCATAGTTCAGTGGTCCCACACTCCCTTTCGGAGCACTGATTTTCCAGTCGATCTGATCGAGTGTCTCGAAATCTTTCCCATATACCGGGCGCGTAGCGGCTGCGGGAGTGAAGAGATAAGAAACGTATTGGTTCGTTCGTGCCTTATCGCGGTACATCCCTCCGGCTTTGGCATCCAGCTTGCCTAGAGAAAGTGATTTCTTGTAATTGATATTCAGATAAGCCGCCATATCGCGGTCTGTATTCTTTTCCCAACGGCGCTCGGTGTTATCGGCCGTGATATGGTCTACGAAATTCGTACGGTTATTTTCAAGGTTAATCGCCGTATTGTCAGGTCTGTCATTCCCGGCATGAGAATAAACCGCTGACCAGTCCGCTTTCCACACCTTGCTCAGGTGATGTTCCCCCTGTAGTGTCGAAGCGAATATCTGTTGCGATGTGAGACGCGAGCGAATTTCCAGGTTATCCAATACGTTCCCTTTATCGGGTGCGTAATTCAGAGATAGGTTTGTTGCCGTGGTATTGCGCAACTGCTCGTTTTTATTTCCGATAAATGCATTATACCACTCCAATTTATGATTCTCGTTCAACTGGTAATCAAGTTTGGCATGCAGTCCGTATTGCATCTGATTCTCAGAATATTCTCTTTTTTTCATCGTAGAGAGACGTACCGCACTTTCGGTCTGATTCATCACGTCTGTATAGAACAAACTGTTATTGCCCTTATACAGGTTTTGAAAACTACCGGCAACCACAACGCCCAGTTTTTCATTCAACAGGCGATCGCCATACATGAAACCACCAACCACATTGGGCAAAGCGCGCGAGGTTGCTATTTTTGAGGTGCCTTTGGCGAAATCATCAACCGTGGCTTTGTAATCTGTACCGTATTGATAACGGGGTGCGGTCTTAGTAATATCGTTTGAACCGAATTTCATGTAATCGCGATCAAAGAAGAGCGCATTATAACCCGACGAGAGGTTTATCTGAAAGGTTCTTTTAGCAGGAGCATCCTTCATCACCATATTGATAGCACCTCCGGTAGCATCCCCCTCCATGTCTGCGGTAAGGGATTTGGTGACTTCGAGGCGGTCGAGCAATTCGCTCGGGAAGATATTCAAGGGAACGTAACGGTTTTTGTTATCCGGACTCGGAATTTTCACACCGTTCACCAACGTATAATTATAACGCTTATCCATTCCGCGAAGAATCGCATATTGTCCGTCGCCCGAATTGCTGCGTTCCATCGTCACCCCCGATACGCGCTGCAAAACATTCGCCACATTCAAATCGGGTGAAACCTCGATGCTGCGGGCACTCACCACATTCATCACATTGAAGGCTTTCTTTTCCAAGAATCGTGCGCCGTTATCGGTGTTCTTACTCATCGTACCCGATACAACGACATCCTTCAGTTCAACCGAATTCTGATTCAGGAAAACCTCGTGATGCGTTTGTCCGGCTACCACAACCCATTCTACGGAGTTGTAGCCAACATAGCGACATTGTAGCGTAAGCTTCTTACCCTCCGGAATATCTTTAAAAAGAAAAGAGCCGTCCAAACCGGTTACAGCAGCCTTTCCTTCTAGTTCTTTAATAATTACGGTTGCACCGATCAACTCTTCATTGGTTTGACGATCTTTGATTACTCCTCTCAGATTCTCTGCAAACCCATTCATTGAAACGAGCGAAAGGGTAAAAAACAAAATGCTTTTCTTCATTTGTAAGTTATCTATTTTCTAATATCGAGATTGAATGCATCGTCTATTTACCTTTAATCAGGTAGCTCGTTTTAGTGGAGCGACGATGCCGATTACATTGAATTTTTTATTCTGAATCTTTATTCAGGGGCAAAAGTACGGGATGGGTATTTCGTAAATATTTCTTAATCGTGACGAGTTTAATTCATACTTATTAATAAAATATTACATAATATTATTTCGAATGCAAAAAAAAGCCTCTTTAGACGAAGATATCTTGCGTCTAAAGAGGCTTTTAAATTAGATAGGGATGGGATTATTTCTGCTTATGAACCCGGATCCAATCAATCTCCATCTCTACCGGAAGTTGGGCCGGATCAACCTTCCCTACCCAGCTTCCGCCCAATTGCATGTCTAATAGAACATAATAAGGGGTATCAAACGGATATTGACCTTTCTCATCGGTTTCGATGCGCGGATACTCCAACGTGGTAACGCCGTTAATGGAGAAAATCAGTTTATCGGGACGTTTCTCAACCGCATACGTATTGTATCCGTGCTTGTCGATGGGTGCGGTGGCGAAATGCTTTGGGTTATCCTTGATTCCGAGTTTAACCGTATAATAGGAGTGAACCGTTTGATAAGCGATGGTATCGTGATTCAGATGCTCCATAATATCAATTTCTCCGCCGTCGGGCCAGACTCTATTCTCTACGTCGGGTAACATCCAGAACGCAGGCCAACAACCGGTTGCATTGGGCAATTTAGCTCTGATCTCCACCTTCCCGTAATCAAGGGCGAACTTTCCGCGAGAATAAACTCCTCCGGTAATAAACTCAGCCGTATCGCGATCTAAGCGGTCATTTACGATTCCGCGAAGAATGAGTTTTCCTTTTCTGACATCATACAACCGGTCATCATCAGACATATAGTTATTCCAATCAGCTCCTCCGCGCGGAATCTTACTCCATTTCTCCTCATCGATTTTTCCTTTTTTATTGAATTCATCGTGCCAGATCATTTTCCATTTCGGTTCTTTTGCGAACAGACCGGCAGATACATTCAAAGTGAGTGCGCTCAGTAAGATTAGATTTCTCAGTTTCATTTTAGTTGATTTATTTTTAGTTTAGGTACATCGAAAAAGATATAAACTCAAACAGTTTGTTAGAAGCCGTTTATTTTTTTTTGAAGTCTCCCGGATAATTAATTTCGTGCATCACTTTACCGTCTGTCTGACGGATATATGTTTTGAAGTCTCTTTTGCCCTCCTGCAATTGAATGACGCGTGCACCATTGGTAACGGGTAGGTTATAATACTCCGTTTTACCGCCGCTGAAACGACCATATGCCAACAGTACCCCTTTCCAGTAAACCGCATAATCATTATCGTGATCGTGACCCACGAAGTGCCCCATCACATCTCCTCCCTGGAACATCGCCGTGAAAAGTCCTGAATTCAGATTCGGAGGACAAGATCGTTCCATTCGGTATCCCAACAATTTTGCGCTTTCATCTTTCGCGGCTATACTGAATTCAGGAACCGGTATGTGATAAAAAGCAAGTGCCGGAATAGGTTTATCCCCATTCAGATCCTTAAAATATGCGTTTTGGCTGCGGTACCAAGCGATCTGATCGGCTTTGATCCAGTCATACCCTTTCACATTGGGATCCGAGGCGTATGCATTCGAATCAAAACAATACAGTATATTTTCAATTTTATCGGAGCGCGAGGATTCTACCCGCAATACGAAATTAGATTTGCCGGTAACTCCTTCGGCCGTAAAACCGCAATTGTAGGGCTGTGACTCTACGATCTTTTGCAGATCGCTCCGATTCATCCCCTGCTCATCGTCGTGATTCCCCCAAGTAACCGCATACGGAATCTTTCGGGAGATCACCGGATCCAATACGGCAAGTAAAGCCTCATCAGCAGGCGGGGCATAGATCAGATCACCGGTAAAGATCACCAAGTCGGGCGATTCCTTATCGAGAATCGTATGGATGCATTCGAGAGCCGCGTTAGACGCCGCCACGTTTTTTTTGAAGTGGAGATCGGTAAATTGAACAATTTTAAACGCTCCATCGCGATTGTACTTAAGAACCGGTCGTTGAGCAACGCTACACAGAGGAATAAAAGCAGAGCAGGCTACGGTGAGGACGGTTTTGTCTATTAGATTCATGAAAATTAATTTATAATTAAGGGAAAAAGCCCTTCGGTTAAGGATTTAGAGAGATTAAGGTTTGACAAAAATATATTTTTAAAAGAAAAGAATTGCAAAATATTCCTGCATAATTACTTCTTCAGAGTACTGAAGCACGTTATTCAGAGTACTGAAGCACGTTATTCAGAGCACTGAAGCACGCTATTCAGAGCACTGAAGCACGCTATTCAGAGTACTGAAGAAGCTTCTTCAGAGTACTGAAGCGCGCCATTCAGAGTACTGAAGAAGCTTCTTCAAAGCACTGAATAGGCATTTGTGGTGCTTCCAGCCATGAATTGCTCCGATCTATTTTAATTTTGGTCGTATCGATCATGCGATTCTTCCGATTCCGTCTCTTCCAGGGAAAGCTGCACTGATGCAAACATACGAAACAAAAAAGCCACCTAAAAACAAAATGTTTTTAGGCGGCCTCTTCTCAGAACAAAATACGCTGAATCTTATCTAATCTAAAATCAATAAGCGGTATTCTGCGGATCAAAGTTTGTCCATCCCGACATCCAATCGTCATTCTCATCACGGAAAGCTCCGATATAAGAAACATTTTCAAATCCTGCGAGTTTCGGATTCTGGAAGCTGGCTGCATTCAGCAGGGGACTTCCGCTCATCGGTCCGTAGTTTGGAGACGCGTTCAAGCTGTTGGGTTGCTTGATTTTCAGGTCGGCGATTGAATTAACCACTTTATTCCCGTTCTGTTTCACGAAGAAATCGTGAGAGAATGAGATCCGCGATTCATCCACGTTCTTTCCGGCATCATTTGAATATACGTCTTTCCATGTTTTATTCACATCCGATCCGGTAATGCCCATCTGAGCGAAAACGATGTTTTCAAGGTTCAAAGCACCCTCTTCTGCCCAACTCTGGGTAGTACTTCCCTTATCATTCTCCACGATCAGACCAACCGGATAACCCATCGCAACAGAGTTGAAGCAGTTCAGACGCGAGTTGCGGCGAACCTGGATAGCGGACTGGAAGGTTCCTGTTTTAGAACCGTTCAGCGGGTTCATGTTACCCGCATCGATATAGGAAGAGGTATTCTCGAACGCCGGATCCTGGCCGATCGGTCCTACAAAAGTCACATTACTGAATGTACACGACGTATAGGGGTTTTCGGTTCCTCCGGTTGAATTATTATCTGATTCGAAGCCGTTTGAAAGAGATGTATCGGCGATTTTCGGATTTCTCACACTCAACAGGTATTGTAGTTTCCCGCTGAAACCATTGTCGGTATCAAAGTCATCGTCCCATCCGTGGTAAGCCACCAGGTGTTTACAATTCACTGATCCGCCGAACCATTCGAACGAATCATCGTTCGAATAGGAAACCTGTACGTGGTCAACTTTCGTACCGCTACCCACCGAACCGAATGTAATACCGTTGATTTCCTGATCCGTTTTGAACGGATATCCGGCGAATTCGACACGCACATAACTCAAGATACCTGAATTATCATCCTCTTTGGAAATTCCGTCAACATTCCCGTGCTCGGTACGCGGACCACCCTCAATCTGCTGTTTCACTTTATTATTCAAGCCGTTTCCGCAGATGATCAAACCACCCCAATCACCGGGACGACGATTACCGGGAGCTGCTTCCGAGGTAAAAACGATCGGTTGCGTTTTCGTTCCCTGAGCAATCAGTTTACCACCCGGCTCTACAATAAGTGATGCTTTGGTTTCTTTATCGCCTTTGATGATTGTACCGGGCTCGATGGTCAATTGCGAACCTTTCGTCACATAACACCAACCTTTTAGCAGGTAAGTTCCTTTTGGCAGGGTGTAGTTACCTGAAATTTCAAATTCCTGATCGCCGTTTCCAAGTTCATTACCATTGAAAAGAAAAGGTAAATCGACATTCTCTCCGGTTGAATCCGGTTCAGTAGAGGAACAAGCGGTAAATGCTGTCAGAACAGCGGCTGAAAGTGCCACGCGGGCAAGATTAACTTTTTTCATTTTTCTTTTCTTAAAGATTCACTGAAATGTTTAGATTGAAAGTGCGTCCCGGTTTATAGGACTTGGTTATTTGTGAACGTTCCTGTTTGACGCCGGAAGCATCAATGAACTCAGGAAATTGCTTATAGATTAACGATTCGGCAAGAATATCACCGATGCTCATTTTCAACTCCACGCGGTTGCCGAATTTCTTACTGAAAGTAAGGTCGAGCGCATTTCGAGGCATCTCATATGAATCGGGGATATTGTTATTGATGCTTCCACCGTCGCTGGTATCGACGCGGCCCACGCCGATGATTCGTTTCCCGATTCGATTGTAAAGCACCCCGATGTTAAAATGATAATTCGGATTTTGATAGAATAGTCCCGTATTGATCAGATAAGGGGATTGCCCCTGCATCGGACGCTCTTTTTCAAGAGAGACATCGTCGAATTTCACACGACTTTTAATCAACGATCCGTTCATGTTGAGACTAAAGTGTGGCAACCCGATAAAATCGAGGTTTTTACGCACTTCCAGTTCCACGCCGTAATTATCTGCTCGATCGGCATTCTCGAAGGTGTAGGTATAACTGCCTCCCGCATCGAGGTAAGTCCATTCGATCGGATTTCGGAAATGCTTGTAGAAAAGCGAGAAAGAGATCGCTTCGCCGTTAGAGGGATAGTATTCATAACATAGATCGACGTTCTGGATGTAAGCCGTCTTCAAATTCGGGTTTCCTTTTACATCGCTGAAAAGATCGAAATCGTAATATACCGAACCGGATACCTCTCGGAATTCAGGGCGGTTCACGGATGCTCCGTAGGCGGCTCTAAGCTGGTGACGCTCCGTAAAACGATAAGCCGCATTGAAAGAGGGGAAAAAATGACCGTCAGAATAATCTCTTTTTTTCGTTTTAAAACCTTTCAGCGACGTATAGCTCGTCAGTTCCATCCGGTTGTATTCAAAACGTACGCCTCCATACATATCCAGTTTGTCCACCGGCAGGTTTACTCCCAGATAGCCGGCTCCGAGCATATTATTTCCGGAATAGCTGTTTCGGTTATCGGTATCGTCATACAGGTAAAGCTTGTCACTTCCGTAGTTCGAGTCGGTCAGGATCTCATCCAATACATTTCCGTAGGAGAAGTCATCGGAAAGATTGAAACTGTTCCAACGGTAGTAAAGAGAACGCGTATCGTAGTTTCGTGTACGGTATTCTCCATACGCACCGGTTTTGATGGCAGGCTTCAATCCGAACAATTCAAAATCCTTGCGATAATTCAGCGAAGAGGAAAGGATGTGTTCTTTTAGGAATGAGAATTCACGTTGGATCTCATTCTGGTCGATCTGCATCTCACCATAATGCGCGTCTCCTACGAAGCCGTTTTCCTCGCGGTTGATGATGCGGCGGTCCGGTTGATTTTTATTAGAGAAGGCGTAACCCAGGCTCCAATCGGTTTTCTGCGATTCACGGGAGTATGTTCCTGTAAGCTGACCGCTATAGGTGGTGCGACTCACATAATAATATTCATTCTTTTCCTGTTGGTAAAACCCTGAAATATTTTGGAATCCGGTTCGTTCGGTGTAGCGACTTGTTGCCAATTGGTTCACGATATTCTTAAATTCATAACGATCGCCTTTGCGTGGAATGAAGGTAAGGTTAACCATTCCTCCTAGTCGCACGTTCTGATCGTAACGGTTATCGTAGTAGTTGTAAAGGTATTCCGGCTCATCGCTGTTTATATTGTAGATACCGTAACGGGCATTCTTCATGTCGGAATAGCTCTTGGAACCATTCGAGTAGTTCAATGCGGCCAATACGGCAGCCTGACGTCCGGCATCGGTAGTAATGGAACGGTTGTAAACGGCACTCAGTTTCAGATCGCCTACCGGTGTGAACTTGTGTAGACGCCAGTCATTATTCAATCCGTTCTTTGTAAAATCGGTAACCTCTTGCGCATTCGTATTATCCAAGCGCTCTTTGTAGGAGAATCCCTTCGTACGGAATCCGTTGTCGAATCCAAGGAAATCGGTTGTCGAACCTTTTGATCGCAATGCCGTACGGAAATGAGTCTCGTCATTCACCCCCGCACCCACGGAGAAGGAAAACGAATTTTTATCGGGCACGTCTTTTGTCTGGATACGGATAAAACCGCCTGAGAAGTCAGAAGGAATCTCCGGTGCCGGAGATTTCACCACCATCATATTATCCAACTGAGAAGAGGGGATGATATCAAAGGAAAAGGCGCGGGAATCGGCCTCGGAGCTGGGAACCCCGCTGTTATTGATCCATACGTTGTTGTAACGTTGTGACAAACCGCGAACCATTACAAACTTGTTGTCAATCAGCGATACCCCCGGAATTCGTTTCATGACGGCGGATGCATCCGAATCCTGCGATTTGCTGATCTGTTGAGCTGAAACGCCCGATTGTACCAACAAAGCTTTTTTTACGGAGTTCAAAAGTGCCACTTCGGTGTTTTGCTTCATCAGCGCCACCACCACTACGCCCTGCAGCTCCTGACTCTGGTCTGTCATCTCTACACCGATCACGGTTTTCTTATTGGCCTCAACCTGAATCGACTCCAAGCGCACATCCTTGTAGGAGATGTATTTGATGATCAGGTTGTATTTTCCCGGTGAAAGGGAAGGTATTTCAAATATTCCGTCCAGATCGGCCACGGTTCCCACCGATGAACCTTCAATCTGTATCGTAGCTCCGGTAAGCGGTTCTTTAAACTTCTGATCTAAGATAGTTCCGGCGATGGAACCCTGATTCTGTCCCAACAACACGGCGGGGAGAGCCATTAGCAATACACTGAAAAAAAGCAATCTGCTCCAACATCTTTGCATAGTAAATTCCTGATAATTATTACAATGCAAAGATGTATGAAGCAGATTACAACTTTAAAACAACGGCGTGACGCCTTTGTTAAGATATTTTTACATAGATATTACAAATTTTTATTTTCACTCGCCGCTATTGGAGCTACCTCCGGATTTAACATCGTCATTGTTGATGCCTCGTTTCGCTTTTTTCACTTGGATGTTCATTTTCCCGAATCGGTAGGAGACACTGAAACGGATGGAACGTGCACGATTCCGATACGTTGATTTCGAATAGAAGGATTCATCCTCCAATGTCGTCGATCCTGTTTTATATTTCCAGAAGGGATCGCTTACCGAGAGTGAAAGTGATAGTTTCTTCTTTAACATCTGGTGGGAAATACCCATCGATGTGTAATAGAAGAGAGCACTTTTACCCTGTAATAAAACCGAAGGGGAATACAATCCGCCATTCAGATTGATCGATCCGTTCTCCCAAGCTACCCAGCGCAACCCCATATACCCATTGAGAGAGAAACCTGAGTTTTTGAGTTTCGAATCTTCTCCGGCCGAGATATCCACATAAGAGCCGTTCATGTTGGTATACAGACTTAGTTTCTTTGAAAACTGAGCCGATCCGTAGAGATTCAATCCCACGGATTGACGGTGTCCGATGTTTTCATAGGTTGAAGTGGTCACCCCTTCCGAATTTATGGTCGATACGCTTTCTATTCCATTATTCAGCAGGTTATAAGTCAATCCGGCATTCACATTGTATTTAGGCGAAAAATAGCTATAGCCTGCATTGAAGGCATGTGATATCTCTGAAACCAGATTCGGATTACCATAACGGATGTTGAACGGATCCACATCGTTCACATAGGGATTCAGATACCAGATACCGGGACGAGAAAGACGCTGCGTATAGGAAACCTTTACCGTTTGCGTAGGTTTGAGTTTATAGGATAATGTAACGTAAGGAACAACGTTAAAGAGGTTGTTATCGAATCGGGTTTCTGTTGTGGATGTAAAAACACCGTCGTTCCACGTACTTTCCAGACGCAATCCCGCTTTGGTGCTGAACTTCTTCATTTTGTAAACGTAACCTCCGTACAACCCGAGGATGTGCTGTGTATAATCGAGATCATTCACACGATTCTCCTGATACACCCATTGATTCTCCTCCCACAGATAGATATCACTGTCGCTGGTATTCTTTCGCAGGATGTATTTCACACCCCCTTCCACTTGGTGATTTTTGGTAAGCGGGTCGTAGTAGTCCATCTGAATGGTATGTTCCTGTCCCATCGCATCATTTTTGGACTTTTGACGATAATCGTAATAGTTCAGCAGTGTGGTGATGTTGTTTTCAGAATTACTTCCCGACGGATTACAGTCGATCTTATAGGAAACGGTAAAGCTTTTATCCGGTTTTTTAAAGGTGCGCTGGTAATCGAGATTACCCGAAACCGATCCTCCGTTACTTTTTGAAATGTAATCATTCGTATAAGAACGGGACAGCTCTTTCTCGATATCGAACTCCTCGGTATGAGCGGAACTCTTCGACTTGGAATCGCGGAGATGCCCCCAGAAAGAGAGTGTTAATAAATTCAACGAGTCAATCTCATAACTCGACTCCACGGATAATCCGTGACTTTGTCCGTCATAACGACTTGAAGAGGCGGATTCCATATAGCGATACTCCTCACTTACAAAATTCTCCTTGTAGGATTCGCTTGTATTGGATGGTCGCTTATAGCGATTGCCGAAATAGCGGCCGGAGAAACTGAACTTATCGATTTTCGAGGAGAGGAACAGATTGCCCCCGAATCCTCCGAATTCATCGACATTGGCACCCACGCTCCCGAAAACACCGTTGAGTTTATTCTTTGTAGTGATGATGTTAATGATCCCCCCTACTCCTTCCGCCTCATATTTTGAGGATGGATTGGTAATCACTTCAATGTCTTTAATGGTGTTTGCAGGAATACTTTTCAAAACTTCTTTCAAGCTTCCATTCAGCATGGAGGAACTTTTGCCGTTCATCAGCACTTTAAAATTAGATTGTCCGTTGAGTCGGATGTTCTCATCGGAATCTACCGTCAACAAAGGTACTTTACGCAACATCTCTAGCACATTATTGCTCTGTGCTTCGGGATCGGCTTCCATATTATAGGTGATCTTATCCGGATCATTTTTCACCAAAGGCTTGAAAGTTGAGACGGTTACCTCCTTCAGCTCAACCCCCTCCTGCACTTTCAGTTTGCCCAAAGCGTAGGTTTTCTTATCCGTGTTGCCAATGCGGAACGTTTTTTCATACGGTGTAAAACCGACACTGGTTACAATGACCGTCAGATCGGTCTCAATCGGTAATTCCACTTCAAATTTTCCGAAATCATCTGTCGCCAAACGTTTGATTACCTTCTCGGCACCCTCTTTCACTGAGATGGTAGCGTAAGGTAGAGACTGTTCTGAGGATTTCTCTATTACTTGACCGGTAACACGGATCAAGGGTTTTGATTCAGCTCCCGACGGTGTGACTGAAACTGCGGATGTAGGCGTTTGTGCTACACCCAATGAGGGAGAAACTAAAAGGGGTAAAAAGACGAACCCGTGTCGGACAAGCGATTTCTTCATGGTCTATAAGGTTTCTATTGATATTCGAAAAAAGGTATTCTGATTATTCAAGGATTCTGTATATTCAGGGATTCTGTTTATTCAGGTATTCCGTTTATTTATAAGCATTCTCGATTTCTCCTCGCCACACTTCTTCAACGCCCTCTATTTTTTCGAGATCTGTCATGATTGTCAAAAGTTCATCGGCCGAATGTACGCGAAAACGCACATTACAGTTTACGATTTCATCTTCCATATTTGTACGCAAATCCACAATGCCGAGTTTTAGACGCATCGAAATCACATCCAGTAACTCCTGAAGTAATCCGACCCGGTCTAAAGCGGTAATCTGAATTTGCGAAAGGTATTTATTCATTTCACATACCGGCAGTGATACGCTTACGATGGACTCACCCTCTTGTGCAGAGCGACTGATGGCCCGAATACAGTTGCGTTTATGCACCATGATTTCGCCATCTGCTTGTTTGAAGCCCACTACTTCATCTCCCGGAAGCGGCTGACAATGTCGGCACATCGTATATGGAATCGCCGTTTTCTCGCCATTAATTTTACGAAGTGCCGAAGCGACACATTTTTTAGCCTTGTAACTCTTGATGCAACCGAGCCATTCTTTCGTAGGCATGATGGTCGAATCGGTAAGAATCTCCACGCGGTCGCCTCTTCGGAGTACACTTTTCATCGGTGAGAGTTTCCCGTTGATACGGGCCGCTTTCGCCGTATTCCCGATTCGGGTATGAATCTCATAGGCAAAATCGATGGCTGAAGATCCTTTCGGAAGCAGGATATTCTTTCCTCGCGGAGTAAATACAACAATATCGTCATTATATAATGTGGAAACGATACTTTCGAGAAAGCCACCTTCTCGTCCCGTTTCAGCCAAGTCTTTCAGAATCGCCTTGAATTTGCTTACCCATTGATCGAGGCCTGCACTTCGCTCCACGATACACCCCAGCATGGCATTCCGCGCCATCCGGTCTGACGAGATATGAATCTCCACCCAACTCCCGTTATCGCACATCACCTGGCAATGTAATCCCTGGTAACCGTTTTCTTTCGGGGAATCGATGTAATTCACCAGACTCGATGGACGTTCCTTGTACAGATCAGTCACGAAGGAATAGATAGCCAAGGCCTGGTTCTTTTCAGAGATGAAATGTTCCGGGTCTCTTTCGAAAACGATATTTACAATGTATAGATGCTCTAACTGCTTGAATGTCATCTTCGAAAGTTGCATTTTACGCCACAAGGCATAAACACTGCGGACTTTCGGCTTTACGGTGGCTTTTATCCCGTTCTTTTCCAAAATGTGCTGGATAGGAGAGATAAAAGAGTCGATATTTGCAGCTGAAATGGAGAGATAACTCCTGATTTTCTTCTCGATACGAGCATATTCGCGAGGAGAACGGTAACGGAGACTCAGATTCTCCAATTCGGATTTCACTTCATAGAGTCCCAGTCTGTTAGCCAACGGAGCATAAAAATAATCCGTTTCGCAGGCGATCTTCATCTGTTTGTCCGCACGCATACTGTCAAGCGTTCGCATATTATGAAGCCGGTCTGCCAGTTTTATCAAGAGGGCACGGATATCATAATGGAATGAATCCAGCATCTTCTTGAAATTATCTTGCTGTTGGGAAATTTCATATTGTCTTTTCTTCTCTTTGGTAACTACTTGAACCAAAAATGCCACATCTTCGCCAAAACGAATACGAATGTCATCCAAGGTAAACGAGGTATCCTCTACCACGTCGTGCAATAAGGCCGCCATAATGGGATGGGCTCCCAGACACAACTCCTCACTTACAATTCGGGCTACACTGATCGGATGAATGATATAAGGTTCCCCGGTTTGTCTTTTCTGAGAAGCGTGTGCTTCGTATGCAAGTTCATAAGCTTCTTCTATCTTCATCATCTCCGCTGCAGAACAGTTTAAAGATGCATTTTGAAAAAAAAGATTCTTGAGTTCATTGATTTTTAGTTGATAATCAGCCTCTGATGACATAGTTTGACAGTCTTAATTCAATCCAAATAGTTCACAAAAAAAATGCAAGTTAATTAATTTACTCACTTATTGATAAATTTGTATTATTTTAACTTGAATGTAAATATTTACGTAACTATTTCAATTAACATGCGGTTTCATCCTCTTATTTTTGAAAAAAGAGATATAAAGTAAAGGGTGTCTCAACTTATTATAAGGATAAAACAGTAATTTTACGAGCCCTTTACAAGGCTTGTAATTTTAAATATAAAATATAAACTTAACAAAATAAATGAATCAGACCAGCCATTACGAGATGACCATTTTAGTTCCTCTCTATGATGAAGAGGAAAACATGGAGCGGTTAGAAAAAGAGCTAAGCACCTATCTCAAAGAAGCCCTGTTGAAGACGTGTGTTCTTTTTGTAAACGATGCCTCTAAAGACAACAGCTTAGATAAGATCAAAGATATCTGTAATCGCAATTCTGATTTCTTTTTTATCTCACTTGCAAAGAATCAGGGACTCAGCGGAGCTTTAAAAGCCGGTATTGATTCTACCGATTCTCCATATGTTGCCTACATCGATGCCGATTTACAGACCGCACCGTCTGATTTCAACCTGCTTATTCCTTACTTAAAGGAGTATCAATTGGTAACGGGCATCCGTGCCAATCGCAAAGATGATTTTGTAAAGAAGATCTCAAGTAAAGTTGCCAACGGATTCCGCCGAGCGATGACAAAAGATGATGCGGAAGATACGGGATGCCCGTTGAAAATTCTCCACACCGCATATGCCAAGAGAATTCCGTTTTTCAAAGGAATGCATCGTTTCCTACCTGCCTTGATGCTTCTTCAGGAGGGTAAGGTTAAACAGCTCCCCGTAAGACATTTCCCCCGTACGGCCGGCGTTGCCAAATACAACCTGCGTAACCGGATGATAGCTCCTTTTTTGGACTGTTTTGCTTATCGCTGGATGAAAAAGCGTTATATCAATTATCAAATCGGCGAAAAGCAATTTTAAACGGAACAGATGAACGGATTGGTTTTAGTAGTGGGATTTCTGGCGCAGACACTATTCTTTGCGCGGTTTCTCGTACAATGGATTCTCTCGGAAAAGGCAAAACGCGTCCTTTCGCCGGTCATATTTTGGCAGCTAAGCATCGTGGCGTCTTTTCTTCTTTTTATTTACGGGTGGCTCAGAGATGACTTTGCGATTCTTTTGGGACAGATCATAGCTTATTACATCTACATCTGGAACCTCAAGGTGCAGAACAACTGGCAAAAATTCAATCCCACCCTGCAATTCATATTTCTGATCACTCCCGCCGTGGCGATCGGATGGCTTCTGACGGATTGGCAAAACACGGTGAGTCGTCTCTTTTTCAACGAAGGGATTCCCCTTCCCCTTCTTTTATGGGGTACGGCGGGACAAATTGTGTTTACATTCCGATTCGTCTATCAGTGGCTCTATTCTCGGAAGCGAAACGAGTCGTTGCTTCCCGGAGGATTCTGGCTTATCAGCATTTCCGGAGCGACCATTATCCTTTCTTATGCGATATTCCGATTGGATCCGGTATTGATACTGGGACAAGGCACCGGAATATTTGTCTATTCACGAAACCTATATCTCTCACGAAGAGCGGAACAAAAGGCCTGATGCCTGATACCGATCGCTTGTCACTATTTTAAAACTTAAAGAATCCACTCTTATGAAAAAATGGTTGCTTTACATCGTGCCGCTTCTTTTATTGTTGCCCACATTCATGCTTCGGGATTATACGCCCAGTAATGAGCTTCGATATGTCTCGATCGTTGAGGAAGCTTTAAACCAGGGATCCGTTTTCGTATTTTACAACCATGGAATCCCTTATGCCGACAAACCCCCTTTGTATTTCTGGCTTATGATGCTTGGACGGTTAATCTCACCGAATCACATCATGTTGTTTATGGGAGCGATCAACCTCATCGCAATGGGTATTATCCTGAAAGTGATGAATAAATGGTGTTTCAAGGAGCAGCAGGTTGCCACGATCGCACCACCCATGCTCACGTTACTGACGGCCGGAATGTTTCTGGGTACAATATTGGTTCTCAGGATGGACCTCCTGATGACGATGTTCATCATTCTTTCGTTATACACCTTTTACAAGATGTACACCGGAAGAAACAGCAAGGACGACGAATGGCTATTTCCGGTGTATATTTTCCTGGGGATATTCAGTAAAGGTCCGATCGGCATC
The DNA here is from genome assembly GCA_036655355.1 of Bacteroidales bacterium. GTDB lineage: Bacteria > Bacteroidota > Bacteroidia > Bacteroidales > JAUNSR01 > JAUNSR01. The sequence goes on from JAVVQG010000004.1 coordinate 29,462, forward strand.
CTTATTCCGGTTCTTTCGATTCTGCTATTTCTCTTCATGGAGGGTAAACTCCGCACGGCGGGTCGCTATCTGGGATTGAGGACCTGGGGGATATTGCTGGCACTTTGCCTGATCTGGTTCCTTGGTGTTTTTCTGGAAGGAGGAAGAGATTATCTTGACAACCTACTGTTTAATCAAACGGTGAACCGAGCGGTCGATTCGTTCCATCACAAACAGCCTTTTTATTACTACATCACACGCTTTTGGATGACTGCGGCCCCGTGGTCGATCTTCCTATTTTTCGCGTTTATCAAAGGATTTAAGGAGAAAATAGTTGCTCAGGATCCGTTACTGAAGTTATTTGCGGTTATTATAATCTCGAGTTTCATAATGCTTTCCGTAATCAGTTCCAAGATCGACATCTACCTGGTACCGATATATCCGTTTATCGTTTACTTCGCTTTTGTAGTATTAAACCAGTACAAAGGAGGAATATGGATTCGAATGGCACTTGCAATTCCCGTCTTGGTTTTGTTGGTAACGCTGCCGGCACTGTTGATCGGAATGAAAAATGCTCCTTTCCCTCCAAAATCGATGTTTCTACTTCTGTTCGGAGGTGCCATCATGACTACGGGTGGCCTGCTTGCATTGTTCCGACTCTTTAAGAAACAGATAAACAGCACGGTGGTGATTTGCGCCTCTTCCTTATTGTTGTTCATTTTCATAACCTCTTTCCAAATACCGGCATACAACAGCCTGTTAGGGTATGAAACGCTCGCTGACCAGGGAAAAGAGCTCGCAAAACTGAACAAAACCTCGCGATATGCCTTTTTCAAGGTGGGACGAGCTGAAAATATGGATGTATACCTAAACAACCAGTTGGTTGAGGTGGATAGCTTATCTCAATTATCGGATTCACTCTTCCTACCCAAACCTTATATTTTATTCGTTCGGGAGAAAGATATCCGCAGAAACGAGGAGTTGAATAAATTCTTAGATAATCGGGAGCACCTTTCGACAGGTGAACATAGCGCCTACATTATCAAAGAGCAGTATTGATGTAGTTGACCTTGATGTTAAAAAATAGAATAGAATATAACAAATGAAAGTTCTAGTTACCGGCGTGGCCGGTTTTATAGGGATGCACATTGCCCGTAACCTTTTGCAGGCCGGGTGTAGCGTGGTGGGAATCGACAATATCAACACCTATTACGATGTAGACCTGAAATATGCCCGACTTGCCTCTTTGGGAATCAACCCGCAGCGGGACGGCAAAAATGAAATTGAGGCGAATGAGACTATAAACAGTACGTTGTTTCCGGATTTCTCTTTTGAAAAAATCGATATTTGTGACCGCGATCAGTTGGAGGATCTTTTCAAGAAACACCAATTCGATACGGTTTGCCATTTAGCGGCACAAGCAGGAGTAAGATACAGCCTGGAAAATCCGGAAACTTATATCGCAACCAACCTCGTTGGATTTTTCAACATTCTGGAGTGCTGCAAGAAAAATGCCATACAGCATTTGGTATATGCCAGCAGTTCGAGCGTATATGGCAATAATCCGGATACACCTTATTCGACCGATATAAAAACAGACGAGCCGGTAAGCCTTTATGCCGCAACTAAAAAATCGAACGAACTGATGGCTCACGCCTACTCTTCGCTTTACCATTTCCACACCACCGGCCTGCGTTTTTTCACCGTTTACGGACCGTGGGGACGTCCCGACATGGCGCCTTACCTGTTTACGGATGCGATTTTGAACGATCGTCCCATTACGGTATTCAATAACGGGGAGATGTGGCGCGATTTTACCTATATTGAAGATCTCTCGGAGGCACTCTGTAAAATCGTGATGAAACAACCCACTGAGAGCGAACCGCTTTTCCGGGTTTACAACATCGGAAACAGCCAACCGGTTCTCCTCGCCGATTTCATCCGTACGATTGAGAAAATCACCGGGAAAGAAGCGGTCAAAATATATAAACCGATTCAGAAAGGTGACGTATTGCAGACTTATGCGGATATTACGCCCGCTGAGAAAGAGTACGGATATCATCCGGAAACCACACTCGAAGAGGGGTTGACGAATTTCATCTCGTGGTACAAGAGTTACCACAACCTGAATTTATAATCTTAAAAAATCTTTCAGAACCCAACTTCATCCTGCAGCAATTGTTTAACTATCAAATGTTGATCTATTCGACCTTGATGTTAAACAATTGATTGCATGGAAATGAAGAAGATAATAGCCCTCTGCACAGGTTGCCTGCTCACGCTCCTGCTTACAGGATGTTGGGGAGGATATTACAATGAAGTCTCCGGCGGAGTGGGATTTGTGACATTTGTTGCGAACGATCCCGCTACGGTAGATGTCACCATTGATGGAGTTCGTTTTTTCAGAGCGAAGGTAAGAGATGTTTCACGTCCCAACCAATACGCACCAAAATACGATTTACGCCCTGGGAGGCGCAACATCCGGGTACAATGGAATGGCAGAACGATTTATAAACGCACCATCCATATCCGTCCCAATCAAACAACCACGATCTTTTTGCGATAAAGAAAAGGAGACGAAGTACACCATTATTCAATACCCAGAACCTCTTTACAGATTCGGATATCCTTCTCTGTTCCCGATTCCTTACCTTTAACATCACTCAGTTTCACACAGCCCAGCCACGGCAATCGGGGCGTCATGCGGCATGCCTGTAATTTGATGACAATATTCATCGGCTTAACGCCAAAATCATTGGTCAGATGGGTACCGATTCCGAATGCCGCTCGTATCCGGGCATCACAGTACCGTTTTATATTGACGGTGCGCTCTGCCGTGAGACTATCACTAAAGATAATCATCTTTGAAGCCGGATTGACGTTCAGCTCTTTGTAGCGGGCCAGTGCCAAATCCACAAACGCTTCCGGTTCGCCCGAATCCTGTCTTACTCCGTCAAACAGCTTCGCATGTTCTTTCGAGAAATTATCAAAGAAAACTTTGCTGGTATACGTATCGGCCAGCGCAATCCCAAGATCTCCGTGATACACCTCTTGCCACGCTTCTAGACCGGAATAATTACCCATCCGATAACCGAAATTGGCTCCGTGGAACTGAATCCATTCATGGGGAAATGTCCCGCTCACGGGAAGTTTGAATCGCATCGCAAAAAACACATTCGAAGTGCCGATCAGATGATGCGCATGCTCCGATAGCAACCGAATCACATCCCGCTGCACATCGAACGAAAATCTCCTACGTGTACCGAATTCAGCGAAGGAGACATCTCCCGAATTCAGAATACCTATTTTCGCCATCGTACGTTCGCGCACACCTTCGGCGTGTTCCCCCTTCACCTGATAATAAAGCTCTGATATCAACGCTAATAAAGGAACTTCCCAAAGCGTAATGCGATAGAGATTCCCCGTTATCGTAACTTCCAGACGACCATCCGGATCTTGAGCGATCTTCACCTCGGAAGGGTCGTATCGGAATCCTTTTAAAAAATCGACATAAGGAGGAGGTAGGAAACGCACTTGCTCCTTCAGGAAGAATTCCTCTTCCGGAGATAATTCCAAACGGGCCATCTCCTCCACCTCGCGTTGAAGCAAAGCGGCAAACCCTTTCGGATAAACCATTTGATTCCGATCGGTAAATTTAAAAATTCCCTGCGCATGGGGATAACGGATTGAGTAAGCATGCGAGGATGTAAATTTATACAGATCGTTATCCAATAAAGATGTAATTATCATCTGACATGAGTTGTTTGGTTATCTTTCCGGTACCGATCCACAGACTGGATCAGACCGATTACTTCTGAATAGTTTTTACGTCCCGAAGGTATGTTATTTCCTTTGAGATACCATTCATAAAAATGGTTCTGGACGGCTCCCAGAAAAGGGGAATAGAGATCCCGCCAATAATAGGCCGTCTCTGTATAGCGTGACTTCACTGGCTCACTCAGCTTAGCGGTGATGTCTAGATAATCTTCTTCGGAGAAATTACCACGTACGTTCTGCAACACATAAGGCAACAAAGAGAGGTATCCGCTGAAACGGAAAGAGGGATCGCCCGATTCCACACAGAGAAGATAAGCGTACAAATTAGCTTCCGCTTCATTGGTTATTCCCAACAGATGGGCAGTTTCGTGGGCAATCGTAAAGGGTTTCTGGTGAGGCAGCAACTCGGTATTGTAATGTGTCTCACCAAAAAAAGGGCCGTAGTACCCTTTGATACCCATGGATGCATACAACCTACCTAAAAGCATGGGTTTGTTGCGATGCGCCGAAGGTACGGGGTTCAACCGGTATTCATCCGCAAGCCGGTTGTATCCGGCTGCCACCTCCCCGTCGAGATCCTCCGTCCGGACGGTCTCCACATAAGCATCATTGAGTTTATCAATATAATCCTCCACAAACGTTCTAAAACGCACTGAATCGTAAACGACGGGGACGATCCGGTTCCGGGTATAGAAATCTGACGAGAAATAATTAATGCCCCACAAAAGATAAAAACAACAATAAATCGTTACACCGCCCAAAAGTAAAGTTTTCCAGGCGCGGCGACGGTGTGACTTCATAAACAGGAATATCAGCTGTGTAATCAACCACACGATGAGTCCCAGAATCAAAACGTCATAAAGCGAGAAGGGAAACAGCGATGAAAAGCCGTTCAATAACCTTGAAAGCTTAGGATATATCGATTCCACATAAAATGCCGTCAAAACAGGAATCCGTTTAAAACATACCACCAGGAGCAACAGAGAGGCGGCAAGGATGAAAGAAAGTCGGTCGTTTTTTCTCATTTACTAAAAAGAATGAAGTAGTCTCGGTAAACGAATCACTACACTTTGATTATCTAAGATACTCATTTTCGAAGAGAGTGAAAAATTGCATACAACTAAAAAAGGAGACCCGGCGGGGTCTCCTTTTCGGTGCATGACACCTCTATCTTTACAACTATAGTTACAATCGCTTACAAAGAGAGCAATCCTTCCGGAATCTCCATGTAAATGACCTTGTTCTTTTCGTCGATTTCCTTAACGAATTCATCCACCGCCGGAATCAGTAACGTATCCCCTTCATGATCAATCACAAAAAGCACATTGGCCGTTGCGTCATCGATCTCGGTAATAGTTCCCAACGTACCGTGATGTTTCTCTTCCACTCTGTAATTCAGGAAGAAATCTTTTCCGCCCTGCATCGCTTCCTCTTCACGAACAAACGATTTCGGGAAATACACATCCACATTGGTAAACATACGGCCATCTTCAGCCGAATCGACATCCACCAGTTTCATCAGTGCGGTTGTGCTTGTTCTGAAACGATACTCTTCGATAAAGAACGGAACGAAGATGTCGTCAATCGGACAAACGATGTAAGGACACTCCGTACGGTCAAACACATCGTCTGTAAACGTAAACGACAACTCACCGCTTAGACCGTGAGGTTTATTAAACTGTCCGATCTTTATCAGATCTTCTCTTTTTATCATAATCAGGTTTGAATTAAATACGTGTGATTCGCGCTCCGATCGCATTCAGACGTTTATCGATATTCTGATAACCTCTGTCGATCTGCTCGATATTATGGATACGACTGGTTCCTTCTGCAGACATAGCCGCAATCAACAGGGCGATACCGGCACGGATATCCGGCGAACTCATGACAGCCGGACGAAGTTTCATCTGATTGTTCAGACCGATGACCGTAGCGCGATGCGGATCACAAAGAATAATCTGCGCACCCATATCGATTAGTTTATCCACGAAGAACAAACGGCTTTCAAACATCTTTTGATGAATCAGCACGCTACCTTTCGCCTGCGTAGCGGTTACCAACAAGACGCTCAACAGGTCGGGGGTCAAGCCGGGCCACGGCGCATCGGCAATCGTCATGATCGATCCGTCGATAAACGATTCAATCGTATAATGATCGTGTGGAGGAATATACATATCATCTCCGATCTGTCCCACCGTAATGCCCAACCTTCTGAAGATATCCGGAATGATTCCCAGATTCTCGAAAGAGACATCCTTGATGGTGATTTCAGAACCGGTCATTGCCGCCATTCCAATAAAGCTACCCACTTCGATCATATCGGGCAGAATCTTATGCGATGTACCTCCCAGCGATTCTACGCCTTCGATGGTCAACAGATTCGATCCCACTCCCGAAATACGCGCTCCCATCCGGTTCAGCAATTTCGACAATTGCTGCAGATAAGGTTCGCACGCAGCATTATAGATTGTTGTAGTTCCCTTGGCTAAGGCTGCCGCCATCAGAATATTGGCCGTACCGGTTACGGAAGCCTCATCCAACAACATGTAAGCACCTTTGAGTCCCTCTTTTGCAGAGATTTCGTAGATCTGACGATCGACGTTGTACTCAAAATCGGCGCCTAATTTCTGTAGACCCACGAAATGGGTGTCCAAGCGACGGCGACCGATCTTATCCCCTCCCGGTTTTGGCAACATAGCGTAACCGAATCGGGCAACCAACGGTCCGATGATCATTACCGATCCGCGAAGTGATGCGCTTCTCTTGAGAAAATCATCCGAATGGAGATAATCGATGTTGATATCGTCCGCTTTGAAGCTGTACGAATTCAAGCCGAGATGGGAGACTTTCACACCCATATCGCGCAACAACTGAATCAGGTTGTTAACATCCAATATATCGGGGATATTCTCGATAGTTACTTCCTCGGAAGTGAGCAGTGTAGCACAGATAATCTGTAGTGCTTCATTCTTAGCACCCTGGGGCGTCAGGACTCCCTGCATTTTGTGTCCGCCTTCAATAACAAATGATGACATGGATCAATACTTTTTCGCAATATATAAAAAAAGCGGTTTAACGAACCGCTCTTCTGATCATATTTTTATTTTTTCGCTGAAGGATATCCTTCGTATTTCTAAGTTTCAGTGACTGAATGTCTAACGAAAGACTTCCGCCGGTATATTCGCTGATATCCTTCAGAATTTTCTCATCGCCAAGCTCCTCCTCCTTATTCATTGTAAGGTAAGTGCGCTTCATATGATTCGCCAGCAAAGCCAACAGCTGTTTGCGTTGCGGAGTATCCTCCATTTCGCTTGCCTTGTTAATCATCTGTTCCAGGAATTTCCCATAATGACGGTAACGGATCCGGGGTAGTTTGTATTCCACCTTATCGGGACGCGTATAGAGGTTTTCTTTTCGGATAATCTCGTACGGATAATCGATATCCAATTTAAAATCAGACATGATGGCCAGATGATCCCACAACTTATGTTTGAAATCCTCTACGTCTCGCAAATGCGGGAAGAGGTTACCCATAATATTAAGAATACTCTGGGCACAACGCGTACGTTCCGCTCTGTCTTCGATCGTAAGGGCATAGTCAACCATGCTCTGCACATTCCGGCCATATTCCGGAAGCACCATTCTCTTAAGTTGTGTGTTATACTGCATATCTTTTGTCTTAAAGAACTTTCTTTTTTGGTGTAGTGGCAACAAATTCCTTCAGATAGAACGGCTCAAAATAGGCCACATCTTTGAAATCTCCTCTACGATAAGCTACCTCCGCAAGGGCAAGCATATCGTAAGCCACGGGAAGAACGGAATCGATAAAGCGCGCATTCGGATGATTAATCACCTCTTTGCATTTCGAAGCACCGTCTCCGAAGAAATAAACCGGTTGCTTTTCTAATATATCCAGATAGGAATTCTCATCAATGATATCTGCCGATACAGGTTTCACCTCTCCCAGCCCCAAATCGTAAATGGCTGAATAAACTTCCATACGACGCGCATCAATCATCGGACAAAATAACGCCTCTTCGCCGAACTGTCCCCCGAAGATAACGGAAGTAGTCATAATCTGCAAGGTATTCAAGGCAATAAGTGGCACGTCCAGTCCGAAACAAAGCCCTTTTGCTTCCGAAACACCGATACGAAGCCCCGTATAGGAACCCGGACCGCAACTAACGGCTACGGCATCAATCTTATAGTTTTTCGTTTTGGCAAAGGCTAGCGCCTCTTCGATAAATACGCCGAGATTTTTGGCATGAGATGGGCCTTCAAAGGCTTCTTTGTGAAACTCTACTCCACCGTCGCGAGTTAGGGCAACGGAACATGGAACTGTAGAAGTTTCAATATTAAGTATAGTGGGCATTCTATTTTTAGCTTATGTATATAGGGGATTATCCATGACAAAAATAGACAATTTTAGTTGTATAATGAATGGTGTAACGAGAATTAAGATTAATTTTGCGAAAACTAAGTTCGAAATGATACAGTCAATGACCGGTTTCGGCAAAGCAACAGCCGAACTTCCAAACAGAAAAATAACCGTTGAAATAAAGTCACTTAACAGCAAACAGCTGGATCTTTCAGCGCGTATCTCATCACAATATCGTGAAAAAGAGATGGAGTTCAGAAATCGTATCGCCCAAAGTCTCGAAAGAGGGAAAGTGGATTTCAGCATGTATGTTGAAAACATCGGTGGCGAAAGCACTACGAAAATCAATATCCCTGTATTGGAGAGTTACTGTAACCAGATCAAATTAACGTCAGAAAAACTTGGCGTTGAACTCCCTGCCGATTGGTTCCAGGTACTTCTTCGTATGCCGGATGCCATTAAAACCGAGGTACAGGAAATCAACCCCGATGAACTCATCATCGTCGACCAAACGGTAAATAAAGCGATTGAAAACCTACAGCAGTTCCGAATCCAGGAAGGTGCGATGCTATCGAAATTGTTTGAAACGAAAATCAAAAACATCGCTGAATTGTTATTACAGGTACCTGCTTACGAACAAGAGAGAACCGAGAAAATAAAAACCCGTATCACAGACGCCTTATCAAAGATCGAAGGATTCGATTACGATAAGAACCGTTTCGAACAGGAGATGATTTTCTACATTGAGAAATTAGATATCAATGAAGAGAAGCACCGATTGGACAACCACCTGAAATATTTCATCGAAACGATGAATACAGGGCACGGTCAGGGCAAAAAATTAGGTTTCATCTGTCAGGAGATCGGTCGTGAAATCAACACACTCGGATCGAAAGCCAATCATGCTGAACTTCAGAAAATCGTTGTTCGCATGAAAGACGAGTTGGAACAAATCAAAGAACAGGTGTTAAACGTTTTATAAAAAGACAAGGTTTTTATTACGCTATGGAAGGTAAATTAATCATCTTCTCGGCTCCTTCGGGTTCCGGGAAATCCACTATTATCAATTATCTGCTGGATCAGAATCTGAACCTGGCATTCTCTATATCCGCTACCAGCCGCGATCCCCGCGGCGAGGAGGTGAACGGACGCGAATACTATTTCCTCTCTCCGGACGAATTCCGTGAACGTATCGCAAACGATGAGTTTTTGGAATACGAAGAGGTTTATACCGACAAATTCTACGGAACGCTGAAAAGCGAAGTGGAACGTCTTACCAAAGAGGGAAAAAACGTGATCTTCGACGTAGATGTGTTGGGTGGCGTAAATATCAAAAAGTATTACGGCGACCGTGCCTTAAGCCTTTTCATCCAGCCTCCGAGTGTGGAAGAGTTGCGTAAACGCCTGATCGGCCGTGCTACCGATGCACCTGAAGTGATTGAGAAAAGAATCGAACGTGCGGAATTCGAACTTTCGTTCGCTCCTCAGTTTGACAAAGTCATTGTGAATGACGATTTACAGAAAGCACAAAAAGAGACTTTGGATGTGATTCGCCAATTTCTGGACAAGTAATATGCTCGCATGAAAAAAATCAGAACTGGGATCCTTTCCGGATCTTTCAACCCGATTCACATCGGTCACCTGGCTTTGGCCAACTACTTGCTCGAGTTCGAGGGGCTTGACGAAATATGGTTCGTCGTAACCCCACACAACCCGCTCAAACAGAAAGAATCCCTTCTGGATGATGATGTGCGTCTTAAAATGGTGGAAACAGCCGTTCAGGATTGCCCGCATTTCAAAGTATGCGATATCGAATTCTCCCTTCCCCGCCCCTCTTACACCATCAACACACTCGAAGCCCTGCATCAGCAATACCCGGACCGGGAATTCTTTTTGCTGATCGGTGCCGACAATTGGTTGATCTTCCACAAATGGGCGCAATATGAGAAATTGATGAAAAACTACAACATCCTGGTGTACCCGCGTCGCGGCCACGTAGTTTACATCGACCCCGAGTATCCCAACATACGAACGGTAAATGCCCCGATCATCGAGGTATCCTCCACCTTCATCCGGGACGCTCTCTCGAGAGGAAAGAATATGCGCTATTTCATGCCTTCGAAAGTGTATGAATTCATAAAAAGCAACGGTCTTTATCAATAACAACAGATACGTAGAAATGAGATGAAAGAGTCTTCTATTTACTCCAGACAAACGGTGGAATTCGTAACGGTAGCCGCCGAGTATTGCGCCTTCATTGAGAAAGCCAATCAATTGGAAAAAGCCGAATTCGTAGATAAATGCGTAAAGCTACTTCCCCTTCTTTACCTGAAAGCAATTCTCCTTCCGGAAACTGAATTCGGACTTGAAGAAGAGGTGGAACGAGTTGTTTCTGAAGAAAACTATGAATATATCCGTAGTACGATCGGACGACTTCTCGGAGCGCAAGACGACTACCTGGAAGTGTTCATCGAAGATATGCAATACAGCGAGAACCCCATTGCAGCCAATATCTCCGAGGATCTGGCCGATATCTATCAGGACCTGAAAGATTTTATCGCCGTCTTCTCCCAGGGCTATGAGCCTACGATGAATGAAGCGCTTACCCAGGTGAGTGAAAACTTCAAATCTTATTGGGGACAAAAACTTGTAAATGCGATGCGTCCGCTTAATTCGATCCGCTTCAACGAAGACGAAGAGGAGGAAAACTATCCGGATCATGAAGAAAAAAGAGCATCGAACCGTATTTTTAACGCTCAGAAAGAGAGAGGTACGGATGGAGATGAATGGGAAAATTGGAATGGAGAATAACAAACAAACAACTATTACAAAGGAAGAGATCTCTCACATGGAGCTGATCACTTTTCCGGGCCGAATCGTAGTGGTACAATCACTGAGAGAGGCAGAAAAAGCGGTCGAATACCTCCGCTCACTCCAGGTGATCGGTTTTGATACGGAAACGAAACCGGCTTTCCGAAAAGGTCAGAAAAACAAAGTGGCTCTTCTTCAGCTGTCGGGGAACGATTATTGCTTTCTTTTTCGATTAAACATCATCGGTTTTCCCGAATGTTTGATCCAATTGCTCAAAGATCCTGCGATTCTGAAAATAGGCCTCTCCATCAAAGATGATTATGCCACCATGCGCAGACTGGCGAACTTCGAACCGGATGGTTTCGTGGAATTGCAACATTTCGTGAAACAATTCGATATCGAAGAGGCAAGCTTGCAAAAGATATTCGCTCTTCTCTTCGGAAGAAAGATCTCGAAAAGTCAGCGGGTTACCAATTGGGAAGCCGATGTACTTACAGAAGGTCAGAAGAAATATGCCGCAACGGATGCCTGGGCCTGCCTGCGCATCTATGAAGCATTAAATGAAGCTTTAGATTTTTAACCTTATAGAATCCAATGAGACGATTTTTAGTACGAAGTAAACTGATTACTGCAGTTCTGCTGGTTTATCTCACCATTATGGCCATTATCGGGTGGCCACATTATGCGGAACAAGGAAAATATATTGAATATGTAGCCATTATCCTGGTGACACTGGGTATTATAATCGGTCTGTTCTTCCTTTTGCGCCGAAGAGACAAAATGCGTAGTCAACTCCGACGACAAAGAGACGCCTCTTACCGTCGCGGTATCCGCAACGACGATATCCGATAATATCACATTCCATACATGAAACGCCCGCATCCTTCTCTGTATCAGAGTAAGGATGCGGGCGTTTCTGCTTTCGGTCGCTAAACTTTTCAACCTATTTTTTGTTCTATTTAAGACACCTAACTGAATAATTCAGATGAATAAGAAAAGAATCTTGATATTGATAGCCGTGCTGATCGCTGCCTTGGGTGGCGGAGTGCTTTGGTGGCTGGATTACAGAAAATACATTTCAACAGACGATGCGAACCTGGATTCCTACCGAGTAGACGTAGCTCCTCTCGAAAGCGGTCAACTGACGAAACTTTATGCCTACGAAGGGGACTCGGTGCGCGAAGGAAACGCCCTTTTCGACCTTCGTGTGCCCTTCCACACGTTTGCGAAAGACACCATCATCCGGGTGGTAGCACCCGCTTCCGGTATCATCGCCAAAAGATGGGCCCTTCCGGGCGATTTCGTGAGTGTCGGACAGAGCGTGTTTACGATCAATAAAGAGCATAAAATGTGGGTGAGCGTTTACCTGGAGGAAACAAAATTCAGTCAGGTACACCTCGGTCAGGAAGCGAAATTCCGGGTAGATGCCTACGGCGATCTCACTTTTTACGGCAAGATATTCTATATCGGCGACAACTCCGCTTCAGAATTCGCATTAATTCCTCCCAACAACGCCTCGGGTAATTACACGAAGATCACCCAGCGAATCCCGCTAAAAATATCCATTGACAGGATCGAGGGTGACGAATTGACAAAACAGCGCATGAAGCTCATTTCGGGCATGTCCGTCACACTGAAAATCATCAAATAAGGGAAAAGAATGAACCAACCCGTTCCGGCAGAATCAGCAAGTTACAAATGGCTTGTCTTGGGAAACGTAATGATATCCACCTTCATGGCCGTGCTGGATGCTACGGTGGTGAACACCGGATTGCCGGTGATGATGGGTACCCTGGGTGCGTCCATAAATAGTGCGGAATGGATTCTGACCGGATACATGCTTTCTCTCGCTACCGTGCTCTCGATCGCCGGATGGCTTTCCAATCGTTTCGGTTACCGTAATATTTTTCTAGCCTCGCTGATTTTGTTTACGTTTGGCTCGTTCATGTGCGGCAACTCCACCTCGATCGAAGAACTCATCTTCTGGCGAATCGTCGAAGGGATGGGCGGCGGATTGATGATGCCCGTCGGAATGGCGATCGTTACCACCGTATTTCCTCCCCAACAACGCGGTATGGCACTTGGTTTCTGGGCCGTTGCCTCCGCTGCGTCCGTTTCGTTCGGACCAATGATCGGAGGCTACTTGGTTGACAACCTGAATTGGAACTACATATTCTATGTAAACATACCAATCGGTGCGATCTGTATCTTCTTTACACTTGCGGTACAAAAGGAATTCAAACTTCAGAGTAAATTAAAATTCGACTGGCCGGGATTTATCACCTCCGCCCTGTTCCTTCCCCTTTTCCTTTACGGCCTTTCGTTGGTAAACTCCTCCTCCAATGCAGACGGGTGGGATAGTCCCCTTGTAATGGGCTGCATGTGGGTGGCCGGTATCGCTTTCGCCCTTTTCATCTACTTTGAACTAACCGTAAAGGAACCGCTCATAAATTTACGGATTTTCAAAGACAGGAATTTCTCCTTAGCCAATTTCGTAATCCTGATCTTTGCAGTCGGCATGTTTGGAAGTACGTTCCTCATTCCCCTTTACATGCAGGATACACTTGGTTATTCGGCATACGAGGCGGGATTGATCTTCCTTCCCGTGGGTATCCTGCAGGCTGTGGCTTCGCCGACAGCAGGCAAACTCAGTAAGATCATAGACCCTCGCTTCATCATTGTATTGGGACTACTTTTGCTTAGCTACAGTTTTTATCTGAACAACTACTTCACGTATCAGACCGATTACGACTACATCCTGAAGAGTTTGATTATTCGGGGAATCGGATTGGGCATCCTTTACCCGCCCCTTTTGGCTGTCTCCTTGCGCAATATCACACCGATCCAGATGGCACAGGCATCGAGTATCACCAACATCGTCAGACAGGTGGGAGGTAGTGTCGGTGTGGCGTATTTCACATACAACCTCGCCATGCGTCGCAATTTCCACTCCCTACGCTACGAACAAGCTCTAAATTATACGGGAGAGGAGTATCGCGAAACCCTTCGAAACCTTTCCGACTTTTTCTCAAGAAACACCTCCGAAACAATTCCGGAAGCATTGGCCAATGCAAAAGAGTACCTATTCGATTTCATTGACAAACAAGCCTACATCAGCGCCATCAACGACAATTTCTTTATTGGGGGAATCATTACGATTCTTTCAATCATACCGGTCTTGTTTCTGATCTCAAGGAAAAAAGAGAAATAAATCCTTCGATAAACTCCCCCCTTACCATACCATACCATACCATACCATGCCATGTGATAACATAAGGAATGCATGATACCGATTCTTTAAAGAATTACGCACCCGATTACCTTGTCGCCATATATAAAATAATTATTTTATTACAAAATAAACTATTTTAAACCAATCCAAACTACACCACTCAAAGGCACTTTATATAGTTATAATTGTAAAATTTAATAGAAATAAGTGGGTATCCTTTGTTTGAAAAGGTATATTTGTCCACTAATTTATGCTTATTAAAGAATCACCCTATGAATAATACAGATATAGATATTAATCAGAATCTGGAATATCAAAATAAAGCGATCAAGAAATTGTTGGATGCATCAGAAGTGCTGGACGCTGTTTCATCCTCTTATTTCATTACAGATGAAGATTTGAGAATCGTGTATTGCAACAAAGCATTTCTAACCAGCAACAAAGTTGATTCTGATAAGAATGTGAATGGATTACGCCCGGGTGACATATTGCAATGCACCAATGCCGTGAATGGTCCGCGTGGTTGCGGCTCCACACTTCGCTGTAAGCATTGCAACCTACGCAAATGCGTAGTTGAAGCTTTAAAACAACAAGAGTTTCAAAACCGAGAGGTGACGCTGATAAACGCGGAAAACAAAATGATGGCCATCCGAATTACAGCAACTCCCTTTGTACTCGATAATAAAAATTTTGTATCTATCTCTTCGATCGATATCACAGACTCAAAGAGAAAACAACTCATGGAGAGCCTTTTCTTTCACGACCTCATCAACCTAGCCGGAAGTTTGAGCGGATACCTCGATGTAGTTGGCAATTTCGAGCCCAAAGAAGCGATGGAACACCTTCCGCAAATGAGATTAATTGCGGAGCAGGTGGTAGACGAGGTGATGGCCCAAAGGGAGATTTCCCGTGCGGAACAGAACCGACTCGAAGCGGATATAGCTGAATTATTCCTACCGGATTTTCTCGAGACACTCTATGATAAAATAAACTTCCTGCCTGCAATGGCTCACCGCAAATTGGTATTCAGAAATCCCTCAAACGACCTCACAATCTATACAGACCCGAGACTGTTGGACCGAGTTTTGCTGAATATGCTTAAGAATGCGCTTGAATTCATACAGAAAGGTGAAACGATCACCCTGGAGGTAAAACAGACTGAAAACGACAACGTATTGTTCACTGTTCACAACCCCGGATGCATTGCCGAGGAGAATAAAGATTATATTTTTCATTTTGGTTTCTCTACGAAAGGGAAAGGACGCGGATTGGGAACCTATAGCATGCGACTATTGGGCGAAAACCTGTTGAAAGGGAAAGTTTGGTTTGAATCGACACCCGAACAGGGAACGACCTTCTTCCTGCGGATTCCTAAAATGTTAATCGAAGACTTGGATTAACGGAAAGCAAATGCAATCGCCTCCCCAAAAAAAAGCTGCCGGTATACTCTACGAAGAGTTACCGGCAGCTTTTTTATGTTTATGAATCGAAGGATTATTTCATGATGATCCAATGACGCATGTCTTCTTTCGAGACTTTAACGATTTCCTTTTTTGTAATGGAATCGTACACGCATACCACCGTATACTCCTTCTCCGGATCAACCAGGAAAGTCAGGTAGTTGTTCAAATCCTGCTGTGTGCTGCAAGTCGTTCCGCCTCCGATCTGCTTCTCCCCTTCATATAGTGTGATATCCACAGGAATACGGTTATCATGAGCGGCCTGATATCCCAGGTGATTGAACGCTTCCAGGTCCAACTTGACACGGCTGTCTTTCTCATCACGAGCAATCGCATAGGCACAAACCTCCAGATAGCGAGGGGTTACCTCAACCGCATTCACTTTCTTAGCAGGATCCCACTCCAAAGGGAAATAGGATCCGGTAGGTTTATATGAAACCGCGAAAATCCCGTTGTTTTTGCTTCCCACAGTTGCCTTTGCAGCATCCGTAGCAAACCACGAGCGATTCAGATCTTCGGGATAATACTCCGTAAAATACCATTCGCCGTCGATCAACACCTCATTCCAAGAGTGGTTTCCTCGATTGTCGAACCAATTTGCCGTTCCTGCAAAACGAGCAGGAATACCAACCGCACGGAACGCGTCATTCAACAAAATGGTCAAGCCCGTACAAGATGCCATCTTGCTCTCCATCGACTCGAACGGTCCTTGATCCGAAGCCCGTCGTTTGGTATTGTAGTCCACTAATAATTCATCGCGCACATTCTTATTCACAGCATATACGGCCTCTTTCAGCGTAGCGCAATCTTTCACATAGGGAGAAAAGCGCTCATAGAACATTTTTCGCCAGTTATCACGTGTCTCGGTTACATTGTGATAAGGAAGCACTTCGTTGAAAAAGATTGAATCGGGCAACTCTTTACACCATTCGAATTCCCGACGAGCACGGTAAGCGTATTCGACATTCTCTTTGAGTACTTCCGCCGACAATGATGTCAAATCATAATCAGGCATATAAGCGATCAGGTAGGCCATACCCTCTTTTTGCTCCGCCGGTGTCTCCGCCAGAACCTTTTTCAACTCCGTACCGTTCTCACCTGCATGTACGAAAGCACTATCAAGCAACGCGTGATATTTTACCGGCACTTCCGGATAAGGGTTACTACAACTAACCGCAAACAAGGATAGGCAAAGGCTGATACAAGGAGTAAGGAGTCTTACTGTTTTCTTCATTTGTAATTTATTTAAAATAAGAATTTCGGATGAATCTATTTTTAGAATCTTAGCGCTCTATGCTCCAAAATTAATAAAAAACTAAAACAAAACACCCTTGTTCTCCTTTCGCAGGAAAACAAGGGTGCACCGGATCCGTCGATCCTCGGGTTCTTTCAGTCGATTGAGTCAAGACCGCTAAACCATTTTACAAGTTTGTGATTTTGATCCCTGCAAAAACCGAACGGGGCTGCGTGGGACCATAATTGTATTTCGAATCTCGGAATTCTCCCTGATCAAAGTCTTTTTGGCGACTGTCTAGAATATTCTGGACTCCGCAGTTCAATTGCACATTGACACCTCTTACGATTCGCAGATCATAACTCACTTTGAAGTTCAGATCAAAGAAACGGTTACTTCTCTCCAAGCGATCCGTTTCAATGTATCCGGCAAAATGAGGAACCCACATTTTACCCGTATAGGTACCGTTCGCCACCAACTGCCAACGTCTTTTCGGATTCACCGTAAGCGTCATATACCCGTAATCATTCGGTGTGCGCAACATGTTTTTTATCGGACTCACATTTTCATCCGTAGACCAAGCTTCGGGCTCTACATACAAGCTTTTTTGAAGTGTAAAGCCAACCTGCAGCTGAGCCCAGTTGCCGTAAGCAAGTTTTGCATCCAGATTCACACCGTACACTTCAGCCCCTTTTCCGTTTCTACGTTCAAGGGTTTGTACTCCGTCAATGTGATTATCCAACTCTTCAAGTACGAATACATTATTCAAACGGGTATAGAAAGCTTCAATAAGGAGGTTCGACTGCCAAAGTCCGAGGTTCTTATAGAGATCCACCGAACCGCTGTAACTGAATGAGCGCTCCTCCTTCAGGTTATCGGCCAATACGATCTTCTGTTTCTCTCCTCCCACGGCCGCAACATGCAAATCTTCATCATAGGCCTGTGGTGCGCGGAAACCGGTAGAGAACGTAAGACGTCCCTGAATCGCATCGCTCGGTTTGTACAACAGGTTGATACGGGGACTCACAATCAGCCGGTCAATCAGATTGTGCTTGTCCATACGCACCCCCGTCAAGACGCCGAATTGTTCACCTTTCCACTCACTCTGGAAAAATCCCCCTCCGATATGCACCTCTTGCTGCAGGTCGTGCAATTCATCGCCCTCTTCGCTATACACCTGTCTATCTTCAAGATTATTCGTCTGATATTCCACCCCGTAGGTAAATGTTGCAGGAGCAAATAACAGGTGATTGAAATTATTTGACGCGGTAGCTCCGGTCACGAATGTAAGGTCATTGGTTTTTCCATACGCATTCGGATCTTTCCCGGCACCGTAATAACTTGTTCGTCCGATGTGTTGCAGCGAAGAATAGATTGAGAGTTTGTGTTGATACTCTTTAAAGAACATATCATAAGTCACTCCTCCGCCATTGATATTGTGGTCTGTCTGTTCGCAGATATCTGCCAGATGCGGTGGCAAATCGAACAGGTTACCTCCGCGACGAAACTCTTGCGTGGTATGATATTCAAGGGAAAGGCGACTCATTCCCGTTGGACGTACGTATCCGCGAATCCCAAAATTACGTGCATTCAGCTTACCTATTTCAGAATAGCCGTCACCATCCAGATCGAGGTGTTGACGATCTCTGAAACTCTGATAAAGCGCCAGTCCGGCTTTATTATCGGAAGTCACCAATGAGGCATTCGCCGCGATGTTGGTTTGGAAAGCTTTTCCGGCCATACTTGTAAAAGTGGAATTCACCTGATAAGAGTTCTGAACCGGATCTTTCGTAATTACATTGATGGTACCCCCCACGGCATTCGAACCGAAAAGCGCAGATCCTCCACCACGCAACACCTCGATTCGCTCAATCATATTGGCAGGAATCTGCTCCAACCCATAAACGCCACTCAGCGCACTCAGCACGGGACGCGAATCAATCAATACCTGCGAATAAGGCCCCTCCAATCCATTGATACGAACCTGAGGGAAGCCACAATTCTGGCAATTGTTCTCCACCCGCAATCCCGACTGGTAATTCAATCCCTGCGCCAAATCGCAAGAATTGACAGTTTCAAGCATTTTACCGCTCAAGACATTCACTACTACCGGAGCCAACTTGCGACTCGTCTCGTTTCGGTTTGCCGAAACCACCACTTCGGATGCTTGAAAAACCATCTCCTCCATCTGAATTTGAAGCGAGACAGGTTTCCCGTGCTCCATGCGAACTTCTTTCTCCTGCGTCATGAAACCCACTCCCTGCACGGTCAGATTATAGATTCCGGATTCGAGTGAAGCAAATTCAAACGTCCCATCCTCCGCCGTAACAACGCCATTGGAGAGAATCGAATGAGGTGCTTTGGAGTCTTTCACCTTCAACATTACGGTTAAGTAAGAAAGGGGATCGCCACTGTTTTTATCAACTACTTTTCCTTTAATAACAGACGCAAAAAGAGTAGCCTGGACTGTCATTAGTCCAAGTACCGTCATAGACAATTTTCTATTCATTTGATTTTCTATACTTTAAAACACAAAACGATGCGATGAACTTTTCATGAAAGCCCAACGAATAAAGAAAGATCGCAACTGCATTCTTTCAAACCGGTTCTGTTTTAAAATAGCGGAGGTCCGCGGAGGGATAGTTGATGCACGAATCCCAGCGAAAGGGATTCGGGAAGTCTATTCCGTAACTCATCCAAAAGGGATTGAGAAACATGGAAATCGAAGCAAGGAAAAAATGAGAAATCCGTTGTAAGATCGGATATCTCAGCGAAAATATACACTTCCGCTTTGGTATGACCGTGATCTTCGCCACCTCCCGGATGGGCGTGTACGATTCTTACACCATCAATGATGTGAACATGTCTGAATGCGAAGACGCATCCCACATACCCCACAAAAAGGGTAAACAGGAAAAGAGATAAACAGCGCCTTTTCAATAACTTCTTCAACATTCGAACTATCAATAGATAAACAGAGGATCAAAATCGGGTTCAAAGATAAGTGCTATTCTATTAATTTTAATTCACTTTCCTAAAAAAGAAAAAAGGATGTGTAGCCACGAAGCCTACACATCCTTTCAGATATCGTACAATAAACCCGAACGGGTTACATGTGTTGTTCAATAAAATGGAAAATCTCCTCTTCTTGATCCGGGTGAAACCAGGTTATGGATTCATCGCGTTTGAACCACGTCATCTGTTTACGGGAGTAAACGCGTGAATTCTGCTTAATCTTCTCTATGGCGAACTCTTTTGTCCACGTCCCGTCGATATAATTAAACATCTCCTTGTAACCAACCGTATTCAATGAGTTCTGTTCACGATACGGATAAACACGTCTGGCTTCCTCTAAAAGTCCCTGTTCCATCATCTCATCAACGCGGCGATTTATACGGTCGTAGAGTTCCTCGCGATCCCGAATCAGCCCCACTTTGATGATTTTGAAAGGACGCTCCTTTACTTGATTGCGTCGATACGACGTAAACGGATTTCCGGTGGTGAGACAAATCTCAATGCCGTGCATCACCCGTTTAGGGTTCTTCTTATCCACAATCGCATAATATTCCGGATCGAGTTTCTCGAGCATCTCCAGCAATCCCTCCAGGCCGATCTCCTCATGAAGTTTCATCACCTGTTCGCGCACTTCGGGTGTTACGGAAGGCATATCGTCTATCCCTTTACAAACAGCATCCACATACATCATGGAGCCGCCTGTCATCAAAGCCGCATCCGAGGTCTTAAAATGCTCCTCCAGAAAGTGAATCACCTCTTCCTCAAAACGGGCGGCGCTGAAATATTCATGTAAATCAAGAATACCCACAAAATGGTGCTTCACACGCTCCATCTGTTCCGGGGTAGCCGCTGCCGTACCCACGGGCAGATCTTTGTAAATCTGACGTGAATCGGACGAGATGATGGGCGCCTGAAAGCGCTCTGCGATTCGGAGACTCAATTCGGTCTTTCCCACTCCGGTCGGACCAATAAGAACAATAAGTGACTTTGACATAAATAGCGGTTATCTGATCGAACCGCAAAGATAGTGATTATTTACGGAACGGCGTTTTCACCACTTCAGCGGCCAACGCCTTATTTCGTACCTGAATAAACAACGGCGTACCTGTTTTAGCATATTCCGGAGCTACATACCCCATTCCGATTCCCACTTTAAGAACCGGTGAGATCGTACCCGAAGTAACTACACCAATCTCTTTTCCGGCTTCGTTTACGATGGCATAACCGTGACGAGGAATCCCTTTATCGATCATTTTGAATGCGATAAGTTTACGAACCAATCCGCCGGCTTTCTGCTGTTCAAGGGCTTCGCGGTTAATAAAAGGCTTCTCGTCCACAAATTTCGTAATCCATCCCAATCCGGCTTCGATGGGTGAAGTTGTGTCGTCAAGGTCATTCCCGTACAAACAATAACCCATTTCCAGACGCAATGTATCACGAGCTCCCAAACCGATCGGTTTGATCCCCTCCTCTTTTCCGGCTTCAAATATCGCATTCCAGATTGTTTCAGCATCTTTAAGATAAAAATAGAGTTCGAAACCGCCCGCTCCGGTATAACCCGTATTCGAAATAATCACTTCGGGAGCCCCGGCGAATTCCCCTACGGTAAACGAGTAATAAGGAATGGCAGAAAGATCCACCGGTGTCAGTTTCTGAAGCACCTCGACCGCTTTTGGTCCCTGGATCGCCAACTGCGCAGTTTTGTCTGAAGCATTCTCCAATTCGGCACCCTCACTATTGTTAGCCACCAGCCAATTCCAGTCTTTTTCAATGTTAGAGGCATTCACCACCAACAGGAATTTCTCCGGAGAGTACATATAAACCAACAGGTCATCCACGATCCCCCCCTTATCATTGGGAAAGCATGAATATTGAGCTTTTCCGGGTGCGAGTTTACTGACATCATTCGAAGTCATTTTCTGAAGGAAAGGCAATGCGTGGGGACCTTTCACCCAGATTTCTCCCATATGAGAAACGTCGAAGACACCTACGCCTTCAACAACCGTCATGTGCTCGTCGATGATTCCGGTATACTCGATCGGCATGTTATAGCCGGCAAATTCATGCATTTTCGCCCCAAGGGCGATGTGTTTGTCTGTAAATGGAGTTGTTTTCATGATGTATAAATTTTAAGGTTTCTCAAACATAAAAATAAAAAATGAAATAATAAGTTAACTTTTGAAAGTAGTTTTATGAAAAGAGAAAACAAAATCACGAACTGTTACCACAAGTTACCGTACATAGAGCGGCCGGATGAGTGCTTCCCCGATCATTTTGTTCTGATATCGTTCAAAAGCAGATTCAGTTGATTGCCCACTTCTGGATTCTGATCATACAGGTTATTGCTTTCAGCCACGTCATCTTTATGATACAGTTGCGGTTTCTCATTGTTCCCGGTTTCTATTTTCGGTCCCCAAGTTATCATTTTAGGTCCTTTTTTAGGCTCGATGTATTTCCACTCCTTAGTTCGGATCGTCAACGTATGATTGGCAGCCTGCTCTATTACAAACGGACAATCTTCAGCCGACAATCCCAGCCAGGTATTCGTAAATACGCGACTATCGGGCGCTGCCATAACCGGCAACGTTGCACCGATCAGCGACCCCAGAGAGCGAAAGAGATCAATCTGCGAAACCAATGCCGTAGAAACGGTAGCAGCCGGAGTTTTTCCGGGCCATGACACCAACAGTGGAATTCGCGTTCCACCTTCAAAGGCACTGTATTTTCCTCCGCGTAACGGACCGCTCGGCTTATGGCCGTTCAACAGCGCTTCTGCACGATCATCGTATCCGTCGTCCACCACAGGGCCGTTATCGCTCGACAGAATAATCAACGTATTATCAACCAAATTATGTTCTTCGAGGAAATCAAGTACCTGACCTACCGTCCAATCAAACTGAGCGATGGCATCGCCACGCAACCCCATTTTATTCTTTCCTCGGAAACGCTCATGAGGGAATCGAGGCACGTGGATATCATTCGTTGCAAGATAAAGGAAGAAGGGTTATTTCGCCCGAGAGGCTCACCCGGAAAAGAATCTTTATAACTCACATAAATAGGTGCGGATGGGTCGTAATTAGCCACCTGTCCATTTTCAATAAATACACAGGGAACACGATCCGCTGTGGCAGCCATAATATAGGAGTAGTCAAACCCCAAATCTGCCAATGCCGCAGACAAAGGTGCATTCCAGTCTTGTTGCGCCGTCTTATCCCCTAGTCCCAAATGCCATTTACCAATCGCAGCGGTTGCATATCCACAACTTTTAAACATATCGGCTAGCGTATAATTCTCAGGACGGATAATCATCCCGGCATTTCCTGCTGCCACATCCGTACCGGGCACACGCCATGCATATTTCCCCGTCAACAAAGAATAACGTGAAGGTGTGCTGGTGGCAGCCGTAGCGTGGGCATTCATAAATTTCACACCACTATTTTCCAAACGGTTCACATTGGGCGTTTTCACGTTAGATGCGCCATAACAGCCTAAGTCGCCGTATCCGATATCATCGGCATAAATCAATATTACATTGGGACGGTTATTTTCAGATGCGATAGCACTTTGTCCGGGTAAAGCAAACGACAAGGGTGTCATTAAAGACAATAAGAGGGATTTTTTCATCAGTAGCTTGTATTTTTAAGATTAAAGGTGTGTTAAATGAATAACATATTGACAAATATATCTATATTTACCCATATAGAATTTGAATTTCTCACTGCCATCCTACGAAATCGGCCTTACATCCTTAAAAATTCAAAAAAGATCTCATATTCTGATTTTTTCACTGTTTTGGTTCGGTCGAAGCACCGCCTTGGTTCGGTCGAAGCAAGCCCTTGCTTCAGTCGAAGCACCGCCTTGCTTCAAGGTCTAAAATGCTTCCCCCGCGGAATAAGCAGGAAGGCTGAAAGAAAAAGCAGGATGATATAAGAAAGGGGCTGCCTGAAACGCATTTGTTTCAGGCAGCCCCTCTCTTATATCTCAAATCCCTTTGGATTAAAAATCTCTTTTGGCAGTGATCTCAGCGATCTTAACAATCGTCATCATCGCTTTTTCCATCGACTGAATCGGCACGAATTCGAATCGTCCGTGGAAGTTGTGACCGCCGGCGAAAATATTCGGGCATGGCAAACCTTTGTATGAAAGCTGCGAACCGTCTGTTCCTCCGCGGATCGGTTTCACGGCCGGCACTACACCCGCTTCTTTCATTGCGTCAAAAGCGATATCCACGATGTATTTTACCGGTTCCACCTTCTCGCGCATGTTGTAATACTGGTCTTTCATATCGATGGAAGCACAGTTTGGATAAAGCTCGTTGATTTTATCAACCAAATTCAGCAGGTTCTCTTTGCGACGCTTAAAGAGGTCATTGTCATGATCGCGGATGATGTAAGCGATGGTCGTTTCCTCTACGCTTCCCTTCATATCAATCAAATGATAGAATCCTTCATAACCCGACGTCTGTTCCGGAGTTTCCTCTGCCGGAAGCATGTTGATGAATTTATTGGCTACAAGAATTGAATTCACCATTTTATTCTTTGCATATCCGGGGTGTACGTTACGCCCTTTGAACGTAATCTTAGCTACGGCTGCATTAAAGTTTTCATATTCCAATTCACCGATTTCACCACCGTCAATGGTATATGCCCATTTCGCACCGAACTGCTCCACTTCAAATTTGTGAGCACCCAGGCCGATCTCTTCATCCGGGGTGAATCCCACACGGATCTTACCATGTTTGATTTCGGGATGCGCCATGAGGTATTCCATCGCAGTTACGATTTCGGCGATTCCCGCTTTATCGTCCGCTCCCAGAAGCGTCAGACCGTTGGTTACGATCAAATCCTGTCCGATGTATTTTGTTAATTCCGGAAAATAAGAGGGAGCAAGTATAATGTTTTCTTTTTCGTTCAATACGATATCTCCCCCCTCGTAATTTGCTACGATGCGCGGAGTCACATTGGTTCCCGAGAAGTCGGGTGAAGTATCCATGTGTGCGATAAACCCGATTACCGGCACCTCTTTATCCGTGTTTGCGGGAAGGGTAGCCATCAGGTAACCATTTTCATCCAGTGTAATCTCTGTCAGACCGATTTGTTCAAGTTCAGCTTTTAGATCTTTCGCAAAAGCCATCTGCGTAGGGGTACTCGGCGTAACGCCGGTTTGGTCGTCAGACTTTGTGTCTTTACTTACATAGTGAAGAAATCTCTCGGTAAGGTTCATATTAAAGATTTTTTAGTTGTATTTTTATCGTCATTAAAACAAAGATAAAACTTTTTAAATCTCAAGTTTCATTCACAATCTTTTTTCATGGCAAAAAAAAGGAAAACTGCTTCCAAAAGCTCCAATCACCGGAAGTTTATAAATATCTTGTTGTTATTATTCGTGGCGGTGTGTTCAATCGGGTTGTTATGGCAAAGTAATCCGGATTATTTCAATGCACAATACCGCAAACTAAAAAAGGAATTCACTGCGAGTCAAGACTCGCTCCTCGACCTTCCTACCCCTCCTAAAAAGGAAAATAAAAAGGAGAATCAGAAGGAGAATAAAAAAGAAAGTCAGAAAGCGGATCAACCCGTTACTGCAAACCTGCGCTCGATCAAAGGGCTCAATACGGCGGCCGACCTCAAAGACAGACCGTCGGAAGTGGTGCGTCATACCGGCTATGTGGTTTCGTTCAACAGCAAGGGGAAAGTTCCGAACTGGGTAGGCTGGGAATTAACGAAAGTGGAAACAACGGGCGATTCCAAACGCACCAATCGCTTTATCGCGGATCCGAAGATCAAATCACAGCAAGCTACATCGGCCGATTATAGTCGCTCGGGCTACGACCGGGGACATATGGCTCCTGCCGGAGACATGAGTTGGAGCACTACCGCTATGAAAGAATCGTTTTATTTCACCAACATGTGTCCCCAGGCTCCGAACCTGAATCGGGGAATCTGGAAGTCCCTAGAAGACCAAACCCGGGAGTGGGCCAAACGCGACAGTGCGATTTATGTGATCTGCGGCCCCGTCATCAAAGGGGGTGAAAAAACAATCGGCCCAAACAAGGTGATCGTGCCGACGCAGTTTTATAAAGTCATTTTGAGTCCCTACGGCAAGAAGCCCAAAGCAATCGGGTTCTTATTCGATAACGACGGATCATTGGAGCAACTTTCACGCTTCGCCGTTTCGGTGGACAGCGTAGAAAAACTCACAGGCATTGATTTCTTTCACGGACTCCCCGATTCCGTCGAAAACGTCGTGGAGGGGTCTTTCAAACTGAACGAGTGGTTTTGAGGGTTCGTGAGCGGGTTTAAAGAAAAAGAAACCCGCTACACCGGCCAAAATGATCATCACGATCGGGTGCACCTTCAAGTATTTGACGATGACGAATGCCGCCACACAAAGGATGACACTTTTGTAGTTGGGGAAGTTCTGAGGTCCCATGAGACTTAATGCTGCGGCAGCAATCAACCCCACGATGGCGGGGCGCAACCCTGAAAAGACGGCATCCACCCAGCGATTCTCTTTGTATTTCATCAACATGCGACTCACAACCAGCATCAACACAAACGAAGGAAGACACACTGAAAATGTGGCAATCACAGACCCCCACACATTTCCGCTGGCGACGTAGCCGATGTAAGTCGCGCTATTGATCCCTACCGGACCCGGCGTCATTTGAGAGATGGCTACGATATCGGTAAATTGCGTGTCGGTGAGCCAAGCATGCTTATCCACCACTTCATGCTGAATCAAAGAGAGCATCGCATAACCACCTCCGAAACCGAAGAGACCGATTTTAAAGTAAACCCAAAAAAGCTGAAGGTATATCATATCTTAAAGAATGAAGCGTTGATTTATCTGCTTAATACAATTTTCCGAAGTATCCCGTATAGTGCGGCGCCCAAGATGATATAGACGGGCGAAACGCCCAGCAACCAGATCAGCAACGCCCCTACCACCGGGATGAAGATGTTGCTTTTATTGATCTTGGCGGTCTTTGCGGTGGAGAAAACCGGTATGATGATCAATGCCACTACCGCCGGACGGATTCCATTGAAAATAGCGATCACAACGGGATTATCATAGATCTGCGAGAAAAACATCGCAATGGCTAGAATCAATAGGAACGATGGCAACACCGTACCCAACGTAGCTGCCACGGCTCCTTTCAGTCTCCGCAACTTATTTCCCGTATAGATTGAGATATTCACGGCCAGAATACCGGGCAAAGATTGCGAAACGGCAATCGCATCCACAAACTCCTCTTTCTCAATCCACTTTTTCTTCTCCACAACCTCTTTCTCTATGATCGAGATCATCGCCCATCCACCTCCGAAGGTGAAAGCACCGATCTTAAAAAACACAGAAAAAAGCTCGAAATAAATTTTTAATTTCTTTAGCATCACGTACCCCTTATTATGCGTAATTTATAACAAAGATACCGATTTGAAGCGATAAAATTTTACGCACTTACCAAAAGTTTAACTTACCTTTTCTAAGAAAAACTTATTCTCCAAATTAGTTCGCATTCATTGTAAAAGAACTTGAAT
Organism: Bacteroidales bacterium; assembly: GCA_036655355.1. Classification (GTDB taxonomy): domain Bacteria; phylum Bacteroidota; class Bacteroidia; order Bacteroidales; family JAUNSR01; genus JAUNSR01. The sequence continues at coordinate 56,889 of JAVVQG010000004.1, forward strand.
ACGATGTATCGGATTTTGTTTTATCTTTGCATTCTATGAAGTATGTATTAAATATTTTAGCATTTATCATATTCTCAGGGGCTAACGAAGCTTTTTCGCAAGACCAGAAGAAGGCTGCTCCCTCAGAAGATGTTTGTGTCCAGCAAGAGGAAAAGACTTTTGCCTGGAGACTAACCCCTACGTTGGGAGACGCTTACCGGGTTCCTTTGGATACCACTTTTACGAATTTCTACAACACGGACGTGGAGGATTCTTACACCACCGCTTTTAATTACCTTGGCAACCTGGGGTCGCCGGGTGAATCGCGTATTTTTTCGGAAAGGACCACATTGCCCGAATTTATTTTCCTGCACGGATACAACCGCTTTAACGTTTCTCCGGGCAAGCAAACCTATTACAATACCCAGATTCCCTTTACGCAACTCGCTTACATGACAGGGGGTTCTAAAGCGAATGCTGAAGACCGACTGAAAGCCACCTTCGGGGGGAATATCAACAAACGGTTCGGCGTGGGTGCTTCGCTCGATTATTTCTACACACGCGGATACTACAACTGGCAGGCGGTTAACTCCCTCAGCTGGCAGGCTTATGCAAGCTATACGGGTGATCGCTATCAGATCCACGCCTCCATGAATAACGCACGATTTTCAAATCAGGAAAACGGCGGTATCTCTGACGTGAATTACATTCTCAAACCGGAAACGATAAACGAGAACCTATCAGACCCGAAGAATATCCCGACCAACCTGCAGCAGGCTTGGAATAAAACCAATCACAGAGATTATTACGTTACGCAGCGATATAACCTGGGGTTCGAACGACACGAATACATGAATGAAGAAGACAGTGTGGGTATTCAGGAATTTATTCCCGTTACAAGCTTTATCCATACGTTTCATCTCTCGACCGATTCGCGACGTTTCCGCATCAACGAAGGGGGCGTGATTACAAAAGATTTTTTTGCGAACAACTTCATCAACGATACGTTTACGAACGACTCCATCTCTTACTGGTCTATGAAGAACAGTCTTGGCATCGCCTTGAACGAAGGGTTCCATAAATATGCAAAGTTCGGACTAGCCGGTTACGTTACGCTTGAAAACAGAAAATACACCAACATGGTGGATTCATTGGATCTCAATTATATCAAAAGAAGTGAATCGACCAATGTTTTCTGGGTTGGAGGGGAACTGACTAAAACGAAAGGCTCGATTCTTACTTACCGCGCCGATGCCAAATTCGGATTGTCAGGTTATAACCTAGGCGACCTGGATATCAACGGCGAACTCCAAACTAAAATCCCTCTCTTCGGCGATTCGTTGATTGTGCGTGCCAACGGTTATTTCCGGAATGCAGAGCCATCGTATTATATGAATCACTATTTCTCCAACCACTTCGCGTGGAGTAATAATTTCGACAAGGAAAAACGGGTGAAGGTGCAGGGAGAACTTGCGATTCCGATTACACGCACCAACTTGAAAGCGGGTGTTGAAAACCTGACCAATTACCTCTATTTCAATAATGCCGGAAATGCCGCTCAACACAGCGGGAATATCCAGGTGTTAAGTGCGGCATTGCAGCAGAATTTTAAATTTGGCGTTTTCAACTGGAACAATTCGGTGGTTTATCAGAAATCGAGCAATCAGGTGGTTTTACCCCTTCCCGATCTATCGGTTTACAGCCAGATGTATCTTGATTTTCGCATTGCACGCGTACTGCATACGCAAATCGGATTTGATTGTCATTATTTCACGAAATATTATTCACCTGTTTATCAACCTGCTACACAAATGTTCCACACCCAGTCTTCCACTGAGGTGGGTAACTATCCGTTGATGAACGTATTTGCAAATATGCAGTTGAAGCGGGTGCGTTTCTATGTGATGATGTATCATGTAAACAAAGGTTTATTCGGAAGTAACGATTATTTCGCCGCTCCGAACTACCCGTTGAATCCGCGTGTATTTAAATTCGGTTTGAGCATTGATTTCAGCAACTGATGGCACAAATAAAGATCAATAAGCGCTTACTCCTCTACCTTTTTCTGCTCCTTTTAACAATTGGAGCGATGGTCGGCATTCGTCTTTGGATGAACGACACCCCAAACCACGCCCCCCGAGATCTGAAAGAGATCAGAGAGGAGGGCATTCTGAGGATAGCCATTGAATACAATACGTCAAGCTACTATGTTTCGGGAGATACGATTGCCGGAATGGAATATGAACTTTGTCGCACCATTGAGAAGAAAAGCGGACTGAAGGTGGAAATTTATCCCGAGATGAACCTCCAAAACAGCCTTGACGGTCTTCAACAAAGACGCGTGGACATCGTAGCCAAATCCATTCCGATCACGAGCGAATTGAAAGAATCCTTTCATTTCACGGAACCGATTACCACGAACCGCCTCGTCCTAGTACAGCGCACGGCAGTTGCCAACGACGGAATCGATCCGATTCGGAATCAGTTGGAACTGGCCGGAAAAACGGTCTATATCCCAGAAGAATCGGGAGCAAAATACCGGATCGCAAACCTTTCTGAAGAGATTGCAGATTCGATTTATCTCAAAGAGGACCCTTTGTACGGCGAAGAACAGCTTATCATCCTGGTCGCCCACAAAGAGATTGATTATGCAATTTGCGATGAGCGGATCGCCCGAAAATTCACAACTGAATTTCCCCAGATAGACATTCTCACAGCCGTAAGCTTTAATCAGTTCAGAGGATGGGCCCTCAGAAAGGAGTCTGCCGAACTCCTTGACAGTGTGAACGTTTGGTTAAAAGAAAAATAAAATTCGGATCCCTTTTTCGAACGTTTTTTCTTTCATCTGAAATAAACCACTGCGCCCCTGTTTTTGTTATTCATAAAAAGATAACATCCTATGATAAACAATGGCGACGTTGCGTTTATGGTCATCGCGACCGTACTGGTTTTCTTCATGATTCCCGGTCTCGCCTTCTTTTATGGAGGTTTGGTTGAACGGAAAAACTCGCTCACCATGATGTATTATACTTTCATATCGATTGGTATCGTAACGATCATGTGGTGTTTGGGAGGTTTTTCCTTGGTATTCGGTCGTGACATGGGAGGAATAATCGGCAACCCTGCCGAATATTTCATGTTCCGTGGCGTGGACTTCACAATCAATCCGCAATACGGATCGAAAATCCCCTTCCTGATGTTCTTCATGTACCAACTGATGTTTGCCATCATCACGGCCCCACTCATGACGGGCGCTTTTGCGAATCGCATGACGATTGCCGGATGGATAAAATTACTTATCCCATGGATGATCTTCATCTATTTCCCGGTTGCTCATTGGGTATGGGGTGGTGGATTTTTGGCACAAATGGGATTTGTGGATTATGCCGGTGGAACCGTTATTCATGTCACCGCAGCCTTCGCCGCTTTGGCAGCAATCATTTTGTTAGGGAAAAGAGCTGTCACTTGTCCGAAGAAATGCATGAACCTGAACATGGTGCTTATCGGATCGGCGATCCTGTTCTTTGGGTGGTTCGGCTTTAACTCCGGAGGAGCCCTCGCAAGCGGTGAAACGGCAGCGATCGCCTTTACCAATACCGGTGTGGCCGCCGGTTTCGCAACCATTGCCTGGGTTATTTTAGATTACATCCGGAACAAAAGAATTTCCTTTGTGGAAACACTGACCGGGACGGTAGCCGGATTGGCAACAATCACGCCGTGTTCGGGATATGTACTTCCCCAGGCGGCTGCCCTAATCGGCATCATCGGGGCCGCAGTCTGCTACTTCAGTGTCATGTTGATTCATAAACTCAAACTGGACGATGCGCTGGATGTATTCGGCGTGCACGGAATGGGCGGATTTACAGGAACGGTATTAATCGGTATTTTTGCCGTTGCGGTTGTAAACAGCATCAATTTCGGCATACAACAACTTCTGATCCAATTGCTCGGGGTCGTACTGGTTGCAATCTATTCTTTCGTAGTGACCTGGATAATCCTAAAGCTCATCAAAGCCACCGGCAGCCTTCATGTAGATGCAGAAATACAACAGAAAGGATTGGACAGCGTATTTATTGAGGAAGCAAAAGAGGAAGCAAAAGAGGAAGAGTAAGAGGAAGAGTAAGTAGCTTAATCGATTGCACAAGCGATACAACAACTGTTGTAAAACAGTCGTTGCAATAAAAAAATAGATATCTCCAAAATGAAACTCAGAAAGAGCTCGTTTTGGAGATTTTTTTTGCCTATAAAATGTTTCTAACTCTAAATAATCTATATATTTGCGCCCATACTGCTATGTAGAGATTGCAAAATGAACGAAAAGATAGAACATAAAGGAGTAGTGAAACAAATACGTCCGGGAATCGTCGATGTTAACATCACCCAGATGTCGGCTTGCGCTGCTTGTCACGCAAAAGGAGCCTGTACAGCATCCGATAGTGCTGAAAAGATCATAGAGGTTCCTTATCATCAGGCCAATCTGAAAGTAGGCGATGTAGTTACGATCGTCGGTTCTAAGAAGATGGGATGGAATGCGGTGCTACTGGCTTTTGTTTTGCCTTTCTTATTGATGATGGGAACCCTTGTAGCGGGATCCGAACTATTGAAGGATGAATTAACGGCAGGGATCCTTTCTCTGGGCATCCTGATACCTTATTATCTGATCTTGGCCCTGTTTCGGGTCAAACTAAAAAAAACATTCTCTTTCACGCTCAAAGTGGAATGAAAAACACACATTTCCGGACTTGTCCGTTGCTTATTCCCGGATTAATTATGAATTCATTAATTAAAAAACATATCACTCTATGAATTTGATTTTAATTGCTCTGATCACGCTTGGTGTTATCGGAGCCATAGGTGCTGTGATCCTCTTTTTTGTGGCACAGAAATTCTATGTTTACGAAGATCCACGGATCGGACAGGTTGACGAAGTGCTTCCTCAGGCCAATTGCGGAGGATGTGGTTATCCCGGATGCAAAGGTTTTGCCGATGCTTGTGTGAAAGCGAGTACGCTCGAGGGATTATTTTGTCCCGTAGGTGGGGCTCCTGTTATGGAAAAGGTTGCCACCATCCTGGGTCGGGAAGTGGTTGCGGCAGATCCGATGATCGCGGTAGTTCGTTGTAACGGCACTTGCGAAGCACGTCCCCGTACCAGTACTTATGACGGTGCGAAGAGTTGTGCGGTAGCGGCCAACACCTATGCCGGCGATACGGGTTGTACATTCGGATGTATCGGCTTGGGCGATTGTGAGGTGTCATGCGAATTCGACGCGATTCACATCCACCCCGAAACCGGTTTACCCGTTGTTGACCAAGAGAAATGTACGGCTTGCGGCAGTTGCGTAAAAGCGTGTCCGAAATTCATCATTCAACTTCGTCCGAAAGGGAAGAACAACCGTCGCGTATTCGTTAGCTGCATCAACAAAGAGAAAGGCGGCGTAGCACGCAAAGCGTGTTCGAATGCCTGCATCGGTTGTGGCAAATGTGTAAAAGAGTGTCCTTTCGATGCGATCGTACTTGAAAACAATTTGGCATACATCGACTACAACAAATGCAAATCATGCCGTAAATGCGTAGCGGTTTGTCCGACGGGAGCCATCCACGAAGTGAATTTCCCTCCGAGAAAACCGAAAGAGGAAACTCCGAAAGCGGATACCCCGAAAAGTGATGCACCCGCAAAACCACAGGCGGAAGCTTAATCCATCATTGTAAATAATTAAATCAAACACATATGTTAAAGACATTTCGTCTGGGGGGTATTCACCCTGCCGAAAATAAATTGTCTACAAACAAGAAGATCGAATCGCTTGAATTACCAAAACAGGCGATCATCCCTCTTGGACAGCATATCGGTGCTCCTGCCCAGGCAGTAGTAAAAAAGGGAGACACGGTTAAAGTTGGTACTTTGATCGCCCAGGCTACAGGTTTCGTGTCAGCCAACATCCACTCTTCCGTTTCCGGCACGGTAGCGAAGATCGAGGATGTGGCGGATGCAAGTGGAAACAAACGTCCGGCCGTTATCATCGACGTACAGGGTGACGAATGGGAAGAGACGATCGATCGTTCCTCAACACTTGTAAAAGAGATCAAAGGAGATTCAAAAGAGATTATCGAGCAGATCAAAGCCTGCGGTATCGTTGGTTTGGGGGGCGCTACGTTCCCGACACACGTCAAACTGATGCCTCCTCCGGGAAGCAAAGCGGAGGTGGTGATCATTAATGCCGTAGAGTGTGAACCTTATCTCACTTCAGACCACGAGCTGATGTTGGAAAAAGGGGAAGAGATCTTAGTAGGTGTAACGATTCTGATGAAAGCCGTGAATGTGAAACGCGCCATCATCGGGATTGAAAACAATAAGAAAGACGCCATTGAATTGATGAGCCGTCTGGCCGGAAACTATCCGGGTATAGAAGTCGTCGCTTTGAAAGTTCAATACCCGCAAGGGGGAGAAAAACAGTTGATCGATGCCGTGATCCGTCGTCAGGTAGCAAGCGGAGCACTTCCGATCTCTACCGGTGCCGTGGTGCAGAATGTGGGCACTGCATTCGCCGTATATGAGGCGGTTCAGAAAAACAAACCTCTGTTTGAGCGGGTAGTTACCGTTACCGGTAAATCACTTGCCAAACCGTCGAACTTCCTGGCCCGCGTGGGTACGCCGATGAAACAACTCATTGAGGCTGCCGGCGGTTTGCCTGAAGATACGGGCAAAGTGATTTCGGGAGGACCGATGATGGGTAAAGCGATGCCGACGATAGACGCAACGGTTGTCAAGGGGTGTTCGGGAATCCTGATCATGAAAGATCTGGAGGCTCGTCGCAAAGAGATGGTCGATTGTATCCGTTGCGCAAAATGCGTTTCGGTATGCCCGATGGGATTAAATCCCACTTACCTGATGCGTGTCAGCGAACTTGCCATGTATGACGAAGCAGAACAGAACCGCATCATGGATTGCATCGAATGTGGTTCTTGCAGTTACACCTGCCCTTCAAACCGTACATTACTTGACTACATCCGTTTGGGAAAAGGCAAAGTGGGCGGTATCCTCAGAGCCCGGGCAGCTTCTAATGCACCGAAAAAATAACGATGTAACTTCTTAAAACAATGGATAAAAAATTAATCGTCTCATTATCTCCGCATATTCACAGTGGCAACACGGTGAGCGGTGCTATGTACGGTGTGCTGATCGCATTGATCCCTGCCCTGCTTGCTTCTTTCTATTTCTTCGGACTGGGAGCAGTAATCGTCACCCTGACTTCGGCAGCAGCCTGCGTACTGTTCGAATATCTGATTCAGAAATTCGTTTTCAAGAAAAAAACAACCATTTGCGACGGATCAGCGTTATTGACCGGCGTACTATTGGCTTTCAACGTACCTTCAAACCTGCCGATCTGGATCATCCTGATCGGAGCATTGGTTTCGATCGGCGTTGCCAAACTTTCATTTGGAGGATTAGGAAATAACATCTTCAATCCCGCTTTGGTGGGTCGTGTGTTTCTGTTGATCTCTTTCCCGGTTCAGATGACTTCGTGGCCGGTACCGGGACAATTGACCGCTTATACCGACGCTGTTACAGCAGCTACGCCTCTTGCCATGATTAAATTCGGTACAGAACGTTCATTTGACACCATGAATCTGATTTTCGGTCAGATCGGGGGTTCTATCGGTGAAGTTTCTGCTATTGCTTTGTTACTGGGATTGGCTTACATGCTGTGGAAGAAAATCATCACGTGGCACATTCCGGTCGCGATCTTCGCCTCGGTTATCGTTATGTCTCTGATCGTTGGCCTGAATCCGATTGAACAGCTTTTTGCGGGCGGTCTGATGTTGGGAGCTATTTTCATGGCAACCGACTATGTAAGCTCGCCTATGACACATCGCGGCATGCTGATTTACGGTGTAGCTATCGGTGCATTGACCGTTATCATCCGTAAATTCGGCGCTTATCCAGAAGGAATGTCGTTCGCAATTTTGATTATGAACGCTTTCACTCCGCTTATCAACACTTATGTTAAACCAAAACGTTTCGGGGAGGTAGTGAAAAATGGCTAAGATGGAATCTTCTTTTAAAAACATGGTATTGATCCTGACCTCCATCACTTGCTTATCCGGAGCCATTCTGGGTGGAGTGAGCGAATTGACGAAGGATGCGATCGCCAAATCAAAACTTGCCAAACAGGAAAACGCAATCAAATTGGTGGCGCCTGCTTACGATAATAATCCGATCGCCGACAAATGGGAGGCTGAACTTCCCGACGGAACCAAAGCGATCATCTTTCCTGCCAAAATGAATGGTGAGATGGTGGGAGCCGCGGTGGAAGCGCAGACCAAAAAAGGATTCGGCGGTCCGATCTCCATCATGGTGGGATTCGACAAAGATGGAAACATAAAGGATTACACGGTGCTGTCTCATGCGGAAACACCGGGATTGGGTTCTAAAATGCCCGAATGGTTCCATACCAAAGGGAACATCATCGGCAAGAATCCGGCAAGTAACAAACTTACCGTGAGCAAAGACGGTGGAGAAATCGATGCCATCACGGCAGCCACAATCTCTTCGCGTGCTTTCCTTGATGCTGTGGCAAACGCCTATAATGCATACACCAACAGCCAGGATGCTCAGAGCGGAGCTACAACCCAGGATAAAGAATCTGATAAAAAAGAGGAGGTTAAGTAACAATGGGCAAATTTAAATATCTAACTAACGGATTGCTCAAAGAGAATCCGACATTCGTATTGCTTTTGGGGATGTGTCCCACTTTAGGTACCACCTCTTCTGCTCTGAACGGGATGAGTATGGGATTGGCTACGGCTTTTGTACTTGTTTGTTCGAACGTGGTAATCTCATTGATTAAGAACATCATTCCCGATAAAGTGCGTATCCCGGCATTCATCGTGGTTATCGCTACATTCGTAACAGTTGTACAGATGTTTATGGAAGCATTCGTTCCGGCCTTGTATGAGAGTCTGGGATTATTCATTCCGCTCATCGTGGTAAACTGTATCGTGTTGGGACGAGCAGAATCTTTTGCTGCCAAACACGGCGCATTCGATTCGATGCTTGACGGTTTGGGTATGGGTCTCGGTTTTACGGGTGCCTTGACCATTCTTGGTTCGGTTCGTGAATTGCTGGGAACGGGAAAAGTTTTCAGTCTGACGATCTTCCCGGAAGATTTCGGTGCTTTGATCTTCGTTCTTGCTCCGGGCGCCTTCATCGCGTTGGGATATCTTATCGCAGTGTTTAACAAATTTAATACGAAATAAGCGTTATGGAATATATTATGATGTTCATTGCGGCGGTATTCGTAAACAATATCGTATTGGCTCAGTTCCTGGGTATCTGTCCTTTCTTGGGGGTATCGAAAAAAACGAGCACCGCTGCGGGAATGGGAATGGCAGTAACTTTCGTAATGACGATTGCCACGATTGTGACCTATCTTTTGCAGAAATATGTGCTGGATGCGTTCGGACTGGGCTTCATGCAGACCATCTCTTTCATTTTGGTGATTGCAGCCTTGGTACAGATGGTAGAGATTATGCTTAAGAAAGTCTCTCCTTCGCTTTATCAGGCGTTGGGAGTGTTTCTTCCGTTGATTACAACGAACTGTGCGATCCTTGGGGTGGCGATTTCGGTAATCCAGAAAGACTTCAACCTGGTTCAATCTGTTGTTTATGCCGTATCTACGGCGATTGGTTTCACGTTGGCGATGGTTTTGTTTGCGGGTATCCGTGAACAGTTGGCTTTGGCAAACGTACCGAAAGAGATGAAAGGTACTCCCATTGCGCTTTTAGTAGCCGGTTTGCTGGCTATGGCCTTCATGGGATTCGCCGGAATCGCTTGAGAAAAAGAATCACATACATACTGAAAATCCCCGGTAAGCAAAATTGCTCGCCGGGGATTTCTATTTTCAACAACTGCTGTTATTTATTCTGTTTACCCTCCAACCGTGGTTTAAGGATTGTTTTGGCATATACAAAGTTCGGTTCAACAGCCAAGGCGGTATCCAGCCATTTCTTAGCTTCCACTTTGTTTCCGACCGCATCATTCGCCACAGAAAGCGTGGTCATCACATTCAGATACATCCAACTGTTTGCGGCGATCTGAGGATGGTCAACAAAATACTGATACACCTTACGGTACAATTCGATGGCTTTCTTCTTGTCACCTCCCAGCGCCTCGGGGAAATAGAAATAGATGTTTGCCTGTGCCAGGTTGGCCAAGTAAAGATCAGGAGCTAGTTTAAGTGCTTTCGCCGCCGTGCTCATCATTGAGGAAGCTTGAAAAGGAGCCTTCAAAGGAGTGATGGCTATCTGAAAGGCGATAAACATAGATTCAAAGGCCATGACAGAAGCACTTTCGGGATATTTCTTCTTAGCCTCTTTAACAATATTCATCCCTGTTTTGGCCCATACGGCAGCCTGCTCTTTCTGATGCGTATCCAACAGATGCCCTACATATCCGTAACAGTTGGCTAGCAACTCCACGTAGTTTGCTTCCGTGGGAGCGGACTCGGCCAATTGTTCCTGTTTTTCAATTATTGCCGGCCAACCGTCAAAGTTTCGCTGTGCATAGGTTTGGTAAGTGAAAGACCTGTCATCGGCAGAGAGTGAAAAAAGCGAACTTCCCAACAGAAGGAAAGCCACGAGAATCTTCATTTTGCTTTTCATCTATATCTAAATTTATTTTGTAACCTTCAGAAAGCATCCCTCAACAACATCTCCGCAGAGCCGGTTATTGATGGACCAAATATATAAAGAACCAAAAGCTTTTTTGTTCAATCACGAAAAAAAATCCACTCCGTGACCTCTTGTAAAACAGTAGTCACAGAGCAGTCTGTTTTATGACGTACTGAAATTACATTCTGCTTCTACCCGAAGCGATCTGTAGATCCAGCAACTCTTTCATTTCGGCCGCTTTCGCCGGATGCGATTCGAAAAGGTTTCTTTCCTGACGGATGTCATCGCTTAAATCATACAATTGCATATCGGGCAACTGCTGCGCATTGCTTTCGAAAAGCGACCAACCGCCGGAACCTTTGCAAGCCAGCAACGCCCATTGAGCCGATCTGAATCCGAAATGACCGTCGGCAGAGTGATAGATCATCGTCTTGCGACCATTTATCGCATCTTCCTCCCCTTTCAGTGCGTGGAAAAAGCTGTAACTGTCTTCCCCCGCATCTTCCGCAAGCGGTGTGTTTGTGATTGCGGCGCAGGTAGCTAGAAAATCGGTCGAGCAAACCATCTGATCGGACGTTTGTCCCGGCTCGATCACCTCAGGCCACGTTGCGATGAATGGTATGCGGTGACCGCCTTCCCATAAATCGGACTTCATCCCTTTCAGCACCCCGTTTGCCTTGTGGCCGTATTGTGCGATATCCGTATCTTTCCAGTGCGAACCGTTGTCACTTGTAAAAATAACCAGCGTATTATCGGCATTTCCGCTCTTTTCAAGTGCTTCATAAATCTGTCCGACCACATCGTCAACCATACAAACGAAATCACCATAGATTCCCGCACCCGATTTGCCCCTGAATTCTTCTGTAGGCATCCACGGTGTATGAGGAGCTGTAATTGGGAAATACAAGAAATACGGTTCACCCGTTTTCGTTTCCTCTTCCAGGTATTTCACGGCACGATCGGCGAAGTGCTGGAGGCAATCCTGGTGATAGAAATTGTCAGCCACGTCGCCCTGTCTGAACCATTCGCCACGTTCCCCCTGCCACTCTTCGATGTGAGACAGGTTCGAAGAGGTGAGTTTTCCGTTCTCAATATAAACGTAAGGTTGGATATCCAATGAGGCAGGCAGGATATAACTGTAATCGAAGCCGTGTTCATCGGGTCCGCCCTTTACCGGTTTCGTATAATCCACGTTGGAGGTTTCTTTCAGATCCCACGGCCAACCTTCATACAGCGGTTTCGAGGCATCCACCCGCTCCCAATCCAGTCCAAGGTGCCATTTTCCGATACAGGCCGTCTTGTATCCGTTTTTACGGAGCAGTGTAGCAGCCGTTTCTCGTCCCGGTTCAATCAGTGCAGGTTCGTGGCCTGCCAGCGCTCCGCTCTTCAGACGTGTTCTGAATGCATAGCGTCCGGTAAGTGTTCCGTAACGAGTGGGCGTACTTACGGATGAGTTACTGTGGGCATCGGTAAATGAGATGCCTCGAGCAATCATTTTATCGAGGTTCGGTGTTGGGATAAGCGAAGAGTCACTCATTGCCTTTATGTCTCCATACCCCAAATCGTCGGCTAGAATATAGATGATATTCGGCCGAGAAAGATTCGGTTCTTGCTGCATCGCGCAAGAAGAGAGAAACAAAGGAGTAGCACAAGACAGCAAGCCCAGTTCATGAGCAAGCGATTTACGGGTAAGCATATGTGAAAAGTTAAGGTTTAAAAACACGCAAAAATAATGAATTTAACCGTTCACTTTTTTAAAAAGAATTGCAATTGTAACAGAATATCTTCCCGTCTCATCCCTTTGGCCACGATCTTTCCTTCGGGGCTGATCAGAACGGTATAAGGAATCGCATCGATGGCATAATCCTGTGCGGCCAGTGAATCCCAACCTTTCAGATCGGATAACTGAAGCCAGGGCTGTTGGTATTTTTGAATCGCTTTTAACCACGATACCCGCTGATTGTCTAAAGACACGCCAATGATCTGCAGGTTCTGAGAAGCGTATTTCTTATGCGCTTCGAGTAGGTATGGAATCTCTTCTCGACAAGGAGAACACCAGGAAGCCCAGAAATCGAGCAGCACCCATTTCCCCTCCGCAAGGAATGAACTTACCGAGAATGAGTTCCCCAACGAATCAGGAAGGGTAAAATCCACATAATCCATCCCTACGGAAACCTTCTTCTCCTTCATGAACTGCCCCATGATGAGATGTACGCCTTGTACATTGCGGAAAACGGGACCGGCCAATTCAAATACGTTTTCAATTTGTGAGGAGTTTAGATAAGAGTAAGTCTGAAGAAAAACGAGGGCACCGGCCACGGAGTCGTAATTTTTCAAGATAAAATCGTACGCCAACGTATTCAATTCGGTATTGATCACATCGTAACGTCCTTGGAAAGAGAGTAGCAAAGAATCCGTCATCTGGTTTTCAGCCGTCATATTCTGATACTCCTCCATCACTTTTTCCAACTTACGGGCAAATTGCCTTTGCTCTTTATTGTAGTTGTAAAGCGCATCATTCTCTTGGGTCCCCGTCATGTATGAAGTAGTATCAATATATGCCTTCATATTCCCCGGCTCTAAGACGAAAACCAACGGGTTGATCACATGCGAATCCGCATTGTGGAAATTCAGTTCACGAATCACAGCGGAATCCGTTATCCCCTGAAAAGAGAAAGTACCTTCTTTCACGATCACGCTATCGAGGTTCACCAGTTTATTTTCCCGGATTTCCTGTAGATAGATGTATTCCCCGTCGAGCGAGTTATCACTCACACTTCCGGTTATCTTAAAATTAGTATCGTTCTTACAGCTTAATAAGAGTAAGAAAAGGGGGAGAATCAGTTGTTTATAAGACATTCCGTTATCCATTTTAGAAAAAGAATCAAACATTTTGAAAATACTATAACAAACTTAAAAAGGAGAAAGTTTGATTCGGAAACCGCCTATTTCCATTATTCCCCGAAGATTTAACCCTATCACTTCAAAAAAAGGAACCATATTCACTCGTGCTAATAAACAATTAATACATAAACCATTGTGCCACCGCATTGTTTTTAAATAGAGCATGATCGGCTAACGTAATTCTGAACGATGATGAAAAAAGAGAACGAGTTACCACTTTCAAAAAAAGATTATTTTCCGAAATCAAGAATGGAGGCGTTTTCCGATGGTGTTTTTGCCATTTTGATCACCCTGCTGGTTCTTGAACTAAAAAGTCCCACACTGAAAGAGATCTCAAACAGCAAGGAACTTTTCGACAATCTGCTCGAATTAGGACCGAAATTCCTAATGGCATTTATCAGTTTCTTCACTATCTGCGTTATCTGGGTGAACCATTACCGGTTCTTCAAACATTTCAAAGTGATCGACCACTCCATTCTATGGCTGAACGCATTGTTGTTGCTGACGGTTACTTTCCTTCCGTTTCCAACAGCGGTTTTAGGGGACTATCCACACAATATCACGTCGATTTTATTATATGGAGGTACGATGACCTCCATGACCTTGGTATTTGCCTTTATGAAAATCTATGCCATTCGGGAAGGAAAAATGTTCGATGATTCGATTGACCCCGAAAAATTCAAAAAGAATCCGCGACGTTCGCTCTATTACATGCGTCACCCGTTCATCTACCTGATCGGCACACTCCTTTGTTTCGTCAGCATCTACATCAGTTACGCCGTTTTCATACTGATGCCGATCTACCACATGGAACCGCACGTCTCCGATCTTAGCAGACGCTGATTCGTACTATTTCGTTCCCTCAACCTTATTCATCATGGGATTTTGGGGTGCATTTTCCCAACGATCAAACTGGAACTGACGCAAACCGAAATGAGTCATCGAATTGGTCAGCTGTTCTAAAATGAGCGTTCGCATGTGATACCCTTTGAGCCAGTCTGTCGTTTTAATAAAGAATAGCAGTTGAAGCGAAATTCCGGTCCCCTGCGAGCCCTGTTCGAATACCAACAGATAAGGTTGCGTGGTTACCTCCGGACGATTCGTGAGAAACAACTCCACCCAACGGCGGAATATGCCCAGATTACTTTGCAGATCTGAAGTGAGCGGATGATCCGCATCGCCTTTGAGCTCACTTTGCAACGTGGCAAAACCGCTTTCGCCGAGTTTCTCCTTCACAAAAGCATCGGCCAGTAACGTATCGATAAACTGACTGTCGGTCGCCCGGATGGTGGTCACATCGATCAGATAAGTATCATTGACACGCCAAACCCCCGAATTGTACATTCCGGACCAGTTTTTGAACGGATTGGTGACCAAGTTGTAGGCGGGCACGTACACGAACGTATTATCGAAATTCTGAATCCGCACGGTAAGAATATTGATATCCGTAACCACTCCGTTTGCTTCCGAATCGGGCACGACCACCCAATCGCCGATAGAGATCATGTTGTTATAGGCTAATTGGATACCCGCTACGAATCCCAATAACGTACTGCGGAAAACCAAAATCAGAATCGCGATGAATGCACTTAATCCGGTGATGACATGTGTCAGGGGAATATTCATCAGCAAGCTGATGATCATCAGGGTAAGGACTCCCCAAATGGAGATCTTCCCCATTTCGACCAACGGTTTATACGGCTTCGTGACCACCGTATTGCGCTCCTGGTAATACTCGAACAGCACATCGAGGCCGGTAGAGAGAATCATGCCGGTAACAATGAGCAGGTAGATGTACGATACCAGTTTCAGAAACGTATAGATTTCTTCGTATCCTTCGGAAAATGCGATGGGAAGAAGGAATAAAACCACCAATGGCGGAAATATACCCATCAGACGGCGCAGAAAATGCTTCTTGAAAAAATAGAGACTCAGTTTATGCGATTTCGGCTTAAAGAGTCGGTCTAAAAGCGGTACTACCATTCTGATCAGAATAACATGCACCACGATTCCGATGGCGATGATAACGATAAAAACAAGCGTACGGTCCCAGATATCCAAGTGATTCCCTGTCAATCCTATTTTTTGGAGCAGGTTCTCGGTTGCCTGGCGGATCTCATCTGAAAAGTGAAATTCTTTCATCTGTTGTATTTAGTATCTGATCATGAATTAATTAAGCCAACAGGTCGGTGATATCCTTCGACTGATCCGATTGCGCTATTTTTTCGGCCGGAGTCATTTTCGCAGGCCCCTCCTGACTGGTCAAGCCCCCCGTTGCATTATCGCCGGCTTGCTCGGTATGAACCGCTTGGCGGATCTTCTTGTAAACCGGATTATCTTCTGCATTCTGCCACACATCGAATTGGAATTGCCTTAACCCGAAATAAGGGAGAACGCTCAGCAATTGTTCCAAAATCGAGGCCTGCTTGTTCCAACCGTCGAGCCAACTGATGGTGGTGAGGAAAAAAAAGATCTGCAAGGGAATTCCGGTGCCGTCGAGCGGGTGCACACGAACCAATTGATACGGTTTGGTAGTCACATCGCTGTTGTTGGCTAGAAAGTAGATGATCCATCGCCTAAAAATGCCCAGATTCGTCCGAAACTCTTCGCCGTTCTTATCCTTATCGGCCACCCAATTTTGATAACCTGTGTCGCCGATGTACTCCTTCAGCACCGGATTGGCAAAAATCGAGTCGAGCAACTCCTGGTCGGGCCGGATCACCGAAATAGCATCGATCGGAATCGTTTCATTCACCCGCCATACGCCGGACTCCTCCATTCCGGCCCAGTTCAAGAACGGCTTCGTCACCAGGTCATATGCGGGCACATATACATAGGTGTTGTCAAAATTGCGTACCTGAAGAGTCAGAATGTTGATATCGGTTACAAAACCGTCCGCTTTGGAATCGGGTACCTGAATCCAATCCCCCAGCTTCACCATCTTATTGTGCGCCAATTGAATGCCGGCTACGAACCCGAGTAGTGTGTCACGGAAAACCAAAATCAGAATCGCAGCGAACGCACTCAACCCTGTAATGACGTGAATCGGACGGATTTCCATCAGCGTACTTGCTACAAAAAGGAGGATGACAGACCAGATGATCAGTTTCATCATCTCAAATACCGAACGGTAAGGAGTGGTAGCACTCTTATTGCGCTCGTTGTAATATTCGAACGTGGCGTTCACAGCCGCACTCAATCCCCTGCCCAAGACAAGATAGATGAAAATAAGAATCATCTTGCGCAGAAAAAGATAGGTTGCTTCGTAAGGTCCCGAAAACGCAAGCGGAAGAAATAGCAAAAGTAAAATGGGGGGTATAAGGGAAAGAATGCGTCGCAGAAAATGCCTTTTGAAATAGTGTACTAGAAATTTATTACCTGTTTTCTGTATCACGATCTGAATCAAAGGCACGAAAACCCGGCACAGGAGGAAATTCAATATTCCGCCCAGCCCCACCAGAACTAGAAAAATGAGAATGCGATCCCACAGGTCGGCACTCTCTTGAGAGAAACCCAGGTGGAAAAGAAAATCCGAAGCGGTCTGCCGTAACTTATCCGCTAAATCGGGTTGATCTGCAACAATAAACAAATCGCTCATTTCATCTCTTTTTTATACTAACAACGAATTTTGGTTTTCGTTTACGTTTCATTCAAAGAAGTTTCAACTTCCCTAAAATGTACCGGTTTCCTCTTTCATTTACATTGTATCCGTCAGAAAAAAAGATTATCTTTGATAGGCTTTACGGAACAAAACCGTAAAACCGTGAAATATTGCCGATTAGAAAGGATTACAAACTCCATTCAATTATTAAACTTATAACTATGGCTTTACAAGTTGGCGACAAAGCGCCAGAAATTCTCGGCGTAAATCAGGACGGCAAAGAGGTTCGTCTGAATGATTTCAAAGGAAAAAAAGTGATCCTATACTTCTACCCAAAAGATAACACTCCCGGTTGCACTGCAGAAGCGTGCTCTTTCAGAGACGGCTACGAAGCACTTCAGCATGCCGGATACGAAGTGATCGGGGTAAGTAAAGACAGTGAAAAATCCCACCGCGGATTTATTGAGAAAAAAGAACTTCCTTTCCAGCTTATCTCCGACGGTGAGCTGACCCTTCAGGAGCAATTCGGCGTTTGGCAGGAGAAAAAAATGGCGGGAAGAACCTATATGGGAACCGTTCGTACCACTTTCGTTATCGGAGAAGACGGTACCATCGAACGCATTATAGAAAAAGTAAATACAAAAGATTCGGCGAACCAGATCCTACAGGGATAATCTTGTCGCGGATCCGAATGAATCAGATTATATCTTTCAATTATACAAACTCTCATTATGAGCGAACAAGAAAAACCAACTAAAACACCTCCTTCATTGGAGAAACTAAAAGCGCTTCAGGCTGCCATGGATAAGATTGAGAAAAGCTACGGTAAAGGCTCAATCATGAAGATGGGAGAAGAACATATCGAGGAAGTGGCCGTGATCCCGACCGGCTCTATCGGCCTTAACGCCGCACTGGGTGTTGGCGGATATCCTAAAGGACGTATCGTGGAAATTTACGGTCCTGAATCTTCCGGTAAAACGACATTGGCCATTCATGCGATTGCAGAAGCTCAGAAACAGGGCGGTATCGCAGCCTTTATCGATGCAGAACATGCTTTTGACCGTTTCTATGCGGAGAAATTAGGGGTAGACATCGAAAACCTTTACATCTCTCAGCCGGATAGCGGTGAGCAGGCTCTTGAGATCGCCGAACAATTGATCCGTTCCTCTGCGATTGACATCGTGGTTATCGACTCGGTTGCGGCATTGACTCCAAAAGCGGAACTTGAAGGAGAGATGGGTGAATCTAAAATGGGTCTTCAGGCTCGTTTGATGTCTCAAGCGCTTCGTAAATTGACAGCAGCTATCAACAAAACAAACACCACCTGTATTTTCATCAACCAGTTGCGTGATAAAATCGGTGTTATGTTCGGTAATCCCGAAACGACTACCGGTGGTAACGCATTGAAATTCTACGCTTCGGTTCGTTTGGATATTCGTCGCGCTACCCAGCTAAAAGATGGCGATGAAGTGATCGGAAACCAGACTCGCGTGAAAGTGGTGAAAAACAAAGTTGCTCCTCCGTTCCGTAAAGCCGAATTCGACATCATGTTCGGTGAGGGAATCTCTAAAGCGGGCGAGATCATCGATCTTGGCGTTGACAAAGGAATTATCAAGAAAAGTGGTTCTTGGTTTAGCTACGGCGAAACGAAATTAGGTCAGGGACGCGATGCAGCTAAGAAAACAATGATGGATAATCCGGAATTGGCTGACGAACTGGAAGGCTTGATCATGGAAGCGCTGAAAGGAAAAGAGTAATCTTTCACTATAACACATCAAGGGGAAATCACGGAATTTGGATTCTGAGATTTCCCCTTGTTTATTTATGCGTATGAGATTTGTTACGTTTGGTTGCAAAGATACCGCTGTTGGCGTATTAATTCATTACCTCTACTTCTTGTTCCACCTTGGAAGGCAGCCAGATCCAGTAGGTGGATCCCGAACCCAAACGGGAGCGCACGCCCACTTCTCCCCCTTGTGCCTCCACGATCGCCTTACACAACGGCATTTCTAGTCCCTCCTCTGAAATGGTGTGATTATCTTGATAAAACCAGTCGAAGACGCGTGGCAACTGCTCTTCTTGAATTCCCGTACCGGAATCCGTCACATAGATACGAACGCCGTCCTTCTCTTTTTCATATCCGATTTCGATGAAACCCTGGGTGGTCAGTTTGGCGGCATACATCACTATTTTTGTTATAACCCGCGTCAACTCCCTTTTATCAAGGTTTACTTTGTAGGTGGAATATGGATTCTTATTGATAAAAGAGATTTTATCCTGAGGCAGTCGTGTTTGGAGTTGTGAGAAAACCGTATCGAAATAGGATGAGAAATCAAACCATTCCGGATTTAAATCCATAGAGCCGGTCTGGAGTTTTGAAAGGTGAAGGATGTCTTCTAACAGGCAGAGTAATTGGTTGCAATTGGAGTTGATAATGTCTGACAACTCTTTTTTTGTATTCGGATCATCCTCTTCTGTAATCAGATTGGAAAATCCCACAATCGCATTCAACGGAGTGCGGATTTCATGATTTATATTAGACAGAAACGCCGTTTTCAACTGTTCGGCTTCTTTGGAACGTTGAAGTGCTTCTTCTAGTTTCAATTGCATCTTCCGACTCTCCTCTTCTCGCTGTAAACAATTTGTCAATAACATCCGGTAGTATTTATGACAAAGAAGATAAAGCAGAAAAGTACCAATCACAAGAGCACTTATGGTAATGAGTATATGAGTCTCAGGCATGATCATCCTTTATATTGTTTTTTCATAACAAATATATATTATAATAAAATATTAACAATAAAACAAGGGGTAAAACTGTTAATTACCCCCTTTTATTTATATTCAATCCAATATAATGAGTTACTATTTATGCTTTGTCTACACAATACACCCAATACAAGTTGTTTAAATTGGATTAATCCAAAAGAACACGCCCTTATTTCCAAAACCGAATCGCTATTTATTTCTTATTGTAGGAGTAACATGATTGAATATTTTCTATATTAGTAAAATAGATCTTATATTGACGCTGTACATTAACGCTATACATTAACACTGTACATTAACGCTATACATTAACGCTATACATTAACACTGTACATTGACGCTGTACATTAACACTGTACATTAACACTGTACATTGAAATTACATATCAACCTTTTATATCTACCTTTTATATTTGCCATTCAATGAAAAACAAAATTATCTACTCGCTCTATTACCTAAATGTCATCACATTTATCCTCTCATTGCTTTTTTGTGTCTATCACTTTTTATCTGTCGATGTACTGAGCTCTATATTGGCTTGCGGAGGATTGATTATCGGAATCCTTCACGTTCAGAAAAGTGTTAAGCACCGAACCCTGCTCATAAAGACTTTAAATCACAACAATTTCATGTTGTTATTAATGATGTTCATTTTCACACTCCTCTTCTTGGGCATGAAAGACATCGCCCTTAAAACCCTTATGATCAATGGCTTTGTTTCTGTCTTATTAAACCTCTTGAACGGATCATCAACTCTTCCGGTAAAGTATTAAAGAATAATTTCATCCGGAGCCGGTTTCTCTTGAAGAGATGTAATGGGAAGAAAAGGGTGAGCGATACGACCAAAATTCGAATTGATAGGAGCAATTCATGACCGGAAGCATTTCATTCGTTTCTTCAGAGTACTGAAGAAGCTGCTTCAGAGTACTGAAGAAGCCGCTTCAGAGCACTGAAGAAGCCGCTTCAGAGCACTGAAGAAGCCGCTTCAAAGCACTGAAGAAGTTGCTTCAGAGTACTGAAGAAGCTGCTTCAAAGCACTGAAGAAGCCGCTTCAGAGCACTGAAGAAGTAATTATATAGGAATGCTTTGGAAAAAATATAGGAATGCTCTGTGAAAAATACAGGAAGGTTTTGGGAAAATAGATCTGGAACCTACGGAAAGGAGGCTGTAAGAATACAAAAGAGGCTGTAAGAACGCAAAAGAGGCTATCCGATTCATTCGCATGAATTTTGGACAGCCTCGTTTTTTTGACATATCATTTAAATTCCCTTACTCCATTATGACGTCTCTTTCATAATCGAAGTCCTGATTTTCAAACAGATTATCTTCAATCACTACATTAACGGCACGTTGGAAGAAGAATGGCTTCTTGTTCCAATGGAACGGGGTATACTCGTTGTTTCTGATGATTTTATTTCCTTTGAATACCAATCCGTCAATCGATTTGGCATACACAATAGGTGCATCAAACATCTCAAAAGTATTGTTCTCGATGAGAACACCTTTGCCTTCTCCACCGTGGAAATATTTCTGCTGATCTTTCAGATTCGGAATCTCCGGATAAATAGAGATTACGGCGTTCGTGAACTGGAACATGTTGGTTAGTGCGTTCACAAAACGATTGTTTCTGATCACTACATCGCGACAGGCTCCGGTTTCAAACCACCCGTTACAGTCGCCGCACAATAGGATGGCCGTACCCGAAGTGTGATCAAAAAGGTTATTCTCTACGATTGTTCTCTTTGGCGTGCTGAACAAAGTTCCGCGTGCACGGTTGTTACGAATCACATTGTCTGAGAAAACAACTTCCGGAGTCCACTCCAAGTTCTCAATTCCGAAAGTGCTCTGCTCGGTGATTACCGTATCAAGAGCGTTTTCGAATGTGATTTCATATAGTTTCGCCCCGTGAACGGTTTCTTTGTCCACCGGACGAATGGTTGCTACGTTGTTCTTCTCTCCCACCAGCTCCATCGTAGCGGAGTTGACGAACTGAACGGCATCACCCGGACGGCCCCATTCAAACCCATACGCCTGCGGGTGCATGTAGGCAGCCAGTACTCGTTTGTCATCTTCTCTTTTCATCACTTTCAGATAGGTACCGTGCACGTTGATGGCATCATCCATCATCCCTTCATAGAGTCCGTTCTTAGAGATGATTTTCCCTTTACAGGCTGAAAAGTGAGTGGCATCGGCCTGTGTAGTGAAGTAACGCGGATCGCTATCGCCTCTCAGACAAACCGAAAAACGGTCGAGCGTGATATTCTCCGTCATCTGAGCAAGTAATCCCATTCCCTCCGCATAATGCACACGGATATTCTCGAGGCTGACGTTTTTGTCGTGAGAGATGAAGATTCCCGGAGCCGGACGATAGTAGGTACGCAGTGCGATTGCGCTTCCCGGGATCAGACGGGCATCCTTCCATCCTTCCGCTTTGATGGTACGGGGAGCAATCTCGCTGACCTGATCTAATTTCGTATAGATATCGCTGGTATTATAGATCAGTCGTTTTGTTTTCTCCTCGAATGCGATTCCAATAGAAGGGCGCGATTCCCAATCCTCCCCTTTTGCTACGAATCGATTGTCGCGGATTTCATATTGTGCCCAAGGAGCAACTTCAAAGGTAATGTAGGGTGCATCGGGATTATTTTCCAACACTTTTACCTGTGTGATATGAGGATTTTCGAAATCGATTGAGAAATTACGCAATGTGATATTTTCCGATTCGATAAGCGAAACAGGAAGCATCCGTCCATGGAAAATGAAATCGGCTTCGTTTCCGTCAAAAACAAGGTCGTTCATCCCTTCCAAAGCAACCCCAACCGATTTGGGATTCACTTGATCGTGGTTTGAAATAAAATATTCTCTTTTTTCTGCATTTTCAGGATAGAAATCGTAACGTCCTTTCGAAAGTGTCAGCACAATTTGTTTCCCGGCAGGATGTTTTGATTTAATCTCTTTGATGGCAGATGCCATCAAGGGAGAGATATCCTCTTTGGTATCCGGTTTGATACCATAATCGGCAAGGTCATAGGTAACAGAATTCCCGCTGCATGAACTCAACAGCGCCACTGTAAAAAAGCCGGTGATAATGTTTTGAATAGGTTTCATCCGTGTAGAATAGATAGGTTAGCAGTTAGTCCCACCCGAAGGAAGAAATAAAATCGTCCGAGGCGGGATTTCATAGTAAATTAGATCGCTTGAGAAATAAAAAAACCGATTCGGTAAGAGGTATCGAATCGGTTTGTAAGTTAATACACCCGAAAGTGTAGAATTTCTTATTATTCCGGAACTGAGTCAAAAGACGTAGGAGTTTCAGGTAGAGTCTGAGTCTCACCCACTTCAAAACCAGGAGCCGGAGCTGCAGTCTGGATCTGATCTTTCAATTCTGACTGTTCAACAACAATGTTGTGAGGGATGAATGCTGCTGCAAGAATGCTCAATACCAACAGAGCACCGGCAAGACTCCAAGTAGCCTTTTCCAGAAAATCTGCAGTCTTCGGAGCACCCATAATCTGGTTTGAAGAAGAAAAGCCAGATGAAAGGCCACCCCCTTTTGAGTTTTGTACCAGTACGATAAGCACCAGGAATACAGAAACGATTAGAATTAAGATCGTGATGAACAAATACATTTTATTCCGTTTTTATGTTAGTAATTATTTTCTCTAAGAATCTTATTTGGTCTGCAAAGTAAACATTTTTTTCCGGATATTTCAAACTTAGCTTTTTAATAATTTCAAGCGCTTTTGAATACTTTTTTTGTTTTATATAAATTTTTGCGAGACTCTCTGTTAGGAAAGAATCCTCTTTAATCAGACTGTCTTCCTTCGAGATACCCTTCGGCGGTTCGGGAAGCGGCTCGACAGGAGGAATGAAAACAGCGCTCTTCTCCCCTTTTTCAATAAAGCTATCGATAAGATTCCGCTTTTCCAAATCTGATTCCGTTAGATTCGCCTCATCGTCGCACGTCAGATCAGGCTGCTCCAATAACGAAGAGACATAATCGGTTGACGACTCCAAAGGGGAAAAGGGAAAAAGATCCTCCAACTCTTCGGGAAAAGGCTCTTCATGCGCCGAGGATAAATACGACTCGATCAGCGAGAAATTCATATCCTCCTCCTGTTGTAGCTTTCCGGAAGAGAGCTCTCGCTCCTTCAAAAGAGAAACCCATCCGAATTCTCCATCATCGAGCAGGGCAAAGAGTTTACGCCTGTCCGTGCTGTGCACAACGGTACGATGCAACTCCTCTGCCACACGCAACGATCTCAATCGCACCAGATTCAATAGAAACAATGTGCGGGCACTCTGGAAATAGGGATATTTCCGGATCAGTTCTTCCAGTTCTTTTAAAGAATCCAAATTAAGATCGTCGACTGAATCGATATAACGGATTAGATTTTCGGGTGTGATCATTGAATTACCAATTGGCTACTGTTGCATTAAAGATAGATTCTGTCAGTTCGGCTACAATCTCTTCAATCAACTGATCCTGTACGTCTGTCAGGAGTTTTGTAGCCGAGAAATCACGGTAAGCGCTAAAACTGCGATCAAAGTCCTTATCCGGTGCAGCGCGGTTCGTATAGCGTACTTTTACAGTGATGGTCAATCGCGTTTCGGAAGCATATGCATCCTGTTTAACAGCTTGAGGGGTGATATCGTATCCTGTAATCTCACCCTGCAAATCGATATCGCCTCCCGATCTCACAAAATTAAGACGGGTCTGCTGGGTATAGATATCTTTCAGACCTTCATTGAAAGCAATTCCCAGTGGTGGATAAACCAAAGTAGCTTTGATTGGAAAATTCGTAATCGTGATGCTTTTTGTTTTTGTATAATCGATGGATGCTCCGTTAAACTTATACGAAACAGTACAAGATACAAGTAGCACCACTGCAAGCAATGCGAATAATATTCTTCTCATTTGTAATAATCTATATTTAAATTCCCTTTTAGGATAAAGCTATGGAATGTGAACGATTTTTCTTTTATTCCAATTCGTACTCTTTGATTTTACGGTAAAGGGTACGTTCGGAGATTTTCAACTCCTCGGCGGCTTTCTTGCGTTTCCCGTTATTTCTTAACAACGCTTGTTTGATCAGCTCTTTCTCCATCTGTTCTAGAGAGAGGGTTTCCTCGATGTATTCGTGTGATTCGGGTACTTCCCGCGGATGATGCATCCGACTGTTGCCCATTGGCAAATGAAAAGCGGCAACAGGTGTCACTTCGGCATCCTGCACCTCTTGAATCGGTTGGAGTTCAAAACTTGAACGGATGGTCACGCTCTGACTAGCCATTCCGGTATTCTCCGCCGGTGCAGTTTTGGGAGCGGCTCCATACGGCGTACTCATTCCGCTAGCCGTATTGGTTGTCAATGCGGTACCCACATTACTCCCAAGATTATTATAAACGATATTCTTCAGTTCGTTGAGCTCTTTACGCATCTCGAAGATTACCTGATAGAGCAATTCCCGTTCAGTTCCATACAAAGCCCCCTCTTTTTCATTCACAGAGAGTGCAGGGAGTTTCTCCATATCCACTTGCGGAAGATAGAAGCGGAGTGTATTTTCATCAATCTCACGAGATGTTTCAATGATGGATATCTGCTCTGTGATGTTTTTCAGTTGGCGGATATTTCCGGGCCAGCGATAAGACGAAAGCATGCTCTTTGCGCGATCGGTAAGCAGGATGGCCGGCATCCTGTATTTCTCGGCAAAGTCACTGGCGAACTTACGGAAAAGCAATGCGATGTCTTCCGAACGCTCCCGCAATGCAGGAATACGGATGGGTACGGTATTCAGACGATAGTAGAGGTCTTCTCGGAACTTCCCATTGCGAATGGCACTCATCATCTCTACATTCGTGGCCGCCACAATACGCACATTGGTTTTAAGCACTTTCGAGGATCCTACTTTAATAAATTCTCCCGTTTCGAGCACACGCAGCAAACGGGCCTGAGTAGACAAAGGTAATTCACCTACCTCATCCAGGAAGATCGTCCCCCCCGAAGCTTCTTCAAAATAACCTTTACGGTCGCCCGTAGCTCCTGTGAAAGCGCCCTTCTCATGCCCGAAAAGTTCTGAGTCAATCGTACCTTCGGGGATTGCCCCACAGTTTACTGCAATGTATTTATCGTGTTTGCGTAAGCTATTCTGATGTATGATTTGCGGAAACACCTCTTTCCCCACCCCGCTCTCACCGGTAATGAGGACGGAAAGGTCGGTTGGCGCCACCTGCAGGGCGATATCTATCGCACGCAGAAGTCCGTCGTTGTTTCCGATGATTCCGAATCGTTGTTTTATCTGTTGCAAATCTAATCTTGCCATATAATCATTTTCTCCTTTGCAAATTTCTGTATTCCGCTGACTATCGTTCAGATTTAGGCCCGCGGTACTAACGTGCAAAGTTACAAATATTTTTATTACCTGTAAGGCTTACCGGCCTCGTAAGTTTTGGAACGAAGGTATTCGCCTAACTCCTCTATGGAAGCACATTTGCGTTGTTCTTCCACTCCGATGATCTCGCCGATACTGATCCGCAAGGTTTTTCCGCGCGCTTTAAATACTTCTCCCGGTAAGCGAAGGGAACGAATTCTCCAACTGATTAATCCAAGCAGATAAAAAAACACCGTATTGTGGCCGTGAAAATAGATGGGAACTACAGGTACGTTCATCTGTCGGATCAAACGCAGTATATTGGGTGCCCACTCCTTATCCTCAATCCGCAGGTTCGGCTGAATCTTGGAAACTCCACCCGCGGGAAAGAATCCTATCGGATGCCCCTCTCTCAGGTATCGAATCGACTCTTTAATCCCCAACATATTCACTTTGGATCCCTTCTTATCGGAATAGGGTTCCACGGCGATGAAATTGGGAGACATCGCCTCGATATGAGTCAGTACGGAATTAACCATCACCTTATAATCGGGACGATAGGATCCCACCAAAGAGATCAACGTAATTCCGTCTAATGCACCAAAAGGGTGGTTAGAAACAGTTATGAATGGTCCCGGAGGGAGGTTGGACAGTTGTTCCGGGTTATTGATTTGATACTTAATGTTTAGGTCTTTTAATAACAATGAAGCAAAAGCATTGCCTCTTTCATGACAACAACGTGAATACAGGGCATTCACCTTGTCTATTGCAAGAAAACGCATTAGGAATGTAATGATTCTATCGCCCGCTTTCGTTTGAAAGAATGGAAACATTCCTTTGATTTCCTCTTTATCAGCCACAGAAGTCTTCTCCATAGATATTTTGAATAGAAAAAAGATGAAGGAGGATTTTAAAGTCCTCCTCCATCTTCCTTAAATAGATAAGCAATTACGTTATTCTCGCATGAAAAGAATTATTCAGTATAATCCAACGTTCCTTCACCGATAATGGTACGAAGCGTATTTTTCAGTTTGATGTATTGAATGAATAAGTCGTGTTCCGGAATAGTCTTGTAATCGTGCATCGGACTCTTAAAATAGAAAGAGAGCCAATACTGAATACCTTCAAACCCGCATCGTTTGGCAAGGTCCATGAAAAGAACCAGGTCGAGACACAAAGGAGCGGCCAGAATGGAATCGCGGCACAGGAAGTCGATTTTTAGCTGCATTGGATAATGCATCCATCCAAAAATATCAATATTATCCCAACCCTCTTTGTTATCCTTACGCGGCGGGTAATAGTTGATGCGTACCTTGTGATAGATGTTTCCATAAAGTTCCGGATAGAGATCCGGTTGCAGGATTGTATCGATTACGGAAAGTTTACTCACTTCTTTCGTCT
Organism: Bacteroidales bacterium; assembly: GCA_036655355.1. GTDB lineage: Bacteria > Bacteroidota > Bacteroidia > Bacteroidales > JAUNSR01 > JAUNSR01. The sequence continues at coordinate 84,583 of JAVVQG010000004.1, forward strand.
TGAATGAATCCGGATCGTCGAGTACCTCGCCGTCTCTGTTTCCTAGAATATTGGTGGAGAACCATCCTTCCAAGCCAAGCATTCTGGTTTTAAGCGCCGGTGCCAATACTGTTTTCATCATCGTTTGTCCGGTCTTGAAATCTTTTCCGGCAATCGGCACATTCATTACACGAGAGAACTCCCACATGGCAGGCATATCTACCGTCAGATTCGGCGCTCCCATAATGAATGGCACACCTTCAGCAATTGCGGCATAGGCATAACACATACTCGGAGCCACTTCGGAACTGTTGGTGCGCATCGCTTCCTCCAGTTTTACCAAATCCCGGTGCGTATCGGAAACAGGAAGGTATATTTCGGTACTTGCACACCAGATCACTACGATACGGTCACAATTGTTTTTCTCTTTAAATTCGCGGATATCTTGACGAATCTCCATCATCTGATCCCATTTTGTTGCGCCCTCTTTGACCCATGTGCCATGAAGACGTTTCACAAAATTTTGATCAAAACAAGCCTTCATCGGCTTAATCGCCTGCAACTCATCTTTCACCTTGTCTAGATCAGACTGTTTTAGAACTTCGGCATGTTCGGCTGCATCGTACACATTGTCCTCAAAAATATCCCATCCGCCGAATACAAGGTCATCCAGTGTTGCCAACGGAACCACATCTTTGATTTTCGGAAAACGATTCTCTTCTCGCTTACCCAAACGCATTGTTGCCAGTTGCGTAATTGAACCGATCGGTTCTGATAAACCTTTTCTTACGGCTAAAGTACCGGTAATAAAAGTAGAGGAGACAGCCCCGCCAAGTCCTACTACCAAAACCCCTAGTTTACCTTCGGGCTTTTTTACTTCAATCTTTTCCATTTTATTAAATTTAAGTTTAATAAGATTAGTCATTTTATAGATAAGCTTCTACTAACTTAATCATTAACAGAAACTCGCTCTCAAAGTTTAAGTATTAAAATTAAATAATTTATATTGTATAAAAAACTATATTACGATAGTTTTAAGTTCCAATACCAATTCCATACGAACTGCAGCCTTAATTCATTCAAAAATTAAGTTTACAAAACTGAAATGAATAACAAGTGAAAAGAGAGTATGTTCATGAATGTTGTCAGAATTCTACATTCATTAGGTAAAAAAAATGCAGGCACCTTCCCCTTTTTACAAGAGAAAAGTGCCTGCACCAGATGTCCACGAAGCAAAAAAAGAGAATCCTGTTTTGAAATGACAGGATTCCGATATAATGTTAAATGCTATTTTAAGAAAAACAAATCCGATAACTCTTGAAAATCAGAGATCGTACATGCATGCCGGATATCCTCCTCTTTATCGTCCCACCCGATTCCTTTGATCCAGATGGTCTGACAACCCAATGAAGTTGCCGGCACAATATCTTTCGAATAAGAATCACCGATTACCACAACTTGATCGGGTGACATGTGAAGTCGTTCGATACCGAGTGCGAATATCGCGGGATCCGGCTTACGCACGCCTACCACGGCAGACTCCACGATCTGTGGAAAAAGGGGAAGCAAACCGAAATCATCCAGTACGGCTTCAATATTTCCATAGAAATTGGACACGAGTACCATCGGATAATGTTTAGCCAATCTCTCCAACAACGGCTTGGCAGCGGAAATGCATCTTGCGGCATAGGCGTAACAATAGATCGCGACCTTCTCCACAGTTTCAGATGATCTCTCAGATATAAGGTTATGCTGAAGCAGATAATCAAACTGAATGTCGGTCTTGATCCGGAGCAAATCCAAGAAATTGTGTTGCGGGGCGATCAACGGATGCGTCGCCAGGGTTCGTTCCCCGTGAACATAAGCTTGACGGAAATCCTCTTTTGAAACCGGGACAGACGCAGCAACGTATCCCTCCCAGATTACCTCCGCCCAGTGTTTTCCATTCGAATCAATCGTAGCGCCATAATCAAAAATTACGCCTTTCACGGCGTCTGGTGAAAAAATAGTCATTGTATCTTCAAACAGATTAGTTTATTATTCTTTATTGTGGAAATTCAGTTTCATAATGAGAATTCCCATCATAATCCAGAAAAGTTCCCGGATGCGTGTAATCATACTCACCGACACACTCAGCCCCGGAGTGATCCCCAACGTTTTAAAAGCCAGGAAAATACCACCTTCGCGGGTACCCATCTGCATGGGTGAGAAAAAAAGTATATTTGCGAAGAGTGAGGACAACGCCACTACGATGAAAGCATCCAGGTAAATTGCCTGCTGACCCAGTGCAAGCAGAATGAACAGAATTTCCAAACAACTCACGACACGCGCCAGAAACTCCATCCCCAAAGAGAAATAGAACGCTTTTTTGCGTTTTCCGCGCAGACTGCGTATCTGTGTATCGATCAGGATCAGCTTCTCCTGTGTTTCCGGTTTCAGGTTACGTACTTTTTTACCTACGAGCGGAAGCTTGCCTAGTATCTTAAAGAGTTTCACCACCAACCCCTCCCTATATCCTTTAAAGAAAAGGAAGATCAGAGCGATAGAAACCGAAGCCATCACGGTGAGTGCTATAGAGAGTGCTGTGGGCACTACGGGCAAATACCACGCTACGAGTACAGCGGCAGAAAGCCAGAAAAAGAAATGAGAACACACGTGCATCATGGCGTAAAGAATCACCGATGCCGTTGCCTTTTCAGTTGGCATGTATCGCCTTAATTCCATAATGCGATACGGTTCACCGCCGGCCAGTCCCATCGGCGTGACGTAATTCAACGCATAACCCGAAACAGTAAACTGCATCACTCGGTAGAAGGGAATCCGCACCGATTCATCCTCATGGATAATCGCATACCAGGCAATCGTATTGATTAGGTACACCACACCCCATACGCCGATAATGGCTAGAAACCACCAGCCTGTTTGCCTTACGTTCGCCCATATCTGATCGATTCCGATCGTATAGATCATAAAAAGAAGAACCGCTCCTCCTAAAAGGAAGGCGATATTACGCCAAAGGGCCGTCCGGTTCGTTTTAACGGGAGATTCGCTCACTGAAATTTCTACAGATTCGTTCATGTTTTGTTAACATATAAAATAACATACCGTTTAAAACGACAAGTTCAAAAACAAAATAAAGCCAGGGTTCTCCGATAAGCAAACTAACGAATAAAGCAATCACCCTGGTATTGAAAGAGAGCATATTGGTATACTTCATCAATGGCTTGCTCTGCTCCCTAAAATCACGGGCGAGCTCCACGGGAACGGCTTCATCCCCAAAGCGCGATTTAAGAAGGTTACGGAACTGCTGCATACGTGGTGTGATATTCTCCTGTTTGCGCGTATAGTTGTAATACAGAAAAATAAAGAACGTATAAACGGGATCTTTCACAAAAGAGAGAGAATCCAATTCCTCTTTCACTTTCTTCGAGTCATCCAGCTCGCTTCCTGATTTCCCTTTAAGAAAGAAAAGATGAAAATTGCGATAATAATCCGCCAAAGAAGCCTGTTTGGAATGCCAAAAGCCGGCAAACGCACCCAAAAGCCATATTTTAATGCCCCATTCAGGTGTGAGACGGAGACAAATTGCCGCATAAATCGTAATGAACCAGATATCGCCGCATGCTCCGTCGAGAATACGCCCCATTCGGGAAAAATTACCGGTCATACGGGCCAACTGCCCGTCTGCGCTATCATACGTATTGGCCCAAATCAGAAGAAACATACCCAAAATATTCAGGGCTAGATCATTGAAATAAAAAAGTATACCGGCCGCCACGCCTAAGAAAATCGAGAGAACAGACACCACGTTGGGCGTAACGCCTATCTTATCAAAAAAAAGTGCCCACATGTAGCCCAAGGGACGGTAAAACTTCAGATCGATGAACTCCTCGGTATCCATCGATTTAAGAGATTGTTCGTACGAATAACGTTTGTTATGTTGTGACATTACTTCCATCAGATAAGTTTTAGAGTGTGGTTAACCACGCGAAAAGATCCCAGGGCCGCTTCCTGTAAAATCGTCTGTGCGATGTAAGGAGCGGCTTCTTCACGACAAGGTGCAAAACTTGGCCAGTCATTAAAATCGATGATCCGCATTGTACCATCTTCGGCAATGACGCAATCTCCCCCGTAGACATGTACTTTAAGCACTTCCGCCGCTTTCTGGCAAATCGCATGAAGTGCATCCTTATCGAACGGAATTCCTTTGGCCTCGCCGTTGATTTTCTCCAGTCCGAATTTACTATGGTTCATATCGAACGGATAAAACCAATAAAAGAAATCCGTATTGGCCACGCCGTAGAATTTTACTAAATCACCACACAAGTGTTCATTGACGACAGCCGTAGGGATTCCGCGAAGGGCATACTCCTGCAGAATACTCAGGCCCTCTTCCGGATTTCTGACAAAACTGACGTCTTCACGATGGATGGCGTGAAAATCGCCCCGCTTGATCCAACAAGTTGAAAAGGTGGGATTCTTTAGAAACGCACTGATATCCTGCGACGTGTTCACGATCAAACTTTTAGGGTGAGGAATGTGATTAGACATCAGGAGTTTCGTCATCTTCTCGCGGGTGCAATTTTCGATCCCGTATCCGGAGTTGACCACAATGCATCCGTTGTCTTCGAGCTGCTGCAATTTCGCAATCACTTCTTTATTACGGGCCATATTAAAGAGTATCATCTCTTTAACATCCTGCTGCAGAAATTCATCCTCGGTATACAAAACAACTTCACATCCGGCCGCCTCTAAATGCTGAACCGTGGCATTGAAAATTGCAGCATCATTGCCGATGTGGTTCGGGGAATATTGATTGGCACGGCTGATGCCGGCCATTTTAAAACTTTTCATCTATATACATTTCTATTTTTGACACCGAGGCAATCATTGCCTTTCGGATACCTTGCATACGGCATCTCTTTTCTATTCGATTCAAGCGATGTCAGCCATGTAAAATATTATATCTTTTCACTCAAAAACGATTCCGCTACGGCGATATCGACAGCATGATCTACATCTATAATCTTATGAAAGGGATACGCTCGTATTTTGAGTCCGCTTTCAATCAAGGAGCGTTGATAATTTCGCATTCTTGACTGATTCCGTGCAATCGCATCGTGAAGAACCGGAATGGCATTCTCCTTCAAACAGTAAATACCTCCTGAAATATAGATCACTCCCGCTTCATATGTATCCATAAAGTTACAAACATTTAGCTGATTGTCAACTTTCACATACAAAGGAGATTCATCTTCAATGAAATCAGTTACGGCGAATAAGCCGTCGTCTGTGCCGTTTTGCTCAAATTCTCTAATATACCGAGCAAACTCTTCCTCTTTAAAGATCGTATCTACTGTGGTGAGACAGAACTTTCCAGGGGGAAGCGACTTAGATAGTTCATAGAAACTATGCATTGAACTGGGAGTGGACTGAACGATAATAAAAACGGGTACATCGAATGTTCTTCCTTGCAGGTGATTTCGGACCTCCTCCATTTTTTCATTTACGATGATGTGGATGGACTCTGCCTGGTTATTTGAAAAGATTCGGATCAGGCGATCAATCATTTTCTCTCCATTCAACTCCACAAGTGGCTTGGGAGCGGCAACACCCTCCTGCGCAAGCCGGGAACCGTCGCCGGCAGCTATGATCGCATAATTCATGTGACTGGTTCTTTGGATTAAATATAAGTTTGTATCTGGTTCTTATAAGAACAAAAAGCCGCCTGCCAATAGATTGGAAGCGGCTTTGAATTCTTATGTTCTATTATTCTGCAGCAGGTTCCTGCGTCAAATCAAGTTTCTCATTGTCTCCACTTCTGTCGAAGTATTGCTTGCGCAACGGATTTGCACGCATCTCTTTGTATTGATTCCGTGCATTAAAGACGTCAATAGCAGTGTATATAGCATGTCTGAAGGAGACTTCAGATGCTTTATTCTGTCCGGCGATATCGTAAGCGGTACCGTGTGCAGGCGAAGTGCGGATAATTGGCAATCCGGCTGTAAAATTCACACCTTCATCCATCGCTACGATTTTAAACGGAGCCAATCCCTGGTCGTGATACATCGCCAATACAGCATCGAAATGCGTATATTTTCCAGCTCCGAAGAAACCGTCGGCAGCATACGGACCGAAACAAAGAACACCCTGTTCCTGTGCCTCTTTTAAGGCGGGAATGATCTCTTTCTCCTCCTCATTACCCAAAAGCCCGTTCTCTCCGGCATGGGGATTCAGAGCCAATACGGCGATACGAGGACGTTGAATACCAAAATCCTGTTTCAATACATTGTTTAGTATCTTGATCTTCTCCAACACATTCTCTTTGGTAATCAAAGGTGCGATTTCCGATACCGGAACATGTGTCGTAACCAGAGCCACACGCAACGTATCCTGCATGAGGATCATCAGTGATTTGCGACCTTTGCCACACTTCATTTCCAAGTACTCCGTATGTCCGGGAAAATCAAATTCGGATGATTGGATGTTGTTTTTGTTAATGGGAGCTGTCACCAAGACGTCGATGTTACCGTTTTCCCACTCCTGAAGAGCCAATTCTAACGCCTGCAGGGAAGCTTCGCCGGCAGCCGGTGTTGATTTAGACAACTCCACCTTCACGTCATCATCCACACAGTTGACCATATTCAATTTTCCTTCAAGCGCTTCAGAAGCACTGTTGATGATATTGAAATTGACAGGAGGCAATTCGAGTGCCTTTCGATGGTATGCAGCTACTTTTGACGAGCCGAAAACGATTGGAGTACAAATCTCAGCAATTCGCGGTTCGGCAAGTGTTTTTAGGATTACCTCATAGCCTACCCCATTGATATCTCCTTGAGTAATTCCAACTCTGATTTTATGTGTTTGTTCCATTATAGACTTTATTATTTTATTTGGTTACCAAAACAGGAACCTCAGGCAACATATTCTCCTGCGGCAACTGAAGCGTATAAAGAGCTGCCTCTAATTTACGCATCAAATTACGTTTCTTACGCTCGGGAGCATATACGAAAGCTTCTACCGTGATAATTCGCTGATTTGCTTCATCCAGTCGGGTATGACTCACAAACGGGCCACCCATTACCTCACCTTTCATTTCCCACAAACCTCTCATCTCTCCAACATACTTGCCATTGAGATTGATCGCTCGGAAAGCCGGATCAACATAATATTGCGTCGTCATGTAAGAGCCCGGAGTTCCTCCAGGAAGATTCGCTTTCATCACTGAATCACGACGAGCCAAAATTCGTTCGGGAGAAAAAGCGTCTTTCTCCGTATATGGCACCGAATAAACCACAATATCCATACGCCCTTTGTACTGATTATTGGATGCCCAGAAAAAGTCTTTCTTTTTATTTACCTGCAACAGATCAGTAGGGATCCGCATCTCTACGCCTAACTGACGTGAAAGTTGTTCGGAAGCATCTCTGTTGTAACTATCCTTGAGCAGTTTCACCACGCGATTCATCTCTGAATTCACAAAGAAATCGATGATCACCTGCGAATTAGCAGGAAGGAATTCTACCAAACTTTTCGCATCCGGCGCTTTCAGATACAGAATCATCTGTCCATCTGCCCACACATTGCGGGCATAGGAGAATTTCGGTTGTGTATAAATATCGCCCGTTTCTACGATAAAGATGTTACGTACGGGCTTCAATATCTTGTCAAAATGATTCGGGGTAACGGTTGAAACCTTGAAGTTAGGCTCTGATTGGGGAAGTCCCGGCACATCGGAGGTCAGAATACTCTTCACCTCGCTACCCACCTCGCCTTTTAGCAGGTTTTCGCTCATTACAACCAACACTTCATTGGCCGCACCTGTTGCTGTTGGCATCACGTTTATCGATTTTCCGCCACATGAAGAGAGAAGGAGTGTCAACGAAAACAAAAAAGACAATAAGAGTTTCGCTTTCATAAGGGTGTATTTTATAATCTTTTGGATAATAGATGTAACTATTTCGCCCTCCCAAAGGAGTCGAAATAGTTATTTTTTAACGAAATCGTTCGATAAAAATAGGAATATTAAACCGAATCACAAAGAATATCGCTAGAAACCGGATGATTAGAGCTTTTCTTCCTTTTGTTTTAAAGTCGATAGCATTCCACAAGCGGCGAAAATATCCTCTCCTCTTGAAGAGCGAATGGTACAGGTCACTCCGTGATCCGTCAGGTAATCACGAAATGCTTCCATCGCTTTTTCGTCAGAAGTCTTAAGGTCAACATTCGGAATAGCATGAAAACGAATCAGATTAACACGGCAACTCATCCCTTTCAATAGACGAACCAACTCTTTCGCATGAGCAAGTGAATCGTTGAATTCATTAAACATGATGTATTCAAAAGAGAGACGACGCTGTTTTGTAAAGTCATACTGTTTAAGCAACGTAAGCAATTCATACATCGGCCATGCTTTTTCAACAGGCATTATCGACAAACGCTCTTCCGGGAAAGGGGAGTGCAGACTTATCGCAACATGACAATTGCTCTCGTCGAGGAATTTCTTAATATTTTTCATCTGTCCGATAGAAGAAACTGTAATTCGTTTCGGACTCCACCCATAACCCCAGTCGGCCGTAAGAATCTCAAGCACTTTGAATAACTCATCCGGATTATCCAACGGCTCTCCCATTCCCATAAAAACCAAATTCGTGAGTTTATCCGATTCCGGAATGGATTGGATCTGATTCATTATCTCATTCGCACTCAAATTCCCATTGAATCCCTGTTTCCCGGTCATGCAGAAAAGGCAATTCATCTTACAACCCATCTGAGAAGAGACACACAGCGTGGCACGGTCATTATCGGGGATGTAAACAGACTCAATCAGTTTGTTTGTGTGTGTACGGAAAAGGTATTTTATGGTTCCGTCAACCGACACCGCTTTTTCCGCAGGGGCGACCGCTCCCACTTCATAATGTTCATTAAGAAGGGTGCGATGTGCTTTGGATAAATTGGTCATCTCATCGATCGAGGTGATCTTTTTCTGATACAACCAAGAGGCGATTTGTTTGGCTGTAAAAGCCGGCATATTGAATCGGGCGGCAACTTCTTTCAATTCCTGAAGCGTCTTACCTGATAATGTTTCTTTCATCTGTATATTGTTTATTTTTTTAATACTAAGGCCAAATGCGCCATCTACATACCTTCTGGTGGGTATCTCACCCTTTGGTGAGTTCAGGCAATCACATCTGAATAGGTTCTTTCCTGTTTGAATACCGGCATTGCAGATACATTACATAAATTGAGCAAAACTACATAAAATGGGAGCATCTGGTTAGTTTAATAACGTTTTTATCTTCTCTTTAATAGTCGTTTTATTTATCGGTTTCGTCACGAAATCCGTAAAACCGCCATGTCGAGCTCTTATCTCCTCTTCCCTAAACGCATACGCTGTAACAGCAATCACGGGAATTTCCGCGCACTTCTCCCTAATTCTTAGCGTAGCTTCATATCCATCTATTTCGGGCATCTGTATATCCATTAGAACTAGATCGGGACGATGTTCCGAGAATTTCTCAATTGCTTCCCGCCCATTCCACGCGTGTACTAGATTATATTCACGCTGCAGAATCATTTCAAGCAACCGGTAATTGTCAGCTTCATCCTCTGCAATCAGAATGGTATGACGTTTCAAGGGATACGGTTCTCCCGGTGTACTACGTTCTTTTATCTCATGAATCACCGAAAGTGGAAATGAGATCCAGAAAGTGGAGCCTTTTCCCTCTTCCGATTCCACATCGACATGCGCACCAAGGTTTCGAGCAATCACCTCGCAAATTGACAAACCCAAACCGGTGCCTTGCGCAAAACTATTCAACTTTACAAAACGACCGAATACTTCGCGTCTGTTTTCGGTCGGAATCCCACACCCGGAGTCAGTTACATAAATCTGAAATTCATCTCCTCGAATGCGATACCCCATCAAAACACTTCCCTCATTGGTAAATTTAATCGAATTGGTCAAAAAGTTCGTAATTACCTGTGACAGCCTGTGTTTGTCTGTAAGAATGCGACAAACTTCCAATTGGTTTCTAATTTGAAAATCGAGGTCCTTTGCTTTCACTCTCTTTTCAAAAAGAAAAAATAGCTCTTGTAACAACAGGTTTATGTCAATCAGCTCTTCATGAAATTCCAAAGTCCCGGCATCAATCTTAGAAAGATCGAGAATGTCGTTTATAAGTTGAAGGAGAATATCGTTGTTATTTGCCACAATTTTCATGTAGTTCTTTTTCTCTTTCTGATTATCCGTATTAGCTATAATCTCAGAGAAACCAACAATAGCATTAAGCGGAGTGCGGATTTCATGACTCATGTTTGCCAGGAAGTTAGACTTCAGCCGATCTGCTTCCTCGGCAGCTTCTTTGGCTTTCTCCAACTCTGCCTTGGCCAACTCTTTTTGAGTGACATCCTCAATGCGAAGCAAAAATCCTTTCGGTTTCCCCTGCTCGTCATTGATGGGATTGTATACAATGTTATAATACGTATCTCCAAAATGATAGATCCGATCTTTTTTGGTTCGCGTGCTCATCACCTCAGAAAGCGGACAGTTATTACAAACACGAGTACAGCCGGGCCACCCTTCATAACATTTATGTCCAACTTTAAACTGCCATACCGAGGCCGCTTCTTTAAATATAGCTGTACTTTCCCATTCCACCTCCAGATTGGTATTCACATACACCAAGCCGACTCCGATATTATTTAGGATTAAACGGTTATCGGACTCCGACTTCAACAAGGCATGATTCAGTCTTTTCAACTTTAGAATAAAAAAAGATGCTATCACCAATACAATCACCAAAAGGATCAGAATAATAAAGATCAGACGCAGTAATGCGGGATGTTCCTTCCAAAAATCATTTTCGTGATTCAGCATAACCCTCTCCTTTGGAAGTGCAGAAAATGCAATTCCAAATTCATTCAGCCTTTGAACATCAAATGTATACTTATTACTTAGGTAAGATATTTTATTTTGTTTCCTGAACCCGGAATTAGAGAGGAGCTTATGGAGCTTTTGGGCCAATTCCGGACCCTGTAAATGGTAATCCGGCAGAACACCCCCAATGGCCCAATGATTCATACCCAGACCGGTTAATGAAAACGCGGGCAATTTGAGATTGGCATTCATCATCGTATATGTAGCACTATTCATAAAATAGCTGTCATTCATATCAATGCGCCATGCGCCTAACAATAAGACACTATTATCGGGTAGAGCTGACAGTTTCGATTGAATGGTATAGATGTTATTTTCACGACCGTCAAGTTCAATCAAATTCAACTCGGGGTAATCGTTCATTTCATCTCTTACATAAGACTGTAGATTGACTCCTCCGTACGTATTGTCTGTTAGGAAAGCGATGTTTTTCGTTTCGGGATAGATCGATTTGATCAAAGATATATTACGAGGCAAGTCATAGCTAAAAACAATTCCGGCAAACTGTTCCCTTAAATAATTATTTTCCTTGAGATTTCTACTTAGGGGTAGCCAGCCCGAGACGCTGGCAGAATCAGAAGGTAATTCTACATACGTTTCGCTAATCATGCCGCTTACCACAGGAATACGCTCTTTTACAATATCAGAAGCAAGATAAGAAGCCCAAGCCTCCTGTCCCAGCAGTACCAATGCTACTGGCGATTTCCCAAGTGAATCGCATTTGTGTTTGGCAATAAGAGTTTCAAACCTTCTTTTCCATCGGTAGGATTCCGAAAAGCTTTTGCAATTCATATTCTCAATCGCAACAGGGTAATGAAGCCCCAGCTTTTCATACTCACTCATAAAAGATTGTATGGTTCGGGAGGTGGTGGGTGTTTCCGGATTATAGGAACTAATAATCAGCACCGGATTCTCATCAATTATCGCGAATGACGAAAACGGCAAACTCAAAAACAAACTAAAAATAATCAAGCGAAGAATTTTTCTCATTCGTTAATTTTCATCAGTATATAATCTATTTCTAAAATCAAGGTCAAATGCACCAGCTCTATACCCTATATACCTTGAATAGGGTAGCTCATACTTAGGTGAGTTTGGAGGATTTCAGTAGGGTATAATTTGAAGAACCGGTATTTACACATTATCAAAGTATTTAAATTAAACAAAAATAAGAATTGAATCGCAATTTCATTCAATCCTTATTTAATTATTTAACAAACGGCACACTCGAGCACTGAAGTAAGGAAACAAAAAAAGGCGATTCTACCAATTAGGATAGAATCGCCTTTCATTTATATTTTACGTCAATTAATAGAAACTGACACGGTTATCTTCAATTGAAGCATGATTTTTCAGAACCTCCATGGTCTGATACATGATTCTGTAAGTCCAGTTACCCTCCAATGAAGCTTTTTCTGCAGCTGCATCGAACGGAGTTTCATTCTCATTTTTCTGATATACAGAATAAACGATCACAGAATTCTTACCTGCCAACGGTCCGGTCAACTGATTTACCGCAACATAAGGAGCACTTCCTGAAACTACAGGCTCTACACCCATTCCAGTAATACGACCTGTATTGAAAGATACGTATTTAGCAGTATCCACTTTCGACCCCATAGCCTGCGCATACGCGTCCAAAGAGGAAAGGTTTTTCGCTTTTAGATCAGCCATGATCTTATCCGCTTTTTTAGTCGCAGCCAACTCACGACGCAAGATTGGTTCAACCTGCTCCAAAGAAGCATATCCTGCAGGAGTTTCACCTACAACGGCCATTACTACGAATCGGTTATCAATTTCAAAAACCTCCGAGATTGTACCCGGTTTATTCATGAAAGCCCAACGAACTGCCTGACGTGCGTTATTAATCGTTCCTAGTGCATAAGCAGAAGCAGGAAGATTCGTGTTGGATAGTAGGTTATATCCTTTTTCAGATGCATTCTCTTCCAATTTAGCCAACGTATTATTCGTTGCGATGAACTGATTGATATCTGCATACAATCTCTGGAATGTGCGGCTGCTAGGAGTTACGTTCAATACATATTCAGCAACTTTCGCTTTTGGCACATCCTTCGTACGCTCAGTTACCTGTGCGATATGGATACCATAATTTGTACGGATAGTGAAATATTTCTTCAACGGAGCTTCAAAAGCGGCGTTTTTAAATTCGAGGCTGATACCTCGAAGAGCAGCCATTTCAGTAAACCAACCCAAATCACCACCATTAGCAGCTGAGTTACGATCTACAGAGAATTCGTTTGCAAGTGCGGCAAAATCGCCACCTTTATTCAATACATTCAGCAAGCTGTCTGCTAGTGTCAAGGCCTGAGCTTCATCCTGAATCGGAATCATGATGTGACGGGCTTTCACTGAATCCGGTGCGCTTGTCTTAGCGATCAGACGATACATTTTATACATATCGTTTTCAAGATACGGGCCGAATACTTCATTAACCTGAGAGTTCTCTACAAACTGTTTTTCATCAGCCGGCATTGAGCGAACTGCAACAAAAGCGTCGAAGTAAGGAACTTCTGAATTCAAGTTAACAAAATCTGCGATATCTGTAGAAGCAGCGAATTCCTGACGTGCTTTCTCCATCTCATCCGATGCATTCTTATAATCCTCTTCACTTGGAAGGATATCTACTGCGAAATATTTAACCGATCTGGATTCGCCTTGTTTGAAACGAGCTTCTTTCACTTTATCGTAAAGAGCTTTGATTTCAGACTTAGATACAGTTACCGCTGAATCTGGAATTGTAGACAATGACTGCAGAGCATATGCAAAATCAGCACTTGTTTTACCACCTTCAAACTGCGCTTTCACATCCAATGAATTGGGCATGATTGCTTTTGAAAGAAGCGTAGTGTATTTCTCTTCCAAACGCTGTTTCTTGATATTTTTCTCCCAGAACAACCAGAACTGACGAGCCTGTTGCAACTGCTGACTTGCAGCAGCTCCCTGCGCACCGTCTTCAATACTTACTACGGTTTGAATAAAGTTTAGCAACAAAGATTTATCAAAAGCTCCAGTCTGAGGATTTTTGAAAAATGGCATCTGTTGAAGAATCGGAGAGATATTGTCTCCACTTACCAAGTCAGCCAACTCCTCTTTCGAAACAATCATTCCGATTTTTGCAGCTTCTTCGCCAATCAACGCCTCACGTACAAGATTTTCGTACACTTGCTGGTTGATCTGCTGAACATACTCTGCTGGAAGTGTAGTCTGTCCGCTCTGAAGTTTATAGATCTCTGTCAGATCTTCAATATTCTTCTGATAAGCCTCAGTTGATATTTTCTCTCCATTGATAGTTACTACTTTATCCTGAGACTGTCTCCAGAATGTCTGTCCTCCGGAAAAAAGGTCTCCGATAATAAATGCGAATAAAGCGAACCCGATTACTGTAACAAGCAGGCCGGCTTTATTTCTAATTTTCTCTAACGTAGCCATTGTGTTATATGATTTGTTATTATTTATTTTTAATTCTTAAACTTAGCGCACGAAGATACAAAATTTGACTTTAATTCTAAATTTAAAGGTGAAAAAAAACACGGCTTACCCTATTTTCATTCGTACCAAATCAATTTTGGCAGTTGATATTTTCATCACTTTAAACACAAAATTACCTATCTCTATGACGTCGTGCAACTTAGGGATAGTTTGATGATAATGTAAAATAAATCCGGCTAATGTGACGTATTCATCCGATTCAGGAATATCCAAATCATACATTTCGTTAATTTTCTCTATCTCCAATCGACCTGAGAACTCATATTCATCCTCTCCGATCTGTTTTGCTACGTAATTTTTCGTATCATGTTCATCTTCGAAATCTCCGAAAATCTCTTCCACAAGATCCTCCATCGTAATTACACCGGCGGTTCCTCCAAACTCATCAACCACAGCAGCAATACTTTTCTTCTTTTCAAGCATCTGCTTCAGCAGTTTATTTACAGCCATCGTTTCAGGCACAACAGGAATCTGATTAATCAGATCAGTCCAGCTATCGGGCCTTTTAAACATCTCAGAAGAGTGAATATACCCCACGATGTTATCGATATTCCCCTCATAAACCAGAATCTTAGAATGCCCCGATTCCACAAACAGATTCATCAGGTTAGACAATGAGGATTCTATACTGATCGCTGTCAGCTCGGTTCGCGGAATCATACAATCACGAACCTTCAGATTGGAAAAATCTAGAGCATTCTGAAACATAATCACCTCGGGATCCGTTGGCGTAACATCCGTAGCGTCTTCGATACTCTGCTGAATAAAGAAGTCTAAATCCACCTTTGTCAACAGTCCGTGTTTATCATCCTTGGAGATCTTCAAGCCGAACACTTTCAGTATAAGACGTGACAAGAATGTTGTAAATTTCGAAACCGGAAACAACACGATGTAGATAAACCAAAGCGGCAACGCAAAAAGCTTCAGTGAGAAATTAGGATTAATCTTAAAGATAGTCTTAGGCAAAAATTCGGCTGTCATCAAGATCAGCAACGTCGAAAGAATCGTTTGCGAAAACACGATAAATGCCTCGTTATCCCATACCCGTCCAATGAGCGGTTCCAACAAGCGGGCCATCAATATACCATAGATAACCAAAGCGATGTTATTACCAACCAGCATGGTTGAGATAAACTGTTCCGGATTACGATAAAAGATATTCAGAATCCGACTGGCAACTCCCTTTTTCTTCTTATCAAGTTCATATCGAACCCGGTTTGAGGAAACAAAAGCGATCTCTACCCCCGAAAAGAAGGCAGAAAAAACGAGCGCGATCACGATGTCAATCAGATAGGTGGTATTCATCCTTCAACCTCCTTACTTAATTCCATTGTTTTATTTAATTTAGTACCCCTTGGTTTAAAGCGATCTTCTTTCTTATTTTCGAGCGTATCTTTAGGCAATTCCTGAGGGAGTACGCCACCATTTACCGAATCCACCGGAATTGAATCCGACCGGATCGGTTGTGTATCTTTAATAGGAATTATTGCGCTGGTGTTCCGAATGGTATACTTGGTGATTGATTCATTCGATTCAAAACCGTATCCCTCGATAATCACATCGGCTTTCTCAATGTGTATGAATGCATCGGAATAGATTCGCTGAGTACGTTGATCCCAAAACATCTCCTGCGTCTCAAATCGCTCATTTTGCATGTTTCGGATCTTCACATTTCCAACCAATCGCCAAAGCTTCTTGTTTTTAAAGAAATAGGCCGTATCACTCTCAATACTGGCATCGGTCTGATAAAGCGAATCGAATTTCTCAACATAAAGCTTTTTCGGGAAATACCAGTAGGGCTCTTTCGCTTTTTCATATACATCCCATTCTGCAGCCACGATGCGGTATTTCGTCACACCCGAATCTGAGATCAGCGTAGAAACACCTTCCGTTCTTAATGTGGGAATCTCCTGCGGTTGATCAAAAGAACTGACCATCTCATTCTTCTTTTTCCCGCAACTGCTGAAAATAAGAAAAAGAAGCAACATCAGAGCAGGAAAAACAGAGAATCCGGGGCGTCCGCGACGGGCACTTCGTATCTTTTCAGTCATTAACTTATCCTTATTCAAATTATAAAGAACAAAAATAAAAAAGAAAAGCCATAAACTGCACGAATAGTCCTAATTTCTATCCGTTCAGCCTATGGCTTTTCTTATATTTTGCACATCCCGCTAAAGGGAAGGGCTTAATTCGTTAAATGGATCAACGTACTACGGTTCTCTCCTGGATCCAACCACCGATTGTGATTGTTTTACCTTTTTCAAGATCCTGGTGCATGAACACATCTTCGTTTTTAGGGAAGTGAGCTCTGTAAGATGAAATCAAAGAGTTGATCTGAGATGCCTGAGAAGGGTCTACAGAACGTGCTTTCTCCAATTTATCCACTGCTGCAAAGAATACAGCCTGCGCCATGATTGGGTCGTTTGGATAGATGTTACGAGCATCTGCCGCATACATATTTGCAATCAGGATATAAGGTGTTCCGTTATTCGGATCATTCTCAACCGATTTCAAAGCGTATGAACGTGCAGCGGAATAGTTACGTTGTTTGAAGTACAAGCTGGCGATACTCAAATCGATTTCAGCTTTATCCGCGGCTTCCGTAGCCATGGTAGCAGCTTCTTGGAAATATTTGATCGCAGTTGCAACATCGTCTTTTTTCAAAGCCTGTTTTGCCATACCTACCGCTGACTCCATAGTCGGCTCGATACGGTGAGCATAGTTGGAAGCCTGGAAATACGCTTCGCTTTCCTGACATTTCGAACGACGCAACAAAGAGATCGTTGATTTCAAGAATTCGATATTGTCTTTATTCTCCTCAATTTTCGGAGCATACATCGACTGCAATGCATCACAATCAGCAGCGCCACTTAAAGCGAATTGCTGGTTCAAAAGTGTTTTAACCTGTTCTGAATATTGAACCATGCCGCCTTTAGCTGTTGCTTTGTATGCATCCAATAGTTCGATACCTTTCAAGTAGTTATTGATGTATTGTTCACGCAGGCTGTTATCTGCTTTGTAAAGGGCTTCGGATGTAATCACCCAATCCTTGATCACTTCAGGGCTTGATTTCGCACCCATACCTTCGATCGATTCAGTCAGCCATTTGTATGCAAGCGCTTTATCAGCATCTGCACCGTTAAATGCTAAATAATCAACCGCTTTATTTCCAAGGATACGTACCGATGGCCATTGCGCATCGTTTCCGAAATATTTCATACGGTTGTCATACACACCCATCAATTTCTCAACCAACGCCTTACGTTTTGCCGGATCTTTCTCCTGCTGAATCTGCCATTCAACAATCTTCACCCCATTGATATAAAGATTCTTTCCTGAAGCAGGACATTCGTTGTAAGCGATTTCCCAAAACTCCAATGCATCTTTATAGTTCTTTGCTTTTGCATAAGGCTCATAAAGGCTGATATTATTGATACAACGAATACTATCTTCCCCTTTTCCAAATCTGGAACCGTCTTGAGCTCCTGTCTGAGCAAAAAGAGATGCCGCTCCAAAAGTCAGGAGAGCCGAAATAAATAATTTCCCTGGTTTCATTTTCTATATCGTGATTAGATTAATTTTTATTTTAGTTTAGTTTTAAAGAACCAGAACTCATTGAAAGTCAAGCCCACGTTCAGCTGCAAATAGTTTTCAGATAAGAAACTCTTATTCTGCGGTTTAACATCAACATATTCGAATGCGATATTGATCATAGACTTCTGATTTTTTAACGGGAAGCCCAACCCCGCTGTGATTCCGAATTCTTTGTTTCGGCTACCCAATACATCTATATAAGATTCAGAGAAATGAGTACCCAAACGATAACGCATTCTCATCAGATAGTTTCGCGATTGAATTGCCGGAAGGTATTCCGCACCGAAGGCAAACTTACTTCTGTCGCGGAAAATATTGCTTTTCTCTTCGTAAGATTCATTCAATCCTGAAACATCACTCCATTTTTCAAATGAGTAATCGGCTCCGACCGTTAATCGTTTGTCATATACATACGTGAAGCCGACACCATACTTCATCGGAATTGAAAGATTATAATTCACCGAGGTTGTATCACTTTCCGTAGTGGTCATGATGTGTTCGGTATCTACCTTCATTTTCATTTTTGGAGCAAATACCCCTCCCACGGTAATGTTGTGCTTATCTGCAAACGTACGGGTAAGCTGAAGACCGAATTCAAGTTCCAGCGCTCGTGCCGTTAATGAACGATTTGAATAGGTAGGACTAATGGTTGTATTCGGGAAAGAAACAGCCCAGTTATTTGCTACTTCGCCGAAGATATAACCCACATTGACACCCAGAGAGACTCCTTTGATCGGAGTAGCTCCTAAACCGAAATACACTTTATTCAAACCTCCGTCTCCCGAATATTGCTTCACATATTGGATGGCATCTTCGTCAGCCGAAATTTTCGTACTATCGACACCCCCATAGCCATATCCCACATAAGTATAAGGAAGCATCCCGATACTAGCTGCAAAATAACGACCCATAGGGAACTGCATGGCAATATAATCCAAACCACCATTCCATTTGCTTTGAGTCAAATCGCCCTCTTTGTAATTTACAAGCTGGCCGTTCACCCCAAAATCAAACAAGAAGGTCAATGAATCAATCGCCGTATAGGAAGCGGGATTCATTGTATTGGTTTGCATATTCGAACGCAAACCATACCCGATGCCACCCATACCACGGTTTCTCACGAATGATGTTTCCGCCAGCCGACCGTAACCATAACGTGAATAAGGAGTATTTCCGTTATTACTTGGGTTCATATCCTGACCCTTTACTCCCACGCAAACAACAGCCAATAGAGCTATTATAAGTAATTCCTTTTTATTTTTCAACATTATAGTTCAATATTCTATTCAAACCCTTTAAGACTAAATTCTTATCAACAAAGATGGGATATTTTATTTTTTCAGCCAAGAAAAACGAATCCCCACCCGTTAAAAATACCAAAACAGAGGGGTATTCCCTCTTAATTTGTGATATAAATCCTTCTATTTCGTAACAAATCCCCAATACAGCTCCACTTCTGATGGCCGTTTCCGTATTAAACCCGATTTCAGGTGTTTCTCCTGTCGGACTTATCAACGGCAGTTTATCGGTAAACCGATGTAAAGCCAGCAACCGCATATTCAATCCCGGTGCGATATTCCCCCCCTTAAAGGTGCGATGCTCATCCATAAAGTCATAAGTAACCGCAGTACCGGCATCTATGACGATTAAAGGTTCACCACTTTTCTCAAATGAGGCTCCCGTAACAGCCGCCACACGATCCATACCTAAGGTATGAGGTGTTTTATAGCCTATTCGGATAGGCAACGGAGTAGTATGGGTAAGAAAAACAAAACAGCTGAACCGCTTACGAAGAAAATCCAACAACCGTTCGGGCACTACCTTTACAGATGCCAGAATACAATTGCTGATTTTCGTTTCCCCTACGACCTTATCAATCTCCTCTTCAGAAAGAGTCAGTGCTTCCTCAACTTTAAGAAGTTCGCAATCCTTAAAAAAAGCTATTTTTGATTTGGTATTTCCTTGATCAATTATTAAATTCACGTTTCCGTATTTTCCACAAAGTTATAAAAAAATGACGTGTGCAAACTAACGGATGTTTTGAAATCTGTGTTTTTTACTAAAACCGCTTTGGTTTCATACCAAAAAACAAGAAACGACATGCAAAAGACAACCGTTAAATCTCTTTTCAAGTCACTATTCAGAAGATCTTACTTTCTGAAAAACCTGCTTCTCTTCTTTCTTTTGTTTTTCGGTTCCCACTTTATATGGAAACTCGTTATCCATGGAAATCTTCACGGACATGACATCTATCTCTTTTCTCTCAACCTAACCCCCTTGTTTTATTCCATTTCAAAATTTACAGCCGCCGTCTGTTGGAAAGTACTCACTTGGTTCGACCTTCGCCCTCTAATCCTCAACGACACCATTATCCACTACCTACATCCGGGAGGAAATGCCATCAACATCATCTGGGGTTGTACCGGAGTCAAACAAATGTTGATGTTTTTGATCGTTATGATCTTTACGCCCGGTTCTGCTTTAAAAAAAGCAGCATACATTCCAGCCGGTCTTTTCCTGCTATGGTGCTATAACATTATCCGTATTTGTGTAATCGCATATTATACGGGAATCGATGCTGCGAACTTTGACTATTGGCACACCTTCTTCAATGCCCCCTATTATGCACTCATCTTTCTTTTATGGGTAGTCTGGGAGGAATTCTTCAACCGCACCCCGCAGAACGCAAAAATCCCCGTCATTGTCAAAACGGCATAATCTCCATAAACTTGCCCAGGTTCTGAAAATAACTTACTTTTACCCCTGTTAAACTATCAAATTTTCTCAAAATGAATTGGTCACCTATGCACTCCTTCTTAGAGAAGATCATTTCTCCTATTCTGGATATCAAACGCAGATTTAAAATCCTGAAGTTCTTTCTTTCGCTGTTTGCCCTTTTCATCATTTTCTTTGACGACAACAGCATGCTCAAAAGGTTACAGTATCATCTCAAAGTGATGGAACTGAACCGCGAAATAACGTTTTACAAAAAGGAGATTGAAGAAAGTAAGGCTAAATTCAATGAACTTAATTCGAATAAAGAAAATCTAGAGAAGTTCGCCCGCGAACAATTCTTGATGAAAAAAAAGAATGAGGAAATTTTCCTTATTGAAGCAAACGATTAATCTCCACACAACTGAAATCTTTATACATTATATATAGTAGAGAAATACCGGTTGTGGAAAGTTCACAACATAAATAGAAAAATTCAACATAAAAGATGAAAGAAAAATTCAATAATTACCTTTATCAGATCTCCGCACTAGGCCTACTCGTTTCGGCTGCCTTATACATCCTAAAGCCCGATATCATGAGTTATATTTTTGCCGTATGTGCTGCAGGATTTGCCGTTTCACGCCTGAATAGCCGATATACCGGAGGTGATTTGCGTATCAAGCGTCTTTTCCGAATCCAAAAAATGGCGGGATTATTAATGGTGGCGGCTTCTTACTTTATGTTTAAACCACACAACCAATGGGTACCGATCTTGTTGATCGCGGCATTTTTAGAACTCTACACCTCTTTTGTTCTTCACAAAGCACAATCGAAAGGATAAAACAGTCCGGCAAATAACGCTACGATCTTTTTTATTAAGTAACTCTATCAATTAATAATAAGAATTACCACTCCCTTACTGTAACTTTGCGTCCCAATTTAAACTAGAAAAGAAAGAATGAATATAGCGGCTTTAGTTTCAGGCGGAGTTGACAGTTCCGTTGTTGTATATCGCCTCAAAGAGATGGGATACGACCCAACAATCTTTTATATCCGTATCGGTATGGAAGATAAAGACGGTTACATTGACTGTCCGGCCGAAGAAGATATCGAAATCACAAGTTACATTGCCCGTAAATATGGCTGTAAATTTGAAATCGTCTCCCTACATGATGAATACTGGGAAAATGTAGTGAGCTACACCATTGAGAATGTGAAACGGGGACTCACTCCCAACCCCGATATGATGTGTAACAAAATGATCAAATTCGGTTGTTTTGAACAGAACTGGGGCCATCAATTCGACAAGATCGCAACCGGTCATTACGCCCGTACGCTTGAAAAGGATGGTAAGGTGTATTTGGCTACTGCTGCAGACCACCACAAGGATCAGACTTATTTTCTGGGACAAATCAATTACATGCAAGTAAGTAAACTGATGTTCCCAATCGGCGATCTTCAAAAAAGTGAAGTCCGCACCCTAGCGGCAGCTCAGGCCCTTCCGAGCGCAATGCGCAAGGATTCGCAGGGAATCTGTTTCTTAGGAAAAATCAATTACAACGATTTCATCGGTCGATATCTAGGCGAAATGCCAGGCAAGATCGTGGAGTTCGAAACCGGTAAGATAGTCGGACAACATAAAGGATATTGGTTCCACACCATAGGGCAACGAAAAGGGCTCGGCCTGAGTGGAGGTCCTTGGTTTGTCGTTAAGAAAGACATCAACGAAAACATTGTTTACGTATCTCAAGGATATGATCCTGCAACGCAATACGGCGATGTGCTGAATCTGGGCGCTTTCAGCTTTATCACGGAGAATCCCTGGGAAGAGAACGCAACCGACCTGGGAGAGATTTTCTTTAAAAACCGACACACACCGGAATTCTCTTCCGGACGCTTGGAACGAATCGGTGATGTTTACCGGATTCACTCCAACGAACTGATTCAGGGAATCGCTCCCGGCCAGTTTGGAGTAATCTATGATAAGAATCAAGAGATATGTCTCGGAAGCGGGGTGATCATCTGATTTATAATAACACAAAAGAGATTGACTAAAATAGCAGTCAATCTCTTTTGTGTTATAATAGTTGTACTTTGATTCCAAACGACAAACTCAAATAATCTTTTGGAGACAAATATTTATTTGTTGCCGCACTAATGATATACAAATCACATGAGCTGATCTCATAGAAAGCAGTGATTGATTTTCGCAATGCCTGTCTTTTGTCAAAATCAAAACTGATACGTTGTCCCGCATAGATATGAAAGCGGATCTTGGTTGAAAACTTATAATAATTATTCGGATATTTTTCCGGTTCGGTCCCCCAGAAACGCTTATCCAACATCGAATTCACATACATTCCGCATGCCAAAGGCTCCACGCTCCATCGGGATTCCTTGATTCTGAAATTCCAAGGAATATAATTCTGTTTCAACGTAAAAGTCATCTTAGCACGCGCATCTTGATAAGCAGGTAAAAAACCTAAAAACAAATCGGTTTCCCAATTCTTACGTTTCCCGTATTCCCATCCCGGACCAACCGAAACAAGTCCCATCGATCCGGCATACTGCACTTTCACATATTTGGGAATCAAGCCGTTCCAAAAACCGATATACTGTTGTTCCTTCTCCTCCCCTCTGGTTTTTACCGGTTCCGAGGCGGAAGCATGAACGGTCGAAAACAGCGTGGCAAGTAGACACCCCCACTTAATAATAAACCACTTCATACTCATAACCGTCTGGTGTTAATGTAAAAAACAGGTAGTTTTTATCTTTCATCGCCGCACAACCATAATAGATCACACCGTCTCCGAAAATGTCTTCTTCTGATAAACGATGCGTGTGACCATGTAAGCAGAACTGAAGGTTCCGGAGCATATTCAGGTAATGCTGAAATGGCTGCGCTACATTATTATTGAACTGATCCGCATAAGGTTGAACGTGCATCGCCACAATCGTACGGTCATATTCACGTTCATCATCCTCAATCTCCGTTGTGATAAAACCGAAATCTGGTACAGGTATCGAGTAATCAAACTCCAAAGCATTCGTATTGAGACAAACGAACTTCGTTTTTCCTGCAAGAAAGGAAAAATTATAAGGACCGTAAATCGATCTGAAAATATTGATGCCGTTTCCGATCACATCGTGATTCCCTAAAAGTGCAACATAAGGCACATGCAGCTTATTCATAATGGAATGTACCCATTCGAACTCATTGGTCATTCCAAAATCCGATATATCACCGGCATGGATTACAAAATCCACATCGCCTCTCTGATTCAGATGATTCACAAAACTAACCGTTTCATCATACCAACGTTGCGTATCACCCATAAACACAAATCTGACCGTATCCCTTGTCTGACAGATGTTATGTATTTTCAGTGCATTCCACTCATTGACACGTTTGGTTCCATTCGTTTTTCCATCATAAGGATGATAATCAATCAGATCACAAGACGTTCCTAAAAAAAGGAGCGAAGCAATTGCAACCGGTACTTTCATTCTCATTTTAAACATTTTTCCTATTCATAAAAAAGGAGTTTCACAAAGGTATGCTTTGCAAAACTCCATCTGTTGTTCAATATTTTATCTCTTTTTTCAATCCAGATAATCACAAACTTCCTCTCCAATAATCTGTCGAAGCGTATTACGAAGCATCGCATCTTGCTCGAACAAATCGTGGATCGGCTCTTCATCCAACTTATGCATCGGACTCTTGAAATAGAACGACAACCATCTCTGAATTCCGTAGAATCCGCAACGAGCTGCAAGGTCCGACAACAAAACCAAGTCAAGAACCAGTGGAGCAGCAAGGATAGAGTCTCTGCAAAGGAAATCCACTTTCATCTGCATCGGATAACCCAACCAGCCAAACAGGTCGATATTATCCCAACCCTCTTTGTTGTCTTTACGCGGAGGATAATAGTTGATGCGTACTTTGTGGAAGATATCACCGTACAATTCCGGATGTTTCTCCGGTTGCAGAATCGTATCGATCACAGAAAGTTTACTAACCTCTTTTGTTTTAAATGAATCCGGATCATCCAACACCTCCCCGTCGCGATTACCAAGAATATTGGTAGAGAACCATCCGTTCAAACCCAACATACGTTTCTTAAACATCGGCGACAAAACGGTTTTCAGTAACGTCTGACCGGTTTTATAATCTTTACCGCAAATCGGAGCTTTGGTCTGATCCGCCAACTCCCACATCGCCGGCATATCAACGGTCAATGCCGGAGCTCCGTTGATGAAAGGCACGCCTAGCGAAACGGCTGCATACGCATAGCACATACTTGGTGCGATTTCAGAAGAATTCTCTTTCATCGCTTTTTCCAAAGAAGCAAGCGTCATGTGCGTTTCAGTCATCGGAACATAAATCTCCGTACTTGCCGACCAAATCACAACCACACGATCGCAATCGTTCGCTGCCTTGAAGTCAATGATATCCTGACGTATCTGTTCCATCAACTCCCATTTCGTGGAAGCATCTTTTGTCCAGGTACCGTTAAGACGTTTTACAAATTCATGATCGAAAGCTCCCTTCATCGGTTTGATCGCTTCCAATTCCTCTTTCACACCATCCAAATCTTTATCAAGAAGAACTTCCGCATGTTTAGCTGCCTGATATACATTTTCAGGGAAAATATCCCATCCACCAAATACCAGATCCTCTAATTTTGCCAAAGGTACAACATCTTTAATCATGGGCTCACGAGCCTCTTTCCCTTTTCCTAGTTTAATCGTAGAAAGCTGTGTAACAGAACCTACCGGTACACCCAACCCTTTTCGTACAGCCAAAGTACCGGCAATAAAAGTCGATGATACGGCACCACCAAGCCCGACAACGAGCACACCTAACTTACCATTAGCACTTTTTGCATTCATTTTTTCCATGTCTTTTAACTTCTGTACAATAGTCGATTATATATGGCTATTGAAATTATAAAATATATTTTATTTAAGTTTGCCCTTTATTTAAAAAATGAAAGGCAAACGAAGCAAACTCAAAAAGCTTCTTATCAAAAGGAGGTTTAAATATAATTTAATAAATCTTGTTTTGTTATTATTACAAAAGTAAAATTCAGACTATTCATTAAAAAGGTTTATTTTATCCATTAATTGGCCTAAAACTCCTCTTTTTCGGTAATTGAACGATTTCACTTTTTGATTGATATTCTCTTCACATTGATTGAAATCAGACAAAAGGAACAATATTTTCACTTTTCAAACCTTTTCTCTGATTATAATTTAGTCCATTTTTGCATACTAAACCGTTGTGTATTAATTTATGACAAAAACATCATTTTTCAACAGCATACTGTTTTTCCTCTTATTTTCTCTTATAACTCCTTTATCCGCTGCAAAAGTGGTCGATATAAAAGGAATTGTAACAGATGCGCAAACGAGCGAGCCCATTCCCTATGTATCGGTATATATAGATGGAACAACGCATGGGGTGATGACTGCGATGGACGGTACTTTCTCGCTTTCAGCCGAAGCCGGCCAAACCTTGAAAGCATCCAGTATCGGCTATGTAACCTATTCCATAGCAGTATCCAAACTGATCAATGCCCCCTACCTGGATATTCGATTGGTCCCCTCGGAATACCAGTTAAAAGAGGTCACGATCAAGCCGAAAAAAGAAAAATATACGAACAAAGGGAATCCGGCAGTTGAATTTGTCCGCAATGTGATTGAGGGACGAAATGAAAACGATCCGAAAAGCAAACCGTACTACTCTTACGAGCGATATGAAAAACTAACGGCTGCTTTCAATGAGTTCGACGAAAAGATCCTCGAGAAGAAATTCATGAAGAAATTCGGATTTCTGAAAGATCAGATAGACACCTCCGATGTAACGGGGAAACCCCTTTTGATCGTATCGAATAAAGAGCTTATTGAAGAGAATTATTTCCGCAATTCAGGAAAAGAGCATAAACAAATCGTTACCGCATTTAAACGAGACGGAATGGATGAAATCATTTCGCAAGATAACATGCAAAACGTATTGGGTGAAGTATTCAAAGAAGTGGATATTTACCAGAACGACATCTCCTTGTTTCTGAACCGCTTCGTTAGTCCCATCTCTTCCATCGGTCCGAATTTCTATAAATATTATTTATTGGATACGGTAATGATTGAAGGTGAGAAATGCCAGGACCTCGGATTCGTTCCGCGTGTATCGGAATCATTCGGATTTACGGGGCACTTGTATGTGACGCTGGACTCAACCTATTTCATCAAGCGGGCCAAGATGAATATTCCGCATGACATCAACCTCAACTTCATCAGCTACCTATCGATGGATCAGGTATTTGAACGCACTCCAGACAATACACGTTTATTGGTGAAAGATGATGTAACCATTGAATTTAAACTGATTGATGCTTCGAAAGGGATTTTTGCAAGACGAACCAATGCGTATCAGAAACACTCCTTCGCGGCACCGGCAGACGAAAAAGAGATTTTTGCTACAAACGGCATAAAAAGTGAACTTCCCGAGGCAAGGTACCGAGATAAAGAATACTGGGAAACAAGTCGTCCGATTCCAATCGAAGAGAAAGAGAATGCCGTAAAGAAACTGATGGAGAACCTGCGAGAGATTCCGGCATTTTATTATGGCGAAAAACTCGTTTCCACCATTGTGGGGGGATACTTGCCTACCCGCGCCGAAAAAAGCAAATTCGAGATCGGACCGATCAATACCCTAATCAGCGGAAACAGCTTCGAAGGCGCACGTTTCCGTTTGGGAGGAATCACCTCAGCTTATCTGAACGAGCGGATTTTCGGAAAAGGATATGTGGCTTACGGTACGAAAGACCGAAAGTTCAAATACTTGGCAGAAGTGGAGTACTCCTTCCTCGATAAGAAAGAATATGCCCATGAATTCCCGGTTCATTCGCTACGTGCTTCTTATTTCTACGATATCAATCAGTTGGGTCAACAATACCTGTTTACCAATAAAGACAACATCGTTTTGTCTCTCAAGAGAAAACCAGATGACCGCATCACCTATCTTCGAAAAGCGGAGCTGAGTTATCAGCGGGAAACAGCTGTCGGATGGTCTTACAATGTAGCGTTGCGCAATAAGATTGAATACGCCACGGATGTTGTAAAGTTCGAGAAACAGATCACACCCGATCAGATTGAATCGGTAAACAATTACATGGTAACCGAGGCTGAATTCAAGATTCGCTATGCACCGTACGAGAAATTCTATCAGATGAAGACCAAAAGACGTTCCATCTCACCGGAAGTACCCAAGGTATTTCTGTCTCATACGATTGCAAGAAAAGGATTTTTGGGCTCCGATTACAACTACAACCGTACCGAGGTGGGCTTTGAAAAGAGATTCTGGTTTTCGGCGTTCGGATACCTCGATACTTATGTTCGCGCGGGAAAAATTTGGGACGAGGTGCCGTTTCCGATGTTAGCCATACCGAACGCCAACTTATCTTACACCATTCAGCCTGAATCGTATGCTCTGATGAATGCTGTGGAGTTCATCAACGACCAATACGCGTCGTGGGATGTAACCTATTTCATGAACGGACTGATTTTCAACCGTATCCCGCTCATTAAATATATGAAACTGCGAGAGGTATTTGCATTCCGTGGCCTTTATGGGAATCTGAGTGATAAAAACAATCCGAAATACAATAATTCACTCTTTATTTTCCCGCAGGAAACCTATGAAATGGGTAAAAAACCGTACATGGAAGCTTCCGTAGGTATTGAGAATATCTTTAAGTTGATGCGACTCGATTATGTATGGCGTCTTAGTTACCGAGACCATCCAAACATTAACACCAGCGGATTGCGAGTAAGTATGCATGTGACTTTCTAAGTTTCATTCGACCAAAACAAAGAAAAGCCACCCGGTTATTGATTGATAACCGGGTGGCTTTTCTGCTAGATGAGTCCCTTTACTCTGCCTTTTTAAGGATATACATATCGGCCAACTCGCCCGTTACCGGTTGTTTATCTTTATCAAGTCTTTTCAAATAACCTTCTCCTACGAAATAATATTCAGGGCCATCTTCCGTCGATAGCGTGATGATATTTTTATCAATCGAGTAAGCCCCTTCCGATGAGAAAGTTGAAGCTCTTTCCTGATAATTCAATACCATCGTATATTTATTATCTTCCAAAAGATTAATCGTAATATCGATGCCCGGACAATCGGCACAAGGCATCACCCCTTTGTAAGTACCGGTATAATCAAGGGAGGTTTCAGCGGTATGCATATCCGGAACACTTTGTTGCTCGTATTTATGAAAAACGGCAACCGCCTTCTTGCCTTTCAACAGCGTCAGCACACTGTCTTTTACCTGATAGGTTACGCCTCCGTTGAATAGCTGCATATAAGGGAATTCAAATTCCATTCCGGGACAAGCCATCATGGTGGCTCCCATTTCTCCTACCGCTAAAGAATCTTTCCCTATCAATTCATATTTTGAGAAATAACGGTTACAAACCGCTTTGCCGTAGATGGAAGAGTCTGCCGGATTAAAGTTCAATGTAAAAGAATCCTCTTCGCCCGTATTGTTTACCTGCTGCCCGGCCAATTCGTACAATTTCCACGGAGTTCCTTGTAGGATCTCTTTATTTTTTGCGCTATCAGCTTCACATGCCGCAAACAGAAGGGGAGTAAAGGCCAATGCACCAATCAGTTTTGTTTTTTGCATCATTCCAAAGATTTAATGAATAAGTATTTCTAGTGAAATTAATGCATATTTAAATAAAGCGCAATGTTTTGAGGGATATAATGCACTTTTAGACACAGAGGAAAAACAACCTCGGGGCGATATGAATCTCTTACTGAATCATAAATACCACTTCTTATTTCAGAGTTTATTCGGGAAATAGTATATTGCAATCCCATCTTCATAATGAATATGAATTATGAAGATGGGATTTATTATTAACCCAAGCGATTATGAAAAGAGTATTTAGCGCACTTTTGGTTTCGGCTACGATATTGAGCACTGGTTGTTCCGTACTGAAAGACAAAAATAAAGGTGAGGAAATCTTAGTGGAAATCTCAGCCAAACCCGGAACCTGTCACACGTGGTATCGCGAAGAACCGATAGAATGCATGCAGATGAGAGAGGTCGGTAAAGAGAACGAGTACGCATCAGTGCCACTAAGCACCATCTCCGGATTTGAATATGTTCCGGGATATGACTGGAAGCTAAAAGTTAAAAAAGAGATTATTAAAAACCCGCCGGCAGATGCAAGCAACATATCGTATACGCTTGTAAAAGTTATTTCAAAAAAGGCGGTGAGTTTATAAACATAAGTCAGATTTAACCTCAACATCTTCTGAAAAGGATTTTAGCGGATTAACAAAAAAGAGAGAACCCCTGAAGTTAAATAAATAACTTCAAGGGTTCTCTCTTTTTCTCAATTTGTCATTCCACCGTTATCCGAGGGGTAAAAATATTCTCAAAAAGGATCATTCCAAAATGAAGAAAACCGCCTTTTTAGGTTCAATGCTTATCGGTTTGGAAACATCAATCGTTCCAGGTTGCTGCATATAACCCAAATCCGGAAGTATGCCCTGTTTTTTTGCCGAAGACAGTTCAAGTTGCGAGTAGTCAATATCGATAGACACTGTTTCTGTTCTCGTATTGAAATTACCCACTACGACCAATGTTCTGTCTTTATGCTTAAACACTGTTGCTTTTACCAATTCATTTCCCGTTGTTACGACCGGACGTTCATCCCAATAACCGATCATCCGGGCATTTTCTATGTCAAAGTCTTTCCAGAGTTTCCACATCGGCACAGGCGATTTATTCGGAAGATCTTCATAGATTCGAGCTGTTGCACCATAAACCATACCCAGATAAGGATTCCCTCCATCTTGTAACATCTCACTCATATTACCCATCGGAATTGAGGAGAATGACACGAACCATTCATCAGGAGTCATCTGGTCGTATTTATAACTTTCACCAAACCACGTGCGATCAATATAAGCTAGAAAATCAGCATATTGATTCTCGGGTCCGACAGAATATCCGGTATTCGAGTGCAAATCAATCAATGATCCCGGTCTGCTCTCCTCCATAATCTTACGCATTCTTTTCAATACGGAACGGTCAAAAGAAACATCGTCCATATAGATGCCGTCGATCTTATAATTCACAAGCATCCAACGTAAACCCTCCAAGTAGTAGTTAATCCAACGAGAGAAACCGTTTACCACCAAAGCCGCATCATACTGATCATTTTCAATCTCCGTAAACCAAGCCGGTCGATAATCCTCAATCAAGTGTTCACAGGTCCAAGGCAAACCATAACCTTGTCCCGGAACAAAAATTTCATGCTTCAGACTCTTTAGCGCATACACTTCGGGAGCATGTGTTGTCAACTCACGAATCGTATAATACAGTTTCACCTTCATATCGATCTGGTGCATGGAATCAATGTACTGTTTCAACGGCTCCTGCACAATCCACGGGTAGTTGATTACCGGATTCAGCTTGCGCGCATGATGAATATTGATGATGTTAGCCAACGAATCTTTTGCCATGCGATAATCGGCAGGATCTTTATGGAAATAACGTTCCGAGAAGTGTTTCTTCGTATCGATCGGCTTAACCGGAGTAATCAGAATGCCGAATTCGAAATCTCTAGTCATTGTAGTCAGCGTATCTTTGCCAGTATAAACCTCAATTGAGGCCGCCTTTTCGCTACTGTTTTTCAGCGAAACACCTCCATTCCCTGAATTTGCCCATGCTACGGGAGGAGCCGGCTTATAATCGTTCAGCAACGGACCATGATAAGCACCGCCGCGCAACTCCACATGCACTCCGCATAACGCGTTACCGATCCAGAAACTATCATACGGTCCCGTCCACTTCCAATTATAACGCTGAGGAGTATAACCGCCATTGAGACCTGCGCCCATAAAATAAGTTGAGCTGTAAGGCGTCATATCCATCTCCAACCTGATATTGCGCACTACTACCGGTTCATTGATCGAGGTAAGTCCGATGTTATAACGCATGTATCCGTCGAACTCCATCGAGCCATTCATTTGGAATCTGATATTCTCCTTCTCCATCGTGCCATGCCAAACCACCTTTCCTTCGTCACTCTTTTTTACATCCAGCGATTCTGAATTCAAGACGATGTTTCCGGCATTTGTTTCCACCACAAAGCGCATTGGTGAAGAGAAAACATTCTTCTCATTGATGCGGATCTGTTCCGGTAAACCGGAGGATGCCAGTGTTACGGACTTTTCTGTAGCCGTGATGGTATTACCTGAAAGTTGCATTGCAGAATAAGGCATTACCGGTTTGTCATCCGCACCGATGGTGGAGTTAAGCCAGCGAAGACGCGAGTGGCGCCAAGTTTCATTATCGCCGCGATCCGCCAACATTTGATCGGTCACATTCAAGGAAACTTCAATCTCCTGATTATCGACTCCGTCGGCAGACACAATTACCTTCCCGGTATACACTCCTGCACGAGCATCTTTCGGGATATCAACACCGCACCACAAAGCTTGGATGTGATGGGGCGCCACATCCACACGAAAAGAGAGTGGTTTACCATCCCAACCGATCCCACCCAGATTGAAACAGGTCTGATTCGAAGCGGGAATTACAGAATTTCCATTTTTCAATTCCGTAAAATGAACGGTAATATTTTTCAATTCCGTACGGGGAGCCCATACCCCGATCTGATAGGTGTAATATTCATTCTTAGCTGCCAAATCCTCAATCTTATGTACCGGTCCGGTTTCGATCCAGCGTGCAGGCAGAGTTTCGGGCAGTCGTATCGGATAAGCTCGGTTTTCGGCAAAAAGAACCATTGCACCCGGATTTTCTCGAGCCATTTGCTCCTCTTCCGCACGAGTTGCTATCAATCCCATGGAAGTGAAGTAATCAAAATTACTGCGACTCTCAAAACGAATCACTTTTCCGGGAGAGGTTTGATGATCCGCAAATTTCAAGGTAAGTTGCAAGGAATCGGGAGCGATGTAATCGTTGTGAATATAATATCTTGCATCCCCCCACTTCGGAGCTTTCTTATAAGGTAGATAATATAAATCGTATTGCTGCCCCGGGGCATCCGCTCTAAAAGCGATGCGGGCATATTCATTATTGAACTCGAGGATACTGACTGAATCTTTCTGTGTACCGCTGATTTTCTCCTGCAGAATCAGACGCTTCGTTTCGGGACGCAGATCGGGACGTCGCCAAGGAATGTAAAACGTATTGATGCCTTTTTGTGTACTTTCAAGAACGATGCGATGATTCCCTATACGATCAGGATTCCAATCGTGTTCTGCAATCGTAAACGGAATACCGTCGGGAGAAGTTGAAGCGAACTGAGTTGTCCCGTCAAAAATAGGTGCTGAATTCCGGGAACATCCTGTGGAAAAAAGAAAAAAACCGGAGAGTAATGAATACGAAAAAAGAGAAAATTTCATTCAGTAAGAATTTAAAGTTTATTATTGAACCATTTTCAGGTTCTAAAGCGAAGTAATGCACCAAAGATATATTAATTTTATATGAATTATAAAAAAACAAACACATCCCGTAACATAACTGATGCATTCTTTATGAAGTGGCGAGAACAATTAAAGATCAGACAACAGAAGACCAGACGCTATCTTGAATACAAACGATTAAAGAGAGTGCGTAGGAAAAACGTCCCCCCCTATGAGAAATGCAAAAACTGCGGAGAAACCCTTCACGGCTGTTACTGTTCGAAATGCGGACAATATGCCCTTGACATAAATCAAAGTTGGCGTTGTTATTTGAAACAATTCTTGGAGAACACGTACCAATTCGACGGAAAAATAGTTCAAACCCTGCGATTCCTATTGTTCTATCCGGGTTTCCTTAGTAAGGAATTTCTTCGTGGAAGAATCAACTCGTATGTCCTTCCGCTTAAATTATTTATGTTTCTCAGTTTGATATTTTTCAGTTTCGTTCTCTTGCTTCTTGACCGTTATGATTTTCCAAACAATACTGAATTGACGAAAAACGACTCTATTACGCATGTACTGAGAGATATACCTGCGGTTTTAGATTCAACGGTTTCTACTTATAAGGTGGATTCCCCTCTTATAATTGCCCAAAATACCGACATACTTCCGGACTTTTTAAAAAAAGACGAGAGATTCCGTACCAACCCTTTGAGCGGCCGCTTCAGCAAGAGAGAAATTCAAATGATTTATCATGAGATATTCCTTTTGATTACCAAATACTCTCCTTTGATCCTGCTATTAATGATTCCCCTTTACGGCTGGATGATGAAAAGAGCTTATCGAAAAAAAATGCCTAATTACATGCATAATTTGGTCTTTGCCTTTCATGTGCATTGTTTTTTTCTTATTCTGCTAAGTCTCGGTGTGTTGTGTTCCTATTATCTGAACTACAATGGTTGGAGATGGATATTGCTACTGTTCGTATTTTACCACATCCTTGCGGTACATTATTTTTATTCGAAAAACTGGGTCAGCGCAATTTATAAAAGTGTTCTGAATCTGACTCTTTACGCTTTTTTGCTTTTTGTGATCGGAGCAGCTCTTTTTATTTATATCGTATATCGCATCAGTGTGAATTACGGCTTATTAGATTCACTAAAACCCAACTGAATCCGGAACGATTATCTACTTTAATCTCCAACCTTTTCTCTTCAACAAAACTGTAATCTTGCAACCATGCTCCGGTAACGCTCTTGTTCTAACGAATTGCCTTTCAATATTCTATTGTAATTTTTACAAAATATTTAATAAATGAGACTCCTGTTTCAAAAATAATTTATCTTTGCGCTCGCAATGGTTTCCGCATCTACCCACACGGGCAGGATAAGGAATTAAAAGGGAATCGGGTGTAAATCCCGGACAGTTCCCGCTGCTGTAAGTTCCATTCTCCAATCGAGATTTGATGTCTGAACACTCTTTTGCCACTGGTTTTAACCGGGAAGGCGTTCAGACAGGAATAAGTCAGAAGACCTGCCTTGCTTTTACGGATTTACAGTCTACGGGTTTATGGACTTGAATTCAACAAATAAGGCACCCTCTTTCTTTTTACATCACAGAAAGTCATTGCATCGTTTGCTGTAAATCCGATTAAATAATTTTTATAATCGGAATACACGCTTTATGCTGAGACTATTGTTTATCATATCCCTCCTATTTACGTTGTTAAATCAAACAACGGCACAAAAAGACACCGTACATGCGATAAATGAGGTGGTCGTCTATGGCAATCGAATCAATAAAGAAGTAATTCCGGTTCAGATATTGGCGGGCGAACAACTAAAAAAACTAAGCGTTCACTCCGTTGCCGATGCGGTACGCTATTTCAGTGGCGTACAGATTAAGGATTACGGCGGCATCGGTGGACTGAAGACGATAAATATACGCAGCATGGGTAGTCATCACGTAGGCGTATTTTATGACGGGATAGAGTTAGGAAACGCTCAGAACGGAGTTATCGACCTGGGTCGCTTTTCATTGGATAATATGGAAGCGATTTCGATGTATAATGGTCAGAAAAGCGCCATTTTCCAACCTGCCAAAGATTTCGCCTCAGCAAGTTCTATCTACATGGCCACCCGTACCCCCCGGTTTGGTGAAGGCAAACAAAACAATCTCAACATCGCCCTAAAAGGTGGCTCCTTCGCCACGATCAATCCATCGCTCTTATGGGAACATCAGTTCAACAACAAACTGTCAAGTTCGATAAGTGCGGAATACATGTACACTTCCGGAAAATACAAATTCCGCTACGCAAAACGAGATGGCTACGATACCACGGAGGTACGTAAAAACGGAGATGTACGTTCGTTGCGCATAGAGGGTGCGTTATTCGGAGTCATCCCTTCCGGCGAATGGAAAACCAAAGTTTATTATTACAATTCTGAACGGGGCTATCCCGGGGCTTCCGTACGTGAAGAACCCGGAAAGTTCAAACACCAGGATCGTCAGTGGGACGATAACCTGTTTGTTCAGGGATCCTTCCGCAAGCATTTCAATCCCCGATATAGTCTCCTCCTAAATGCCAAATATGCGTTTGATTACCTTCATTACCTCTCGGATCCGAACTTAGACATCACCACGATGCATGTGGACAACCGCTACAAACAGCAGGAATCATACCTCTCTGCCGCCAATATGTTTACACTTTCCGATTGGTGGAGCGCCTCACTCGCCACTGATTTCCAATGGAATAAACTGGATGCCGATCTTGTCAATTTCGTGTATCCGCATCGCTATTCGTTCTTAACGGCAGGCGCTACATCTTTGCGCTTTGAGCGATTTAAGTTCCAGGCCAGCGTACTTCACACCTTCGTAAAAGACATTACAAAAAAAACAGGTGGCAGTGCAGGTACAAAGAGCATCTTCACACCTACGGCTGTTGCCTCTTATCAACCTTTCCGGGATATCGACCTGAATCTACGCTCATTTTACAAACGTATATTCCGCATGCCTACGCTCAATGACCTTTACTACACATTTATCGGAAATAAAGAGCTGAAACCCGAATTCACGAATCAATACGACGTAGGTATTACCTATGGAAAGAATTTCAAACGTGCGATTTTGCGACGCATAGAACTACAAACAGACTTCTATTACAATCAGGTGGAGGATAAAATCATCGCGATGCCTACGTCCAACCAATTCCGATGGACAATGCTCAACCTCGGATATGTGGAGATCCGGGGAGTCGATGTGGCACTGCAGGGAGATTGGAAAGTGCGCCAAATTAATTTCTCTTCCCGGTTGAATTACACCTATCAGAAAGCACAGGATTTCACCAATCCGGAAAGCAGATATTACGGGGGCCAGATACCCTATGTTCCCTGGCATAGCGGAACGGCCATCCTAAACGGAAACTACAAGGGATGGGATGTGAACTACAGTTTCATCTACACCGGTGAGCGCTACGAGGCGGTTGCGAACATCCCCGAGGACTATGCCCAACCTTGGTACACGCACGACCTGGCACTTTCAAAGAGCATTCCCTTACAGGCAGTCACCCTGCGCATCACGGGGGAAGTGAACAATATATTCAATCAACCTTATGAAGTGGTGCAATGTTACCCGATGCCCGGAACGAACTTTAAAATAAAACTCAATATAACACTATGAGCAAACAACGATTCTTGCTATTTGTAATCCTTTTGATTTCGGTCGGACTAACCTCCTGCCGCAAAGAGGAATTTGAAGAACGGATCATACCCGCCACTTGGACAAAAGTTACAGCCGGAGTGTATGACAGCGATATAAAGGGATTCTTTCTTCTCAACGAAGGGAATATGGGAAGTAATAAAGCCACATTAGACTATTTCGATTACGAAACGGGGTATTACATGAAGAACATCTTTGCTGAACTGAATCCCACGATCATCAAAGAGCTGGGCGATGTGGGCAATGATATCCAGATTCATGGAAATAAGCTGTATGCTGTCATTAACTGCTCCCATTTCGTAGAGGTGATGGATTTGACTACGGCCAAACATCAAGCGGTGATTTCCATTCCGAATTGCCGCTACATAGTCTTTAAGGAGGGTTTTGCCTATGTAAGTTCCTACGCGGGTCCGGTTTCAATAGATCCGAACGCCAGACTGGGCTATGTGGCTAAGGTAGATACCGCTTCGTTACAGGTGGTTGCAACCTGCACCGTAGGTTACCAACCGGAAGAGATGGTGATTGTTGACAATAAACTTTATGTAGCGAACTCAGGCGGTTACCGAGTACCGAATTATGACAACACCTTGTCTGTCATTGACCTCGAAACGTTTACCGAGACAAAGAAAATCGAGGTAGCCATCAATTTACACCGGCTTGAGAAGGATAATCAAGGGAATATATACATCTCATCGCGAGGCGATTATTATGATATTCCTTCCCGCACCCTTATTCTTGACCCGCGAACCGAAAAAATAAGTACTTCGCTCGATCCGCTCCCAAGCAGTAACATGAGTTTTTGCAACGATTTCCTATACCTCTACAGCACAGAATGGAATTATGGAACCAACAGCAATACGATAAATTATGCCAAAGTGGATACCCGGACGCAACAAGTTGTCACTAAAAATTTCATTACGGACGGTACAGAGAAAAAGATTACGCTTCCATACGGTATCGCGGTAAACCCGGAAACGGAGGAGTTATTCATAACGGATGCAAAAGATTACGTCACTCCCGGAACGTTGTATTGCTTCAATCCCGACGGCACGAAAAAATGGGAAGTAGCAACCGGCGATATTCCGGCACACATCGTTTTCACACGTAAAAAATTAAAGACCAAATGAACAGTAAATTATCCTATCAACGTTTTTTCATCCCCCTCGCACTTTTATCGGCAGCAGGTGCATTAACAGGGTGTGACAAAGATGAGGAACCCGAAGTAACACCGATTGCCACCCCTTACATCACCAAAGTACTCGATTTCATGCCTGCAGTGGGACAGTTTACCAATGAATTGCCCAAATACGAAGTCGGAGATACCCGGGAAACAATGAATGCAAAGGTGCTCCGTTCAATCGGCAACAATACAAAAGGAGTCGTCTCCTTGGGCGGCTTCGGGGGGTATGTGGTAGTGGGATTTGACCACACCATCATCAATGTGAAAGGAAAACGCGATTTCCGCGTAATCGGGAACGCCTTTTATTCCGCTTCTGATGCAGATTCGGAGAAACCGAAAGGGGGCAGTTGTGAACCGGGCATTATCAGGGTGGCATACGACGCCAATAAGAATGGAATTCCGGACGAAAACGAATGGTATGAGATCGCCGGAAGTGCTCATTCCGACCCCACGAAAGAGTTGTGGTACGAGAAAGCGGTAGCTGCGGGGAACGATGTAAAAACGCATTTTAATTATGAGATCACCTATTTCCGTCCGGCTGAAGAGCCCTCAACGGAAGCGGAAAAACTACAATACATCCGATGGGAAGACAATCTGGGGAGATCCGGCTACAAGAGTAAGAATGATTTTCACAACCAATGCTATTTTCCACTGTGGGCGAAAGAAGAGAAGATCACGTTTAAAGGCACTTGCCTGCCGCAGAACGGAATCGACGAGAGCGGAACAGGCAACTACTATGTTTTGTACAAATTCGGATATGGGTATGCCGATAATGAAATCAACGGAAAAGAGGATACAGCCATCGATATCGGCTGGGCTATCAATGAAAAAGGTGAGAAAGTGAACCTTCCGGGTGTGGATTTTATCAAGATATATACCGGAGTGAATCAAGAAAACGGCTGGTTGGGCGAGTGTTCAACAGAGATCAGCGGTGTGGAAGACCTTCACGTTTTAGGAATCGATATAGATACCCTATAAATAATCATATTATTACAAATCAAAAACAGAAACAATGAAAAACAGTTTATTGTGGCTATTCGCCGCTATTCTTTCAGTTACCATCTCTTCATGTAGTAAAGATGAAGAACCTGTAATCGAAATTCCAAAAGAATTTTCGGAATTGACATTCGAAGAGGGAACCAATGTATTGACAGTCAAATTTGAAGCCAATCAGTCGTGGGAAGTGTTTGCTACAGATACCAAAGCCGACGAAGTGAGCTGGTTGACCATCTCACCTCTAAAGGGAAGCGCAGGGAATGCTACCATTACCCTTACAGCACAGGACAACTTTTCACGCGATCCACGCAATACTTATCTCAAGATATCGATTGACGGTTTGGTGAAAACCGTTCCGGTAACACAACTTGCCGGGATAACGGTGATTGAAGATGACAAACCTACCGCGGCCGTACAAGCGAAAGGATTTTATGTTGTCAACGAAGATTGGTTCGGTCATGACAACGGAACGGTGAATTACTTTCAAAAAGAGGGTAACGGTTATACCGCAAGTTATCGCGCTTACCGTGCGGCGAACCCTTCGGAAAGCGACTGGTTCGGTGCCAGTTCCCAACATGCCACTATTTGGGGTGACTGTGCCTATTTCAGTTCAAAACAGGGGAACCGCTTTGTGGTAGCAGACGCGAAAAGCTTGCAGAAAAAAGCCGTTATCACGGAGTTGGGTGGTGATGGTCGCTCTTTTGTTGGCGTAGACGACACCAAAGGGTATGTAGGCCATGGCAAAGGAATGGTGGTATTCGACATCAAAAAACTACAATTGGGCAAACAGATCGAGGGCGTAAACGGCCAGATCGGAACAATGGGTTATAGCCGTGGACGCGTATTCGCGGTTTCACAACAAAACGGATTGTATGTTATCAATGCCGAAACAGACGTTTTAGAGGAGACCATCGCAGGCTCGTTCAATACGCTTGCCGTAAGCAAAGATGGAAACGTATGGGTAGCGGGAACAAACAACTTCGTGAAAATCAACCCGCTCACATTGGAAAAAGAGGAAGTCGCATATCCGGACGGCGCCAAAATCGGCAATACATGGGGTGCATGGAATGCAGGTAGCCTGTGTGCTGCAACACAGCAGAATGTATTGTATTGGAGTGCCGGAGGAGGCATGTTCGGTGGCGGAAACAAAGTGGTCAAATATGACATCGACACACAAACGGCAAATACCGAGCTCTTTGCAGTGGGAACAAGTGAATTCGGAACCCAATTGGAATTTTACGGAGCCGGATTGCGTGTGGACCCTTTGACCGATGAGTTGATCTTAACAGTAAAACACAGCGGCTGGGGGGCAAGCGGCGCATACAACTGGATTTATAAAATCGATGCGAACGGCCGTGAAATTACGAATTTCAAGGTGAAAGGCGATAACGGCTCAGGAGCAAGCTGGGGCGGTAATGCGGAAGACTGGGACGGTAAATATTTCTGGTTCCCGGCGATGCCATTCTTTGAAGATGCCAACAAGCCACAGATCCTAACCAACCAGATCATTGTAAAAGCAGGTGAAAGCAAAGAGGTTAACCTCGCTGAAAAAATCATCGATTATGACAATACGGAAGCTTCTATCCTAAAAACGGTTGTATCGGAGAATTCCGACCTAGCCACAGTCGCCGTTGATGGAAATATCCTGACAGTTACTGCCGGAAACAACCCCGGAAAAACTTCAGCAACCGTTACGGTGATCTCGAACGGGGTACGTGTAAATAAAACCGTTCGTATCGATATTGAAAAATAAGTGAATAGACTCTTCTTTGGATGAACTCATGTGAGATTGTTGCGGATTGCTATTATTTTTGCACTCTAATCAATAGTAGCATGCAGATGACAGATTCCTTCTGCCTCTCCAAAGAGGAGTTTATTTTAGTTGGTAAATCAGATTTGCACCCTTATACGAGGGAGATGAATAAGATACCTTTCGCGATGGTCCTATTTTGTGAAGAGGGGGCCGCACAGGTAACGCTTGACTTCAAAGAGTATACCCTGACGCAACATGCTCAACTTATTGTGATGCCGGGCACCGCATTCAGAATATTGCATAGCTCCAAGAACTTCCGGGTTTCCTTCATCGCTTTTGAAAGGGATTTTCTGATTGAAGTGATTCTGCAGGTCAGCCACTCCTTGTTTGACTTCCTGTACAACCATCCGCTGTATCATTACCCGATACAGAAAATCGGACATTTCCGTAGATTCTTTGAGGGGATGGAGGAGATTTATGCGGATCGTGCGAACATCTACCGAAAGCCCATCATATATAATGTAGTGCAGTGTTTCTTCATGGATTGTTACGATAAGATTCACCGCTATATCGTGAATCCGATTCCCAGCCAGACAACCCGCAACGAACAGTTGTTTCATCAATTCATCTCGTTGCTTCATGTTCATCTGCCTCAGGAACGCGAGGTTCTCTTTTATGCAAACAAGATGCACATATCATCGAGACATCTCTCAAATATCACATTGAATTTCACCAATAAAACGGCGAAGTCACTGATCGATGAGAATATCATCGTGGAGATTAAAGTGCTTCTGCAATCACCCAACTACCCGATCAAAGAGATCGTTAACAAACTAAATTTCCCGGATCAATCTTATCTGGGTAAATATTTTAAAAAGCACACCGGATTAACATTAAACGAATACCGGATGCTTTGACTTTAAAATACAACAGCGGGTGTGCCAAAAGCACACCCGCTGTTTATTTCACATCACCGGGAACCTCCCCCTAACGCTTGATACAGGTTTATCACTCCCTGTATCTCGGCGAACCGGTTGGCCACCTGTGTCAGACGTGCAGACAACAGTGTCTGTTGCGCCGTAAGCACCTCTAGATAATTGGTATTGCCGTGTTGCATCAGCAGGCGGGTACTCTTCTCTGCTCGTTCGAGCGAAGAAACCTGTTGCTCATAAAGAGCCGACTTACGCTGTGCGGTCTGAAACTTGGTAAGTGCATTATTCACCTCGCTCCCTGCATTCAGCAACGTCTGATTAAAAAACAATGCCGCCTCTTCCTGTTGCGCTTTTGAAATCTTCAGTCGCGCCTGATTCTGACCTTTCATAAAAAGAGGCTGGGTAAGTGATGCCACAGCCGAGGCAATCAGTTTTGCCGGATTAGCGATCAATTGTCCGGCACTATTGCTCCACCCGGCGGATCCGCTCAACACCAGCGAGGGATAGAAAGCCGAACGCGCCTGAGCAACACCGTAATAAGCGGAAGCCAAAGCATGTTCCGCTTGTTGCACGTCCGGTCTGTTGGACAACAATTCTACAGGAACACCGATTCCAAAACGGTCCGGTAGTTCCGATTCAGCGATTTTTCCCCGTTCAAATTCACGCGGAGCACACGCTAGGAGCAAAGACATACTATTTTGAACCTGATTGATCTGCTCAGACAACTCTTCGAGCGATGTACAGATCATATAATAGGTAGCTTCCATCTGGGCCACACCCGCTTCGGTATACATTCCCGCTTTCTTTAAGGCTTTCGCGGTACGCACGCCCTCCTCCCACTTCGATTTCGTCTCGGAAGAGATCGCATATTGAGCATCCAGCATCAACAAGGTATAATAGGTATTGGCAACCGATGCGATCAATCGCGTTTGTACTGCCCGGCGATACGCCTGTGAGGCCGAGACATTGGCATCCGCCTGACGCTTGGCATTGAGCAATCCCCCGAAAAGATCCACCTGCCAATTCGACGACACGGGAAGCGCATAAGATTGCATCGCTTTACCGCCGTCAAAACTACTCACCGTACCCTGTGGCGCCAATGCAAAAGAGGGCAGATAAGCCAGTTTGGATGCCGTCAGAGACGCCTCGGCCTGATCAACACGCAATTGAGCGCTCAACAGATCCGTATTGTGCGATAATCCCTCTTCGATCAACGATTGCAAATGCGTATCCCGGAAAAGCGCACGCCAGTCGGTCATTCCTAAATTCGTGGTATCCGTGCATTGTACCGACCCGTAGATATCGGTCGGCACACTACGCTTCGGATCATATTTTTTATAGATTCCGCATCCGGTAAAAGTGAATGCGGCTAATGTTAGCATCGCTATTGTTCTCATTTTTGCACCTCTCTTTTCTTTTTTTCATCTGCATTTTGTTCTTTCTCCGATTCAATCTGCCAATCGTGTAGGTTCGTAAACTCAATCGGCTTAATCTTCTCCTGTAAATATTGGAAAATGATGAACAGAGA
The DNA here is from genome assembly GCA_036655355.1 of Bacteroidales bacterium. Taxonomy (GTDB): domain Bacteria; phylum Bacteroidota; class Bacteroidia; order Bacteroidales; family JAUNSR01; genus JAUNSR01. The sequence goes on from JAVVQG010000004.1 coordinate 127,883, forward strand.
AGGTACGATGAACAACAGGGCTAGCGTACCGATCACCATTCCTCCCACCGTTCCGGTTCCCAACGAGATGTTTCCGTTTGCGCCGACACCGGTTGAGAACATCAGTGGAAGCAATCCGAAAATCATGGTAAGAGCAGTCATCAGGATCGGACGAAGTCGTGCCTTTGCAGCGGATAGTGCGGCAGAAACCAGACTCATCCCCGCTTCACGTCTTTTCGTAGCGTATTCGGTCAGCAAAATAGCCGTCTTCGAAAGAAGACCGATCAACATGATCAAACCGGTTTGCAGGTAGATGTTGTTCTCCAATCCCATGATCTTGGCAAATAGGAAACTCCCCATCAACCCGAAAGGAACAGACAGAATGATGGCGAAAGGAATCAGGAAGCTCTCATACAACGCACTCAGGATAAGGTATACCAGGAGAATACAGATCCCGAAGATCAGAATCGTATTGCTGCTGTCCTGACTCTCTTCACGGGTAATACCCCCAAAGTCGAAGCCATATCCTTTTGGCAACGAAGTTTCTGCAACCTCACGGATTGCGCGTATCGCATCACCCGAACTGTACCCTTCGGCCGGAGTTCCGTTTACTGCAATTGAATTAAACATGTTGAAACGGCTCAGCGATTCGGCACCATACACCTTGGTCAGCGTTACGAACTGGCTGATCGGAGCCATCTCATTATTCACACGCACATAGACGTTGTGTAAGGACTCCGTATTCATACGGAATTCAGGAGCAGCCTGGATCATCACGCGATACATCTTCGAAAAACGGTTGATGTTCGAAACGTACTGACCACCATAATATCCTGAAAGCGTTGCCAGCACCTCTTCGGGCGATATCCCCGCGCGTTTGCATTTGGCTGCATCGATATCTACCATCCATTGCGGGTAATTGATATCGAACGAAGAGAATACCGATCCGATTTCCGGACGCTGACGAAGTTTTGCCAGATAAGCTTGGGTATTATTGAAGAAATCAGTCATATCACCCGCAGCTTTGTCCTGCATGTGAAGTTCGAAACCGTTCCCCATACCGTAACCCGGAATCATACCCGGAGCCATCGCGAATATCTTTACATCTTTGATGTCTGCCGTGCGTCCATATACCTGACCGATTACGCTCCCGACGGAGTTCTCAACTCCCGGACGTTCTTCCCAGCTTTTTAATTTGAGAATAAACATCCCGTTGGCTGCTCCTTGTCCCGAAAGCAAACCGTAGCCGCTCACCTTTGAATAGGTACGCACCTGCGGAAGGTGTTGTATCCTTTTCTCAATCTCATCCATCGCCAATGCGGTTTGATTCAGCGAACTACCCGATGCGGTGGAAACATTCACAAAAACGACGCCCTGATCCTCTTCCGGAACCAATCCCGTTTTGGTGCTTCGCATCAACAAGACAAGCGCCACCATCGCCAATGCGATGGAAAGGCCCGTCAACCAAGGACGTTTGATAAAGAACAACGCACCTTTTTTGTATTTATCTATCAATAAAGAGAATGAAGCATTGAAAGCTTTTCGAAAACGAGCTGCGAAATTGTTTTTCTGCTGTCCGTTTTCATCCACATACGGACGAAGGAGCATGGCACACAATGCGGGACTCAATGTCAAAGCGTTCACTGTGGAAATACCCACGGCCACCGCCATCGTAATACCGAACTGGGTATAAAACGTACCCGAGGTGCCCCCCATGAATGATACCGGAATAAAAACGGCCATAAACACCAACGTAGTGGTGATGATGGCGGTAGTGATTCCGCCCATCGCATCTTTCGTAGCCATGTAAGAGGAACGATAACCCACATCAAATCGTTCCTGCACAGCCTCAACCACCACAATGGCATCATCCACCACCGTCCCGATGGCAAGCACCAGTGCAAACAGTGTAAGGAGGTTGATACTGAAACCGGCTATCGAAAGAAAAGCGAAGGTTCCGATCAATGAAACCACAATCGCAATGGATGGAATCAAAGTCGAACGGATATCTTGCAAGAATATATATACAATCAGAATTACCAGGACAATCGCCTCAAGCAACGTGATGAGTACGGCATCGATAGAGGCGGAAAGAAAATCATCCACACTCATCAATTCAATGATCTCCACTCCTTTTGGCAACTCTTTGCGTGCCTCATCCAAAAATTTATTGATCGCTTGGTTCACTTCGGTCGCATTGGATCCGGCGGTCTGGAAAATCATGGTAGAGATTCCCGGCACACCGTTGGTTTGTCCGATGAACGCATAGCTGTCTTTACCCAACTCGATATCGGCCACATCTTTCAAACGCAACACCGAACCGTCTTCAAGCGAACGGATTACGATCTCTCCGAACTCATCCGCTGTAACCAGACGTCCCCTGTATTTCATCGTATACTGATACGTTTCGGTTGAATTCTCACCGATCGTTCCGGCTGCCGATTCGATGTTCTGTTCTGCCAAGACTCGCGTCACATCCGATGGAATCAATTTATATTGGGCCATCACATTGGGTTTCATCCAGATACGCATGCTGTAATCACCACCCATCACCTGCATGTCTCCCACACCGGAAATACGCAAGATCTCAGGCTTCACATTGATAGCCATGTAGTTGGAAAGGAAACTTTCGTCGTACGAGTTGTCGGGACTATAAATCGAAAGAATCTTCAGCATACTGCTCTGTCGCTTACTGGTGGTCACCCCGATTCGGGTCACCTCAGCGGGGAGCGATGCGGTTGCTTTCGAGACACGGTTCTGCACATTCACCGCCGCCATATCGGCATTGGTACCCTGCGCGAAATACACACTGATGGTCACCGTTCCTGAGTTTGTAGCCGCAGAGGTGATATACGTCATATTCTCCACCCCGTTGATCGCTTCCTCCAAAGGAGCCACCACACTTTTTTGAAGCGTCTCGGCACTTGCACCGGGGTAAGAGGTAGAAACCTGAATTGTTGGAGGAGCGATATCGGGATATTGCTCAACCGGGAGGTTGAGGAGTCCCAAAACCCCTGCAACGACAACCAATATCGAGATTACCGCCGAGAGAATCGGACGGTCTATGAATGTTTGTAGTTTCATCGGTTACGCCTCCTTTTCTGATTTCATACGTACGGGAGTTCCTTCGCGAAGTAGTCCCACGCCTTCTGCCACGATCACATCGCCTTCAGAAAGACCTTCGGTCACGATGTAATCGCGTCCGCCGTTCACAGGAGTCACTTTTACGACAAAAGAAGTGGCTTTGCCGTCAATCACCTTATATACGAACACTTTGTCCTGAATTTCGAAAGTAGCGATCTGCGGAATAACACACACGTTCTCGCGAACTACCGGAAGCACTACATTTGCCGAACTACCACTATAAAGTATCCCTTTCTCATTGGCAAAGGATGCACGGATATTCACCGTTCCGGTAGTGCGGTCAATAATCCCGCTGATGGTTTCGATCTTTCCCGGTACCTCATACACCGAACGGTCATTCAACATCAGTTCGACGGCAGGCATCGAGCGGATGATCTCCTCTTTTGAGCCGAACGTACGTGTCAGTGCGAGTAATTGCGACTCGTTCATAGAGAAATACGCATACATGCTGGTATTGTCTGAAATGGTGGTAAGCGGTTTGGGAAGAGAGGGACTCACCAACGCACCGATCCGATAAGGAAGGATACCCACTACTCCGTCTGACGGACTCTTCACCTCGGTATAAGAGAGGTTGTTGCGTGCATTCAGTTCCAATGCCTTCATCTGAGCAAATTGAGCTTTGGCCGACAACAACATGTTTTCGGAAGTTTTCAGATCAAATTCTGAAACCACGTGCTGAGCGAAAAGCTCTTTTTTACTGCTATAACTAAGTTCGGCATTCGCTACCGCCGCAGCTGCCGCCTCCACATTGGCTACTGCCGTTTGCAGTGCTGCCTGGAATGGAACCTGATCAATCACGAACAGAACGGTTCCTTTTTTTACTTTGTCACCCTCCTCTACATTCATTTTTGTGATGAACCCGGATACCTGAGGATAAATCTCAATGTCTTGCTTCCCGCGGATCGCCGCTGAATAGCTACTTTTTAGCGTTTGGTGAGATCTCTTTACCGTTAACATCGCATATTCTGCCTCCGGATGTTGAACCGGCGCCTGTTGGCAGGCACATACGGCGAGGGCGCACAGGAATGTGAATACCTGTGACCATTGTCTTTTTCTAATCATAAGTTTAATGGGATCTTTTTATACGCACAAAGTTACTCCCGTTTGGAAGTGTACAAAAGTTCCTTTTAAGTAGAATCTTGGTCGAAATCGGAAATAAAATCCTAATTTTATAAAAAGTGAAGTGCCGTTCCCCTATTTTTGTGTGATAGAAACAAATCACACGCCACAGCACAATGTCTTTAAAAAAAATAGCCCCTTATTTACTCTCCTTGATTGCAATGAGTTCTTTTGCGCGCAATGCGGAAGAAACGGCGCCTGTTATTCCTTTAAAAATTCCTCTTTATCTGAGCGGCAACTTCGGCGAATTACGAAGCAACCACTTCCATTCGGGTATTGACTTCAAGACACAGGGTCGCACCGGATTACCCGTTTACAGTTTTGACGAGGGATGGGTATCCCGCATCGGTGTATCGGCCTGGGGATATGGAAATGTACTTTATGTTTCACACCCCAACGGCACGACCTCGGTATATGCGCATTTGGAATCGTTCAGTCCGTTTATCGAAGAGGTGGTCAAAAAAATTCAATACAAGAAAGAAACCTTTACCCTGGATCAGCATTTCAAGAAAGGTGAGATTCCCGTAAAACGCGGTCAGCAAATCGCAAAAAGCGGAAATTCCGGCAGTTCGGGCGGACCCCATGTTCACTTCGAAATACGCGACAGCGAGAGTCAGGACGTCATCGACCCGATCTACTTCTTCAAAGATCAGATTAAGGATAATCGTAAGCCGGAGATCCGTGCCGTTCGCCTTTATCCGCTCAACGGAGTTGTCAACGGCGAACAGAAATCGGTAACAGCCAATATGGTGAAGAAGGAGAATGGCAATGAGACGCTCGACAAAACCTTCACCGCATGGGGAGAGATCGGCTTGGGCATCAAAGCGTACGACCGTATGAGCGAAACCACCAACATCTACGGTGTGAAACGCATCAATCTTTACTTAGACGATAAATTGATCTTCTCCACACACAACAACCGCATCTCTTTCAGCGAGACCCGTTACCTGAACTCCCTGACCGACTATGCCGACTGGAAGAAGAATCGTTCGATGGTGGTCAAAATGTTTCTCGAACCCGGAAATCTTTACTCCGGTTACGGAAAGATGGTGAATCGCGGAGTTGTAAAGATCAACGAAGAGCGTGTTTATAAGTTCCGTTACGAACTCGAAGACGCACACGAAAATAAAACGGTTTTCAAATTCAATGTTACGGGAGTCAAGCAACCGGTACCGGCGAAAGAGAAAGGCGAAAACCCGTTCAGATACGATCGCAAGAACAGTTTCAAAGCGGAGAATTTTGAAATGACATTCCCAAAAGGAGTTTTCTATACCGATGTGGATTTCAAATATTCGGCTACCCCTTCGCAGAAATATTATTCCGATATCCACAAGGTGCACGAAAATACCACTCCATTGCATTCACGCTGTGAGATGGTGATCAAACTCACCAACGACACACTTCCGGATAAATCGAAATATTACCTCGGCACATTGGGTAAAAACAGCGTATCCTATGTCGGGGCGGAGTATAAAAACGGCGCCATGCATGCCAAGGTGCGCGATTTCGGCACCTATGTGGTCACCAAAGACACCACCAAACCGGTAATTACCCCTTTCGCACCCGAAAATTGGGGCAAAACGGGAAAATTAACCTTTAAAATCAGCGATGCCCATTCGGGAATCCGCGACTGGCGAGGAGAGATCGACGGTGAATTCGCACTTTTTGAGTTTGACGGAAAGACAGCCAAACTCTCTTACAAAATCGATACGGCACGCATCGGAAAAGGGAAAAAACACAAACTGATCCTTACCGTGATTGATAATTGTGGCAACGAGAAGAAGCTGGAACGTAGTTTTAATTGGTAATTTTTTATTTCTTTGTACTAATTGAACAATCATCACTTAATCTATCTTATTAAATGAAGAGAATTTTCACACTCTGCGCGGCATTGCTTGCGCTACTTCCGGCACAAACCGATGCCTGCACCAGCTTATTGGTGGGAAAAAAAGCCTCTGTGGACGGATCGACCATGATTTCGTACGCTGCAGATTCCCATGTACTTTATGGCGAGTTATACCACTGGCCGGCGGCTACCTATCCGAAAGGAACGATGTTAGACGTTCGCGAATGGGATACCAACAAGTTTTTGGGACAGATCCCGCAAGTGGAGAAAACCTATTCAGTAACCGGCAACATCAACGAACACCAGTTGGCGATCTCTGAATCAACTTGGGGTGGACGCGAAGAGTTGTCCGACTCAACCGGTATCATGGATTACGGCTCATTGATCTACATCACATTGCAACGTGCCAAAACAGCACGCGAAGCGATTCAGACAATGACCGACCTGGTAAAGAAATACGGCTATTACAGTTCGGGCGAATCATTCTCTATCGCGGATCCGAACGAAGTATGGATTATGGAGATGATCGGAAAAGGAGCAGGCAACAAAGGTGCCGTTTGGGTTGCGATCCGTATCCCTGACGATTGTATTGCCGCACACGCAAACCATTCACGCATTCACCAGTTCCCGTTGAACGACAAAGAGAACTGCCTCTATTCTCCGGACGTGATCTCTTTCGCCCGCGAAAAAGGTTACTTCAACGGACTTAACCGCGATTTCAGCTTTTCTAAAGCGTATGCTCCGGCCGATTTCGGTTCGATCCGCGGTTGTGACGCACGCGTTTGGTCTTATTTCAACAAATTTGCAGATAACATGGAAGCACACCTTCCTTATCTGTACGGCGAACTTGACAAACCGTTCCCTTTGTATGTAAAACCGAACCGCAAACTGAGTGTGCGCGACGTACAGGGCATGATGCGCGACCATTTTGAAGATACGCCGTTCGATATGACACAGGATATCGGTGCCGGACCGTTTAAATCGCCTTATCGTTTCCGTCCGATGACCTTTACGGTCGATTCGACGAAATACACGAACGAACGCGCGATCGCAACACAGCAGACCGGTTTCTCTTTCGTAGCTCAAATGCGTAACTGGCTTCCGGATCAAGTGGGTGGTATCCTTTGGTTTGGTGTGGACGATGCCAATACGTGTGTATACGTTCCGATGTATTGCGGAATGACGGAGATACCGGAGTGTTATAAAGTGGGGAACGGCGATTTGCTGAACTTCTCATGGACTTCGGCATTCTGGATGCACAACTGGGTAGCCAACCAGGCTTACAACCGTTACAACCAGATGATTCCGGATATCCGCAAGGTACAGGATTCATTGGAAGATAAATATGCTTCGATGCAGCCGGAAATTGAGAAAGCGGCGGTTGAACTGTATAACGTGAACCCGAAAGAGGCAATCGCCTACCTGAATCATTATTCGGTAAACGAAGCCAACGCGGCAACAACGAACTGGAAACAGTTGGGTGAATTCCTGATGGTTAAATACCTTGACGGAAACAGAAAGAAGGAGAACAACGGCGAATTTCTGCGTACGACAGACGGTTATCCTGCCTCTCCGGATTTTCCGGGGTATTCAAAAGAGTACTACCGTTCGGTTGCCAAAGATGCCGGTGAGCGTCTGAAAGTAACATTCTGATAAAACATTCGTCAATTTCGAGTTGGCAAAAAAAAAGCTGCTTAAAACACTAGGTTTTAGGCAGCTTCTTTTTTTATATCACCTGAATCGGAGAAGGATGCGGAGAGAATCTTAACGGGATCCTATATTTCCTGTGTTGGAAACACTTTATAGCCGAAACCACCGCCTTGGTTCGGTCGAAGCAAGGCGGTGGTTCGACCGAACCAAGGCGGTGCTTCAGGTGAACCAAGGCGGTGCTTTTTGGCACATTTCCGATCCGAATCGGATTTTAGTGCTTCGTTTTAGAATTTAGGTGGTTCCATAAAGAATCCAGCTTAATGAAATCGCCATAGATCATCGAAATTTGGGATACCCAACGGAAGGCATATCGATGGCGCATTTCACCTTAGCATTGCATAAAATCCTAAACCGGCATTATGGGTTGTAACTCATTCCCCTCTTTATCGATCGGATAAAGGGCACCCTCCTCTTTTAATTGTGAAATCATTTTTTTCATCATCTTCTTAAGGGTACCGGTTTCAGATTTGCTTAGATCATTATATTCATACGGATCATTCGCCAGATTATAAAGCACATATCCCGGTTCTTGAGGCGTTCCCGGATTGTAATAATAAATCACCTTCCAATCTCCATCTCTGAACGATGTAAAATAAGATCCGCGATGCTGATGCGGGAAATGCATTAAAAATTGCTTTGAATGTTCTTTGTCTTTTTTTCCCGTGAACAGTTTTTTCAAACTCTTCCCATCCAGCACATGTTCCGAATGACCTCGCGTACCGGTTACATCTAACAAAGTGGGGTAAATATCCATGATCGTACCCATTTGGGTTTGCACGGCATCCTGCGAGATTGGGAATCTCTTCTGAATCGGCGTTGAGGAATTCGGACGAGCCCAGCTGGCAATAAAAGGAATGCGCATGCCTCCTTCAAATTCAGTAGCCTTCATCCCTTTGAAAGGTGCAGAAGAGCCGTATCCCCGTTCTTCTCCGATCGGCGCGTCACCACCGTTGTCTCCAAGAAACAGGATCAATGTATTTTCTGCTACGCCTGACTTTTCAAGATGATCCAAAATGTCTCCCAGCGATTTATCCATTCCTTCTATCAAGGTTGCAAAAGCACATGCTGCATTTCCTTTCGAAGGATCTTTGTAGCGATGAATAAACCTTTTGTCCGTATTAAATGGTCCATGTACCGCATAATGAGCCAGGTTTAAATAAAAAGGTTTATTTTCTTGAATGGCTTTATCAATTTCCTTGGTTGCTTCAATTGTCAAGGCATCCGTGAGGAAAGTCTCCGTTCCGTGATATTTCTCTAAGTCGGGCACGGCTCGCGCTTTTTCACCTTTCAGGTGGCCGTATCCGTTCTCACCAAGATAGCTTCCCGGATGTCCAATCGCCGAACCTGCTATGTTTACATCAAAACCAATCCCGATAGGATTCTCTCCTTCACTCCCCATACATCCGAAGTGTGCTTTTCCGACATGTATCGTCTTGTATCCGTTTTCTTTCAATACCATCGGCAGCGGTGCATCGCTTTTCTTGACACCGGTCCAATTCCATGCAGGGGGACCATAGGTATTGCGATTATTATCTTCCGCATTAATCCAGTTTGTAGTATGATGTCTGGTTGCGTTCTGCCCGGTAATGATAGACGTGCGCGAAGGAGAACTCACACTTTGGGCATAAAAAGTGGAAAAACGGATTCCTTGACGGGCCAAACGCTCCATATTAGGTGTATGATACCATTCATTTAAAGCTTCGGTTACGGGCTTTCCCTTTTCATCTACATTAAAAGGCACGGAGGTATCCATTAACCCCATATCATCAACCAGAAATACGATCACATTGGGTTTTTCTTGCGCTTGAAGAGCTATTGGCAATAAGGCACTCAATAATAACTTGGTACTTAGATTTATCATTTTCATTTGTATATAATTCAATTTTTAACATCAAGGTCAAATGCGCCATCTATATACCTTCTGTTGGGTAGATCAACTATCCAGCAGGTATTGAATATTCAAAAGACACTATAGAACAGTAGTTTGCAAAGATTTATGATTAGCAAAGTATGCTTAACCGTAATTTTACCCGCTCAGCAAAACGGATATTTCGTAATGAGACAAATGGTTTTAAAATTCAAAAATACAACAATTATGCGAACGTCTGTTATTTTCGTTAAATAAGCACTTGAAAATCAGAAAAGTCCCATTAAATAAAACCATATTTTAAAAACAATTGGTCCGAAGTTCGGGTTATTATTTTGTTTATTTCTACAAAATAAAGTTTATATAAATAGAAATAAAATAGCTAACGTATTGATAATAAATTAATTTACAGAATCAATACCGAGTTCTGATCTTAAAAAAATAGCTTTTCAACATCTCCCTTTGTCTGCTATTTCGTATCTTTGCGTTATAGTCAGATTAAAATTATCTAAATTGTACAACATATGGCAAACGATGCATTAATCCGCGAAGTGACCGCTAAGGCACAGGGCTGGTTGAACGAGAGTTACGACCTTGACACCCGCGAAGAAGTAAAGAAATTATTGGAAAATGCAGATCAGACCGAACTGATTGAATCATTCTATAAAGACCTTGAATTTGGTACGGGAGGTCTTCGTGGCATCATGGGTGTAGGTTCAAACCGAATGAATATCTATACGGTGGGAGCAGCTACCCAGGGGTTGGCTAACTATTTGAAAAAAGAATTCGCAGGGAAAGAGGAAATCAGCGTAGTGGTAGGACACGACTGTAGAAACAACAGCCGTCTTTTCGCTCAGAAAACTGCTGAAATCTTCACTGCAAACGGAATCAAGGCTTATCTTTTCGAAGATCTTCGCCCAACTCCGGAAATCTCATTTGCAATCCGCGAATTGGGTTGTCAGAGCGGTGTGATGGTTACTGCTTCTCACAATCCGAAAGAATACAACGGATACAAAGCGTATTGGGCCGATGGTGCTCAGGTAATCGCTCCGCATGATAAAAACATCATCGCGGAAGTAAACAAGATCCGTTCGGTAAAAGATATTAAGTTCAATGCCAATCCGGGACTATTGGTATCTCTGGGAGCTGAACTTGACAAGAAATTCCTCGATTTCATCAAAACACTTTCATTGAGTCCGGATGCTATCGCTCGTCATGCCGATCTTAAAATCGTTTACACTCCGATCCACGGAACCGGTGTGAAAATGATTCCTGATTCATTGGCGAAATGGGGATTCAAAAACATCATTCACGTAGCAGAACAGGATGTCATCAGCGGTGATTTCCCAACAGTTCAGTCGCCGAACCCTGAAGAACCGGCTGCTTTGAACATGGCTATCGAGAAAGCGAAAGAAACGGATGCCGATCTTGTAATGGCTTCCGATCCGGATGCTGACCGTATTGGTATCGCAGTGAAGGATAACAACGGCGAATGGATTCTTGTAAACGGAAACCAGATCGTGATGATCTTCCTAAACTACATCATTACCCGTTACCGCGAACTTGGATGGTTGAACGGCAATGAATACATCGTTAAAACGATCGTAACGACTGAGTTGATCAAAACGATCGCTGAAAAGAACGAAGTGGAGATGTTCGATTGCTATACAGGTTTCAAATGGATTGCAGACGTCATTCGCAACAACGAAGGCAAAAAGAAATACATCGGTGGTGGTGAAGAAAGCTACGGATTCCTTGCTGAGGACTTCTGTCGCGATAAAGACGCCGTTTCTGCTTGTTCTTTGATGGCTGAAATCGCAGCTTGGGCGAAAGACAACGGCAAAACCATGTTCGAAATGATTCAGGACATCTACCTGACTTACGGTTTCGGAAAAGAGAAAGGTATTTCTGTTGTGAAAAAAGGAAAATCCGGAGCTGAAGAGATTGAAGCGATGATGGTAAACTTCCGCGCGAACCCTCCGAAAGAGATTGCCGGTTCAAAAGTTATCCTTATTAAGGATTACGCTACGCTGAAAGCACAGGATCTTGTGGAAGGTGAATCATTTACGTTGGATATGCCGACAACGGCAAATGTGCTGCAGTATTTCACGGAAGACGGAACGAAAGTTTCAGTTCGTCCTTCAGGTACCGAGCCTAAAATCAAATTCTATGTTGAAGTGTTGGGCGAATTAAAAGATCGTGCTGATTACAACGAAGTAAATGCGAAAGCTGACGAGAAAATCCTGAACGTATTGACTTCTATGGGAGTATAATCCGTTCGGTCAGAGCATAAAAAAAGACTCCGCTGAGGTCCGGTTCATATGAATGCCGGACTACAGCGGAGTTTTTTTGTTTTATCGTATGCTGATTGAAGCGACTTTATCGAATAGGAATAATTTCCTTATAAGCTTATTTTCTTTTACGAAGTTGCGGAAAACGACGCAGAATGGGTGCCCCGTGTGTGAAGCACTGCAATTTGTCTGACCAGATCCCTTCGGCGGTCAGTTTATCGATATGAACATCACCTGAACAATGAATGATGGTATCCGGAGTGAGTACGATCCCCACGTGGGTAATCTTTCCTCCCGCTTTGGCGAAGAAAGCTAGATCGCCCGGATAAACCGCTTCGAACGATTCCACAGGATCGCCAAACGCAATCTGTTGACGGGCATTCCTCGGAAGATTGATGCCGTTGAGACGATATACGACCTGAACAAACCCGGAACAATCCGCGCCGAAGATATTTCGTCCACCCCACAGATAGGATGTATTCAGAAACAATTCTGCCGTACGCAGAAGCGCTTTGAGGTGAGACGGCTTCACTTCGATTACCGAACGAGCAGGAATCGAGAAGCGCTTATCTTCTAAGCCAAATTCACTTTTTACCGGATCATATCCGGGCAATACAGTACCCATTGAGATTCGGATCGGCGTCTTATCCCCTTTTCGTCTGATATCGGTTACAGGGTGACGAACCATCCACAACGTCTCCTTTTCTATCCCCATCGCCGTTTCATCCAGTATGAGCGTAGCCATTTTCCAATCTATCCATCCGCATTCACCATCGAAAGCGTGCTCGATGAGATACCAGCGGGGACGTTCTTCTAAGATTTTGAAATGCTCTCCGAAGAGAACCTGGCTGACCATCTCTGCATCTTCATCCGGAGCCGATCGCATCGGAATAACAGGAGTGAGCGCTATTGCGTAAGACATATAGGGTAGCTATTAAAGGTTTATTTGAATCTTTTGCCTATCTCGTCATTCGTAATCACCGACAGAATTAATTTGCCGTCGGGGGTATTGTTTGGAGAGGAAGAAGCGAACAGATCATCGATCAGGTTCTCCATTTCATCCATATTCAGTACCTCGCCGTAAGGAATCGCCGCGGCCTCAGCCAATGACAAAGCGGTTATTTCATGCAGGTCTGTTTTCACATCCCTCCCTTTCTGTTTTGCCGTATCGATCATGCCATGGATCAGGGAAGAAACATCAAGTCCTTCAATTCCGGCCGGAATGCCGTTCATCGCGTACGTACATCCTCCCATGTTGTTCAGATCGAAACCTAAGAACTGTAAATCCTCCAGAATCTCTTCCAGGATTGGAACATCGGCAGGTGCGAAAGTCAACATCTCCGGGAAAAGCACTCCTTGAGACACGCCTTTCTTCGAAACGATATTCTCCATATAGCGGTCAAACAAAACGCGCACGTGGGCACGATGTTGATCGATCATCATCAACCCCGATTTTACCGATGTAAGGATGTATTTCCCTTTGAACTGATAATGCTGGCTTCCACCCGTTTCGGATGTAGAGAAAATCTTTGCACTCGAAGGCTCTCCGGATGAGATGATCGCGGATGAGAATTTCGATTCAGAAGGTTCTTCCGGGAAGGATGCCGCTGAAATCTGAGTCTCTATCACCTCTCCCTGAAATGGGACGGCTGAAATCTTCGACTCGATCACTTCACCATGGAAAGGGGAAGAGGAGATTTTCGATTCGATCAATTCACCGGACAAAGAGGCGGCAGACAGATGCGATATAGGCTCCTTCTCATCCGGGAAAGCGGTATCCGTATGGAAATAATCGGGATCTCCCTGGAATTGCTGATTGAACGTTTCTTCGGGCGTAAACTCCGATTGTGTTTCAAAATCAGAGGTTGTATCAAACGGATTGAACCCGTGAGAGGCGCCGGTATCGGAAGCACTCTGGAATCCGCCGTACATCTTCTGCCAGTTCGGATCGACACGCGATGCGGAAGCCTGTTTTTGGAACGGGTTATATCCCGAATCGAACTTAGGCTTAGGCGGCTGAATGCCTTCGCTCTTATGCACCGGGATATCGGGAGCATCGGCCATATCGAAATCGATGGAAGGAACGGCACTAAATTTACCCAGCGCTTCTTTTACGGCCGCACAGATGATCTGCCAAAGGAAACTCTCGTTTTCAAACTTGATTTCCGTCTTGGTTGGATGAATGTTGACATCGATATTTGCCGGGTCAATCGTGAAATAGAGAAAATAGTTTGGCTGTTCACCTTGCGGAATCAGCTTCTCATAGCTCTGCATGATTGCTTTGTGAAAATAAGGATGACGCATGTAACGTCCGTTTACAAAGAAATATTGCAATGCATTTTTCTTTCGGGCCGCTTCGGGACGACCGATGTAGCCGGTTACGGAGATGAGCGCCGTATCCACCTCGACGGTGAGAAGTTGTTGATTGAGGCTTTTTCCGAACGTATTGATGATCCGTTGACGTACAATGGTAGCCGGCAGATTCAACACCTCGTTATCGTTGTGATGGAGGGTGAATGAAACTTTCGGATTCACCAATGCGATGCGCTCAAATTCAGATATGATATTGCTGAGTTCGGTCTGGTTGGACTTTAGGAACTTGCGTCGGGCCGGAACATTGTAGAAAATATTCTTCACCAGAAAGCTTGAGCCTACCGGAGTAGCGATGGATTCCTGATTCTCCACTTCTGTTCCGCTGATACGGATGGAAGTGCCGAGTTCATCCTCTTCGCGACGGGTACGAAGCTCCACTTGAGCGATAGCGGCAATCGAAGCGAGCGCCTCACCACGGAAGCCCATGGTTTGAAGGGCAAACAGATCATCTGCCTTTCTGATCTTAGAGGTAGCATGTCTTTCAAATGCCATGCGGGCGTCTGTCATGGACATTCCCTTTCCGTTGTCTATCACCTGAATAAGGGTTCGACCGGCATCTTTAAGGATCACCTGCACCGAAGTAGCCCCGGCATCAATGGCATTTTCCATTAATTCTTTGACTACGGAAGCCGGACGCTGGATCACTTCCCCCGCAGCAATTTGATTAGCAACCGAATCTGGTAAAAGCTGAATGATATCGCTCATTGTCGTTATTTAGTTAAACCGAAACGAAGATACAAAATTAAGGTTGAAAACAAAAAGGGCACCTGTTCGGTGCCCCTTTTTTATCTAAAATAAAAGTAATACAATGCGAGTAACAATCCCACCAAAATCACCGCAAGTTTGATATTTCGGGAGGAATTGGATTTATCCTCATGTTCCTGACGTCTCTTCACGTGTGATGTCTGGTTGACAAAAGCGCCTTTCAAATCGGGCTTATACTCCTCATCTTTCAACTCGCCAAGCTCCTTCTTCACCTTTTTCACTCGCTCTTCAAGCGCTTCCTTGCGGGGATCGAAGTAAATCGGATCGTGACGGAACTGACGCGGTTTGCGTACATTATAAAAAAGTCCCATAATCGTCGGTTATTAAAGCGTTTTTTATTTTTTCAAGATTACCTCTCCTTCAGAAACATCCTTTCCGGGAACTTTCTGGTGGGGAGCAGTCAGCGAATCGGGCTTAGCCGGTGAAACGTTCGTTGAATCACTCTTCAACGCGGGTACCGGTTGCTGGATCTGGGTATTCAGCGAATCGGCCTTAGCCGGTGAAACGTTCGTTGAATCGCTCTTCAAAGCGGGTACCGGTTGCTGGATCGGTTGTTTTACCGAAGCCGGTTTTACGGAACGAACGGTTTGTTCCACCTCCGGTAAATCCAACTCTTCGGTTCCTTCTAACTCCTCTTTTGAGAAGAGGCGCGTAGGACGGGCCACATCTTCTGCCTTCATCTCCGCCTTGCGGAAGATATCGGCTTTATCTTTCGGTCTTAACTCAGCATACCAATGGAAAGAAGAGAGGTATAACTCAGAACCTGTCAATTTCGGAATCGGCGTCAACGATCCTTTCGGTTCCGGATTCATTACCAGTGATTCAAGCTTCTTCTCTTTGAAGAAAGATTTCAGATAACTGCTTTGTACCTGAATCAAACCGATCAGGGATTTATCTTTCTCTTCCGGGAAGAAAATCGTTTCAACATTTCCACTCATATCCATCCGATAAAGTTCACCTCCTTGAAAATAGGCATCCATTACTTTTCCGGTAAGCTGATCGTAATACTCCTCGGATTTCTTCTGTGCCAAAAAGGCGAAATCTTTCACCGTGACGTGCTTGACGGTGGAGTCATTCATGAGGATGAAAATCGTATCGCCGTAAATCTGGGACTCCAAATTCCAAATAACCGGATTCTTATACATCACCAATGTGGAATCAAGGGTGCTGTATTTTAGAGAGTCACAAACCCCCTGTAGATCGGTACGGAAAAAGCGAACGCCGTAATATGCCTGCAGCATTCGGGCACTGTCTGTAACAGATGAACGCAAGGTATCGGCATGGAAAAACAATGAGTCTTGTGTAGAATACTCTATCGCCTGTGCTCGATCCGTAACGAAGGCTTTCTCCGATATTTCATTGTAGTAGCCGTAATCGCCTTCCAGAATCACTTTTCGTGCGGTATCATTCATGAACATCGATCCGAAAACTTCTCCGTAACCGGTGTTTCGGTCGTAATAGATGGTATCCCCAACCAGTTCCTGACTTTTACTTACAATACGCGAACGGTCAAGCAACATCGCCAGATCTCGTTTGGTATCGTACCAACCCAAATCGGAGTAGATCGTGTTGCTGTCTGATACAATCGTAGAAGGGCCCAATATATCCGCGATACCCGAATCGGTGTTGTATTTCAACGTATCGGAATAAAGGATGTATTTGGGGTTATGCAACTCTACGTTAAACTGAAACACGGCATCTTTCGTATCGGGACTGTATTGTCCGTACACGGAAGAGAGTCTGTTGTTGGGATCCGTAATTTCGCCACCCTCGAAGAAATACCCGATATTCAACAAACGATCGTAATTGAGACTGTCTGTTGTCAGGGTTACGTCGCGATTGATCATGCGCACGTTGTCACGCAGTCGGGCCAATCCGGTATTTCCGTCGTAATAAAGATAGTCGCCATACACAAACAGGGTGTCTCCCTGCTCCATGCGTACATTCCCGAAGGCATCTATCGAGTTCGTCGATTCATATAAATAGGCACTATCACAGAACATATAGGCGCTATCCTGACGGAAACGGACATCCCCTCTCAAAATCTGAAAGTCAGCATTCTTGCTTTTATCGTACTCCAGGGTATTTGCCCGGAGCAGGTATATTTTATTCACTTTCTCCGCTGCAGGGGAGGCACCAGCCGTTTGAGGCGAATCCAGTGGACGCATTGCCGTACCGTTGGCATAGAAAGAAAGTGCAAGCAGGCATAAGACGCCCGTGAGCGTCTTATGCCTGCTAAAAATTGAATATGTATTTTTCTTTAACATCAATCAGTTATAATCAGTTTCTAACCCAGCCCGGATATTCGAAATCACAATTTCTCCAGCCTTCTTTGATTCTGATATAGGTCTCAGCCTGTTTCTTTTTGATAAAGTCCTTGATGACCTCTTCGCGTTTTTTAGCTTCAAGCATCCCTTTCAACTCCTGATAGTCATCATAAATAGTTGCTTTGTGTCCTTCCAAACGTGTTTTCAACTTAACGATGGAAACTACTTCGCGACCATTCTTCGTACTTTTCATAACAAAAGGAGCTGAGATATCGTTCACTTTCATTTTTTCAACTTGACGGGCCACTTCTACCGGAAGGTCTTCCATTTGGAAATGAGAAGTTCCGTTTTTCATATTTACCATCAAACCGTGATTGTTTCTGGTATCCTTGTCATGAGAGAGATACAACGCAGCTTCTTCGAAAGTAAACTTAGCCGAATCCAAGTCGGCTTTTAGGCTGTCCATACGAGCCATCGTCTGGGTCAACTCTTTTTCGGAGATCTTCGGTGTAAGTAGGATGTGGCGGAAATTACCACGGTCGCTTCTTTTTTCAATCAGCTGAATGATGTGGTATCCATACTCCGACTCTACGATCTTCGAAACTTTTTTGGGATCATTCAACTGGAATGCTGCCGAAGCAAAAGCAGGGTCCAACTGTCCGCGTCCCATGAAACCAAGTTCTCCGCCATTTCTTGCCGAACCCGGGTCTTGCGAATATAGGATGGCAAGTGTCGAGAACTCGCTCTCTCCGTTTACCACACGATTCGTATAATCGCGCAAACGTGCTTTGATCTCATCAACTTCTGCCTGCGGCACTTTCGGTTCAAAAGTAATAACTTCCACCTCTACCTGAGCGGGGATGAAAGGAATGCTATCCTGAGGAAGTGACTGATAAAAGCGGCGAACTTCAGAAGGGGTTACCTTTACATTCTCAACCAGTTTACGTTGCATCTGTTCTACGGTACCCTGGTCACGAACGGTTTCGCGCAACTCTTCACGCATTTGTGAAGAAGTCTTATTGAAATACTCTTCCATTTTCTCTTTCGATCCGCTCTGAGAAAGGAAAAAACTCATACGAGCTTCCACTTGACGTAATACGTCAGATTCAGACATCTCGATACTGTCTAATTTAGCTTGGTGAAGGAATAATTTCTGTATCGCCAACTGTTCCGGAATCACACAGTAAGGATCGCCGTTGATCTTTTCACCTTCGTACTGCATTCTTAAACGCTGTTCCTCTACCTGAGAACGCAGAATTGCTTCATCTCCTACAACCCAAACAACTTCGTCAACCACATTTTCCTGTGCAA
Organism: Bacteroidales bacterium; assembly: GCA_036655355.1. Classification (GTDB taxonomy): domain Bacteria; phylum Bacteroidota; class Bacteroidia; order Bacteroidales; family JAUNSR01; genus JAUNSR01. Next base: position 146,555 of record JAVVQG010000004.1, read on the forward strand.
CCAGTGTTGTTGTAGAGAAAAGAACAAACAAAAGCGATAATCCTTTAATAAATCTACGCATTGATCTTTCTTATTATTTTAATATTAATTGAGAGCACTTGGCTCAGTTCGATAAAATTTCACTTTGTCATGACGAATCGCCTCGTCATACAGCTCCCGACTCATTTCACGAATGAATGTTTTTCTTTTTTGGTTCAGCACCACCTCTTTAACTTGAGGCAACGCATATTCGAAGGGCTGTTCGTTTCCGGCCGAAACCGATTCATTTATATTCAGGTAATACCAATAATCACCTTGTGTCACTTCCAGGGCTTTTTGCTCCCTCAGAAACCGGTCGGCATTAGCCATTTGATACGGAATGTTCTGCATCACCTCCTCTAAAGGCACCCAGCGATCAAAAAAGTATTCATATACCAAGGCGTTCTGCAAGCTATATTTCTCCAGTTTTTCGAGCGACTCTGGTGTGATCTTTTTCATCCACTTCTTCACATCCTCCAATTGGGGAGCATTCGCAGGTATCTTCAGAAAGATCCCTTTGATAAGGGGCTCTTTCAAAAGGAACCTCTTACGATGCGTATCGTAGAAATCCCGAAGCTCCTCTTCCGAAAGTTCGCCGGCAATTTTTTCATTCACCAGTTCCTTTTCATATTCAAAGACAATCAAGTTGCGCCGATACTCCTCCGTAAGCTTATCTATCGCCGAGAGGTCTGACACATTCCGTTTTGCCTTATCATATAAAAGAGTTGCTCGAATCCATTCCTGAATATAAATCTCCACCTGCGCACTACTGTCGGCAGTACCCAAGGCTTCATAAAGATCCGATTTGGTCAGTTTGTTCTCTCCGATGCTTACCACTACCTCTTTTTCGTCTGCCGGATGTGAAGAACGACAGCTTCCCAAAAAGAAGGAAGTTAAAAGGATTACCACCGAAAGAGAAGGTTTTAACATAAATCTCACGTTATAGCGAATGAATTCTTGAATTTGGGTAGTAAAAGTACTATAAATATGAGACCATTATAAAGGCTTAACTGTTTTTAAAACATCTTTGTCTATTTCAACGACACTTTTTCCTTTTAACTCCTCCATCCATCTCTTTTCAAGATAGTTTTGATAGTCTGATGTAACCAACCCACGCACATCCAAGTAAGATTCCGGTCCTTTTTTGAGTTTTTTTCCTTCAAAGAAAACAATCGGGTAACTATCTGATGGTGTAAAACTCCCTTTTTTAAAGGAAATAGCATCCACGATCTTGTGATCACCCAGCGAATAAAGACCTTTCTCCACTCTCACAAACTGAGTAGAATCACTATTCAATGTTGTTTTCAGATAATAAGCAACCGAATCGGCCGGTGCTTTCTTTAAGATCTTTTTGGCTGCTTTACGTGTGCTCTTATCCTTACACTGAATAACAAATCCTTTGAACCGCGGGGTATCCCATTTGTAATTGCTTTTGTTTTCATCAAAAAACGCTTTCAACCCACTGGTATCGTTCGATGCTTTTTCCCACACCTCTTTGTTACTCACTTCAAAAAGAAGAATGCCGTCGCGATATTCCTGCATCAGGTTCCGGAATTCCGGATACTTTCGCTCTAGCTGTCCATCTTCATAGGCCAGTAAGGACGTTTCGATGAATTGCTGTTTCTTTTCGCGAAGAACATCTGCAGGACGGTAAGCCATCGTACGTTTATTTTTCGCTACGAATTTAGCAAAATCCGCGGTAGAATAGATTTTGTCTGCGATTTTAAAGAGAGGCAATGCCGCTTTTTCCGCTTCTGCCTGATAAAAAGAGTCCACCGGAGAAAACTCTTTAGCAAGACGACTCAACAACGCATCCCCTTTCGCATCCAAAGTAAAATTATATTCCGATTTCAAACGCGCCACAAACTCCTCGCTGCCTTTACGGGCACGCTCATCATTCGCGATTCGTTTCACGATCTCCTGTTTTTTCTCATCGAAAGACGGAATGCCCCGTTTATCTGTTAGTTTAGCGATATGCCATCCGTATGGCGTTCTAAACGGCTTGGAGATCTCTCCTTTGTTTTTCAATCCAAAACTGACTTCCTCAAATTCTTTCACCATTCGTCCAGATCCGAACCATGGTAATTCGCCTCCTTTTACGGCTGAATATTTATCTTCCGACTTATCGCGTGCCACTTCCGCAAAATCAGCTCCCTGCCTTAAGGATAGGTAGATCTCCTCCATCTCTTTACGCACCTGTTCATCTTGGCGCGGATCGGCATCCTTCGGAACCATTTTCATTATGTGAGCTACCAATACTTCTCCCTGGTCTTTGCGACGGCTATGTACTTTGACCAAGTGGTACCCGAATGAAGTCTTAACCGGTTCACTGATTTCTCCGACCGGGGTTGCGTAGGCTGCCGTTTCAAACGGATAAACCGTCATAAAGCCTGAGATAAAACCCAAATATCCATTATTGTTCTGTGCAGAGGGATCTTGCGACACCTCTTTTGCCAATTTCCCGAAATCATAACCTTTAAGCAGTTTTTTACGCATTTCGGTTAGTTTGTTATACACTTTTCGTGCCTCTTCTTCGGATGCATCGGGGTCAAGCCGGAGTAAAATGTGACTCACCTCAACATTTTCAGTCAGTCGGTCATACGCCTCGCGGACCAATCTCTCTTCCACATTTTTATCTGTCAGATAAGGTTGTGCCAACTGCTGTCTGTAGCCGGTAAGCTCTTTGATAAAAGCGGATGTCGTATCAATTCCGCGCGCTTCCGCTTCTGCAACCTTCAACTTGAAGTTCACAAACAGATCCACATATTCGTCGATTCCTTTTTGAGGTGTAGTTTGCTGCTGATTATTTTTTCGGTAAATGTATTCGAATTCTGACTTTCTGATCTCTTTGCCGTTGATTTTCATCAATACCGGATCATTATCTGCATGAATGCTTAAGAGTGACGAAAGGGCTAAGGTTGCTAACAGAAATTTAGTTCTCATTTCTCGCTTTAGTTTTGTTTCTGGTTATTCAATAGGCAAATTCTTATAAATAACGTGTCAAATATAAAAAAATTATATCATTCATCGCCTTGTAATCGGCTCAACACACTAAAATTGGATGGAAAAAGAGGGTTGAATTCAATGATTATCTTACCTGCGCATCAATCCAGTCAGCTATTTCCTTTAAAGCGGTTGGGGAAATGGTTTGTTCGATTCCCGCATACTCCTGAGGCAGCCCGGTCGTACACTCCTGAAACAGGTGGTTCAGACCAGGGAGTTCCACAATCGTAACCTTTTTATTATTGCCTTTCGCTAGTCCGGTCTTGATTCCTTCCAAGTTGATCTTCGAGGGAACTTGAAGATCCTTATCCCCATTGAGCGCCAATACCGGACATTTCACCCGTTCAAGAACCGGTGCCGGATCGTACGCTAGAAAATACAACATCCAGGGAGAAGTCAACTGAGCGACTTTCGCATCGATCATTTTGTAGGCTTCAGCTCTTTCAGATTCGGGTAAGGTGGCAACACTTTCTTCCGCCGCTTTTCTGACGGCCTTTTTCGCTTCTGCCACATCGCCTTTTGAACGAAGCGCTGCCTGAATCATCTTCCGGCTCTCTTCTTGGCTCTTGGTTATCATCGTTTGGGGGACGCCCGAAGCCTTCATGATCAAGTCCGATTGGAGATCAAGAATCTCAGAACCGGGAATGGCTGTTCCTGCCATCAATACAATATAGGCTACGTCTTTGCGATTCGCCGCAACTATCGGAGCGATAATTCCTCCTTCACTGTGTCCCACAAGACCGATCTGCGCAGGGTTGATTTCCGAACGTCCCTTGAGGTATGTGACCGCACTCTCCACATCTTTCACAAAATCAGCCGTAGTCGCCGTTTTGAAATCCCCTTGCGAAGCAGCTACGCCACGATCGTCAAAACGAAGCACCGCTATTCCATTTCGGGTAAGATAATCGGCCAACACCAAAAAAGGTTTGTGCCCCATCAATTCTTCATCACGATTCTGAGGACCGCTCCCGGAGATTAGAATCACTGCCGGAACAGGAGTGGGACGCTCCGGCAACGTCAAGGTGCCTGCAAGCTCAATTCCGTCTTTTTCGTTTCTAAAGGTCAAATCCTCCGATTTATATGGGAAAGGAGGCTGTGGATTCTGCGGACGAGTCATCGTGAAGGCTTGCTCTTGTCTTTTCATCTCCATCGGAAAGCGCATTCCACTCTGACTAAAGGTACCAGTCATCACATCCCCCGTTATCACCCCTTGATAACTTATTTTCAAAGCCGTTAATTCAAGAGAGAGCGTATCATGATTCACTTTTACCGAAGTAACAGGAATCCCCTTGGCTCCCTGGTCGGGACTATCCATGGTGGCTTTATAACCGTCATCGGTGTTTTCCACATTAAAAACCAAACGTAGTTTTTGAGGACCGACCTTCAATTCACCCAACCAGGTGCCCGATACAACTTGTGATGTAAGTCCCATCCCTGTGAATAAAGCAAAAAGTAAGAAAACCATCTTTTTCATTTATATATAATCTAATTTTTATAAACCTACCTATCGGAGTGAGATAGAAAAGCCCTATCGAACACACTGATATTTTTAGTAAAAATAATACAAATTAAATATATGAGTTGAATAAAATAAAAAAACGGATACCCCGTAATCGGGATATCCGTAATCTTCTATTTAATGCACCTTAAAAAGGAGTCTTTTCTGAATTATTCACCGCGGCTGTAATTCGGAGCTTCACGAGTGATTGTAACATCATGAGGATGACTTTCTGCTACACCTGCATTAGTAATGCGTGTAAACTTCGCCTTTTCATGAAGGATATCGATATTTTCAGCACCACAGTATCCCATTCCGGCACGCAGTCCGCCGATCATCTGATAGATCACTTCGAACAAAGAGCCTTTAAATGGAACTCGAGCCGCAATACCTTCCGGCACAAGTTTCTTCACATCCACCTCGTTATCCTGGAAATAACGGTCTTTCGATCCTTGCTCCATCGCTTCAAGAGATCCCATTCCGCGATAAGATTTGAATTTACGTCCGTTGTAGATGATTGTTTCGCCCGGAGATTCTTCCACGCCGGCAAGCAATCCACCAAGCATCACGCTGAATCCACCAGCCGCGATCGCTTTCACGATATCGCCTGAATAACGGATACCACCATCCGCGATCAAAGGAACGCCGGTACCTTTCAGAGCTTTCGCCACATCATAGATAGCAGATAACTGCGGCATACCGATACCCGCTACGACACGAGTGGTACAGATCGAACCAGGACCGATACCCACTTTCACTGCGTCAGCACCCGCTTCCACAAGGTATTTGGCAGCTTCACCGGTTGCGATATTACCTACAACCACATCAATATGAGGATATTTAGCTTTCACTTGTTTCAATACATCCACTACTCCTTTCGAATGTCCGTGAGCTGTATCGATCACAATAGCATCGACACCTGCTTCAACAAGAGCATCAACACGCAACATCGCATCGCCGGTTACACCGACACCTGCAGCCACGCGCAAGCGACCTTTGCTGTCTTTACATGCAAATGGTTTATCTTTTGCCTTAGTGATGTCTTTATACGTCACAAGACCGATTAGTTTCTGATCTTTGTCAAGTACGGGAAGTTTTTCGATTTTATACTCCTGAAGGATTTCAGCAGCAGCTTCAAGGTCTGTCGACTGGCTGGTTGTGATAAGGTTCTCCTTTGTCATCACATCGTCGATCAAACGATTCATGTCTTTCTGGAAACGAAGGTCGCGGTTCGTTACGATACCCACCAAGTGGCGTTCGTCGTCAACCACCGGAATTCCACCGATTTTGTATTCGGCCATCAGACCCAACGCGTCTTTAACCGTTTTACCTCTTTTGATGGTAATTGGATCATAGATCATACCATTTTCTGCACGTTTCACAATATGCACTTGCTTAGCCTGAGCTTCGATAGGCATGTTTTTGTGAATCACACCGATTCCACCTTCACGTGCAATGGCAATAGCCATTTTCGCTTCGGTTACTGTATCCATCGCAGCAGAGACGATCGGAACATTCAAGGTGATGTTACGTGAAAACTTTGTGGAAAGGTTGATGTTACGAGGAAGGATTTCTGAATAAGCAGGGATTAACAGTACATCGTCGAACGTTAATCCATCCATTACTACTTTATCGGCAATAAATGACATATAAGAATGCGTTTTGAATTTATTGCGTGCAAATATAACAACATCCTGCGAATATTTGTGCTGCAACCTTCACCTTTTAAATGAAAAATACAAAAAAAAGCTATAATAAAAGATTGTAACAAAAAAGAAAAACAGCCGAAACAGAGCGTAAACGCTGTTTCGGCTGTTCAGTTTCAACCCTTTTTAATCGGAATTTCACATAAGAAAGGGTTGGGGATTTATTCTTAATTACCCATTTCAGAAAGGAACTTAATACGAACCAGACGGATCTCCTCTTCGGAGAAATCTCTGCCTAATTCCTGGTAAGCATCTTCTAGATTATCAGATTCAGATTCTTTGAAATAGTCAAAGATATCCAGAATATGATCTTCATCCATGATCTCATTTAAGAAATAATCGATATTGATTTTCGTTCCGGAGAAAACGATCGCTTCAATCTCATCCAACAGATCAGAGAACTCAAGACCTTTTGATTCGGCCAACTCGTCCAATGCAATTTTACGGTCGATACCTTGAATGATCGATACTTTCATCTTCGATTTATTCGCTACGGTACGAACGCGTAAATCTTCCGGACGTTCAATTTCATTCTCTTCACAATGCGTTTTGATAAGTTTCAGAAACTCCTCTCCATAGCGTTTCGCTTTACCGGCACCAACGCCCGGGATATTTTGCAACTCATCCATAGTAACCGGATAAGTAGTAGCCATCGCTTCCAGAGATGGATCCTGGAAAATAACATATGGAGGCAACTCCAGTTTCTTCGCAATTTTCTTACGCAAGTCTTTCAACATATTGAAAAGACCTTCGTCGGCTGCACAAGAACCACCGCCTTTTATTTGAGTATCATCAACTTCTTCATCCAGGTCAGCATCCGTCACAATATGGAACGAAACCGGCTTTTTCAAGAACTGATGTCCGGCTTTAGTTACCTTTAGAAGCCCATAATTTTCGATGTCCTTATCAAGGTAACCGGAAATAAGAGCTTGACGAATCACAGTGTTCCAGGTTTTCTCATCTTCTTCCTGGCCACATCCAAACAGTTCTAAATCTTCATGGTTATAAGATTTAACCTCTTCGGTTTCTTTTCCTGTGATCACATCAATAACGTGATCTGATTTAAATTTTTCTTTCAATGCGATTACCGTTTCAATAACCGCGCTCAATAAATCTTTAGCTTCCACTTGTTTTTTCGGGTTTAAACAATTGTCACAATTTCCACAATTTTCTTCTTTGTATTCCTCGCCAAAGTAATGTAACAACGATTTTCTACGGCAAACAGCAGACTCTGCGTAGGCAGCAGTCTCTAACAACAACAACCTTCCGATTTCCTGTTCGGCGACCGGTTTCCCCTGCATAAACTTCTCTAGTTTCTGCAAGTCTTTGTATGAATAGAAAGCGACACATTTACCTTCCCCTCCGTCACGTCCGGCTCTACCTGTTTCCTGGTAATAGCCTTCGAGACTCTTAGGAATATCATAATGGATAACGTATCGAACGTCAGGTTTATCAATACCCATACCGAAAGCGATGGTCGCAACGATGACATCCACCTTCTCAAGCAGGAAAGAATCTTGGTTCTGCGAACGCAGAGACGAATCCATTCCGGCATGATAAGCAAGCGCATTCACTCCGTTCGCACGAAGAATCTCTGCCAGCTCTTCCACCTTTTTACGGCTTAAACAATATATGATTCCTGATTTTCCCGAGTTTGCTTTAATGAACCGAATGATATCCTTGTCAACATCATTTGTCTTAGGACGTACCTCATAGTATAGATTCGAACGGTTAAAAGAAGATTTATAAACCTTTGCATCAGACATGCCCAGGTTCTTCTGAATATCATGTTGCACCTTGGGTGTTGCAGTAGCAGTTAGTGCGATTAATGGTCTTTGCCCAATTTCATTGATGATAGGTCTTATACGGCGGTATTCAGGTCGAAAATCATGGCCCCATTCCGAGATACAGTGAGCCTCATCTACAGCATAGAAAGAGATTTTTATCTGTTTTAGGAAATCAATATTTTCCTCTTTGGTAAGAGATTCCGGAGCAACATAAAGTAATTTGGTTTTTCCGGATAAGATATCCTTTTTTACTTGATCGATGGCCGCTTTATTAAGCGAAGAGTTCAAGAAGTGAGCCACTCCGTCTTCATCACTAAAGTTTCGCATGGCATCAACCTGATTCTTCATTAATGCAATCAATGGGGAAATGACGATCGCAGTTCCTTCCATCAATAAAGAAGGTAATTGATAACACAATGATTTACCACCCCCTGTAGGCATCAACACGAATGTGTCATTACCACGGAGTAGGTTCTTAATAATTTCTTCCTGGTTTCCCTTAAACGTATCAAACCCAAAGTGCTCTTTAAGCCCTTCAGTAAGATTAACTGATTCTATCATACAACAAAAAATGATTTTTCAGAAGAGGTAATCCTCTTTCGGCGAATTCAAATGCCTTAAACAAAGGTATATAGAAGTTCAAAAATACCTAATATTTTAAGATTATTTTATTCTAAAAGATTACCCCCACTAAATACCTATATATCACCATATTATTCGCTACGCAAGCGATCCATATTTGCTTTACCCAATTTTTCGCGCGCATAATCAAGGGTGACATGTAGTGTCTTCTCCTCTGTTGACGGCATTTCGAACATCGCGTCCATCATAATGGCTTCTGAGATTGCACGAAGTCCGCGGGCACCTAATTTGAATTCCATCGCTTTATCAACGATATAATCATAAACAGCGTCATCAAAAAGCAATTTCACATCATCCATTTCAAACAGTTTGATGTATTGTTTGATGATTGAATTCTTCGGTTCGGTAAGAATGCGTCTCAACGTATCCTTATCGAGTGGATTCAAATAAGTAAGTATCGGCAATCGTCCGATAATCTCCGGAATCAATCCGAAAGACTTCAAATCGGCAGGAGTGATGTATTGTAAAAGATTTTCACGATCTACATCCTTATGATCATTTTTAGCGGCATAACCGACTGCACGGGTGTTCAGTCGTTGGCCGATTTTTTTCTCAATACCGTCAAACGCACCTCCACAAATGAATAGTATGTTTTTAGTATTGACCGGAATCATTTTTTGGTCCGGATGTTTACGGCCTCCCTGTGGTGGTACGTTCACGACAGAACCTTCGAGTAATTTCAACAATCCCTGCTGAACGCCTTCTCCGCTCACATCACGCGTAATGGAAGGATTGTCGCTCTTGCGGGCGATCTTGTCAATTTCATCGATAAACACGATTCCTCTTTCAGCAGCATCCACATTGTAGTCGGCAGCCTGCAGCAAACGAGTCAGAATACTTTCAATATCCTCGCCCACATAACCAGCTTCGGTAAGTACCGTGGCATCTACGATCGTAAAAGGAACATGTAGCAATTTAGCAATGGTACGAGCCAAAAGCGTTTTCCCGGTTCCCGTACGGCCAACCATGATAATGTTTGATTTCTCAATTTCCACTTCATCTTCAGACATGTGTTGAAGCAAACGTTTGTAGTGGTTAAAAACCGCTACTGAAAGATACTTCTTCGCATCATCCTGTCCGATCACATATTGGTCAAGAAAGGTTTTAATCTGAATCGGTTTAGGAAGCTCCTCTTTTCCAAAGCCAAGCTCTCCGGCGACCTTACTACTCTTTGTTATTGATTCTTTTACAATCTCAGAAGCCTGTTCGGCACACGAATCACAAATATTCCCGTTTGCACCGGTAATCAGCAAATTCACCTCTTTTCTTCCGCGACCGCAAAAGCTACATTTATCTGTTGCTTTACTCATTTTATTACAATAGCGATTTATTTTTTGGTGCGAATTAGCACCTCGTCAATCATTCCGTACTCTTTCGCTTCGATAGCTGTCATCCAGTAATCACGGTCAGAATCTTTTTCAACTCTCTCAAACGAATTGTGAGAATGATCTGCAATGATGGTATAAAGTTCTTTTTTAATCTTCTGGATTTCACGCACCGTGATTTCCATATCGGTAGCCTGCCCCTGCATTCCACCAAGAGGCTGATGAATCATCACACGGGAGTGCTTAAGCGCAAAACGTTTCCCCTCTTGTCCCGCAACCAGCAAAACGGCAGCCATTGAAGCAGCCATACCGGTACAGATCGTAGAAACCTCGCTCTGGATATACTGCATTGTATCATAGATACCCAAACCTGCATAAACCGAACCACCCGGCGAATTCAGATAAATAGAAATATCTTTGCCCGGATCAGCCGAATCAAGATACAAAAGCTGTGCCTGAATCACATTCGCAGTGTAATCATCGATCTGAGTTCCCAAAAAGATGATACGATCCATCATCAAACGTGAAAACACATCCATCTGAGCTACATTTAGCTGACGTTCTTCAATAATCGTCGGCGAGATATAACTACTGGTCACATCCATATATTTATCCAACGCGTTGCCATTCATATTAAGATGCATGGTTGCGAATTTTCTGAAGTCATTCATAGTTTTAATATTTTGATGTTTCTTATCTATACAAAGATAAATCCATTTTGTTTGAAACAAAAGTAGAAATAAAAAAAGGATAGATGGCGTCTGAATGTTATTTTTAAAAAGATAGTCCGCTAAAAAACAAAAAAATAACCCCGCCGTAGCGAGGTTATTTAATATGTTGCTTTAATCAGATGATCTGATTATTTATTCTCGAACATTTTGTAGAAATCTTCAACTGAGATTTCTTTTTCGTTCAATGAAACAAGTTCTTTGATCTTAGCAACAATTTTATCTTCTGTTGCACGGTCGATCAGGTTACGAGCTGTTTCTTTGTTCTTCATCATCTCTTTCGCATAGTTGTCCATGATTTCGGCAGGAACGTTAGCCATTCCGTACTGTGCGAACTGAGCCTGAACTGCTTTCTTAGCAAGGTCCATAACGTCAGCTTCTTCTACTTTAACACCGTAGTTCTTAACGATCTGTTCTTTGATTAGGTGCCATTTCAAATCAGGAAGCATTTTAGGCATATCTTCATCTACCTGAGCTTCTGTAACGTTTTCGCGAGTTGCGATTGTCCAACGTTTCAAGAACTCTACAGGGAATTCCAATTCACCAACTTTGTTCAAGATCACTTCACGTGCGTCAAGACCAAATTTGTATTCGCTTTCAGGAGCAAGCTGCTCGATAAGCATCTCTTTCACTTTCGCTTTGAATTCTTCTTCTGTTTTCACCTCTTCGCCGAAAACGTTTTTAAAGAATTCCTCATCCATCTTAGCTGGAACGAAGTGAGAGATTTCAGTTACAGTGAAACGGAAATCAGCAGTAATTCCTTCTGCATCTTCTTTCTTCATCTTAAGGATAGAAGCAAGTTCAGCAGGGTTTCCTTCCGCAGCAGCTGCAGGATTGAAATCAATCGAAGCGAATTTCTTCACGTCGTTGAATTTTGCTTTCTGCTCTTCATTCTTGAAATAAGAAGGAAGAAGTGCAGCTCCTTCAACTTTGATACCATCCTCTTTGATGTTACCTTCAGCGTCAAGTTCAGCAAGATCACCTTTCAACATATCGTTTTCACCAGCTTCTTCTACCTGCTCGTACGTTCCGAAACGGCCCTGAAGAGCTTCAGTCTGTTTTGCGATCATCTCGTCAGAAACAGCGATGTTGTAGAAATCAACTTTATCTTCTTTTGAAAGCTCTACTTTGAACTCAGGAGCCAAAGCGATATCAAATGAGAAGATGAAATCTTCCTGGTTGTCAAAATCGATAGCAGCCTGGTTTGCACTTGGAAGTGGCTCACCTAGGATGTTCAAGTTATTTTCACGGATATAACCGAATAGTTTCTCACCAACAAGTTTGTTGATTTCATCAGCTACCGCCTGTTTTTCAAACATCTTCTTGATCATACCCATTGGAGCCATACCCTTACGGAATCCCGGGATATTCGCTTTCTGACGGTAAGTACGAAGTGTTTTATCTACTTGTTCCTGATAATCAGCTTTTGTAATCTCAATATTGATTACAGCATTAACATTGTCAATGTTCTGTTGTGAAACGTTCATTCTTTCGAATTTATTTAGGATTAAAACTCTTTCTTTTTTCATTATGCCCTATAGTTTCAACAATTTGAAACCTGGAAAGTTTACTATTGCGGAGCCTTGGAAAAGACATAATTTTAGGTGTGCAAAGATATTCGCTTTATTTTGATTAACAAATCTCCGGGTAAAATTAATTCACTCCTTTTCATATTTGAAAAAACAAAATGTAAGGTTTTACAAATTTTATTCAGAATTACTTGGTTTTTAAATATAAATGACTTCCTTTGTAGCACGAACAATTGAAGAATTGCACTGTATTAATTACCATAGCATCGTATTCTTTACCAAGTAGTGGATATTTTCTCTGACAATAAAAGCTTGCATTCTAATAATGTTCGATAAATTATTTATTCTTTTTCAATTTTTATTATTTATCTCCTATGAACATTTACATTGGCAACCTTAACTACCGCGTTAAGGAATCAGACATCCAGCAGATTTTGGAAGACTACGCTCCGGTTTCTTCAGTTAAAATCATTATGGATCGTGAGACAGGAAAATCTAAAGGATTCGGTTTCGCCGAAATGGAAAACGAAGCAGCTGCTAAACAAGCTATTGAAGAGCTAAACGGTGCTGAATTCGAAGGCCGCACTCTTGTAGTAAAAGAAGCTCGTCCAAAATTTTGATGATTATTTAAACTAAGGTAATATAACCCTGGTTATAGGGCTTTGATAAAAGGACATTCTTTGAAACGCTCAGCGGGAAACCGCCGAGCGTTTTTTTTGTTCTTATACTCTCAGCTATTTAGTTCGCACCCAATAAAAACACTACACGATGAAGATAAAGGGCATCTTCTGCGAAGCGGGTCTTTTTGCCCGCATCATACTCTTGTTAGGAATCGTTTCGATCTCCCTAATTCTTTTGGGAGTCGGCTATTCAATCTTTTATTCCCTCATCTCGGGCGAATCCGCCCAGAATCTTACCGGAAATCCCAATTTCATGAAAGGCAGTCAATTGATCCAATCAATTGCCATATTTATTCTGCCATCGCTCTTGATGGCGTTTCTGATAAGCAATCACCCCTTCCGATACCTCGACATGAACCGAGGTCCCAATTTCAGAAATCTATTCTTGACCATCGTCAGCATGATCGCAATCATCCCGGCGATGAATCTGATCATCGAATGGAATGAACAGATTCGGCTTCCTGAATCAATGGCCACCCTTGAGAATTGGTTCCGCTCGAAAGAAGATCTAATGGGTGAAACAACCAAATTACTTTTACAAACAGATTCAACAGGCGGATGGATTTTCAATCTATTTCTGGTGGGAGTTGTTGCCGCAATAAGCGAAGAGATGTTTTTCCGTGGAATTCTTCAGAATTTCTTTTTGGAAAAATGGAAGAACCCTCACATTGCCATTTGGCTGGCTTCTTTTATCTTCAGTGCCATCCATCTTCAATTTTACGGCTTCTTTCCACGGATGCTATTGGGCGCATTTTTCGGATACCTTTTGATTTGGACCAAGACCTTATGGATTCCGATTTTTGCGCATTTCATCAACAATGCAATCGCACTTTTTCAGTTCTACCTCGAACACAAAGGCGCTGATCCACAGGAATGGATGGAATCCCTACAAGCTGGCGGCCAATACCTTCCGGCAATCGGATCACTAATCATATTGGGTTTTACGATCATTCTATTCAAACGATCCTCACCCAACTCAAAAACCGCCCTCTGACACACAAAATAAAAATAGCTCCAAAACGACCCGAAACCGGGTAGCGTTTTGGAGCTATTCCATAAAATCTTATTGCATTTGAATAGAATCAATTTTTATGCGAAGCTCAAATACACCATTCAAATCCCTTTAGTTAGGTATCTTATCTTTAGGTGAGCAATGGCGATTCGATTTAATCAAAATTCTTGCGGTGAAAGATAAAGTTCCGGCCCAGGTATTTCTCTCTTACCAATGCATCTGAAGCCAACTCCTCCGAGCTTCCTTGAAACAGAATTCTCCCTTCAAACAAAAGGTACGCCCGATCCACGATACTCAACGTTTCCGGGGCATTGTGGTCAGTAATCAGAATTCCGATATTTTTCTCTTTCAACTTATACACGATGTATTGAATATCCTCCACGGCAATGGGGTCGACCCCGGCAAATGGCTCATCAAGCATGATGAACTTCGGATCAATCGCAAGACAACGCGCAATCTCTGTTCGTCGCCGTTCACCACCCGAAAGTCTGTCACCTAGATTCTTCCGAACTTTCTCCAGTCTGAATTCTGCGATAAGACTTTCCAATTTCTCTTTTTGATACTCTTTCGAACGTCCTGTCATCTCCAACGCCGACCGGATATTATCCTCAACCGTCATCTTTCGAAACACCGAAGCTTCCTGTGCCAGATAACCGATTCCGTTTTGCGCTCTTCTGTAAACAGGGAACTTTGTTATATCTAAATCATTCAAAAAAATCTTTCCTTCATTGGGGGTCACAAGACCGGTTGTCATATAAAACGTTGTTGTCTTTCCGGCTCCGTTCGGCCCTAAAAGTCCAACAATCTCCCCCTGTTTCACATTGATTGAAACGTGGTTTGCCACCGTTCTCTGGCCATACTTCTTCACCAGATTTTCGGTTCTCAGTACCATAGACTCTTCTGCCATCTTAACTATATATTAGGTCTTTATGATCTGTGCAAAGTTAACTAAATTCATTAAATAGAAAAACCTGTCGACAAAACAATAGAAGGAAAGGGCGATTAGGCAATTTTTCGTAACTTTGCAGCGCATGAATTTGTTATTAACAAAGAAGAATTTTTGCTTTCCAATTAAAAAAAGAGAAAATAAAATGCCACTAATCAAATCCATATCTACATTAGGAAGTTATGTACTCCTAATGAAGAAGGTTTTTACCATTCCTGACCGCTGGAGCGCTTTTTTCAAACAGTTTGTCCGTGAGATCTACAACCTTGTTTTTGACTCCATATGGATTGTCGTTGTTATTTCTCTGTTCATCGGAGCTGTAATCACCATTCAGACCCAACTCAACATGAGTTCACCCCTCCTCCCCCGCTACACTGTGGGATTAGCTACACGTGATGTCCTTTTACTGGAATTCTCTTCCGCCATCATGTGTTTGATTCTTGCCGGGAAAGTGGGCTCCAACATCGCTTCCGAAATCGGAACCATGCGAGTAACCGAACAGATTGACGCATTGGAAATCATGGGTGTCAACTCCGCCAATTACTTGATTCTTCCTAAAATCACAGCTTTAGTGATTTTCATTCCAATCCTTGTAGTCCTAAGTATGTTTACGGGTATTCTGGGAGGCTATGTCGTAGCATTGACCACCAGCGTCATTTCCGTTTCCACTTACGTTTACGGAATACAGACCATGTTCATTCAATATTATGTATTCTACTCAATCTACAAATCGTTCTTTTTCGCCTTCATCATCGCAAGCATAGCCTCTTATTATGGTTACAACGTGAAAGGCGGCGCGCTCGAAGTGGGTAAAGCAAGTACGAACGCTGTGGTAATCAGCAGTGTCATCATCCTGCTTTTCGATGTAATCCTAACCAAACTACTTTTGCAATGATCGAGGTTAAAAACGTAATAAAATCATTCGAGGGCAGAACTGTCCTCCACGACATCACTTGTACATTCGAACAAGGGAAAAACAATTTGATTATCGGACAAAGCGGATCCGGAAAAACCGTTCTCATGAAATGCCTTATCGGACTTGTTAAGCCGGATAAGGGGCAGATTCTTTATCATGGCCGCGATCTGATTACCATGAATCAGAATGAATTAAGAAAACTACGCGAGGAAATCGGGATGCTATTTCAGGGATCGGCCTTATTCGATTCCATGACCGTGGAAGAGAATGTAATGTTTCCTCTGATGATGTTCTCCAAGATGACACCGAAAGAGCGTGAGATGCGCGCCCAGTTTTGCCTGGAACGTGTAAACCTACATGGGGCCGAGGAACGCTTCCCATCGGAAATCAGCGGGGGTATGCAGAAACGCGTTGCCATCGCCCGTGCAATAGCCCTAAACCCCAAATACCTGTTCTGCGATGAACCGAACTCCGGACTGGATCCTCAAACTTCCATCCTGATTGATGAACTTATCAACGACATCACCAAAGAATACAACATCACGACGGTAGTCAATACGCACGACATGAACTCCGTTCTTGGTATTGGTGACAACATCATCTTCCTAAACAAAGGAAAAAAAGAGTGGGTTGGAAATAAAGATCAAATATTAACCAGCAGCAATACGGCTCTGAATGACTTCGTATTCGCTTCTCCGCTATTCAAAAGTGTAAAGAAAGCGGCTGTAGCAGAGGAAGTGGAGAAGGATTTCCCAAAAGATTAACCCTTAAAAGGTTCGCGTCTTTAAATACAACGATTCGTCCCCTTTCCCGATAAAACGAATATTAGATTTAACTTATACAACGAGGTTGCCTAGAATTCACGAATAAGAATTCTAGGCAACCTCCTCTTTTTATCTTCACGGTATAATTTCTTTCACCCACGACTTGTCATCTGAGTCGTGCTATTTCTTGTTACCCATTATCGATTTTACCATGGAGGATATCTCCCCATAAAACCGAATCACCTCTTCACGGGTTGGTTCGTTATTCTTTTCCAAAAAATCGCGGGTAACTTTTATCACATTTTGCTCTTCCCGTGCGATCCGCTGTGTTACCCCTTCTCCCGATTTATTATACAACCGATCAAAACGGATGTATTTCGATCCGTTTCCACGTTTAATCGGAAAAACTTCATTTTTTAAAGAAAGAGATAAAGCATTCACTGGCGCATTCGATTCTCCTTCTCGCTTGAGTAGCTCCGGTAAAAGATCGGGATAATTCATAAGCACCGGAAACACAACCGTACAAGGCGGATATCCCAGAACTGTCCATAACACCCCATGCTGCGGAGATTCCCCCTGCTTTACCCCTTCAAAAACCACTGCCGACGAAGTGGAGTGACGTGGAATGTAATCCTGATCCGTCAGCCAATCCGGCATCTCACCGACATCATTCGCACACTTATCCAGAACCGAATTATAGAACGTTCGTCCCAAATAACCATAAAGCAGCTCCGGTGTAAACTCCGCTCCCCGTTGAAGCGTGTCATTCAAAAGCTTTCGTGCATTTTCATAACGCACATACCCCATCCCCTCGTCCTCGCGTCCGGAGAAGGAGTAATTTGTACGAATAAGATAACCGTCCGGGGATTCATCAACATCAAATTTTCGCACCTTGAAGTTATTCACTTCAAAATAGGCTCCATTTCCGAAAGCATCGATCACACCAAAATTCGCCTCCACATGCATCGGTCTTGAGAGGGTATCCAGAAAACATTCGAAATCAATCATATCCTTACAAATACTCAACGCCTTACACATAAGCAAACCCTCACAATCAGCTAACATCGTAGTATCATTCGGTTCTTTGAGATTATAGGATGCCGTATTAATAATTGCGAATCCCTGATTATTCGCCCCCATCCAGACCTGTTGATTGCGCATATCTTTTCGGTCTACCACTCCGATAAACTCGTATTTACCCTCTTTAGAATAGACCACGGCATTCTCCTCTGAAGAGGTATCTCGATTTTTCCAAAGCAATGGTCTTCCGGATTTACTCTTTTTTCCTGAGACAAGAATCGATGTACAGGGGTAAATCGCACTTAATTGGGAAAGAATAGTTGCAACGACTAGCCAATATTTTGTTTTCATGGGATTTATGGATTAAAATGTCATCTAAATATACACGCTTTAATCCTTTATATCGTTTGCATGGCGTCTATTTTTCAACATCGAAATGAAGCCCTCCATCCATATACTTTTTGGTGAGATCCAAATCTTTAGGCGAGCAACGACGAGGTGAACCCCTAAAACAAAAAAAGAGGAAATCCCCATCAGGAGATTTCCTCTTAAATTTTCTATATAATCGACTGATTACTCAGCAACTACTTCGAAAGGAATTTCTACGTTCACTTCACGGTGAAGTTTAAGGATAGCTTTAGAAGAACCAAGTTCTTTAACTGCATCTTTAATGTAGATAACTTTACGATCGATTGCGAAACCTGCTTTTTCAAGAGCTTCAGCAACCTGAATGTTAGTTACAGAACCGAAGATTTTACCGTTGTTAGAAGCTTTAGCACCGATAGTCAATGCTACGCCTTCCAATTTAGCAGCTAGTTCTTCAGCATCAGCTTTCATTTTAGCTAGTTTGTGTGCACGCTGTTTCTGGTTTTCAGCCAAAACTTTCAAAGCAGACTCAGATGCGATGATAGCTTTTCCCTGTGGGATCAAGTAGTTACGGCCGTAACCGTCTTTTACTGTAACCACATCGTCTTTATACCCAAGATTCAGGATATCTTCTTTCAAAATTACTCTCATGTCAATTTCCTCCTCTTGTTAATTATTTCATCATATCTGTTACGTAAGGAAGCAACGCCAACTGACGAGCTCTCTTAACTGCCTGTGCTACACGACGCTGGAACTTCAAAGAAGTACCTGTAATACGACGAGGAAGGATTTTTCCCTGCTCGTTCAAGAATTTTTTCAAAAACTCAGGATCCTTGTAGTCGATATACTTGATACCGTTCTTTTTAAAACGACAGTATTTTTTCTTTTTGACATCAACTGAAGGAGGAGTCAAATATCTGATTTCAGATGCATTTTGATTTGCCATTTCTTAGTTCTCCTTTACTTCTTTAGATTTTAGACTTCTTCTTTTAGCAGCGTATTCTGCAGCATATTTATCCATTTTGAAAGACATGAAACGGATAACGCGCTCGTCGCGACGGTACTGTAGTTCAAGCTTAGCGATAACCTCAGGGTTAGCGTTAAATTCGATTAGCTGGTAAAATCCTGTTGATTTTTTCTCGATTGGGTAAGCAAGTTTGCGAAGTCCCCAATTTTCTTCATTTACGATCTCAGCACCTTCTGCTACAAGAAGAGCTTTGAACTTTTCTACCGCTTCCTTCATCTGAACATCAGACAAAACGGGAGTTAAAATGAAAACGGTTTCGTAATGGTTCATACTCGTTTTTATTTAAACTGTTAGTTAAATAGTTTATTTGTGGCGCAAAGATAGTTATTTCAATTGAATATGCAATATCTTTCTCAACTACAAATCGATTTATTTTCATTTGTATACCATCTATTTTTAACATTAAGGTCAAATGCGCCATCTATACACCTTTAGTTGGGTATCTCACCCTTAGATGAGCTATGGCGATTTCATTTGTATACCTTCTATTTTTAACATTAAGGTCAAATGCGCCATCTATAGAGCGCGTTTCACAGAACCAAACACCGCTCCCTTCGTTATAATAAAAAACAGGAACACCATGCTCACCTCTTTACATTCTTTTCTGAATTTCATCGCTACGGTAATCAGCGTATTAAGTTTGAGCGTAGTGGTATACGGCACTTTGATCGGAATCATCGGTTTCATCCGCAACGAAGCGGGGCGCCTTAACGGAACGTATTCCACCACTACCGTTCGACGAATCAGGATCGATGTGGGAAGTTACCTTTTATTGGGACTCGAATTCCTGATTGCTGCCGATATTCTGGAAACGGTTCTAAAACCGGGATTGGATGAATTAGCGGTTCTAGGAGGCATTGTCCTGGTAAGAATCATTCTTTCTTACTTTTTAAATCGCGAAATAAAAGAGCTACAGGAGTAGTTTTTACCACTTATAACGATAAAAGGATTTATCAGAAGTCGATTTTGTAGCTAACTTTGCAGGATTATTTTAATAAATAACGATGATGACTATTTCAACGATTGAATCAGAAATACTTTTCGCCATTCTAAGCGGCAAAGTCTCTTCTGCTATAAACCGGCGTCTTTACAGAAGATTCCGAGAGGAAGGTATTGAAGTAACACCCGAACAGTGGACGGTGCTGCATTATCTTTGGGATCGAGAAGGCGTAACACAGCAGGAGCTGTGCCAAAACACATTCAAAGATAAGCCGAGCATGACCCGACTGATTGACAATCTCGAAAAACAACACCTGGTTGAGCGACGAGCCCATCAGGAAGACCGCAGAATCAACATGATCTACCTTACCCCACAAGGAAGAGATCTGGAAAGCAGCATACAGCCCGTTGTTGCCAACATCATGAACGTGGCCCTCGAGGGCATTCCCGAAGATCACATGGAGATATTACGTACAGACCTGTCCCGAATCTTCAATAACATCCGGGCTACCCTCAAAGAATGACATGACCCATTTCTTAATCCGATTAAATATGAAAAAAATATACTTTCTCATTCTGCTACTAGTAAGCTTCCTATCCCCTACACTTGCGCAATATTCGCCCGATGTATTGGGGAGCGGTTTCGAGAATCGCACCTTTCAAATGACCGATGATTACGAAGGCGATGTAATCTCCACCCTGATAAAAAGAACACCTTCACACCAAAGTGAAAAGGCGATTCTTTATGTTCACGGTTATAACGATTACTTCTTTCAAAAAGAGATGGCTCTCAAATTCGATTCGGCAGGATATAATTTCTATGCGGTGGATTTGAGAAAATACGGTCGATCCAAACTTCCTACCCAATATCCATTCAACGTACGCAGCCTATCAGAGTATTTTGCAGACATCGACTCCGCTTTGCATATTGTAAAAAGCGACGGAAACCGAGAGATCGTATTGATGGGACATTCCACCGGGGGACTTATCGCATCGATGTATGCCGAACACAACCGAGCACACCTAGGTGTAGACGCATTGATTCTTAATAGTCCTTTTCTAGATATGAACCAAAGCGCTTTTAAAGAAAAAGTACTGATTCCGGTAGTTTCGTTCTTCGGAAGATGGTTTCCGAACATCAAAATCCCGCAAGGAATTTCCACCGGATATGCAGAAAGCCTCTTGAAAGCATACCATGGGGAATGGGAATTCAATACGGCATGGAAAATGCCGGTTTCTCCCCCGCTGACAGCAGGATGGATCCGAGCTATCTACACGGCGCAAAAACAAATACGGAAAGGGCTTCACATCCCGGTTCCTGTATTGGTATTGCACTCCGACAAAAGCATCTACGGCGATGACTGGAAACCGGAATTCAATACGGGAGACGCCGTACTTGACGTGAAAGATATCGCAAAATACGGTGCGATGTTGGGTAAATTCACAACGGTAGAAACCATCCCGAACGGATTGCACGACCTCGTTCTTTCCAATCCCACCTCCCGTGCACTTACTTATGACGATATGTTCTCTTTTTTGAAAGCGAACGGCCTATAATAACCCTACCCGATAAAAACAGCGCGCGCTCCCCCGCATCCCCATTTTCAGGATACGGGGGAGCGCGCGCTGTTTTTATCAAACGCTATGCTTCACCAAGAGATTCTGCGATCACCCTACGGGCTTCCTCCATCCGTTTGGTTACTTCATGCGGCCCCTCTTTGTATGGAATCGGTTTATGTATCGTCATCACCAAACGATGCGGTTTCATCAGATAAGTACCTCGGCGCATCACCTGATAAGGACCTTCTAACGTTACCGGAACAATCGGAAGGTGAATATCATCAGCCAACTGAAATGCCCCTTTCTTAAACCGATGCAATTTCCCATCGAGCGTTCGACTTCCCTCCGGAAAGATCACGAGTGACATTCCCCCTCTCAAAACCTTACGCGCTTGTAGGATGGTACTTCTGACTCCTTTGGCTCCTGAATCATCCACAAAGATATTTCCGGCACACTCACAGGCATACCCTACGAAAGGAAGCTTCCGAAGAGATTTCTTCATCATCCATTTCAAATTATGATTCAGATACCCGAAAATCAAAAATATATCGAAATACCCTTGATGATTCGGCACAAAAATATAAGAAGTATCCTTATCAATATGCTCTCGACCACGAACCTCTACCGGAAGTAACGCAAATATACAAACCAGTCGCGACCATATTCGTCCGGGATAATAACCCCAGAAATTACCATTTCCAAGAATCGACCCGACAATCGTAACCAAAGCCGTAAGAATCGTAATCACCAGAAATAGAGGAAGAAAAATCAACCACTGATAAAAGAAATACAAAAAATACAGAATACGCATAGAATGGATTATAGACATTTATATCACAAAAATAAATTTATTAAATCAAAAACAAAATAATCGGGAATCGAATTGATATCTCAAAAAGCAGTTCTACAAAACAGATTCTCCATTTTTATTCAAATTTATTTTCACCATAAAAGAATTATTAGTTTATTTGTGTCACTATTTACAGGATATCTAATAAAATCAATATATTATGAAAGAGTTAATAAGAAATGCCGGCGTTATTCTTGTTCTAATCGGCGTTGCAATTCTAGCTGTCCCATACTTCACTCACGCTATGAGCAACACGTTGCTGATTACGGGTTTGGCAGTAATCATCCTTGGAGTTATCGCAACAATCGTTTTCAACAGAATTGCGGATTAAGGTTTTTCAAATGGCATAAAAAAGAGGCTGTCTAAAATTCACATAAATGAATTTGGCTGCCTCTTTTTTTATATGTGAATCAACCGTTGCCAAACATAAGATAACGCGTCTCATCGGAGAAATGCTAAAAAAAAAGCGTCTGCCAGAGCAGACGCTTTTCTATTTGATGCAAATTATTTTGCTTTTGGTTCAGCTTCAGGAGCAATCAGTTTATATCCTTTACCATGAATATTGATGATTTCAATATTTGGATCATCTTTAAGATGTTTACGTAGTTTCGTGATATAAACGTCCATGCTACGTGCATTGAAGTAGTTATCATCAATCCAGATGGTTTTCAATGCGAAATTTCTTTCAAGGATTTCGTTTACATGAGCGCAAAGAAGGCTCAACAAGTCTGACTCCTTCGTTGTAAGTTTTGTAGTTTTATCGCCGATCGACAACACCTGTTTCTGTGTATCGAAAGTAAATCCACCGATTTTATAAGTAGTAACTTCTTTCCCTTTTTTGCCTTTAACGCGGCGAAGAATTGCTTCAATTCTGAAAAGAAGTTCTTCCATGCTGAAAGGTTTTGTGATATAATCATCTCCACCGATCTTGAACCCTTCAAGAATATCATCTTTAAGCGATTTCGCTGTCAAGAAAATAATAGGCACTTCGCTGTTTACGGTTCTGATTTCCTGAGCCAATGTGAAGCCATCTTTCTTTGGCATCATAACGTCAAGAACACAGAAATCATATTTCCCTTTCAGGAATGCTTTGTAACCGCTTTCACCGTCTGAAAACAAGTCACACATATAACCTTTTGCCTGAAGATATTCTCTCAATAACATACCAAGATTTTCATCATCTTCGCATAGTAATATTCGCAATCTTTCTTCCATAACTATTTGTTTTTTATTAGAGGTAGTGTAATAATAAATTTTGTTCCAATATTATATTCGCTTTCTGCGCGAATAGTTCCTTTATGATCTCTTACGATCTTCATTACGTAGGCCAGACCCAAACCGAATCCTTTTACGTTGTGGAGATTCCCGGTCGGAACACGGTAGAATTTCTCAAAAATCTTTTTAAGATTTTCTTTCTTGATACCGATCCCGTTGTCCTGAATGGAGATTTCGAGCTTATCGCCGTCGTCCCAAGTTCGAACCAGCAATTTCAACGGCTCCTCCTCTTTGGCATATTTCACCGCATTATCCAACAGGTTAAACACCACATTGGTAAAATGCATTTCATCAAGCATCACCATCGCATTTTTCGCATCGAGATGCGTTTCGATTGTTCCGCCGAACTTCTCAACCTTGAGTTTGAACGTTCCCGCCACATTCGTAATCAGTTCGTTCGCATCCACGGAATTCAGTTTCAAAGTGGTCTTCTGTCGATCGAACATCGACATCTGAAGCACCTTCTCAACCTGGAACCGCAATCGCTTCGTTTCATCGTTGATCACGCCTGAAATGTGCTTGAACAGCGCCGGACTTTTTCCAACCTCCGGATCATTCAACATCTGGGCGGCCAATGAAATCGTCGAAATAGGCGTTTTAAATTCATGCGTCATGTTGTTAATGAAATCGTTTTTCATCTCCGTCAGACGCTTCTGTCGGAAAGCGAGCACGATCGTAAACAGAAATGTAACCAACATGATCAGTGTGAATATGAACGAGGGAATCATGAATTTCACCGAAGTGAAAATGTAATTCTTCTGCGTCGGAAAATTCACCTTCAAGTAGTTCAGCCTCGAGGGGGGATCGTTCTGGAAAAGAATCTGCGTAAAACTGCTCTTATCTTCATCCGTTTTATAATCCCTGGTTTTATAAACCACATTTCCATCCTTGTCAATGATCGCGAATTGATAGGAAAGGTTCAAACCGTTATTCTGAAGATCCGCCTTTAGGTAATCATTCAGCTTCTTCACATTCACCCTTTCCATAATCGGGCGCGAGCTCGATTTAGTCAATATTTTGAAAACCACCTCATCCAAAAGAGCCTTTTGATAAAGGTATTGGCCTTTCAAAATATCCTGCATTGCCTTTGATGTACTGGAGATTGTATTGTGACCGTGTTTCGGAGAGATTGAAACCTTTCGTTCAATCGTATCTGAAGAATACCCTTTGAACTCGAAGTTCGAAATGGTACCGTCAGCATTCATAATTGAAAAATGATCTCTTCTTACATAGTCAAGTTCAGAATCGCCCTCCCGGGTTAATGAAGAAAGTAATTTCTTCTGCGTTTCTTCAATATCCTCATCCAGATATCGTCTTGTTTCTTCCCATTCCAAGCTTTTTGAAACTCGTTGAAGACTTCTTCTCACAGCTTCGGTAAACTGTTCGTTTCTCATCTTCACCATCGCTTCCATATAGCTGATCTGTAAATACAACAATCCAATAAATGTCATACCCATGATCAACACCAATAGCCATATCGTAGATTTCTTCATAAAGTCTCTTCTCTTTCATTCGGTTTTAGCCGAATTACACAACTTTTTCACTGCATTACAAGCTATTTTCTTAGTTTACAATATATAAACAATACTAATTCCGATTTTGTTTTATAATATAAAGAAAATTTTTTGCAAATCAGCTTTTAACATTAGCACACAAAATTAACAAATAAATCTTTAACAAAAAAGGCCAATCTAAAAGTAGATTGGCCTTTTACAGTTTTTTAATCAATTAGATAATCATTCTGCTTCCTGCAAAGCTTCATATTCTTTTAACAGTTTATCCTGCACATCCGAAGGGACCAATTCATAAGAAGCGAACTTCATATTGAAAGAGGCGCGTCCACCGGTCATCGCACTCAATGTAGTGGAGTAAGAAGACATCTCTTTGAGCGGAACCTTCGCTGAAATCTTTTCAAATCCGCTTTCGCTGCTCATTCCCATGATTAGTCCCCGACGGGTTTGCAAATCGCTCATCACGTCTCCCATTTTATCTGCCGGAACAAAGACCTCTACGTCATAAATCGGCTCGAGCAACTTCGGATTAGCCTGTTTAAAGGCATCACTGAAGGCGTTGCGGCCAGCCAGACGGAAAGAGATTTCATTTGAATCTACCGGATGCATTTTGCCGTCATAGACGCACACACGCACATCACGGGCATAAGAGCCGGTAAGCGGCCCCTGCTCCATTCGATCCATCAACCCCTTCATGATTGCCGGAAGGAAACGCGAGTCGATCGCTCCCCCTACGATACAATTCACAAAGACCAGTTTGCCACCCCAATCCAAATCGATAACCTGGGTATCTCGAACATTCATCCGATACTCCTGACCGTTGAACTTATAGGCGGTTGGCACCGGCATATCGTCATAATAAGGCTCTACGATGATATGCACCTCCCCGAATTGTCCTGCTCCGCCCGATTGTTTCTTGTGACGGTAATCGGCACGGGCGGCCTTGGTTATGGTTTCGCGATACGGAATGCGAGGATCCGCAAACTGCATCGCGATCTTATCGTTGTTTTCAATACGCCATTTCAACGTGCGCAGGTGGAATTCACCCTGCCCGTGAACGAGCGTCTGACGCAACTCTTTCGACTGTTCGATAATAAGTGTCGGATCTTCCTCGTGCATACGCAACAAGATCTCATTCAGCTTCTCGGTATCGGATTCATTCACCGCCTTAATCGCACGCCGATATTTCGGAGCAGGATATTTGATGAAATCAAACTGATAATCACAACCCTTTTGATTGAGCGTATTACCGGTACGTACATCTTTTAGTTTTACGGCTACACCGATGTCCCCCGCTACCAACTCCTCCACCTTCGTGCGGATCTGTCCGCTTACACAGAACAACTGGGCCATACGCTCTTTAGAGCCCCCGCGACTTTCATTCACCAGGTCGTCACCCTCTTTCACCCTGCCGGACATCACCTTGAAGTAAGATACTTCACCGATATGAGGTTCAACCGTGGTTTTAAAGAAAAACAGACTGGTCGGACCATTCGCATCCGGAGCAACTTCAACCCCTTTCGTCGTAACGGGCTTCGGCATTTCCGATACCAAAGGAACCACATTACCCAGGAACTCCATCAAACGGCGTACGCCCATGTCTCGTTCGGCATCCACGCAGAACACCGGAAACATCCCACGGGAGATCAAACCGCGATGAATCCCTTCACGCATCTCATCCTCGCTCAGTGTTCCCTGGTCGAAGAATTTCTCCATCAATGTTTCGTCATTTTCAGCTGCCGCTTCCACAAGTGCCTGGTGCAGCCGTTCAGCCTTCTCTATTTCATCGGCCGGTATATCTAAAACCTCCGGTTCACCCCCTTCGGGCTTCCATCGGTACATCTTCATTTTCAAAACATCCACCACTGCATTAAAGGATGGACCACAGGTAACAGGATATTGCACCGCCACCACATTTGCTCCGAAATTCTCTTTCAATTGCTCAAAAACCTGATCAAAATCAGCATGTTCTACATCCAGCTGGTTGATCAGGAAAATGACAGGTTTCTCTGTCTGACGCGTATAACGGAACATATTACGCGTTCCAACCTGTACGCCGTAATGCGCATCGACCAGCATCACCGCTGTGTCCGTCACATTCAAGGCGGTTATCGCTCCCCCAACAAAGTCATCCGACCCGGGACAATCCACTATATTCAGCTTCTTACCCAGATATTCGGCATAAAAAACGGTGGAAAACACAGAATATCCATACTCTCGTTCCACCGGAAAGTAGTCAGACACCGTATTTTGGGCCTCCACACTACCACGTCGTTTTATTACACCACACTCGTAAAGCATTGCTTCGGCGAGTGTGGTTTTCCCTACGCCCTTACTTCCTAACAGGGCGATGTTTTTGATTTCGTTCGATTGATATACCTTCATAATATTACAATTTATAAGTTTGACAATCGGAGAATTCCATTTCAATGGAAATGGTGAATGAAATTTACAAATTAATATAAACTATAACAATCAGGGAGTTATGTTTGAAAACAGAAAAGTCGAACGTTATATAATTAATTAGATGATTTAAAAAAAATCATTTCATGAAGTTGGGTAAAATTGACTAACAGATGTAGTTTTTTACTGAAATCGAAACATCAATTTTTGGGAATTGTTCATTAATCTTTATAACAGAGAAACGGGTGCGATCATTGTCGCAGGATACGCGTGATAGAGAAACTCTGCCGGTGGAAAATGAATACCGGAAGGGTTGCCCCGAGCACCAATGCAAATAAGACAAAAATGGTGGTCAAACCGTTCTGAAATATTGAAACCATATAGGATACGGCCTCTCCCTGGTCTGCGACATGCAGAAATCGGGTAAGTGAAAGAATGGTCTTATAGGCGAACATACCGGGAATCATCGGCAACAAAGAGGGAAAGGTGAACACCTCTACCGGACAATGGATGTAACGGGCAAACGGAATGGCCAAAAGGCCGATGGAGAAAGCCGCGAAGAAGGATGCCATCGTGATATTGAAGTCTATCAGCGAGAAATGCATTAGGAAATAACGCAACCCGTGACCCACCGCAGCCAGCAAAGCCGATATAAGAATGGCCTTACGGGGAGGATTGGAGATAACGGCGAAACCGATGGCTGCCAACGCAGCAAAAAGAGCATCGAGTAAAATATCGATCAGAAAGGAGAACGTAATCATAATGCGCTGATATTGGTTATTAACAAAGTCAAGGATAAGCCTATGGCGATACAGATAATTAAAAGTATCGCGTTGATAAAACGGGAGGTGGCAGCCAACACATGGCCGTCTATGGTATCCATAATGGAATTTATCAACGGAACACCCGGAATCAGAAAAAGCACGCTGGTACCCAACGCCATCTCCGGTGTTTTGCCGATCTGAAATAAATACCCCGCACTTCCGATCATCGATGCTACAAAGGAGGAGATGATGAACACGGCGAAATGATTCCAATGACGATGCAACAGGATCTGCCGTAAACGGAATCCGAAAAGCGTTGCCACAAAAACAATCCCCATGGAGATCAGGTCTCCTTGGAAAAGGCGACAAAATGAAGCGTTGGCGATGGCTACCAAGAACAACACCACCCACTCATTTTCCCGCGGTTCAGATATGATTTCATGATAACGCGCTTTCAACTCCTCTAATGAGAGATGATGATCGTACGCTTCCCAACTCAACGTACTCAGACGGGAATTGATTGCAAAATTCAAAGGCAGAGACTTGATCTTACTAACGGTACTGTAAGAGTGACTATTTTCTTTGTTTCGCAACGTCATGATGATCGTTTTCTGAAAGATCGTCATATCCAACTCACAGTTAAAAGAGGCTGAAATACGACTGCTGTTTTTGACTACGCGCGAGGTTTGAACCCCTACTGCCATCAGGGAAGTGGAATAATCCGCTAGAAACCCCGATAACTCTTTCAATTGATTGTGTACATCCATCGTTTTTCAAAATATAAAATCCAGTTTTATTTAATCGGCGGCAAAGGTATCCCGACACAAACGGTTTGCTAAATTTGCAAAACAGATTATTTCTATTTAATCGATAGATAAAACCGATTGATGATTATGGAGCTCAGACAACTCAGATATTTTACAGAAGCCGCCGAACAGCTTAATTTCACGGAAGCAGCAAGAAACATGTGCATCACGCAGAGTACACTTTCACAACAGATTAAACAGCTTGAAGAGGAGTTAGACATTTTACTTTTTGACCGGATCGGGAAAAGGGTGTTGCTCACAGAAGCGGGCGAATCGTTCCTGCCCTATGCGAAGAAAACGCTCCAGGAAGCAGAATCGGGGAAACAAATTATCATGGATCTTCAAAATATCGAGGGCGGAACGTTACGGATCGGTGTGACCTACAGCCTGAGCCCACTACTCACGAATGCGATTATACTCTTCACAAAACGTCACCCGGCAGTCAAACTGGAGATACAATACCGCAGTTCGGGCGACTTACTTGAACTTCTGAAAAACCACAAAGTGGATGTGATCCTCTCTTTCAAGCCCGCAGTGGAGGAACCGCACATTGAATCAACCGTTCTCTTTGAATCCTCCCTGTCACTCGTCGTGCACCGGTTCCACCCTTTGGCCGCTCTAAAAAGCATTTCTCTTGAACGACTGTCGAACGAACCTCTGATTCTGCTTTCAAAAGGATATACGGCACGGGCGATGCTGGACCATCAGCTTGAACAAAAAGGAATACACCTGAATCCGGCCGTAGAGTTGAACGAAGTGAACATCTTACTTCAATTGGTAAAAAGCGGACGGTGGGCAACGGTGCTCTCCAAAGCGACCATCTTCGGCCAATCCGACCTCAAAGCAATCCCGTTGGCTACCAAGAGTTCTCAGATGAATGCCGCATTACTCTCACTCAAAGACGTATATAAGAAGAAATCAATGCTGGCCTTTACCAAATTACTGCTCAACATATCGGTCGCGCACGGATAAATGCGGCAGCATCACACTTCAAGTGGGGTAGCTCAACTTTAGACGAGCCATCGCGATTTCATTGTTATTATTGAAAAAACAAATTTCTTTTGAAGTATAACCCGTAATTTTGTTTCTTATCCTAACAGAACACTTATGGCAGGCATTTACATACATATCCCTTTTTGCGTAACCCGATGCGTTTACTGCGATTTCTTCTCCAATGTCAGAATGGATAAGAAAGAAGCTTTTCTCGAGGCATTGCTCCGTGAAATCCGCCTCCGCAAAGAATACCTCAAAGGCGAGATCGTCCGCACCGTTTATTTCGGAGGCGGCACACCGTCTCAATTACATGCGGATGATTTTCGGCGAATCTTTGACACCCTGACGGAGTGCTTCGACCTTTCGCAATGCGAAGAGATCACGCTAGAGGGAAATCCGGAAGACTTGACTCCGGAATACATAGGAGCATTGCGGGAGCTCCCGTTTAACCGAATCAGCATGGGAGTGCAGAGTTTTGATGAAAACGACTTGAAATTCCTGAACCGCAGACACAATGCCGGCCGTGCACTCGCTGCAGTCAGAGATTGCCAGGCTGCCGGCTTCACCAACATCAGCATCGACCTGATATACGGATTGCCGGGACAAACCCTCGAAGGGTGGAAGAAAAACCTGGAAACGGCGATTTCCCTCGACGTGCCCCACCTCTCCTCTTATCACCTTATATACGAAGAGGGAACCAGACTTTACAAATTGCTTGAGGCCGGAAAAGTTGCCGCGATCGATGAAGAAACCAGTCTCGAAATGTTTCGTATGCTGATCGCTTCGCTGCGAGAGGCGGGGTTCCAACATTATGAGATCTCCAATTTCGCAAAAGAGGGGTATTATTCGAAACACAACTCCTCCTATTGGTCGGGAGAAAAATACCTGGGACTCGGTCCATCCGCCCACTCCTTCAATCAGGAAACACGCAGTTGGAATATCGCAAACCTGCAATCCTATATCGACGGAAAAGCAGAAGGAGAAACGGAAACGCTAAACCTCAGCGAGCGATACAACGATTTTATACTCACTTCCTTACGCACCATGTGGGGATTATCGCTTTCCGCTCTGGAAAGCACCTTCGGGCAGGAATTGCGTGATTATTGTCTGGCTCAGGCGAAACCGCACCTTGCAACCGGGATGTTGACAGAAACAGAAAACCGCCTGAAACTCTCTCCCGAAGGGATTTTCGTTTCAGACGGAATTATGTCGGACCTGATGTATATCGAATAATAGAAAAGAGGAGTCATCTCCTCTTTTTTGTTTCCGGAAACCGGATCAACGAATCGTCACCATCGTAGCGCCAAATCCATATTCACGGAAAGAAGCGTCCTGATAACCGTAATTTCTGTATTTCGTTTTCAACTCTTTCAACAAGGCATTGCGCAATACGCCGTCTCCCTTACCGTGAATAAATACAATCTTCTGACCTTTCAACTGCTTGAAGTCCGAAATCGTTTTATGAAAAGCATCCAATTGATACGTCAGCATGTCGGCATTACTCATTCCCGCCGTCGAATCAAGCAGCTCATGGATGTGGAGATCCACCTCTACGATACCATTCTTAATTTTATGCTTGCGTGCGGCCTTGAGTACGGGACGACCGTCTTCAGCCTTCTTTTCCTTCAAAGCACTCTCCAGCTCCACCGGTGACACCTGCAACTGCTTTTGTATCACATTATCCTTCACAATCGGGTAAAGAATTGCCGAATCATCAAAATACTCGTTCGACCGGAAGCTATGCAACTTGTAGAATTTCACGGTATCCAACTTCAACTCCACCGAGGCAGGAGATTTCAATTCAAAATCGCGATTTCTTTTAAATGCCGTCAACTGCACACAGATGCGCTCCAACTCATTCAACTGCTCCTTGCCGAACTCCTCCAGATGCAACTTCATATTCGGCTCCACCATGCCGGCAAATCGCGTTTTCCAATTAGCGCCCTCTTTGCTGAGATAGGTAAAAAACAACCAATAATTGCTGTCGTTCACCAAATAACAATCAAAGTTGGTATGTTGCAGTGCCCGGTCATCCTCCGGCAGGTAAGCCAGATAAACATTCAAAGCGTCACCACCTTTCATCTCCTTTACAGGAGCAGGCGCATCGGCGTCAAAACGCACCTGAGGAGATACATTGGTGCCTTTTGCTTGAGCGGTAACCTCGCCGGCATCAGCGATCACCACACATTCTTTTACGAGTACGGGGGTTTCAAACCCATCTTCCTCTTCTACCGAAACGACCTCTTTATTTACAAACTTACGCACGATTCCTCCCCCTACAGCGTTGAGAAAACGCACTTTATCTCCGATCTTTACCATAATTCAACCCCTATTTTTAATGTTATTTTGTCCAAATCCACCCGCCGGCCCCCTGTTATCTCCAAAAGGTTACCCCTGTCGAATTAAAGTCTATTTAAGGTACAGCGCTTCCGAATTTACTTAATTTAGAGTCACATTCCGGAAAAAAGCACCGCTTCTTTTTCAACTTTAATCTTTCAGCGTCCCGTTTTATATTAATTTGGAGAGGATACGCCCGATATATATCTACAAAGTTCCTTATTTTTGCACGATTATTCAAAGTTTTGGTATAAAACCTTTTCGAACCGATTATGACAGAAATTCAAAATATACGCATTGAGGATTACAATTATCCACTCCCTGATGAACGCATCGCCAAATTTCCGCTTTCCCGCCGAGATCAGTCAAAACTAATGATCTACCGCCAAGGAGAGATATCGGAAGATTGTTTTTGCTCACTTCCCGAACACCTGCCTGCAGGAAGCCTGATGGTCTTCAACAACACAAAGGTAATTCAAGCTCGTCTTCATTTTCAGAAGGCCACCGGTGCACGAATCGAGATATTCTGCCTTGAACCGATTCAGCCGAACGATTACGTACTCTCATTCCAATCCAACGAAGGTTGTACCTGGTTGTGCATGATCGGCAACTTAAAAAAGTGGAAAGAAGGCAAACTACAAAAAGAGATCCTTGTAAAAGGCGACACGTTGATTCTGGAAGCAGAACGCATAGAAACAGTAGGAAATACGCACAAAGTTCATTTCAGTTGGGAAGATAAAAACATCAATTTCGCGGATATCCTGGAAGCGATTGGCGAATTACCCATCCCGCCCTACTTAAACCGCGATACAGAGGAGAGCGATAAGGAAACCTACCAAACCGTTTATTCTAAAATCAAAGGTTCGGTAGCCGCTCCAACGGCCGGTCTCCACTTCACGCCCGATGTATTTGAAAAGCTGAAAGCGAAACATATCGATTGCGAAGAGCTGACACTACACGTAGGCGCCGGAACCTTCCAACCTGTAAAAAGCGAATTGATCGCCGAACACACGATGCATACCGAGTTTATCACGGTTAACAAATCACTGATTGAACGAATCATCGCCAATGAAGGGAAACTGATTGCGGTGGGCACAACATCGGTTCGTACCCTCGAAAGCTTATATTATATAGGAGAAAGATTGGAAGAGCATCCCACTGCTTCGAGTGAGGAGTTAAAGGTTACGCAATGGCAGCCTTACGCAAAGAGCTACACGCTTCCGGTTAAAAAAGCACTTCAGAACATCGTTGATTACTTGAATGCACACCACACCGACAAGTTGGTTACCTCTACCCAGATCATGATCGCGCCGGGTTACACCTTCCGCATCGTCAACGGCATCGTCACCAATTTCCACCAACCGCAGAGTACGCTGCTGTTGCTGGTATCGGCTTTTGTAAAAGGAGAGTGGAAAAAACTTTACGATTATGCCCTGAGTCATGATTTCCGTTTTCTAAGTTATGGCGACAGCTCCTTACTGCTGCCGGAATAACGAATCACACCTCGGGGGACACGATAACCGGAGACTAGAAATCGCCGGAAACTAGAAATCGCAAGAGACTATATGAAGAGCGGGCAGTCGGAATTTATCCCGGCTGCCCGCTCTTGTTTTGAGTGATCAACTCATCTCCACTACGTACTCGTCAAAACCACCCTCTTTCATCAATTCCAACGCACGCGGCAAATCTTTGCGACGCACGTCAAGCCTTACTCCTTCCATATCGATAAATCCCCCAAACATCTGATTGCTCAGAGAATCTGTCAGAAAACACGTTATCCCGTTAGATTCAAGATAAGTGCGCACTAATTCCGCTTCGGTATTCTGCCGAAAACGGGCCAATTGTACTATGCTTTCCATACATTGATCGTTTTAAGTTTAATTTCGGAAACACCTTTTCGTGAGGTCTTAAAAGAGAGCTTCTTAAGAAGGGATGCCTCCTCTTATAAAGTTACTAAAATAAATGGAATGAGTAATAAATCCATTATTTTTGCGTCAATAAAGAATATGTTATTGAACCGGTTATACAAATGAAGAAATCGCATTTCGTCTCGTTTCTATTTTTTTTACTTCTGACCCTCTCCTGCAATACGGCAAAACTCTCTACGGCAGACGCTCAGTTTGACCGGGGGGAATATTTTGCGGCAGCCGCCACGTATCGCAAGGTTTACAACAAGACATCCGCTACCAAAGAGCGCGACTTACGAGGAGAGATTGCCCGCAAAATGGGCATCTGCTACATGCGCATCAACAATACGCCGCGTGCATCGGCCGCTTTCATGAATGCGATCCGATACAAGAATCCGGATTCGCTGATTTCGCTCCACCTGGCGCGCACCCTTCACAACGAGGGAAAATACAAAGATGCCGTCCGCTTTTACGAACAATTTCTCGAAAAAGCGCCGAATCACGAGCTTGCCAAAAACGGGATCAAAGGTGCGACAGTGGCTACCGAATGGAAAGAAAAACGCACAAGACATGTGGTGAAAAGGGCTGACCTGTTCAATTCGCGTCGTGCGGATTTCTCTCCGATGTTGAATAAAGAAGGGGATCAACTCTACATCACGACCGCTACGGAGAAGGCCACAGGAACTGAAAAAAGTGATATCACCGGACTAAAAAACAACGACATCTTCTTCAGCAAGAAGAACGAAAAAGGGGAATGGTTGCGACCGGAGCCCGTCGAAGGGGAACTGAATACCGAGTTTGATGAAGGAACGGCGGCTTTTGCGCCGGACGGCAACACCATCTATTTTACACGAGCCCGCAGAGATGCGGTCGTACCCACTTCAACCGAGATATTCACCTCTTCGCGCTCGGGAGGCAAATGGAGCGCAGCCACCAAACTGGAGATTTTGAAAGATACGATCTCGCTATTCGCTCATCCGGCACTCTCCCCGGACGGCAAATTTCTCTATTTCGTATCCGACATGCCGGGCGGTTACGGTGGAAAAGATTTATGGAGAGCCTCATTGGGGAATTCAGGGGTGAGCGGCATTGAAAACCTGGGCGATCAGATCAATACGCCGGGCGACGAGATGTTTCCTACCTTTCGCCAAAACGGAATCCTTTACTTCTCTTCCGACGGTCATCCGGGAATGGGTGGTTTAGACATTTTCAAGGCTCGTGAGGATGAATGGGGAATCTGGCATATCGAAAATATGAAAGCACCCATCAATTCTGCCGGTGATGATTTCGGAATGACATTCTTTAATAAGGAGGAGGAAGAGGGCTTCTTTGCTTCCAACCGGAATGACGTACGCGGTTACGACCATCTTTATAGTTTTCTGCTTCCGAGTATCAAAGTTTTGATAACCGGAACCGTTTGGAACCGGGATGAAGAACCCGTTCCCGGAGCTATTGTCCGCATTGTGGGAATCGACGGATCAAACCACAAAATCGTTGCGAAAAACGATGGTACGTTCAATGTAAGAATCGATCGTGGCATCCAATACGTGATGATGGCCGGAGCAAAAGGATATTTGAATGACAAAGAGGAATTCCGTTCCGATAGCGAAGAAGCCGACGCAACGTATCAGGTTGATTTCCGTCTCGCCTCAAATACCAAACCGGTTCTGATTGATAATATATTCTACGATTTCGACAAGGCTACGCTGCGTCCCGAATCAAAAGACGCTCTTGATGAACTGATCGGTCTCTTAAATGACAATCCGAACGTAACCATCGAACTTGCTGCACACACAGACTTAAAAGGAACTGATCAATACAACTTGAATCTTTCCGGAAAACGCGCAGCCGCAGTGGTAGATTATCTCATTGCGGGGGGCATCACTCCTTCCAGATTACGTCCGGTGGGCTACGGCGAGTCAAAACCGAAAGTTTGTGATAAAAAGATAGCTACCGCACATCCGTTTCTACCGGAAGGACAATCTCTGGAGGAAAGTTTCATTCTCACCCTTTCACCCGAAGAGCAGGAGGTGGCGAATCAGATCAATCGGCGAACCGAGTTTCAGGTGTTGGAAGACAGCCTTCTTTATGATCTATAAAGCTATTCGCTATTTATTTCAGTAGCTTATTGAGTCCCAAAGGACGCAGGATTCCGTCGAGTAACCGAAGGTTTTCTTCGCGCGTCTGTTTACTCAGAATAACGAGAATAACAGCAACCAGAATCAACGACATACCAATAAACACACGCATACCAAATGGCTCGTTAAACACTAGAACACCGATGGTAACTGCCGTAACAGGTTCCATCGAACCCAGAATAGACGTGGTGGTTGAACCAATATGTTTGATCGCCAAAACCAGGGTAAGATCCGATACAACCGTGGGAAACAAAGCCAAAAGCAAGATATTAATGCCGCTGTTCGTATCCGGAATCGCCTGTATCCCCCCTTGCATGAGCGCATTTGCCAAAAATATAAACGAAGAGAAGAACAGCACATAAAACGTCAGTGCAAATTCATCCATCTTCTTAACCGAACTCTTGTGAATCCCTACTATATATAAGGCATAGGTGAAAATTGAAGTCAGAGCGATCAAAATCCCTACCGGATTAACGGAGCCGTTCGATGTCCAACTCAATATGCCCACCCCGGCCAGAGACATTAACGTAGCGATAAGCAATCCTTTGGACGCTTTCTCTTTGAAAAAGAAAATCATGATCGTAGATACCATGACCGGATAAAGGAAGTGAATCGTCGTAGCGATACCCGATGGAATCCGTGTATACGCTTCCATCAATATCAGTGCTGTTGCGGCATAAAAGAAGCCTAACAGGAAAACCACTAATCCCTGTTTAAATGTAATGGTGAAATCTGATCTTTTCATCAGAGCTATAATCCCCATGATGAGTGCAGAAATACTAAAACGATAAAAAAGAATAGATGAGTTATCCATTCCGGCAGCAACGATCGGAAGGGCCAATAACGGAATAAGACCGAATGTTGCCGAAGAGATGATGGCGTAAAACAAACCGGTTAGGTTCTTCATGTCTTGTGCAGTTAATTAAGTTGAGAAATAGTGAAGATTTATTTCCAGTTGGCTGGACATGCAAAAAAGGCATCCGAACTTCCGTTCAAATGCCTTTGTTTTTTTGTAGCGAGACCGAGAATTGAACTCGGGACCTCATGATTATGAATCATGCGCTCTAACCATCTGAGCTATCTCGCCATCTGCCATCGTTTTTCCCGATTGCGTTGCAAAGATAGGCAAATTCTAGAAACCTCAAAATACCCGATTCTATTTTAACACTAATTTAAACATCATTTTTCCTCCAAAAAGCTTGTAACAAGGCCCTATTTAACAACATCCCCCTCCTCAATAATATTATTTTCCTTTAATATTTAAGACCTTACCAAGGTCGCATTCCAAAACGACACCTTAAAAGTTAAAAAATAAATTACATCGAAAAAAAATCACGCTGTGAGCAAAATAAATCACGCTTTCGGCAAAAGAAGTTGCGACTCCTCCCCAATAATCCATATTATGTGTTAAACCATACCACTCCGAGAAAGGTAGCTCAACCAGGTCTGGTCCGGAATATTTACTTTTGCAGGGCGATAAATCCGAATCAAGCAAATCGCAGCTATTTTACTTAATTGAATTTGTTTTAATGATCATCTCTACTTATAAGATAGACAAAATGGATTGTCCCTGTGAGGAGAATCTTATAAAAATGAAATTACAGGATATCGAAAGTATACTTTCGTTGCATTTTGATCTTTCAGAACGCCGGCTAACCGTCCGGCATCAGGGAGAACAGGAGGAAATAGACCAAGCATTAAATGCACTAAAACTGGGAACGACCTTGCTAAACCGCTCTTTGGGGGATAACTTAACCGATTCTTCTTCATCTACTTCTTCATCTTCTTCTGCTGCTACTGCTGCTGCCTCTGCTGCTGAAAATTCTCGTCAACGCAAAGTTTTATGGATAGTCCTTGCGGTCAATCTGGCATTTTTCTTCATCGAAGGAGTGAGTGGGATCGTCTCGAAATCACTCGGACTAGCGGCCGACAGTCTCGACATGCTAGCCGATGCATTGGTTTACGGAATGAGTATATTTGCCGTGGGAGCCACCCGAGTTCGAAAGAAACGAGTAGCTTTGGTGAGCGGATACCTCCAGATTATTCTGGCTGCCATTGGATTTTCGGAGGTGATAAAGCGAATTCTGGGAGAACCGGCACACCTGGATTCCAACATGATGATCGGTGTAGCTTCAATTGCACTGATTGCCAATGTCATTTGTTTGTTACTGCTACAACGAACCAAAAGCAACGATGCACACATCAAAGCAAGCATTATTTTCTCATCGAATGACATCATCGTGAACGGCGGTGTGATCGCCGCGGGTATATCCACCGGATTTTTCCATTCTACTTTACCCGATCTGATGATCGGAACTGTTGTATTTATAATGGTTATGAGGGGTGCGGTTCGCATCTTGAAACTATCAAAATAATATTTTATCTATGCTGAACTTACAAAACTTCACGGCAATTGACTTTGAAACAGCCAATTACAAACGAACAAGCGCATGTTCCATCGGATTGGTCAAAGTGGAAAACGGAGAGATCGTGGCAGAGAAATGCTGCTTCATCAAACCGCAACCGAATTACTTCATACCTTCTTTCATCGATATTCATCACATCACGCCGGATATGGTTACCGACGCCCCCCTCTTCGGAGAGCTGTGGCCCGATATCCGTGAATTCATTGAAGATTCCGAGGCATTGGTGGCTCACAACGCCACTTTTGACATGAGCGTCCTAAAAGCATGTTTGGAGATGGAAATGATTCGCTCCTACCTACCCCCTTCTGTATGCACGGTAAAGCTTTCCCGACAGCACTTGAAATTCCTCATCAACCACAAGCTGAATACGGTTTGCGAATATTTCAATATCGAATTAGATCATCATGAGGCATTAAGTGACGCTCGCGGAGCCGCGCGCATCATCCTGGAGCTGAACAAAATGGAGAAGGAATAAAACCGTTAAATATTTAAATATATTAATATCAGTATCCGATCATTAATTTATAAACAATTCCCTTGCTGAGAATCAGACAGATGATTATTTTTCGGTTTCAACCAATCAAATACTTTTTAATATGAGAAAAACACTCCTTATCGCATTATTACTATGCGCTACTTTTCTTATACATGCACAAACAGAGCCGGTAATCGTTGGTGCCGAGCAAACCGACGAATACTTTCCGATACTTAAGAACAAACGAATCGCGATTTTCTCAAACCACACGGGGCTTGTTGGCGATAAACACCTACTCGATGTGCTGTTGGAAAACAATTACAATGTGGTTGCGATCTTCTCCCCGGAGCATGGATTCCGAGGCAATGCCGATGCCGGAGAGCACGTATCGAGTTCGGTGGATCAGAAAACCGGAGTGCCCATTCTTTCTTTATACGATGGTAATCTGGGACGTCCGGGCGAGGAGTCGATGCGTAAATTCGATCTGCTGATCGTGGACATTCAGGATGTAGGCCTTCGTTTCTACACCTATTACGCCTCCATGGTACGTTTGATGGATGCGTGTGCCCAGTACAACCGCAAAATGTTGATTCTCGATCGCCCCAACCCAAACGGACATTATGTTGACGGTCCGATTCTCGATATGAAATATAAATCGGGAGTGGGTTGGCTTCCCATTCCCATCGTACACGGCATGACGCTTGGAGAACTGGCATTGATGGTAAACGGTGAGCGGTGGTTGCCGGCTTCAAGAATCTGCGATGTAACGGTCATCCCGTGCAAAAACTATACACATCAGACCATGTACCGATTACCGGTGGCGCCATCACCGAATCTACCAAACATGAAATCGGTCTACCTCTACCCTTCCACGTGCTTTTTCGAGGCCACTCCGGTAAGTTTGGGACGCGGCACCTCTTTGCCGTTTCAAATTTACGGACACCCCAACATGGAAGGATATGAATACAGCTTCACCCCACAAAGCATCCCCGGAGCAAAAAATCCGCCCCAACTTGGTAAAAAATGCTACGGTGTGAACCTGACTCACTTAAGCGATGAAGAGATCTGGAAGAAAGGCGTTGACCTCACCTATGTAATCGACGCATACCGCAACCTCAACATGGAGGACCATTTTTTCCGTTCATTTTTCGAATTGCTAGTGGGTACGGATTATGTCCGGAAAATGATCAAAGAGGGAAAAAGCGCAGAAGAGATAAAAGAGAGATGGAAAGACGATGTTGCGCTTTTCAAAAAACAACGCCGCCCCTATCTCCTCTATCGGGAATAAAACGTTCCACCACCCAGCTTCTCTTTTACAACGATTTTATTCTTTATCAACACGTTCAGATCTCTTACCGCCGTTGTTTTACTGCATTGATTGATTTGTGCAACCTGTGCGGAATCCACACGACCGTTTGTCTGAATCAACTTCAGTATATTTTGTGCCCGCTCCAACTCGTTGGGCATCTCTTCCTTGCGGCTCTGTACTACAACGAATTTAACTGATTTCAGCGTTTCAAGAAATTTACCCGTAGGATGCACATTAATCCCGTTAATCCGGAAATTCCGTTTGTTGAGTTTCCGGTTCTCTTCCACCAACTCTCCTCTCAAACTTGGATAAAATGTTCCCAATGCCCCCAATTGCACTGATCGGCCGTGTGCAAACTCATGCAACAATTCATGCGCCAAAGCACTTATCGCACCCTCTACATCCGGCGTTGACAAACTACATCGCGTACTAATGTTTAGGCAAATGCTTTCAAGCGATGTAATTTCTTCAAACTTGATACGGGCAATGTACCTTCTTTTAGACTCTTCCTGCAAGAGTTTGTTCTCATGCAACTCAATTTTAATACTCATGGTAAATAATTTAATTTAGATTTATTATAACTCTATTGTCACCGCCTTGGTTCGACCGAACCAAGGGCTTGCTTCGACCGAAGCAAGGCGGTGCTTCGACTGAACCAAGGCGGTGCATTTTCCGATATATAGTATCACAAAGAAAATTTAAAGGAACAGTTCTGAATTATATAGGAATAAACTGAACTGCATTGGAAAAGTAGTAATAGAGAGGAGTAATTGTTTACAAATGCAAAGTTATATAAATATATTTAAAATAGTATTTAATTGAAAGAATATTCATGACACGGGAATAATTCTAAAACTCAAGCTGTTAGCACTTCATTATAAAAATAAGCATTCCTTGAGTGAACAGGATATATAAGATAGAGCGACCTATAGAAGAAATAAAGAAGTTCTTTACTTCCAATAGAATAAAAGAGAATTAACCGAAAGTATATTTTATTCAAAATCCAAAAACATATCTTTAAAATTGATTGTCACACAATCATATTTGGAAAATGAAGGGAGTCCAAAAAGACAGTCATATTTAGAAACACCGTCAGCATCAGAATCTTCATTTAAATTTATGGTGACAGGCTCTTTCATAAACTGAGTGCCATTAATACTATACTCCCATGAAGTAGAGATAGTCTTTAATATTTTCACGCCCCCAATACCTGCTATTCTTACAGAGTCATCAGGTATAACATTGTCAAATAATTGCTTATTTGACATATAATATTTTGCTGTGAGATTGGTTATTGCAGAGCCGGTGTCAAGCATGGCATTAATCTTCTTGTTGGTTTTCTTATCTAAAACAGACATCACCAAAAGACCTTCTCCTGAATAATAAATATTAGGAGCAAATGAAGGCGCTTCGCTTGGATAAGTAGGAATTTTCAAAAGTCTATTCTTAAAATCAAGCTGAATCTCCTTGAGTGGAAGCATGGTCTGTACCCCTATGATACAATCCATCTTTATTTTTTTTATTACAGAATCAGCTTCTTGATGGCCTGTATTAAAATCAACAACTTGAAAAGGTACATTTCTATACATAATGTCGCCCAAATGCAGAGAGTCGACTATTGTAAAAAATGAATTGCTAACATTTATTCCAGCAATAGCAGTTCCAATAAAATCATAAACATGAAGACCCAACTTATCTGCTAATTGCCTGGACATTATATTTTCTCCAGCACCAGTATCATAGGCTGCATCATGAGGTTGGTTATTCAATCGAATAGCTACACGGATCTGTCCTGATTTTGTTTGTGAATTCAAATACCTTATGGGCACCTTTATTTCTTTCTGAGGGCGAAACATACTAAACCCTCCTTTTTCAGCAATGGCACTATATTGATTTTCGTAGGCGATAAAAATTGGGATAGGAGCTGCACCACTCGCTTTTACTGCGGTATTGTATTGTTTTAATATGCCGGCAGCATTATCATAATCTCCTCTCTTCGCGAAATCCCCAGCCATAAGAAATAGTATACCCCCTACGGAGCTGCCCAAAGCAGCTTGATATTCATTCAAAAGCTTAGTACCATAAAACAAAGCTGAATCAGGCTGGTTATAAGAATGGCTTATAAAGAATTTGGATAATGGATGAAGAATGGGCGTTTGTAATTTTGCTCCCTCATGCTCATAGAGATTTCTTAAGGTTTGCCATTTCTCTTGATTGATAGCATCTCCGATGCGTTCATCTATATTCTGCGAAGAAGCTGACACAGAAACACAAATAATCAATAACAAAATTATCCTTTTCATCTATTTCCTTATTGTTAGTGTTATTACTCGCTATCTAGGTGTGTTTTCCAACGTTTACTTGGCAATCACCTATTCACAAAAATACAAAAATCAAATTCAACAGAG
The DNA here is from genome assembly GCA_036655355.1 of Bacteroidales bacterium. Lineage (GTDB taxonomy): Bacteria > Bacteroidota > Bacteroidia > Bacteroidales > JAUNSR01 > JAUNSR01. Next base: position 189,623 of record JAVVQG010000004.1, read on the forward strand.
TGTCAAACTTGATTTATTTACTGATATTCAATAATTTCGTGCGGTATGGGTTCTATATAGGTTGCATATTGGATTGTAGATTCTCAACACTTTCGTCAATATTCGTGACTGCATCCGAACTTCCTTCGAGGGGAGGGGGGTTAATACGAAAAAAGGCATCTAAACTTTCGTTTAAATGCCTTTTTTTTGTAGCGAGACCGAGAATTGAACTCGGGACCTCATGATTATGAATCATGCGCTCTAACCATCTGAGCTATCTCGCCATTTGCCATCGTTTTTCCCGATTGCGTTGCAAAGATAGAGCGAATTTCTTTAATTCAAAACTTTCAGAAGAAATATTTTCACACCGACCAAAACAACATTCGGTTACCCATTATCTTTCAATAATTTACAAAACAAAAAAAATTACACGTTGATTCCACTCTTTTTCGCAGACAACGAATCCGCAAAACGCTGTTTAATTATTTTTTATTGAAATATGTTTATATAAAATAAATTCATATATTGCCAAAAAACAATGAATCTATGATTAAAGAGAAATTCAACATCGAATATACCCTACGCAGCGTAGCACCCGCAGTTTTATGGAATTACATCGCTACGGCCAACGGTCTTGCCCATTGGTTCGCAGACGATGTACAACTAAGCGGAAAACACTACACGTTCTTTTGGAATAAAATGCCACAGGATGCTTTTCAGGTGGGATGCAGAAACGGCGTTTTTATCCGTTTTCGCTGGAATGAGGAGGAAGAACAGAAAACATTTTTCGAATTCCGCATCCATCAATTGGAATTGACAGGAAGTACGATTCTGGAAGTTACGGATTATGCTTTTCCGGATGAAAAGGAGGATTCCATCGAGTTATGGAACACCCAGATCGATAACCTAAAACGAAAATTAGGGATCTGACCGACTCTTTCTTTTTAGGAAAAACCACACTTCACCTACCGAAATAGATGCATTAAGAGAATAGGGTACGGAACTGTTTCGATTTTTTGCATTACTTTTGCGTACAATCTAAAATAAGATATGTTTCGCATAAAAAGACTATACACATTTATACTTCAGACATTCCTTCCGGTTTTCTGCATGACTTTCTTCATCGTACTCTTCATTGTATTGATGCAGTTTATGTGGAAATATGTAGATGAAATGGTTGGAAAAGGATTAGAGATGAAGGTGCTTTTCGAATTGTTTTTCTACGCCGCACTCTCTATGGTACCAATGGCACTCCCGCTAGCGGTGCTACTGGCTTCTTTGATGACTTTCGGAAATATGGGTGAACGATTGGAACTTCTGGCGATGAAAGCCGCCGGGGTGTCCCTGATCCGTATCATGCAGCCTCTGATTTATACCGTGGCGATCATTGCCATCGCTGCATTCTTCTTCCAAAATGAAGTTCTTCCGAGGGCACAGGTAAAAATGTTCTCTCTTCTTTTCTCTATGCGTCACAAATCGCCCGAACTCGATATTCCGGAGGGGGTATTCTATAAAGACATCGACGGGTACAACCTCTTTGTGAAAAAGAAAAACCAAGAGACCGGAATGTTGTACGATGTAATGATCTATGATGTTTCGGGTAGCTTCGAAGATGCAACGGTAATCGTTGCCGATTCGGGCAAGATGAAGATGACGGATGACAAACGATTTTTATTCCTCACGCTGTGGGACGGCGAATCTTTTGAGAACCTGAAAGATCAACGTACCGCGAAATCCAACGTTCCCTACCGACGCGAAACGTTCTCAAAAAAAGAGATCCTAATCGAATTTGACGCCAACTTTAATCGCATGGACGAATCGATCATGTCGAACCAATATGTAGGAAAGAACATGAATCAACTTCGTACTTCTATCGATTCATTAGGTACACGCAAGGATTCAATCTCTTCCACCTATTCCTCTACGTTAAAACAGCACACTTATTTCCGGAATATCACGCCTGAAGAGAAACGCGATTCAGCTCTTGCTGACAATAAATTAATCGCGACCAATCTTGACTCGCTCTTTACGACGCTCTCCCTACACGACAAACAGGGCGCACTGGAAAAAGCACAGAATAAAGCAACCGCAGTTCGACAGGAATTCGAATTCAAAGAATCGATCCAGAAAGATGAAGACAAAACCATTCGTCGACACGAAATCGAGATGCATAAGAAGTTTACACTCTCTTTTGCCTGTCTGATTTTCTTCTTTATCGGAGCACCACTGGGTGCCATCATCCGAAAAGGGGGACTGGGGATGCCGGTGATCATCTCGGTCTTTCTATTTATCATCTATTACATTATTGATAACAGCGGATATAAGATGGCGCGTGACGGGATGTTAACCGTATGGGAAGGAGTCTGGTTAAGTTCGGGTATCCTGCTTCCGCTTGGAATCTTCTTTACGTATAAAGCGGTTAACGATTCGGTACTCTTCAATGCCGAAGTGTACATGAATGCGCTGCGTAGCTTCCTGGGATTACAGAAAAAACGAATCTTTACAAAGAAAGAGGTGATTATCGAAGCTGTCAACAAAGCGAAATTCGCAGAAGATATTGAGGCTCTGAACAACCTGTGTACCGATTATCTGAAGCAGTCGAAAGATAAACGATCCATCAATTTCTTCAATTTCTATACGAATGCGCACAAACCTCAGGGTCTTGAAAACCTTGTGATCCAATACAATATAATGCTTGAAGTGGGTAGCAACGCCTCAGAAACCGCTATTTTGAACCGACTTTCAGAATACCCGGTTCTTTATAAGATGGGATTCGGGAGTCCGGCGAACAACCGGTTTACAGGAATTCTGATCGCATTGTTACTGCCGTTTAGCATCCCTTATTATTTGTTTGCCATCTTTAAACGCAAAAAAAGGATGAAGGCGATTGAAGAGGTGATTAAAAACAATCAGGAATTGCTAATTTTACTCCGCAAATAAGGATCAGCCATTTATCGTAAAGGCATTTAGATGGCGCATTTGACCTTAGCGTTAAAAAATAAAAGATATACAAATGAGATCGCCATAGCTCACCTAAAGATGAGACACCTTTTCAAAGGTATTTAGATGGCGCATTTGACCTTAGCGTTAAAAAATAAAAGATATACAAATGAAAGAATTTCAATTAAATACAATAGAAGAAGCGGTTGAAGAGATTCGCAAAGGGAATCTGATCATCGTAGTTGACGATGAAGATCGTGAGAATGAAGGCGATTTCATCGCTTGCGCAGAATTGATGACTCCGGAAAAAGCCAACTTCATGGCGCGTTACGGACGTGGTCTGATGTGTGCTCCGATGACTGACGAACGTGCGGATCAATTGGAATTACCATACATGGTTTCTTCAAACACATCCATGCATGCTACCCCGTTCACGGTTTCTGTAGATCTACTTGAGCACGGATGTACCACCGGTATCTCCGCTTACGACCGTGCGACAACCTTGAAATTCCTTGCCGATCCGAAAATCGGTCCGGAAGAGTTCGGACGTCCGGGACACATCTTCCCGTTGCGTGCAAGAAGTCGCGGTGTACTTCGCCGTGCAGGGCATACCGAAGCTGCGGTTGACCTGTGTCGCCTAGCCGGAAAAGAGCCGGTAGGGGTATTGATTGAAATCTTGAACGAAGACGGAACCATGGCTCGTCTGCCTGAACTGATGGAAATGGCAAAAGAGCACGACATGAAGATCATCTCTGTTGCAGAACTGATCAAATACCGTTTGAAACAGGAATCGCTTGTTGAACAGGGTGAAGAAGTTCACATGCCTACTCATTACGGAGACTTCCGATTGATTCCGTTCCGTCAGAAATCAAACGGACTGGAACACATTGCCATCATCAAAGGAACATGGAAAGAAGATGAACCAATCTTGGTTCGCGTTCACTCTTCATGTATGACCGGCGACATCTTCGGTTCAATGCGTTGCGAATGCGGCGAACAGCTTCATAAAGCGATGGAAGCTATCGACAAAGAGGGCAAAGGCGTTATCGTTTATATGAATCAGGAAGGCCGTGGTATCGGACTTATGAATAAAATCAAAGCTTACAAACTTCAGGAACAGGGAATGGATACCGTGGATGCCAACCTGCACCTCGGTTTCGATGCCGATGAACGTGATTACGGCGTGGGCGCTAGCATCTTGAGAAATCTAGGCGTAACAAAAATGCGTTTGATGTCAAATAACCCGATCAAACGTATCGGACTGGAAGGATACGGTCTGGAAGTTGTAGAGAACGTGCCGATCGAGGTTACTCCGAATAAATACAATCAGTTTTACATGCAGACAAAAAAAGACCGCATGGGACATAATCTGAAAAATGTAAAATAAAATTCCGGTTCTCGTAATCAAAAGAATTTGGCAAAGGGCGTTCCGAACAGGAAGGCCCTTTGTCGTTATATAATTTAAAACAATTAGTGTTTTGTGTTACTAAATAGCTACAAGTAAAAGAATTTTGCAACCAAATAACGCTTAAACCTTTTCTTGTTTTGATTATTGCCATTTTTTCATTTCTTTTGTTCGCGAATCCAAACCTGAAAAAAAATCACAAAAGAATGGAGCACGTTTCTGCACGTTTGGCGAGTCTCTCACCTTCCGAGACTTTAGCCATGTCACAAAAAAGTAATGAATTAAAAGCACAAGGTCTAGATGTGATCAACCTAAGTGTGGGCGAACCTGATTTCAACACACCGGAACACATCAAAAAGGCAGCCGTAAAGGCGATTGAGGAAAACTACTCCTTCTACTCTCCCGTACCCGGATACATGAGTCTCCGTAAAGCCATTTGTAAGAAATTAAAGAATGAGAATAATCTGGAATACGCACCGGAACAGATTATCGTATCGGGCGGAGCTAAACAATCCGTATGCAACGTCCTTCTGAGCATTATCGGGCCGGGCGACGAGGTGATCGTTCCCACTCCGGCATGGGTAAGCTATTTTGAAATGGTAAAACTTGCCGAAGGAAAGAATGTCATTGTAAAAGCGGGAATCGAGCAGGATTTTAAAATCACACCGGCTCAACTTGAAGCGGCTATTACGCCGGCTACGAAAGCCATTATGCTATGCTCTCCATCTAACCCGACAGGAAGCGTTTACAGCAAAGAGGAATTAAAAGGTCTTGCAGAGGTGCTGGCCAAATACCCTCAGATCATCGTTATCGCGGATGAAATCTATGAACACATCAACTACATCGGAAAACACGAAAGCATCGCCCAGTTCGATGAGATCCGCGACCGTGTGGTCATCATCAACGGCGTTTCTAAAGCATATGCGATGACCGGATGGCGCATCGGATTTATCGCCGCTCCTTTGTGGATCGCCAAAGCATGCAACAAGCTGCAGGGACAATACACTTCGGGACCTTCTTCGATTGCACAGAAAGCTGCTGAAGAGGCATACAACGGTCCCCAGGAATGCGTTGCCGAGATGCGAAAAGCATTTGATCGCCGTCGGAAACTTGTCGTTGAACTAGCCCGTGAAATTCCGGGATTCAAAGTGAATATTCCAGACGGAGCCTTCTATCTCTTCCCTGAAGTGAGTCATTATTTCGGTAAATCATTCGAGGGAAAAGTGATTAACGATGCGGCGGATCTAGCGATGTTCCTACTTGAAAAAGGATTGGTGGCAACGGTAGGCGGAGGAGCCTTCGGAGCACCGGAATGTCTTCGATTCTCTTACGCTACATCGGACGAAAATCTGGTCAAGGCGATGAAACGCATCAAAGACACATTGGCTTTGTTGAACTAATCGACAAAAGACAAAAGGCAGTTTCGCATTGAAACTGCCTTTTTTTACTCTTTTACTCTTTTCCATCCATCCATCCATCCATCCATCCATCCATCCATCCATCCATCCATCCATCCATCC